>NZ_JBTHHY010000005.1:0-5190 GCF_054353475.1 Streptococcus sp. V919 | reverse complement strand
GGTCCGTTGGTCAAGGGGTTAAGACACCGCCTTTTCACGGCGGTAACACGGGTTCGAATCCCGTACGGACTATGAGTGTATCGCGGTTAAGGTTGATAGGATTTTAAAAAAGTTAAAAAAACCTGTTGACAGAGAAAAACGACTGTGATATACTAATATAGTTGTCGCAAGCGCGACAAAGACCTTTGAAAACTGAACAAGACGAACCAATGTGCAGGGCACTATAACTAAGGTTATAGTACTGAACAATGAAAAAACAATAAATCTGTCAGTGACAGAAATGAGTGAGAACTCAAACTTTTAATGAGAGTTTGATCCTGGCTCAGGATGAACGCTGGCGGCGTGCCTAATACATGCAAGTAGAACGCTGAAGCTTGGTGCTTGCACCGAGCGGATGAGTTGCGAACGGGTGAGTAACGCGTAGGTAACCTGCCTGGTAGCGGGGGATAACTATTGGAAACGATAGCTAATACCGCATGACAACAGTTATTGCATGATAACTGTTTAAAAGGGGCAACTGCTCCACTACCAGATGGACCTGCGTTGTATTAGCTAGTTGGTGAGGTAACGGCTCACCAAGGCGACGATACATAGCCGACCTGAGAGGGTGATCGGCCACACTGGGACTGAGACACGGCCCAGACTCCTACGGGAGGCAGCAGTAGGGAATCTTCGGCAATGGACGGAAGTCTGACCGAGCAACGCCGCGTGAGTGAAGAAGGTTTTCGGATCGTAAAGCTCTGTTGTAAGAGAAGAACGAGTGTGAGAGTGGAAAGTTCACACTGTGACGGTATCTTACCAGAAAGGGACGGCTAACTACGTGCCAGCAGCCGCGGTAATACGTAGGTCCCGAGCGTTATCCGGATTTATTGGGCGTAAAGCGAGCGCAGGCGGTTAGATAAGTCTGAAGTTAAAGGCTGTGGCTTAACCATAGTACGCTTTGGAAACTGTTTAACTTGAGTGCAAGAGGGGAGAGTGGAATTCCATGTGTAGCGGTGAAATGCGTAGATATATGGAGGAACACCGGTGGCGAAAGCGGCTCTCTGGCTTGTAACTGACGCTGAGGCTCGAAAGCGTGGGGAGCAAACAGGATTAGATACCCTGGTAGTCCACGCCGTAAACGATGAGTGCTAGGTGTTAGGCCCTTTCCGGGGTTTAGTGCCGTAGCTAACGCATTAAGCACTCCGCCTGGGGAGTACGACCGCAAGGTTGAAACTCAAAGGAATTGACGGGGGCCCGCACAAGCGGTGGAGCATGTGGTTTAATTCGAAGCAACGCGAAGAACCTTACCAGGTCTTGACATCCCTCTGACCGCTCTAGAGATAGAGTTTTCCTTCGGGACAGAGGTGACAGGTGGTGCATGGTTGTCGTCAGCTCGTGTCGTGAGATGTTGGGTTAAGTCCCGCAACGAGCGCAACCCCTATTGTTAGTTGCCATCATTCAGTTGGGCACTCTAGCGAGACTGCCGGTAATAAACCGGAGGAAGGTGGGGATGACGTCAAATCATCATGCCCCTTATGACCTGGGCTACACACGTGCTACAATGGCTGGTACAACGAGTCGCAAGTCGGTGACGGCAAGCTAATCTCTTAAAGCCAGTCTCAGTTCGGATTGTAGGCTGCAACTCGCCTACATGAAGTCGGAATCGCTAGTAATCGCGGATCAGCACGCCGCGGTGAATACGTTCCCGGGCCTTGTACACACCGCCCGTCACACCACGAGAGTTTGTAACACCCGAAGTCGGTGAGGTAACCATTTGGAGCCAGCCGCCTAAGGTGGGATAGATGATTGGGGTGAAGTCGTAACAAGGTAGCCGTATCGGAAGGTGCGGCTGGATCACCTCCTTTCTAAGGATAAGGAAAGCACATTGGTCTTGTTTAGTCTTGAGAGGTCTTGTGGGGCCTTAGCTCAGCTGGGAGAGCGCCTGCTTTGCACGCAGGAGGTCAGCGGTTCGATCCCGCTAGGCTCCATTGGTGAGAGATCACCAAGTAATGCACATTGAAAATTGAATATCTATATCAAATAGTAACAAGAAAATAAACCGAAAACGCTGTAGTATTAATAAGAGTTTATGACTGAAAGGTCAAAAAAGTAAGGTTAAGTTAATAAGGGCGCACGGTGGATGCCTTGGCACTAGGAGCCGAAGAAGGACGTGACAAACGACGATATGCCTTGGGTAGCTGTAAGTAAGCGATGATCCAGGGATTTCCGAATGGGGGAACCCAACAGGTACTACCTGTTACCCATATCTGTTAAGGATATGAGGAGGAAGACGCAGTGAACTGAAACATCTAAGTAGCTGCAGGAAGAGAAAGCAAAAGCGATTGCCTTAGTAGCGGCGAGCGAAACGGCAGAAGGGCAAACCGAAGAGTTTACTCTTCGGGGTTGTAGGACTGCAATGTGGACTCAAAGATTATAGAAGAATGATATGGGAAGATCAGCCAAAGAGAGTGAGAGCCTCGTATTTTAAATAGTCTTTGTACCTAGCAGTATCCTGAGTACGGCGGGACACGTGAAATCCCGTCGGAATCTGGGAGGACCATCTCCCAACCCTAAATACTCCCTAGTGACCGATAGTGAACCAGTACCGTGAGGGAAAGGTGAAAAGCACCCCGGGAGGGGAGTGAAATAGAACCTGAAACCGTGTGCCTACAACAAGTTCGAGCCCGTTAATGGGTGAGAGCGTGCCTTTTGTAGAATGAACCGGCGAGTTACGATATGATGCGAGGTTAAGTTGAAGAGACGGAGCCGTAGGGAAACCGAGTCTGAATAGGGCGCATTAGTATCATGTCGTAGACCCGAAACCATGTGACCTACCCATGAGCAGGTTGAAGGTGCGGTAAGACGCACTGGAGGACCGAACCAGGGCACGTTGAAAAGTGCTTGGATGACTTGTGGGTAGCGGAGAAATTCCAAACGAACTTGGAGATAGCTGGTTCTCTCCGAAATAGCTTTAGGGCTAGCGTCGACATTAAGATTCTTGGAGGTAGAGCACTGTTTGGGTGAGGGGTCCATCCCGGATTACCAATCTCAGATAAACTCCGAATGCCAATGAATTATGGTCGGCAGTCAGACTGCGAGTGCTAAGATCCGTAGTCGAAAGGGAAACAGCCCAGACCACCAGCTAAGGTCCCAAAATAATTGTTAAGTGGAAAAGGATGTGGGGTTGCACAGACAACTAGGATGTTAGCTTAGAAGCAGCTATTCATTCAAAGAGTGCGTAATAGCTCACTAGTCGAGTGACCCTGCGCCGAAAATGTACCGGGGCTAAAACAATTTACCGAAGCTGTGGATACCTTTATAGGTATGGTAGGAGAGCGTTCTATGTGTGGTGAAGGTGTACCGTGAGGAGCGCTGGAACGCATAGAAGTGAGAATGCCGGTATGAGTAGCGAAAGACAGGTGAGAATCCTGTCCACCGTAAGACTAAGGTTTCCAGGGGAAGGCTCGTCCGCCCTGGGTTAGTCGGGACCTAAGGAGAGACCGAAAGGTGTATCCGATGGACAACAGGTTGATATTCCTGTACTAGAGTATGTAGTGATGGAGGGACGCAGTAGGCTAACTAAAGCAGACGATTGGAAGTGTCTGTCTAAGCAGTGAGGTGTGAACTGAGTCAAATGCTTAGTTCTATAACATTGAGCTGTGATGGGGAGCGAAGTTTAGTAGCGAAGTTAGTGACGTCACACTGCCAAGAAAAGCTTCTAGCGTTAAACATACTCTACCCGTACCGCAAACCGACACAGGTAGTCGAGGCGAGTAGCCTCAGGTGAGCGAGAGAACTCTCGTTAAGGAACTCGGCAAAATGACCCCGTAACTTCGGGAGAAGGGGTGCTGACTTTAGGTCAGCCGCAGTGAATAGGCCCAAGCAACTGTTTATCAAAAACACAGCTCTCTGCTAAATCGTAAGATGATGTATAGGGGGTGACGCCTGCCCGGTGCTGGAAGGTTAAGAGGAGTGCTTAGAGGTAACTCGAAGGTATGAATTGAAGCCCCAGTAAACGGCGGCCGTAACTATAACGGTCCTAAGGTAGCGAAATTCCTTGTCGGGTAAGTTCCGACCCGCACGAAAGGCGTAATGATTTGGGCACTGTCTCAACGAGAGACTCGGTGAAATTTTAGTACCTGTGAAGATGCAGGTTACCCGCGACAGGACGGAAAGACCCCATGGAGCTTTACTGCAGTTTGATATTGAGTGTCTGTACCACATGTACAGGATAGGTAGGAGTCTATGAGATCGGGACGCCAGTTTCGAAGGAGACGTTGTTGGGATACTACCCTTGTGTTATGGCCACTCTAACCCGGATAGGTGATCCCTATCGGAGACAGTGTCTGACGGGCAGTTTGACTGGGGCGGTCGCCTCCTAAAAGGTAACGGAGGCGCCCAAAGGTTCCCTCAGAATGGTTGGAAATCATTCGCAGAGTGTAAAGGTATAAGGGAGCTTGACTGCGAGAGCTACAACTCGAGCAGGGACGAAAGTCGGGCTTAGTGATCCGGTGGTTCCGTATGGAAGGGCCATCGCTCAACGGATAAAAGCTACCCTGGGGATAACAGGCTTATCTCCCCCAAGAGTTCACATCGACGGGGAGGTTTGGCACCTCGATGTCGGCTCGTCGCATCCTGGGGCTGTAGTCGGTCCCAAGGGTTGGGCTGTTCGCCCATTAAAGCGGCACGCGAGCTGGGTTCAGAACGTCGTGAGACAGTTCGGTCCCTATCCGTCGCGGGCGTAGGAAATTTGAGAGGATCTGCTCCTAGTACGAGAGGACCAGAGTGGACTTACCGCTGGTGTACCAGTTGTCTTGCCAAAGGCATCGCTGGGTAGCTATGTAGGGAAGGGATAAACGCTGAAAGCATCTAAGTGTGAAACCCACCTCAAGATGAGATTTCCCATGATTTTATATCAGTAAGAGCCCTGAGAGATGATCAGGTAGATAGGTTAGAAGTGGAAGTGTGGCGACACATGTAGCGGACTAATACTAATAGCTCGAGGACTTATCCAAAGTAACTGAGAATATGAAAGCGAAGTTTTTCTTGGTATTTGATAGATATTCAATTTTGAGTAGGTATTACTCAGAGTTAAGTGACGATAGCCTAGGAGATACACCTGTACCCATGCCGAACACAGAAGTTAAGCCCTAGAACGCCGGAAGTAGTTGGGGGTTGCCCCCTGTGAGATATGGAAGTCGCTTAGCT
>NZ_JBTHHY010000004.1:3900-70185 GCF_054353475.1 Streptococcus sp. V919 | reverse complement strand
ATCAGGCGGTTAGAGGTTCGACTCCTCTAGGGTGCATTAACAATTTAATTCGGGAAGTAGCTCAGCTTGGTAGAGTACTTGGTTTGGGACCAAGGTGTCGCAGGTTCGAATCCTGTCTTCCCGATTGGTCAATACTTAAATTGAGGCAGTTGCCTTTTTTTATTTCTTAAATTTAAATTTATTAAACTTATTTCCTGTGAATTTACATCACATTTTCTTTTATGTTTTATTATATTTTCATTTCAAAGGCTAATAATTGAGCAAAGAATTATCTTATTGATAGTTCTTTTTTTTATTTTTTGGTATTCTAGACATATGAAAAGTATCAAAATTGATGTTGTGGTTGTCCCTTTAAGTGGCCATCTTTATCCAACAATGAATCTCTTAGCACCTTTGCTTAATAATCCTCAGTATGAAATTCGTTTATTTACAGGTTCTCAGAAGAAATCTGTGGCTGAAGCAGCTGGTTTTAATGTTGTTACTATACTTGAAGGTCATATTGAGGAGTTTGAGAAGGTAGCAAATAATGATAAGCAGTTAGGAATTTTATCAGCCTATCAACAACTTTCTGCTAGTTTGGATTTAATTAATTTAGTTTCAGATCAATTGTCGGAAGAATGGCGAGAGAATCGTCCTGATATTGTTATTGCTGATTTTATAACCTTATCTGGTGGTCTTGTAGCTAATCAACTTGGTATTCCTTGGATAACTACCATGGCTACACAATTTGTTATAGAAACGACTGATGGTCCACCGTGTTTAATCGGTGGAATGGGGAGTCCTAATAATGGCTGGGACGCTTCAATACAATATATCGGGAGAAAAGCAACCCGTTTAGTTAAACGTATTGTATCTTTTTTATTGCGTGATCGTTTAAAGAGATATGATTTTAAATTATATAATCAACTTGATCAAGAGACCATATATTCTCCATATTCAATTCTTGGTATTGGAATGAAAGAAGTGGAGTTAAAAAAAGGATTTCCAAAACATTACAAGTGGGTGGGGCCTTCAGGAGCTTCAGTAGAGGCTGGAAAGGATTATCCGTTAGATTTATCAATTTTTCCTAATCAAAAGAAAGTCTTGGTGACTTGTGGTACGCAACTTGCTTGGGCTAAAGAAAATCTTATCTATCAAGCTAAGCAACTTGCTAAAGCTCATCCAGACTGTCATTTTTTTGTGACACGTGGTGTGGGTGGAGAAGTTTTTCAATGTGAGAACCTTATGGAAAACCTTTCTGTAGTTTCCTATCTCCCTTATAAGGAATACATTCCTCAGATGGATTATGTCATTCATCATGGAGGAGCTGGTATTTTTTATCAATGTATCATTTACGGAAAACCAGCCTTAATCCTTCCTCATGACTATGATCAATTTGACTATGCAGTTCGGGGCGTAGAAGCAGGAGTTGCACTGTCTGCTAACAAAGAGGATACGAGAGCGATTGGACAAGCTTTTGATAATCTATTGGCTAAAGAAGATTGGTCCGAATTAGAGACTTTACGCCAAGCTGCGCAGTCTTATCATCCGACTGAAATATTAGAAAGTGAAATCCATCGTCTGCTGGCAGAAAGGGAAAATGAAAGATGAAAACAGTTTTAGTGACTGGAGCCACTGGTTTTCTTGGTAAATATGTAATAGAAGAACTAGTAGAACATGGTTATCAAGTAAGAGCCTTTGGTAGAAATAGTCAGGTAGGGCAATCCTTGGAAGAATCTTCTGTCAGTTTTTTTCAGGGTGATTTGACAAAGGCAGAAGATTTATTAGAGGCTTGTCAAGGGATGGACATGGTTGTTCATGCTGGGGCTCTTTCAACTATTTGGGGGCCATGGGATGATTTTTATCAGACTAATGTTTTAGGAACCAAATATGTTCTTGATGCTTGTCGTCAAGTAGGTATGCAACGTTTAGTCTATGTATCCTCACCAAGCATCTATGCTGCTCCAAAAGATCAACTAGGGATCAAAGAAAGTGCTGCACCAGAGGAAAATAATCTCAATAACTATATACGTAGTAAATTGGCTTCGGAGAGACTCTTTAAGGATTATCCAGATGTTCCTAGTATTATCTTGAGGCCTCGGGGATTGTTTGGGATTGGAGATACCAGCATCTTGCCACGGGTGATCAATCTTAGTCAAAAAATTGGTATTCCTTTAATTGGAGATGGGCGTCAGCTCATGGACATGACTTGCGTGGAAAATGTTGCTCTCGCAATTCGTTTAGCCTTAGAAGTACCAGAAGCAAAAGGTGAGGTTTATAATATCACTAATGGAGAACCGAGAGCTTTTAGAGATTTACTGGAGGAAAGTTTGACAGGTTTGGGTTATCCAATCAAATATAGAAAAATTCCAGCATTTCTGTTATCAGGAATTGCAAGTAGTTTAGAATTTCTCTATAAGACCTTGAACCTTAAAGGGGAGCCAGCTTTGACTCGGTATACCTATTACTTGCTTCGCTATAGTCAAACTCTAGATATTAGCAAGGCTGAGAGGGAATTGGAGTATCGTCCGAAAATTAGTATTTCAGAAGGGATTGAACAATATGTCCAAGATTATCGAAAGCATTGAGTATTTCCCAGCGGGATATTGTACGAGTTATGCCGGTTTGCTCTTTAAAGGTGTGAAGAATAGAAAGATGACTTTCCCTGCAGGTGTCTTTTTGATTGAGCACAGGGATAAAGGTTATCTGCTATATGATACTGGCTATCACTACGATATTAAGACAAAACTAAGATATGCTTTATATCGCTTGGGGACGCCCGTTCAAATGACAGCACAGGATCAGATTTCGCATTTGCTGAAGTCTAAAGGAATTAAACCAGAAGAAATTAATTTTGTCCTGCTGTCTCATCTACATCCAGATCATTTAGGAGGGGCTAGCTTCTTTCCGAACGCAAGCTTTATCCTAACCCAGGAAGTGTATGATGTTTACAAGAAACCAAAACTAAAAGATTTAATTTTTAAAGAATTTTTGCCGAGTGACTTCGAGGAAAGATTGACAGTCATCAAGGCAGATCAGCAAAACTCCAACTTCAATTATCGTTCCACCAATGATCTTTTTGGAGACGGAAGTATCCTGGTAGCTTCTATTGATGGGCATGCTAAGGGCCAAGCCTGTCTCTTTATTCCAGATTATCATCTCTTTATCGCAGCGGATCTTTGTTGGGGAATTGACCTCTTACCCTATACGAAACAGATGCATCTGATTCCTTCCTTGGTTCAAGATAGTAAGGCTGACTATATTAAAGGAACAGAGTTGCTGGAAGAGGTGTTGAATGATGGTATAGAAGCGCTTGTCAGCCATGACCCTATAGAAAGGATTGAGCGGATTTTGTATGAAAAAAATAACCTTTCTTAAAACTTTTATCCAGACTCGTTGGCTTCATAATTTTAAGTCTCGAGAAGCCTTAGAAAGCTATCAGAAAAAGCAACTAGATGCCTATATGGAATTTCTAAAACGTAAATCACCTTATTTTAAAAATGGTGTGCCTCACGACTTTGACCATATGGATAAAGCTTTTATGATGATGCATTTCAATGAACTTAATACTCAAGGAGTGGATCGAGACGAGGCCTTAGCTTTGGCTATCGAAAGTGAAAAGACTCGAAATTTTACAGAACTCAAAGGAGAAATAGCTGTTGGGCTGTCTTCTGGAACATCTGGACACCGGGGACTTTTTATCACGACTGAAAAAGAACGAAGTATGTGGGCGGCGGCTATCTTGGCAAAGATGTTGCCCAAAGGTCACCTTTTTGGACATCGTATAGCTTTTTTCCTGAGAGCAGATAATGAGCTGTATCAGACCATCAATACGGCGCTCATTCGTTTAGAATACTTTGATATTTTCAAGAATACAGATGAGCATATCGAGCGCCTCAACAATTATCAACCGACCATCGTGGTGGCGCCTGCTTCTATGTTGATTGAATTGAGCAAGCGTCTAAAAGTTGGGGAGTTAGTCATTCACCCACAAAAAATCGTTTCGGTGGCTGAAATCTTGGAAGATAGTGACAGAGAACGGATTTCTGCGGCTTTTGCACTACCAGTTATTGACCAAGTCTATCAAGCAACAGAAGGTTTTCTAGCTTGTACTTGTTCGGCTGGGAATCTGCATCTTAATGAAGATATCATCTTTGTGGAAAAGCACTACTTGGATGATCGACGTTTTTATCCAGTCATTACTGATTTTAAGCGGAGCAGTCAGCCTGTTTATCGCTATCAGCTCAACGATATCTTGGTTGAAAATCCTGAACCTTGTCCTTGTGGATCTCATTATACAAGGATTGACAAGGTTGAAGGGCGTTCTGACGACATCTTCTACTTTGATGGACAAGATGGAGGTCAGGTCACGATTTATCCTGACTTTATCAGACGTTGCATTCTCTTTGTGGAGAATGTCGGAGATTACCAAGTCAAACAACATTCTGAGAAGTTAGTGGAAGTTTGTCTGAGTCGAAGGGACGAGCAAGTAGAAACAGCAATCGCAGAGCAATTCAGACTCTTAGCTCAACAGAAAGAGTTTAAAGCACCTGAAATACAATTTTCAGATTATCACTGGGATACAAGCCGTAAGCTCAAACGTATCCAACGTTTATGAAAGGACAAAAGATTATGACAGAAGTGAAAAGACATGTAGAAATTGCAGGCTATGGAGTTTACCTTCCAAAAAATACAGTGCAATTTAAAGACCAAACCCGTTACCGTGTCGTAGAAAATGAAGAAACACAGCTAGATTTGGCAGAAGCAGCTATCCAAGCTGCGCTTGAAAATGCAAACTTAAGTATTAAAGACATTGATTGCCTTGTATCAGCTAGTGCGGTTGGTGTTCAACCTATTCCGTGTACAGCTGCTTTGATTCATGAGCGCGTGGCAAAAGGACTTTCTATTCCAGCTATGGATATCAATACGACTTGTACAAGTTTTATCTCTGCTCTATCAACGATGTCATATTTGATTGAAGCAGGAGAATATCATCGCGTTTTGATTGTATCTAGTGAAGTTGGTAGCTTGGGTCTCAATCCAAAGCAAAAAGAAAGTTATGAACTCTTTGGTGATGGGGCCGCAGCCTTTATTTTCCAAGCAAGTAACAAGGATAAGGGAGTGATAGCAAGCCTTCAACGTACTTGGTCAGAGGGAGCTCACGATACTGAAATCCGTGGAGGTTTGACTTCATATCAACCAAAAGAGTACTCTGAAGAAACGAAGACCAATTTCATGTTTGATATGAAAGGGAAGAAAATCCTCTTGCTTTCTGCTCGTGTCATTCCAGAAATGTTCCAAGAATTCCAAGAGAAATCTGGTATTTCTAAAGATGCTGTAGACTATATTATTCCCCACCAAGCTAGTCGAGCATTACCACTTGTCATGGATAAATTAGGAGTTAGCAAAGACAAGTATCTCAATATTGTCAGTGAGTATGGGAATATGGTTTCCGTTGCGGTACCTTTTGGATTGGCCTATGCACTAGATCATGGCTATGTGAAGGAAGGAGATACCATCTTCTTGATGGGAACTGCAGCTGGTATGACGGTTAATATGTTGGCTTTGAAATTGTAAAATAAGAGCAGGCACCTATAAGTGGCCTGCTTTTTAAATTAGTTTTAAACGTAGAACTATCGGCCTATACAGAAAAAGCTTGCTAACTTTTATGAAACTAAGTATACTAGAAGGTAATAAGCGTTTTCAGACAGTATATTAGGGAGTATACTTAGAAATTGAGAGGAAGATATGGGAATCAGAAAATTTCGATTATTGATGTCCAAGTATGGCTTTAGTATTGCGATAATTCTGGTAGAATTATTTGTTATTTTTGGCATTATTCTTTACATGAGCCAGATTGCACCAATTATTTGGGTGACTCTTGTATTTTTTATCAGCGTAGCAACCGTTATAGCGATTGTCAATCGTTCCATGTCGCCAGAGAGCAAGGTGACTTGGTTGATTGTGACCTTTGTGCCTGTGTTTGGTCCATTACTTTATATCATGTTTGGTGAGCGCCGACTATCAAAAAAAGAGCTGAAACAACTCAGAGAATTGCGTTCGATTACTTTACAAGAGAAGCATGAAGATAGTCTTCATCAGAACCTACAAGAAACAGATAAATCTGCCTACGGGATTATCAACGCTTTGCTACATATGGATAGCAATGCGGAAGTCTATGAGCATACAGATTCACAATTTTTCGCAAATGGAGAAGAAATGTGGCAGCAGATGTTGGAGGATCTAAAGAGAGCTAAAAAATTTATTTTTCTAGAATACTACATTGTCGAAGAGGGCTTGATGTGGGATAGCATGCTCGAAATTCTAGAAGAAAAGGCAGCCCAGGGAGTTGAAGTCAAGATGCTCTACGACGATATTGGTTGTATGGTGACCTTGCCGGGAGATTATACGGTTCATTTGCGTTCTAAAGGAATTGATGCTCATAAGTTTAATAAGGTGATTCCTCGTATGACGGTGGCCTATAATAACCGTGACCACCGAAAAATATTAGTCATTGATGGGCAAATTTCCTATACTGGAGGGATTAACCTTGCAGACGAATACATCAATCAGATTGAACGTTTTGGACACTGGAAAGATAGTGGGATTCGTATAGATGGTCCGGCGACTCAAGCCTTCACCAGACTATTTCTCATGAACTGGTACATCAACCGTGGAGAAATCAGTGACTTTGATCAGTATCATTTAGAAAATCAGACACGATCCGGTAGTGGACTTTGTATCCCATATGGCAGTGGGCCAAAACCAATCTACCAGATGAAGGTGGGTAAAATTGTCTATCAAAACTTGATTAATCAAGCGGAAGATTTTGTCTATATCACAACGCCTTATCTCATTATTGATTATGATTTGACAGAGGATATAAAAAATGCGGCTATGCGAGGCGTAGATGTACGAATTGTAACTCCATATATACCGGATAAAAAGCTCATCCAGTTGGTAACTCGAGGATCTTATCCAGACCTTTTGTCTGCTGGTGTACGTATCTTTGAGTATACTCCTGGTTTTATCCATAGTAAGCAAATGATTGTTGATGATCGATTCGCAGCTGTAGGTACGATTAACTTGGATTATCGTAGCTTGGTTCACCACTATGAAAATGCAGTACTACTCTACAAAACAGAGTCAATCGCGGATATTCGCAAAGATTTTGAAGAAATTTTCGAAGAGTCGCAAGAAATTTTCTCGGATACCATAAATCCTACCTGGTATCAAATGATGATTAAAGAAGTGACACAGTTATTTGCACCTATGCTTTAATAGAAAGAGACGGTTTTTCGTCTCTTTTTCTGTAAGCAGTTTCCTTGACATCTTATTTATTTTTCGTTATCATATGTCCATATAATATATGGGAGTCTGTGTACAGTCTGAGAGGAAGTGTTAAACTTCGACCGCACCTGATCTGGGTAATGCCAGCGTAGGGAACGATACTTGGCCTATTTTTGCACCTTTTTCATATATGAAAAAGGTTTTTCTTTTTGTTAAAAGAAAACCTGAGAAGAGGAGATTTTTATGAAAGCAAGCATTGCCTTGCAAGTTTTACCCTTATCACAAGGAATTGATCGAATAGCAGTGATTTATCAGGTAATAGCTTATCTACAAGCTCAATCAGTGACGATGGTCGTAACGCCTTTTGAAACAGTCTTAGAGGGAGAGTTTGATGAACTGATGCGCATTCTCAAAGAAGCGCTAGAGGTAGCAGGTCAAGGGGCAGACAATGTTTTTGCCAATGTGAAAATAAATGTAGGAGAGATTTTAAGCATCGATGAGAAACTTGAAAAGTATCATGAGACAGCATATTAGTCTGCTAGGATTTTTGGGTGTCTTATCTTTTTGGCAGGTAGCGGGTTTGTTAAAACTCCTACCAAAGTTTATCTTGCCGACACCTCTTGAAATTCTTCAGTCTTTTGTTCGTGATAGAGAATTTCTTTGGTACCATAGCTGGGCAACTTTGAGAGTAGCTTTGCTAGGTTTGGTCTTGGGTGTTTTAATAGCCTGTATCATGGCCGTCCTTATGGATAGTTTGGGTTGGCTCAATGACTTGATTTACCCTATGATGGTAGTTGTTCAGACCATTCCGACCATTGCTATAGCTCCTATCTTGGTCTTGTGGTTAGGTTATGGAATCTTGCCCAAGATTGTCTTGATTATCTTGACGACAACCTTCCCAATCATTGTCAGTATTTTAGATGGATTCAGGCATTGTGATAAGGATATGCTGACCTTGTTTAGTCTGATGCGTGCAAATCCCTGGCAAATCCTTTGGCATTTTAAAATCCCTGTCAGCCTGCCCTACTTTTATGCAGGATTGAGGGTCAGTGTCTCCTACGCCTTTATCACAACGGTGGTATCTGAGTGGTTGGGAGGCTTTGAAGGACTAGGTGTTTACATGATTCAGTCTAAAAAACTGTTTCAGTATGATACCATGTTTGCGATTATTATTCTGGTGTCGATTATCAGCCTTTTGGGTATGAAGTTGGTCGATATTAGTGAAAAATATGTGATTAAATGGAAACGTACTTAAAGAGCGTTTTAGAAAAAGAAAAGAGGAAATAAAAATGAAGAAAACATGGAAAGTGTTTTTAACGATTTTAACAGCACTTTTGGCTGTCGTGCTTGTGGCCTGTGGACAAGGAACTGCTTCTAAGGATAACAAAGAAGCAGAACTTAAGAAGATTGACTTTATCCTAGACTGGACACCAAATACCAACCATACAGGGCTTTATGTAGCTAAAGAAAAAGGTTATTTCAAGGAAGCTGGAGTGGACGTGGACTTGAAATTGCCACCAGAAGAAAGCTCATCTGATTTAGTTATCAACGGTAAGGCACCGTTTGCTATCTACTTCCAAGACTACATGGCTAAGAAATTAGAAAAGGGGGCAGGTATTACTGCCGTTGCAGCGATTGTAGAACACAACACATCAGTGATTATCTCTCGTAAGTCTGATAATATCAATAGTCCTAAAGACTTGGTCGGGAAGAAATACGGAACCTGGAATGACCCAACGGAACTTGCTATGTTGAAAACCTTGGTAGAATCTCAGGGTGGAGACTTTGAGAAGGTAGAAAAAGTACCAAACAACGACTCAAACTCAATCACACCGATTGCCAATGGCGTTTTTGATGCTGCCTGGATTTACTATGGTTGGGATGGAATCCTTGCTAAATCGCAAGGTGTGGATGCCAACTTTATGTATTTGAAAGACTATGTAAAAGAGTTTGACTACTACTCACCAGTTATCATCGCTAACAACGATTATCTGAAAGACAACAAAGAAGAAGCTCGCAAAGTTATCCAAGCCATCAAAAAAGGCTACCAATATGCCATGGAGCACCCAGAAGAAGCAGCTGATATCTTGATCAAGAATGCCCCTGAGTTAAAGGATAAACGTGACTTTGTCATTGAATCTCAAAAATACTTGTCAAAAGAATACGCAAGCGACAAGGACAAATGGGGACAATTTGATGCGGACCGCTGGAATGCCTTCTACAAATGGGATAAGGAAAATGGAATCCTCAAGGAAGACTTGACAGATAAAGGATTTACCAACGAATTTGTAAAATAATGACAGAAATTAGACTAGAACACGTAAGCTATGCCTACGACAATGAAAAGATTTTAGAGGATATCAACCTAGAAGTGACTTCAGGTGAAGTTGTCTCTATCCTAGGCCCCAGTGGTGTAGGGAAGACCACTCTCTTTAACCTGATTGCAGGCATTTTAGAAGTCCAGTCTGGACGAATCATTCTTGATGGAGAGGAAAATCCCAAGGGGCGCGTGAGCTATATGTTACAAAAGGATCTGCTTTTGGAACACAAGACGGTGCTAGGAAATATCATCTTGCCCCTCTTAATTCAAAAGGTGGATAAGGCGGAAGCCATTGCCCGTGCAGACGAAATCCTTGCTACCTTTCAGTTGACGGCTGTAAGGGATAAGTACCCTCATGAACTCAGTGGTGGGATGCGCCAGCGTGTTGCTTTGCTTCGTACCTATCTTTTTGGGCATAAGCTCTTTCTTCTAGACGAGGCCTTTAGCGCCTTGGATGAGATGACTAAGATGGAACTTCATGCCTGGTATCTTGAGATTCATAAACAGCTAGACCTGACGACTTTAATCATCACCCATAGTATAGAGGAAGCCCTTAACCTTAGCGACCGTATCTATATCTTGAAAAATCGACCGGGACAGATTGTTGCTGAAATCAAACTTGATTGGTCTGAAACTGAAGAAAAGGAAGTTCAAAAAATTGCCTATAAACGGCAAATTTTAGCAGAATTGGGTTTAAATAGTTAGAAATGAAGGGAGCTAGTGAAGATTATTCTTTGCCAGCTCTTTTTTGTCTATAAATGGGAATTCTGATAGATAAAAAGTGATATAATTGATGTATGGTGTTGTGATGAAAAAAGAAGAAATTAAAAAATATTTAGATACAGATCTTGAATTTAATGTTAATGGCCGAGGTGCTTACTTTAAATCAAGTATTTGTGTAGTAGGTAATTATATGAGAAATAGAATCATTGATGTTTACAGAATTGCAAATCGTTTGGTCTCTATTACAGTTGAAGATCCAGATTTTTCTGAATTAAGAGTTAATCAATTTGTAAAAATTGGAGACAAAGAGTATAGGATAAATAGTCTCCCTATGATAAATTCAACTCCACCAAAATCTTTTTTTGAAATGAATACATTTGCAATTGACTACACAGAGGATGAATTGATGAATAAAGTGGCAGTATTTACGCTATCGGATAGTCAATCATAGCGTTTTGCATAGAAACTATAGCAATCAATCCGTTCAATGTGTCAAAATGTATTATAAATCTAAAAAATGAAGACGGTAGCTTGAAAGAATCAGGGCAAGTTGTGTGGTACTAAATGACTTGAACTTCTTTGGAAAATATAGTATGTAGGAAAAAGCAATGTTGAAACTAATTAAAATTTTCAATTCTAGTATTTTAGGATATTGGTATATTCCGGAAAATCGTGACCCAGGTTTGATTGAGATTGATGAGCGCACTGGTGAAGTTACAGTTGCTATCGAGTCAAATTATGATAAAGAACTTGGGGCACCCTATTATGCAAACAAGGCTCGTGGAGCAGTGAAGCAGATGTGGGATAGAGGAGAATTACCAAGCGAGAAATCATTTACCTGGTGGTAATTTTAAGAGATAACAAAAAGTGATTAAATAATGTTAAATAATAAACTAAATGACTACAGCAAACAAGACCCATTCGATGAAATAGATGAACCCATTTTTTCGGAGTCTAATCTTGAAGGGTACAGTGATTTTTACAAAGATAGTGAAGAGTCAAAAGTTTGGTGGATTGATAAGATAGATGTTAGAGGAGAAATATTATTCAGCTTTGACCAGAAAAAAATTTATAACCTTTTTCGTGATTATCCTCACAATATGACTGAAGAAGAAGTTAGAATTTTTGATAGAGAAAATCCTTACTGGAGAGATTTTTTCTCTCGATGATAGATATGAACTATAGCTAGTGAACGAAAAACAACCTAAACTACAAAAAACTTCGGTATACCATTAATGATACCGAAGTTTTATTTTCTAGACTTTACGAAATATTTCTTAGATTTGATGATAAATAACATACTTTCAAAGGATTTGAAAGCGAGCTGTAACTTTTTTATTATAACATAAGTGTAGAATAGAAAATGGAATAAGGCATCGTTTGCTATCGGGAGCAATTTTAAAAGTCAGTATTTTCAAGGCTTGAGCTCTAAAAATTTGACTTATGGAGTCGTAAATGATAGTATAGTCAAAGATAGTCAAAGTTTGAGAAGGAGGTAGCAAGCTATGAAATTTAAAAATACATCGGATCATATTGAAGCCTATATCAAGGCGATTTTAGAACAATCTGGTATCGTCGAATTGCAACGTAGCCAGCTAGCGGATACCTTTCAAGTCGTACCTAGCCAGATTAACTATGTGATTAAAACTCGTTTTACAGAGAGTAGAGGGTATCTAGTTGAGAGTAAGCGAGGAGGTGGAGGCTATATTCGGATTGGCCGAATTGAATTCTCCAACCACCATGAAATGCTCCGCGATTTATTGTATTCAGTAGGTGAAGAAGTCAGCCAAGTCATCTTTGAAGATGTTTTAAAACTTTTACTTGAACAAGAACTCTTGACTCGTCAGGAGATGAATCTGTTAGTTGCAACGGCCTCAGATCGTGTTTTGGGCGAGGAAGCTGATTATATTCGTGCGAATATGCTTCGTCAGATATTGCATGAAGTAGATAGAAAAGGAAAATAAAATTACATGAAATATTCAAAAGCATTGAGAGAATGTATAGACAGTGCCTTTCTAGTGGCGAGTCGCTTTGGCGCAGACTACCTGGAGTCTTGGCACCTACTGATTGCTATGGCTAATCATAGCTACAGTGTTGCTGGAGCAACTTTGAACGAATTCCCGTATGAGATTGATCGTTTAGAGGAGGTCGCTGTTGAATTAACAGAGGCCAACTATAGCCACAAGGAAGATTATCAGGAACTCCCTTTTTCTTATCGTTTAAACGTCTTGATGTTGGAGGCGGAACATGTTGCCTCCGTTGTACATGCAAAAGCATTGGGGACTGAGCACCTTCTCTACGCAATCTTGCATGACGGTAATGCTTTAGCTACTCGCATTTTGGAAAAAGCTGGCTTTTCTTATGAAGACCAGAAAGACCAAGTCAAGATTGCTGGACTTCGTCGTAGCCTTGAAGCGCGTGCTGGTTGGACAAAGGAAGATTTGAAAGCTCTGCGTCAGCGCCATCGCTCAGTAGCAGACAAGCAAAATTCTATGGCCAATATGATGGGCATGCCTCAAACTCCAAGTGGTGGTTTGGAAGATTACACTCATGATCTTACAGAGCAAGCTCGTTCAGGCAAATTGGAGCCAGTTATCGGACGTGATCAAGAAATCTCTCGTATGATTCAAATCTTGAGCCGTAAAACCAAAAACAATCCAGTTTTAGTTGGAGATGCGGGCGTTGGTAAAACAGCTTTAGCACTTGGGCTTGCGCAGCGAATTGCTAATGGAGATGTACCAGCTGAAATGGCTAAGATGCGTGTTCTAGAGCTTGACTTGATGAATGTGGTTGCAGGAACTCGCTTCCGTGGGGATTTTGAAGAACGTATGAACAATATCATCAAAGATATCGAGGAAGATGGCAAGGTCATCCTCTTTATTGATGAGCTTCATACCATTATGGGTTCAGGAAGTGGGATTGATTCGACCTTGGATGCGGCAAATATCCTGAAACCTGCCTTGGCACGTGGAACTCTGAGAACTGTCGGAGCGACTACTCAGGAAGAGTATCAAAAACACATCGAAAAAGACGCAGCCCTTTCTCGTCGCTTTGCAAAAGTGATGATTGAAGAGCCGAGCGTGGCGGACAGTATGGCAATCTTACAAGGATTAAAAGCAACTTATGAGAAGCACCACCATGTCCAAATTACAGACGATGCTGTCGAAACAGCTGTTAAAATGGCGCATCGCTATTTGACAAGCCGTCACTTGCCAGACTCAGCGATTGACCTTTTGGATGAAGCAGCAGCGACAGTCCAAAACAAATCGAAGCATGTGAAAGCAGACGAGTCAGGTCTATCTCCAGCTGATAAGGCCTTGATGGATGGCAAATGGAAGCAAGCAGCGCAACTCATTTCAAAAGAGCAGGAAGCACCTGTTTACAAAGATGTCGTAAAAGAATCTGATATTTTGACAACCTTAAGTCGCTTGTCAGGTATTCCAGTTCAAAAATTGACACAAACGGATGCCAAGAAGTATCTCAACCTTGAAGCTGAATTGCATAAACGTGTTATTGGACAGGAACAAGCTGTATCTAGTATCAGTCGTGCCATCCGCCGAAATCAATCAGGTATTCGCAATAACAAACGTCCAATTGGATCCTTTATGTTCCTAGGACCAACAGGTGTTGGTAAGACTGAATTGGCCAAGGCCTTGGCAGAAGTTCTCTTTGATGACGAGTCAGCCCTTATCCGCTTTGACATGAGTGAATACATGGAGAAATTTGCAGCCAGCCGTCTCAACGGAGCTCCTCCAGGTTATGTAGGCTACGAAGAGGGCGGAGAGTTGACCGAGAAGGTTCGTAATAAACCGTACTCAGTACTTCTCTTTGACGAAGTAGAAAAGGCGCACCCAGATATCTTTAATGTTCTCTTGCAGGTCTTGGATGATGGTGTCTTGACGGACAGTAAAGGCCGTAAGGTTGATTTTTCAAATACCATCATTATCATGACGTCGAACCTTGGTGCGACAGCTCTTCGTGATGACAAGACAGTCGGTTTTGGAGCTAAGGATATTCGTTTTGATCAGGAAAATATGGAAAAACGAATGTTTGAAGAGTTGAAAAAAACTTATCGTCCAGAGTTCATCAACCGTATTGATGAAAAAGTGGTCTTCCATAGCTTGTCAAGTCAAGATATGCAGGAAGTGGTTAAGATTATGGTCAAACCACTGATTGCAAGCCTAGCAGAAAAAGGAATTGACTTGAAACTCCAAGCATCTGCCCTGAAGCTTTTAGCTCAGAAAGGGTATGATCCAGAGATGGGAGCTCGGCCACTGCGCAGAACTCTGCAAACAGAAGTAGAAGACAAACTAGCAGAACTCCTTCTTACAGGTGAACTGAAAGAAGGTAAGACACTTAAGATTGGCGTCAAAGCTGGTCAATTGAAATTTGACATTGTATAAAAACAAGAACTAGGATACTCCAGTTACAGTAGAGAGAAACCCTTCATTGCCATCAATGCAGAAAGGAAGTAGAAGATGATGAATCAAACTATTCCAACCGGGATGACAGAAAAAGAGTATTTTGAAGTTCATGCAAGCCAGGAGGAGTTTCTTGAGTGGTATCACCAGCAAGAACTCCCTCAGTATGAAAAACCAAGCGTGACTGTGGATATGGTAGCTTACTGCTTTGTAGAAGGAAAAATGAAACTCTTTCTGATTCGTCGGAAGGCACATCCTTTCCAAAATTGTTTAGCGCTAGTTGGCGGATTTATGGATAAGGGGGAAGATGCTGCCCATGCTTGTCAACGTGAGGTAAAAGAAGAAATCAATCTTGATCTTCCACTAGAAAAGATTGAACAACTAGTAACGGTATCTACACCTGGCCGTGATCCCAGAGGGTGGACAGTTACCATTGCCCACTTGGTTTACCTACCGAACCGAGCGCTTGACTTGGTCCAGGCAGGAGATGATGCAAAAGAAGTCCTTCTTGTAGATGTTGATTTTCACACAGGTAAGTGTTATTTGGATGGCAAAGAACTGAAAGAGAAGGACTTTGCATTTGACCACTTATCCATTATTCAAACATCCATCCAGAAAATTCAAAAAGCTATCGACTATGACCCTCATTTCCTTTATCTACTAGAGGATGAGTTCACAGCGAGTGATGGTTTAGCCCTCATTGAGACTCTATGCCCAGGGAAATCAGATACGAGTGAGAGTTTCTTAGAGAAATATGGAGACAGCTTAGAGGAAGTTGGTTTTAAACGGATTCCTCAGAAGGAAGTCATCACTATTTATCGATTAAAATAAAAAAGTGAGGTCGGGATTTTATCCCGACCTCTTTTTGTTTAAGGATGTTTATCTTTATTAGAATTACTCATGGTTCGAATGAAGAGATCTTTGTATTTATATTTTAAATAATGTTCGTGTAAGTACATTAGAGCCACATAAACAATCATGAAAATAGTGTTTAAGTAGAACAAATCAAATGTTGTCTGAGCGTAATGAGTAGCAACCCCATAAGAAGAGAAAGCACCAATAATCATCCAAGGAAGATATTTGTAATATTTGTTTGACATAGGGCTACACCTCCAATATCCTATTTCAATTTTATTATATCCCTTCAAGAAAAAAAATGCAAGCGATTACACTATTAAAATATAGCATTTCAGTAGAAAGAATCTTCTTTTTTGAATTCTTTACGAATAGTAGAGATAGGAGAGGTGAAAGCAAACAAAAAGTATCAATAAATTTGCTAAAAAACTTATATAAATAGTTGACAAAAACCAGTACAAATATTACAATAATATTACAGAAATATTACACAACGTTTCAAAAGGATTACAGGAGGGGAATATTATGAAAACAAAACAATCCATTCGTTTACTAGCAGTTGCCGTATTGGCTTCAACCTTGTTATTAGGAGCTTGTGGTAATAAGAAAGAGAACACTGCGAGTGATAGTTCTAGTAAGACAACACAAGCATCTTCTAGTTCTAAGGCAAGTTCTTCAAGTAAAGATAACAAGACTCAGAAGTCATCAACTACATCAGAAAACACTAAGTCGTCATCCTCTGATCAGTCAAGGTCTACTGCTAATCAATCGCAAGCAACAACAGCGCCAGAAACAAAGCAGAATCAAAAATCTTCTGCTAAGCAGACGACTTCTCAAACCCCATCAAATCAAGAAGGAACACAAGCAAAATCGAATCAGTCAACTTATGATCCAACAACTGATCGCAAACTTCAAGACAAGCAAGCAGAACATAACAAACGTTATAAAGGAGTCTTGACTATGGTGGACAAAGATTTTTCGGCTGCAGCTGGAAATTGGAAGGGCGCTAATGGTGAAACTATCACTGTTTCATCAGGTGGCAAGTTTACAGTAGAATCTGCTGATGGTAAGAAAGAAAACTATTCTATCCAAAGCTATTCTTATACTCTTGATGATGGGAAATACAATGCTGAAGTAGGTGGTGGAAAAGTCATCCAAATTACAACAGGTGCAGATGGTACGGTATCTAGTGTTGTTTTGATTCAACCATAGAAAGCCGCCTCGCCTCAAATCTTGTCTAGACTTAGATTTATAAAAGAGTAGTTCAACTGTTTTTCACTTAATTTCTCTAATAGAAGTGGTATAATAAATGAATCAAAAGGGAATGAGTGATAAATCAATGGCGGATAAATTAATTTTACCTCAAAATACACGACTCATGGGAGTGTTTCTTGGCTTTATCGGTGGTTCTTTGGATGTGTTCTGTCACATCCAGTACCATAGTTTGGTGGCTACACAGACAGGGAACATTCTTCTTCTGATATCGGATTGGCATGACTCACATGTCATCAATACCATGTTGCGATTCTGTTCTATTATTTTCTTTTCCATAGGGTTTCTGTTTGCCTTACACGTGAAAGAATATCGTAAAACAGCCTATTGGCGAGTTAAGATGCTACTTCCCTTATTTATCGGAACCCTTATTCTACCTTTCTTTTCACGATTTCCTTTACTTGAAGTTCCTTTTATTGCTTTTGGAACAGGAATGATGATGCTAACATTTACGGGTAGTTTGATTGAAGATCATCCCTATGTCATTTTTATGACCTCTGGAAATTACCGAAAGATGTTGACCGCTTTGTATCGCTTAACTAGGGGAGAAGGAAATATCCAAGAATATCGCCGTCAAGCCTTGAACTATGGAATCGTTGTCGGTAGTTTCGTTTTGGGGGCAATTAGTTTAGCTGTATCGATGCATTTTCTCCATGAATGGTCGATTTGGATTGTCAGCTTCAATTTGTTTTTGATTATGTCCTACTATATAGCTAGAGTGAAGCAACTAGATTTGCAAGATGAGAATATATAAAAAGGCAAGGCTCATTTTGAGCTTTGCCTTTTTTGTGATGTAGACAAAAGATTATGCTTTCTCTAACTGTAAGAGAGTTTCAATCTCTGCCAGTGTGCTTGCTTGTGAAATAGCGCCACGAAGTTTAGCAGCTCCGGATGTACCACGGAGATAGTGAGGAGCTAGACCACGGAATTCACGGACAGCAACCTTTTCTCCCTTGAGATCAATCAAGCGTTTCAAGTGTTCATAAGCGATTTTCATTTTATCTTCGAAGGTCAAATCAGGAAGGATTTCTCCCGTTTCGAAGTAATGATTGATTTGATTGAAGAGATAAGGATTACCCATAGCAGCTCGACCAATCATGACAGCATCAGCACCGACTTCTTCAATGCGTTGTTTGGCATCTTGGACAGTGCGGATGTCACCATTAGCGATAAATGGAATCTTAGTCAGAGCTTGTGCAACCTTGTGAAGAGTTTCGAGGTCCGCATGGCCAGTATACATTTGCTCGCGTGTACGACCGTGCATAGCAAGGGCAGAAACACCTGCAGCTTCAGCGGCAAGGGCATTTTCTACTGCTAGGGATGGGTCAGACCAGCCTGTACGCATTTTGACAGTGAGAGGGATATCAAGGACTGATTGAACCTTGTTAATGATAGAATAGATCTTGTCTGGGTCCTTAAGCCACATAGCACCAGCCTCGTTTTTCACGATTTTATTCACTGGGCAGCCCATGTTGATATCGACGATATCGGTCTTGGTATTTTCTTGGATAAATTCTGCTGCGCGTGCGAGGCTATCTTCGTCACTACCAAAGAGCTGGATAGAAACTGGGTTCTCTCCTTCATCAATATGAAGCATATGAAGAGTTTTTTCGTTGTTGTATTGGATACCCTTGTCAGAGACCATTTCCATGACCACAAGGCCAGCTCCGAGCTCTTTTGCAATGGTACGAAAGGCAGAGTTAGTTACCCCCGCCATGGGTGCTAAAACGGTACGATTGGGAATCTCAACATTGCCAATCATAAAAGGTGTATTAAGATTTGTCACGGATGAGTTCCTCCAGGTCGTTCTCGTCAAAGTTATAAGTTGTTTGGCAGAATTGGCAGATAATTTCAGCTCCGTGATCTTCATCCTTCATTTCTTGTAGGTCAGAGCTTGGCAGGCTAGCTAGAGCGTTCATAAAGCGTTCTTTACTGCAGTCGCATTGGAAACGAATTTCTTCTTCGGACAGAAGTTTGTAGGATTCATCTCCGTAGATAGCTTTTAGAAGAGCTTCGATGTGATCCTCACTTTCAAGAAGTGTAGAAATAGCTGGCATTTCTTGGATGCGTTTTTCGAAGCGAGCAATTTCTTCTTCCTTGGCATTTGGCAATACTTGTAGCAAGAAGCCGCCTGCAACCTTAACCTTATCGTCTTCGTCTAAAAGGACATTAAGCCCTACAGCTGAAGGGGTTTGTTGGCTTTCTGCCAAGTAGAAAGCTAGGTCTTCACCGATTTCTCCAGAAATAAGAGGGGTCATGGAATTGTATGGATTTCCAGTACCGTAGTCTGTGATCACTAGGAATTGGCCATTGCCGACAAAAGGTCCGACTAGAACTTCACCAGTAGCAGTTTTTTTGATGTCAACGCCAGGATTTTGTACATAGCCTTTGACATTCCCCTTAGTATCTGCAACGGTGATGATGGCTCCGAGTGAGCTAGTTCCGAGGACTTTGACAGTAATTTTGGTATTTCCCTTTTCGTTGGCGGCGAGAATTTGACTGGCAATGAGGGTACGGCCAAGTGCGACCGTGGAGCTAGCTTGTGTATGATGTTTTTCTTGAGCAGTGCGGACGGTTTCAGTGCTGTCTAGTACATAAGCACGAAAAGATCCACTTTCTGATATTGTTTTAATAATTTTATCCATAGCTACTATTTTAGCATAAAAATGCCCAAAGGGGGAGCCGTGTGTTTGCTAGTCTTTCAAATTGTTTGATTTATAATTTGCTGGTATTAGGATGTTATAAGATTTAGATTTTCAAAGGATGTTTTTATCAAGATTTTGCCTTGTCTTAAAATAAGCTAAAATCAACTTCTAAAAAATGGTAAACAGTTGAAAACAAAGGGAATAAAGTGGTAAAATGGGAACGAGATAAAATAGTAATTGTATTTTTGCAAAAATTGATGAAAATTTACAGAAAAGAAATCAATCATGAATAAAAAGAAATCATACTATGTTTTTTTAGGGCAAACTGTCCTGTATTTTATTGTTTTGCTGGGTTTACTTTATTTCTTTAGTTATTTAGGGCAAAGTCAGGGAAGCTTTATTTACAATGAATTTTAGTTTAAGGAGAGAGCGTCGTGTCTAATAAGCCGATTAGAGATATGATTGAAAGAATTGAGCATTTCGCTCAAACTCAGCCCAATTTTCCGGTATATAATGTTCTTGGTGAGGAACATACCTATGGTGATTTGAAAGCCGATTCTGATAGCTTGGCTGCAGTCATTGATCAGCTAGGATTACCTGAAAAATCTCCTGTTGTGGTCTTTGGTGGACAAGAATATGAAATGTTAGCAACTTTTGTGGCCTTGACAAAATCTGGTCATGCCTATATCCCAATTGATAGCCATTCTGCCTTGGAGCGCGTGTCTGCTATTCTTGAAGTAGCAGAGCCTAGCTTGATTATTGCCATCAATGAATTTCCATTGGAAAACCCGGCTGCTCCAATCATGTCCTTGGAGCAAGTGCGTGAAGCTTATGCGACTCAGCATGCCTATGACTTGCAACATCCGGTCAAAGGGGATGATAACTACTACATCATCTTTACCTCAGGGACAACTGGGAAACCAAAAGGGGTGCAAATTTCGCACGACAACTTGCTCAGCTTTACCAACTGGATGATTACGGACAAGGAATTTGCAACGCCAGAGCGTCCGCAAATGTTGGCGCAACCACCTTATTCCTTTGACTTGTCTGTCATGTACTGGGCACCGACCTTGGCTCTTGGTGGAACCCTTTTTGCTCTTCCATCAGCCATCACTCAAGACTTCAAACAACTCTTTGCGACGATCTTTTCTCTTCCGATTGCTATCTGGACTTCAACACCATCTTTTGCTGATATGGCCATGTTGTCTAATGATTTCAATGCTGAAAAGATGCCAGGCATCACCCATTTCTACTTTGATGGGGAAGAGTTGACCGTTAAAACCGCTCAGAAATTGCGCGAGCGTTTCCCAAATGCACGCATCATCAATGCTTATGGACCAACGGAAGCAACTGTTGCTTTGTCGGCAGTCGCTATTACAGATGAGATGTTAGCGACTCTTAAACGCTTGCCAATTGGCTATACCAAAGAAGATTCTCCAACCTTCATCATTGATGAGGAAGGCAATAAATTGCCAAACGGAGAGCAAGGGGAAATCATCGTGTCTGGACCAGCTGTTTCAAAGGGTTATATGAATAATCCAGAGAAAACAGCAGAAGCCTTCTTCGAATTTGAAGGTCTTCCAGCCTACCATACAGGAGATGTCGGAACCATGACGGATGAAGGCCTCCTACTCTATGGTGGACGGATGGACTTCCAAATCAAGTTTAATGGTTATCGTATCGAGCTAGAGGATGTCTCTCAAAACTTGAACAAATCGAAGTATATCGAATCGGCTGTCGCAGTACCGCGTTATAATAAAGATCACAAGGTCCAAAATCTCTTGGCCTATGTCATCTTAAAAGAGGGCGTCAAAGAACAATTTGAGCGCGAAATTGATATCACGAAAGCCATCAAAGAAGACTTGGAAGATATCATGATGTCTTACATGATGCCGTCTAAGTTCCTTTATAGACAAGATTTGCCACTAACTCCAAATGGGAAGATTGACATCAAAGGCTTGATTAGCGAGGTAAACAATAGATGATGGATTTCCTAAAACAGCTACCTCATATTGAGCCTTATGGGAATCCACAGTACTTTTTGTACGTAATTACGGCTACCTTGCCAATCTTTATCGGACTTTTTTTCAAAAAACGTTTTGCCTGGTATGAAATATTGGTTAGTTTGTTCTTTATCGTCACTATGTTGACGGGGGGCAAGACTAATCAGATAGCTGCCTTAGGTATTTATCTGATATGGCAAATATTACTGGTACTTTTGTACAAGCAGTATCGAAAAGTCCGAGATGGCAAATGGATTTTCTACTTGGTGAGTCTATTATCGTTACTTCCCATCATTTTTGTGAAAGTGCAACCGGCTATTAACGGCACACAGTCTTTATTAGGATTTATTGGTATTTCCTATTTGACTTTTCGTTCGGTGGGAATCATTATTGAACTCAGAGATGGAGTCATTAAGGAATTAAAGTTGTGGGAGTATTTACGTTTTCTCCTCTTCATGCCGACATTTTCAAGTGGTCCCATTGATCGATTCAAGCGTTTTAATGAAAATTATCAGACGATTCCAGAACGTGATGAGTTGATGGACATGCTAGCTGAGTCAGTTCGATATATCATGTTGGGGTTTCTGTATAAATTTATCTTGGCTCATATTTTAGGCGAAATTATGTTAACGCCCCTAAAAAATCTAGCTCTACAGGCAGGTGGATTCTTTAACTATTATGTAGTGGCAGTCATGTATACATTTGGTTTGGATCTTTTCTTTGATTTTGCGGGCTATTCTCTGTTTGCTTTAGCAATTTCAAATCTGATGGGAATTCGTAGTCCGATCAATTTCAACAAACCTTTCTTGTCGAGAGATTTGAAAGAGTTTTGGAATCGTTGGCACATGAGTTTATCTTTCTGGTTCCGTGACTTTGTCTTTATGCGCATGGTTCTGTTGATGACGAGAAAGAAATTGTTTAAGAATCGAAATATGACTTCAAGTGTCGCTTATATCTTGAACATGCTCCTTATGGGATTCTGGCATGGGATAACATGGTTTTATATCGCTTACGGACTCTTTCATGGGGTAGGCTTAGTGATGAATGATGCCTGGATTCGGAAGAAAAAAACGCTCAATAAGGAACGTAAGAAAGCAGGGCAACCTCCCTTGCTTGAGAATCGTTGGGCTCAGTTACTTGGCATGGTGCTAACCTTCCATGTCGTAATGGTTTCATTCTTAATCTTTTCTGGATTTTTGAATGATTTATGGTTTAAAAAATAGAAGGAATTAAAAAAATGGATATCAAATCAGAAGTTATTGAAATTATCGATGAATTGTTCATGGAAGATGTTTCTGACATGATGGATGAAGATCTTTTTGATGCAGGTGTCTTGGATAGTATGGGAACAGTTGAATTGATCGTGGAAATCGAAAATCGCTTTGATATTCGTGTCCCGGTTACAGAATTTGGTCGTGACGACTGGAATACAGCCAATAAAATCGTAGCAGGGATTACGGAGTTAAAGAATGCTTAAACGTCTGTGGTTAATTTTTGGGCCACTCCTTGTTGCTGCTTTATTGCTTCTTCTACTTATCCTTTTTTATCCTGGTAGCAAAAGTCACAATCTTATGGAGGAAAAATACTCTGCAGCCTCAATAAGTGCAGAAAGCTTTAAGGAGAGAAGTCAAAAAGTGCGAGCTCTTACAGACCCTGATATGCGGTTTATCCCTTTCTTTGGGTCCAGTGAGTGGAATCGCTTTGATAATATGCACCCGGCGGTACTAGCTGAAAAGTATAATCGTTCTTATCGCCCTTACTTTCTGGGGCAGGCAGGAGCAGCGTCTCTTAGCCAGTATTTTGGGATGCAACAAATCACATCTGAACTTGAGAATAAACAAGCGGTATTTGTAATCTCTCCACAATGGTTTACAAAAGAGGATCATGACCCGACTATTTTCCAAACTTACTTTAATAATGATCAACTAACTGCTTTTTTGGAAAATCAATCTGGAGATGCTGCCTCTCAGTTTGCTGCCAACAGACTTTTGAAACAAAATCCAGGAATCTCTCTGAAAGGGATTGTTGAAAAGTTGGCTAAGAATGAACAGTTGTCAGACTTCGATCATTCAATAATTACAGCTTCTGCAGAATTCAACGAAAAACAATCTGCTCTTTTTGGGCAATTCTCCATTCGAGGGCGATTAAGTTACAAAGATCACGTTGAAAAATATTTGGGCAATCTCCCAGATCAATTTTCTTATGAAGAATTGGAAGCTATCGCTCGAAAAGAGGGGGAAGAAAATACGACCAATAATGATTTGGGAGTAGATAATCATTTTTACAATAATCAGCTAAAGAAGGATTTCAAAAAGTGGGAAGGCTCTCAAAAGAATTTTAACTTTCTAAAATCGCCTGAGTACAATGATCTACAGTTAGTACTCGATCAATTTGCCAAGTCTAAGGTCAATGTGATTTTTGTTTTTCAACCTGTCAATAAAAAATGGATGGATTATACAGGCTTGAGTGAAGAAATGTATCAACACACTGTCGAAAAAATTCGATACCAATTGGAAAGTCAAGGGTTCACCAACATCGCTGACTTTTCAAAAGATGGTGATGAACCATACTTTGTCAAGGATACGATTCATATCGGTTGGTTAGGTTGGTTGGCGTTTGATAAGGTTGTAAATCCTTTTTTGAGCAATCCAACAACAGCACCTAATTACCAAATGAATAATCGATTTTTCAGCCAAGATTGGGCTGATTACGATGGGAATATCAAAGATTTTCAATAAATAGCAAAAGAGTCTGAACCTTGGTTTGGGCTTTTTGTAATCAATGAATTTTGGGTAAAGGTTAGTGTAGTAGTGAAGTTTCCTTTTGAATGAAGGAAGTAAAAAGTCTGTAGAGGAAATGAAAACATATCAGATCTTTTCATCTTTTTTCTTGACTTTTAACTGGGATGTGATATACTTAACTGGTAAAGAAACGAAGTAAAAATCTTGTATTTTAAAGTAATTCTGTTCTGAGAAAGGAGCAAATCATGAGACAATTGGCGAAGGATATTGATCAATTTTTAAATGAGATTATTTTAAAAGCTGAAAATCAGCACGAAATTTTGATTGGTCATTGCACGAGTGAAGTTGCTTTGACAAATACCCAGGAGCATATTCTCATGCTCTTGTCAGAGGAATCGTTAACCAATTCTGAGTTGGCACGTCGTCTGAATGTCAGTCAAGCAGCTGTTACCAAGGCTATCAAATCTTTGATTAAAGAGGGTATGCTTGAAACTTCTAAGGATCCCAAGGATGCTCGAGTTATTTTTTATAAATTGACAGACTTGGCTCGACCAATTGCTGAAGAGCACCATCACCATCATGAACATACCCTCTCGACCTATGAGCAGGTTGCGACTCAGTTCGCGCCAGATGAACAAGAAATTATCCAGCGGTTTTTAACTGCTTTAGTAGGAGAAATCAAGTAATGAGATACATCACAGTAGAGGATTTGTCCTTCTATTATGACAAGGAACCTGTGCTTGAACATATCAATTACAGTGTTGATAGTGGGGAGTTTGTCACCCTAACTGGAGAAAATGGAGCAGCGAAGACAACGCTAATCAAGGCTAGTCTTGGAATTTTACAACCGAGAATTGGGAAAGTAACCATCTCAAAAACAAATATTCACGGAAAAAAACTAAGAATTGCCTATCTTCCTCAACAGATTGCAAGTTTTAATGCAGGCTTTCCAAGTACTGTTTATGAATTTGTCAAATCAGGTCGCTATCCAAGAAAGGGTTGGTTCCGTCGTTTGAATGCCCATGATGAGGAACATATCAAGGCGAGTTTAAACTCTGTCGGCATGTGGGAGCATCGGGATAAACGTATTGGTTCTCTCTCCGGTGGGCAAAAGCAAAGAGCTGTCATTGCACGTATGTTTGCTTCAGATCCAGATATCTTTATCTTGGATGAGCCAACGACAGGGATGGATACGGGAACCAAGAATGAATTTTATGAACTCATGCACCATAGTGCCCACCACCATGGCAAGGCTGTTCTGATGATTACTCACGATCCTGAAGAAGTCAAGGACTACGCAGATCGTAATATTCACCTGGTTCGAGACCAAGATTCCCCATGGCGTTGCTTCAATGTCCATGAAAGTGATCAGGAGGTGGACCATGCTTAATCTACTGTCTTATGATTTTATGCAGCGGGCCTTTTTGGCTGTTATTGCCATGAGTCTCTTTTCACCAGTTCTTGGGACCTTCCTAATCTTGCGCCGTCAAAGTCTCATGAGTGACACTCTAAGTCACGTCTCGCTTTCAGGTGTTGCCTTTGGTTTGGTTTTAGGGATTTCTCCGACCATCTCAACCATTGCTATCGTCTTGATAGCGGCGGTTTTCCTTGAATATCTGCGTACGGTTTATAAAAGCTTTATGGAGATTGGGACAGCCATCCTCATGTCAACAGGTCTTGCGGTTTCACTCATTGTTATGAGTAAGGGTAAGAGCTCTAGCTCGATGAGTTTGGACCAATATCTGTTTGGTTCTATTGTGACCATCAGTCAAGAACAGGTAATTGGACTCTTTGTCATTGCAGCAGTTGTTTTAATTTTGACCTTCCTCTTTTTGAGACCCATGTACATCTTAACTTTTGACGAGGATACAGCTTTTGTAGATGGCCTTCCAGTGCGTACTATGTCCATTCTCTTTAACATGGTAACGGGTGTGTCCATTGCACTCATGATTCCAGCCGCAGGAGCACTTTTGGTATCAACTATCATGGTCTTGCCAGCTAGTATCGCTTTACGTCTAGGGAAGAACTTTAGTTCGGTGATGATTCTTGCCAGCGTTATTGGTTTTCTAGGTATGGTAGCAGGGCTTTATATATCCTATTATGCAGAGACACCGCCGAGTGCAAGTATTACCCTTATCTTTGTAGTTGTCTTTTTGTTAGTCAGCTTACTCAAACGTTTTATCAAATAGGAGAAGAAAATGAAAAAACTAGGCCTACTTTTGGCAAGTCTTGTAACACTATTCTTAGTCGCTTGTTCCAATCAAAAACAGGCAGACGGAAAATTAAATATCGTCACAACTTTCTATCCTGTCTACGAATTTACCAAGCAAGTAGCAGGGGACACAGCCAATGTCGAACTCTTAATCGGGGCTGGAACAGAGCCACATGATTATGAACCATCACCAAAGGCAGTCGCTAAAATCCAAGATGCTGATGCCTTTGTTTATGAAAATGAGAACATGGAAACATGGGTTCCAAAGCTTTTAGATTCACTAGATGAGAAAAAAGTAAAAACAATCAAGGCTACTGGAGATATGTTGCTTCTTCCAGGTAGTGAAGAAGAGGAAGACCATGATCATGGCGAAGAAGGTCATCATCACGAGTATGATCCTCACGTGTGGTTGTCTCCTGCGCGTGCCATTAAGCTTGTTGAGCATATCCGTGACAGTTTATCAGCTGACTATCCAGATAAGAAGGCGACTTTTGAACAGAATGCAGCAGCCTATATCGAAAAACTACAAGCCTTGGATAAATCCTATACTGAAGGTCTTTCTAGTGCTAAACAAAAGAGTTTTGTGACTCAGCACGCTGCCTTTCGTTATCTAGCCTTGGACTACGGACTTAATCAAGTCTCTATCTCAGGTCTGTCACCAGATGCGGAACCGTCAGCAAGTCGCTTGGCAGAATTGACCGAGTACATCAAGAAAAATAAGATTTCTTATATCTACTTTGAAGAAAATGCCTCTCAAGCTTTAGCCAATACTCTTTCAAAAGAAACAGGAGTTAAGTTAGATGTTCTAAATCCTCTTGAAAGTTTAACCGAAGAGGATATGAAGTCGGGAGAGAATTATATCTCTGTCATGGAGAAAAATCTAAAAGCCCTCAAGCAAACAACTGACCAGGCAGGGGCAGAAATTGAACCAGAGAAAGCAGAGGAAACTAAAACCGTTCAAAATGGTTACTTTGAGGATGCAGATGTCAAGGATCGTACCTTGAGTGATTATGCTGGCAACTGGCAGTCTGTTTATCCTTTCCTTGAAAATGGTACTCTAGACCAAGTCTTTGACTACAAGGCTAAATTGACTGGCAAAATGACCAAGGATGAATACAAAGCCTACTATCAAAAAGGCTATCAAACTGATGTATCTAAGATTAATATCACGGATAACACTATGGAATTCATCCAAGGTGACCAAAGTAAGAAATATACATACAAGTATGTCGGCAAGAAAATCTTGACCTATAAGAAAGGGAATCGAGGAGTTCGTTATCTCTTTGAAGCGACAGATGCGGACGCTGGACAATTTAAGTATGTTCAATTCAGCGACCACAATATCGCACCAGTTAAGACTGGGCACTTCCATATTTTCTTTGGAGGAACTAGCCAGGAAGCCCTCTTTGACGAGATGGACAACTGGCCAACCTACTATCCAGAGAATTTATCTGGTCAAGAAATCGCCCAAGAAATGTTGGCTCATTAAATCGAAACAATCCTTCCTACATGGGAGGATTTTTCTTGTCTTTTTCATCTTTAAGCATCTGGATTGACATTGGCTGAGAGGGGAGTATAATAGATGTAATAAAAGAAGTTACAACAAAGAGAGGTTTTCTATGGTTTATGAATATAATAGTCGCATTCATTTGGCTGAAGTAGCTTTAAATGTCAAGGACTTAGAAAGTCAGACAGCATTTTATCATCAGTTGCTTGGGTTGGAGATTTTGAATCAATCGGAAAATCAAGTTCTTTTAGGTGCTGGAGGAAAACCGTTAGTAAAACTGATCCAAATAGAGGATGCCAGCAATCCTAAGCAGAGTTATGGTCTTTATCATATGGCCCTTCTTTTGCCGACTCGTGAAGATTTGGCTAATATTCTTAAACACTTGTTAGACTTAAAGATTCCCTTGATTGGTGGTGCTGATCATGGCTATAGTGAGGCTATCTATCTAGAAGACCTGGAGGGTAATGGCATAGAACTCTATAGAGATAAGCCTGTGACAGTCTGGGATATTCGTGAGGATGGCCGTATTATTGGCGTGACAGAAGAACTTTCTGCTCAAGATATCTATGAACTAGGCAAAGAACTTGATCATTTTGTAATTGCAGAAGGCACTCGTATGGGCCATGTTCATCTATCTGTTAAAAATAGTCTAGAAGCGAGCTCTTTCTACCAAGAGTCTCTTGGTCTTGAGGATAAATTCACGATTCCACATGCCAGTTGGATAGCATCAGGGGCTTATCACCATCATCTGGCTGTCAATGAATGGGGTGGCAAAAACTTAGTTCGACGTAAGCATGGAATGGTGGGGCTAGCCTACTATGTGGTTGAAGTTGAGAACAAAGAGGAATTATTAAAAGTGTTTGCTCAATCTCCAACTAGCAAGGCCATCACTCAGTGGCTTTCGTCTGCAGAGTTTAGTGTGACTGACAAAGACGGTATCGTTACGCGAGTCAGGGTAGGAGATTAGAAAAGAGCGGTTCAATCTGCTTTAAAAGTAGTTTGAACTGCTCTTTTTTTTATTCAGGTTTTTCGAGAATGAAAAGTTCTTTTGTTGCGTACTTACTTTCCTTATATCCTAGTGTTTCATAACTGGCAATTACAGAATCATAGACATCGTTTTTCCCTTTTTGTTCTCGTGGAATTACAATATAATCAATTGATGGGTCAGCTTTTCGCTGGTTGTGGTAGAAAATATCGTATAGGGCCTGATGTTTTCTAAGTGCAGGTGTATAGCCTCCTTCTGCAACGATTGAGGCATCTTCTGGTAGAATTTCTAGGCCATATCTAATTGCATCGTATTTGTCCTTGTTTTGTTGGTAATAGGCAATGTTAGAAGACCAATTATGAGTAAGACGATGAAGAAAAGTACCAGAAAAAATAATACCCACAAAAATGACTGAAATCACCATTTTTTCTTTCATGAGTTTGTGTTCTTTTAAATCTTCTAAAGCAAGCAAGGCCATTATGAAGAGTAAGGCTCCACTACCATAACTATATTGGAAGCCGATGTCGTATTGATAAGGCCAATCCGGCAATAAATTAATAACTACTAAAGGTAGAGCTAAAAAATAAGTTGACCAGTTGCGTTGCAATAGTGGTAGAAAACACATAGGAGCTAACATCAGGAATAAATAACCTAGTTTTTTAGCCATGAATAAATGGCTGATGGCGAAACTTGGGTGAAGAACTAAATTTTTAAATACGGCTAAAATACCATTTTCATCTTTTAGTAAGAATGCATCGAATCGTGAGACCATTCCGCCTTCTCCGAATGTGCTCAGGATTAACAATGCTAGAGTGAAGTATAGAAGTGGTAGAAGAAATTCAGTTAGGATCAGCCATTGTTTGGTTTTGCTCGTCAGATTGAAACGTTTTTGTGATAAGAAATACATACCAATGCTAATAACATAGATAAAAGCATCTTCTTTCACAAGTAGTAGTAAAATAGTCGATACTAGGATACCCCACTTCTTCTCATTCACTATAAAATAGAATACCCAAAAAATCAAAGGAACTAAGAAACAATTTTCGTGTAGGTGATAACCTCCTGCAGTAGTTAATACTGGTAAAAGCACAAACCAAAGGACTGTCAAAATGTTTGCCAATTTCGATAAATTCAATTTTGATAGGAGTAATCTTAAAGGAATAACTGCAGAGAATACAACCCAAATTTGTAGTACCTCTAAAGTTTCAACATGAGGGAAAAGCTTGTAGAAAGGTAACATCAGATAGAAAATGGGTGAGATGTGAACTGCAAAGTGCGATAATACTCGATCGCGCTCTAGTGTTGTGATAGCGCTCAAATCGGTGCTCATGCGATGAAACATCTGTGAGAATAGACCAATATCAAAGGTAGAACCATCAAAGGTTTTTATTTTATAGATAAAAACAATCGAGAGATAGACAACATAGAGAGTAACGATAGAAAATACACCATAGGTTAGTAATTTTTTGTAGCGCTCTAAGTATTGCTTAAGAGGGGAGTTGTGAATTAAAAGAAGGGTGGTTCCTGAAAGCAAACCAGCAAAGATTACAGGCCAAATAATAATGTTAAATCGAGTGTCTGCCAAATTGAAAGCATGAAACTCAAGTGCAGTATCTTGGAAGTTTGAATTAAGCAATGTCAATAGACGAGGTGTTGTAAATAAAATAACTAGTAGGTACAGAAATGAAAATTTTTCTTTTCTGAGAAAACTGCCAATATATAGTACTAATGTCAGCAATAGCAAACCTAGGGATAAGAAAAAGGACATGCTCTTATAGATAGAAATAAATAATACAATGTTTAATAATAAAGTATTGATTTTGGAAATACTTAATGCAGGAATTTTTTTAGCAAAAAGAATCAAAGCGGACCCAACTATAAAAAAAGTTCCTATTATTAAAGCTGACACGGGAGCTAAGGCGAGAAATACATCGTGTGGTGTTGAAGTTAACAATTCGATCAAAATCATCAGAAGATAGGCTCCGAGTAAACACGATAAGTAATACATTCGTTGCTCTATCAAGTTTGTTAGAATTCGTTTCATTTCATAAAGTCCTCCAACTAGTATTCTATCATAAAAAAGTAATTTCTTTAGCTTGTGACTGATTATTATATAGTTTTGAGTTGCCTTTAAAAAAATCTCTTACATTTTTTGAAGAATTACTCATCGTATTATCAGTTAGCATTTTTGAAATAAAAAGTAAAGAAAAGATGAAATTATAAAAACCACCTTTTCTGAAAACAAGCCACAACTATACTCAAGTAAGAAAAATCCTTCAAAGCCCTAGCCTACTATGTGACTGAAATTGAGAACAAAGAGGAATTATTAAAAGTATTTGCTCAATCTAAAAGTAGCGAAGCGGTAACTCAGTGGTTTTCATCCTCAGAATTAAGCATGACTGACAAAGACGGTATCGTTACGCGAGTTAGAGTGGGGAACTAGAAGTCTTTACCTTTAAGATAAGTGCTCCTTTTGACAAAGGTCTGTATTAGAGATATAATGTAGAAAAATCGTTTAAGGATAAAGACATGACAAATTCAAAATACATTACACGCCTCAAACGCTCAGAGGGTCAATTGCGAGGTATTCAAAAGATGATGGAGGAAGAGCGTGATTGTGTCGATATCATTACTCAATTAACAGCAGTGCGATCCAGTGTTGATCGTATTATTGAACTGATGATAACGGAGAATTTAACATCTTGTATTAACGACCCTTTAGAGGATCCTCAAGCACAGAAGGAAAGATTGGAAAAGGCGGTTAAATACTTGATTAAACGCAAGTAATAAAAAACATACGTTTCTCTTAAATAGTGAACAAATGATTAAAAGAGCAGTTGGTTTTCTTGAAATTAGACCAATTGCTCTTTTTGAATTTTATTTATTAAATATCACCTGGCCAGTGGTTCATGCCACCTTCTACATTTGTGACGTTGAGCCCTTGGGCGCTGAGAAATTGACAGGCAGAGGCAGAACGTACACCTCCTTGACAGATGACATGGTATTCATGGTCAGTTTTGAGTTCTTTGTAGCCTTGCTCCAAGGTACTTAACGGAAGATTTTTGGCACCTGGTGCATGTCCTGCTTGGAATTCATGTACTTCACGGACATCGATAAGATCTAGATTTTCATTTTGATATTTTTCATAAAAGTCAGCCATGCTGATATTAGTTAGCATATTTTACTCCTTCTGGATTCGCCATTTTGTATAGTGAATAAGCGCCGTCAAGGTTTTGGACGGTAAATCCTGCTTGCTTGAGGATACGCTCTGCGATATAGCTGCGTAAACCACTGTGGCAGCTAACGATGTAGGCTTGGTTCTTGTCTAGTTCATCCAAGCGTTCCCGTAGTTCGTTTAGGGGGATGTGGATGGTGTCAACCTTAAGTCGACCACTTTGGAATTCGCCACTTGTCCGTACATCAAGAAATTTCTTACCCTTAGCCAGTTCGTCTTCGAGCTGGTACCATTGAACGTTGTCGCTGAGACCTTCGATAAGGTTCAAGGCTGCGTAGCCCAGCATATTGACGGGATCCTTGGCAGAACCAAATGGCGGTGCATAGGTGAACTCCAATTCTGGTAAGTCAAAGACGGTGAGATTTCCCTTGATAGCAGTTGCTAGGATATCGATTCGTTTGTCAACACCTTTCTTCCCAACTCCTTGGGCACCATAGATTTTTCCAGTGTTTGGGTCAAAGAGGAGCTTCAAGGTCATATCAGTAGCGCCAGGATAATAACCAGCGTGGTCTTTACCGCTGACATGAAGTGACTTGTAAGGAAGTTGATTCATGGTAAGGATACGCTCGCTGAGACCAGTCGAAGCAGCTGTCATATCAAAGGCACGAACGATCGCAGTGCCGATACTGCCTTTGTTTGTACGACCAAGTCCTGCGATGACGTCCGCCACTTGGCGTCCTTGACGATTGGCAGGAGAAGCGAGTGAGATGAGAGCGTCTTGGCCCGTAATCTCTTGCTTGACGACGATGGCATCCCCAACTGCAAAAATATCTTTTTGACTGGTTTCGTAATGTTCATCGACCAGGATCCCGCCACGAAGTCCCAGTTCAATCCCCGCAGCTTTAGCCAGAGTATTTTCTGGTTCAACACCGACAGAAAGGATGGTAAGGTCAGAAGTGATTTTTTGACCGTTTTCGAGAACGATGATTTTTCCTTGGTCTTCAAATCGAGTCGCAGACTGAGAAGTGATAACGCGAACGCCGTTTTTAACCAATTCTGTTTGGACAAAGGCTGCCATTTCTTGATCTAATGGTGGCAAGACATGAGGTGCTTTCTCCACGATAGTAACCTGCAATCCACGTTTTGCCAGGTTTTCAGCCATTTCAAGCCCGATAAAACCTGCACCGATGACGACAGCTTCCTTTGGATGCTTGTCCAAGGCGGCCATAATTTCATCGAGATCAGGAACATTTCGGAGTGCGTAAGCATTCTTAGCTTCTGCCAAGCCATCAATGGCAGGAACAAATGGCTTAGCTCCTGGAGAGAGAATCAACTTATCGTAGCCTTCTGTGAATTCCTGTCCATCATGGCGGACAGTCACAGTATGCTCTGCTGGCGAAATGCTGATGACCTCATGGAAAGGTCGTACATCCAGATTAAACCGTGCCTTGAGACTTTCAGGGGTTTGGACTAACAAATCTTCCCGTTTAGAAATTTCTCCTGAAACATAGTAAGGAAGTCCGCAGTTTGCAAAGGAAACAAAGGGACCTTTCTCAAAAATAGTGATTTCGGCGTCTTCCATGAGACGTCTGAGACGGGTTGCTGCTGACATCCCGCCTGCGACTCCCCCGACAATGATAATTTTCATTGATTTTCTCCTTTATGCTTCTAGATAACCTTACCTGTCCAAGCGCTCATACCGCCTCGGACATTGATGACATCGTAGCCTTTTTTCTTTAACTTCTTCGCAGCTAGTTTGCTGCGCACACCAGAATGACAAATGACATAGAGTGTTTCTTTTGTCGTTGGTGTATAAGATCCGATTTCGGATAGAGGGACATTCTTGGCATTTTTGATATGACCTCTATGGAATTCCGTAGGCGTCCGAACATCCAGTAGCTGAATCGGTTCTCTGAGTTTAGCTTCTAACTCGCTGGTAGAAATACTGTCAATTTTTGTAAATAAGTGAAACATAGGCACCTCCAAACATACCCTTATGGGGTATATTAAATCATGAAGTCAATCTTTTGTCAAGCAAGTTGAATTGATTAGTATTGTTTCTTTTTCAGTATACAAGATGCTATCTTACAAACTAAAGAGTTGGTTGGTAGGTTAATGAATAGAACCTGTTTTATTTATTCAACAACTAGTTGTCTAGAAAATAACCTTTTCTGAAAACAAGCCACAACTATACTAAAGCAAGAAAAATCCTTCAAAGGACTTGAAAAATTAGAGAAAATCGGGTATAATATGAGTAATCATTTGTCGTAGGTTTTGTCTGAAATATTGTCCGGACAAGGCTCACAGCAGTTAAATCTCCTCAAAAAAGTCGGATTTAACTGCTCTTTTTGTGCTTTTTTTCGGTATTTTTTGCATCTGTAACAGAGATTTAAAGATTCTGAAAAATTAGTCAAGGGGGATAAGTTGATAGGGGTTTTAGAACCATTAAACGATAATTATTAGCTTAGGCGACTAAGCTTGGAACTTTATTTACAAAGGAGAATCATCTTGGCAGGACATGACGTTCAATACGGGAAACATCGTACCCGTCGTAGTTTTTCAAGAATTAAAGAAGTTCTTGACTTACCAAATTTGATTGAAATTCAAACTGATTCATTTAAAGATTTCCTAGACCACGGTCTAAAGGAAGTGTTTGAAGATGTATTGCCAATTTCAAACTTCACAGAAACAATGGAGTTGGAATTTGTTGGCTACGAAATCAAAGAACCTAAATATACGCTTGAAGAAGCTCGCATCCATGATGCTAGTTATTCAGCACCAATCTTTGTAACTTTCCGCTTGATTAACAAAGAAACTGGCGAAATCAAAACTCAAGAAGTCTTCTTTGGTGATTTCCCAATCATGACTGAGATGGGTACTTTCATCATCAACGGTGGTGAACGTATTATCGTATCACAGTTGGTGCGTTCTCCAGGTGTTTACTTTAATGATAAAGTAGACAAAAACGGTAAAGTGGGCTACGGTTCAACTGTAATCCCTAACCGTGGAGCTTGGTTGGAATTGGAAAGCGACTCAAAAGACATCGCCTACACTCGTATCGACCGTACTCGTAAAATCCCATTTACGACCTTGGTTCGTGCGCTTGGTTTCTCAGGTGATGACGAAATCTTTGATATCTTTGGTGACAGCGAGTTGGTTCGCAATACTGTAGAAAAAGATATTCATAAAAATCCAATGGACTCTCGTACAGACGAGGCTTTGAAAGAAATTTATGAACGCCTTCGTCCAGGTGAACCGAAAACTGCTGAGAGTTCACGTACCTTGCTTTTAGCTCGTTTCTTCGACCCACGTCGTTATGACTTGGCTGCTGTAGGACGCTACAAGATTAACAAGAAACTAAATGTTAAAAATCGTTTACTCAACCAAACAATTGCTGAACCATTGGTAGATCCAGAAACTGGTGAAATCTTGGTTGAAAAAGGTACTGTCATGACTCGCGATGTCATCGAAAGTATCGAAGGCCACTTGGATGGTGACTTGAACAATATTGTCTACACTCCAAATGACTCAGCGGTATTGACAGAACCAGTCGTACTCCAAAAATTCAAGGTTGTAGCACCAACTGATCCAGATCGTGTTGTGACTATCATCGGTAATGCGAATCCAGATGATAAAGTTCGCACAATCACTCCAGCAGACATCCTTGCTGAAATGAGCTACTTTCTCAACTTGGCTGAAGGTATCGGTCGTGTCGATGATATTGACCACCTCGGAAACCGTCGTATCCGTGCCGTTGGTGAATTGCTTGCCAACCAAGTACGTCTTGGACTTTCACGTATGGAACGTAACGTTCGTGAACGTATGTCTGTTCAAGATAACGAAGTGTTAACACCTCAACAAATCATTAATATCCGTCCAGTAACTGCTGCAATCAAAGAATTCTTTGGTTCATCTCAATTGTCACAGTTCATGGATCAACACAACCCACTTTCTGAGTTGTCACACAAACGTCGTTTGTCTGCTTTAGGACCTGGTGGTTTGACACGTGACCGCGCTGGATATGAAGTGCGTGACGTGCACTACACTCACTATGGTCGTATGTGTCCGATTGAAACGCCTGAAGGACCAAACATCGGTTTGATCAACAACTTGTCTTCATATGGACACTTAAACAAGTATGGTTTCATTCAAACACCATACCGCAAGGTTGATCGTGCGACTGGTAAAGTAACCAACGAAATCGTTTGGTTGACTGCCGATGAAGAAGATGAGTACACAGTTGCTCAGGCTAACTCTAAATTGAACGCTGATGGCACTTTTGCAGAAAAAGTTGTCATGGGACGTCACCAAGGGGTTAACCAAGAATATCCAGCATCAAGTGTTGATTATATGGATGTTTCTCCAAAACAGGTAGTTGCCGTTGCGACAGCATGTATTCCTTTCTTGGAAAACGATGACTCCAACCGTGCCCTCATGGGTGCCAACATGCAACGTCAGGCGGTGCCTTTGATTGATCCAAAAGCACCATTTGTTGGTACTGGCATGGAATATCAAGCAGCTCACGACTCTGGAGCGGCTGTTATCGCTCAATACGATGGTAAAGTTACTTATGCAGATGCAGATAAGGTAGAAGTTCGTCGTGAAGACGGTTCGCTTGATGTTTACCATATCCAAAAATTCCGTCGTTCAAACTCAGGTACTGCCTACAACCAACGCACCCTTGTAAAAGTTGGTGATGTCGTTGAAAAAGGCGACTTTATCGCTGATGGACCTTCTATGGAAAAAGGTGAAATGGCGCTTGGACAAAACCCAATCGTTGCCTACATGACATGGGAAGGTTACAACTTCGAGGATGCCGTTATCATGAGCGAACGCTTGGTCAAAGATGATGTCTATACATCTGTCCACCTTGAAGAATACGAATCAGAAACACGTGATACAAAGCTTGGTCCTGAAGAAATAACTCGTGAGATTCCAAACGTTGGTGAAGATGCTCTTAAAGACCTTGACGAAATGGGGATTATCCGTATCGGTGCTGAGGTTAAAGAAGGAGATATCCTTGTAGGTAAAGTAACGCCTAAGGGTGAAAAAGATCTTTCTGCTGAAGAACGCCTCTTGCACGCTATCTTTGGAGACAAATCTCGTGAAGTTCGTGACACATCTCTTCGTGTACCACACGGTGCCGATGGTGTCGTTCGTGATGTTAAAATCTTTACACGTGCAAATGGTGATGAATTGCAATCTGGCGTTAATATGCTGGTTCGCGTCTACATCGCTCAAAAACGTAAGATTAAGGTAGGAGATAAGATGGCCGGACGTCACGGAAATAAAGGGGTTGTCTCTCGTATCGTTCCTGTAGAAGACATGCCTTACCTTCCAGATGGGACTCCAGTCGATATCATGTTGAACCCACTTGGGGTACCATCACGTATGAATATCGGTCAGGTTATGGAGCTTCACCTAGGTATGGCAGCTCGTACTCTTGGTATCCACATCGCAACACCAGTCTTTGACGGAGCAAGTTCTGAAGACCTTTGGGACACTGTCAAAGAAGCAGGTATGGATAGTGATGCTAAGACAATTCTTTACGATGGACGTACAGGTGAGCCATTCGATAACCGTGTGTCAGTCGGTGTCATGTACATGATCAAACTTCACCACATGGTTGATGATAAATTGCACGCACGTTCAGTCGGACCATACTCAACCGTTACACAACAACCACTTGGAGGTAAAGCTCAGTTTGGTGGACAACGTTTCGGTGAGATGGAGGTTTGGGCACTTGAAGCCTATGGTGCATCAAATGTCCTTCAAGAAATCTTGACCTACAAGTCTGACGATATCAACGGACGTTTGAAAGCTTATGAAGCTATTACAAAAGGAAAACCAATTCCAAAACCAGGTGTTCCAGAATCGTTCCGAGTTCTTGTAAAAGAATTGCAATCTCTTGGTCTTGACATGCGTGTCCTTGACGAAGATGATCAAGAAGTGGAACTTCGTGACCTCGATGAAGTGGAAGACGATGATGTCATCCACGTAGATGACCTTGAAAAAGCCCGCGAAAGAGCAGCTCAAGAGGCAAAAGCAGCCTTTGAAGCTGAAGAAAATGCAAAAGCGGAAGCAACAGAAGAAGCTGCTGAACAAGAATAAGCAGTTCACTTAAAATAGAAAGGGAAGAAATAGTGGTTGATGTAAATCGTTTTAAAAGTATGCAAATCACACTAGCTTCTCCAAGCAAAGTCCGTTCATGGTCTTATGGAGAAGTCAAAAAACCTGAAACAATCAATTACCGTACGTTGAAACCAGAACGTGAAGGACTCTTTGATGAGGTGATCTTTGGTCCTACAAAAGACTGGGAATGTGCTTGTGGTAAATACAAACGCATTCGTTACAGAGGGATTGTTTGTGACCGTTGTGGTGTTGAAGTAACGCGTACAAAAGTTCGTCGTGAACGTATGGGACACATCGAGTTGAAAGCTCCTGTATCTCATATCTGGTATTTCAAGGGGATTCCAAGCCGTATGGGCTTGACCCTTGATATGAGTCCTCGTGCCCTCGAGGAAGTTATCTACTTTGCTGCTTATGTGGTGATCGATCCAAAAGATACACCACTTGAGCACAAATCTATCATGACAGAGCGTGAATACCGTGAACGCTTGCGTGAATATGGTCAAGGATCATTCGTTGCCAAAATGGGTGCCGAAGCTATCCAAGACCTCTTGAAACAAGTAGATCTCGAAAAAGAAATTGCTGAACTCAAAGAAGAGTTGAAAACAGCTACTGGGCAAAAACGTGTCAAAGCTATCCGTCGTTTGGATGTTTTGGATGCCTTTTACAAGTCTGGAAATAAACCTGAATGGATGGTTCTTAATATCCTTCCGGTTATTCCACCAGATCTTCGCCCAATGTTGCAACTGGATGGTGGCCGTTTTGCCTCATCTGACTTGAATGATCTTTATCGCCGTGTTATCAACCGTAACAACCGTTTGGCTCGTTTGCTTGAGTTGAATGCCCCAGGTATCATCGTTCAAAATGAGAAGCGTATGCTTCAAGAAGCAGTTGATGCTTTGATTGACAATGGTCGTCGTGGTCGTCCAATCACAGGGCCAGGTAGTCGTCCGCTTAAATCATTGAGCCACATGCTCAAAGGTAAACAAGGACGCTTCCGTCAAAACTTGCTCGGTAAACGTGTTGACTTCTCAGGACGTTCTGTTATCGCCGTTGGTCCAACTCTTAAGATGTACCAATGTGGTGTGCCACGTGAAATGGCTATCGAGCTCTTTAAACCATTCGTGATGCGTGAAATCGTTGCACGCGATATCGTGCAGAACGTGAAAGCTGCGAAACGTTTGGTAGAACGTGGAGATGAACGCATCTGGGATATCCTCGAAGAAGTGATCAAAGAACACCCAGTTCTTTTGAACCGCGCACCGACCCTTCACCGTTTGGGTATCCAAGCCTTCGAGCCGGTCTTGATTGATGGTAAAGCTCTTCGCTTGCACCCACTTGTCTGTGAAGCCTACAATGCCGACTTCGACGGTGACCAAATGGCCATCCACGTACCGCTTTCAGAAGAAGCTCAAGCAGAAGCTCGTATCTTGATGCTTGCTGCTGAGCACATCTTGAACCCTAAAGATGGTAAACCAGTTGTTACACCATCTCAGGACATGGTTTTGGGTAACTACTACTTGACCATGGAAGAAGCTGGTCGTGAAGGTGAAGGAATGGTCTTCAAAGACCGTGACGAAGCTGTTATGGCTTACCGTAATGGTTATGTTCACCTTCACTCGCGTGTTGGTATTGCAACAGATAGCCTCAACAAACCATGGACAGAAGAGCAAAAACACAAAATCTTGCTTACAACTGTCGGTAAAATCCTTTTCAATGATATCATGCCAGAAGGCCTACCTTACTTGCAAGAACCTACAAATGCGAACTTGACAGAAGGTGTTCCAGATAAGTACTTCTTGCCACTAGGTGGAAATATCAAGGAAGCTATTAGCAAACTTGAAATTAACGCCCCATTTAAGAAGAAAAACCTTGGAAATATCATCGCTGAAATCTTCAAACGTTTCCGTACGACAGAAACATCTGCCCTACTTGACCGTATGAAGAACCTCGGCTACCACCATTCAACTCTTGCAGGTTTGACAGTGGGTATTGCCGATATCCCAGTTGTTGAAGACAAGGCTGAAATCATCGAAGAATCACACAAACGTGTAGAACAAATCACAAAACAATTCCGTCGTGGTATGATCACAGATGACGAGCGCTACAATGCTGTTACAGCTGAATGGCGTGCTGCCCGTGAAAAATTGGAAAAACGTTTGGTTGCCAACCAAGATCCTAAGAACCCAATCGTTATGATGATGGACTCTGGTGCCCGTGGTAACATCTCAAACTTCTCACAACTTGCCGGTATGCGTGGTCTGATGGCTGCTCCGAACGGACGTATCATGGAATTGCCAATCCTTTCAAACTTCCGCGAAGGTTTGTCAGTACTCGAAATGTTCTTCTCAACTCACGGTGCTCGTAAAGGTATGACCGATACGGCCCTTAAAACAGCCGACTCAGGTTACTTGACTCGTCGTTTGGTTGACGTTGCCCAAGATGTTATCATCCGTGAGGATGACTGTGGAACTGACCGTGGTCTCTTGATTCGCTCTATTACTGAAGGTAAAGAGATGATTGAGTCTCTTGAAGAACGTCTCAATGGTCGTTACACTAAGAAAACTGTTAAGCATCCAGAAACTGGTGCAGTTATCATCGGTCCAAATGAATTGATTACAGAAGACAAGGCACGTGAAATTGTCAATGCTGGTGTCGAAGAAGTAACGATCCGCTCAGTATTTACATGTAACACTCGTCATGGTGTCTGCCGTCACTGTTATGGTATTAACTTAGCGACTGGTGATGCTGTTGAAGTCGGTGAAGCAGTTGGTACAATCGCTGCCCAATCTATCGGGGAACCTGGTACACAGCTTACAATGCGTACCTTCCACACGGGTGGGGTTGCCTCAAATACCGATATCACTCAAGGTCTTCCTCGTGTCCAAGAAATCTTTGAAGCCCGTAATCCGAAAGGGGAAGCGGTCATCACAGAAGTCAAAGGGGAAGTTACAGCAATCGAAGAAGATGCTTCAACTCGTACTAAGAAAGTCTTTGTTAAAGGTGAAACTGGAGAAGGCGAATATGTTGTGCCATTTACAGCACGTATGCGTGTAGAAGTTGGAGACCAAGTTTCTCGCGGTGCAGCCTTGACAGAAGGTTCTATCCAACCAAAACGTCTCCTTGCTGTACGTGATGTCTTGTCAGTTGAAACTTACCTTCTAGGTGAAGTACAGAAAGTTTACCGTAGCCAAGGGGTAGAAATCGGTGACAAACACATCGAGGTAATGGTTCGTCAAATGATCCGTAAAGTTCGCGTCATGGATCCAGGAGATACAGACCTTCTCATGGGTACTCTCATGGATATCAACGACTTTACAGATGCTAACAAAGATGTTCTTATCGCAGGTGGAGTTCCAGCAACAGGTCGTCCAGTCCTAATGGGAATCACAAAAGCCTCACTTGAAACAAATAGTTTCTTGTCAGCTGCTTCCTTCCAGGAAACAACTCGTGTCCTTACAGATGCAGCTATCCGTGGTAAGAAAGACCATCTCCTTGGTCTCAAGGAAAATGTTATCATCGGTAAGATCATCCCAGCTGGTACTGGTATGGCTCGCTACCGTAACATTGAACCACTAGCGAGTAATGAAGAATCATCTCTTGCTGATTCACAAGAGGAAGAGCAAGTGGATGTCCTAGTAGAGACTGTTGAAACAAGTGAATAATCTACTCATATAAAAGAGGGAAACTTCCCTCTTTTGGTGTGTATTGGTCATGACAGTGTAATGTATATTTTCCTAAAAAATAGGAATATTATGGAATTAAGGTATATTAATTTCATTTTTAAAAAAGTGAGCAAAAAGCTTTGCTTTTAGACTTCCTCATGATAAATAAGACAGTTGCATGTTTAGGATTTTGTTAAAAACAATGCATAAATGATAAAAAAGATATACTCCCAAAAGGAAAATGGAGGAAAAAATCGTGAAAAATGATTTGTTTAACGACCGAATCAGTCGATTCTCGATCCGTAAACTTCATGTAGGAGTTTGCTCGGTCCTACTAGGAACGTTAGTGATGCTCGGAACTGCCACAGGTGTTGGTGCCGATGAAGTGACGGAAGAAAAACAAGCTGATGGGGTTGCAGCAACGACAGAAGTCGGTAAAGCTGAAACTCCTGTTGCGGCTGAAGCAGCAACAACTAAAGAAACAACAGCTAAAGAAGTAACTTACCAAGCAGAAGCAGCCCCTGCGGTTTCAACTGAGGTAAAACCTGAACTTAAGACTGAAACATTAGCAGCTTATGTTGCTGAGATTGAAGCGAACTTGGCAAACGGTCAGTACAACAACAAGACAGACGAGAGTGTTGAAATTCTTAAGGTAGGTCTTGCTAATGCTAAAAATGCACTTACTTCTGCTACAAGTCAAGCTGAACTAGATGCAGCTTATCAATCGCTTGTAACAACTGTCAATGCTAAACTAAAAAATAAAGAAAAAGTTGTAGCTGAAGAAAAAGTAGCAACTGCTGATAAGACAGAAGTAACAACTGGAAAACCTGCAGAAAACACAAAACCAGCTGAAGGTACAAACTCAATTACGAATACAGGTAAAAACGACCCTCGTAATGGCAAAGAGATTGACAAAAACACAGCCTTCCGTGCTGATACAGTGACAGCTACTGGGATTGGTGCAGACGTTGAAGACGCAACTTCTACACCAAAGGTGGAAAAACCAGGATTCACAACAGATATAAAAGCAGCGGATTTGGCGAGTCAAATCTCATGGTTGGACTTTGGGGATACAGCTAACTGGACAGGTACAACGACGACATCAGATGGCAAACTTGCCCTCCAAGTTGGGGCTACCTATACCAAGGAAATTATGCCTGGCTATGTGGTAACCATCAAGGTAAAATCTTTGAAGCCTTTCCAAGCGACAGAAATATACAAAAATCGCCTTGAAGAACGAGGAGCAACAGAAGCTGAAAAAGCGACCTATGATCCAAACGCTAAAAATGGTTATGTGAATGGAAATGCAAATCCGTTTACCTTGGCGGAATTTAATGCCGGTGAAGAAGCTAAGGTTATTGCCGAGCCTCAAAACCGTTGGACTGAAATTAAAGGCGAGGGGATTGATACTGGTACAACTAAGAAAACTACTATTAGTTCAGAATTAACCGGCGGGAACATTGGGATCCAGTTTGAAGTTTCTGCGACCTTCCGTGGCAAAACCGTCAAACCTGCCATTGTCATGGCAGATGGTGAGTCAGCTAACCCTGGTGAATTGGTTCTGTTTACCACCAATGGAGAAGGATGGAAACACATTGGTGAGTGGTATAAATATGGAAAAAAATGGACTAGAACGTTTATTCCACAAAATACAGACAATTTATTTGGTTCAAACCCTTCCACCAATATAGACGGCATGAATTTCTCTAGAACTAATCTTGACCAACTTCGTAGAACAACTCAAGTTGGACCAGACAAAAAAGAGGTTGCCTGGAAGTACTTTGGAAGTGCTGATTTAACAACTGGAGGTCTCGGAACAGGAGTCTTCGGACCAAATATTTCTGCAAGTGATGTTGCTGTTCCTCTTGTTATGACAAAGGGAGCTTCTGAAATCGGTCTTTACATTGCTTCAGGTGGTAAACAATCTGCTATGGTTGGATTTTTCCCGCTTGATGAAGGAGATGCGCCTGAATCATACGGTAAGGCAGTTCATTCAATTGCAACTGTGGATGGGATTACCGGTAAGAAAGTAAACCAACCTTATCTCGGCCACTTGAGTCCTGATATGGATGAAAACAATACCCTTGATTGGACTGGTGACGATAAAGCGACCACTGCGGATGAAGGCATCGACCAATTACTTCCAAATGATCTCAAAGGAAAAACCAATGAGCTGATCAAGATGGACCGGACACGTCCAGGTAATTACACCATTTCAGTGGAAGCTCATACGGGTGGAGCAGCAAAAGCTAACATCTATGGTTGGATAGATTTCAACCAAAACGGAACCTTTGATGAAGATGAACGTTCTGATTTAACAACTATTACCCAAGATGGAACGGCTACGTTAAGCTTTACAAAGAGTAAAACCTATATTGATCCTAGTGTCAATGAATTGGGTGTTCGGATCCGTATCGCAAAGAATGATAAGGAGATTGAAAGTCCAACGGGTATGGCTTTCTCTGGTGAGGTTGAAGACTTTAAGACTCAAATCACTCACCCACCAAAAGGGGAATTTAAAGAAACAACTGGTCTTCAAGGGGCGAAGCAAACTGCAACTGTAGCCTTTACTGCTCGAGGTTTGCAAGGGTATAGCCTAACAGAAGCAGCTAAAATTGATGAAACAATTGAACCTTACATTGTTGATTCTAATGGAAACAAAGCTACTTTGGATGCGGAAGGTTACTATGTCGTACCAGGCCAAGGTAAATACAAAGTTACTGGTAATGGTAAAGATGTAGATGTGGAATTCATTCCAGAAGATCACTTCCTCGGAACAGCTGATGGAATCTCTATCCGTCGTTCAGACAGCAATGGCTACGATACGGGTTGGTCAACAAAATTCCCAGCTGATGAAGCCAATGTAGATACTGTTTTGAATACCATGGATGGTCTTTATATCCCTACTGTTACACCAACGGATATTGAAGGGGTAGATAAGACTTCGACAGATGTTCAAGGTGCGACTCAAACTGGTACACCAACCTTTAACACAACTACAACGAATGTTAATGGCGAAAAGATCTCTGTCACTCCAAGCTTGGAATACCCTGCTAAATTGGTGGACCCAGCGACTGGTCAAGTAACCAATGCAACCTCTGTAACAGTGGCAGGTGAAGGAACATACAGCATTGATGATGCTACTGGTAAAGTAACTTTTGTTCCAGAACCAGGATTCACAGGTACAGCTCAAGGTGTTACCGTATCAGTAACAGCTCCTGTCGGAAAAGATAAAGACGGTACCGTCCGTGATGAATACCTTAAGACTGCAACAGCTAAGTACACTCCAACTGTCACACCAATCACAGTGACTCCTACAGACAAGGTTTCTGCGGATATTCAAAATGTTCCTCAAACACAAACACCAACTTTTGATTTGAGTAACGATAAGACTGTTGAAATCACTAGCAAGAAATTGGTGGATCCAGCAACTGGTCAACCGACTGATGAAACAACTGTAACAGTAGCAGGTGAAGGTAGCTATACAATCGATCCTACTACAGGCGCAGTGACCTTCACACCTGAAAAAGACTTTGTTGGAACTGCAACTGGTGTGACCGTTCAAGCAACAGCGACGATTACCAACGCAGACGGCAAGACAGCAACCATCACATCTGATGCAACTTACACACCAACTGTTGTAGCGGCTGTTCCAACAGCAAACCCAGCAACTTCTAAAGATATCCAAGGTGCTACTCAAACAGGTACACCAACCTTTGCAGGAAAAACTGTTCAGGTAAATGGTGAAGATAAAGCTATTACCATTAAAGACAATAGCTACACATTGCTAGATAAAGATGGTAACGAAGTTTCAACGACACCAGCTTATGCTGCTGATGGTACGACTGAAATCGGTACTTACTCAATCGATCCTACAACTGGTCAAGTAACCTTCACACCGACTGACAAGTCATACACTGGCGCAGTCACACCAGCCAAGGTTCAAGCTGAAAGCTCAAACGGTATCAAGGTGGATACAACTTACACGCCTGAAATCGTTCCAGTAACACCAACAGCAACACCAGCTGAAACAGAAGATATCCAAGGTGCCACTCAAACAGGTAAACCTGAATTCAAAGGTGGAACTGTAACGGTTGATGGCGTTGAAAAGACTGTTGAAATCAATGAAGACGTTCCAGCAAAATTCGACGACGGGTCAACAACTAAGACCGTTGAAGGTGTTGGTACTTACACAGTAGCAGCAGATGGAACTGTGACATTTGTTCCTGAGAAATCATTTGTCGGAACTGCACCAGCCGTGACCGTTGTCCGCGAAGATAAGAACGGAACCAAAGCTTCTGCAACATACACACCAACTGTATTACCTGTGACTCCAACTGCAACTCCAGCAGAAACAACTGACATTCAAGGTGCAACTCAAACAGGTAAACCTGAATTCAAGGGTGGAACTGTGACTGTTGATGGCGTTGAGAAAACTGTTGAAATCAACGAAGATGTTCCAGCAACATTTGACGATGGCTCAACAACTAAGACAGTAGAAGGCGTTGGTACTTACACAGTAGCAGCAGACGGAACGGTAACCTTTGTTCCTGAGAAATCATTTACTGGAACTGCTCCAGCAGTGACAGTTGTTCGTGAAGATAAGAATGGAACCAAAGCTTCTGCAACTTATACACCAACTGTAACTCCAGTAACACCGACTGCGACACCAGCTGAAACTACAGATATCCAAGGTGCTACACAAACTGGTAAACCTGTATTTACTGAAGGCGATAGCCGTGTGCCAATGAACGATGACGTTCCAGCTACTTTCGACGATGGTTCAACTACCAAGACAGTAGATGGCGTTGGTACTTACACAGTAGCAGCAGACGGAACTGTAACCTTTGTCCCTGAAAAATCATTCACAGGTAAAGGAACAGGCGTAACTGTTAAACGTGTAGATAAGAATGGTACACCTGTAACAGCTAAGTACACACCAACAGTAACACCAGTAACACCAACCGCAACACCAGCTGAATCAGAAGCACCTCAAGGTGTAGTTCAAACTGGTACAGTAGCCTTTACAGAAGGTGATCCAGTAGCACCAATCGACAAGGATACCATTACTCTCCTTGATGAAAACGGTCAACCAGCTGCATCAGTAGTTGCTAAATCACCAGAAGGGAAAGAAATCGGTACTTTCACAGTTGATAAAGAAACAGGTGTTGTAACCTTTACACCAACTGATAAGTCTTACTCAGGTGAAGTAGTTCCGGTTAAAGTTCAAGCTAAAGATGCCAACGGCACTCCGGCTGAAACAACATACACACCTAAGATTACTCCAGTAACTCCAACAGCGGATCCAACAACATCAACAGATATCCAAGGTAAGACACAAACAGGCAAACCAACCTTCACAGAAGGTAACCCAGATGTGCCGATGGATGATGATGTTCCAGCAACCTTCGAAGATGGTTCAACAACTAAGGTAATTCCAGGCGAAGGAACATATACTGTAGCTCCAGACGGAACAGTTACATTCGTACCAGAAAAATCATTCACAGGAACAGGAACAGGCGTGACTGTTAAACGTGTTGACAAGAATGGTACACCAGTTACAGCTAAGTACACCCCAACTGTAACTCCAGTAACACCAACAGCAGAACCAGCAACATCAACAGATATCCAAGGTAAGACACAAACAGGCAAACCAACCTTCACACCAGGTAACCCAGATGTGCCGATGGATGATGATGTGCCAGCAACCTTCGAAGATGGTTCAACAACTAAGGTCATTCCAGGCGAAGGAACATATACTGTAGCTCCAGATGGAACAGTTACATTCGTACCAGAAAAATCATTCACAGGAACAGGAACAGGCGTGACTGTTAAACGTGTTGACAAGAACGGTACGCCAGTTACAGCTAAGTACACCCCAACTGTAACTCCAGTAACACCAACAGCGGAACCAGCTACATCTATTGGACCAAAAGGTAAAGAACAATCTGGTACACCAACCTTCACACCAGGTAACCCAGATGTGCCTATGAATAATGATGTCCCAGCTACATTTGAAGATGGTTCAACAACTAAGACTGTTGAAGGAGTTGGTACATACACAGTAGCTCCAGATGGAACAGTAACCTTTAAACCAGAACCAGAATTTACTGGAACTGCTCCATCAGTGACAGTTGTGCGTGAAGATGTTAACGGAACAAAAATTTCTGCAACTTACACACCAACTGTAACCCCAGTTACTACGTTTGTAGACAAAGATGGTAAACCAATTCCAGGTAACCCAACAGAAGACGGTGAACAACCTAAGAAAGATATCCCAGGTTACCGCTTCGTTGAAACTAAGAAATTGCCTAACGGGGATACAGTCCATGTCTACGAAAAAATAACAACTTCATATGTTGATGAAAATGGTAAACCAATTCCAGGTAACCCAACAGAAGATGGCGAACAACCTAAGAAAGATATTCCAGGTTATGAATTTGTGAAGACAGTTGTCGATAAAGATGGTAATGTCCAACACATCTACAAGAAGAAAGTGACACCAACACCAACGCCAACACCAGCACCAGCACCAGTGCCAACACCAGCACCAGCACCAGTGCCAACGCCAGCACCAGTGCCAACACCAGCTCCGGTGCCAGCACCAAATTCAGTAGTAACACCAAATGTGAAACCAACCATAGTTCCAGAAACCCCAGCTACATCAGCTCAAGTTTCTGAAACTCCAGCTAAGGAAAATACTCCTAAATTGCCAAATACTGGTACTGAAGATCATGCTAGTCTTGCTGCCCTTGGTTTAGTAGGTGTCTTGAGTGGATTTGGACTTATCGCTCGTAAAAAGAAAGAAGACTAATAAACTCTGTAAAGTAGTGAGAAAGTCACCTTTCTAATTAAAAACTAGTACATCTAAAGATGTACTAGTTTTTTTAATCTCTTTGCTGCTTGTCTAAAGGATAGAACTATGCTACAATCTTGTAAAGCAAACAAGGAAGTCAAACTATGAAAAGTGAATATCAAAAAATGATTGCGGGAGAACCCTATCACCCGTTCGATCCAGAACTTCGTGCTCTAGCACAAATAGCACGACAAAATCAAGCAACTTTTAATGCAGAAGTCGATCCAGTAAAAGGTATGGAAATCATCAAAGGCTGGTTTGGCTCAACTGGTGAAAATCTCTATGTCAATACTCGTTTGGTGGTGGATTATGGTGTCAATATTCATTTGGGAGAAAATTTTTATTCCAATTGGAATTTAACCATGTTGGATGTTTGTCCGATTACCATAGGAGACAATGCCATGATTGGTCCTAACTGTCAATTTTTAACACCCCTTCATCCCCTTGATCCGAATGAACGAAATTCTGGGATAGAATTTGGGAAACCCATTACGATAGGGAAAAATTTCTGGGCAGGTGGTGGTGTCATTGTCCTACCGGGTGTTACTTTAGGTGATAATGTTATTGCAGGAGCAGGAGCAGTCATTACTAAATCTTTTGGTAATAATGTAGTTCTGGCAGGCAACCCAGCACGAGTTATCAAAGAAATTCCAGTCAAAGAAAATTAAAAGAACAGCAAGATGCTGTTCTTTTTTGTACCATAAATAATGATTATTAATGAAGTTCGGATGGGGTTAAGAAAACTTTCAGAAAAAGTTTAGGCTTCTTTTAGGAAAGTCCCGTAGACTAAAATCATGTAAATGAAAGATGAGGAAATGATCATGAAAGCGAAAAAATGGACATTCTTATTAACGAGTATAGCAACTCTAGCACTGGTGACAGCTTGTACCCAGTCAACTTCAAATACAACAACTAGCAATACCGCAACAACCACTACATCAACTACAAACGCTAAGAAAACTAGCTATTTTACGGATAAAGACTATGATACTTCTTACGATGAAAAGACGGCAGCAACTGTAACGCTGTCAGGGTCATCTGCAACTGTTTCTGGTGACGGAGTTGCCGTATCAGATTCTACCGTCACAATTTCTAAGTCAGGAACCTATGTGATTTCTGGACAATCTGATGGTGTTCAAATCAAGATTGAAGCTGAAAAAACAGATGATGTGCATCTCGTACTAAACGGTGTGACTATGACCAATACCAATGCTGCTATTTCTGCAAAATCAGCAGGTCATGTTTATGTGACCCTAGTAGATGGAACTACAAATAGCTTGTCAGATTCTGCTACTAATAGCGATGAAAAGGCCGATGCAGCCTTCTTCTCTAAAGTAGATTTGACCATCAATGGTAAAGGGACTCTCAATGTAGATGGCAAGAAAAACAATGCTATCAAGGCTAACGACACGCTTCACATCACAGGTGGAACCTACAACATCACAGCAGTTGGAGATGCCTTTAATGTCAATGATGAGCTCAACATCACTGGAACAACCATGACCATCGATGCCAAGGAAGACGGAGTCAAGGCCGATAATGATGATGATACATCTGTTGGAACCATGTATCTCTCTGATAATACTATTACTGTTACTGCTGGTGATGATGGTATCCACGCTTCAGGTGATTTGGTTATTGATAGTGGAACCTACACAGTTAAGAATTCTACAGAAGGGCTTGAAGGTAAGTCAATCACTATTAACGGCGGGGATATCACCATCTACTCAACAGATGATGGTGTCAATGCAGCCAACAAAAATGCCCAACAAAGCGAAATCTTCTTTACTATGAATGGTGGGAATTTGACAGTTGAAGTTGGCCAAGGGGACACAGATCCAATTGACTCAAATGGGAATATCACAGTTAATGGAGGAACCATCAAAATGACTGGTCAATCTGGTTTTGACTTTGACGGAACAGCGACCTACACAGGTGGAGATATCTACCTCAATGGTGAAAAACAAACTGAAATCGTCAATTCTATGCCTGGAGGCGGAGGAGCACCTGGCGGACACCCATAAAATAAAAATCTCCTTTCTCGAAAGAGAAGGGAGAGTTTCTTTTCAATTTTTGGGAAGAGCTGCAGGAGCAGCTTGATTTGTTGCAGGTGCAACGTCATCAGCAGAAGCAATAGTCGTTCCTGTGAAGACAGTTCCTAAAACAACAGAAGCTAAAGTTAAAGTTTGTTTACGTAAAATAGTATATTTTTTCAAAATACTTTCCCTTTTAATAAACTTTTTTTCTGATACCGGTTTTTAAATACTTATCAATGGCATATTAATCAAGGTTTTTGGGATTTTCATATCTCTAGTTATTAATAAAAAACCGAACAAGAAAAATATACATGAAATAATTTAAATACACAAAACTCACGAAAAAATAGGATTCCTACCAATTTTCAGGAATCCTTATTTTATTGGTATTTCTACTATATTTTTTTGTCGTAAAAAATACTAGCTAGTCACTTTATTTATGTTTCTGCATTAGCACTAAGAACAAAGACGGCGACTAGTTTAGTAATTTTTCAAAGAATTGGATGACCTCCGGTTTGAGATTACTTTCTTTTGGTTCAACTAGTGAAACGTAAAAACTAATCCGTTCATTTTCTGCCATCGGAATCGCGATTAGTTCTTCTTCACTATCTGTTAGTGCAAGATCGGCTAGTAAGCTAATTCCAACTTGTTTCCGAAGGAGTTGTTTTAGAAGTTGAATATCATCTGTCTGAAAGAAGGGGGTAGCCTTATGGTGATAACGCTCATTCAACTGTTCAAAGGCTTTTAAATGAACAAAGTGCTCATCTGGAATGATAAAATCTTCATCGATGACGTCTGAAAATTGTAATACCTTTTTTGAGGCTAGTGGATGGTTGTGATGAAGGATATAGAAGAGATCTCGTTTGGCCATTTCTCTTACCTGAAAGCGATGGTCTTTAATCGGTTCCAAACTCCCCAAAAAACTAGCATCTAGCTCTCCTTTGGAAAGTAATTCCAAAAGTTCGACAGATCCTTCTTGAACAGGATGGATACTTTGAAGAGCTGCAATATTACTGATAAAGGCGGGTTGTTTTCGGACAAGATAGTCAATGATGATTGGTGGGAAACCAATCGTATTGAATTGAGAGAGACTCCGTAGAATCTCTTTTTTTGCCCCTTGAATCTCAGGTAAGACCTTTTGAATATGTCGTAGCAAGATTTCTCCTTGGGGCGTCAATTTGAAAGTACGGTGAGAAGGATCGTGCACGATTAATTGGCAGTGAAATTCCTTTTCTAGTCGTTTAATCGCATAGGAAACGGATGGTTGACTGATCCCGTGTTTTTGAGCAACCCCAGTAAAGGATTGCTGTTGACTAAGATCAAGAAAATAATAAAAGTCCTTAAGATTCATTGGGCTCCCTCTTCTAAATAGACAGACATGGATAAGCAAAAATTATCCGTGATAGCTAATTTGACTATATGATTTTTTGTTTGTTACAATCTAAGGTGAGTCAGAGGACAATTAAAGGCTATCTAAAAGATCTTCGAAAATTTTTAGGAACTTCTCCCTTTTTTCAACTGGAAGTTGTTTAATTTTCATATTTACTCTCTTAAGTGAAAGGCTGTCGGTAGGATCTGAAGATGCTTCGAGTGAATCAAAATTGAAGAATTCTTCAGGAGTTAACTCAAGAGCAGAAATGACTTTTTCAAGACTGTGAATGGTCAGATTCACATTTTGATTTTCCAATTGATTGATGTATTTTAATCCAAGGTCTGCCCGTTCCGACAGCTCCTCTTGACTCATGTTTTGTTTTTTTCGCAAATATTTGACCTTTTGCGCTATATACCGTTGTAAATAATGTTTTGTTTTCATGTAACCAGAATACAAGTTTTAAATAACAAAATTAACACCTTAAACAAAACAACGTATGCTATAAGAGACTTATTTTGAATTTTTTGATGGGAATAACCTTCTAAAAACGTGGAAAGGATTTCGCTTTTTAAAAAGATGATCAGGACTATTTAGTAAGGAATGGACAAATCTATTATTTTGTTATTGCTTGAAGTTCCGTCATTTTAGGGTGCGTCGTCTAAATTTTCATTTAGCGATTCATTTATATTGTATCATATACAGAACAAAGTGTCATATAAAGTAAAAAGTGCTATAATAGAATAAACTAAATAAGGAGGTCACATGATGACTGCACATGATATTTTAAACAACCCTTTCCTTAACAAAGGGACTGCCTTTACCTTGGAGGAACGTCAGAAACTAGGTCTCATTGGCCTTCTGCCACCTTACGTTCAAACCATTGAAGAACAAGCAGCACAAACTTATGCGCAAATGCAAACAAAGGTTAACGATTTGGAAAAACGTTTGTTCTTGATGGAAATTTTTAATACAAATCGTACTCTTTTCTATTACCTGTTTGCTCAACATTTGGAGGAATTTAATCCTATTGTCTATGACCCAACCATTGCTGATACCATTGAGGGTTATAGCGACCTCTTTGTAGATCCACAATATGCCGCATATCTTGATATTAATCATCCTGAAAATATCGAAGCAACTTTGAAAAATGCAGCAGGGGACCGTGAAATTCGTCTCATTGTTGTGACAGATGCAGAAGGTATTCTTGGTATTGGAGACTGGGGAACAAATGGTGTCGATATTTCTGTTGGGAAATTGATGGTCTATACTGGAGCTGCAGGAATCGATCCTTCAACGGTGCTTCCTTTGGTCATTGATGCAGGTACCAACCGTGAAGAATTGCGTAACAATCCTAATTACTTAGGAAATCGTCACGAACGTGTGCGTGGTGATCGTTATTATGATTTTATCGACCAATTTGTCCAAACTGCAGAACGTCTTTTCCCTAAACTCTATCTTCACTGGGAAGATTTCGGTCGCTTAAATGCTGCCAATATTCTTGAAAAATACCGGAAGCAAATTCCAACCTTTAATGATGATATCCAAGGAACGGGTATCGTAACCCTTGGAGGTATCTTTGGTTCGTTGGATATTACAGGTGAAAAATTAACGGATCAAGTTTACCTCTGCTATGGTGGTGGAACTGCTGGTGCAGGGATTGCCTCTCGTGTGCTTCGCGAAATGGTTAGTGAAGGTCTGCCTGAAGAAGAAGCCTATAAACGCTTCTTTATGGTAGATAAACAAGGTCTCCTCTTTGATGACATGGATGACTTGACTCCTCAACAAAAACCATTTGCTAAGAAACGTTCTGATTTTGCTAATGCAGACAAGTTGACAGACCTTCTTGAAGTGGTGAAGACGGTTAAGCCAACGATTCTTGTGGGAACTTCAACTCAGCCAAATACTTTCACAAAAGAAATTGTAGAAGCTATGTGTGAAAATACAGAACGTCCTATCATTTTCCCATTGTCAAACCCAACCAAACTAGCTGAGGCAAGTGCCAAAGATTTGATCGAATGGTCAGACGGAAAAGCATTTGTTGCAACAGGAATTCCAGCTGGTACCGTTTCTTATAAAGGAGTAGACTACGTGATTGGTCAAGCTAACAACGCCCTGATTTATCCAGGTCTTGGACTTGGTATGTTAGCTTCTGAAGCGAGTCTGTTGACAGATGAAATGATTGGTGCTGCTGCACATTCATTAAGTGGTATTGTCAATCCAGGCGAACCAGGAGCACCAGTCTTACCTCCATTCAAGTATGTAGCCGATGTTTCCATCAAAGTAGCGGAAGCAGTTGCTAAAAAAGCGCAAGAACAAGGCCTTGCACGTGCTCAAGAAACAGATATGGCTAAAGCGGTTCGTGATTTGAAATGGTACCCAGAATATAAATAAGTAAATTTAATTGGAGGTGTACGAGTGCGATCGGATGCCTCGTACACCTTTTGTGTATATCTTGTTATATAGAAAGGGAGACTATGGAAATCTTTATAACGTCAATTCAGAGTATTGTACCCATTATCATCATCATCATTCTTGGTTATTTCTTGCAAGTCCGTGGTTGGTTCCAAGAGAGTTTTGGAGATGACTTATCTAAACTTATTATGAACGTGGCCATGCCTGTTGCAATTTTTACCTCTGTTCTTAAATATTTAACTTTAGATAAATTGATTAGCTTGTCTGGCGGTTTGTTGTATACGTTTATCGCCTTCATTCTTGGTTACCTAGCGGCCTTTATCGCAGTGAAAGTTTTTAAAGTGCGCCCAGGACGTCGAGGAACCATGATTAATACCTTTGTCAATGCCAATACTATTTTCATTGGTTTGCCTTTAAATATCGCTCTGTTTGGGGATCAAGCCCTTCCTTACTTCTTGGTATATTATATTACAAATACTATCTCTACTTGGACCTTAGGTGTCTATCTGATGACTTCTGATAGCAAAGAAGGGGCTTCAAAACAGGCTCAAAAATTTAATTGGAAGAAGCTCTTCCCAGCTCCTTTATTAGGTTTTCTCGTAGCCCTCGCCTTTTTAGTGCTCCGTCTGCCTGTTCCAAGTTTTGCGGAAAGTACCTTGACCTATATTGGTAGTTTAACAACGCCATTATCACTTGTCTATATTGGTATCGTTCTAGCGAAGGCAGGACTTAAGACCATTCGCTTTGATAAGGATACCATCATCACACTGGTTGGCCGTTTTATCCTTGCACCGGTCATCATGCTCCTGGTTTTGAAATTCTTCTCTCCAAATATGGTAGCAGCAGAATTTAAAACCTTTATGATCCAATCAGCAACACCTGCTTTGGCGGTACTTCCAATTCTTGCCAATCAAGGAAAAGGCGATGTTGAGTTTTCAACGAATGTGGTCACTCTCAGCACGATTTTATTTGTGATTGTGATTCCGATTCTACAGACATTGTTAGGATAAAAGGAGGAGAGTTTGCATATATTTTTTAATTGGATTAAAAAAATGGCAAACACTTATCAAACTCGTTTTATTTATATTTATTGCTAGTCTAGTTATTGTGGAGGTAACTAGACTTTTTAAAACAATTTTGTTTAATAAGATTTAAGAAATACTTGAAGTACTGTCTCCAATAATGCCTTTAGTGCCTCTCTTATAGTTGCTGTTCTTAGATGTGGTTTAGTAGGTAAAAACATTTTTTAAAGGTTTTGGATTTATTCTTCTGCCAGTTCTTTTCTCTATTCCAGTTTTGGTACTTGGAACGATTCTAGGAGGAGAAGGAGATGTCTCACCAATTTTAGCTCGAACATTGGCTATTGTGATGTTGCTGATTCCAAATCTGTTTACCATAGAGGGTGGGCTTGCCATGGTTCTTTTATAATGGAGAAAAAGGACGAGGAGATAAATATTTTTTTATATCTTCTATCTAACTCACTCACTCACTCACATCTATTTATTGTATCTACTAGCTAGCTTCCTTCATTAAAACTAGTAAGTTTATGCCAAGCATCTCGGAAAGAGATGCTTTTTTCATAATGTGAGGACAAGAAAAAACTCTTATCCCTAGCATGATTAAAAGCTTGGAATAAGAGTTTTTATGATATTAGGACGAAAAAGAATTATTCTCCGTCTTTTTTAAAGATGTTTTTCACGCCAGATACTGCACCTTCGACAGCTTCTTTTGCATCTTCAGCAACTTCTTTAGCTTTTGAAGCTACTTTTTCTGCAGCTCCTTCAGCTTGAGTTTTTGTATCGCCAGTAAGTTTACCAAAACCTTCTTTAACAGAACCTTTAGCTTGGTTGAATTTTTCTTCGATTGACATGGGGGTTACCTCCGATAATGTATTCCATCATCCAAATTCCATCAGATAATAATTTAAGTATATACCCATTATTGTCAAAAAGCAAAAAACTGATACGAAAAGCATCAGTTTGTTTTTTTTAATAGGTTACAACATTCAGTTGACCTTTATCATATTCAGCGATAAAGATATTAGAAACGTCTTCGAAACCTTCCTCTTTTAATTTTTCTGTTAGCCATTCCTCAGACTTGCCAATGGTTTCTAAAATTTCAACTTGGACAACACCATCGGTAATGAGAGGATATTTTGGATTTTCGTCACCCATTCTTACGATAATTAGCTGTCCGTTTTGTTCAATCACAGCTCTCTTGACATCCTTCAATTGGAAGATCCCTTGGGCGCGCAATTTAAGAGCTACATCTGCAGCTGCAAGACCTTTTGATCGACAGGCTTCAGGGTCTAACTGACCATTTTTTATGATAATAGTAGGTTTTCCGTCAATCAGATGTTTAATCAAAGAAACATTGGTGTTGAGCCATTTAAGGAGCAAGATGAGAATAGTCCAGATGATGAGGATAACAACATATTGGATGATGGTGATCGAACTATTGTAGATAACCCCACCGATAATGCCCCCGAGAACAAAGTTCTGTACTTGGTCTACTGCAGAGCTTGGTGCAAGATTTCCTTTACCTGTTACATTGATAACAAAAACTAGAGACAGAAGGCCTAAGGCCAATTTAATCGCAATTGTAGCAAAAAAGCTTATCATTTTTCAACCTCCACGAGTTCAACATCGGATTTATATAAGTCAATTTTTTCAAGTAAATAGCTATCTTGGGCACTTCCACTGATAGCACGATAAAAATTGTCTCCAACCTTAATAATTGCTCCATCAGTTACCGCTGAAGTGTTGACATAAACATCTTTCTTATCAACACCTAACTCTTTTGAGACAATCTCGATGAAGTGTAAGGAACTACGGAATTGATTGTCATTGGATTGGTTATTTTGAAAATTCGAAATGCTTATCAAAACGAAAGCGATTAAGGTCAAAATAGAAATGATCGATAATTCACGGAACTTACTTCCGCGTTTATCCTTATATGCCTTAAAAGCGAAAAAAGCCGTTACTAAGACTAAGAGAATGGACATGATCACCATGACCCAATTTTGTTGGCTAATCTGACTCAATAAATAATCATATGAATAGAATTTCATAAAAATCCTCCCGATTTTGAATTCAAGTTATTATAAACTAATTCCTCCTTAACTTCAATGATTTAAAGTGATATCTCATTTTTTAAAGGTATGGATTGTACCTTAAGGTGGGAGAATGGAAGTAGGAGTTTTCTATCTAATCGAAATTTGGTATACTAGAGCTATGAAGATAGAAGATACTATTAAAAAAGCAATCATTTTAGGAGCTACAGGAGGGATTGGCCGGCAGCTAGCGAAAGAACTGGCAAGAAGTCTGGATCATCTGGTCTTAGTGGGTCGCGATGCTGACAAACTCTCCCAAGTTCTAAAGGAACTAACTGGGAGCAAAGCGCGGCTTTCAATTCTGACGTTAGATATGCTAGATCAAGTAGCCCTAGAAGCTTTTGTAGAGAACCTAGATGCAGATCTTCTCGTCAATTGTGCAGGTTTATCTTACTTTTCCCGTGGAAGTGACCTTGATTCAGCTAGTGAGCAAGACCTCTGGCAAGTCAATTACCATGTTCCGGTCCAACTAATTAAGCAACTAGTGAAGAAGAATCAGAAGATCCACTTGGTCCAGCTGTCATCTCTGGCTGCTCTTTTTCCTCATCCCTATTTAGCAGCTTACAGTGCTAGTAAGGCTGCCTTGCAGACCTACACTCTTGCTCTCCAGGAGGAACTGAAGCAATCAGATTCACCGATTCAGCTAGGTCTCTATATTCTTGGACCAGTCCAAACAGCTATTCTTCCTCCCAAACTAGTAAAAGCATTGGGTGGCGGTCGCTTGCAGATGAAGCCTGAGAAAGTCGCTCAGCAGTTGATCCGATTTATAGAAAGGGATACTTCCTATGCGATTATCGGGCTTCGCTATCGCTTACTAGTTTGGCTAGGTAGCATGCTTCCCCAAAGGTGTATCATTCGTGTCCTCGCCAGGTATTTACGAAAGGGACTTAATTGATGAAATTCATATTTATATTTTTAGCTGTTGCTTATCTTCTCTTATTTATCATCCGTTGGTTGCTGTCCTTTACTTATTATAAAAGAGGTCAGGCTCATATTGCAGACTTCCCAGAAGAGCTTTTTACAGTGGTCCAACCTATCCTCTCAGGGGATCCTCGTTTAGAGAGTGATTTGCGAGCCAATCTCCAGCAAACAGAAGCAGTAGAATTCTACTGGTTGATTGACCAGTCTGATACAGAAGCCCAGCGTGTAGCAGATCAGATTTGCCAAGAGGCTTCCTTTGCCCAACGCATTCGAATCTTTCTCATTGAAGATGTCCCTCAGGGGATTAATCCCAAGAGTTACAAGATTGAGCAGGTTGTAGAGGAGCTGACCCGGCCTTATCTGATTGTTTTGGACGATGATAGTGTGATCGATTTTTCTAAGATGGGGGAGCTGACTGCCTATTTGGGTCAAGAGGTCATTCTGACAGGTATTCCTTATAACCAGGAGAGAAGCAATTTCTGGTCCAAGCTGGTCGCAGCATTCGTTAATGGCAATTCTTTTATTACCTATTTTACCATGGCAGAAGTTGAGGCGAATCACTCCATCAACGGGATGTTCTATATTCTACCGGTAGAACTTGCAAAAGACCAGGGGCTTTTCACAGCAATTAAGGATTATCTATGTGATGATTTAGCCGTAGCCGATTTTTTAAGGAGTAAAGGAGTATCCATTATCCAAACACGGGTCACCTGTAATGTTCGAACCACTATCAAGGATACCAAGCAATATTTGCTCCAGATGAAGCGTTGGCTTCTCTTTAGCTCTATCTACCTCAAAGAACACCTGGATTGGAAGCTGTTTAGTCTCATAGGTTTACCGAGTTTTCTGCCTCTTCCAGCTTTGATCCTAAGTCTTTTTTTAGGGTGGCCTTACCTTCTTCTAGCTTTAAGCTTACTGGGATTCAAGGCAGTATGGATGCTCCTCTATCGACAAAGCATTCTATCCAATCGCCTATACTTGGATGAAGTCATCTATGAAGTGCTGAATGATCTTGTGCTTCCTTGGTTGTTTGTCTATGTTCTATTGACTCCACCTGTGATAAACTGGCGGGGGCGGAAGATTCGTGTGACGGACGGAAAGATTCGCTATGAGTAAGATGAAGTCCTATCTAGACCGTTTGTCTGATTTATCTCTTGATCATACCATGCTAAACTCTGATCGCTTGGTTCTCTTTCTCAGTGGGAGCAGTGATGTCACTTGTACCGGGCTGACAGCAGGACAACTGGAACTCCTCCATACGATTTGTCCATCAGATTATAGAGTAGTAGAGAGTAATTTTCCCTTCAATCAAGATTTTGAACATATACAGTTTCCTCAAGTATCCCTCTTGTCAGCTTCTGTATCCAATATCATCTACTATTGGCATACGATTTTGAACCCTTGTTTCCAAAAGCTGTTACAGGAGCACTTGTCTCCCTTGTTGGAAGCGCAGGAGGTGGTTCTTGTTTGTAAGAGTTCAGGGGTCAATATGCTGACCTAGTGGCTCAGAAGTTTAGGGAATCAGGTCTCCCTTCCGAGATTGCGTGTGATAGCGCTTGGCCCGGTTTTCCATCTTCTCTTACGTCAAAAGGAGCTAGAACTACTGGTTATCAAAGGCAAAAAAGATCCTTATTCACGAATTTTGGACCGCCATTCAGCGGATATCCAAGTGGATACGAATCATTATAGCTATGAATACAGAGAAGATGTGAAAGGAATCATCTATGACTGGATTAGAAAAAGTGATAAAAATCGATGTGATTAGCGTCCCCTTTAGTGGTCATTTATTTCCGACTTTAACTTTGGTCAAACCCTTGCTGGAGGATCCGCGTTTTCAGATCCGTGTTATTACAGGTTTTCAGAAAAAGGCATTGGTTGAGCAGATTGGTTTTGACTGCCTTGCCTTATTTCCTGATCGTCCGACAGTAATGGAAGATATAGCCAATACAGCCAAGCAAGCAAACCTATTAATCATGTACCAACAATTAAGGGCCAATAGCAGACTGATACCTGAAGTTTTTGACGAAATAACTCAAATTTGGAACTCTGAGGGGATACCAGACTTGATCATTGCAGATTTTGTAGCCGCTCCTGCTGGAGTTTTAGCAGATCGTTTGGGCATTCCCTGGATTACGACCATTCCAAGTCCAGTAGCGATTGAAAGTCGAACGACAACGCCTGCTTATCTAGGTGGCTGGAAACCGCACCAGGGAACCTTCTACAAGTGGAGAGATGCGCTGGGTAGGCAAGTCATCCGTCTGGCAAAGAAAGTTGGACTTGCGCTGGTTAAGAAGAATCTCGATAGCCTAGAGAATTTCAAATTGTACCGTGAAGATGGGACAGAAGCCATCTATTCTCCCTATTCAATCTTGGCTCTGGGCATGAAAGAGTTGGAGTTTCGAGATGATTTTCCATCTCAGCTTAAATGGGTTGGTTATCGCTGTCTCTCTTTTGACCACCTTCCTCAAGGGCAGAAGCAGTATTTCACTAGCTCTAAAAAGCGGGTCCTCGTCACTTGTGGTACTCATTTAAAATGGGAAAAAGAGCGGATGGTGGAGTTGGCAAAGCTTTTGAGCCAAGAACATCCTGACTATGTCTTTTACGTAACCTTAGGGGATTCTAGTGGTTTGGAGCATCCACCCAGGATGTTGTCGGAAAATCTTCTGGTCTTTGATTACCTCCCTTATTCAGATGTTCTGGATCAAATGGACTTTGCCATTCATCATGCAGGTGCAGGGATCCTGATGGGCTGTATCGAGCAGGGCATTCCAAGTCTAATTTTGCCCCAGGACTATGACCAGTTTGATAATGCGGTTAGGGCTGAGTTATTCCAAATAGGATTGGTCTCTCGTAAAAAGACAGATTCCGAAGTTTTGCGCTTATTTAATGAATTGGTTTCTCGGGAAGATTGGTCGCACCTAAAGGTCCTTGCTCAACAAAGCAAAGCCTACCAGCCAACAAAGATTCTTTATCAAGAAATAGAGAAACTCTTGAAAGTGAGGTCATAGAAGAAGTGGAGGGGGAGAAACCTGTTTGCTTTCTTACAAATACCTTCTATTATTGAATATAAAAAAACTAGAGGTTTGACTCTAGTCTTTTTGTTTTTGATGGGTGATGTTTTTACCCCAAGTGATGATGTTTTCATTCTTGTTGAGGATTCGTTTGATATTGTCCTTGTGACGGATGATAATCAAGGTGGCCAAAGAAGTGCGTCTATGCATTTTTGGAGGAGGAGATTGATCGCTATGCTCAGGAAGTAGGGGCGAAGTGCGTCGGGGAATTTGTTTCTGCCACTAAAACTTATCCTGTTTATGTCATGGATTATAAAGGTGAAAAAGTATGCCTAGCCCAAGCTCCTGTTGGTTCTGCTCCAGCGGCCCAGTTTATGGATTGGTTGATTGGCTATGGTGTGGAGCAAATCATTTCCACCCCACCGGTACTTGTGGAGTCCTAGCCGATATTGAGGAAGATGCCTTTCTCGTCCCTGTTCGCGCTCTGCGAGATGAGGGGACGAGCTACCACTATGCAGCGCCTTCTCGTTATATGGAGATGCAGACTGAGGCTATCTCTGCCATTGAGCAAGTCTTGGAACAAAGAGGTATTCCTTATGAAGAAGTCATGACCTGGTCGACAGATGGTTTTTACCGAGAAACAGCTGAAAAAGTCGCCTATCGTAAGGAGGAAGGCTGTGCAGTTGTGGAGATGGAATGTGCTGCATTAGCAGCAGTAGCTCAACTTCGCGGTGCAGTCTGGGGTGAGTTGCTCTTTACCGCAGATTCCTTAGCGGATCTGGACAACTACGACAGTCGTGACTGGGGCTCTGAAGCTTTTGATAAGGCGCTAGAACTCTGTCTTGAAATCGTTAGTCATATATGACTGCTTTAACTGATTTTGTGGTACAATGTAGCTATGTTATTCAAATCATTTTCGGAAAAAATAAACACGACCTTGGGGCGTTTGTCACCTGCTCGTCGAATTTTTTTAAGTTTTGCTTTGGTTATTTTCGTAGGCTCTCTTCTTTTAAGTCTTCCATTTGTGCAAGCAACTAGCTCTCAAGCGACCTATTTCGACCATCTCTTTACAGCAGTATCCATGGTCTGCGTGACAGGACTCTTTACTCAACCAGTAGCTTCAACCTACAATGTCTGGGGCCAGTTAATCTGTATGTTTTTAATCCAGATTGGCGGTTTGGGTCTCATGACCTTTATCGGGGTCTTTTATATTCAAAGTAAGCAAAAGCTAAGTCTTCGTAGCCGTGAAACAATTCTTGAGAGCTTCAGTTATGGAGAAACTCAGTCGTTAAAGGTTTTCATACGTTCAATTTTCTTAACGACTTTTCTCGTTGAAGGCCTAGGAGCCTTCCTGTTAAGTTTTCGTTTTGTTCCTGAATTTGGTTGGGGCCGAGGGATTTTCACCTCTATCTTCGTAGCTATTTCAGCTTTCTGTAATGCTGGTTTTGATAATTTTGGAAGTACAAGTTTGGTAGCTTTTCAGACCGACCCTTTGATTAATCTAGTAATTGCTGCTTTGATCATCACAGGTGGTCTGGGATTTATGGTCTGGTTTGACCTAGCGACCCAGTTAGGAAAGAAGAAAAAACGATGTCTTCGTTTTCATACCAAATTGGTTCTTTTTTTAACAGTGGGGATTTTATTTACTGGAACAGTTTCAACCCTTTTGATTGAGTGGAACAATCCAGGGACCATTGGCAATCTCACCGTACCTGATAAATTGCTGGTTAGCTTTTTCCAAACAGTCAGTATGAGAACGGCAGGCTTTGCTTCGATTGATTACACCCAGGCCCGACCTGTTACGTTGCTGATTTATATTTTACAAATGTTTCTAGGTGGGGCACCTGGTGGAACAGCCGGGGGACTTAAAATCACAACCTTCTTTGTATTGTTAGTATTTGCGCGCAGTGAACTTTTAGGATTGCCCCATGCCAATGTAGCTCGGAGAACGATTGAACCTCGGACAGTGCAAAAATCCTTCAGTGTCTTCATTGTTTTCTTGATAACTTTTTTGGTGGGTTTGATTTTACTTGGAATAACAGCAGAAGGGAATCCGAAATTTATCTACTTGATGTTTGAAACTATTTCTGCGCTTGCTACCGTTGGAGTAACAGCGAACTTGACACCAGAATTAGGTAAGATAGCACTTAGTGTTGTCATGTTATTGATGTTTATAGGACGAATCGGGCCGTTGACGCTATTAGTTAGCTTGGCTGAGTATCGTCCAGACAAGAAAGATATGATCCACTATATGAAAGCAGATATTACTATAGGATAGGAAAGGATAAACTATGTCAGATCGGACAATCGGAATTTTAGGTTTAGGAATTTTTGGGAGCAGTGTTCTCGCAGCGCTTGCCAAGCATGATATCAATATCATAGCTATTGACGACCATGAGGAACTTATCAATCAATTTGAACCTGTTTTAGTTCGCGGTGTTGTTGGAGATATCACAGATGAAGAACTCTTGTTATCAGCCGGAATTGATACCTGTGATACGGTTGTGGTCGCAACTGGTGAAAACTTGGAGTCTAGTGTTCTTGCGGTTATGCATTGCAAGGATTTGGGAGTACCAACTGTTATTGCTAAGGTCAAAAGTCATACAGCAAAAAAAGTACTTGAAAAAATCGGTGCAGACTCTGTTATTTCACCAGAGTATGAAATGGGTCGTTCATTAGCTCAAACGATTCTCTTTCATAATAGCGTAGACGTCTTTCAGTTGGACAAGAATGTCTCCATTGTTGAGATGAAAATCCCTGCATCTTGGGTAGGTCAGAGTCTTAGCCAATTAAATCTTAGAGGACGCTATAATCTCAATATACTCGGTTTTCGTAAATACGAGAATGCTCCACTAGATGTTCAATTCGGACCGGAAGACCTTTTACAGTCTGATACCTATATCATGGCTATTATTAATAACCAATACTTAGATAATCTTGCAAACCTCAATGAGTAGAAGAAAAAGATTATTGAGTCAATATAAATATTTTATAAGAGGGATTTAAGAAAAATTTTAACTTTTTCTTAATCCTTTTTAATTTTAGGAGATTATACTAGAGTCATCAAAAAAAGAAAACTCTAAGGAGAATCCTATGAAATTCAATCCAAATCAGAGATATACTCGTTGGTCTATTCGCCGTCTCAGTGTCGGTGTTGCTTCAGTTGTTGTAGCTAGTGGCTTCTTTGTCCTGGTCGGACAACCAAGTTCTGCGCGTGCTGATGTGGTCAATCCGACCACTGCTCAAGTCGTGCCAGATGCAGATTCGGTGAGTGAAAAGAGCGACTTACCAGCAGAGGCTCTAAAAAAAGCAGTCGATGTAGCTCTTCCTTCAGAACAGGCAGATTCAGTACCTAAAGTAAGCTTGGATTCTATAAGCTCTCCAGAAAAAGCGGATGTAGCTGATAAAGACCAAGTAGTAGTTCCCAAAGAAGAAGTGCAAGCAAAACCAGAATCTAAGAAGCAAACAGCAGATACGGTTAAACCTGCAACAAATTCTGCTCCTGTAGTCTCTGGACAAGACCGTGAGGCAAGTGAAGCTCAACCAGCAACCACTCCAGCTGAAGTGCAAAAAGGTGTGGCTGACAATACCAAAGACACAGTAGATGTCCCAGCCACTCACTTGGACAAGGCCAACTTCCCAGGCCCATTCACAGCCGGAGTCAACCAAGTGATTCCATACGAATTCTTTGCCGGTGATGGTATGTTGACCCGCCTTATCTTGAAAGCTTCTGACAAGGCTCCGTGGTCAGACAATGGCTCAGCAAAAAATCCTGCCCTCCCACCAGTAGAAAAATTAGGCAAAGGTCTCTACTTCTATGAAGTGGATTTGGCTGGCACTCAAGGTAAATCAGATAAAGACCTTCTTGACCTCTTGAAACAAAACGGCACTCAAAGCTATAAAGCTACTATTAAAGTGTATGGTGCGAAAGATGGTAAGGCCGATTTAAGCAACCTCGTAGCGACTAAGGATTTGGATGTCAATTTGAATGGCTTGACTACCCCAGCTGAAGTGCAAAAAGGTGTGGCCGACAATACCAAAGATACAGTAGATGTCCCAGCTTCTTACTTGGACAAGGCTAACTTCCCAGGTCCATTCACCGCCGGTGTTAACCAAGTGATTCCATACGAATTCTTCGCTGGTGACGGTATGTTGACCCGCCTCATCTTAAAAGCATCCGATAAGGCCCCATGGTCAGACAACGGTTCAGCTAAAAATCCCGCTCTCCCACCAGTAGAGAAATTGGGCAAAGGCCTCTACTTCTATGAAGTGGATTTGGCTGGTACTCAAGGAAAATCAGACAAAGAGCTTCTTGACCCCTTGAAACAAAACGGCACTCAAAGTTATAAAGCTACTATTAAAGTGTATGGTGCGAAAGATGGTAAGGCCGATTTGAGCAACCTCGTAGCGACTAAAGATTTGGATGTCAATTTGAATGGCTTGACTACCCCAGCTGAAGTGCAAAAAGGTGTGGCCGACAATACCAAAGATACAGTAGATGTCCCAGCTTCTTACTTGGACAAGGCTAACTTCCCAGGTCCATTCACCGCCGGTGTTAACCAAGTTATCCCATATGAATTCTTTGCCGGTGACGGTATGTTGACTCGTTTGATTCTGAAGGCATCAGACAAGGCTCCATGGTC
>NZ_JBTHHY010000004.1:0-3890 GCF_054353475.1 Streptococcus sp. V919 | reverse complement strand
GATTTGGATGTCAATTTGAATGGCTTGACTACCCCAGCTGAAGTGCAAAAAGGTGTGGCCGACAATACCAAAGATACAGTAGATGTCCCAGCTTCTTACTTGGACAAGGCTAACTTCCCAGGTCCATTCACCGCCGGTGTTAACCAAGTTATCCCATATGAATTCTTTGCCGGTGACGGTATGTTGACTCGTTTGATTCTGAAGGCATCAGACAAGGCTCCATGGTCAGACAACGGTTCAGCTAAAAATCCCGCTCTCCCACCAGTAGAGAAATTGGGCAAAGGTCTCTACTTCTATGAAGTGGATTTGGCAGGTACTCAAGGAAAATCAGATAAAGAGCTTCTTGACCTCTTGAAACAAAACGGTACGCAAAGCTATAAAGCTACTATTAAAGTGTATGGTACGAAAGATGGCAAAGCAGATTTGAGCAACCTCGTAGCGACTAAGGATTTGACAGTGAACTTGAACGGACAACAGTCCCCTATTCCGATGCAGTCAGGCTTTGCTCCATCTTCTAATGGTTCAGCTATGCCGACTCCAATGATAAATAGTCATCAAGATGCGTCTAATATGAAATCTCAAATGCCAGCTGCTAGCCAGGATAAGATGATGCCTAGCAAAGAGCAGGACAAAACCATGAACGCTAGCCAGCCAATGGCAACACCAAGCATGAAACAAGACCAAGCTCTAGCAGCCTCAAGCAAAGCGTCTGATGAAGGCAAGATGGCATCTAATAACAAGGTGTCAAGTCCAATGATGGTTGATCAAATGAAAGACCAAAAAGACATGCTTCCATATACCGGTGAAGCCCAAACCGCAATGGCTACTCTTGGATTCTTTGGACTCGCCTTGGCCGGTCTTGTTGGATTTTTGGGTTGGAAAACCAAAAGAGAAGATTAAGGTTCAAATCATTTAAACATTACGGAAAATAGTGTTATACTAAAGCAAGTATAACACTGTTTTTGTCAAAGGAGTGTCAGATGAAAAAGACAATTTTGTTGGTTGATGATGAGATAGATATTCTAGATATTCAAAATCGTTATCTTTTACAGGCAGGCTACGATGTTTTAGTCGCCCATGATGGTAAGGAAGGATTGGAACTTTTTAGAAAAAAAACTATCGACCTCATTATCACAGATATCATGATGCCTAATATGGACGGTTATGATTTCATCAGTGAAGTTCAGTATATTGCTCCTGATCAACCCTTTCTCTTTACAACTGCTAAGACAAGCGAACAAGATAAGATTTATGGATTAAGTTTGGGGGCAGATGATTTTATAGCTAAACCGTTTAGCCCACGGGAATTGGTTTTGAGAGTGAATAATATCTTGCGCCGCCTTAGTCGTGGCGGAGAGACCGAGCAAATTGAGTTTGGTGACTTAGTGATCAACCATGTGACTCATGAGGTTCGCATTGGGGAACAGCCTTTGGAATTGACAGTGAAATCTTTTGAACTTCTATGGATATTAGCTAGCAATCCTGAGAGAGTCTTTTCAAAGACTGAACTTTATGAGAAGGTATGGCAAGAGGACTATGTGGATGATACCAATACACTCAATGTTCATATTCATGCTTTGAGACAAGAGTTGAGTAAGTATACGAATTTAAACACTCCTGCTATCAAAACTGTTTGGGGATTGGGCTATAAGATGGAAAGACCGAGAGGAAAAAAATGAAATTAAAAAGCTATATTTTAGTGGGGTATCTAGTTTCGACTCTACTAACGATTTTGGTTGTTTTCTGGGCAATCCAACGAATGTTGATTGATAAAAGTGAAGTTTACTTTCTAGTTGGAATGACCTTGATTGCTAGTTTCATTGGCGCTGCAGTGAGCATCTTTCTTTTGTCGCCCGTTTTCTCTTCTCTGAAACATTTGAAAAAACAAGCTCAGGATATAGCAAGCAAGGATTTCAGTACAGAAATCGAAACCAAAGGCCCATTAGAATTTCAAGAGCTAGGCCAGGCTTTTAATGACATGTCCCACAATTTGCAGGCTACCTTTCAATCACTTGATGAGAGCGAGCAAGAAAAGAGAATGATGATTGCGCAGCTCTCTCACGATATTAAAACTCCTATTACCTCCATTCAGGTTACTGTGGAGGGAATTCTAGATGGAGTGATTAAAGAAGAGGAGCGGTTCCACTATTTAACCACGATTGGTCGGCAAACTGAGCGTCTAAACAAGCTAGTGGAGGAATTGGATGTTTTGACTCTTAACAGACAACCTCAAGATACTGCTGATGAAGAAGTCGAAGAGGTCTTTTTAGATCAGCTGTTGATTGAGTCTATGAGTGAATTTCAACTCCAGATTGAACAAGAGGAGCGGGATGTTTACATTCAAGTATCACCTGAGTCGGCGAAAATCAAGAGCCATTCTGACAAACTCTCTCGTATTCTGGTCAATTTGTTAAACAATGCCTTTAAATATTCAGAACCAGGAACCAGAATCGAGGTTCTTGCCCAATTAACAGAACAAGAGCTGACGATCAGTGTGAAAGACGAGGGGCAGGGGATCCTTCCTGAAGATTTGGGAAAAATTTTTAACCGATTGTATCGTGTAGAAACTTCACGAAATATGAAGACAGGTGGGCATGGATTAGGTCTTGCGATTGCACAAGAATTGGCACATCAGCTTGGTGGCGAAATCACAGCAGAAAGTCAATATGGCTTAGGAAGCAAGTTCACATTCTGCCTTAATTTGAAATAAAGGCGTAAAATCTCTTTACAAATCGACGGATTCATGATACAATAACCTTTGTGTGAAATAGCAGCAGGGAAGCATGAAGCTCGTCAACAGGTGTCTTATGATAAGTAACCTTGGCTGTTTAGGCGAAGGGCATCTGCACGAATCAGGGCTTTCTAAGTGACTATTTCCACCGAATATTATTTATATCAGGAGGACATACATATGTCACGTTATACAGGACCATCTTGGAAACAAGCTCGTCGCCTTGGCCTTTCACTTACAGGTACAGGTAAAGAATTGGCACGTCGTAACTACGTACCAGGTCAACACGGACCAAACAACCGTTCAAAATTGTCAGAATACGGTTTGCAATTGGCTGAAAAACAAAAACTTCGTTTCACATACGGTGTTGGTGAAAAACAATTCCGTAACTTGTTCGTAGAAGCTACAAAAATCAAAGGCGGAATCCTTGGTTTCAACTTCATGCTTCTTTTGGAACGTCGCTTGGATAACGTTGTTTACCGTCTTGGCCTTGCGACTACTCGTCGTCAAGCACGTCAATTCGTAAACCACGGTCACATCCTTGTTGATGGAAAACGCGTTGATATCCCTTCATACCGTGTAACTCCAGGTCAAGTGATCTCAGTTCGCGAAAAATCATTGAAAGTTCCAGCAATCCTTGAAGCTGTTGAAGCAACCCTTGGACGTCCAGCATTCGTATCATTCGACGCTGACAAATTGGATGGTTCATTGACTCGTTTGCCAGAACGTGATGAAATCAACCCAGAAATCAACGAAGCACTTATCGTTGAATTCTACAACAAGATGCTTTAATTTTAAGAAATATCTTACGAAAAGCCTACAACAGTGGGCTTTTTGTTTTACATTTTAAATCAATATCTCTCCTATTTTACAATAAAAAGTTAATAGTGTTTTATCTTATATAAAGAGTAAGTTTATTAGACGGTAGTTAATATGCAGGAAAAGATAAAAACAAAAATTTTACAAAAAATCAGAAAAACCAGTTGACAAGCGACAAAAAGTAGGTATAATAGAAAGAGTTGAAAAGCTCAGGGTCCGTTGGTCAAGGGGTTAAGACACCGCCTTTTCACGGCGGTAACACGGGTTCGAATCCCGTACGGACTATGAGTGTATCGCGGTTAAGGTTGATAGGATTTTAAAAAAGTTAAAAAAACCTGTT
>NZ_JBTHHY010000003.1:0-114085 GCF_054353475.1 Streptococcus sp. V919 | reverse complement strand
AACAGGTTTTTTTAACTTTTTTAAAATCCTATCAACCTTAACCGCGATACACTCATAGTCCGTACGGGATTCGAACCCGTGTTACCGCCGTGAAAAGGCGGTGTCTTAACCCCTTGACCAACGGACCTTGAGCTTGTCAACTCTTTCTATTATACCTACTTTTTGTCGCTTGTCAACTGGTTTTTCTGATTTTTATTATTTTGGAGCGAAATCTTTTAAAACCAGTTGTAATTCTTTGAGCATTGCTTTTCTACCTTTGAATCGTTCATCTGCTAATAATCGCTCGAAATGTTCTCGCTTCTCCTTTCCTAATCCAGATTCGTATTTCTTAAGCATTTCTTGGAGAGCATAGGAATCATCTAAGCACAGACCTCCTTCACGTAATCTGTGACTAATTTCACTCACTTCCTCATAGGTTTGACGATCCAATTTTCTTTTATAGCTTTCTTGCTTTCGGACTGCATCTAGAATTCGATTCCGAAATTTTGTTTTAAAGTAAATATAGAATTGTTTATCTTTTTTCTCTTCAAATTCTGGGTAACTTTCTAATAGTTCATGAAGGCAAATCATTCCTTCTTGATCCCAATCTTCTCTTTCCCATAGATGTAAATAGTATTCTTTTCGACACTTATGCACGATAGCTTTGACTTCTTCATAATTTTTTTCTATCATCTTTACCCTCCTTTTCTGCATTCAGTATACCAGAGATAGGTTTTATAAAAGCTGTTATTTTTTCTTTTGTCTGTAATCTTGCCTAAGCTTATTCCTCGGATGCCATTCCATATCTTTCAGGTATTTTTTCTGTTACTTCAGGAAACAAAAAATGACAAGAATAGTTCTTGTCATTTAAAAATTATTGGAACAAATCTACTATTGTATCCCAAATTGTTTTTGCTTTTTCTTTAATTTTAGCATCTGAAATTGCTCGTTCTGCTTCATCGATAAGATTCTGAGCTCGTCCTCTAATATCGGTTATAGTATCACTTGATTGCGTTCCACCACTGTCAGTAACATGATTTTGAGCATTTTTAGGTGCTATACCGTTTAGTTCATAAGCATTCTTAACTGTAAAAGTACTTCCCGGCGTATAAGGAAGGATTGTTTCAGCCATGCTTCTAAAAATATGAGCTGCGCCATTTGAAGTCGAGCCTGATAGATAATGATTTTCGTCCGTAGTCGGGAAACCAAGCCAGTGACTGATTACCACATCAGGTGTATAGCCAATAACCCACTGGTCACTTGTATATACTGGGTTAAATGCCGCTTCAGTTGTACCAGTTTTTCCAGCTAAAACATAGCCATTAGGTGAGGAACTTATTCCTGTACCATTTGTAAAGGTTCCAAGCATCATACTTGTCATTTTATCAGCTACCGATTTGTCAACCACTCGTTTTTGAGTGTTTTTGTGAGTAGCAATGACTTCTCCACTTGCATTTTCAATTCGTGTAATAAAATGTGCTTCAGGCATTAAACCTTCATTTGCAAATGCTGCATAAGCCTGGGCCATTTGTAGTGGGTTAGTTTCCACGCCACCACCTAGAGCTACACCTAACACACGATCAACATTCGTTAAATCAAGTCCGAATCTTTCGCCTGATTCAAAAGCTTTATCGATACCAAGCTGTTTGACTGTCGCTACGGCAGGTAGATTTAGAGATTCAGCTAAAGCTTGATACATTGGAACTTCTGGCGACGTTTTGATTCCAGCGTAGTTATCGACCTTGTAGTCTCCATATTCCATAGTATGATTATCCAACTCTTTATTTAGAGCCCATCCTGCTTCGACTGCCGGTGTATAGACTACTAATGGTTTAATCGTTGAACCTGGACTTCTTTTTGATTGGGTTGCATAGTTGAAATTTCGGAAACCTGCTTTATCATCTCCAGCCACACGTCCGACAACTCCACGAACTCCTCCCGTTTTTGGTTCTAAAGCAACACTACCCGACTCAGCATGCGTTCCATCTTCTGCTGTTGGAAAGAGAGCTGTATTTTCATAGATGACCTGCATATTAGCTTGATAATTCTGGTCTAACTCTGTATAGATACGATAGCCGTTGTTCACGATTTCTTCTTCAGTTAGATTATACTTTTCAATCGCTTCATTAACAACTGCATCAAAGTAAGAAGGATAACGGTAGTCTGAAATTTTCCCCTCGTAAGTATCCTGAAGCCGAGAGGCCATATCAACGCTTGCAGCTTCCGCTTCTTTATTTTTATCAATATAACCAGCAGCTACCATATTCTGCAAGACGGTGTCCCTACGATTTGTAGAATCCTCAATCGAATTTAAAGGGTTGTATAATTCTGGTCCCTTCAGCATTCCTGCTAAAGTCGCAGCTTCATCAAGTGTCAATTGAGAGGCTGAAACTCCAAAGTATTTTTTACTCGCATCCTCAACACCCCAAACTCCACTACCGAAATAGGCATTGTTCAAGTACATGGTTAGGATTTCCTTCTTGCTATATTTTTTGGTCAATTCCAAAGCTAAGAAGAATTCTTTGGCTTTTCTCTGCACAGTTTGGTCTTGCGAAAGATAAGCGTTTTTCGCTAACTGTTGGGTAATTGTAGAACCACCACCCGAACGACCAGCTGTTAGGATAGCCAGGAAAAAGCGTCCATAGTTAATTCCACTATTTTTATAGAAACTTCTATCTTCTGTCGCAATAACAGCATTCTGCAAATCTTCACTAATATCCGAAAGTTCGACATAGGTCCCTTTTTGGCCTGATAGAGCACCTGCTTCTTTTTCTTCTCTGTCAAAAATCAGAGTACGTGTTTTTAAAGCGTTTTGTAAGTCTGTAACATTCGTCGATTTTGCTAGCGCAAATAGATAGACCCCAACAAAAAGGCTGGCACTTAGTCCTATAATCAGAAAGATCTTTGTCAGATGATAACGGCGCCAGAATTTTCGAATAGGACCAACTGCCCCAGATTTTTTTCGCCCAGCTCTTGAACGGTGTAAATTACTAGACTCGTTACCTTCATGTTCAACTTCGTTAGTCTCTGTTTCTTCAATTTCAGATTCTTCTTTCTTAAATAAAGAAAGAAATTTTTCAAATAATGTATCTAATTTCATGCGTTTATTTTATCATCTTCCCCATAGGAAGACAAGAATTTAGCTAGTTCCCCTGTCCAAATAAACTAATTTTTGTTACAATATCTGTATGAAATTTACCTTTACTATCCCTGAGTCTCTACCTGAAATGACAGTTAAACTTTTCCTGGAAGAGCAACTGTTAATCCCTAGAAAAATACGTCATTTCTTGAGAGTTAAGAAACATATCCTTATCAACAAAAGAGAAGTTCATTGGCACCAGGCTATCAAAGCAGGAGACGAATGCCAATTAATTTTCGATGAGGAAGATTATCCTACAAAAGAAATTGCTTTTGGAAACCCCAAACTTGTAAAAGAAATCTATCAAGACCAACATTTAATTATCGTCAATAAACCCGAGGGCATGAAAACACATGGGAATCAGCCCGATGAGATTGCTCTTCTCAATCATGTTAGTGCCTATGTTGGTCAAACTTGCTATGTTGTCCATAGACTAGATAAAGAAACTAGTGGTCTCGTACTATTTGCTAAAAATCCGTTTATATTACCTATTCTAAATCGACTATTAGAAAACAAAGAAATTTCCCGAGAATATTGGGCTCTAGTTGACAGAAAAATCGAGGCTAAAGAACTTGTCTTCCGAGATAAAATCGGTCGCAATCGACACGACCGTAGGAAACGGGTAGTGGATCCAAAAAATGGTCAATACGCCGAAACCCAAGTAACTCGTTTGAAACAATTTCAAAACAAAACCAGTCTCGTTCAGTGTAGATTGAAAACAGGACGTACTCATCAGATTCGAGTTCATCTAGCTCACCACGGACATCCAATTCTTGGAGACCCTCTCTATAACCCACATTCAAAAGTTAGCAGACTGATGCTACACGCATTCAAACTATCCTTCGTCCACCCTCTAACTTTAAACAAGTTAAGTTTTACTGCGCTATCAGATACATTTGAAAGAGAATTAAAACAAAATGGATGATAAAACCATCCATTTTTATTATAAGCAAAAAAGCAAGACCAGTTGGTCTTGCTTTTATCGACTCAAAAATTATTTAGCGATTTTAGCGAAGTATTCAAGAGTACGTACAAGTTGTGCAGTGTATGACATTTCATTGTCGTACCATGAAACAACTTTAACCAATTGTTTACCGTCAACATCAAGAACTTTAGTTTGAGTTGCGTCAAACAATGAACCGTAAGACATACCTACGATATCTGAAGATACGATTGGATCTTCTGTGTAACCGTATGATTCGTTTGAAGCTGCTTTCATAGCTGCGTTCACTTCATCAACAGTAACATTCTTTTCAAGAACAGCTACCAATTCAGTAACTGATCCAGTTGGAGTTGGAACGCGTTGTGCAGATCCGTCAAGTTTACCGTTCAATTCTGGGATTACAAGACCGATAGCTTTAGCAGCACCAGTTGAGTTAGGAACGATGTTAGCTGCACCAGCACGAGCACGACGAAGGTCACCACCACGGTGTGGTCCGTCAAGGATCATTTGGTCACCAGTGTAAGCGTGGATAGTAGTCATCAATCCTTCTACAACACCAAAGTTGTCTTGAAGAGCTTTAGCCATAGGAGCCAAACAGTTTGTAGTACATGAAGCACCTGAGATAACTGTTTCAGTACCGTCAAGAACGTCGTGGTTAGTGTTGAATACAACTGTTTTAACGTCGTTTCCACCAGGAGCAGTGATAACAACTTTCTTAGCTCCACCTGGGTGCAAGTGTTTTTCAGCAGCTTCTTTCTTAGCAAAGAAACCAGTTGCTTCAAGAACGATTTCTACACCGTCGTTAGCCCAGTCGATTTGTTCTGGATCACGTTCAGCAGAAACTTTAACGAATTTACCGTTAACTTCGAATCCGCCTTCTTTAACTTCCACAGTTCCGTCGAAACGACCTTGAGTTGTGTCGTATTTCAACAAGTGTGCAAGCATAACTGGATCTGTAAGGTCGTTGATACGAGTAACTTCAACCCCTTCTACGTTTTGGATACGACGGAAAGCAAGACGACCGATACGTCCGAAACCGTTAATACCAACTTTAACTACCATTAGTGATTTCCTCCTTATGAAAATCATGAAAATTTTATTGTGAAAAGAGTAACTTGAATCACTACAAATCACCTTTCAACGTTATTATTATATAACTATTTAAGCTAAATTGCAAGTACTGGCCTTGATTTTCAAACTACTTTCTTTTTAATACCGTGCTCCCCCTATTCATAGCGTAAAGATTCCACTGGATCCATTTTGCTAATCTTACGTGCTGGGAAGAAGGCTGAACCATAGCCAAGAAAGAAAGCAAAAACCAAAGTCCCTAAAATAGAGAGAAGATTTAATTCAAAAACTTTAGAGATTGATGGATAGAAATGGTGAACAATAACATTCGCTAGACTGCCTATCCCTTGAGCAATGATGAAAGCTATAAACAAGGCGATTCCTACAATCCAAAGAGCTTCGTAGATAAAAATTCCTTTCACATCTCCATTTTGATAGCCAACGGCCTTCATGACACCGATTTCCTTAGAACGTTGCATGATATTGATATAAATGATGATGCCTATCATAACTGCTGCCACCACAATCGCTTGTGAAGAAAGCACAATCAGTAATCCCTGGATAACACGAATAAAGGTAATCACAATATCAAGAACAGCCTGTTGAGAAAGAACTGTATACTTCTTATTTTTCTGCAATTCTTCTGTTATTATTTTCGTACGTGATGGGTCTTTAAGTTCTAAAATAAAATAGGATACGGCCTTTGTGAATTCAGCTTCTTTTAAAATCGTTTCCATCTGCTTGGAAGCCATAAAACTATTACTATCTTCTGCATCATCTTCATCATTGATTACACGCACAATATGAGTTTGAAAACCTGCCAATTTGCTACCTTCAGCAGCATTTTCTACAATGGTTGCCGATACTGGTTTTCCAATAACATCACTAGCTGTCAGATTGTTCCCTGTTTGTTCATTCCAATTTTTGAGCAAACTCATCGGAATCGTTAATCCCTGTTCGTTAACATCCGTATAAAGAGAGCCTGCTAGCACTTTTTCTTTTTCATTGCTAGTAACAGAAATACTTGTATCTTCATACAAACTCACGACCTGAGCATAAGAAGGCAGGGCTTGGCTAAAATCCACTTCGTGTCCGTCTATGCTCATCTTTGACATGGTCATACCAAAAGGACTCTCTAGATATTTAATATTTTCTTTCCCAATCGTATCTGTGATATAGTTCTTATCTTCTTGGTTTAGAAAACCTCTTCCAGCAACGCTTGAATTCAGTGCAATCTGAACTTGGGAAGGGAGCTTACCTCCGTTGGTATTTTCATCAATCATCGAAATCAAGGCATTCCCAAGACCAAAAGAAATCAACACGCCTACAAAACCAATCGAGGTCGCTACTGCAATCAACAAGTTACGCCACTTTCTTTCCATAAAATTACTTAAAGAAAGTTTGAATTTATTTTTAAAGGATAATCCTTTATTTTTTGACTTCTTCAACGACTTCACCATCCTTCATTTTGATAATTACATCTGCATATTCAGCTACTTCTGGGTTATGAGTCACAATCAGTACTGTTTTCCCAGATTTGGCCAAACTTTTAAATACTTCTAATACCATTTCTTGAGATTGAGAATCCAGCGATCCTGTTGGTTCATCAGCTACAATCATATCTGGTTGATTTACCAAAGCACGTGCAATTGCTACACGTTGCTTTTGCCCACCAGAAAGCTGTTTAACATTTTTAGCCATAAAAGGTTCCATTCCTAAACTGACTAGTTGCTCTTGAGCTATCCTTGTCATTTCTTTATCGGATAAATCTTTGACATAGAGAGGCAACTTAACATTGTCCAAAACAGACTGGTGAGGAATGAGATTGAAGTTTTGAAATACAAATCCAATATTATCTTTACGGAATTGAGTCAATTCAATCTCTGATAAATCCCTGAGAGGTTCTCCTTTAAAAGCTAAAACTCCCTCATACTCTCTATCAAGACCACTGATAATATTTAATAGACTGGTTTTGCCGCAGCCTGACGGACCATAAATCGCTGTAATTTTCCCATCAGCAATCTGCAGGTTAATATTTCTTAGAGCCTGCTCTTTATGTTTGCCGTCCAAAGCGTAAAATTTTGAAATATTTTTCATGGATAAAATGGACATTATAATCTCCTTTAATCACTTGTGTTATCGTGTATCGATACAAACTATATTTATCTATCAGATTCAAAAGGAATCAAAGAATTCCTCTCTCTTTTTTACGAATTCATTGTAACAAAAAAATGACATTTCCCCAATGACAGAAATGTCACTCCTATAAACCATTTAACGATATCTTTCTAGGTCCTCGGCCCATTCATTATCTAAACTAACGAGTAACTGCTCATTACCAAACATCCTTGCCATCATTTTTGCTTCTTCATACTTTTGTTTGGCTGTATCATAATCCGTCTGAATATAATATTTCCACTCCACCATCAAGACAATCGGTTGTTTTTGAAAATCTCGTGTTTTTTGCCCTATTTTATTTAACGTTTCAACTGCCCTCTTAAAATAATGAAACAGTCCCATAATTTCTATACAAGCTAAAGAAGCTAACAAGGAATCTCTAAGCAAGTCCAAACAATCGAACTCTATCTTATCAACCTGAGAACTTAGTTTGTCATAAAAACAAAGAATGGTTTCATGCTCAGATTCTTTTATCTCACCCACATTTAAACCATCCATTAACTGACAGTTGAAATACAGTCTCAATTTCAAAAGGTCCTCAACTTTATATACATCTCTGGATAGTAAGTCTTGAAGACCGCCCTCAATCACACTGCTTCCGTATAAGGAATTACTAGTCGCTCTCACTTCATCTATAGCTTGAAGACAATCCACTAGTACTTTCTCATCACTTGGCAAATCATCATAAAAACATTCAAAAATCTCATCAAAATATTCTTCCTTCTGTTCCTGTAACTCTTTGTCTCCATAGTCAGGATGATGAAGAAGAAAGTATTTTAATTCTTGGTAACGCTTGGGTAATTCCTTATAGTCTGGCATCAAGACATAAGATGGAATGCCTAGCCTATCCGCAATGTATTCTAGTGTTTTTATCGTAGGACGAAATTCTCCTTTTTCGATGCGGACCAACTGACGAACTGACAGTTCTGACTCATCTCCACAAAAAACTGGACGACTAAGTCCTTTCCCCTCTCTAAGAAGTCTTACCTTTTCCCCTAAATCATTCATCTCTTACATTTCTCTCTCAGCTCGATACAAAAACTTTGATAGTCAAACAAATATATACGCTTATTATAACATTTTTCAATAAAATGTACAAAAAAAGAGACAGGATTACTCCTGTCTCTAGGCTGATAATCTATTATTTACGACGTCCTGGACGTTCTGCATAACCATAGTAAGCATCTGCCATGATTTCTTCCATGTCAGCTACCATTGGTAAGCGTGGGTTTGCAGGTGAACATTGGTCTTCATATGCAAGCAAAGCAATTTCATGCAAGCTATCTTTCCAAGTTTTTTCATCAATTCCTTGATCCTTGAAGTTCATCTTAATACCTACTGCAACACCAAGATCGTAAACTGCTTTGGCATAAGCTTCAACTGCTTCTTCTGGAGTTGAGTGAGGCAAGCCAAGCATTCTAGCAATATCTTGGAATTTTTCGTCAGCTTTCCAGTAGTTGTATTTAGGCCATGTAGTAGTCTTAGATGGGCGAGTACCGTTGTAGCGGATAACGTATGGAAGCAAGATTGCATTTGTACGTCCGTGAACAGTATGGTGAACAGCACCAATCTTGTGGGCCATTGAGTGACTCATACCAAGGAAGGCATTAGCGAAGGCCATACCAGCCATTGTAGATGCATTGTGCATTTTTTCGCGAGCTTCTGGGTCAGCTGTCTTAACTGATTTTTCTAACCATTCAAAGACAAGCTTGATTGTTTGAAGCGCGATACCATCTGTATAATCGTTAGCGAAGTTTGAGGTGTAAGCTTCAGTAGCATGAGTCAACACGTCCATACCTGTATCAGCAGCGATGAAGTCAGGAACTGATTCAACCAAAGCAGGGTCAACAATCGCAATCGTTGGTGTCAATGAGTAGTCAGCCAATGGATATTTACGGTTGTTTTTCTTATCAGAGATAACGGCAAATGGTGTTACTTCTGAACCTGTACCTGAAGTTGTTGGGATACCGATGTACTTCGCTTTCTTACCAAGTGATGGGAAGCGGAAGGCACGTTTACGGATATCCATGAATTTTTGAACCAAGTCACGGAAGTCGATTTGTGGTTGTTCGTAGAAGAGCCACATTACTTTAGCAGCATCCATCGGTGAACCACCACCAAGAGCGATGATTGTGTCTGGTTCAAATGCTCTCATCACTTCAGTACCACGTTCTACAGTTGTGATATCTGGATCTGGTTCAACATCTGAGAAGACTTGGACAGTTACACGGTTGCTACGTTTGTTCAATTGGTCGATAATACGTTGAACGAAACCGAGTTTTTCTATAGATTTGTCTGTAACAATCATAACGCGTTCAATATCTTCACATGTTTGAAGGTATTGGATAGAATTGCGTTCGAAGTAAATTTTTGAAGGAACTTTAAACCATTGCATATTATTTCTACGTTTCCCTACTTTCTTGATGTTTAGAAGGTTGATTGCACTCACGTTATCACCGACTGAGTTGTGTCCATAAGAACCACATCCAAGTGTCAATGATGGAATGAAGGCATTATATACGTCACCGATACCACCGAAAGTAGATGGAGAGTTCCAGATAATACGCATTGCTTTGATTTCTGTACCAAAGCGTTTAGCAAGAGCTTCATCTTTTGTATGGATAGCTGCTGAGTGACCAAGCCCATTGAACTCAACCATTTGACGAGCTTTTTTAAGTCCATCTTCAGTATCTTCAGCTTTCAATACTGCAATGACTGGTGAAAGTTTTTCACGAGTCAAAGGCTCATTTTCTCCAACTTCTGCACATTCTGCAGCAAGGATATTAGTTTCTGCTGGCACTTTGAAACCTGCTTGTTCTGCAATCCATGTTGCTGGTTTACCAACGATGTTTGCGTTTAGTTTAGCACCCGCACAGTTTTTGCTGTTAGCTTTCACACCGAAACAGAATTCTTCAAGAAGAGCTTTTTCTTTCTTGTTTACAAAGTAAGTGTGGTAAGATTTGAATTCTGCAACAAATTCATCATAAACTTCTTTATCAATGATAACTGCTTGCTCAGACGCACAAACCATACCATTGTCAAATGATTTAGACATAACGATGTCATGAGCTGCTTGACGGAGGTCAGCTGATTTTTCGATATAGGCAGGAACGTTTCCAGCACCTACTCCAAGAGCTGGTTTACCACATGAGTAAGCAGCCTTAACCATGGCATTACCACCAGTAGCAAGAATAGTTGCAATACCATCATGATTCATAAGAGCAGCTGTTGCTTCCATAGATGGTTCTGTAATCCATTGTACACAGTTTTCAGGAGCTCCAGCAGCAATCGCAGCATCACGAACAATTTGAGCAGCGTGTGCAGAAGATTCTTGAGCAGATGGGTGGAAAGCAAAGACGATAGGATTACGTGTCTTTAATGAGATCAATGCTTTAAAGATTGCTGTAGAAGTTGGGTTTGTTGTAGGTGTAACTCCACAGATAACCCCAACTGGTTCTGCAATTTTAGTCAAGCCAGTAATTGGATCATCTTCGATAACTCCAACAGTTTTAACACCGCGCATGTTGTTTACAACGTGTTCACAGGCAAACAAGTTCTTTGTAGCTTTATCTTCAAATACACCACGTTCTGTTTCTTCGATTGCATGTTGAGCAAGAATTCCGTGTGCATCAAGTGCTGCAACAGATGCTTTTGCCACGATATAGTCAACTTGTTCTTGGTTCAACTTACGCATTTCTTCAAGTGCAACTAAACCTTTTTGTACCAAACCATCTACGTGCTTCTCTGCAGCAAGTTGTCTTTGTTCAGGTGTTACAGTTTTTTTATCAGCCATATTTTCCTCCATAGCCATCAAGGGTTAAAATCCTTTGTTAAATTTTTCACAAGTTTATTATAACTCTTTTTTTATACTTTGTAAACAGTTTCATAGATATTTCACAAAGAATTTTCATTTTATTGTGAATTTTTTATCAAACTATTGTTTTTATGCACTCTTTTATCAAACTTTGTGAAAATATTATTGAAATTATTTTATTTCACAAACTTTTTTATGGTATTTTAACACAAAAATCAAGGAAGCGCTTTCCTTTCATCCTGATAAAAAACCTCCTTATCAGGAGGTTATTGTGCTTGTTGGAAGAGCCCTTGTTTAAAGTCGCCTTCATAGACAACTTCTTGCTCTGTAGTCAGTTTTCCTTTTCCTTCAGCTTGGCCGTTAACAAAATCACCTTCATAAACCCAGCCATCCTTTGCTTGGTAGGTACCTTTACCGTTAAATGCTCCATTTTTAAATTCACCAGTATAAGTGTCGCCATTTGAGAAGGTCATTGTGCCTTGACCATTCATCTTTCCACGGACGATGCTCCCATCGTATACAATTGAGTCACCATCTAGCTTTAGGACCCCTTGCTTGGGCATATTCCCTACAAATACAAAAATTGCACAAAGAACTATGACTACTACCGTCGCAATTTCTAAACGAGGACGCGTTATATAGACACTGTATTTATCATAGAGTTTTTTTAAATTATCCATTTTTTGCCTCATTTTCTAAACGTGATAGCCATGCTTGGCAACCAGCTAAAACTCGATCATAAGTTTCATTGAAATCACCTGTATACCATGGATCTGGAACACTTTCAGAAGCGAACGCTTCTATCTTGTGCTGTTGTTTTTGAGGACACATTCGAGTCAAGTCAAGGAGATTCGATTCGTCCATACCAATGATATAATCAAAATATTCAAAATCATCCTTAGAGATTTGTTGTGATGTTTTTGATGAATCATAAGGAATACCGTGAGTTTTAAAGATTTTCTGAGTTCCTTTGTGAATTGGGTTGCCGTGTTCCCAAGAAGAAGTTGCTCTACTCTCAATCTCATATTCATCGGTTAAAGATTTCATCACAAATTCTGCCATAGGACTCCGGCAAATATTACCAAGGCAAACAAAAACAACTTTTTTCATCATTGTCCCTCATCTTCATAGAAAAAGGGGTATAAGATCAACCCCGTTTTATTCTTCAATCGCACTTTCACCGTCGATGACTGTACCTTCTGATGTAACAGCTTCTTTCAATGGCAAGACTGATTTGATTGCTCCGAGTTCAAAAGTCAAGTAAACTCCGTCTACATCAAGTACGATCGTTCTGTTTTCGGTATCAACTTCATCTACTGTACCGTATAAACCACCGATAGTAATGACTTCATAACCTTTTTGAAGTTTATTGAGACTCTCCATGCGTTTTTCAGCTTGTTTCTTTTGAGAACGTTGCATGAAGAACATCAAGCCGAACATCAAAACAAGCATAATCAAGAATGTTAAATTCCCACCCATTATTTTTTACTCCTTTGTAATTCAGATAAAACTACTATATCAAATTTCACTTGTTTTTACAAGATTATACCCTGGTTTTGGGACAATAAAAAACCAGAGCAAAGCTCTGATTTTTCTTACTTCAAGTTGTTTACAATTTCAACTAAGTTTTCAACTGTAAATCCATATTCTGCTAAAACTTTTGAAGCTGGAGCAGACGCACCAAAGGTATCAATACCGAGAACCGCTCCATCAAGACCGACGTATTTATACCAGTTTTGGGTTGCTCCCATTTCGACTGCTACACGGCGACGAACTGCATTTGGTAAGATTTCTTCTTTGTAAGCTGCATCTTGTGCATCAAATACATCTGTAGATGGCATGCTGACTACGCGAACTTTTCCACCTTGGCTTGCCAATTCTTTAGCAGCTGCAACAGCTAGATTCACTTCTGAACCTGTTGCAATCAAGATAGTGTCAAAGTCTGCTGCATTTTCATAGACAACGTAAGCACCTTTTGCAACCTTCTCGAAGTCTGTTCCTTCCTCAACAGTCAAGTTTTGGCGAGTCAAGACAAGGGCAGTTGGTGTTTTCTCACTCTTCACTGCGAGATACCAAGCTGCTTGAGTTTCACGCGCATCTGCTGGACGGAAAACGTTGAGGTTTGGAATCGCACGAAGGCCTGCCAAGTGCTCAATCGGTTCATGAGTTGGCCCATCTTCACCAACTGCGATTGAATCGTGAGTAAAGACATAGGTTACAGGAAGACCTTGTAGGGCTGACAAACGAACTGCCGCTTTAAGGTAATCTGAGAATACGAAGAATGTTCCGCCATAAACACGAAGTCCACCATGAAGAGCCATTCCGTTCAAAACAGCTCCCATTGCAAATTCACGAACACCAAATTGGATATTACGGTTCAAGCGATTTGCATCGTCCTGAAGTCCGTCAGTTTTGATGTAAGTCATATTTGAATGAGCAAGGTCAGCTGATCCACCAAGGAAGGTTGGCAATTTAGCAGCTACTACATTCAAGGCATCCTGGCTTGAGTTACGAGTCGCTTGAGAGAAACCATTTTCTAAAGCTGGGAAGTCTTCTGGAGTCAATTCAACTGGATCGAGTCCTTCGATGATGGCTTCCACTTCTGCAGCCAATTCTGGGTGAGCTTCTTTATAGTCTGCAACTAGTTTTGTCCATGCTTCATATGCTGATGCACCACGGTCCGCAACATTTTGTTTGAAATCAGCATAAACTTCTGCTGGAATTTCAAATGGTTCGTAGTTCCAACCAAGTGCTTGGCGAGTTGCTGCAGTTTCATCCGCTCCAAGAGGAGCGCCGTGTACAGCATTAGTCCCTTGTTTGTTTGGAGAACCATAACCAATAACTGTTTTCACTTCGATTAAAGATGGTTTTCCTGAAGCCTTAGCTTCTCCAATAGCAGCATGAATAGCTTCTAAGTCTGTCCCATCTTCTACCAATGCTGTATGCCAACCGTAGGCATTGTAACGGTCACGAACACTTTCTGTGAAGGAATCTTTTGTCTCACCATCCAAGTTGATATCATTTGAGTCATAAAGAACAACCAACTTGTCAAGTTTTTGCAAACCTGCATAAGATGCAGCTTCACTTGAGACACCTTCCATCAAGTCACCATCTCCACAAATAACATATGTGTAGTGGTCAAAGATGTTATAACCTTCGCGGTTGTACTTAGCTGCAAGGAAACGTTCTGCTTGTGCAAAACCTGTCGCAGTCGCAATCCCTTGTCCTAGAGGACCTGTTGTTGCATCAACTCCTGCTGTATGACCAAATTCTGGGTGACCTGGTGTTTTAGAACCCCATTGACGGAAGCTCTTCACTTCATCCATGCTCACATCTTCAAATCCAGAGAGATGAAGAAGGGCGTAGAGGAGCATTGACCCGTGACCAGCTGAAAGAATAAAACGGTCGCGGTTAATCCAGTTTGGTTGAGCTGGATTGATACGAAGTTCTTTAGTGAATAGGCTGTAAGCCATCGGTGCAGCTCCCATAACCACCCCTGGGTGACCTGAGTTCGCCTTATTGATAGCGTCAATACCTAGAAAACGAATCGCATTAACAGATAGATTTGACATAGAATTTCCTTTCTCTTTGAGGTGATAAGTATACCACTTATCCTATTTTACTATTATATGAAAAAATACCTAGAATAGCAATAAAACAATTTACTATAAAATGACTCAGCCGATTAGATTAATTTCTGGTCGCTTGATAGTAAGGCAAGAATTTTTCAAAAGCCCTATCCAGTTCATCTAAAATCTTATCTAGAGTTTCTTCATCAGTCACTGGAACATCAGCTTTTATTAATACTTTGCGAATCTCTTGGTTAGATAACTGTTGTCTCAAAAGTTGTCTATTCTCCTCAGTAGCCTGCACTCTATAACTCTCATCGTTTTTCTGAACCCAATAATAGATTCCCTCAACCACTGGCACATCCAAAACTTTAGCCTGTTTTGATAAGGTAGCTTCATCTTTCTTTCTCTCTATAAAACTAACTTCTAAAGAGATTCCCCAATTATTCTGACTTCCATACAAGCGAAGAGCCATCATAGGTTCCGCAACTGATCCTTCTGCCTGTAAATAAGCCCAAAAATGAGGGCGAAGACGTTGAGCTTGATTCATCCATTGACTGGTTGGGTGTAATTTCCAATCGGAATGCCTAGCTTGAAAACATTCAGCTAGGTGAGTAAATGACTTTCGTGCTCCCTGCCCTTTGCTACGCATTGATAACATTTTATCTCTTTCAACTCCTGCTTTGTCAGGGTTCCGGTACTGTTCTCCTTGATAAGCAAGATAATCTTTGATTTCTTTCATTTGATTCCTTCTTTAGTTAGAAAAAAATCAGGAAAACCTGATTTTTCATTTATCTTATTCAGTATCTACGACAACATAACGATTTGGTTCGTCACCTTCAGAGTAGCTCGTTACACCTTCCATTCGCGAAATGATACGATGGATAATTTTACGCTCGCTACTTGACATTGGATCTGTCATCTGACTACGACCTTCTTCCAAGACACGTGTAGCCAATTTCTGTGCGTAACTCTGCAAAACTTCTGCACGATGTTCCACATAGTCATTCACATTGATCGTGATGTAGAAAGTTTTTGAATAACGATTGTAAAGGTAATTTTGCGCTAGAAGTTGGAGAGATTTCAAAACCTTACCGTGGTAACCGATAATACGACCCGGCTCATTTGTATCGATTTGCATGTTGATAGAACGACGGTTAGAAGTACTAGAAATAGTTCCCTCAACATCCATATCATCAATGATTGCTTGAACATAGTCCGTCACTTCTTCAACAACCTTTTCTGTGTCGTAAGTCGGCTCAACTTTCAAACCAAGGTTTTCTAAATCACTACCTTGCTCTTCGTCACCATTTTCTTGAATTTCTTCAGGTTGCAATTCTTTTAAAACAGCAATGTGCCCTGTTTCCTCTAAAATAGTGCTTGCTTCCTTATCATTTTTCAGAATTTCAGCCTTGACTTCTTCAGAAATTTCTTGGCCTTCTTCTTCAATCTTCTTGATAGCTGCAACTACATGTCCCAAATCGACTGTTGCTTCACTGACTGTTTTAACTGGATCGTTTTGATCATTAATTTCTTTTGGAACACCTTTGATAGCCTGTTGATTTGCTTTTACAACAGTTGTCTCACTAATTGCTTCGATATCAACTTGAGCTGGTTTCTTTCCGAAAAGTCCAAAAAATCCTTTTTTCTCTTTCGAAATAACCTTGATATGAGCTTTCATTCTCGGAATATTTAATTCATTCAATCCTTTTTGGATTGCTTCTTCAACAGTTGAACCTGTAAATAATACCATTATCAGATTTCTCCTTACTTTTTCTTTTTCTGTGCTTTCTTCAGAGCTTTTCTTTTCTTAGCTTCTAGATCTCTCTTAGCCTTCACATCCGCTTCACGCTCTTCAATGATTTTGAAAGGATTGTTCAGTAGGTAAGTTTGCAATACTTGATAAGCGTTTGAAACCGTCCAATAAAGAGCAACACCGCTTGGTGCAGACATTGCAAAAAAGAAGATGATGACAGGCATTCCATACATCATAGCTGTCATTGCACCATTTTTTTCAGGCAAGGCTTTGTTTGAAAGCCAACTACTGAAGAAAGTGAACAGGGCAGCTAAAATTGGCAATACCAAGGTCGTGTCAACTCCACCTAGATTGAACCACAAAAAATGGCCAGTCTTCAAAAAATCAACGTACGATAAGGCTTGGAAAAGAGCCAATAGAATTGGCATTTGAATCAAAAGTGGCCATAATGATGCAGACTGCTTAATCCCTAATTCTTTAAATAATTTACGTGTTTCCTGATCTAGTTTAGTACGACTTTCCATATCGCGACCAGGATAACGTTCGCGCAATTCCTTTATTAGCGGTTGCGCTTCTTGCATTTTTCTGGATGCCACCATTTGCGTTTGAAAGACCGGTAATAAGATTGTTCGAATCAAGACTGTGAAAATAATGATCCCTAAACCAATACTTACATTAAAGGACAAAAAACGAATGGTTTCAGCAAAAAAATAAACAAGTTTACTCCAAACATCTGACGAATCAGCAGAGACTTCACTAGTTGCACAAGCAGTCATTACCAACAAGGACAAACCTAACAAACTAGTCAATTGTAATTTCTTCTTCACTCCTATTTCCTTCCTGGTATATCTTTGCTAATTTCAAAACATGAAGTAAGTTTTTTTCGATTTCTGCATATTCTAAAGTTTCAACGCCTTTTCGAGCAATAACAACAAAGTCTACATTATCAACTATCTGGTTACTATTTTCAATCAAAACATGACGAATTCTTCTCTTGATTTGATTTCTTGTTACAGCATTTCCTAACTTCTTGCTAACTGATAACCCTACTCGAAAATGTTGTTGCTGATTCTCTAACCGATAAATAACAAATTTTCGATTAGCTACACTTTTCCCCTCTTTAAATATGGCGTCAAAATCTTTCTCTTTTTTTACACGAAAGCTTTTTCTCAAAAATCATACTCCATCTAATAAAACTATTACTATTATACCATAAAATTTCAAAAAGCCAATCATGGCAAGGTTTCGGGCTATTTGTGCCATAAAAAATGGCCATTTAAAAAATGAATGACCAGAATTCAGCGAAAATTTACTACTGTTTTCAAAATCAAAAACAAAAGTCACTCTTACGAGTGACTTTTGTCGGAGATTATTATGAAAAAGTTTAGGATTCTATTAAATAAAGTTAGGAGGTCTTTATTTAATGATTGTAGTATATACCGTTTTCCTTAAATTGAACTTAAAGCTTCACTTTTTTCTCTAATTTTTAAAGCTATGGATTGGAGCAGGAATCTGACCCCCACGAGAAATAAAATCAACAGATGATGCTTTGTTTACTTTCATAACTGGAGCAGTTCCTAAAAGACCACCAAACTCGATCATATCCCCTTCTTTACCTTTAGGAATAATGCGAACTGCAGTTGTTTTCATATTGATAACCCCGATAGCAGCTTCATCGGCAATCATAGCCGCAATGGTTTCAGCAGGAGTATCCTCAGGGATAGCAATCATATCTAAACCAACCGAACAAATAGCTGTCATGGCTTCTAATTTTTCAAGATTAAGAGAACCATTTTGCACAGCAGCAATCATACCCTCGTCCTCAGATACTGGGATAAAGGCACCGGATAAGCCACCAACTTGGTTACAAGCCATAACTCCACCCTTTTTAACCTGATCATTCAACAGAGCTAAGGCTGCAGTCGTCCCATGAGTCCCAACAGTTTCCAGCCCCATTTCCTCGAGAACTCGAGCTACAGAATCACCTACTGCTGGAGTTGGCGCCAAGCTTAAATCTACAATTCCGAAGTCAACTCCAAGACGCTCGCTAGCCATTTGTCCAACTAGTTGACCGATACGGGTAATCTTGAAAGCTGTCTTTTTAACAGTTTCAGCAACTACATCAAAACTTTCCCCACGAACCTTTTCCAAGGCACGTTTAACAACACCCGGACCAGAAACACCTACATTGATGATAACATCTGCTTCACCAACACCATGGAAGGCACCCGCCATAAAAGGATTATCTTCGACTGCATTGGCAAAAACTACTAGCTTCGCAGCTCCCATTTCTGAAAGTTCACCTGTTTCCTTGATAATTCGTCCCATATCAGCTACAGCAGTCATGTTAATTCCTGACTTGGTTGAACCGATATTGACAGAGGAGCAGACCTTATCCGTTTCAGCCAAAGCACGAGGGATAGAATTTATGAGAATTTCATCACCTTTTTGGTAACCTTTTTGTACCAAGGCAGAAAATCCCCCAATAAAATCAACACCTATTTTTTTAGCAGCTCTATCCAAAGCTTTTGCTAACACTACATAATCTGTCGCATCTGTTGCTGCTCCAACCAAAGAAATAGGAGTTACCGATACGCGTTTGTTAACGATTGGAATCCCAAGTTCAGCTGCAATTTCATCCCCGACAGCAACTAAATTTGCGGCCTTGCTAGTTATCTTATCATAAATTTTATCTGCAGCCTTATTAATATCTGGATCTATACAATCTAGAAGTGAAATTCCCATGGTAATTGTTCTGATATCAAAATTCTGCTCTTCAATCATTGAGATTGTTTCAGTGACTTGTCTAATATCCATACACGCCTCCTAGATATTATACATAGCATCAAAAATCGCAGCACTCTGAATATTGATTTTGACATTCAAAGTCTGACCAAAAGCCTCAAACTCATTTCTCAAATGAGTAAAATCTTGTTTTTCTTCACTAGATACCACAGCCATCATTGTGAAGAACTCGTCCAAGACAGTTTGTGAAATATCATCAATATTTAATCCTAATTCAGCAATCTTAGTCGCAACACCTGCAACAATCCCACCTTTATCTTTTCCAACTACAGTTATGATAGCTTTCATATCGATCCTCCATTTTTAAACTATAGAAAATCTAATTTTGTGATTTTCTTTTTTCTCAGTATAGCACATTTACAACAAAAAAACTAAAAAACGCCTGCTTACGAAATTGTTCTTAAAAGAAAAACAATTTCGTAAACAAGCGTCTACCGACCATCTTATGATGAGTGTTCCCGCTAGGACAAAAGTCCTAGCGGTAGACCAGAGCTAGACTAAGAGCACAGGGCTCCATCATCATAACACTCAACAAAATTGATGATTTTATACTAATTCAATGATCGCCATTGGCGCTGCATCACCACGACGTGGTTCAGTTTTAAGGATACGAGTGTATCCACCGTTACGGTCTGCGTAACGAGGTGCGATTTCTGAGAACAATTTTTGAAGAGCTGTAGTAGAAGTGTACTTGTCAGTTGCTTCATCATAGTTTTCAGATGCGATTTCATTACGTACGAAAGCAGCAGCTTGACGACGTGCATGCAAATCACCACGTTTACCTAGAGTAATCATTTTTTCAACAGTTTTACGGATTTCTTTAGCACGAGCTTCAGTTGTCACGATTGATTCGTTGATCAAAAGGTCAGTTGTCAAATCGCGAAGCATTGCTTTACGTTGTGAGCTAGTGCGTCCTAGTTTACGGTAAGCCATGTATTCCTCCTTTATTTATCTTTTAATCCAAGACCCAAATCAATGAGTTTGAGTTTCACTTCTTCCAAACTCTTGCGTCCAAGATTTCTTACTTTCATCATCTCTGCTTCAGATTTTTCTGTCAAATCGTGCACAGTATTGATACCAGCACGTTTCAAACAGTTATACGAGCGTACAGACAAGTCAAGTTCCTCAATCGTACGTTCCAAAATACGGTCGTCCGATTCAGTATCAGCTTCTTTCATCACTTCTGCAGATTTAGCAATCTCTGTAAGATTTGTAAACAAATCAAGATGTTCTGTCAAAATGCGTGCTGAAAGCCCTAAAGCATCTTCTGGAATAATAGTTCCATTTGTCAAGATTTCAAGGGTTAATTTGTCGAAACCATCATTGCTTCCTACACGAGCAGGTTCAACTTGATAGTTAACTTTTGTTACTGGTGTATAAATAGAATCTACAGCAAGTGTTCCAACAGGTGCATTATCTTTTTTATTTTCATCTGCAGGTACATATCCACGACCACTGTTTACAGTCATAGTCGCTTTAAATGAAGCACCTTCTCCGATTGTGAAAAGATAATGATCTGGATTTACGATTTCGATATCACTATCAGTCAAAATGTCTCCAGCTGTAACTTCAGCAGGTCCTTCAACATCAAGTTCAATAGTCTTTTCGTCTTTTACATATGATTTAACTGCAATCCCTTTAATGTTCAGAATGATTTGCATCACGTCTTCGCGAACACCTGGAATTGTATCAAACTCATGTAATACTCCATCGATATCGATAGATGTAACAGCTGCTCCTGGAAGAGAAGCAAGAAGTACACGACGAAGAGAGTTACCAAGTGTTGTACCGTATCCACGTTCTAGTGGTTCGATTACAAACTTGCCATAATCTTTATTTTCATCAATTTTTGTTATATTTGGTTTTTCAAACTCGATCATTTAGTTACTCCCTCTTAAACGAAAAGCAGTGTAAAGGTAATGATTATACACGGCGACGTTTTGGAGGACGAGCACCATTGTGTGGCACTGGAGTCACATCACGAATTGCTGTTACTTCAAGACCAGCGGCAGCAAGAGCACGAATAGCTGACTCACGACCAGAACCTGGACCTTTTACAGTAACTTCAACTGATTTAAGACCGTGTTCTTGTGCAGATTTAGCAGCAGCTTCTGAAGCCATTTGAGCAGCAAATGGTGTAGATTTACGAGAACCTTTGAAACCAAGAGCACCAGCTGATGACCAAGCGATTGCATTACCATGCACATCAGTAATCATAACAATAGTGTTATTAAATGTAGCGTGAATATGCGCAATACCAGATTCGATATTCTTTTTCACACGACGTTTACGTGTTGGTTTAGCCAAGACTTTTACCTCCTATATTATTTTTTCTTACCAGCAATCGCAACAGCTTTACCTTTACGAGTGCGAGCGTTGTTTTTAGTGTTTTGTCCACGGACAGGAAGTCCACGACGGTGACGGATACCACGGTATGAACCGATTTCCATCAAACGTTTGATGTTCAAGTTTACTTCACGACGAAGGTCACCTTCAACTTTAATTGCATCAACTTCACGACGGATAGCATCTTCTTGATCAGATGTAAGATCGCGAACACGAATATCTTCTGAAATTCCAGCAGCTGCTAAGATTTTCTTAGATGTTGCAAGTCCGATACCATAGACATAAGTCAATGAGATAACTACACGTTTGTCATTTGGAATGTCAACTCCAGCAATACGAGCCATGTTTTCTCCTTTCTATCTTATCCTTGACGTTGTTTGTGTTTTGGATTTGCTGGGCAAATTACCATAACACGGCCATTACGACGAATTACTTTACAGTATTCGCAAATTGGTTTGACCGATGGTCTTACTTTCATTTCTTATCCCTCCAAGTTTTTCGATTATTTAAAGCGGTAAGTGATACGTCCACGTGTCAAGTCATATGGACTCATTTCAACAGTAACACGATCTCCCGCTAAAATACGAATATAGTTTTTACGAATTTTACCAGAAACTGTTGCTAAAATCTGATGTCCATTTTCAAGTTCAACCGTAAACATTGCATTCGGCATCGTATCGACTACTTTGCCTTCAACTTCAATCACATCGTCTTTTGCCACGCAAAAGTACCTCCCTAAATTTCGATTTGATGCCTCTAGACACAGAGACAACAATTATAAGTCAGACTAACTCAGTATAACATTTGTCAAGACATTTTGCAAGTCTGAAAAACGCTTTTATTTCAAATTTGTCAATACCTTTTCGATATCTTTAAAGACATCATCGATATCTTGGTTACCTTCGATATCATGTACAAGACCTTTAGCGCGATAGTGAGCAATGATTGGTTCACCTTGAGCAATATTAACATCCAAACGACGTTTTACTGTCTCAGGTTTATCATCTTCACGTTGGTAGTAATCTTCCTCTTTGTAATCAACTGGTGGATTGAATACTTTATGGAAAGTCTCTCCAGTTTGACGATGAATGATACGTCCGCTCAAACGCTCTAAAAGACTGTCTGGATTTACTTCGATGTTGATAACACCTTCAAGCTCAATACCAAGTTCAGCCAATGTTTTATCTAAAGCATGCGCTTGTTCAATAGTACGTGGATATCCGTCTAATAAGAAACCAGTTTCTTTAATATCATCTTGAGAAAGACGTTCTTTAACAATTCCATTTGTTACTTCATCTGGAACCAACTCGCCTTTGTCAATATATGATTTAGCTAGCACACCCATTTCAGTTTGGTTAGCCATTGCCGCACGGAACATATCACCTGTTGAGATGTGGGCAACGTGAAATTGTTCAACGATTTTCGCCGCTTGTGTCCCCTTACCTGCACCAGGTAAACCCATAATCAAAAGATTCATGATTCATACTCCTTTTTTATTTTTAAATAGAAGCAAAAATTCATTTCAACTCCTATTTAAAAACAAAATAGAAGAGAGGAGATAAAAATCTGACAATGTCTTTGATTTTTACACTCCACTCTCTGAGCAATAGTGAATTTTATTTTCTATTACAATTATTCTGTTGTATCTAAGAAACCAACATATTTACGTTTCAATAGATATCCTTCCAATTGTTTAATTCCTTCAATGCCTGTAGAGATAATGATTAGCAAACTTGTTCCCCCGAAAGCAACAACTTCTGAAAGACCAAATAAATCTTTAGCTACGATAGGTAAGATAGAAATAACACCTAGGAAGAGAGATCCGACAGTAGCGAGACGACGAAGAAGTTTTGACATGTACTCTTCTGTCCCTTTACCTGGACGGACACCATGGATATAAGCTCCACTCTTTTGTAAATTCTCTGCAGCTTTCTCTGGATTAATCTGTACAAATGTATAGAAGAATGTAAAGAGAATAATCAACAGAGCATACAAAGCAACACCTGAAGGAGTTGATGTAGATACCAACTCTTGAGCTGTTTTTACCCACTCCCAGTTAAGACCAGATGCACTTACGAATTGTAAGATTGCTGCCGGCGCTGCTGTAATTGAGCTGGCAAAGATAACAGGGATAACCCCAGCAGGGTTAATCTTCAAAGGAAGATAGGAACTTGATGGTGCACCTTGAGCTACCTTTGTATACTGAATTGGTATCTTGTACTTAGCTTGTTCAACGTAAGTTGTAAAGTAAACAATCAACAAAACAGCAACGATTAAGATGGCAACGAAAATAAGAGACGATGTCAAACGACTGCTTGGTACATTGACAAAGTAATCCACATAGATGCCTTTAATCATATCAGGAATTGAAGCAACAATCCCTGCAAAGATGATCATTGAAACACCATTCCCATATCCTTTATCTGTAATTTGTTCTCCCAACCAGGTTACAATCATACTTCCCGCTGTTAAGATGACTCCAATCACAAGGAAAATCTGTGGCGTAAGTGGTACAGTTAAAAGTTTAGCTCCAGATAGAGCATTAAAACCAGCAGTAATCCCGACTGATTGGACAAATGCAAGCACTAGTGCAATGTATCGAGTCGCTTGGTTTAACTTTCTACGACCAACTTCCCCTTGTTTCCCCCACTCTACAAACTTGGGTAATAAATCCATTTGCAAGAGTTGGACGACGATTGAGGCTGTAATGTAAGGACTAACTCCAAGAGCAAAAACTGAAAAGTTTTTCATGGCATTTCCTGACACCAAGCTCAACATATTTAAAAAGGATAGCCCACTCAAAGCGTTCAAGCTATTTGCGTTTACCCACGGTACAGTGATACTAGTACCTATACGAAAAACAAATACGATAAAAATTGTGAATAAAATTTTTGATCGAACTTGCTTAACTTTGAGTGCTTCTCTCAATAATTTAAAAAACATAGGTCACCTCACTTAGATGACTTCAACTGAACCACCTTTAGCAGTGATAGCTTCTTCAGCTGATTTAGAGAATTTAGCAGCTTTAACAGTCAACTTCTTAGTCAACTCTCCGTTACCAAGAATCTTGATACCTGATTTTTCAGCTTTAACAATTCCTGCTTCGATAAGCACAACTGGAGTTACTTCTGCACCATCTTCAAAGATGTTCAATTGGTCAAGGTTAACAATTGCATATTCTTTAGCGTTGATGTTAGTAAATCCACGTTTTGGAAGACGACGGAACAATGGAGTTTGTCCACCTTCAAAACCAAGGCGTACTCCGCCACCGCTACGAGCTTTTTGACCTTTTTGACCGCGACCAGATGTTTTACCGTTACCTGATGAAGTACCACGACCAACACGGTTACGAGTTTTACGAGAACCTTCTGCAGGTTTCAATTCATGAAGTTTCATTATATATTTTCTCCTCTTTTGTAAAATGCTAGCGCCGATAAGAGAGAAAAGGTTGTCTCTCCTATCAACTCGCCTATACAAAGTCATCTAAGATGACTATATCTAGTTTTAGGGGATGGTCTATTGCACATCCCCTAAAATTTTATTAGTTTACTTCTTCAACTGTTACCAAGTGAGATACTGCAGTGATCATACCACGGATTGCAGCGTTATCTTCTTTAATAACAGAGCTGTTCAATTTGCCAAGTCCAAGTGCTACAACAGTTTTACGTTGTGATGGAATACGTCCGATTGGAGACTTAGTCAAAGTAATTTTAATTTGAGCCATTTTATCCCCTTTCTTATACCAAATCAGAAACTGAAATACCACGAAGAGCAGCAACTTCTTCAGCGCGTTTCAATTGTTTCAAACCTTCAACAGTTGCGCGAACAATGTTGATTGGAGTGTTAGAACCAAGTGATTTAGATGTAATATCTGCCACACCTGCCAATTCCACAACGGCACGAACTGCACCACCTGCGGCAACTCCAGAACCTTCTACAGCAGGTTTCAACAATACTTTAGCTCCACCGAATTCTGAAAGAACTTCATGTGGAATTGTTGTTCCGACCATAGGAACTTCGATCAAGTTTTTCTTAGCATCTTCTACTGCTTTGCGGATTGCTTCTGGAACTTCTTGAGCTTTACCAGTACCAAATCCTACACGACCATTGCGGTCACCAACTACTACAAGAGCTGCGAAACGAAGACGACGTCCACCTTTAACAACTTTTGTAACACGGTTAACAGCAACTACGCGTTCTTCAAGTTCTACTGCATTGTCTTTAAATGCCATTTTCTAGTGTCCTCCTATTAGAATTTCAATCCGTTTTCACGAGCTGCATCAGCCAAAGCTTTCACACGTCCGTGATATAGATATCCACCGCGGTCGAACACCACTTCTGAAATACCTTTAGCACTTGCACGTTCTGCAACGAGTTTACCGACAGCAACGGCTTGTTCAGTTTTAGTTCCTTTTGAAACTTCTTTGTCAAGAGTTGAAGCACTTGCGAGCGTTACACCCGCTACGTCATCAATCACTTGAGCGTAGATGCCTGTATTAGAACGGAATACGTTCAAACGTGGGCGATCAGCAGTTCCAGAGAGTTTTCCGCGTACGCGACGGTGGCGTTTTTGGCGGAGTTTGTTTTTATCTGGTTTAGAAATCACAGTTTTCACCTCTTTAATTTTAAATCGTGTGCTATGCACAAAGTTGGTAATGAGGTTGGTGGTTGATAATCAACCACTCAACATTATTTACCAGTTTTACCTTCTTTAAGACGAACATATTCGCCAACGTAACGGATACCTTTACCTTTGTAAGGTTCTGGTGAACGAAGGCTACGTACGTAAGCAGCTGTTTGACCAACTACTTCTTTTGAAATTCCGCTAACAACGATTGTTGTTGGGTTTGGAAGTTCAAAACTAATTCCTTCCGGAGCTTCAACTTCGTCTGGGTGAGATTTACCTACAGCCAAAATAAGTTTTGATCCTTGAAGTTGTGCACGGTAACCAACCCCACGCATTTCAAGTTCTTTCTTGAATCCTTCTGAAACACCAATAACCATGTTGTTCAAAAGCGCACGAGTAGTTCCGTGGATAGTTTTCATTTCTTTTGAATCGTTTGGACGGTGAAGAGTTACTTCAGTACCTTCCACACGGATTTCAATATCTTTCGAGAACTCACGAGTAAGTTCTCCTTTAGGGCCTTTTACAGTTACAACGTTGTCATTGTTAGTGATTTCAACACCAGCAGGCAACACGATAACTTTATTACCAATACGTGACATGTTTTTATTCTCCTGTTAAATTGTCAGGCCTTTGAAGGCCAGTTTTCACGGGGTTAAGATACTTATTTAGTTCAAAGAGCTAAACTGAACACGCTCTAAGAACTTTGTATCTTGATTTGAGTTCGAGCTAAGAATTTGGCGAAAAAGATAAGTTTGTCTTGGAGCATCGCTCCTGCTACAAACTTCCTATTTTCACTGCATTCTTTTAACGCTCTCACATCATCAATTACCAAACGTAAGCGATAACTTCTCCACCAACGTTCTTTTGGCGTGCTTCTTTATCAGTAAGCAAACCTTCAGAAGTTGAAAGAATAGCAATTCCAAGTCCGTTAAGTACTTTCGGAAGATCTTCACGTTTTTTGTAAACACGAAGTCCTGGTTTAGAAACGCGTTTTAAGTTAGTGATAACTCGTTCACCGTTAGTTCCGTATTTCAAGAATACACGGATGATACCTTGTTTGTCATCTTCGATGATTTCTACGTTCTTAACAAAACCTTCGCGTTTAAGGATTTCAGCAATCCCTTTTTTGATGTTTGATGCAGGTACTTCAAGTACTTCGTGTTTTGCTTGGTTAGCGTTACGAATACGAGTTAGGAAGTCTGCAATTGGGTCAGTCATAACCATTTTATTTTTCTCCTCTTACTAGTAGTTTGCAAGTTGCACTTGCTAGTTAATGATTGAGCTAGGCTCAGATAGTATTGACACATTCAAACAAGATAACTCTCATTTGAACACGAGCTACAACCTGGGCAAAAAAGATAGACTTGTCTTGGAGCATCGCTCCTACACCAAATCTCCTATTTTTGCTGTGGTTGTTACGCTCTTTGTATCATGCTATTACCAAGATGCTTTTGTTACACCAGGGATTTGACCTTTATATGCCAATTCACGGAAGCAAACACGGCAAAGTTTAAACTTGCGGTAAACTGAGTGTGGACGTCCACAACGTTCACAGCGAGTGTATGCTTGAGTAGAGAACTTCGCTGGGCGTTTGTTCTTAGCAATCATAGATTTTTTAGCCATTAGTTATACCTCCTATATTATTTTGCAAAAGGCATTCCAAGGCCTGTAAGCAATGCACGTGACTCTTCGTCAGTGTTAGCAGTAGTTACGATAACGATGTCAAGACCACGAGTTTTGTCAACGTCATCAAAGTTGATTTCTGGGAAGATCAATTGTTCTTTCACACCAAGTGTGTAGTTTCCGCGTCCATCAAATGATTTTGTTGGAACACCGTGGAAGTCACGCACACGTGGAAGTGATACTGAAACCAATTTATCCAAGAATTCGTACATACGTTCACCACGAAGGGTAACTTTTGCACCAATCGCTACACCTTCACGAAGACGGAAGCCGGCGATTGATTTTTTAGCTTTAGTGATAAGTGGTTTTTGACCTGAGATAAGTGCCAATTCTTCAGCAGCTTTTTCAAGGCTTTTAGCGTTTGATACAGCTTCACCAACACCCATGTTCAAAACGATCTTATCTACTTTAGGCACAGCCATCACTGATGAGTAGTTGAATTGTTCTGTCAAAGCAGGAACTACTTCATTAAGATATTTTTCTTTTAAACGATTTGCCATTATACTTCTCCTTTCCTTCGTGATTAATCAAGCACTTCGCCTGATTTTTTGTTGTAGCGAACTTTTTTACCGTCTACAAATTTGTAACCAACACGACCAGCTACACCATTTTTGTCCAAAACTTGAACGTTTGATACGTGAATAGCTGCTTCCTTCTCGATGATACCACCTTGAGGAAGTTCGTTAGTTGGACGTTGGTGTTTCTTAATGATGTTAACACCTTCAACGATAACTTTGTTTACTTTTGGAAGGGCAGTAAGGACAACAGCTTCTGTTCCCTTATCTTTACCAGCGATTACGCGAACTTTGTCGCCTTTTTTTACAAACATTTTTTTCTCCTTTTATTCTTACGCCCAATGGGCACCCTGGCTAGGCCAGGGGACTGTGTTTGTTTTTATTGATTAAAGTACTTCTGGAGCAAGTGACACGATCTTCATGAAGCCACCTTCACGCAATTCACGTGCAACTGGGCCAAAGATACGTGTTCCGCGAGGAGTTTTGTCGTCACGGATGATAACTGCTGCGTTTTCGTCAAATTTGATGTATGAACCATCAGCACGACGAGCACCTGATTTAGTACGAACGATAACTGCTTTAACAACGTCACCTTTTTTAACCGCACCACCAGGAGTAGCTTGTTTTACAGATGCCACAATAACATCACCGATGTTCGCAAATTTACGTTTAGAACCACCAAGAACTTTGATAGTCAAGATTTCGCGTGCACCGCTGTTGTCTGCGACTTTCAAACGAGTTTCTGTTTGAATCATTTCAGTTTTCTCCTTTCAGGCTTGATTAGATGATAACCGCTTCTTCAACAACTTCTACAAGACGGAAACGTTTTGTAGCTGAAAGCGGGCGAGTTTCCATGATACGTACGATATCGCCTTCTTTGGCAACATTGTTTTCATCATGTGCTTTGTATTTTTTAGAGTAGTTAATACGTTTACCATAGACTGGGTGGTTACGTTTTGTTTCAACTACAACTGTGATTGTCTTGTCCATTTTGTCAGATACAACACGTCCAACAAGAACTTTACGATTATTGCGTTCCATTGAAATTTCTCCTTCCCTAGTCTATTATTTCGCTTCAGATTGAACTGTTTTGATACGAGCGATTTGTTTTTTAACTTCTTTCAAGCGAGCTGTTTGTTCTAATTGACCAGTAGCAGCTTGGAAACGAAGTTCAAACAATTCTTTTTTCAATTCGTTTTCGCGCTTCGCGAGTTCTTCTTGAGAAAGACCACGAAGTTCTTTAACAAATTCTTTTACTTCATTAAGTTTCATGCCTTCTCCTTATTCTGCTTCACGTTTTACGAATTTACATTTAACTGGCAATTTGTGGCTTGCAAGACGAAGCGCTTCGCGAGCGATCTCTTCAGATACACCAGCAACTTCGAACATTACTTTACCACGTTTAACTGGTGCTACCCAACCTTCAGGTGCCCCTTTACCAGATCCCATACGAACCCCGATAGCTTTAGCTGTGTATGATTTGTGTGGGAAGATTTTAATCCAAACTTTACCACCACGTTTCATGTAACGAGTCATGGCGATACGAGCAGCTTCGATTTGGCGGTTAGTGATCCAGTGGCTAGTTGTAGCTTGAAGACCGTATTCACCGAATGCTACTTCTTTTCCACCTTTAGCTTCACCGCGCATTTTACCACGGAATTCACGACGGTGTTTAACACGTTTAGGTACTAACATTGGTTATTTACCTCCTTTAGTGTTTTTACGAGCTGGAAGAACTTCACCACGGTAGATCCATACTTTAACACCAAGTTTACCGTATGTAGTATCTGCTTCTTCCCAAGCGTAATCGATATCTGCGCGAAGTGTGTGAAGTGGAACTGTACCTTCAGAGTATCCTTCTGCACGGGCGATATCTGCACCGTTCAAACGACCTGATACTTGAGTTTTAATTCCTTTAGCTCCAGCACGCATAGCACGTTGGATTGCTTGTTTTTGTGCACGACGGAAAGCAACACGTTGCTCCAATTGACGAGCAATTCCTTCACCAACAAGGTGAGCATCCAAATCAGGTTGTTTGATTTCGATGATGTTGATGTGTACTTGTTTTCCAGTCAATTTGTTAAGTTTAGCACGAAGTGCATCAACGTTAGCACCACCTTTACCGATAACCATACCTGGTTTAGCAGTGTGAAGTGAAACGTTAACTTTGTTTACTGCGCGTTCGATTTCAATAGTTGAAACTGCTGCGTCAGCAAGTTCTTTTTGAACGAATTTACGGATTGCAAGATCTTCATGAAGGTAATCCGCGTATTCTTTTTCAGCATACCATTTGGCATCCCAATCACGGATGATGCCGACACGCATACCAATTGGATGTACTTTTTGACCCACGATTTTACCTCCTTATTTTTCTGCAACAGCTACAGTGATGTGAGCTGTACGTTTGTTGATTGGTGAAGCTGAACCTTTCGCACGTGGACGGAAACGTTTCATAGTTGGTCCTTCGTTTGCGAATGCTTCAGATACTACCAAGTTAGCTTTATCCAAACCAAAGTTGTTTTCAGCGTTAGCTACAGCTGAGTTCAAAACTTTCAAGATGATTTCAGCAGCTTTGTTTGGAGTGAATGTCAAAATTGCGATTGCATCGGCTACGCTTTTACCACGGATGTTGTCAAGAACAAGACGTGATTTACGAGGTGAAACACGTACTGTGCGAGCCATTGCTTTAGCTGAAGTAATTTCTGCCATTTATGTTCTCCTTATTTTCTACGTGTCTTCTTGTCGTCTGCGGCGTGACCTTTGTAAGTACGAGTTGGTGCAAATTCACCAAGCTTGTGACCTACCATGTCTTCTTGGATGTAAACAGGTACGTGTTTACGTCCATCATAAACTGCGATAGTGTAACCAATGAAACTTGGGAAAATCGTTGAACGACGTGACCAAGTTTTGATAACTTTTTTCTTTTCGTCGTTAGCCTGAGCTTCAACTTTTTTCATCAAATGCTCATCGACGAAAGGTCCTTTTTTAAGACTGCGTCCCATTTTAATATTTTCTCCTTTAAATATAGTACCACAGCGGCTTGCGCTCACGAGGAGCGCTACCGAGCTGGCGGATTATCTAGCACTTAAGCGACTAGTTTAAAATTATTTCTCGTTGCGACGACGAACGATAAGTTTGTCAGATTTCGCTTTCTTGTTACGAGTTTTAAGACCAAGAGCAGGTTTGCCCCATGGAGTTGATGGCGCTTTACGACCAACTGGTGCTTTACCTTCACCACCACCGTGTGGGTGATCGTTAGGGTTCATTACAGAACCACGAACTGTTGGGCGGATACCTTTCCAACGGCTACGTCCTGCTTTACCAAGGTTTACAAGCCCATGTTGTTCGTTTCCGACAACACCAACTGTTGCACGACAAGTTCCAAGAATCATACGAACTTCACCTGATTGAAGACGAACAAGAACGTATTTACCTTCTTGACCCAAAACTTGAGCAGAAGCTCCAGCAGCACGTACCAATTCTCCACCACGACCTGGTTTCAATTCGATGTTGTGGATTAAAGTACCAACTGGGATGTTAGCAAGCGGAAGAGCGTTTCCGACTTTGATATCTGCTTCAGGACCTGAAACGATACGTTGACCAACTTCAAGACCTTTTGGAGCGATGATGTAAGCTTTCACACCGTCAGTGTAGTGTACAAGAGCAATGTTTGCAGAACGGTTTGGATCGTACTCGATAGTTTTAACAACTGCTTCAACGTTGTCTTTGTTACGTTTGAAGTCAACCAAACGGTAGAAACGTTTGTGTCCACCACCTTGGTGACGAACAGTGATACGACCGTTGTTGTTACGACCAGCCTTATTCTTCAAAGCAACAAGCAAAGTTTTTTCTGGTGTGCTTGTTGTGATTTCAGCGAAATCCAAAGAAGTCATATTACGGCGACCGTTTGTTGTTGGTTTATAAACACGAATTCCCACGATATTTCCTCCTTAGATTATTCAGCTTCAGCAGCAAACAACTCGATTGCTTTTGAATCAGCTGTAAGAGTGATGATAGCTTTTTTAGTTTTGTTAGTAAAACCAGTGTAACGTCCAACACGTTTAGCTTTAGGTTTTACGTTGATTGTGTTAACATTTGCAACTTTAACACCTTCAAAAGCAGCTTCAACAGCTTGCTTGATCAAAAGTTTGTGTGCACGAGTGTCAACTTCAAATACATATTTTCCTGCTTCAAGTTGAGCCATTGAGCTTTCAGTGATAACAGGTTTTTTGATAACATCATACAAATTCATTATGCAAGAACCTCCTCGATTTTAGAGATAGCTGCTTGAGTAACAAGAAGTTTGTCACTATTTGCGATGTCAAGAACACTTGCAGTTGTAGCAGTCGCAACTTTCACGTTTGGAAGGTTACGAGCTGAGAGAGCTGCGAATTCGTTTCCTTCTTCAAGAATAACAAGGACTTTAGAATCGATGCTCAAAGCTGCAAGAACTTTTGCAAATTCAGCAGTTTTTGGAGCTGTAAATTCAAGAGAATCAACGGCTACAAATTTGTTTTCAGCAACTTTTTCTGAGTAAACAGATTTAAGCGCAAGGCGACGAACTTTTTGAGGAAGTTTGTACGCATAGCTACGTGGAGTTGGTCCGAAGACGATTCCACCACCACGCCATTGTGGAGAGCGGATAGAACCTTGACGAGCACGTCCAGTTCCTTTTTGACGCCATGGTTTGCGTCCGCCACCTGAAACAGCTGAGCGGTTTTTAACTGCGTGAGTTCCTTGACGAAGGCTAGCGCGTTGGCTGATGATCACATCAAACACAACAGATTGGTTTGGTTCGATACCAAAGATTGCATCGTTAAGAACAACTTCGCCCGCTTGTTTACCAGTTTGGTCGAATAATGTTACATTTGCCATTTTGACTGTATTCCCCTTTCCTTATTATTTACCAGCTTTAACTGCTGACTTGATAGTGATAAGAGATTTCTTAGCACCTGGTACGTTACCTTTGATAAGGATAACGTTCTTTTCTGGAACAACTTGTACAACTTCAAGATTTTGAATTGTTACACGGTCGCCACCCATACGTCCTGCAAGGTTTTTACCTTTGAATACGCGGTTAGGTGCAACAGGTCCCATAGAACCTGGACGACGGTGGTAACGAGAACCGTGAGCCATAGGTCCACGTGATTGTCCGTGGCGTTTGATAACACCTTGGAAACCTTTACCTTTAGATGTACCAGTTACATCAACAATGTCTCCAGCTGCGAAAGTTTCAACTGTGATTTCAGCACCAACTTCCAAGCCTTCAACGTTTTTGAATTCACGAATGAAGCGCTTAGGAGCCGTGTTAGCTTTTGCTACATGTCCTTTAGCAGGTTTGTTGCTCAATACTTCGCGTTTGTCATCGAAACCAACTTGGATAGCGTTGTAACCATCTGTTTCAACAGTTTTAACTTGAAGAACAACGTTTGGAGTTGCTTCGATAACTGTTACAGGGATCAATTCGCCAGCTTCAGTGAAGATTTGAGTCATTCCCACTTTTTTCCCTAAGATTCCTTTTGTCATGAGAAAATAGTTCCTTTTCTATATTTTTTATTCAAAAAGTTTTTAACGAGCGTTTTTTATGCTCAAGGTATCAAGCTTTAAATTAAAGTTTGATTTCTACGTTTACACCACTTGGAAGATCCAATTTCATCAAAGCGTCAACTGTTTTTTGAGTTGGGTTGATGATGTCGATCAAACGTTTGTGTGTACGCATTTCGAATTGTTCGCGAGAATCTTTATATTTGTGAGTCGCACGAATGATTGTGTAGAGGCTACGCTCAGTTGGAAGTGGGATTGGACCCGCAACTTGTGCACCTGTACGAGTAGCTGATTCTACGATTTTTGCAGCCGCTGTGTCAAGCGTACGGTGTTCGTAAGCTTTCAAACGGATACGGATTTTTTTGTTTGCCATCTTTTTCTCCTTTTCGTCTATTTAAGATAATAGGCTAGCTCCACAAGAAAACCGACGCGCGTTGCGTGGCAATGCAACCGAGCGTGTCGCAACCTCTTGCATCAAAGCTAAGGCTGTAATTTACAGCACCATAATAGAATAACACAAAGCCCCTGCGATTGCAAGGGATTTGACAGGATTTTTTAAATTTTTTAGATGAAACTGTTTTCGTACATTTCTGAAACAAAAAAGACAATCTATTCTCAATTTATATATATCTTTTCCTATTTAAATAGTTCTTTAATAGTCATTTTCTATTTGAAACTGATTTTGAGATTGGTTAATTAACACATCCGCCTCTTTTTCTGTTTCTTGATAATAACGGCGATATTGTCCGCGTCTGATTTGATGAGTCTCACGAACAAACGAGGCTTCGCTTTTCCTCACAGTCGTATCTCGAGCTAGACGTCTCTTTAATTCGGTCTCCTCATCTGTGTAGAAACAAATGGTTTTGTCAAAAAGTTCCTTGGGTAAAAAACCAACAGACATCCCTTCGACAATCAAAATCGTTTTTTCTCCAGATAAAATCTCACTAGCCTTCCAGGGTTCCTCAATTGTTAAGATGTCCATACCCGCTTGCAGAGCAAGAATATCTCTTTGTAAACTTGCCAGCTCATGCGCTACCGGTAAACATGCTGTCACTTTTTGGTCTGGTGTCTCTTTAGGTACCACTAAATGTCGTCCCGAAGTAATGTAGGGATCTGTCTCTAGTAAATTTACCTTTTGGGAATCAAGTTCTTGGTACAATTCTTGAGCAAAAGTTGATTTTCCTGAAGCTCCATGGCCGTAGATACCTAGCGTTTTTACTTTTCCAGTTTCTATCTCTGAGACTAGTTGTTCTATTAAGTCTTTTTTCTTCATTCTCTCTTCACCTGTTCATAGCTTTCTTTTCCATCGTTAAGCTTGTCCCAAATGACTACCTTTCCACTTTGAAGAGACTTTTGTACATCGATGATTCGTTGGTTAGAAGAGCCACGGAACTGCAACATAAGGTTGCGTTTGCTCTTATCATAGCGGCCATCGACGAGGATATCAATCAGGGATAAAAGTTCTAATTTATCAGGCGTCTCTAACATCATTTCTTCCCAGGTGTAGCCTGTCCAAGACCAGATGTCTTTTTCTGGCAATTCTTTCCGAATGCGTTTAACGAGAGGCAAAAGAATTCCAGTATTCAGGAATGGCTCTCCACCGAGTAGGGTCAAACCTTGGACATAAGGCCGGGCAAGATCTGCCATAATCTGTTCTTCCAACTCTGGTGTATAAGGAATCCCGGCATTAAATGACCAGGTCGCTACATTGTAGCAACCTTCACAGTGAAACATACATCCTGCTACATAAAGCGAATTGCGCACCCCTTCGCCATCCACAAAGTTAAAAGCCTTATAATCAATAATACGTCCCTGACTAAGCTCCTCACTCTTCCACTCGCCTGGTTTTGGTGTATTCCATGTCATACTTTCTACTCCAACTCTATCCAATAGCGCTCCGTCCCATTTCGAACATCCTCTAACTTCCCACCATTAGCTAAGATAACAGCTCGGCTGGCAGGATTTTCTGTGCTACAAGTCACCAAAGCACGATGAATGTTTTTCTCCTTAGCTACTTGAAGACCTTGATGGAGAGCTTCCTTAGCATAACCTTTTCCCCTTTCAGAAGGGCGGATGGAATAGCCGATATGGCCAGCATAATTCAGCAATCCCTCATTTAGTCTCAACCGTAAATTTAAAAAACCTAAAGCATGATCTGATTCATCAAACAATACGAACTGAATTGATGGAACGCGATTTTCAGGCAAGTTTATTCCCATTTCTTTATTAAGGTTAGTTTCTAGCCAATTCTCATAATCAAAGTTCTCAGCATCCCAAAATCCACCATCGTGGGCTGATTGAGTCTGTTCAAACTCTGCCATCATGTTTAGAATGGTTCCTTTATCTGCCAATGTTGGTCTGCGTAATCCCATGTACTCCTCCCGCTATGAGAAAAGTGAGAGGGGACTCTCACTTTTTCTTGTTCTTATTTAAAAATTGTTCTCTAAGGCTGGCTACTCGATCTTTTTTATTGACTCCACCCTTTGAATGCTTTTCGTGGAATCGTTGAACCAAGGCCTTACCCTTATCGTCTAATTGATATTTTCCCATGCTATCTCTTTCTAATTTGTTACTTCATGCCCTGCTGTTTTAATAGTAGAACCGTTCATGTGTTTAACACGCGCAGCAATTTCCTTGTGACGTCCATTCACCATCGGACGCGCTTGCGGATTTCCAAGATAGCCACAAGTCCGTTTAACAACATCGACTGTTTTAGGATCACTATTGCCACAGTTAGGACAGGCAAAACCTCTCTCGGTTGGATTAAAGTCTCCTTCAAAATCGCACTTGTAGCAACGATCAATCGGAGTATTAGTCCCTAGATAACCTACACGATCATAAGCATAATCCCAAACAGCTTCCAAGGCCTTTGGATTTTGTTGAAGAACTGGGTACTCACAGTAGTGGATAAATCCACCTGATGCACCCGCTTCTGGATAAACCTTCTCGAAGTCCAATTTTTCAAAAGGAGTTGGATTTTTTCGGACATCATAATGGAAGGAATTTGTGTAGTATTCTTTATCAGTAATGTCTGGAATAGAACCAAATTTCTCTGTATCCAGGCGACAGAAGCGGTCTGTTAAACTTTCAGATGGAGTTGAGTAGATTGAGAAGTGATAGCCATATTGGTCTGACCATTCTTCTACTCGATGTTTCATGTCTCTAATGATATCAAGGGTGAATTCTTTGGCTTCTGGATTGGTTTCCCAATTGTTGCCAAAGAATACTGTCGCTACTTCATAGAGTCCAATGTAGCCAAGCGAAACAGTAGCACGGCGATTCTTAAAGAGTTCGTCAACACTTTCTTCCTTACCAAGGCGGCGTCCAAAAGCTCCGTATTGATAAAGGATAGGAGCATTAGCTGGAGTTGCTTCCTTGGTCCGCTCTACACGATAGACCAGTGCATCTTCTGCGATATTCATCCGCTCATTGAAGATTTCCCAGAACTTATTCATGTCGCCTTCAGATTCAAGGGCAATCCGAGGAAGATTGACCGTTACCACACCTAGGTTCATACGACCTGAGTTGACTTCTACTCCATTTTCATCCTTCCAACCTTGGAGGAAAGAACGACATCCCATCGGAACCTTGAAAGAACCTGTCAACTCGACAATCTTATCGTAAGACAAGACATCTGGGTACATGCGCTTGGTTGCACACTCGAGAGCCAATTGTTTAATGTCGTAGTTAGGAGAGCCTGCCTCTAAGTTAAGTCCTCTTTTAAGAGTAAAGATAAGTTTCGGGAAGATGGCTGTACGGTGTTCTGAACCAAGCCCCTTGATCCGAATGTTCAAGATTGCCTTTTGAATTTCACGTTCAAAACGATTGGTTCCTAGACCGAAACCAAGAGAAGTAAAGGGTGTTTGACCATTTGAAGTGAAGAGAGTATTGATTTCATACTCTAGAGATTGCATGGCATCATAGATGTCTTTTTGAGTTTTCTTCCATGCGTATTCTTCGCGCTTATCAGGTAGGACCCACTCCTCTGCATCTTTAAGTTGTTTTTGATAATTTTTCTCTGCATAAGGAGCCAAAACTTCATCAATACGGTCTGCTGAACATCCCCCATACTGACTAGATGCGACGTTTGCGATGATTTGTGAAATTTGCGCCGTCGCAGTTTGGATAGATTTCGGACTTTCTACCTCAGCATTCCCAATCTTAAAACCATTTTCCAACATACCCTTAAAATCAATCAAACAACAGTTGGTCATAGGAGTGTAGGGGCTGTAGTCCAAATCGTGATAGTGGATATCCCCTTTTTGGTGGGCATTTGCCACATGCTTAGGAAGCATTTGAAGTCCGATGGATTTTCCAACAATCCCTGCCGTCAAATCACGCTGGGTGTTAAAGACATCACTGTCTTTATTGGCATTTTCATTGACAACTGCCTGATCTTTGTTGAGAAGTTTATGAATGCTAAAGTTGATGTCTGTCGCTTTTGAGCGCTCAAAATCCCTTTGTGTTCGATAGGTAATATACTCCTCGGCCAAGGCATATTCTTTAGCTTCCAACAACTCGTGTTCTACGATGTTTTGAATTTCATAGATTTTTACACCTTGTGGGAAACGGCTATGAATCTCGTCAACGATACGTTCAACGAGGGTACTAAGTCGCTTTTCGACCAAAGGAGTTACATCCATAACCTTTTCCGCAGCCTTATGAAGCGCTTTGTCAATCTTATCTACATCAAAAATGACACGTCTACCGTCACGCTTTTCAACGAATAAAGTTGGATCAGGGACAGTCTTCTCTTCCAATACAATCATATCCATACCCTTTTCTTAAATATAATATTGATTCTAAAAAGTATTATATCACTAAAAAAATAAAAATCAATATCTTGTGTAAAAAAATAAAATTTTTTTAAAATAACACAAGATATTGATAATTTTTATTTTAATTTGTATAGTTTGAAATCTTTGTATTCACTTGGAACGGCTTGATAATTTTCAGCTAAAAGCTGCTCAACTTCTGTCCAAAGAGATGTTTTTGTATTCACTACAATCATCTTTGGTTGATTATCTCGAAGATCATTTACAAGCTTAGTACGATTTGCATCAAGTCCTGTATGCAATCTAGGAGATAGCAACTGACTTGCTGCTAAACGCTCACTAGCCTTATAACTACTTGTCAGATTATCCCATACATAGATACGATCTGTAGCCTTTGTTTCACTTTTAATCTTAGCTTCAATACTAGTGCGCTCTTTATATTGTTCTGCATGAAGCACATATCGTGAAACTACAGGAGCTAAAAATAGATAAACGAGAGCTAAAATTGGCAGATAGGCATTTCCTTTTACAAAAGTACCCCATGGTGACGTTTCTTCTCTGCGTCTTCTACGACGGCTGGCTCCCTCTAATTCCCACGTGCGAATTCGAGTTAACAATAGAATAGACAAGAAAGGTAACAATTCAACCATACGACTACCATTGATAAGATCTGTAGAGAAAATTTCTAAAACTAATACCAAAATAACAGCTATTGCAGCAGAGATTGATAAGACTGATTGTTTCAATAGTTTAGATTGGAAGAGACCTGCGAATGCCAACGTCAATGCTCCAAGAGCAATTGCTAACAATCCGTAGAAAAGAAGATTGTCTAACAAACTTGGATTAGACGTAAAGCTCAAACTATCTACTGGATAGAGGATTTGGCTAATCGCATTTCCGAAGCTACCTTTATAAGCTGTATAGTAGCCGATTGGATAAAAGAAGATTGAAAAACCAAGGCCCGCTGCAAAAAATTGATAGAGACCATGATTCAAGTTATTGCGACCAACATTAAAAGCTATTACAGCAAAAAACAAGAAAAATCCATACAAAGCTGTGACCAAGGGCGCAAAGAAAAATGCTAGAGCTAGGCTAATCCCAATACGGATGAAACCTCTGTCATGACTTGGTTCTGACAAATAAGCTGTTACTAAACTCAAGGCATAGAACAAGAATGGGAGGGCAAGAATAGTTGCATATCCCCCACCAAAACTAAAAGCACTAGCCAGGACATAAAAGACCGTCAACACTTGTTGCGATTGCTTGTTTTTTTCAGTTAGGTTATAAGCTGAATGAAAAAGAAAAAAGCCAGCACCCACTAAGGCCAACCAATTAAAGACTGCAAACAAAATACTGCCCTTGGTTAAAAACTGTAAAAAGTAATAGAGGAGACCACTAGTCCCAAAATAATCTGAATAGATATCCCCACTCTGATGCATAGCCCATCCATTATAGAAATCCTGAGCCTGTTCTGGACTTAGCAGTCCAAATAAATAGGGTAGAATCACAGACACAAGTACTACTAAGGTACTCAAAATTAGGATATTAAAAAAGGGTAAGCGGGCAGGTTCGCGGGTTTCAACCTCGAGTTGCTCCTCATTTTCTACCAGAGCATCCTGACTTCCCATCCAAGTTGGAGTTGGTTCGTCTTCTAATCTGCCATATACGTTCATTCGCTCTCTCCTATATTTTAATTTGTTCTAGTATATCAAAAAGTCTAGTTCTTGTCAGCTTTTGGCGGACGTTCGCTCAATTTTTCAGACAAGGTAACAAAGCGTTCAATCTCATAAAAACGATGGTATGAAGCCTTTTTAAAAGTGTCTAAAAAATTTTTTTCTTCTATCGTTAACATCCCTTCTCCCCCTTTTCTCTCTATTCGAAAAACAAGGAAAATTCTATCAAAAAAACTGAATTCCCAAAGAGATTTCAGTCTTTTTGTAATTAGTCAGCTTTCTTTTCTAAGTTTTTAGAAATGCTTCGATTTTTACCTTCTAGATACACCATAAGAATGGAAATATCCGCTGGGTTTACACCTGAAATACGACTTGCTTGGCCGATGGTTTCTGGATTGATGAGTTTGAACTTCTGGCGAGCTTCTGTCGCAATGGAATCAATGTCATCCCAGTCGATGTTGGCTGGAATCCGTTTTTCTTCCATGCGTTTCATCTTGGCAACCTGATCCATGGCTTTTGAAATGTAGCCTTCGTACTTGATTTCTGTTTCAATCAATTCGATAATCTTGTCATTTAACTCTTCAGCAGCAGGTCCGATGAAGGCTACCACATCTTGGTAAGAGACTTCAGGACGACGAAGGAATTCCTTGGCTGTTACTGCATCAGTCAATGGTTTGAAGCCCATCGCTTCGACCTTGGCGTTAGTTTCCTTGACCGGCTTGAGTTTGATGCTGTCTAGGCGCTTCATCTCATTGTCAAATTGATTTTTCTTGATTTCAAAGCGTGCCCAACGTTCATCATCAACAAGCCCAATCTCGCGTCCCATCTCAGTCAAGCGCATATCGGCATTGTCATGACGGAGAATGAGGCGGTATTCAGCACGACTGGTCAAGAGACGGTAGGGTTCAATAGTTCCCTTTGTCACCAAATCGTCAATCATCACCCCGATATAACCGTCACTTCTTTTCAAAATCAACTCAGGCTTACCTTGGATTTTCAGAGCCGCATTGATACCAGCAATAATCCCTTGACCAGCAGCTTCTTCGTAACCTGACGTTCCATTTGTCTGACCAGCTGTGAAAAGTCCTGAAATTTTCTTGGTTTCAAGCGTTGCACGCAATTGGTGAGGCAAGACCATGTCATACTCGATAGCATAACCAGTTCGCATCATCTCTGCATTTTCCAAACCTTTGATGGAATGTACCAAGTCACGTTGCACATCCTCAGGAAGACTGGTTGAAAGCCCTTGAACATATACTTCTTCTGTATTGCGTCCTTCTGGCTCAAGGAAAAGCTGGTGACGTTCCTTGTCCGCAAAACGCACAATCTTGTCCTCAATCGACGGACAGTAACGAGGTCCCACTCCCTTAACCACACCTGTAAACATAGGCGCACGGTGGAGGTTATTCTGAATAATCTCATGGCTGGTACCATTGGTATAGGTCAACCAGCACGGAACTTGGTCTTTAACATAATCCTCATCACGTGAAGTGTAAGAGAAGTGATTTGGTGCCTCGTCCCCTGGCTGAATCTCTGTCACATCATAGTTGATAGAGGAAGCCTTGACACGTGGAGGCGTTCCTGTCTTGAAACGACCGATTTCAAGTCCCAGTTCCTTGAGATTATCAGCAAGGTTAATCGAAGCTAGGCTGTGGTTAGGACCTGACGAGTACTTGAGGTCTCCGATGATGATTTCCCCACGAAGGGCTGTCCCTGTAGTCACGATAACAGCCTTGGCAGCATATTCCTGATGGGTAGCTGTACGAACACCGACAACCTTGCCTTCTTCCACCAAAATCTCATCAATCATGGTTTGACGAAGGGTAAGATTCTCTTGGTTTTCAACGGTTTTGCGCATCTCTTTAGAGTAAAGCTCCTTATCAGCCTGCGCACGAAGGGCACGGACAGCTGGTCCCTTCCCAGTGTTGAGCATCTTCATCTGGATGTAACTCTTGTCAATGGTCTTAGCCATTTCGCCACCAAGGGCATCCACTTCACGCACGACAATCCCCTTGGCAGAACCACCAATAGACGGATTACATGGCATGAAAGCCAACATTTCAATGTTGATGGTCGCAAGCAAGACCTTGCAACCCATACGGCTCGCAGCTAGAGAAGCTTCAACTCCCGCATGTCCCGCACCGATTACAATAATATCGTATTCTTCCGTAAAATTATAAGTCATTTTATCTCCTATTCCTCAAAATGAATGTGTCTTAGTTGGCCGTTCCAAGCTGGCAGGGCTGTTTTTAAAAAGGCTGGAACTAGTTGGAAATCCTCAAGCCTGTCCAAGTCAATCCACTCACAAAGTTGCCTTTTCTCATCTTCCTGCATGGTCAATGGGGCATCCTCAAGTAAGTCCACCAGATAATGAAACTCGATATTGTGATAGAAAACACCTTCCTGTTCAAAACGATTTTCAACCACGAAAGCTAGTTGTCCAGCTTGAGCTTTAACACCCAGTTCTTCCCTCACTTCGCGGACTAGGGCATCTTCCGTTCTTTCATTGACTTGAATAGCACCGCCGATGGTGTAATACTGGTCCTTATCTTTAGTGACTAGGAGCTTATGATTTTGGAGAATCAAGGCTGTTGCACGAACACCAAAAACAGTGTTTCCCACCTTTGTCCGAAAGTCTTGTTGAGTCATTTTTTCCCTTTCCTTTAAACGACACAAAAACAGTCAAAACTCGTAAGAAGTGCAGAACAAAAAGCCTACAACATCCATGAGCTTTGACCATCATGACTATTGTTAAAGTTATTTTATCAAATCAAATCGTTTTGTCAATGCAAATCATTGTTTGAGCAAGGTCTGCACACTGACGATAATCATCTGTATTCCTATCGAGAATAGTAAAAGTCCCATCATTTTCGTTATAATTTTCATCAAATTTTCTCCCAAGAAGCCTGCAATTTGTTTTGCACTTCTTAACAGGAGATAAGTGATGACACATAGTAGAGCAAAAGCAACTACGGTTATCAGTTGATTCTGCAAATCTCCATTAGCCAGACTTAAAGCAGTTGTAATTGTACCTGGTCCCGCAAAAAGTGGCATTGCAAGAGGAGAAATAGCAATAGACATTGGATCTGAATTTACTGCTTGCTGCTCCATTCCTTTATAGCTGGGTGAATGATTACCATTAATCATATGATAACCGATAACGGCCACTAATATTCCACCAGCAATTCTGAAAGAAACAATTGTAATTCCAAATACTTTAAAAATGAAATCTCCTGAAAAGATAAAAACAGTTACAATAACAAAGGCAATCAAAAGACTCCTAAAAGCAATTTTTCGTGAAATTTTTTGACTATCATCTGCAACTAAAGCCATGTAAGCAGGAAGATTTGAAATTGGGTTCATTATAGCGAAAAATGCCATAAATGCATAAAAAAATTGAGAACTCATCGTTTTTACTTAACTCCAGTTAGACATACTGACAAACCTTGCCATCACGGTAGGCATTGTCAATTAAACCGCCACCTAAACACTCTTCGCCATCATAAAAGACAACTGCCTGTCCTGGTGTAATGGCGCGTTGCGGTTCCGCGAAAACGACCTCTGCCTTATCCCCTTTGACATGCACAGTCACTTTAGAGTCAGGCTGACGATAGCGGAATTTAGCCGTACATTCGAGCGTAAATTCCTCTGGCATCTCACGAGTAAAGTGGACTTGACTAGCCTCTAAGCTAGTTGACATAAGCGAATCATGGTAGAAGCCTTGACCTACATAGAGAATGTTCTGGCTCAGGTCTTTTCCAACAACAAACCAAGGGGCATTATCACCGCCGTGTTGCCCACCGATACCGAGTCCGCCACGCTGACCGATTGTATAGTACATCAAACCGGCATGCTCACCCATATCGCGACCATCCACAGTCATCATTCGACCAGGCTGAGCTGGTAAGTAGTTGCTGAGAAATTCTTTAAAGTTCTTTTCTCCAATAAAGCAAATCCCTGTCGAATCTTTCTTCTTAGCAGTCGCAAGGCCTGCTTCTTCTGCTAGTCTGCGAACTTCAGGCTTTTCCAAATGTCCCAATGGGAACATAGTCTTTTGTAATTGTTCTTGTGAAAGTTGGCTGAGGAAATAGGTCTGATCCTTGCCATTGTCCACGCCACGAAGCATGTGAACGATGCCATCCTCATCACGCGACACTCGGGCATAGTGCCCAGTTGCCACATAGTCTGCACCCAAGGTCATAGCATAGTCCAAAAAGGCCTTAAACTTGATTTCCTTGTTACACATAACATCTGGATTTGGCGTGCGTCCTGCACGGTATTCCGCTAGGAAATACTCAAAAACGCGGTCCCAGTACTCTTTTTCAAAATTTACAGAGTAGTAAGGAATGCCAAGTTGGTCTGCTACCGCAGCCACATCCTTGTAATCTTCGGTCGCCGTACAGACGCCGTTTTCATCTGTGTCGTCCCAGTTCTTCATGAAGATACCGATCACATCGTAGCCCTGCTCCTTGAGCAAAAGAGCCGTCACCGACGAATCAACACCACCACTCATCCCCACGACAACACGTGTTTTAGAGTTATCACTCATGGTAGTTCTCCCATCTATTCGTTTATTCACGATTGAAGGTCGTGTTTGCTATCACGATTGAAGGTCGTTTGAGCAGTTTTCATTATAACATGCTTGGTTATAGAAGACAAGGAAGATGCTGACAATCTATCAACCTCTTCTGTCAATACATGAAAATCAGGATACAAAAGAAATCAATTCATTCCTAAATCTCTATTCTCTTTAAAAACTTATTTTTAAAATCAACTAAAAATGATATACTTTAATAAGGAGGAATGCGCACATGATTCCATATATACACCATCATCCATGTGCGTAGGACTAATGTGAACAACTACAAAGATATTCTAAAATCAAAAAATACTATTTTTATTATTACACTTATTGCAGGTATTGGACTTTTGACAGGCTTAGTCCTCCATCAAGAAAAAATCCAAGCAGAGAGAGGGAACGTTGCTCTCATCAAACAACAAAAAAATCAACAAGATGTCGAACAAGTAAAAAACGCTATTAAAGACTTCAATATTGATTCTGAAACCATTATAGAAGATTGGAAAAAAATTCAAGAATTAAAACCAACTACTGATGAAGGCAAAAAGACATTAGCAGACTTTCTCGCTTCTACTGCCGATAAAGTCACAAATCATTATAGTGAAAAAGCTTTGAAATTAGATATAAAGGATTCTGATAGCCAGTTTCAAGATAAACAAAAACTTGAGACAGCCATCACTTCCTTGCAAAAAATAATAGACATCATTAAAAACATTAATTCTGCCAGCGACCAAGCTGCTCTTGAAGAAAAGATAAAACCAATTCAAGAACTAATCTCTAAATTCCAAAAACAAGTTGAAGTCTTGACCAAAAAAGAAGAAGAAAAAACTACCCAAACAGAAACGACTACTAGAGATGCCGGAATAGAAGCCAGCCGTTCAGAAGATAGTAGCTATATTCAAAGCTATCCAGAAACAAATGGAAGCATATCTAATTCCCAAGCACCTGCAACGGACCAATACTCAACTGATAGTGCTAGCAGGGGAGGAGATAATGGCGTTGATACACGAGATCAATCTTCTAATTCTTCCGGTTCTCAGACAGAGGCTAATAGACATAATAATTAAACTAAAATTCGCGACTTAAACAGTTTAACTTACTAATTCGGGTGGAAAAATTCTGTAAAATCATCAACCTGAACAAATCTTCCGTCACTATTACTTAAAAATTGTCTCTCATTAAAAGGTACACAAAAAGAGCCATTCAAGGCTCTTTTTTTATTTTTTTAGTACCAACCGTTATTAAGCCAGAAGTTCTTAGCTTCAGTCCATGAACCATAGCGTCCTGCTACATAAGCGTCAGCTACACGTTCTTGGTTTTCTGCTGAATAGTCACCGTTCAAGTATGAATCTGTCAATTGGTAACGTCCGATGTAACGTCCGTTTGTAGCTGTATAGCTACCGCCTGATTCTTTTTGGGCGATCCATTCTTTAGCTTCTGCTTCTGAACCACTTACAGTTGAAGCTGGAGCTGAATAGCTTTCTTCAACTACAGGCGCTACAGGTTTGTAAGTAGCCTCATATGTAGTTTCTTCTACAACAGTCTCAGAAACTGCTGAAGTTTCTTTGACTTCTGCTACAGGAGCTTCTGTTGTAGTTGAAGCGGCTGGAGCTTCACCGTCGATAACCAATACTTGGTCAACATAGATAAGGTGAATGTTTTTAATGTTGTTCAATTTAGCCAATTTTTCAACTGTTGTGTTGTGAGTTTCAGCAATTTCTGAGAGAGTATCTCCAGCTTTGACTGTGTAAGTTTTTGATTCTTGTGCAAAAGTTAATGATGGTGCTAGGAAAGCAAGTACTACTGCTAATCCCGCAAATTTAGTTTTAATGTTTGATTTCATTTAAAAAAGTTTCTCCTTCTTTCTTATACTACCATGATACCCTTCTATTATTACTATTTGTTAACGATTTTGTGTAGAAATGTTACAGAACTGTGATTTATTTACCTAGAAATAGCCTTTTTTGTTACAAAAGCCTCGTTATTAAAGGCTTTTTGGCATTTTTTTAGATTTCAGAACGGAATTAAGCACTTGAAACCAATCTTTGATATAATAGAAGTAAGAATCTTTTTAAGGGGAAACAGATGCAATCACTTCGTTTTCAATCTGTCTTTGATATCATTGGTCCAGTTATGATTGGTCCATCTAGTAGTCATACAGCAGGAGCTGTTCGTATCGGAAAAATCGTTTCATCAATCTTTGACGACACTCCTACTGAAGTCGAGTTCCAACTTTTCAATTCTTTTGCCAAAACCTATCGCGGACATGGGACCGATCTTGCCCTCGTCGCTGGAATCTTAGGAATGGATACAGATGACCCTGAAATTCCTAACAGTCTGGAAATTGCCCACAAACGTGGTATCAAAATCGTATGGACCATCCAAAAGGATAGTAATGCTCCCCACCCAAACACCACGAAAATCACTGTGAAGAATGATCGTAAGACTATCAGTGTAACAGGAATCTCAATCGGTGGTGGTAACATCCAGGTGACAGAACTAAATGGCTTTGCCGTATCTCTCAACATGAACACCCCTACCATTATCATCGTTCATCAGGATGTCCCTGGTATGATCGCTCATGTGACAGAGGCCTTATCGCGCTTTAATATTAACATCGCTCAAATGAATGTAACTCGAGAAAAAGCTGGTGAGAAAGCCATTATGATTATCGAAGTTGATAGCCGCAACTGTGAAGAATCTATCGAAGAAATTCGTAAAATTCCTCATTTGCATAATGTCAATTTCTTTCAATAGGAGAAAATATGTTTTACTCTATCAAAGAATTAGTCGAACAAGCCGACTTAGACTTTCAAGGAAATGTTGCTGAACTCATGATTTCGACTGAGTTTGAGCTAACTGGGCGTGAACGTGAAGAAGTTCTTCTACTCATGGAACGTAATCTTGAAGTCATGAAGGCTTCTGTTGAACTCGGTCTCAGCGAAAAGAAATCTCGTAGTGGTTTAACTGGTGGAGATGCAGCCAAACTCGATCACTACATCAAAAAAGGAAAAACACTATCAGACTTCACTGTCCTATCTGCAGCCCGTAACGCTATCGCCGTTAATGAACACAATGCCAAGATGGGATTGGTCTGTGCAACTCCTACTGCTGGTAGTGCCGGTTGTCTTCCCGCAGTCCTCACAGCTGCTATTCAAAAGTTGGGTCTAACTCATGAACAACAACTAGACTTCTTATTTGCTGCGGGCGCTTTTGGTCTCGTCATTGCGAACAACGCTTCTATCTCTGGAGCCGAAGGAGGCTGCCAAGCCGAAGTTGGTTCAGCTTCAGCCATGAGCGCTGCTGCCCTAACCCTAGCTGCAGGCGGAACGCCTTATCAAGCGAGCCAGGCCATCGCCTTCGTTATCAAAAATATGCTCGGTCTTATCTGCGATCCCGTTGCAGGTTTGGTTGAAGTTCCTTGTGTTAAGCGAAATGCTATGGGAGCCAGCTTTGCCTTCATCGCAGCTGATATGGCTTTAGCTGGTATCGAATCAAAAATCCCAGTTGATGAAGTGATCGATGCCATGTACCAAGTGGGCTCTAGTCTCCCAACTGCCTTTCGTGAAACCGCCGAGGGTGGTCTCGCAGCCACTCCAACAGGCCGTCGCCTTCAAAAAAAAATCTTCGGTGAATAATTTCAAATTACTAGGAGAATCAATGTCATCTCTATCAGCCATCTTTTTTGATCTAGATGGAACCCTTGTAGATAGCTCAATCGGTATTCACAATGGGTTCACCTATACTTTTGACCAACTGGGAGTCCCTAGTCCAGATGCAAAAACCATCCGTGGCTTTATGGGGCCACCATTGGAAACAAGTTTCACTAGTTGCCTCCCAGCAGATCAAGTTGAAAGAGCTATCCAGCTTTATCGTTCCTACTATAAAGAAAAGGGAGTTTACGAAGCTCAGCTCTTTCCACAAATCAAAAACCTGCTAACTGAACTAGCTCAACAATATCCACTCTATATCACTACTACGAAGAATACACCAACTGCAATTGATATGACAAGCAACTTTGAGATCAATCAATTCTTTGATGGAATCTATGGTTCAAGTCCTCAAGCCCTGCACAAGGCAGATGTTATCCGTCAAGTATTGACAACTCATAATCTAGACCCAGAAACAGTGGTTATTATCGGAGACACTAAGTTTGATATGATTGGTGCCCAAGAAACAGGCATTCGAAAACTGGCGGTTACTTGGGGATTTGGCGATGATAAAGAACTCATGACCTATCAACCTGACTGGGTTGCTCATCAACCAACAGATATTTTAGTTCAACTACAATAGAAGATCTAAAGAAAAGCACTCCAATTAAATTGGAGTGCTTTTTAACTTGTTGGTAACAAAATACAAGAAGTTCAAAAAAGATACAAATGTAAAACTAAAATCTTTTAGTTCTTATCAGAATCTTCAAATGGTGTCACCTCGATGACTTCTTCAACATTAACTGCTTGAGGTTCACTATAGTTTACTACCTTAATCTCTTTTGTTGGCATAGCGTGTAAGATCAAAAGGGCAATCCCTCCCATTGGGACGAAACGAAGGAAGATAAAGGCCCAGTGGAATCCAGCATCACGCAAACGACGAACTGACAAAGCTAGTGTTGGCACTAAGATTGCTAGGAAGAAAACTGCATAAATAATAACAACTAAGCCCAACACCATAAAAGTAGCTTCGCTCACTGAATCGTCTATCGAATCCATCACGGCACTAAGAAATATAGTGTATAAATAGATAATCGAGAAAGGAATAGAAAGGATAAAGTTTCCTAACCAAACCCACCAGTAATCTGAGCGCGTTGAACGTCCAGCGAACTCTGCATACCCCTTAAAAAAATTCTTATATGCGTTAATCATGAGATACTCCCATTTTTTATTTTACTAGTAGATACTGTACAGTTATAGAACACTCCCAAATCTAGTAAAAGACCTGGGAGTGTTAGCAAATTATTCGACAAGACTGAAAATTCTTCGTCCTTGTAGCATTCTTCAGATAGTTGAACTTATAGTGTTTCCTTTGTCGGCATAGCTAGAAGTACCAAAAGAGCGATACTTCCAACCATTGGAATAAAGGCAACGAAGATGAGCGCCCAGTGGAAACCAGCATCACGAAGGCGACGGACCATCAAAGCAAGTGACGGCAAGAAAAGTGCTAGGCCAAAAATAAAATAGATAATAGCGATAAAGCCCAAAGTTATAAGAGCACCCTCGTTTCGCAAGTTAGCCAGAGCATTCCCGTATGCTAAGTAGAAAGGAATACAAAGAATCATATTTCCAAGAAAAACCCACCAATAGTCGGAACGTGTTGAACGGCCTGCAAAATCAACATAGCCTTTAAAGAAATTTTTATAAGCGTTAATCATAATAGACTCCCTATATATTTTTTATTTAATATCAGTTTATCACACATATTCATTATTGACAAGTCTCTCCATAATTGAGAATCAATAAAGCGACTACATAGGATAATACTCACATAAAAACTGCACTCTTTAAAAGAGTGCAGTTCATGTTAGTCAACATGTGTCGTTTCGTTAGCAAAGCTAATAATAGCTCTCTTCAATTCAGCACCCTGCATAGTACGGAACTCTTCAATCTTCTGATTGATCATTTCAAGAGGCATTACATTTACCTTACCAACAAAGATCTTGTCCATTACTTGATTGTCCACTAATTCAGTTGATACAAGTAATTCTTCATATAGTTTTTCACCTGGGCGAATTCCTACTTCTACGATTGGAATTTCATTTTCAGTATGACCACTGAGTAGAACCATTTTCTTAGCCAAGTCGTAAATGCGTACAGGTTTGCCCATATCAAGGATAAAGACTTCCCCATCTTTGGCATAAGCACCCGCATGAATCACCAAACGACTAGCTTCTGGAATGGTCATGAAGTAACGAGTCATTCGGAAATCTGTCACCGTTACAGGACCACCTTCAGCAATCTGACGTTCAAAGACAGGAATCACACTACCACGACTACCAAGTACATTACCGAAACGAACCGCACAGTAGGTTGATTGGCTACGTTGATTAAATCCAGTCACAATCAACTCAGCAACACGTTTTGTTGCTCCCATTACGTTTGGTGGATTAACGGCCTTATCTGTCGAAATCATAACCATTTTTGGAACTCTAGCAGCGTCAACTGCTCTGGCAACATTATAGGTTCCAAGGATATTGTTCTTGAAGGCTTCTTTGGGATTGCGTTCCATCATCGGAACGTGCTTATGAGCTGCAGCATGGTAAACAATAGCTGGTTCATATTGTTCGAAAACTTGAAGCAGACGCTCGTAATCTTGAATATCGGCAATGACAGGAACAAAGTCAATTTCTTGGTACTTACGAATCAATTCATGGTAAATCAGGTAAATCGAATTTTCTCCATGTCCTAACAAAATGACACGTTCAGGATTGAAACGACTAACCTGACGACAAATTTCTGATCCAATCGAACCTCCGGCACCAGTCACCAGAATTGTTTTACCAGTAATTTCAGAACCCAGACGTGATTCGTCTAGTCGAATCTCTTTACGTCCCAAAAGGTCTGTGATATCAATCTTCTGGAAACCACCAATTGGAGGCTGAATACCTTGCACAACTGACTCAATCATAGGCATCTTATAGCATTTCAAGCCGATATGGTTACACATTTGCAGAATGCGTTCATACTCAGATGGATCTAGAGACGGAATCGCAACAATCACTTTTTCAACTCTGTAGCGTTTTGCCAATTCTGGCAGGTCATCATAAGAACCCAAGACTGGGATTTTTCCAAGCTTTTGACCTTTTTTCTTTTCGTCATTATCCAGAATCCCGACCAATTCAAGGTCACTGGTAGGATGCTGGTAACTGTTCATAAAGAGCGCACCACCATCTCCGGCACCAATCAAGAAGGTACGGCGGTGTTCTCCTTCTCCATTTCCCTTTTTACGTCTTGAGTAAATCAACTGCCAAGTAATACGAGGAAGTAGAATCAAGAAGGTTGTTAATAGGATAAAGAGTACGATAAAGCGGACAGAAAAGAGTGGTAAGAAAGCATAGCAAATAATATAAGATAAAATACTACTGATGGTTACTCCGAAGAAAATCTTCATGAAATCTGTAATCTTGCTGTATCGACTAATACTAGCATTAAGACCCCAGAATCCAATCATCAGTTGGTAGAAAAGGAAGGTTAGACCTGTGTAAATGACATAGTCTACCGGGGCTGGATTGATTAATCCATAAAATAGAATATAGGAAACAATAATTGATAAGACCATACTGGCAATATCAAAAAATCCCCAAAAAATTTGTTTCTGTTGTTTATTTAATACTTCAACCAGATCAATTACATAATCTGTCATTTTTTTATTCATGTGAATGGTATCCTCCTACACAGAGAAATTTTTGGTATGAGAGTATTCTCAACTTAAATATTGAATGTCGTAGCTGTAACTTTTTTTCCATTTGAAACCTTTGATTAACCCAACCAATGTTCCTATCCCATAGGCAAAATGGATTGAAAATAACATAGCAGGCATTAACAATAATACTTCGTTTTTATGTTTCAATAAAGCAAGTATCGTCAAAGATGTTACAAGTAGACTATATACTGCAAAAAGAAGCACTAAAAACAATGGTGAAAAAGGTAGTAACATAGCACCTACAAAAATGCTTAACACAAAAGCAAAGGGAACATAATGAAAGATTGATAGGCATCTTGGTTTAACATGAGTTGTCAATCCAATCCATAGACCATTTGAATACTTTTGGTGGAGCATCTTTTTAAATGTTGGGCGAATATATTGATAAGATAAAACATTGGGACTAAATCTTATCTTATATCCGTGTTTTCTGATACGATAATGAAGCTCATTATCTTCCGTTCTTCCGAGTTGTTCATCGACTAAACCAGCTTGCTCAAAAACTCCTCGACGGTACATACCATGAAAAATAGAAGAAACATATCTGTCTTGAGAGCTGTTTCGATAATCTGCGATGCTGCTTCCAAACATATTTTCTTCAACAATATGTAAAGCTTCTGACCATTTACCCTCATCTTCAACAATCGTTGGTCTAGGCCCCCCACAGACATATTCCCCTTGATTGATGAGTTCAACATTATTCTTCACAAAATCCTCTGTGACTTTGGAATGCGCATCAATCTTCAAAACAACGTCTCCATTAGAGTTCTTAATCCCTAAATTAAAACCACTTGCTTGATTCTTTTTAGGGTTATCATACAATCTAATTGACCTAAATTCAGTATCCTCAGAGATGAATCTCTGAATAATATCGGTTGTCTTATCAGTAGACATTGCATTAATAAATAGAATTTCAATATTTTCTTTACTGTATGTCTGTCTTTTTAAATCTTCAATTAAGCCTGGTAAGTACTTCTCTTCATTATAAGCACTAATCACAATAGAGACGATTAAATTATCGATTTGTTGAATCACTTATAGTCTCCTAAATATTTTCTTTCACTATTTTATCACAAATTCCCAGACTTTCCTATTTTTATTTGAATTGCAGAAAAAAACTAGTAAATCTATCTATCTTTCTTTTTTCAATGATTTCAATTCTCTAAGTAGTGGATTTCCTCACTCTATCTTGACATCTATAGGAAAAAGCCTTAAAATAAGCTGTTATCAAAATCAGTTTGTTGAGGTTCACATGAAAAAACGATCACTCTTTTTTATTCTAGGAATCATCTTAATTGGGGCAGTCTTAAGAGCTCCTTTTACTGCCTTACCAACTATTTTAGGAGATATCGCCCAAGGTTTAGGAGTTGAGGTCAGCTCGCTTGGTATTTTGACGAGTCTTCCTCTCTTGATGTTCGCCCTCTTCTCCTCTTTTGCTAGCCGCTTGGCTCAAAAGATTGGACTCGAGCATCTTTTCACCTATAGTCTTATCGTCTTGACCGTCGGTTCAGTGATTCGTATCTTCAATCTCCCTCTGCTTTATCTGGGAACCTTACTTATCGGAGCAAGTATCGCTATTTTCAACGTGCTTCTTCCTAGTGTCATTCAGGCAAACTACCCACAAAAGATTAGCTTCCTGACAACGATTTATGTGACGACTATGGGAATTGCCACTGCTCTTGCTTCCTATCTCTCAGTCCCCATTACTCAGGCAACATCCTGGAAAGGCTTGATTTTCTGCTTATCCTTGGTCTGTCTACTAACCTTATTGGTCTGGTTCCCCAACCATGGTCACAATCATTTCTTAGAAGGACATGAGAAAAAACAAGAGAAAGAAAATATCTTAAAAAACAAGCAAGTTTGGGCTATTATTGTATTTGGGGGGCTTCAGTCCTTACTCTTCTATACCTGCATGACCTGGTTACCAACCATGACAATCAGTGCCGGACTGTCTCATACAGATGCTGGTCTACTGGCTTCAATCTTCTCACTAATTAGCATTCCCTTCTCGATGACCATTCCAAGTTTAACGACGCGTCTGTCTAATCGTCACCGTCAAATCATGTTAACAGTCATCTCTCTGGCTGGTATGTTAGGAATCGCCATGCTTTTATACCCAAGCAACAGTTTCTTATACTGGCTGGTGGCGCAACTTTTGATTGGTACAGCCTGCAGTGCTCTTTTTCCTTATCTCATGGTCTGTTTCTCCATCAAAACCAGTTCTCCTGAAAAGACAGCTCAATTATCTGGACTTGCCCAGACCGGTGGCTACATTCTAGCCGCCTTTGGGCCAACTCTGTTTGGTTACAGTTTTGACATGTTCCATTCTTGGGTTCCAGCGGTATTGGCTCTTCTAGTTATTGATATCATCATGACAACTGCCCTCTTTATGGTGGATCGAGCGGATAAAATCCTCTAATCTTCTAGTTTTTGCTGGAAGATTTTTTATATGTAAAATTTTTATACATATTTCTTGACAGCGTTTCCATTTAGATGTATGATGTATGTGTAGAATAATTATATATAAAATTTTTATATACTAAAAAGGAGGTGCCCCATGTATTTCCCAACATCATCGGCCTTGATTGAATTTCTCATCTTGGCCATTCTAGAACAAGGGGATTCCTATGGTTATGAAATTAGCCAAACCATTAAACTCATTGCCAAAATTAAGGAATCTACTCTCTACCCCATCCTGAAAAAACTGGATACTAATCGCTATCTGACTACATACTCTCGCGAATATCAAGGTCGGATGCGCAAGTACTACTCCTTGACAAAAATTGGCGAGGAGCAACTGTTTGTCCTTCGAGAAGAATGGGCACTCTACACTGACACTATCAACGGCATTATAGAGGGGAGCATTCGCCATGACAAGAACTGAATATTTGAATCAGCTTGAAGCCTATCTGATGCAGCTTCCTCAAGCTGATCGTATCGAAGCCATGGACTACTTCAAAGAACTCTTTGATGATGCTGGTCCAGAAGGTGAGGAAGAACTCATAGCTAGTCTCGGTAGTCCAAAAGAGGCTGCCCATGATATTTTGACAACACTTCTCGATAAAAAAATCAACGAAGAAAATTCAAGTAAGAATAACCGTCAAGTGATACAAATCGCTATCCTAGCACTTCTTGCGGCTCCTATCGGCATCCCTGTAGCAATTAGTTTCCTCATGGTTATCATCTGTATTTTTATCGCTGCGATTAGTATACTTTTAACCTTCTTTGCTGTATCGGCAGCTGGAATGGTGCTCGGAGCTGTCCTCCTATTTGAAAGCTTCTACGTTCTGGCTGAATCTACATCTGCCTTTATGCTGATTTTTGGTGGAGGTTTACTGGCAATCGGAGCTTCGTCCCTCGTTTTGCTAGCAACTTCCTATGTGACCCGTTTCTTTGGAATACTAGTCCTTCGACTCATTCAGTGGATTCTTAATAGAGGAAAGAGAGGTGAAAGTCATGCGTAAATTAACAAAAGGATTTCTTATCTTTGGTATTGTCACCAGTATCATCGGTTTTTCCATGATGATCATCGGTATCCAAACCGATGGTGTCAGAAGCCTCCTTGCAATGTCTCAAAATCCAGTCTTTGAGAGCCGAATGGAAGAACTCACATTTGATCAAGATATCGAAAATCTTAACATCTCACTAACACAACATTCGCTAGTCATCACGGAGTCTAACGATGATAAGATTCGCATCCAGTATCATCCAACCATCTCTGAAAAAGAGAACCTTCAACACTCTATCAAAGAGAAAAGTCTTGAAATAACTGATACAAAATCAACTACACGTCGCTCTATAGGTTCTAGTATCGAGGGTATTCTCTTTATCGCAAGCGGAATCTCTAGCCGCAATGATGAAGTTGTTCTCTCATTACCAAGAGGAAAGGACTTAAAAAATCTTACAGCTCAGGTCGACCATCGCATCCTTTCGATTGCTAATGCAAAACTCAGCAATGCTAAGATTCAGTCAAATGGCTATCTTCTTCGGATCACTGATAGCGAGATTAAAAATAGCCAACTAACCACAGCTGGAATTGTCAATGTATTTGAAACCAGTCTGACTGACAGCCGCATCCAAGCAGAACATGAACATATCTCTGCTGACGACATCCAAATCCATGGCAGAGTGGAATTAGAGACAGAAAAAGATATGACCCTAAAGCTAACCCAAAAAGAATTTGACAGAATCAATCTAGATCTTTCTTCTGACCATGGTTCCATCTATCATCGTAGTCGGGAAGGATATAATCCAAACGAGGAAAATAAGGAAGATGAAGAGTTCTCTAATCCTTACAAATCAGAGAAAAAAGATACACAAGATTTACTTGTCGCAAAAGCTGGTCGAGACATCAATCTACCAAAAGAGGATGTTCGCTCGCCTTCTTATAGAAATCATGAATAAAAAGTTACTAATCAAAAGGGAGGTCTCATCATGACTCAAGAATGGTTTGAAAGTGCTGATTTCGAGAAAACAGCCAACAATGATAAAAAAGAAAGTCCATCTGACCCCGTCATTCCCGTGGAAGAACTAAAAGAAAAAGAAGAGTTGCCAGTAGTCGAGGAAAATTCCCAAGCTATTCCAGAAGATAAGGATGCTGATTTAGAAAAAGTAGAGACTGAAGAACAAGAAGAAGCTGAAGATAAACTGGCAACAAAGACAGACCAGTCAGAAGAGCCTGTCAAAGAAGCACCTCAGCCTAGCAAATCTTTGGAAAGTCCATTTGTCCCAGATCCTGTACCTACAAAAACGGTAATCTTCAAAGAAGAACTAGCTGACTTTTGGATTTGGTTACAAGGTGCCCTTAAAGAACCGACAGCAAGGTTCGATACAGATAAAAAACATAGTTACACTGCCTTTGCGCTCCTAACTATCTTTTCTGCCACGAGTTTCCTCTTTACAGTTTATCACACCAAGCAAGGCTACTACGGCCGCATGGCAGCCATCGACTCTAAAGCTCTCCAGCATCTCCCTTCACTAAATCTCTTTTCTATCTTCTCTATCCTGGTAGCGACAAGTTTGTTCTTCTTCTCTATCCTCATGGGTGGATTTGTAGTCAAACGTTTTGTCGATCAGGACAGTGATTGGACATTGGAAAGAGCCTTTCAAGTACATAGCAGACTCTTGGCTATCCCAATTCTCTTGACAGGTATTGCTAGCTTCTTTGCCTTCTTTAACGGTCTACGCTTTGCGGCTCTTCTCTGCCTCATTAGTATGTGCATGGTACTACTTGGTAACCTCTATATCATTTCAAGACCTAGCAAGGATAGTCAAACTGATTCCTTCTATCGCCTTCTCTTGGCTTTCTTGGTCAACGGAGGTGTCCTATTTATCTTTTTCCTAGCAGAAATGGCACTTGTTTTCGACTATCTTCGAATCCTTGCTTTTATGTAAGATAAAATCCTGTCATAGTGACAGGATTTTTTGTGTACACAAAAAGCAGATCAAACGATCTGCCTTTTCACATTATTTAAAACCAATATCTTTCATTTATGCCTCTAGTTACCTTTTACTAAGTTCTCAAAATCTTTCCCTAAAACAGGTCCTACTTCTACTTGATTGGCATCTAGATTCTGATAGAGTTCTTCTGGCAAAGCCCCCAAGAAGGTTTGATAATCCAGTCTAGCTACCGCTTCATAGTCTTCTGGTTTTGAGCCATCTCCAGAAATTTTTACTAGATCAATTTCCCAGACAAGCTCTTTTCCTACCAACTGTTCAACATAAGGCGCTGGAATCACTGGTTCTTTTGGCAAGATTGTTTTCACTCCCTGAGCCAGGTGGTAGATACCATGAACCTTACCCTCGCTATCTGGATAGAATTTGGCGCTGGCAGGATATGCATCCGACCCTTGAACCTTTTTGACTAATGCTTCAAAACGTGCCAAACCATCTTCTTTTAAGAAGCTTTCTAAATCCTTCTTGTCAAAGTAAACAGGTGATAGAATTCCTTGGCAGAAGCCCAAACGAGCACCCTTATCTGCCAAATAGTTTTTGACAGTATCGTGGAAATAATTTTCCAAATCAAAGTCTGCCAATCCTTCAACTTCTTCACCAACCTTGCTAGATAAGGCTTGCAAGAGAGCTTCTACAATCTCCCAGTCAACTCTCGTAATCAAGTCAGGAATGATTACTTGATAGCCTTTTTGAGAGTCTAGGTAGCGAACTTTAAAGAGGAACTGAGATCTACCAACGATTCCACACTCGATATACTCGAGACGATTAAGCGGTTGGCGGAGATAGACAGCATCATAACTATGCGACTCTAATCCTTCTACTAAGCCCAAAACCGATTTAGCAGTAAGAATCTCCTGTTGTCCTAGAATACTTTGTTTATTTGGAATAAAAAATGTTTTCACCATAAATGGTCTCCTTTGAAATCGTTTACATCTAGTATACACCATTTTCCTGAAAGATGCAGAAACAAATTTTAGATTTTTGGGTAAAAAGCATAGAAAAACAGCCCTTTTCCAAGGACTGTTGATACTTTTATATAACTTCAGAATGATCTAGGTTCTCACCAATCACTGCTAAACGCTCAATAACTTGGTCTTGCGTCAATTCATGCTCTAAAACATAGCGATTGCGTGGATGAACACGACACTCGTGTGAGCACCCGCGGAGGTACTTGTCTTCATTCTCTTCAGATGTCAAGATACGACGGTTACAGAAAGGATTACCACAGTTTACATAGCGTTCGCACGGTGTGCCATCAAACCAATCTTTTCCGACGATGGTTGGATTGACATGATTGACATCGACTGCAATACGCTCATCAAAGACATACATTTTACCATCCCAAAGTTCACCTTGAACTTCTGGGTCTTTACCGTATGTTGCAATACCTCCGTGCAATTGACCAACATCTTTATAACCCTCACGAACCATCCAACCAGAGAATTTTTCACAACGTACTCCACCTGTACAGTAAACCACGACACGTTTATCCATGAATTTTTCCTTGTTATCACGAACCCACTGTGGTAACTCGCGGAAGTTACGGATTTCTGGACGAATTGCTCCTCGGAAATGACCTAAATCATATTCATAGTCATTACGTGTATCTAAGACAACGGTATCTTCATCAAGTAAAGCTTCCTTGAACTCTTTTGGAGATAGGTAAGCACCAGTTGTTTCTAATGGATTAATGTCATTGTCAAAGTCATTGTCTTCAAGACCAAGGTGAACAATTTCTTTTTTGTAGCGAACAAACATCTTCTTGAAGGCTTGCTCGTTTTCTTCATCAATCTTGAACCATAAATTCTCCATTCCTGGGAGACTGTGAACATAGTCCATATATTTTTGTGTTGTTTCGTAGTCACCTGAAACTGTTCCGTTAATACCCTCATCAGCCACAAGGATACGACCTTTTAGACCGATAGATTTACAGAAGGCCAAATGATCTGCAGCGAATTGTTTCGCATTCTCAATTGGAGTATAGAGGTAGTAAAGTAAGACACGAATATCTTTTGCCATAAGATTTGTTCTCTTTTCTATTCTTAAATTTTCAGAATTTTTCATCTAACTATACTAGTATACCGATAAAGAAAAGCGATTGCAATTTATTTGACTGAAAATTAACCTCCTATAACTAGGACTCGTTCTGATTTCCAATCCCACATATGATTTAAAACAATAAAAAATCCTTGGATTTTTCCAAGGATTTATGATTTTAAGCTTTTTTCATTTTAGCCATGTAGAAAAGCTGTAGAAGAATACCAACAAATGCCATACCGATTACGATGAAGAAGGCCATTGTATAGTCTCCTTGGTTGGCTTGGGCAATTCGTGCACCTAGCTGAGGGCCTGCAATCGCAGCAACACCGTATGCAGTAAACATCCAACCGTAGTTTGTTCCTACATAAGTTACTCCCCAGTTTTCAGCAGTAATACCTGGGAAAGAACCTAGGAAACCACCGAATGACAAGGCAACCATCATTACACCAAGGATAGCCAAGATGCTTCCTGGGCCTTTGAACAAGGCTGTGAGCAACAATCCAGCAGCAACTGCTCCAAACATAGCAATAACTGTAGGGTAACGACCAATCTTATCAGAAACTGTACCCCAGAAGATACGTCCAAATGTGTTAGCGATAGATACTAACATAACGAAGAGAGTAGCTTCTCCAACAAGTTGATATTGGTCAGAAATTGCTGCAGCAGAACCGATGATCATCATTCCACCAGTAGCACCAAGAACATAAATCAACCATAGAAGCCAGTAATTTCCGTCACGGAGCATTTCTTTGTAAGTTTTACCTTCTGGTTGAGCAGCTCCAACTACTGGCGCAGCCGTAGGAGCTTTTTCCATTACCAATGAAGACGTACAAATAACAATTAGAAGAATGATACCTAATACTTTGAATGTTGAGTAAACACCCATAGAAGCAATCAAAGCTTTGGCAACTGGACCGATAATAAGGGGACCCAACCCGAAACCTGCTGCTGTCAAACCACCAGCTAGACCTTTTTTATCTGGGAACCACTTAGTGGCAACTGAAGTAGATGCTCCATAAGCAGCACCGATACCAAGTCCTAGGACAACCCCGTAAGTGAGGTAAAGGATTGGAAGAGAGGTAGCAAATCCTGTAGCAAACATACCAGCACCAAAGAGAATACCACCTAAAAATACAAATTTCTTAGGTCCTACTGAATCGACTTTAGGACCAAAAATAATCATACCAACAGGTACCATTGCAAAAGAAATACTAAAGGCCAAAGAAGTCTGGGCTTGAACCCATCCTTGACTAGCATTGGTTTCTAGCAGTGCCTTTTGAAAGACTGACCAGGCGTAACCAGCGCCTAGAGAGAGATTCGTTAAAATGGCTGCTGCCAAAATTAACCAACGATTGGGTGTTTTTTTCATATGAATAACCTCATGTAAAATTCTTATTCCCAAAGGGAATAGTTGACAAATATTGTCGGTTTTTCACCTACTTATCCTAGATGGCTAGTCTAGAAATCAATAAATAGATAAAGTAATTTTCACAATGTTAAGCGCTTTCATTGTCTTATATATTTATTATAAGCTAGATTCATTTGAAAATCTACTTAATTAAACTAATAGGGATATTAGCTCAATTAAGCCCTATTCATATACTATCATATTGTATTTAAAAAGATTTTCTAGTCGCTCTCTTTAGCATTTTCGCACCAAATACAAAAAGAATCACTACCCCGTCTGGAAATATCCAGATAAGGCAGTGATCGCAATTTTTAGGAATGAATACACGAAATCAATCTATCTTAAGATTTTTTGCTTTTCAAGAATTCATCGTATTGTTTTTGCATTTCATCCAATACTTTTTGGTAAGCACCTTCAGATTTAAGTTTTTCCATCAATTCTGGAATAGCTTTTTCTGGGTCTACAGTACCAGTGTTGATAGCTGTATCGAATTGTTGCATAGTGTTAGTGATAGCTGAGATTTCAGATTTCACGTTGTCAGTGTTGAAGATGAATCCAAGCGCTGGAGATTCTTTTGCAGTTTCCAAATCTTTCTTAGATTGTGCAATTTGTTCATCTGTAACGTTTTCGTTGATGTAAAGGATCCAGTTGTTACCAGTGTTCCATCCTGACATGTGAGTGTTTCCTTTGTATCCATCAAGGACACGAACACGGTTTTCTTTACCTTCAACTTTTTCCCAGTTCTTGCCTTCTGGTCCATAAACAAGTCCGTTCAAGAGTTCTGGGTTAGTGTTCAAGAGGTTCAACACTTCCATTGCTTTTTCTTTGTTCTTAGAGTTGTTTGAGATTACAAAGTTTGCAACTTGAGTTGTTTGGTTTTTCTTGATGAAGTTAGTAAATGGTTTGATTTTGATGTCTCTGTTAGCAACACGAGAAAGCAAGCTGCTACCGTAGTCAGCTGGTCCTACTGTTTCTTCGCGAACAAGCCAAGTATCTTGAGTAAGGTCATATGAAGTATCACTAGTTGCTACGTCTTTTGGAATGTATCCTGCTTCATAGTATTTGTGCATAGTCTTCAAGTGTTCTACGAAACGAGGAACTTCGTAACGGTTTACGATCTTAGTAGTGTCGCCTTCAAGGTCGATGACGAATGGAAGACCATTTGCAACTGGGTAGTCAAAGTTTTCTGATGGGATAAAGTTTTTACCAACAGCGAATGGCATTACATCTGGAGCTTTTTCTTTGATTTGTTTCAATACTGGTTCAAGTGTTTCGTATGAAGTTACACCTGAGATATCGATACCATATTTTTCAAGAAGTGGGCCGTTGAAAGCAAAGTTTTGTGAAGATGCAACGTTAGCTGCAACTGGAACTGCATAGATTTTACCGTTTACAGTGTTCCCTTTGATGTAAGCTGGGTCAAGCGCTTTGTAAAGGGCAGCTCCTTCTTTCTTGTACAATTCGGTCAAGTCAGCATAAGCACCTTTTTGAGCGTTTACAACGTAGTTATCTGCAAATGCGATATCATAGTTTTCACCTGATGAAGTGATAACTGACATTTTCTTGCTGTAGTCACCCCAACCAAGGTATTGGATATCTAATTTAGCACCAACTTTTTCTCCGATGATTTTGTTTGCATTTTCTAGCAACTCATCCAAGTTATCTGGTTTGTCACCGATTTGGTACATTTTGATAACAGTCTTATCACCTGATGACGATGATGATGATTCAGCAGCTTTTTGGTTGTTTCCTTTAAGGTTACCACAAGCTGCAAGTCCAGCAGCCAAAGCTAGAAGGCTAGCTGAAGTAAAAGCATATTTTTTCCAGTTTTTCATGATAAAAACTCCTTTTTTTATTTTTAAATTTAAAACAATTTTAGTGATCTACTTTTCAAAAGAAAAGTTAGATAGGGTAGAGAAAACTTGTTTCTCAGTGTCTCTTATTCTTTAACACCACCGATGGTTAAACCTTTTACAAAGTAGCGTTGGAAGAATGGATAGAGAATCGCAATTGGAACTGTCGCAACAACGACCATGGCCATACGACCTGTTTCTTTTGGTAAGGCAACAGCAAGTTGTCCTGACATCCCAACTGACTTAGCAATGTAATCCATGTTGTTTTGAATTTGCATAAGCAAATATTGCAATGGATACAAGTTATCACTCTTGATATAAAGAAGGGCATTGAACCAGTCGTTCCAGAATCCAAGTGCTGTCAAAAGTGTGATAGTCGCAATCCCTGGAAGAGAGAGTGGTAAACAGATTTGGAAGAAGATCCGCGCCTCACTAGCACCATCAATACGAGCCGATTCGAGGATTGCTTCTGGAATGGTTTTCTTGAAGAAAGACCGCATCAACATGATGTTGAATGGTGATAGAAGCATCGGAACAATCAAGGCCCAAATAGTATCACCCAAGTGAAGTAGCTGAGTTACCACGATATAGCCTGGTACCAAACCAGCATTGAACAACATACTAAGAAGAGCAAAGATTGTAAAGAATTTGCGATACTTAAATGTTGAACGTGAGATGGCATAAGCGTATGTTGTTGTGATGAATACGTTTGTCAAGGTACCGACAACTGTCACAAAGGTTGAGATAAAGAGTGCTTGCAAAATTTTGTCTTTAAATTGAGCCAAGAACTGGAATCCATCTACACCAAACTTCGATGGGAAGAAACTATATCCATATTGAACAATACTTTTTTCGTCTGTAATTGAGATAATGATTACAAAGATGAAAGGCAAGATACAAGAGAAGGCCAGCAAACCAGATATGATACTAAAGAAGATATCTGCCTTTTTGCTGAAGGAGTGTATGCCAACATTATCAATTTTTTCTTTTTGAATTTTTTTTGCCATATGCTCCTCCTTTCTAGAATAGTGCTGAGTTAGGATCAACACGTCTTGCAAGTAAGTTTGATAGGATAACGAGAATCAAACCGACGACTGACTGATAGAGACCGGCTGCTGAAGCCATACCGATATCTGCTGTCTGAGTCAATCCGTTAAAGACATAGACGTCCAATACGTTTGTTACACTATAGAGCTGACCAGCGTTGTGAGGGATTTGGTAGAAAAGACCGAAGTCTGCACGGAAGATATTTCCGACTGCAAGGATGGTCAATACTGTCACAAGCGGTGTCAACTGAGGGATGGTTACGTTACGGATACGTTGCCATTTGCTGGCACCATCCACTGTCGCTGCTTCGTAGTAAGTTGGGTCAATACCCATGATCGTTGCGTAGTACATCACACTACTATATCCAAAGCCTTTCCAGATACCTAGGAAGAGGAGGAGGTAAGGCCAGATACTGACATCAGCGTAGAAGTTAACACCCTTCATCCCTAGAGCTTCTAAGGTATGGTTGATAAGCCCTTTATCGATATTTAGGAATGCATCTGTAAAGAAACTGATGATAACCCAAGATAGGAAGTAAGGGAATAACATAGATGTTTGGTAGATTTTAACCATTTGCTTAGAGCGAAGTTCACTAAGGATAATGGCGATACCAACTGACACAACCAAACCGATAAAGATAAATCCAAGGTTGTAAAGTACTGTGTTTCGAGTGATGACAAAGGCATCCTTGGAACTAAACAAGAATTTAAAGTTATCTAGTCCGACCCATCTACTATTTATAATACTGTGGACGAATCCTTCACCAGTCATATGGTAGTCTTTGAAGGCAACCACATTCCCAAAAACTGGAATGTAGAAGAATAAAATCAACCAAATTGTTCCTGGTAGTACCATTAAGAGAAAAATCCAATTATCTCTTAAAGTTTTTGAAAACTTGTTCATAATTTCCTCCCTTTTTATTTTCTAAAACTTCATAATCTCACATTTTTAAACTTGATAACGTTTACAAAAATAGTATACTCTTATTTTTAGGACAGTTTAAACTACAAATTATAGAAAAAACTCCACAAATTATTTTATGTGGAGAACTTTTTATATAAGAATAGGTTTCACGGGAAACTTTCTTCCTGAATAGAGTTTTTTCTAGGTCGTATAAATAGTCGAAGCTGTCGCAATGGTATGCCATTGGTTGGCTGTCGTTGCTGCGAAGTCCTTATCTCCGTAGAAATCATTAAATGGCAAGATATCTACTTCTAATTCTTCGATACTTGAGATAGAACCAGCTAGATAATCTTCAATACGACTTTCTGCTCGCTTGATTCGTTGCAAGAGTCCACCCATACGGATATCTACGGTATCCAAACCAAAGACCTTGTTCTCTTTCAGCCATTGGTGGCTAAAGAGGCTATGGAAGGTTTCAATCTGGCTTCTTAATTTTGGTAATTCTTCCCTAGCAATTTGTTGCAAGCTCTCTTTATCACCTGCTTGATAGGCTTGACGAATGCGTCGGCCCACATTCACTTTACTGCTTAAAATCTGGTTCAACTGAGCCTGAGTTTCAAAGAGATAAGCGTAGATGCCTGCTTTTTCTTTGATAGCAGTAAGAGTCTCAGCTGCTTGGGTAAAGTGTGGTTTGTCCTGCTCAGGAGTCATGTGCTTGTCAAGGATTGGACAGAGAACATCCTGATAAAAGACATAGCGATTAGGGTTGATTCCACTGAGATTGTCTGGTAGGTCTGGCAAGAGGTTGGCTAGATCCAGCTGCATAAAATCCTCAACCGATAGGCCTGTATTGGTCTTGAAATGAGCTGACAGACGTTCTAAATCATTGCGGTAGCTGAGTTCTGCCCAGATTTGTAAGCTTGGCAGAATCGAGAACTGGGCTGTTTCACCACCATTATCCCCCCAGCCAGTCACAATGACTTCTTTGATCTGATTAGCACGGCAAGCTTTGTTGGCTTCGACCGCAATGAGACGGCTGAAGTGGTTGTGAGGCGTAAAACCAATCCACTTCCAAGCACCACCAGCAAAGGCGATATCCTGGCTAATCTTGTGGTGATTACGGAAGTTTCGGTTGTATTTTTCCTCGCTATCCTGATAGTAATCCCAGTAAACCAAGGTCACACGGTCTTTGAGACGGTCTAAGTAAACACGAGTTTCTTCTGGAATTTCTACATCACGGTCGTACTGGCCATCTGCTGACATAAGCTTGAAGAACATATCGCTCCACATCTGGCAGTGGAAACCATACTTGTCTGCAATATCAAGCACGCGCTCCAAGTGTTGGCACATAAGGAGACTACGATCCACAATACCGTTCAAGATGAGGTAACGTCCCAAACCAACCAAGTGAGCTTCGTCCATCCCGATATTGACCTTGCGAGTTTGTAGTTTAGACAAAGTAGCAAACATACCGTCAATCAGATCGTAGACTTTTTCTTCACCGATGAGGAGAATATCCTCTACATCGCGGAGTTCTTGCACTTCTTTGACGCCCCATTTGACAAAGGCTGACAAGTGGGCCAAGGTTTGGATACATGGGACAAAGGTCATGTCAAACTGCTGGGCGTATGCTTCGATTTCCTGTAATTCTTCAGCTGAATAAGCCCCACGGAAATAACCAAAGTAAGGCTGTCCCTCAATCTGATAGGTGTCCTCCATATAGAGCTCAAAGGTTGAGTAGCCCATGAGAGCTAAGACCTCAATCATCTGTTTGGCAGATGCGACATTAAGCACGGCATTGCGCGAACAGTCCGCCATATAGGCTAAATCTTCATAGGCTACCTGCTCTTCAATCTCTACCTTGTCCCCTTCTGCTAAAGCTGTTGCTAGCACAGATAAAGCACGGTAGAGTTGATGAGGTTTACGGTAGATCAGTTGATACTGCCCCTTCTCACCCTTGATAGAGATAGAAGCTTGGTCAGACTGAGCGACTGCCACCTCTACATCTGGTAGAGAAATGTGATTTTTTAATACTTCGATAGATTGGGCTTGTTTGGGACTAAGTCCTGTAAAACTTACCATTGGTTTTCCTCCTGTAACCAGTTCACAAGGGCACCGTAGAGATTGGCATCTGCGTGATAGGTGCAAGCTTGGATGACTGGAGCGATTGTATATTCTTCATATCTTTCCACAAAGGTATCTACTGCTTTTTGCACACCTTTGATAAAATCTGGGTTTTGACTGATAGAGCCACCTAGGCTAATCACATCTGGATCAATGAGATACTGGATATTGAGCAGCCCTTGAGCAAGATTACGATTCATACGCTCAATGGCTTCCTGGCAAAAAGCATTGCCGGCTGCCGCTTCTTGGTAAACCTTGCGTCCGTCCCAATCAGACTGACCTGATTTTTCAATCACATAACGAACCATGTTTCCTGTAGAAGCTAGTAATGACCAGTTGTTGAGTTTTTCTGCAGGCTCTATAGTTGTCATATAGCCAAACTCACCACCCAAACCATGACGCCCACGGTGAAGCTTCCCATTGATAATCATAGCCCCACCGATTCCTGTACCAATCACGACACAGGCTGCATTTTCAATCTCAGGATGAGCTAGCAATTCACTCAGTCCAACACAGTTGGCATCATTTTCTAGATGGATAGGTAACTGGTGATGAGCAAGGGCCTCATACCATGAAAAACCATGGATGTATGGAATCGCACTAATCCCCTCAATCACCCCGGTTTCTTGATTAACGGCTCCTGGCACACTCATGGCAATCCCACGGTAGTCACGTTCTGACAATCGCTGGTCCAACCAAGCTAGCAACTCTTCCAGAGTCTCTGGCGTTGCGGTGCTGGCCTTATCTAAAATCTTTCCATCAGGAGTGAGACTAGCAAACTTAATCCCAGTCCCTCCGATATCAATCGTTGCAAGGGTCATTGCTTTTACCTGTAAAAAGGAGCGAGAAAAGCAGTCGGTTCTTACTCTTTTCGCTCCTCCTTTCTTTTTATGTTATCTTTTTGAAATTAGATTTCTTCTTTTTTGATCAATTCTGTACGAATTTCTTGTGGCGCCAATAGTCCTGAATGAACTGGATATGGTCGTTCCAATAAGTCAAGAATGGTTTGTTGTTTGTCAGACACACGAACATTTTCTTGGCTCATATTGTAGTAACGAAGGACGTAACCTTCTTCATTTTCAGCTACCTTAAAGGCTGTTGGACAAACTTGTGGTAAGTTGAGTGCTGGATGGTTGAAGAGACTACCTGTTGCTGCAACGCTACCCTCTTGTTTTGCAACTTGAAGAGCTGTAAATGGCACTTGGAAGGCTTTGGCACGACGGAAGGCTGAGAAACGATCCTGAGCCTGATGGCATTCTACTGCAAACTCAACTTCGATATCGCGCAAGCATTGTGCTTCTGGTGTAGGGAAGTAGCCCCAGTCACCGAGTTCACCTGAAGCACGAAGAAGTGTTACAGCCATTGTATCGTCTCCTAGGATTTCGTATTCGTTCAATCCTTTGTTGGATACAGTTACTCCTTTAACATCATCATACAAGCTGACAAAGGCTTGTTGGTGTTGTGGATTTTCAGGATTTTCCCAAGAAGCTGCTGGTTTATTTGGTCTTGTCACAACTTCATAGATGCTTTCAGAATCGTTACTTGGGCGAGTGTTATGAGTTTTAACCAAGAGACGGATGCGGTGGTCTTTGGCTGTATTGGTAAAGCGAGTCTTGAAGCGAATCTGTGGATTGTACACAAAGACAGTCATCTCAGTTTCAAGGGGAATAGTTGTCAATTCTTCTGAACGTCCTGCATCTCGTTTCATGAACTCAATAATGCCTCTTTGTTCAGCATCCAATTTTTCATCTGCGCTAACTGGAATAGTCAAGTCATGTTTTAGTAAAACCTTAGCATAGCGAGCATTATTTTCCAGAACTTCATAACCTTTCAGTTGAGCGAAAATTGGCTCTGTTCCTTTTGGTTGGAAATAAATGTACTCATTCCCGATATCGCCACGGTCCTCAAATTGGATAAAGTCCTCGTAAGCTTCGTTTGTAGTCTTGTCGTAGACTGTGATACCTTCATCTACACTTACGGTCACAAATGGAGTATCAATAACTCCATTTTGGAAGATACCATCGCTTTGTGCTGCTGGCCCTTCGACTAATTGGAAGCTTGACCAAGAAAGTGGTGCAAGGTGAATTGGAATTGTCACGCGCACTTGACGTGCAATATAAGGTTGACGGAATTTATCCTTGGGTAAGGTATAACCAAAACCTGCCCCCAAGTCTTCTATCTTCGCTTCAATGACATGATCATCCAAATCTTGAACATGGTAATCTGGCAAACTCAAAGCCGCCATTTTCTTGAAGCCTTCTGTCGGGTGCAATTCCTTGAAATCACAAGTGTCTACATCTACCACAACACTGGCAGTATCAACCTTGTCATGTAATCCAGTGTTGATGACTGTAAAGAGGTGGTCGCTTTGTGCTTCCTGAGTTGCTATTTTGTGTTTCCATTCATTGAGAAGGTTTGTTTTGACAAAGTTCCCAACTTGGTTGACCTTGGCAAAGCGAGTTTCCATTTCACGGTGAACCTCGTCAATACTACAACCACAGATACTATCGTGTGGGGCATTCTGCAAGAGCGTTTTCCAAGCATAGGTTAACTGATCTTTATGATTATGCCCTCCTGTAAGAATAGTCAATGGTTCCACGACTTGCTCTAGCAAGTTGCTGTTTTCCTGGAAGGCTTGTTTGAGATAAACACGTGAAGATGAGGTATTGGCAAGGGTGTACCAACCATCCGTTTCCTGGCTAGTCAACTCACCTGTAACAGTTGATAGGTGTTCAGGAAGTGCACTTTCGACTGCTTGAACGTATTCATCAAAGGAGCTGTGAACAAAGGTCACGTCAGGGAAAAGTTCGTTTGCCACACGAATGGCTTCACTCAAATTTCGTTGAACTGGTTGGTGATCACATCCGTTCATCATCAACCATTGATTAGTCGATGCATAGTCACGAACATCTGACAATTTTTGTTTCCAGAAAGCTAAAGCTTCGTCTTTATCTACCGGAATTTCGTTCCCGTTACTGTACCAGTTAGCAAATAGAATGCCGAGTACACGGCTACCATCCGCACCCTGCCAGTACATCTCAGAAAATTGAGAGGTAAACTGCTCATCTTCGAGGACTTGGTTGTCAAATCCGATTGGCTTCACACCACGACCAAAGGCTGCTACGTGAATGCCTGATTTTTGAAGGATTTGAGGTGCTTGCCCCATATTTCCAAAGGTATCTGGGAAGTAACCAATTTGAGTTGATTTGCCCCATTTAGCGCATTCAGATTGACCAATCAAGGTATTGCGGACATTGGCTTCACTTGAAATCAGGTAGTCATCCTGCAAGATGTAAAAAGGACCAATCTTGAGCTTGCCTTCGTCGATATAACGCTGCACCTTGTCACGGTTTTCAGGACGAATTTCTAAATAGTCATCGAGGACGATGGTTTGTCCATCCAGGTGGAAACTCTTGAACTCAGGATCATTTTCAAAAAGATCAAAAAGATTGTCAAAAAGTTCCACCAATTGCATCCGGTGACTTTCAAAAGGTAGATACCACTCACGATCCCAGTGACTGTGAGAGATGATATGTACAACAACATTTTCCATGAGTAAAACCTCATTCTAACTTAAATTTTTAATGTTTTAAATATAAACTTGTAATTCTAACAAGAATCAGTGAAGCTAAAGCGTGCTCCTTATACTCAATGAAAATCAAAGAGCAAACTAGGAAGCTAGCCGCAGGCTGTACTTGAGTACGGCAAGTCGAAGCTGACGTGGTTTAAATTTGATTTTCGAAGAGTATTAGCGAATATCCAAGTAATCCAAGACTAATTCGCAGAACATCATGTTGGCCCATGAGAACCATTCACGAGAGTAGAGAGTCGGATCGTCTACGTGGAAGCTTTCGTGCATGACACCTGTTCCACCATCACAGGCAACTAGTTGGTCTAGCAAGTATTTTTTCTCTGCTTTATCTGTAGCAGTTAAGCCTTGGATAGATAGAGCAATCGGCCAAATATAGCGATAGAAGGTATGAGAACTTCCGAGCCCACTTGCGTACTCTCCTTGGTAGAAGTAAGGATTTTCAGGGCTCAGAATAGTGCGACGTGTGGCTTGATACACTTCGTCATTGACATCACAGTAACCAAGATATGGAGCGGCCAACAAACTTGGTACGTTAGGGTCGTCCATGATGCTAGCATTTCCCAAACCATCTACCTCAAAGGCATAAATTTTTTCACCCTTGCTGTTTGTAGTGTAGGCGTAATTTTCGATACCTTCTTGAATCTCAGCTTGCAGGCGTTTTGCATCTGCAATAATACTCTCGCTATCGGCTAGTTTCAATTCTGCAAAAATTTCCTGGACATAACCCAAGACAACCACTGCAAACATATTTGACGGAATTAAGTAGCTATACTGACAGCAGTCATCACTTGGACGAAAGGCTGACCAGGTCATCCCTGTCACAGCAAAGTCAGGTCCAAAACCATCATTGACCAGCGTATCTTCCTTACGATCGGTATCGCGAACAAAGCGATACGGTGAATTCTTGTGGTCTTGTTCAACTGTCCAGAGATGAAGAATTTCCTTGGTCGCTGTGACAAAAGTTTCATCAAACTGGCTAGTCTCACCAGTTTCTTTCCACAGAAGATAAGCCAACTGCAAAGGGTAGCAAAGCGAATCAACTTCATACTTGCGCTCCCAAATCCAGCCATTCAAATCGGTGTGATCAGTCTCGTGATGGCCCTTCCAGTTCTCCTCAATATTGAAAGAGTTGGCATAGGGATCCTTGAGAATCAAAGTCATCTGTCGTTTGACCAAACCAGCAATGGTCTGACGCAAACGAGGGTCTCTTTTAGCCACATGAAGATAAGGTCTCAGCTGAGCAGTTGAGTCACGAAGCCACATAGCTGGGATATCTCCAGTCAGTACAAAGGTCGAGCCGTCGTCTAAGATTTCAACTGTATTGTCTAAAGTGTCTGTATAGCAACGTTCAAAAATATCTACCCATTCCGGATGATCTTTAGCACGCTCCGCTACCCCATCTAGCCACTCTCTGACAATTTCTTTTGAATAAACCATAAACTATTTTGCCTCTTTCAAACAAATTTTCATTTTCAGTATATAGCTTTTAGTCCAGAAAATATATACACAAATGTTAGTCATTATTCTACAAAATTGTTATATTTGAAAGTCATTTTCTAAAAGTCTCCTTTTTCTGATATAATGTAGAAAACTACAGAAGGAAATCACTATGAAACCTATACTTGAAACCATTGATACGCGTTTTGGAACAGCCTGTAAACATGCATTTTCACGAGGAAACACCCTACCATACACTGGGGTTCCTTTTGGCATGAATTACTTTGTCCCCCAAACCAGTGATCAAGAAGGGTCATGGTTTTTTGATCCCCATCTTCCTATCTTTCAGGGTATTCGACTAACCCACCAACCTAGCCCTTGGATTGGGGATTACTCCTGGCTCTTACTGACACCAGTAACAGGAGAAATCAGCGGCGATACTCTCTTTTATCGTCAATCTTCCTACAACTTTGAGCGTGCTATTTTCAATCCCCATTATCTCAGAATTTTTTCTGAGCGTTATCAGATTGAAACTCAGTTAAGTCCCACTTGCTATGGAGCTTCTATTCAACTAAGACAGATACAAGGAAAAAAACTTTCCCTCTATCTTCACGCGGCGGATAAACTGACAGTCGAACAAGTCGATAAGCGAACTCTGGCCCTGAGACAAGAAGGAGAAACTGAAACCAATAAAAGTCCTCTCGTCATGTTTACTGCTCTTGCATTCTCTACGGATATTGAATCTATCAAGCAAGAGGGACAAGACTGGCGAATTGACTTGGCTGGAGCGAAAGTTCAAGTTCAACTGGCGACTTCCTTTATTTCCAAAGAACAAGCCCTCTTTAATCTTCCTAAACAAGATTTTGAAGACACGAAAACAAACGCCAAAGCGAGTTGGGAAGATCTTCTAGGTCGTTTTGATGTCGTAGAAACTGGGCCAGTAGATCAAACATTTTTTGACCACTGCCTCTACAGACTTTTCCTTTTCCCGCAAACCTTTTATGAGGTAAATGAGCAAGGTGAAAACATCCATATGGATCTAGCTGTAGGAACTATCAAGCCTGGTCTACTCTTTACCAACAATGGTTTTTGGGATACCTTCCGTACTTCATTCCCACTCTTTGCCTTGATTATTCCAGAGCGCTATCGTCAGTTTCTAGAAGGCTTCCTCAATAGCTATCGTGATACTGGATATCTGCCTAAGTGGCTTGCACCTGATGAAAGAGGAATGATGCCTGGAACCCTGATTGATGGTCTGATTGCAGATAGTGCTTGTAAAGATATGGCGCCTGAGCTTGAAGAAGAATTTCTCAAAGCTATGCTTGAAACTGCGACTAAGGCTGATCCAAAAGCTATCAACGGACGCCATGGTCTGACCCAATACCAAGAACTAGGCTATCTATCTACAGATTTCCATGAAAGTGTCAGCCACACACTGGACTATGCCTACAGTGATTTTTGCATCTCTACTTGTGCAGCAAAATTAGGTCAAGAAGATCTAGCCCAAACTTATGCTCAATATGCTAAGAATTATCAGAACCTCTTTGACTCTGAAACAGGCTGCATGAGGGCGCGTGATGTAGATGGTAACTTCCGTCCTGACTTTTCTCCTTATAGTTGGGGACGGGACTACGCCGAATGCTCAGCTATTCAAGCCAGTCTCGGTGTTTTACATGATATTTCTGGCCTTAGTCAACTCATGGGGGGAAAAGAAGCCTTTAGCGACTATCTTTTGAAAACTTGCCAAAGTCTCCCACTCTTTGAAACGACGGGTTATGGATATGAAATTCATGAAATGAGCGAAATGGCAACAGCGCCATTTGGTCAACTAGCCATTTCAAACCAACCAAGTTTCCACATCCCTTATCTTTTCCGCTATAGTAATTATCCCCAATATACTAGTCTCTTAATCAAGACCCTCCGTCAAAAAGCCTTCCGAGCTGGCTGGGATGCTTATCCAGGAGATGAAGATAACGGTAGTTTATCGGCTTGGTATGTCTGGTCTGCCCTTGGACTTTACCCGACCTGCCCAGGAAAAGCAAACTATGACCTTGGAATTCCACTCTTTGACCACCTTCGTGTCTATCTTGCAGAAAAAGATAAGTGGTTGGATATTCGTACTCAGCAAAATCATGAACACTTCCACTTTGTCCAAGACTGTCGATTGGACGGGAAAGAAAAAGAAAGCATCAGCCATCAGGAATTGCTTAATGCTCAAACCCTTGACTTTAATCTCAGTTGGTTACCAAAACATTAATAACCTAACCCCTTTGTCGTACATAAAGGGGTTTTCTTATCCAAATAAAGTTATCCACAAACTGTGAATAACCTTCAACTTTTCTTCGGAAAATATTTTCAAGATTTTCCAAAACATATTTCCAATCCAAGTATCTATGATTTGCAATAGAAATTCTGTTAGAATCCTTGTCCCATCCAGCTTTATACTAGTTTATCATATCTAATAATTCCTAAATTTTTTGTCGCCTTCCCAAACGACAACTATAAAAATATTTTTGGTAGGACGGAATCGAGTTGTCCACAAGTTGTGGATAACTCTTTCTCAACCAACAAGGCCTTCCTCTTATCTTTTAGCGAGCCTTTACATTTTTTATAGTAAATTTAAAATTTTGTTAGGCGCTTTCAAAAAAACATGATATACTGAAATTATCAGAAAAGGAGACATTATGAAAAAAGATCAACACCAACTTAATTGGCTAATGGTTTCTCTGATCGCTTTCAACATGGTTTGGGGGCTAGGAAACGTCGTCAATAACTATTCTCAACAGGGAATTTCAGTCGTCGTATCTTGGGTTTTAATCCTCGCACTCTACTTCATCCCTTATTCCCTCATTGTCGGACAACTAGGTTCCACCTTTAAGGAAAGCGGAAGCGGTGTGAGTGACTGGGTTGAAAAAACATCAACCAAACGTCTCGCCTACTTTGCTGCGTGGACCTATTGGGTTGTGCATATCCCTTACCTCGCACAAAAGCCTCAAGGAATCCTGATTCCGCTTGGATGGGCCTTGCAAGGTAACGGACAATTTCTAAAACAAATTGACTTCCACTGGATTGTTATTCTCTGCTTACTTATCTTTGGACTTTTCCTCTACCTTTCTACAAAAGGATTAGCAACTCTAAAAGTCATCGGTAGCTTGGCAGGAAGTGCTATGCTGATTATGTCTTTACTCTTTGTCCTTTTGGCTGTCGGATTACCTTTCATCAAACCAGACATCCAGTTTGCGACACCACATATGGATCAACTGAGTACCTACATTCCAAATTTTGATTTTTCTTATTTTACAACGATCTCACTACTAGTCTTTGCAGTTGGTGGTTGTGAAAAAATTTCCCCTTATGTGAATCAAACTCGCAACCCTGCAAAAGAATTTCCAAAAGGTATGATTGTCATGGCAATCATGGTAGGTCTCTCTGCTATCCTTGGTTCAGTTGCCATGGGAATGCTATTTGATGGCAATAACATCCCTGAAGACCTCATGCGTAATGGTGCTTATCAAGCCTTCCAAATGTTAGGAAATTCTTGGGGAGTTGGAAACCTATTTGTTGTGATCTACGCTCTTACAAACATGGTCGGACAAATCGCAGCGCTTGCCTTCTCTATTGACGCACCATTGCAAATCCTTCTCAATAACGCTGATGAAAACTACATCCCAAGCTGGCTTCGTAAACGTACTGAAAAAGGTATCCTCATTAACGGTTACCTCCTTACAGGTGTCCTCGTTAGCCTTATCATCATCCTTCCAATTTTTGGTATTCAGGAAATTGACGGACTTGTAAAATGGATGACCAACCTCAATTCTATCGTGATGCCGATGCGTTATCTTTGGGTATTCCTTGCCTATATGATGCTCAACCGTGCTTGGAAAACATACAAAAATGCCGAATACAAGTTTGTGAATAATCCTAAGCTTGGCTTTGTTATCGGTACTTGGTGCTTCCTCTTCACTGCTTTTGCTTGTATCCTTGGTATGGTTCCAAAAATTAGCTATGCTGAAAATCCAACTGCTTGGCAATTCTCTCTTCTTACAAACATCTTAACACCAATTATTCTGATTGGATTAGGTGTGATTCTACCAGTACTTGCCAAAAAAGAACAAAAGAAACAAAGCAAATAAATTCTACTATTAGCTAGATAGTTTCGCTTTTGTCTTTTCCTGAAAGAAAAATCCCCTTTGAACCGTAACATTCAAGGGGATTTCTTTTTGTTTGATAATCTATTTTTTACTTAGCTTCATACCAAGTCACGCCTTCATTCTCATCAGCAATCAATGGCACACTGAGTTGAATGGCTTCTTCCATGGTTTGTTTGACGAGTTTTTTAATAGCAGCTAATTCCGACTTAGGCACTTCAAGAACAATTTCATCGTGTACTTGTAACAGCATCTTGGTCTGATAACCACCTGCAACTAAGGCTTTATCCAGCTGAATCATAGCGATTTTGAGAATATCTGCAGCCGATCCTTGGATAGGTGAATTGATTGCTGTACGTTCTGCAAAACCACGAATGTTAAAGTTACGTGAATTGATATCTGGCAACTCACGGCGACGTTTGAAGAGGGTCTCTACATAACCCTTATCACGTGCCTCACGTACCACTTCATCCATGTAGTTTTTGATTCCTGGGAAGCGTTCAAAGTAGGTATCAATGTAAGCCTTAGCCTCTTTACGGCTGATGCCCAGATTATTCGATAAACCAAAATCTGAAATTCCGTAGACCACTCCAAAGTTAACAGCCTTGGCATTACGACGATCATTTGGAGTCACATCCTCAGGGCGTTCAATTCCAAAAACCCGCATAGCTGTTGAGGTATGGATGTCAGCCCCCTCTTGAAAGGCCTTGATTAAGTGCTCATCTTTAGAGATATGGGCTAAAACTCGCAACTCAATCTGTGAGTAGTCCGAGCTGAGAAGGACACTATCCTCCCATTCTGGCACGAAAGCCTTACGGATAAGTCGCCCTTGCTCCAAACGAACAGGAATATTTTGCAAGTTTGGATCCACACTAGACAGACGCCCTGTCTGAGTCAAATCTTGTACATAGCGCGTGTGAATCTTGCCATCAGCTAAAATCCAGTCCTGTAAACCAATCACATAAGTGGATTGAATCTTAGCAATCTGACGGTAATCAAGAATTTTCTTGACAATTGGGGCAATTGGGGCTAAACGCTCCAAGACGTCTACTGCTGTTGAGTAACCGGTCTTGGTTTTCTTAGTATATTCTAGAGGAAGACCTAACTTTTCAAAGAGTAGTTCTCCTAATTGCTTGGGTGAATTGATATTAAACTCTTCACCAGCCAGCTCATAAATTTCTTGCGTCAGTTTTTCAATGACCCGCTCATTTTCAGCTTGCATCTCCATTAAGGTTTCTTTTTTAACCTTAATCCCAGCGATTTCCATCTTAGCAAGGACAAAGGCCAGAGGTTGCTCCATGTCATAGAGGAGGTCAAGTTGTCCGTTTTCGCTTAATTTTTCAAGTAAAACAGGCTCTGTCTCAACCAATATAGCAACCTTACGAGCCAAGCGTTCCAAGAATTTCTCTCGCTCTGGGATAGCTTTTTTGACACCTTTACCGTAGAAGGTTTCATCATCGACTAGGTAAGTTTGGCCATAAAGACTAGCAATGGTTGAAATTTCATTGTTCTCTACTGTCGATAGAAGATATTTGGCTAAACGACTGTCAAAAGTAGGAGCCTGCAAATTCAAACCAAAGCGATTTAAGAGGACTTTTGCTTTCTTAAAGTCATACACCTTCAGAGGTGTTTTTTCTAGAAAATCTTTAAAAATCGGATTCTGCAGCAGTTCCAACTTATCTGTAGCGTAGAGCTGATCCCCACATGACCATGCAAAACCAATCAATTCATCTGTATGGTAGTTTTCCCCAAAGAGCTCAAAGTGAAAAATGGAGTCGGCGCTAAGCATATCTTCGCTCACTTTATCAACCATAGTAAAGTTCAATGCTTCAGTTTGATTGGTCTGAGAAGCATTCAAGGCCTGTTTCAGTTGTTTGAAGCCCATCTCATCGTAGAATTTACCAAGGTTTTCCACATCTGGACCGCTATAAACCAAATCATCCAGTCCAATCTCAATCGGTGCTTTCGTATCGATAGTTGCTAGTGTTTTAGATAAGAAGGCTTGTTCCTTGTCATTGACAAGATTTTCCTTCATCTTAGAATCCTTCATACTATCGATATTTTCATAAATCCCTTCAAGTGAACCATGTTCAAGCAAAAGCTTAATACCTGTCTTTTCACCAATCTTAGTTACGCCAGGGATATTATCCGACTTATCTCCCATGAGAGCCTTAAGATCGATAAATTGAGTTGGTGTGATGCCCATCTTTTCCATGAGATAATCCGGTGTAAATGCCTCAAACTCAGCTACACCTTTCTTGGAAATCTCAACCACCGTATGCTCATCCGTCAACTGAATTAAATCCTTGTCTCCACTGACGATAGTTACATCAAAAGATTCCTTTTCAGCCAAGCGACCCAGGGTACCAATGATATCATCTGCTTCATACTGGGCCAACTCATAATGGCGAATCCCCAGATGGTCTAGCAACTCACGGATAAAAGGAAATTGCTCCCGAAACTCATCCGGAGTCTTGGCACGACCACCCTTATAATCTGCATACATCTCTGTACGGAAAGTCGTCTTCCCCGCATCAAAAGCAACCAAGATATGACTCGGTTGAATACGCTCCAACAGATGATTTAGCATCAGGTGAAAACCGTAGATTGCATTGGTATGAAGTCCATTGTCATTTTTAAAACGATCCAGTTGCTGGTAAAGCGCAAAGAATGCTCTGAAAGCAACTGAAGAACCGTCAATTAGTAATAATTTTTTCTTGTCCATACACCCATTATAAAGGAAAGCAGGGAAAAATACCATTGCTAAGAGTTAGATTATAGGAGAAGGCTTATTGAGTTGATTTTTCTACTCGCGCACCGTTACTGTCGACTTGGAAACCATCTATTGTCGTATCTACTGCCAATTCTCCAGATGCGTTTACGTAATAATATTTCCCTGAAACCTGGAACCACTGACTAGACTTCATAGCACCTGAGCTTTCGAGGTAATACCAAATGCCCTTATCCTTTAACCATCCCGTCTGCATTTCTCCAGATGATTTCAAGTAGTACCACTTAGATCCGTCTTTTAGCCATCCTGTTCTCATAGCACCACTTGTTTGGAAATAGTACCAACTTCCGTCTATTTTTTTCCAACCAAGAGCCACTTTGTCATTTTCATAGTAGTACCAGATTGTCCCCTGTTTTTCCCATCCATTCTTAGAGGTTGCCGTTTTAATTAACGGGATATAACGTCTATTCCCACTTCGTGACATATAACTAATCCATCTATAACCATCCTTTTCAAGAGTTTGATCATAATGAACACTCATTCCAGGTTCGTAGTAGTCGATGATAGTAGATGTCAATGATGGCTGATTCATAATAGCTGCTTTTTCTGTAAAATAATGTGTTCCACTAGAGGCTAGTACAGATTGATAATTTCCTACACTAGCATTCCCTACATCTTTAAAATGAATGAATCCAGTCATAGAACTTGCTTTTACTGTCCTACGATGATACGTTTCTGTATAGTCGTAATTGTACTCCTCGATTTCAATCATGTCTCCAATCACGTTAGAAACCCAAGCTACATGACCATGCGTTCCCCTCGTGCTCCAAGCAATAGCCCCAATCGCTGGTCTCTGATCTACACGATATCCTTCTTTTTGAGCTCGATAGCCCCATTCTTTCGCATGCCCATAAGCAGCTGGTAGTTCAAATCCATTAACACTACTTAATCGAAAAGCTGCAAAAGATGTGCACTGTCTTGAGTATAGGCGCCATTTATCAATATTTTGATTCCCATTTTTATAATAATAGGGATAATCATCTCCACGTGCCTTTGAGCCATTGTTTACCTGATTGGCATGAACAGTTCCTCCACCAAACAAAAAAGCACCTGCTAGCAATAATGATACTGTACCCACCGTCGTTCTCTTTAGAAAAGTTCCCTTTTTACTATATGTCATTCATTCTCCTTCGAATAGATAAATTTTTGAGGTTAACCTCATTTATATCATTCGAAAGAAAAAGAAAAAAGTGAGAATACTCTCACTTTCAACCTTAATCCAAATAGTGAATCAAATTCTTTTCCGTTAAAATATCTGAATAGGTGAAGGATTCAACATAGACATTGGCCTGTTTGTCCCCTTCAACATTTCCAAATTCAACGATAAAGAGCGATGGATAAACTTCAATGAGTCTTCCTAAGCGATTCTTTTGGCGTTTACGACCATTTTCTAAGGTCATTTCCACGACTTGTCCTTCATGTGCCTTGATTTCCTCTTTGATTTTTTTCATCTTGGCTACATCTGTAAATGCATCTGTCATCTTTGTTCCTCTCTCTTCGAAATGCTTGAAAACTTGTTATACTCTTTTTGGAAAATCAATTCTACCGTTCCACGTGCACCGCTACGGTTTTTCTCGATAATAACTTCTACTTTGTTATTAGGAAGACCTTCCTCTTCTTCGCCACCACGCTCATAATAGTCGTCACGATAAAGAAAGGCTACAATATCCGCATCCTGCTCGATAGATCCAGACTCACGAATATCTGATAATACCGGTCTTTTATCTTGACGTTGTTCAACACTACGCGACAACTGACTCAGCGCGATAACGGGAACCTTCAATTCCTTGGCCAAAATCTTCAACTGACGTGAAATCTCTGACACCTCTTGTTGACGGTTTTCTCTGCCTGTTCCTGTGATTAGCTGCAGGTAGTCAATCAAGATTAATCCAAGATTGCCTGTTTCCTGAGACAATTTTCTGGCGCGTGACCGAATTTCAGTAATCCGGATTCCGGGTGTATCATCGATATAGATGCTTGCTTTAGCAAGATTCCCTTGAGCAATGGTGTACTTACGCCACTCTTCCTCAGTAAGTTGTCCAGTACGAATAGAGTGAGACTCTACTAGCCCTTCGGCAGCCAACATACGGTCGACCAGACTCTCTGCACCCATCTCGAGAGAGAAAATTGCAACAGTCTTGTCTAGCTTAGTTCCAATATTTTGAGCAATATTTAAAGCAAAGGCCGTCTTACCAACAGCAGGACGAGCTGCTATAATAATCAACTCTTCCTCGTGTAAACCTGTAGTCATATGATCCAAATCTTGATAACCAGTAGCAATTCCTGTAATATCAGATGTTTGTTGTGAGCGAGTTTCCAAATTTCCAAAGTTTAGGTTTAGGATATCACGAATATTTCTAAACCCACTACGATTGGCATTTTCGCTAACATCAATCAAGCCCTTTTCTGCCTGAGCAATAATTTCATCCACAGGACTAGACGCTTCATAAGCTTGATTAACAGATTCTGTCAACTTAGCAATCAGGCGACGAAGCATAGCCTTCTCTGCTACAATCTTTGCATAGTATTCAGCGTTTGCAGAGGTTGGTACAAAGTTGATAATCTCAACAAGGTAGGACAACCCACCAATATTTTGCAAATCACCTTGATCATCTAAGATCGTGCGAACAGTCGTTGCATCAATGGCTTCGCCACGATCTGACAAGTCAACCATGGCCTGAAAAATCAAACGGTGAGCATACTTAAAGAAGTCTCGAGAGTCAATATATTCTCGAACAAACACGAGTTTACTCTCATCGATAAATATAGCTCCCAATACTGATTGTTCTGCCAAGATATCCTGGGGCTGAACTCGTAGTTCCTCTACTTCTGCCATCAGATTTCCCTTCCTTTTACAACATAATTACTCAAATCTAGATTAGCCTTCTTTTACACGAAGATTGATGACACCAGTTACATCCTGATAAATTTTTACAGGAACATCAATCAAGCCAACCGCACGAATAGGAGATTGGACTTGAATATGGCGTTTATCAATTTTAATTCCAAATTGTTTTTGAAGCTCTTCCGCAATTTTCTTGCTAGTAATTGAACCAAAAGTTCTTCCATCTGGACCAACTTTTTCAACAAACTCAACAATTGTTTCTTCAGCTTCAAGTTTTGCCTTAATTTCTTGTGCTTCTGCAAGAAGTTGAGCATGTGCTTTTTCTTCAGATTTTTGCTTACCACGCAACTCGCCAATTGCTTGAGAAGTCGCTTCTTTAGCAAGGTTTTTCTTAATCAAAAAGTTTTGTGCATAACCTGTTGGAACTTCCTTGATTTCGCCTTTTTTTCCTTTTCCTTTTACATCTGCTAAAAAGATTACTTTCATTCCTCTGTCTCCTTTTCACTAAGTTCATTAGAAATAATGGTTTTCAATTTATCACCTGCTTCTTGCAGACTCATATCTGTAAGTCGAGCAGCTGCCAGGTTGAAGTGGCCTCCACCACCCAATTCTTCCATAATCCGTTGCACATTAATCTTACTACGACTTCGTGCAGAAATGGAAATATCCCCTTGGCGGTTTTTTGCAATGACAAAACTAGCTTCAATACCTGACATGGCCAGCATCGTATCGGCTGCCTTACTAATCACTACAGTATCATATTTCTTAGTATCCTTGGCCTGAGCGACAAGAATAGAAGGTTGTACAGCCTGTCCTTGTAAGATGAGTTCATTCACCAATCGATACTCTTCAAAGTCAGTCGCCGCAAGTTCCTGAATTACAACACTATCACTTCCACGTGTTCTTAGATAGCTCGCTACGTCAAATGTTCGGCTAGTCACACGAGAGGTGAAATTCTTGGTATCTAGCATCATACCGCCCATCAGAACACTTGCTTGAATACGACTCAATCGTGATTTCTTAGAGTTTTGGAATTGGATTAACTCTGTTACAAGCTCACTCGCGCTACTTGCTCCACTCTCTATATAGGTAATAACCGCATTATCTGGGAAATCTTGATCTCGTCTATGGTGGTCAATAACAATCGTTTGTGTGAACAAATCATAAAACTCTTTTGACAAGGTCAAGGCCGTCTTAGAATGGTCTACCATTACAAGCAAAGAACGATTAGTTACCATTTCCATAGCCTGATCTAGAGTAAGGAGTTTTGTTACTCCCTCATTCTCTAAAAATTGAATGGCTCGATGAATATCAGGAGACATTTGTTCAGCATCATAGACTACATAACTTTCATCCAAGACATTACTAGAGAACAATTGCATCCCAACCGCAGAACCCAAAGCATCCATGTCTAAGTTTTTATGACCAACAACGAAAACATGATCAACACTCTTCAATTTTTCAGAGATTGCCGTCATCATCGCTCTTGTACGTGTTCTTGTTCGCTTAATAGAAGCTGCCGTTCCACCACCAAAATAAATTGGATTCTTCGTTTCATCATTTTCTTTGACAACAACTTGGTCTCCACCACGAACTTCTGCAAGATTGAGATTTGATAAAGCAACTTTACCAATGCCCTCATGATCGCCATCACCGTATGATAAGCCCATACTCATAGTCAATGGTAAATCTCTCTGTTTGGCTTCTTCACGAAAAGTATCAATTACAGAAAATTTATCCTGCATCAATTGTTCTAAAACCGTATAATCAGTAAACAAGTAGAAACGATCCATGGCCACTCTACGAGAGAACATTTGATGTTTTCCAGTAAATTCTGCAACAAAATTCGCAACAAAACTATTAATATGGCTGATATCAGATTCAGATGTTTCATTCTCTAAATCATCATAATTATCTACCGAAATAACACCAATAACAGGACGACTCGTCACCAATTCCACTGTGGCTTCGTATTCTCCAGAAACGTCAAAAAAGTAGAGCACCCCCGAGTTTCTATCTAGATGCACTGCATAACGCTTTTCTCCCACATTGGCATAAATTCCAGGCGAAGATATGGCTGTTTTTATAATTTCTTGAACTTGAGAATGGTCAATTTCTCCATCTTCCGTTGTCAGCATTAACTCTGCATAGGGATTGAACCACTCAATCTCACTACTTTCCATGTTTAGTTTGACAACTCCAACAGGCATCTGTTCTAATAGTGAACTTAAACTATCTTCCGCCTGATGGTTTACGTACTGGATTTGTTCAATTTCAGTTTTCTGATAAGATTTCTTCTGAAAATAAAAGAGCAAAAGAAATGCTACCATCAAGAAAAGTAAACATACTATTGTGACTAGATTATTTTGAAGAAAAACAACCAATACGGTCATGATTATAAAGGAAATCCCAACAAATAAGTAAACAAATAAGGGATTCATTTCATTTTTTTTCATTACAAACCTCTTGCGCATTATTATACCATAAATATAGGCAAAAAGCGAACTTAAGGAAGTTTACAAGGGTATTAGACAAGTGTTTTGTAAAGGTTTTTAAAGAACAAAAGAGGGCGATTAAATCGCCCTCCTATAGATATACTTTTATATTTGTCTTAAGAATCTACTCTGTTGGATAGATTATTCGCCTACTGAAATTTCAACGTGTTTAAGACGTTCTTGTGCTTCTGCCACGATTGTTTCGATGATTTCTTTACATGGTTTAATTTCTTTTACCATACCTGCAATTTGTCCACTCATCATTGAACCGTGTACAGTATCACCTTCGTAAACAGCTTTAGAAAGTGAACCGATAGTAATTTCCTCAAGCTCTTCACGGTTTGTACCTTTTTGTTCTAATTCGATGTAGTGGTCTGTCATTTCATTGCGAATACAACGAACAGGAGCTCCTAAAATACGTCCAGTAACAGCAGTTGCTGTATCATTTGCTGCAAGGACAGCTTCTTTATAAGCATCAGAAATTGGACATTCGTTTGAAGCCAAGAAGATAGTACCCATTTGTACACCTTGAGCTCCAAGTGTAAAGGCAGCAGCCAATCCACGACCGTCAGCAATACCACCCGCAGCGATAACAGGGATGTCAACTGCATCCACGATTTGTGGAATCAAAGCCATTGTGTTAGTTTCTCCGATGTGTCCACCAGCTTCTGAACCCTCAGCAACAACTGCATCAACCCCTAATTCTTGCATCTTTTGAGCATGTTTTACACTAGCAACAACAGGAATAACTTTAACACCAGCTTCTTTCAAGTATGGCATGATGTGTTTTGGAGTTCCTGCACCAGTAGTAACAACTGGAACTTTTTCTTCGATAATAACTGTTACGATATCTTTAATGTTTTTCATCATCAACATGATGTTAACACCAAAAGGTTTGTCAGTTAATTTTCTCAATTCACGAATTTCTTCGCGAAGTTGTTCACCAGTCATGCCACCAGAAGCGATGATTCCAAGACCTCCAGCTTCTGATACAGCAGCAGCTAGTTGATAGTGAGAAATTTGAGCCATAGCCCCTTGGAAAATAGGGTATTTGATTTGTAAAAGTTTAGTAATAGACATATGTTTACTCCTTTATTTTTATGTCAGCTGGTGTTTGAAATGTAGCAGGCATTATTTACCTGTACCTGACAAACAAGAGAATTTAGTCATTTGTCTCCTTATACATAACTATTATAAAAAGTCTGGTCTACGATCTTGCTGTTCAGTAAATGGAATCACTGGTGGACGTGAACGCAATACATAGTTTACAAATTCTTTTCCTTCCTTATCAAACTCTGCAACTGCAAAGAACTGATCGTGATAGAAGAAGAATTTATAGTTGTTTTCAAAGGCCTGGCGAAGCCACTTATCTTTAGCTGAAATAGATTTCATAGGGTAATCATCTACAGCTGGAACCCAAAGTGGATTGCGGTGAACGTGTGTTAGCATGAGGTCCCCCATATGGATCATTGTGTCTTCACCCTGTTTAAGCAATATGATACAATGCCCATTACTATGACCGCTAGTATGAATCATTTGAATTTCTGGAATGATATCAATCGAATCTGAGAAGGTTGTAACTTGATCTTGAATCGGTTCCCAATTCTCTTTGAGGTAAGTTCCGCGAGTACGATTATTAGGATTTCTCATCTCGTACCATTCTATATCATTGACAATAATCTTTGCATTTGGAAACTTAGAAACAAGATTGCCCTCAGAATTAACGCGTGTCAGGCCACCTGAATGGTCATGGTGCATATGTGTCATCAGTACATAATCAATCTTCTCTGGAGACAAGCCTAAAAGCTCTAAACTCTCTTCGATTTTACTTTCAGATAAAATTCCTAGATTGCGTCTTTGTTTCTCAGACAATTTTGCCGTATCGAAACTCGCATCCATCAGGTAATTCTTCCCTTTGTATTGAATCAAGATCGGATCTGTCAACTCAGACATCATATTGTCTTCATTTGTTGGATAGTATCGAGACCACACAACTTTTGGAACAGGACCAAATAATGTCCCTGCATCAGTTAATTTATCAGCTCCTCGTAGCCATGTCAATTTCATATCGTGAAATTGATACTCTTGCAACTTGAGTTCTGTCATTTTATTACTCCTTTAGCCACTGGTGTGCTATTCTTTTTCGAATTGAGTCTCCAGATTTCCCGTAACTTTCAATAGTTTTAGCATCTTTTAAATAACGATCAATCGGGCTTTTATCCTGTGCTTGTAGCGGACCTATTAATCTGATAATCTCTTCAGAAATTTCAATAGCTACTTTTGTAGTAAATAATTTAATCTGTGAAACATACAAAGAATCATCTAACATTTGATTTTTATATGAATTGAAATACGCTTCTGCTGCACATAGTTTTGTATATAAATCAGCAAATTGATGTTGATAAATCGTCGCATCAATCAACCTCTTACCAAAACCACGTTTCACCTTTAGAAAAGATAAACCTTTTTCAAAAGCTCCTTCGGAAATTCCAATAGAAACTGCGCTTAAACCTAATTGAAGCTTTCGAACAAAGTCATTTAACTGTTCTTGACCAGCTAAAGTCATCCCTAATAAACTATCCTCTGATAATTCAATATTATCAAAAGTAACTGAACTGATTGGTAAACCTTTTAGTCCTTGTTTAGGGATATCTTCTCCAAAGTAAACACCTGGGTCCTTAGTGTCTACGATAAAAAATCCAAACGACGGTTTCTTTTCATCATTTTCTACTTTGGCAAATATAAAAAGTATATCCGTAAAACGGCAATTTGAAACAATCGATTTCTTACCTGAAAGACGCCACCCATTACTCGTTTTAGTCGCAGCTGTATTCACTAATTCTAGATTTTCGCCAAGATACCCCTCAGAAAAACCTAGACCAGCCAATATCTCTCCTTTAATTAATTTTTCAAGATATAGACTTTTTTGTTTAGAACTACCGTATCGATTAATAGGATAAATCCCATAGCAAGCCTGGGTTAATAAAACTGTCGAAAAAGCAGCAAATTCTTTTGAGATTAAACGAATAAAAGTCATGAATTCTTCGCTTAAAATCGAATCTTCATCCCTTACGATGGATGAAAATATATCAAAAGATTCAATAAACTTATCGAACAATTCTCTTGGAAATTGATTTTTATCTGTTCTATGCTCAAAAAAGCTTGCAATTAGACTGCTTATCTCTGCATTATACCTTTTAGCAAGGTTATCATTGTAGACCATTACTCTTCACCCCAAGCTAATTCTCAGACAAGGGTTGATAATACCCTTTTAACAATTCTTCATACACATAGGATTCGACCTCGTTGTAGGAATCCTTGTACGGTCTACAGAACCAAACATTAAAAGGAATCGGGTCATTAAATCGAACAGTTTGGAAGCGACTACTATCTACAAGAGTTTCAACAGATTTTGGTAAAATTGTAATCAAATCTGTTTGATAAGTAGACTCAATTAAAAAGTCCCAAGTAGATGATAAATAAGCAAATTTAGTATTTATGCGTTGTGAACGAAGTTTCTCAACCACCAAATCATAAGTCGTAAATGTTTTATTAAAGATTGCTAAATCATAATCAGCAAGATCAGACCAATCTAGCGCTTCTTTCTGTGCTAATGGATGATGTTTATCCATATAAGCAACATACTCGTCTAAATGAATAATATGTTGTTCAAATTTTTGTGCATCTAAGTTTGTTGGCTCAATTAAAAATGCTAGGTTCAAATCACCGTCACTCATTTTTTGGTGAATTTCTTTCCCTCCACCCTCTATAACTTGAATATAAATGTGAGGGTTGTTTCTCAAAAAATGCGGTAGAGCGTTTGAGAAGAACGTTCTTAATATCAAAGAAGGAATACCAAGATTAATAGTCCCTCTCTGCTTTTGTGATTCAATATGAATCATTGAAAGCATCTCTTCGTGACGATTAACAATTTCTGTGGCAAAACGATAAATCTTTCGTCCTGCCTCAGTCAAACTTTCCAATCTACCATTTTTTCGATTGAATAATTGGATTCCTTCAGCTGCTTCAAAATTTGTTACAAATTGACTTAAGGCTGACTGACTAATATGGATCTTCTTTGCTGCAATCGAAAGATTGCAACCACATTCGACTATATTAATGAAATAGTTCATTTGTATAATATCCACTTAGCTATCACCTTACTTCCATTTATTTTTACATTTAGATACCAATTGATACTACCGCCTAAAAAGACGATAGTATCGTTTACATATATAATATCATGCTCAGAAGAAAATAGCCAGCATTAGCCTAGATAGGCATTGTCTTCACATCTTCTGCAACAATAACGTCACCGGCTGTTTTTTCAAGAACTTCTTCTACAGTTACACCTGGTGCTACTTCTTTCAACAAGAATTTACCATCTTTGAATCCAAAAACAGCTAGTTCTGTAATGACAAGATCTAATACTCCTTTAGCTGATAGAGGCAATGTGCACTCTTTCAAAAGTTTAGATTCGCCACCTGTAGTATGTTGGATTGCTCCAATTACGCGTTTAGCACCTACCAAAAGGTCCATTGCTCCACCCATACCTGGTGCAAATTTTCCTGGGATAAGCCAGTTTGCAATACTTCCGTCTTGGCTTACTTCAAGAGCTCCAAGAACAGTCGCATCAACGTGACCACCACGAATAATCGCAAATGATGTTTGCAAATCAAACAAAGCAGCTCCTGGAAGGAGAGTGATTGGGGCACCACCTGAGTTTGCTAGGTTAGGATTGTAAGTATCTTTAGTTGGTGTTTCACCAAAGCGAAGGGCACCATTTTCAGCTTGAAGAATTACGTTAACACCTTCTGGGATGAAGTCTGCAGAAGCATTTGGAATACCAAATCCAAGGTTTACAACATCACCATCTTTAAATTCAAGAGCAACACGTCTTGCAATAATTTCTTTTGGTTTCATATTATTTTACCCCCGCTAATTTATTAGTCTCTGTCCAGAGTTCACCCATCATCTTGTGGTGTTCTTCTGGAGTTAAGCCTTGGACTACATAGTCAACAAGGATACCCGGAATATAAACGTCATCCGGTTTAATTTCACCAACTTCAACAATTTCATTTGTTTCAACGATAACTGTATCTGCTGCAAGAGCTAGTTGCAATGAAATGTTCTTAGTTGTACCATCAATGTACAAGTTCCCGTACTTATCTGCTTTTGTAGCTTTAATCAATGCTACATCAAGTTTTAGAGGATCATAAAGGAGGTACTCGCGACCATTGCGAACAATTTTTTCATGGTTATTTTCTAAAATAGTACCAACTCCTGTCGGTGTCAAAACTCCTCCAAGACCTGCTCCAGCAGCGTGAAGACGTTCAACAACAGTACCCATTGGAGTGAATTCTACTTCCATTTCTCCACTAAAGTATGCTTTTTGAGCAGCAGGAGATGTACCAATGTGGGCAGCAACATATTTTTTAACTTGGTGGTTTTCACAAAGGCGTCCAACACCCACTTCTTTACCTGGATGTGAAGTAACAACTGAAACCAAAGTCAAATCTTGTTGATTTTGTCTAACCAACTCTTCGATCAACTCCAAAGGTTCACCAACAGCAAGGAATCCTGAAATCCCTACGACATCACCAGGTTTTACTTTAGAAATAGCTTCTTGTAATGATAAAACAGCTTTCATACTAACACCTCAATTTTTATTTACGGTTGAACACGGCTTTACGTTTTTCGACAAAAGCACGCATTCCTTCAACTTTGTCTTCAGTAGAAAAGAGAAGAGCTTCAGCTTCTGTCTCTAAACGAATTGCATTCTTAAGAGGAAGTTCTGAACCAACTTGAATGACATGCTTAGCTTTTTCAACAGCCAACGGAGCATTTTTCATGATACTTTTAGCTAGTTCTTCAGCAGATGACAATAATTCCTCAGCTGGAACAAGTTTGTTCAATATACCTAGGTCATAGGCTTCATTTCCTTTGACGATTCTAGCAGTGTAGATCAATTCTTTTGTCTTGCTAGTACCGATCAAACGAGACATTCTTTGTGTTCCTGCGAAACCAGGAATGATACCCAAGCCAACTTCAGGGAATCCTACCATCGTCTTTTCAAAGCCAATTCTAATATCCGTTGAGAGTGCAAGCTCCAAACCGCCTCCCAAAGCATATCCATTAAGAACTGCAATAGTCGGTTGAGTAAGATCAGACAGACGGGTAAATGTATCATTGGCATATGTCATGTATTCGAAGGCTTGGATTGGAGACATTTGGTCCATTTCCTTAATATCAGCCCCTGCAACAAATGCTTTATCACCTTGGCCAGTCAAAATAACAACACGGATGTCTTCATGTTTTTCTACTTCATCCAAAACAAGATTTAAATCCGTCAAAACCTCTGAACTCAACGCGTTCAAAGCTGCTGGGCGGTTAATGGTGATATAACCGATACCATCTTTAACCTCTAATAAAACTGTATTACTCATTATTCTCCTCCTACTTTAAGTTTTTTTGAGTATAGAGTACTGCGTCAACAAATACCGATACTAATGTAAGTGCTTACATTATAATAATACCTTATTTATTAACAACGGTCCACTTAGTATTTATGCTTGGAACTATAAGTTCGTCTTATAGGAAAGCACTTTTATTTTGATACTTTAGACTTCTAATTATTTAGAATAAAAAATATCTTACCCGAAATTCTCCGAGGAGATTTCAGGTAAGATATAATACATTTTAGTCAATCGAATAAAGTAGGAATTAACGTTCTACGATAACTGCAGTACCCATTCCTCCACCGATACAAAGTGTAGCAAGACCACGTTTTGCATCACGTTTTTCCATTTCGTGAAGAAGAGTAACTAAGATACGGCATCCTGAAGCACCGATTGGGTGTCCAAGAGCGATAGCTCCACCGTTAACGTTTACTTTTTCTGGATCAAGACCTAGTTCTTTACCAACTGCACATGCTTGAGCCGCAAATGCTTCGTTTGATTCCACCAAGTCAAGATCTGCAACTGTAAATCCACCTTTTTCAAGTGCTTTACGAGATGCATAGATTGGACCGCAACCCATAATTTTTGGATCAAGACCAGCGCTTGCGTAAGATTTGATAGTTGCCAATACTGGAACTCCCAATTCTTTAGCTTTGTCAGCACTCATAACTATAACTGCTGCAGCACCATCATTGATACCTGAGGCATTACCAGCAGTCACAGTACCATCTTTCTTGAATACTGGACGAAGTTTAGAAAGTCCTTCAAATGAAGCGTCTTTTCTTGGGAACTCATCTGTATCAAATACAATAGGCTCCCCACGACGTTGTGGAATTTCAACTGGAACGATTTCTTCTTTAAAGCGACCAGCTTCAATAGCTGCAACTGCACGTTGTTGTGATTGAACAGCAAAGTTATCTTGGTCTTCACGAGTGATTCCATATTGTTCAGCAACGTTTTCTGCTGTAATACCCATGTGGAAACCTCCGAAAGCATCTGTCAAACCGTCACGAAGCATAGAATCTACTACTTTAGAGTCTCCCATACGAGATCCCCAACGTTGGTTTTGAACAACGTAAGGAGCTTGACTCATGTTTTCTGCACCACCAGCTACAACAATATCTGCGTCTCCGCACAATACTGCTTGAGCTGCCAATTGAACTGCTTTCAAACCAGATCCACAAACTTTGTTAATAGTGAATGCTGGAGAAGTAACTGGGATACCCGCGTTAACACTCATTTGACGTGCAACGTTTTGTCCAAGGCCTGCACCAAGGACGTTACCCATGATAACTTCATCAACTTGTTCTGGTTTCAAGTTTGCTCTTTCGATAGCGCTCTTGATAACTAAACTTCCCAAATCAACAGCAGAAACATCTTTCAAGCTTCCACCGAAGGCACCTAGAGGTGTACGAACCGCTGCAACAATAACTGCTTCTTTCATTATTTGCTCCTTATAATCTTAGTATTTAAAGAATCCTTCTTTAGTCTTACGACCTAGTTTACCAGCTTCAACCATTTTCTTCAATAGTGGTGCTGGACGGTATTTAGGATCACCGAAGCCGTTATTCAATACTCCCATGATTGCCAAACATACATCCAATCCGATCAAGTCAGCAAGTGCCAATGGGCCAATTGGATGGTTTGCACCCAATTTCATAGCTTCATCAATTTCTTCTGCAGAAGCAACACCTTCACCAAGGATAAAGATAGCTTCGTTAATCATTGGGATCAACACACGGTTAACAACGAATCCATAAGAGTCTTTAACGTCAACTGCAGTTTTTCCAATTTTTTCAGTCAATTCGCGAACTGCTTTTACAACTTCATCTGAAGTTTGAAGAGCACGAATCACTTCAACTAACTTCATGACTGGTGCTGGGTTGAAGAAGTGCATACCAATTACACGTTCTTGATGAACTGTAGCCGCAGCAATATCCGTAATAGAAAGAGATGATGTGTTAGAAGCCAAAATTGTTTCAGGAGCAGTAATTTCATCCAATTGTTTAAAGATGCTGAGTTTGATATCTCTGTTTTCTGTAGCAGCTTCAATAACCAATTGAACGTTTTTAGCATCTTCGTAAGAAGTTGAAGGAATCAAGTTACCCAAGATTTTTCCTTTTTCTTCTTCTGACATACGTCCTTTTTCTACTGAACGAGCCAATTGTTTAGTGATATTATCAATCCCTCTTTGTACAAATTCTTCTTTAATGTCATTAAGGTATACTGTAAAACCAGATTGAGCGAATACTTGCGCGATTCCGCTACCCATTTGACCAGAACCAATGATCATTACTTTAGAAATACTCATTTTTTTCTCCTATTCATTTTAATATATAAAGTTTATAAAGAAAGAATCGGAACGGTCTTTCAGCAAATGCTAAGCAACCGTTCCAAATTCATTATTATACGAATTATACGAATGCACCGACACCAGTGAGTTCACGACCAACGATCAATGCGTTCACTTCGTGAGAACCTTCGTAAGTGTAGATTGCTTCAGCATCTGCAAAGAAGCGAGCTACGTCAGTTTCAAGAGTGATTCCGTTACCACCACATGTTTCACGTGCAAGGGCAACTGTTTCACGCATTACCAATGAGTTATGCAATTTAGCAAGTGCAGAGTTAAGCATCAATTCGTTACCAGCTTCTTGCATTTCTGCGATACGAGCTGAGTAAGAAAGTGCTGCTACTGCGTTAGCTTGCATTCTAGCCAATTTTTCTTGAACGATCTGGAATGAAGCAATTGGACGTTTGAATTGTTGACGGTCTTTAGCGTATTTAAGAGCTGCAACAAATGATCCACAAGTTATTGCAGTTGCAATGTGAGCAACGTCAGCACGAGTAAATGTCAAGATACGAGCTACATCGCCAAATCCGTTGATGTTTACCAAACGGTCTGAATCTGGAACTTCAACATTCTTCATAGTAATGTGACCATTACGTACGCAACGAAGAGAAACTTTGTGAGGGATTGGCTCAGCGTGGTATCCTGGAGCACCTTTACGAACGATGAAACATTTCACGCGTCCATCTTCAACGTCGCGAGCGAATACTGGAACAACGTCAGCTGTGTCTGATCCACCGATCCAACGTTTTTCACCGTTCAAGATCCATTTGTCTCCAACGCGCTCAGCTGTTGTAGCAAGACCACCAGCGATGTCAGAACCTGACAATGGCTCAGTCAAAGCGAAACATCCTTGCCAGTCAAATGCAGCCAATTTAGGAAGGAATTCTTTTTGTTGACGCTCATCACCACCAAGCAAGATTGTGTTGTAGCAAAGTCCACCATGTACTGTGAAGAATGTTGCAATAGAAGCATCGAAACGACCTAATTCAAGGTACAAGAATGCGATGTAAAGTTCTGATGGTTTGTAGTTTCCTTCTCGTCCTTCGAACAATTTAGGGTTGTTCATGATTTGTGCGCCTTTTGCTACAGCGTAAAATTGTTCGAATGGGAAATCAGGTGCTTCCCAATATTCATTAATTACAGGACGAAGGTGTTTTTCAATCAAACGACGAGTTTCTTGTAAAACTTCTGCTTCTCCCAATGTTAAACCATCTGCATAGTGGAATAGATCCTCTGGATATAATTCGCGCAAGATTTCTTCTTTAGTTGCCATCTGTGGACTCCTTTGTAATAAATTAATTTTAGAGCGCTTACATTTTTACGCTCAATATTTGTTGACATGACTATTTTAACTTAAAGCGCTTTCTTTTGTCTACTTAATTAAAGTAAATAGCCCTATAAGTTGAGTTAATACTCCAACTTATATCTTTGTAAAATCAAATAAGTGAGCTGTTTTCAACAGCCCACTTATATATTAAACGACAATATCTTATGATTCTTTTGCTTCAAGAAGGCCAATGTCTCCATCTTCACGACGGTAAATTACATTAGTTGTTTCGTCCTCAACATCGATGTAAATGAAGAAATCATGACCCAATAAATCCATTTGAAGAAGTGCTTCTTCAAGGTCCATTGGTTTTAAATCAATATGTTTTGAACGAACAACTTTAGCTTGAGCAACATCTGAATCTTCAACTAAAGCATCTGTAAATAATTGGCTAGTAGAAACTTTGTTTCTGTTCTTACGTTCAATTTTTGTTTTATTTTTACGAATTTGACGTTCAATCTTATCTGTTACCAAATCAATGGATCCATACATATCTTGAGAAACATCTTCTGCACGAAGAGTAATAGATCCAAGTGGAATTGTTACTTCTACCTTAGCAGTCTTTTCACGATACACTTTCAAATTTACACGTGCATCTAGTTCTTGATCTGCTTGGAAGTATTTTTCGATCTTTTCGAGTTTAGAAACTACATAATCACGAATTGCTTCTGTTACTTCTAGGTTTTCACCACGGATACTATATTTAATCATATAAGTACCTTCTTTCTAAACATATTTGTTTTTCTATATTTATTATAACGCTTTCAAAAAATTATTGCAATCTTTTTCCTCATCTTACGAGGGAAAATGTTCTAACCTCTTCTGCTCCTGCATTCTCTAGCATACTCTTGACACGATTAACAGTCGCACCTGTCGTATAAATATCATCAATTAATAAAATTTTCTTTGGGATCGTAACGCCGTTTTTAATAAAAAATGGGAGTTCTGTGGCTAAACGTTCTGAACGATTTTTTGAAGAGCTTGCTTTCACTTCACTTTTTCCTAATAAATCCAGATAGGATAAACCTGTAGTTTCTATTAAGCCCTCAACCTGATTAAATCCCCTTTTAGAGAATCTCTCTGGACTCAAGGGAATGAGAAGAATTTGAAACTCTTTATACTTTCGCAGTTTATCTTTTAAAATTGAAGCAAAAATCTTTCTAAGAATATAATCTCCATCAAACTTGTAGCGGCTAAAGTAATCCTTCATTGCTTGATTATAAGTAAAAATCGCTTCATGACTGACATCAATCCCTTCTTTACACCAAAGTTGACAATCTTGACACGAGGTTGACACTCCTGCTTTATAGCAGGTTGGACAATGTTCTTCTCCTATTTTTTCGAAACTTGAGGAGCACGTAAAACAGAGCGAACCTGCCTCCTTTTTTAAAAAAAGAAGATTTCTAAAGGTTAAATTACTTCCCAAGTGTTGTCCACATAGTAAGCAAGTCATAAACCCGCCTCCTTATTCATCAACTTAATTTCTTTTATGGCATTTTTAATCGAACTATTTAATCCATCATGAAAGAAAATTAAATCTCCAGTTGGTCTATCCATGCTGCGTCCAACTCGTCCTCCAATTTGAATTAAACTCGATTTTGTAAAGAGGCGATGATTTGCTTCGACAACCATTACGTCTACACATGGAAAGGTAACTCCACGTTCCAATATTGTTGTACTTATCAAGATGGTTAATTCTCTATCTCTAAATGCTTGAACTTGTTCTAATCGATCTTCTGTAACAGACGATACGAAGCCTATTTTCTCATTTGGAAACTGCAGCTGCAAGATTTCCTTTAACTTCTCTCCTTTTTTAATCTCTGAAGCGAAAATGAGTAATGGATAGCCTGATTTTCGTTGTTTTTCTATATAGCTTTTTAATTTGGGTGGTAGACGATGTTTGTCTAAGTAATTGTCCAATTTAGATAGCCAGACTGGTTTGGGAATTATTAAGGGGTTACCATGAAACCGCCTTGGTAAACTTAACCTTTTCAACTCTCCTAAGCGAACCTTTTTATCCAATTCATCTGTAGAGGTGGCTGTAAGGAAAATGCTGAGTCCGTTTTCCTTTACACAATTCTTTACAGCTTTGTAAAGCATCTTGTTGTCAACATAGGGAAAAGCATCAACTTCATCAACTATTAGTAAATCAAAAGCTTGATAGAATTTTAATAACTGGTGAGTCGTTCCAACAACTAGAGGTGTCCGAAAATATGGTTCAGATTCCCCATGTAACAACGCGATTTTACAGGCAAAATCATTTTGTAGTCGTTTATATAACTCCAAACAAACATCTATCCGGGGGCTCGCTAAACAAACTGCCCCACCATCATTAATGACTTTTGCCACAACTTCATAAATCATCTCTGTTTTCCCAGCGCCAGTCACGGCATGAACTAAAGTTGGCTGCTGACTTTCTACAGCTTTAAGTAATCCTTTTGATACTTTCTCTTGAAATGGAGTCAATTGTCCCTGCCATTTAAGAACCTTTTGTTTTGGAAATTCTTCCTGAGGGAAATAATATAAACCTTGATCACTCCTAACTCGCTTCATCAACAGACATTCTCGACAGTAGTATGCATCAATGGGCAATAACCATTCTTCTTGAATCACACTATCACATCGTTGACAAACTAGTTTTCCCTTCTCTTTTCGCATACTTGGGAGTTTCACTGCTAACTCACGCTCTGCTACACTTAATTCCTCTTCAGTAAAAAGACGTCCTAGATAATTTGGATCTATTTTCATACTTCTTTATTCGTAAAATCTAGAACTTTATCCTATTTTTTAGTACAATAAAAATATGGAATGTAGAACAATTAAAGAGGACGGACAAGTCCAAGAAGAAATCAAAAAATCACGCTTTATTTGCCATGCAAAGCGCGTCTATAGTGAAGAAGAAGCTCGAGCTTTCATCACTGCTATTAAGAAAGAACACTATAAAGCGACCCACAACTGCTCTGCTTTTATTATCGGTGAGCGGAGTGAAATTAAACGAACTAGTGACGATGGAGAGCCTAGTGGTACTGCCGGCGTACCTATGCTAGGTGTTCTGGAAAATCACAATTTAACCAATGTCTGTGTAGTTGTTACCAGATATTTTGGTGGTATCAAGCTTGGAGCTGGTGGTCTTATCAGGGCTTATGCAGGTAGTGTTGCTCTTGCTGTCAAAGAGATTGGAATTGTAGAAATTAAAGAACAAGCAGGGATTCAGATTCAAATGAGTTATGCTCAATATCAAGAATATGGCAATTTTCTTAAAGAACATAATCTCATGGAACTTGAAACAAATTTCACTGATCAGGTCGAAACAATCATTTTTGTTGATAAGGAAGATAAAGAAACTATCAAAGCTTCTCTCATAGAATTTTTCAATGGGAAAGTCACCTTAACAGATCAAGGTTTACGAGAAGTCGAGGTTCCTATAAACTTAGGATAAAATAACGGAAATACTGCCTTATTTATCTAACCTTACTCTTTTATATCCGATATAAAAAAATCCTATCGCTTCGATAGGATTTCTATATTTTACAAAAGGTAAAGTTAGCGTTATACTAGTAGCATCTTATATATAGAGGTGCTAATATGGCGATTTATAACAATATCACTGAACTTGTCGGTAGAACACCGATTGTTAAATTGAACAACATCGTACCTGAGGGTGCAGCAGATGTTTACGTAAAACTAGAAGCCTTTAACCCAGGGTCATCCGTTAAAGACCGCATTGCTCTAAGCATGATTGAAAAAGCTGAACAAGAAGGCAAACTTAAACCTGGTTCTACTATTGTAGAGGCAACAAGCGGAAACACTGGTATCGGTCTTTCATGGGTTGGTGCTGCTAGAGGCTACAAAGTTGTCATCGTTATGCCTGAGACAATGAGTGTGGAACGTCGTAAAATCATCCAAGCATATGGTGCCGAACTCGTTCTAACTCCAGGAAGTGAAGGTATGAAAGGCGCTATTGCTAAAGCTGAAGAAATCGCTGCTGAACGTGATGGTTTCCTACCTTTGCAATTTATCAACCAAGCTAACCCAGAAGTTCACGAAAGAACAACAGGAGCTGAAATTCTAGCTGATTTCGGAGCTGACGGTTTAGATGCCTTTGTTGCCGGTGTTGGTACTGGAGGAACTATTTCAGGTGTTTCTCATGCTCTTAAAGCTGCGAATTCAAACATTCAAGTTTTTGCAGTTGAGGCAGACGAATCAGCTATCTTATCAGGTGAAAAACCTGGGCCTCATAAAATTCAAGGTATCTCTGCTGGATTCATCCCAGAAACACTTGACACAAAAGCTTACGATGGTATCGTTCGCGTAACATCAGACAATGCTCTTGCACTTGGTCGTGAAATCGGTGGAAAAGAAGGGTTCTTAGTAGGTATTTCTTCTGCTGCAGCTATCTATGCAGCAATTGAAGTCGCTAAAAAACTTGGAGCAGGTAAAAAAGTCCTTGCACTTGCACCAGATAACGGAGAACGTTACCTATCCACAGCACTTTATGAATTTGAAGTGTAGTCTCCTAAATACACCAATTAGAAAAAGCAACATGCCTAGCATGTTGCTTTTTCTTATGTTCTATTTTTAATAATTGCTAATACATCTGCGACGCTATTGAGGTTGTCGATTTCTTCATCACCGATTTCGATTCCAAATTCGTCTTCGATTGTTAAGATGAATTCCATCAAATCCACAGAGTCAGCATCCAAATCATCCTTCAAACTCAAGTTTTCGGTTACGACAAAGTCTTCCCCTTGACGTTCTTGGATAATCGTAACAACACGGTCAAAAATTTCTTTATCTGTCATATTATTCTCCTGAAAATTCACGCGCAGTCTGTGCAACTACATCTGTCTCAAGCATGGTACGAATCTGACGAAGTGTACTGTATACAGCCTTAGCGTCACTTGATCCATGAGTCTTAACAACAGGCGCCTTAACGCCAAACAAGACGGCACCACCAACATCTGAATAGTTGAGCTGTTTTTTCAAACCTCTGAGATTATCCTTGAGAAGGAATGCGCCGAGCTTGGCTCTAAGTCCACCACCTACAATGGCATTCTTAAGTAATCCCATGATCCCCATAGCAGTACCTTCAATAGCTTTGAGAACAGCGTTTCCCGTGAAACCATCGGTTACGACTACATCTGCAACACCATCCATCAAGTCACGTGCTTCCACATTCCCGACAAAATTCAAACTCTCGTCAGCTGCTAATAAGTCATAGGCTTCCTTGCGTAGTGGATCTCCCTTACTGCTTTCTGTACCGTTGTTCAGAAGGCCAATACGGGGATTTGCAATACCACGAACATTCTTGGCATAGAAGGAACCTAGGATAGCGTATTGATGCAGATGATGAGCTGTATTTTCGGCATTAGCTCCGAGATCCAGCATATCAAACCCCTTACCATCAATCGTTGGCAATGTTGACATAAGCCCAGGTCGGTCGATATTTTTGATACGACCAACGATGAAAAATCCTGCTGCTAACAAAGCTCCTGTATTTCCTGCCGAGAGAACAGCATCTGCTTCTCCGTCCTTAACTGCCTTAGCCGCCAAGACCATACTAGCATTTTTCTTTTTGCGGATAGCTTTTGTAGGCTCATCGTCAGAGTCAATTTTCTCATCTGTATGGATAATGCTGACGCGGTCTGTAGCTGTTAGATATTGCTTGATTTTACTTTCGTCTCCGTAAAGTTGAATCTCAATATCTGAAAAGTCAGCAAGGGCTTGATTGACACCCTCTACAATAGCTTGTGGTGCATAATCGCCACCCATTGCGTCTACTGCGATTTTTTTCATTTGTCTTCCTCTTTTAGTAATTGTCCCCAGTCGGCTAGGGAATCAATAAATTTCTTTGATTTTAGGTGAATACCGACATACTCTTCGTAAATCTGGTCCATAAACTTACGCAATTCTTGCTTGATTTCGGCCTTAAGCGAGATAGTCTCCAAGGTCTCAAAATCAATGGCTTGAAATTGATTGAGCAGATAAGGAATATTGGGATTTAAGTGACATCGTTTCTCATCTTCATGGTAATGCTCGGGGCAAAGACAACCTCCGTATTTGAAGGAAAAGTCAAAGGCCTGCCCAACACGATGGCAGAAAGTACACTCATTAAAGTTCAGACTAATCCCAAAACGTGTCAAAATTTGAATTTCAAAAATATTGGTCAAAACCTGATAGTCTAAGCCCTCTTCCATCAACTCCAAAGTCTTTTGCAAAAAAGCAAACAAGGGTGCGTCCTGCTGATTATCCTGCAAACTCGCATCTGCCAAGGCTGCAACATAGGTTGCATATGCCATAACAAAGAGGTCGCTATTGATTTTCGGAAAAGTCTTTACCTCATGGTAATCTTCGATATAGCTGAGTCCATCATCGTTAATTTTTAGGAGAAAACGAGCCAGGACCAAGGGTTGAATGACTGGAGTAAGTTTAGATTTACTGGCATGTTTCACAAAAAACATCCGTTTTCCTGCTTGTTCTGTAAAGATCTTGACAAGCTTATCATCCTCACGAAAGTTACGATTGTAGAGCACCAGGCCTTGACTCGTAATAGACTGAATCATGATTCTTTCATGTACTCCTCAAGTCGTTTCATAGCCTCTCTGATGGTTTCCATGCTAGCTGCATAAGATAGGCGAACATACCCTTCTCCGTACTGACCAAAGGCAGCACCTGGGATAAAGGCAACAGCCTTCTTATGAGCAAAATCTTTTAGAAAAGCAAAAGAATCTTGATTGTAACCTGCAGGAATCTTAGCAAAAATGTAAAAAGCACCATCTGGTTTGATAATCTCAAAGCCAAGGTCCGTCATCTTCTCGATAATGTAGTCTCGACGCTTGATATACTCCTTCTTCATCGGTTCTGCATCATCTTTACCAGCTGTCAAAGCTTCCACTGCAGCATGTTGCGCCATGGTATTTGCAGCAGTAACCAAGTATTGGTGACTCTTGATGAGTTGAGCTGTGAAGTTTGCTGGTGCAAAGATAAAACCTAAACGCCATCCTGTCATAGCATGAGATTTAGATAGACCGTTAATGATAATGGCTTGATCTCTCAGCATCGTTCCCAAAGATACATGATTTTCTCCTGTATAGGTCAATTCTGAGTAGACCTCATCACAGACGACGAAAATATCATACTTGCGTAAAACGTCTGCCAAAGCTTCTAATTGCTCGCGACTATAAGTAATGCCAGTTGGGTTAGCTGGATAGTTGAGAATGACAGCCTTAAGCTTGTCACCTTGCTCTAGTATGGCCTTCTCCAGCATTTCAGGAGTCAAGACAAAGCCATTTTCAGTCGTATCAATCTCGACAATCTCTGCTCCCACTAGATTGACAATCGGCTCATAGCCAGGATAGGCAGGAGCTGGCAAGAGAACCTTGTCTCCCTCTTCTAGGATAGCTGTTAGGGTAGCTGACAAAGCCTCTGTCGCACCAATTGTGACCAAGATTTCATTTTCAGGATTATAGTCTAGCTGGTATTTTTCTTTTACAAAATCACTAGCCGCCTGACGCAAGGTCAGTAAACCGCTCATCCCTGTATAGTAGGATTGGTTCTGGTTAATGGCTCGCTTTGCAGCCTCCTTGACATGATCTGGTGTTGTAAAATCCGGTTCTCCCAATGTCAGACGTAACACTCCAGGAATCTCTGAAATAGCCTGGTCAAACTGACGAATCAAGGAAACTTGAATCTTATCTAATTGTTTATTAAATCGTTTGGTTAGGTCCATAGATATCCTCCTTGATTAAAGAACATATATCTATTATACTACAAAAGCTCCTTGACCGCAAAAATCCATTTAGTCACAGCCTATTTCCCACTTTCTATTTTACTTTTTTGATAGACAAGCTTATAATAAGAAGTGCTTATTTTCGGAGGTTTTTATGTCATTTCTATCAAAAAATGGGACCGGACTTCTAGTCTGTCTTATCATTTCTATCATCTCTTGGATTTTAGGAAGTTTCTTGCCTGTTATTGGGGCACCTGTTTTTGCCATCTTTATTGGCATGATTCTCCATCCCTTTCTCACTTCCTATAAACAACTGGATGCTGGTTTGACTTATAGCTCTAAAAAATTACTCCAGTACGCTGTCATCTTGCTTGGATTTGGACTCAATATCTCTCAAGTTTTCGCAGTTGGAAAATCTTCCCTCCCTGTTATCCTTTCAACCATTTCTATCGCCTTAATTGTAGCTTTCTTTTTCCAACGCTTGTTTGACCTCGATACAAAGCTGGCTACCTTAATTGGAGTAGGTTCTTCTATCTGTGGAGGCTCTGCCATTGCGGCAACCGCTCCTGTCATCCATGCTAAGGAAAAAGAAGTCGCTCAAGCCATATCTGTTATCTTTTTCTTCAATGTCTTGGCAGCTCTTATCTTTCCAACTCTAGGTTCTTGGCTCCATCTTTCCAACGAAGGTTTTGCTCTCTTTGCAGGGACAGCAGTCAACGATACTTCCTCTGTGACAGCTACAGCTAGCGCCTGGGATAGTCTTTATCACACCAACACTCTTGAGTCAGCAACTATTGTCAAACTGACACGCACCCTGGCTATTATCCCTATTACTCTCTTCCTCACCTACTGGCAGAGCCGTCAACAAGGTAACAAACAAGGAGTGAAGCTTAAAAAAATCTTCCCCGTTTTCATTCTCTACTTTATCCTAGCTTCTCTGCTAACTACCATTCTCACTTCATTCGGTATCAGCAACAGCTTTTTTGCACCTCTCAAACAACTCTCTAAATTCCTCATTATCATGGCCATGAGCGCTATCGGTCTCAAAACCAATCTCATCACCATGATCAAGTCCAGCGGTAAATCTATTCTACTCGGAGCCCTCTGCTGGATTGCCATTATCCTGACTAGTCTTGGCATGCAAATACTCATCGGTATTATCTAAGACAAAAGGTAGCCTAAAGGCTACCTTTTTATTGTTCAAGAATCAATCGTGTATGTTCTTTCTTAATACAACGATTCATCACAATATCTTCACATCCGCCAGCTCGGAGAATTTCTTCTGCCTCTTGATTTTCAAGACCAAGTTGAGCCCAGAAAATCTGTGCATCTGCTTGTAGAAAGTCACGTGCAACATCTGGTAAAAACTCACTGCGACGGAAAACATCCACAATATCTACATGAAAAGGAATCTCAGCAAGACTAGCATAAGCCTTTTCTCCAAGAATTTCCTGGCCTGCTAATTTCGGATTGACTGGAATGATTCTATATCCTCGAGACTGCATCTCCTTAGATACACGATTACTAGTTGTTTCCTCGCGATCCGACAGACCTACTACAGCTACCGTTTTGCTAGTTGTTAAATACTGACGTACTACGCCATCACTTGGATTGATAAATTCTTGAGTCATAAAAATCCTCCTTTTTCATCAGTATAGCATATTTTGAAAGAGTTTGCAGAAATTTACTATAAAAACAAAAATCAAAAAATCCTCCCAAAATTAAACTATTCATTTAATTTTAAGAGGATTCATAAAGATTTTATTTAAAGATTATTCTCTTGTTGGATTATACTGAAGGCTTTCTCCGTGTTGTTTGACAAAGTCACTCATCTCTGAGTCAGGAATTTGTCGAAGGTAGAGATTGGCACGAATCGTATCATCTTCTTCACGACAAGTAGAAAGCACAAGATATTTATCCTTAGCTGATACCTTGACATTTGGTTTCTTAACCTCTGCAGTATCATAAATAGTAGTTAGCTGTTTCTCAAAATCCGCATCATCATCAAAAGAAGTACGGTAAAAAGCTGTTTCTTCTGGGACAATAATCATGGCAACAGCTTCATAATAATACTTTCTTTCTGGAGTTTCAATGACAACATAAGGATGCTCATCAAAATAATCTTGTCGACTGAAATAGTTCACATCTTTAAACATACGGTGGTCAGGAACTTTACTACCACGGGCATGACCAAATAACCAAGTCAATCGGTCACTAAAGTCCTTCTTGTTATCAGCATCCATAAAGACTGTCCCCATTAAAGGCTCGTTAACGCCATCAAAGCGCTTATCTAAATAAGTTGCATTATCCGTTGTTTGAACGACTGGTTCATCCAACTGTGTACCCGGAATATATACATAACCCACAGTTTCAGAGTTTGTTGCAAGTAAACCTTTAAATTTATTAGAGAGATATTCTTTTTCTTCCTTACTAGCAGTATAAGTTTGCTTTGGCGCTTCCTGGGTAACGGTAGTCTCAGTCGGCTTATTCTCACTTGATGCCGAGAAGCTGTTATTATATATAAATAAGGCTCCCAAAGCAACGATAACTACTGCAGCGATAGAAGCAATTATTTTAGTAATTGGTGTTTTCTTTGTTCTAGAGTGTCCACTCATTTTTCTACCTCGTTATTTACTAAAAAAATCACTGAAACAAAGTTTCAGTGATAGTATACTTCACCAAATAAATAAATTATTTAGCAGCGTGTGTTTTTGGAAGGGCTTTTTGACCTGCTTTAGCGTCTACACCAGCTTTTTTAGCTGCTTCATCAGCTTTTTTAGCTTGGTCTACAGCACCTGGTTTACCATCTTCTGGTTTAGTTGCTGCTTGATCAGCTGCTTGATCAGCTGCTGCTTGAGTAGCTGCTGGCTTGTTATCCTTGTTGTCGCTACCTGGAGTGTAGTTAGGGTTCAAGTAGCTATCAGTTTTTTCAATCACAAGGTAAGCATTAGTGAACATGTCGCCACCTACAACGATTGCACCTTCTTGATTAGCGTTTTGGAAGTATCCAGCAGGTGCTGCTGCTACACGGTAACGAACAGTTGTTCCTACAGGTGCTGCGATAGAAGCATCACCATTTGCATCTGTAACTGCTTGAGAAGCAACTCCATTTACAAGGAAGTCTACTGTGACACCAGCTACTGGTGCACCCAAACGGTCTGATACGTTAACACGAGCATGTGTTCCGTTTGGTACTACACGTTTTGGAGTTCCATCAGGATTAAGATTGTGTCCTGGTTCATATGGGTTTTGCACTGGTTTAGCTGGGTTGTATTGTTTATCTTTTGGTACTACACCGTTTTCTACACCGTTGTCAGCTGAAACAGCTTGGAAAGCACTAAATACTGTAAGTGCTGCTACTGATGATAATAAAACTTTCTTCATGTTTTATCTCCTCTTTAATTTTAAAATTTAATTATAAGGATAATCCTTACTAACTCAAATTATATCACATATATTAGAGTTGTCAAGCTTTTTTTAAAATAAATTTATATTTTCTGGTAAAAAACAAGTCAAATTCATTCTAATTTAAAAAATCAAATAATATTCTTGAAACAATTGATACAAAAATATTTAAATTCCGAACAATACAGACATCTGTAATCGATAGGGTTCTGAATTTATAAGCGTTTTTTTATTTCCTCAATTGTAAATTTAAATAGTCTTCTCAATACTAAACAATGGAGATAGTGGACGTTTTTCGTGGATACGGATGATTGCATCGCCTAAAAGATGAGCGATAGAGATTTGCTCAATCTTATCAATCAAGCGCTCTTCTGGTAGATAGATAGTGTCCAAAACAACCAGTTTTTTGATGGCTGATTTCTGGATGTTGTCCATAGCTGGTCCTGAAAGAACTGGGTGCGTGCAGCTTGCATAAACTTCCACAGCTCCTGCTTCAGCAAGGGCATCTGCTGCGTGACAAATAGTCCCAGCTGTATCAATCATATCGTCAATCAAGATACAAGTTTTACCTTCAACCTTACCAATGATGTTCATCACTTCACTAGTGTTCATCTTGTCTACACTGCGACGTTTATCAATAATCGCAATCGGAGTTTTCAAGAATTCTGCTAATTTACGAGCACGAGTGACACCACCATGGTCTGGACTGACAACAACATAGTCAGAACCAACCATACCACGGCGCTCAAAGTAATCCGCAATCAAAGGAGCACCCATCAAGTGATCAACAGGAATATCAAAGAATCCTTGAATCTGCGCAGCGTGCAAATCAATCGTCAACAAACGATCCACTCCAGCTACTTCAAGCATATTTGCCACGAGTTTTGCAGTGATTGGTTCACGCGCTCTAGCCTTTCTATCCTGACGTGCATAACCATAGTAAGGCATCACAACGTTGACAGATTCTGCACTGGCACGTTTCAAAGCATCAACCATAATCAAAATCTCTAGTAGATTGTCATTTACAGGTGAGCTAGTAGATTGTAAGATAAAGACATGTTTCCCACGGATAGATTCTTCGATGTTAACTTGAATTTCTCCATCTGAAAATTGACGAACAGTCGATTTTCCCAATTCTATCCCAATCTCTTGTGCCACACGTTCTGCCAATTCTTTATTTGAAGAAAGGGCAAACAGCTTTAAATCAGAAAAAGACATGATTTCCTCCAGTATTTATGTATCACTTGTGTTTTTTACAATATTTTCCATCTACCATTGTAGCGCTTTTTTCTTGATTTTTCAATAAAAAATAAGACAAGAGTAGACATTTATCCTCTTGTCTTATACTATTTTATATTAGTGATAGTAAGGCAAAAATTTATCTATCTTATCATCCTACTTCATGCTACTCTAGAAGCTTTTCAATAGAAAGTTAGTATATCTCTCTCATACTACCTGTATCTACATCATAAACAGCTCCTGAAATTATGACATCATCTGGAATTAATGGACATTCTCGCAACAATTTCATATCCTCTCGGACACTCTCATCGATGTCTTGAAACGGTAAAAAATCCTGCCCAGATACATCAACTCCCAATTCACATTTCAAGTGTTCTTGGAAGTCCTCGTTATTAAAGGTTTGGGCACCACAGTCTGTATGGTGAAGAACCACGATTTCTCTTGTCCCCATCTGCTGCTGGGAAATGACCAATGAGCGAATCATATCCTCCGTCACTCGACCACCCGCATTCCGTAAAATATGGGCATCTCCCAGAGCTAACCCTAGAGCAGGTGCAACGTGTAAACGCGAATCCATACAAGTCACTATGGCAACCTTGGTCTTGGGTTTAATGGATAAATGAAGATCTCCATGTAGTTCTACATAGGCTTGATTGGCCTTTAAAAAATTTTCAAAATAGGACATGATTACTCACTTTCTTACTTGCAGATAATTTGAATACCAAATTATTTATTTCTTATCTTACCATCTTTTCTTTGTCTTGTCAGTCTTCAACTTTCATATAAAAAACTAGCACAGAAATATCCAGCAGCTAGCCTGGGTTTCTGTCCTAGTTTTTTTATTGTTATGAACCTTTTTGGATATACTTGTTAAGAGAACCTGCAAAGCTTTGAAGATTGAGACTTTGTACATAGACCTCACCAGTCCCTCGGAAGGTGTTCACCACTCCTTCACCTGTACCGATAGATTGCCAAAAACCATTTTCTAGGTGAATATCATAGTCCAAAGACTGGCTCCAAGCCACCACATGAGCATTATCAATCGTTACTTCTTGGTTTTGCAGTTCAATTTTTTTAATCGAACCAAAAGCATTGGCCAAAAGAGTTCCTTGACCTTGAGTAGTCATCACAAAGAGACCGCCTTGCCCTCCAAACAGAGCTTTACCAATAGACTGGCGCTCCATTGTATAGAAAGCCGTCCCATCAAGAGCCAGAAAAGCCCCATCATTCAAACGATACTGCTTTTCACCTAGCTCAAGAGCAATAACTTGACCAGGAGTATCTGGTGCTAAAGCAAGGTTCCCGTTGTCAGACTCTGCAACAGCTTGAGTAATAAAGGTACTTTCACCAGAAACCATTGAACGCCCTACAGCTTTGACAAAACGGCCTAAGCCAGAACCGCTAGCATTGAGCTGGGTATTGAGGCTTACATTAGGCGTATGGTAGACCATGCTTCCACGCTGGATAAAGACTGTTTCTCCTTGGTTGAGCGACAACTCTACCAAAGGAAATTGCATTTGACTATCCATAGAAAATTTCATCAGAAATTCCTCCTTGTTTTAATAATTGTTAGCAATAAAATAATTAGTAATCTAAACCTGAGTAAAACGATTAGGAGAATACTTTTTTCAAGACTTCCTGAATAGTCGTCACCCCAATCACCTGAATTTCCTTAGGTGGCTTGATTCCAGTTAAAGAATTCTTTGGTACATAGATTTTTGTAAATCCAAGTTTCGCTGCTTCATTGATCCGTTGTTCGATACGATTTACACGCCGAATCTCTCCAGTCAAGCCCAACTCTCCCACAAAACATTCCTGAGGGTTGGTTGGTTTATCCTTGTAACTCGAAGCAATAGCAACTGCAACTGCCAAGTCAATGGCAGGCTCATCTAACTTGACACCACCAGCTGATTTAAGATAGGCATCCTGATTTTGCAAGAGAAGCCCTGCACGTTTTTCCAAAACAGCCATAATCAGACTAGCGCGATTGAAATCAAGACCAGTCGTAGTACGTTTAGCATTTCCAAACATAGTCGGTGTCACCAAAGCTTGAACCTCCGCCAAAATCGGACGTGTACCTTCCATAGTTACTACGATTGACGAACCAGTTGCTCCATCCAAACGTTCTTCTAGAAATACCTCACTAGGATTCAGGACTTCAACCAAACCACCTGATTGCATCTCAAAGATTCCAATCTCATTTGTCGAACCAAAACGGTTTTTGACTGCTCTCAAGATACGGAAGGTATGGTGGCGTTCCCCTTCAAAGTAAAGCACGGTATCCACCATATGCTCCAACATACGAGGACCAGCCAAGGTTCCTTCCTTGGTCACATGCCCTACGATAAAGATAGCAATGTTATTGGTCTTAGCCAGCTGCATAAGCTCAGCGGTCACCTCACGCACCTGAGAAACCGATCCCTGTACCCCTGAAATTTCAGGAGACATGATGGTCTGTATAGAGTCGATGATGAGGAAATCTGGTTGGATACGCTCCACTTCTGCCCGCACACTCTGCATATTAGTCTCAGCATAGAGATAAAACTCACTGTCGATATCACCCAAGCGCTCTGCACGGAGTTTGATCTGTTGAGCAGACTCCTCCCCACTAACGTAAAGAACTGTTCCAACTTGAGACAGCTGGGTTGATACTTGAAGGAGAAGGGTCGATTTCCCAATTCCTGGATCTCCACCGATAAGGACAAGACTTCCCGGCACCACACCACCACCGAGCACTCGGTTAAACTCCTCCATCTCCGTCTTGGTTCGATTGACATTGATGGAAGTCACCTCAGCTAATTTCATGGGTTTGGTTTTTTCACCCGTCAAGGACACACGCGCATTCTTGACCTCTGCAACCTCAACCTCCTCAACAAAAGAAGACCAAGACCCACAGTTTGGACAGCGCCCTAAATACTTGGGGGAATTATATTCACAATTTTGACACACAAATGTCGCTTTTTTCTTTGCGATGATTCTAATCCTTTCATTTTTAAATCTCTTATTGTTTTTACGTGACTAACTATCTCTTTTCAGAACAGTCAATCCTCCATCATCCGCATGGACATAATACTCCCCATCAGGACTAAATCCAAAAATATAGGGTAAATAACCTTTATAAATTTGAGTTCTAGTTTCTTCATTTTCTTCCCAATAAATGGTTGAAATGGGATATTCTTCTGATTGGTCTGTATCCATTGTCACTCGGACGTCTTTACCATTATCCAAAGGGAGACTTCCACCATATTGACCAGCGATAGGAATAGGTGAATCATAACCCTCACACATGGCCACTAATTCCATTTCATCGTAATCGCCATCTATTGGAATGACTTGCCCATTTTCACTATCAATGATGGACATGTAATCTGAAGAAATGCAAAGAATTTGATGATAGGCCTCAGGAATAAATGCTAGGTAAAGAAAACCTCCAATACTGATCTCATAAATTTTCTTATATCCTTGACAATTCTCCGCGGTAAAAGCTTGAAAATCCTTATAGTTCATTTCATTGTTCTTCTTTCCATCAATTGATTTCTCACTCTATTGGGTGGAAAACAGATTCACGTCTTAGTGCCCAGTTGATCCAAACCCACCAGTACGAACTCCGTCTGCCTCATCTCCATCTGCGATTAAAAATGGAGCAAAGACAGCCTGAACTACACGTTCTCCAACTTCAAGAACAACTTCCTGATCGGTAATATTTTTCATCTGAGCAAAGATATGGCCCTCATTCCCAGGATTACCATAATAGTCTCCATCAATAACGCCAACAGAGTTGATCAAGACCAAACCTTTCTTACGAGGATTTGATGAACGGTCATAAAGATAGAGCACTTCAGTCGGCTGCATATAAGCCTTAACACCCGTTGGGACGAGAACAATCTCTCCTGGAGCGATAACCGTACGCACCGCAACCTTTAAGTCGTAGCCAGCTGCATGCGCTGTCTCACGTTTGGGTAACAAAGTTTCATCTGTAAAACTAGAAACTAATTCAAAACCACGAATTTTCATAATATCCTCTTTTTAATCTTTTATTCTAGGCTATTTTATCTTATTTATTCGAAAAAAGCACGAAAAAAGAGCACACAATTCACATCGCTTAGGGCTGCTGGATTCCTCCCCTGACCCGCTTCACGCAGAACTGTTGCTCCGTTAGTCATTATACCACATTCTCCTCTATTTTTAAAGAGAAATTATTTTTTACGTCGATTTCGGAAAAAGTCTTGCATAATCTCTGCACACTCACTCTCTAAAACACCTGTTTCAACGTTCACACGGTGATTGAGTCTCTCATCTGTCAAAATATCGTACAAGCTTCCAGCAGCGCCAAATTTCTGGTTTTTAGCCCCGTAGACTACGTTTGGAATCCGTGCGAGACCAATGGCCCCACTACACATAACACAAGGCTCAATGGTCACAAAAAGAGTACAATCAAGCAAGCGCCAGCTCTCTTCGCTCAAATTAGCATTCTCTATGGCCATAATTTCCGCATGCATGACTGCCCGTTGCAACTCCTCGCGCGCATTGTGTCCTCTCCCAATGACTTTTCCGTCCTTGACAATTACACAACCAATCGGGATTTCATCATGTTCTAAAGCAATTTCTGCCTCTTTTAAGGCCTCTCTCATAAAAGCTTCTTTTTCTTCAAGCGTGTAATTCATCTCTTCTCTCTTCCTGGCTATCAATTCTATCATTATACCATGTTTCTCAACACAAAAAAAGCCACCGAATTCGGTGACTTTATAGGGAGATTATTATGAAAAAGAAAAGTTTAGGAAATTTGTTACAACAAGTTAGGAGGTCTTCTTGTAACTGTCTATAGTATATCCGACATGTCTTAAACAAATCTTAAAAAATCTCCTATGACCAAACACTTTCTAAAATATTTGTCTGTTCACGACCAGGACCTACTGAGAATGTTGAAATACGAACACCCACCAATTCACTAACACGGCGAATATAGTTGCGTGCATTCTCAGGAAGATCTTCCAAAGTACGTACTCCAGTAATATCTTCATGCCAACCTGGTAGCTCCTCGTAGATTGGTTTACAACGTTTCAATTGTTCAAGACTAGCAGGGTAATAATCAATACGTTGACCGTCAAGATCATAGGCCACACAGATTTTAACTGTATCCAAACCACTCAAAACATCGATAGAGTTCAAAGAGAGATTTGTGATACCAGAAACACGACGGCTATGACGCATAACAACTGAGTCAAACCAACCTACACGACGTGGACGACCAGTAGTTGTTCCATACTCATGCCCAACTTCACGGATACGATTTCCAACTTCATCAAATAGCTCAGTTGGGAAAGGACCATCACCAACACGACTTGTGTAAGCTTTACATACACCTACAACCTTGTCAATCTTGCTTGGACCTACTCCAGAACCAATTGTCACACCACCAGCAACAGGATTTGAGGAAGTAACAAATGGATAAGTTCCTTGGTCAATATCAAGCATAACGCCTTGAGCCCCTTCAAAGAGAACACGTTTACCATTATCAAGCGCATCGTTCAAAATAACAGAAGTATCTGTCACATATTGTTTGATTTGTTGCCCGTATTCATAATATTCTTCAAAAATATCATCAAATGAAATAGGTTCACTATCATATAATTTTACAAATTGACGATTTTTCTCAGCAAGATTACGGTCTAAACGCTCACGGAAAATTTCTTTATCCAAAAGATCCGCAATACGAATACCTACACGAGCTGCCTTATCCATATAGGCTGGACCAATTCCTTTAATTGTAGTCCCAATCTTGTTATCACCCTTAGATTCTTCTTGAAGACGGTCTAATTCAATGTGATAAGGCAAGATAACATGCGCACGATCAGAAATACGTAAATTATCTGTTGTAACACCTTCCTCATGAAGATAAGACAATTCTTTCACAAGAGATTTAGGGTTTACAACCATTCCATTACCAATTACAGAGATCTTCTCTGGGAAGAAAATGCCTGAAGGAATTAAATGCAGTTTAAATTTTTTTCCATCAATGACAATAGTGTGACCTGCATTATCACCACCTTGGTAACGAGCAATCACCTCTGCATTAGCTGAAAGAAAATCAGTAATTTTTCCTTTACCTTCATCACCCCATTGGGTACCTACAACAACAACTGAAGTCATAATAAAATTTCGTCTGAGCCTAAAGGCTCGTCCTTTCTCATATACATGGCGGGACTCTCACCCACAATTATTTCTTACAATTTATTATAAGAAAAAAACACTATTTTATCAAGGATAAACACTAGAAAAGATTAGGGTTTTCGCTAGATTTTAAAATAAAAAAAGGAAAAATTTAAGATTATTCTATATATTCTTTATTAACAACAAAATAACATTCGTAATAAATGAAAATGACTATATCTACTAACTATAATTGAATGTTTGTCCAAGTAAATGATTAAGATAGATACGATAAGCAGCCCTAAAATGACAGAGAAGAAAATCCTTCTCATCTTTTATCCTAAAACGAACTAAGTAATAAAGTAAAAATTTTAAATGAAGCGACTCCCAATCATCACTAGATTGAACTAAAAATGAATATTCTTTTTCAACTTGTTTTAGAAAAAGAAAACAATAATCATAATACTTTTGGAGCATATAAAAAACCTTTCTTATTGATAAAATAAGTTTATCAGAAAGGTTAACTAAAAAGAAAAATATCTCTGTAAAGTTAAAATATTAAGCTAAACGAACTTCAAATAAACGGAAGAAGTAAGAATAGATGAAAAAGTTCATAAAAAATTTTATAAGAATATTGAAGAAACAAAAAAACGTTCCTCAGAACGTTTAAGAACTCCGCCAGTAGGACTCGAACCTACGACATCATGATTAACAGTCATGCGCTACTACCAACTGAGCTATGGCGGATAACAGCTAAGCGACTTCCATATCTCACAGGGGGCAACCCCCAACTACTTCCGGCGTTCTAGGGCTTAACTTCTGTGTTCGGCATGGGTACAGGTGTATCTCCTAGGCTATCGTCACTTAACTCTGAGTAA
>NZ_JBTHHY010000002.1:193152-350911 GCF_054353475.1 Streptococcus sp. V919 | reverse complement strand
AACAGGTTTTTTTAACTTTTTTAAAATCCTATCAACCTTAACCGCGATACACTCATAGTCCGTACGGGATTCGAACCCGTGTTACCGCCGTGAAAAGGCGGTGTCTTAACCCCTTGACCAACGGACCTTGAGCTTGTCAACTCTTTCTATTATACCTACTTTTTGACGCTTGTCAACTGGTTTTATAAAAAATTAGTTGACTAGAGTCAATAGCTACAAATAGAATGTCGGCAATCACAATTCAGCAATTTGATTCAAGTTTACTTCTGCTACTGTATCATTACCAAACATTGAAATAATCATCTTCACTTTGTTATTATCAATTTCAGTAATTTTTCCTGTGTAATCAGCAAAGGCACCATCGATAATACGGACAGTTTGACCTACTTCAACATTGATATTGAATTCTTGTACAGTTTGTCCCATTGATACCAAGATATCTCTGATTTCTTGTTCCAATAGTGGAGTTGGTTTAGATCTGTTACCGTGTGACCCAACAAATCCAGTAACGTTTGGTGTGTTACGCACTACAAACCAAGCTTCATCTGTCATAACCATCTCTACAAGAACATAACCTGGGAAACGATTTTCTTCAACTTCTTTTTTCTTCCCATTTTTTTCAACTTGTACAGTTTGAGTTGGGATTTCAACACGCAAGATGTTATCCAACATATTGTATGTCTGTGCACGTTGCAAGAGATTTTCTTTTACTTTATTTTCATAACCAGAATATGTTTGTAGGACAAACCATCCTTTGTCAAAACTATCCATCTTTTTTCCTTTCTTAACAGTAAACTTCTTTCAGTGAATTTGTTCTATTTTAAAAAATATTAATGAATCGAATTAATCCGCTAACGATTAATTGGTCAAAAATATAAATAATAACTACAAAGAAGGCAGTGTATTCCATGATAGATTTAAAATCTACCCAACTTTGTTTTCGAGTTGGCCAAGTTGTATCTTTAAGAAGAGTAAAGATATCCTTAATAAAACCCATTTTTATCTCCTATCTCGTTTCTCTATGTGTTGTGTATTTACCACAATGTTTACAAAATTTATTTACTTCTAAGCGAGTCGGTTTTGGATTCCCACTAATTTTAATTGAGTAGTTTCTCGAACCACAAACCGCACAGGCTAGACTTGCTTTTTTAAGTGCCATAGCGCCTCCATCCTAACTATTATAACAAGAATCCCTGTCTTTGACAAGTTAAATTATATTATCAGTTTTTCCTATTTTCAAAATAAAAAAGCCTAGGATTAATCCTAGACTCTATTTTACATTATTTTCCGAGGTAGTATTCGTTAACAACGTTCAATTTTTCGTCAAATTCGAATACCAATGGTGGGAAGTTTGGAATTTCAACATCCATGATTTCGTCGTCTGACAATTGTTTGATGTGTTTTACAAGGGCACGGATTGAGTTACCGTGTGCACCTACGAATACGTTTTTACCATCTTTAAGAGCTGGAGCGATTTTATCTTCCCAGAATGGAAGGGCACGTTCCAAAGTAACTTTCAAGTTTTCAGCATCTGGAATTACTGAGTCGTCAAGTGAAGCGTAACGACGGTCAGTGTGTGCTGAGTGCTCATCATCACGATCCATTGCTGGAGGCAATACATCGTATGAACGACGCCAGATGTGAACTTGCTCATCACCAAATTGTTCAGCAGCTTCTGCTTTGTTTTTACCAGTCAAACCACCGTAGTGACGTTCGTTCAAGCGCCATGATTTTTCAACTGGAACCCAAAGTTGGTCAGATGCTTCAAGAGCTAAGTTAGTTGTTTTGATCGCACGTTTCAGTACTGAAGTGTATGCTTGGTCAAATTCGATACCAGCTTCTTTGATCAATTTACCAGCGTCGATAGCTTGTTGAGTACCTTTTTCAGAAAGATCTACGTCAGCCCAACCTGTGAAAAGGTTAGCTTTGTTCCATTCAGACTCACCGTGGCGAGCGAAAACCAATTTTACCATTAGTTGGATTCTCCTTTTATTTTTCGAGGTTCCCTCGTTTATCTATTCTATTTTACAAAATTTTTCACAAAAAAGCTAGTTAAAATCAACGAAAAAGAGAAGAGCGCTTCAACTCTTCTCTTAGATAATCATTTATCCTTCAATTTTAAATTGTTTCAAGCTTGCTAGATACAAAGCTCCACCAATTACGAGGACAATTCCTCCAATCCATCCAAAGAATGGGATCAGTGCAACAACAGAACCAACAATAAATAGAATTGACGGTGCTAGTGAAATACGTTTGTCATCCTTATAGTAGACAAGCGTTAGGATTCCAAGAATGAGGGTTGCAATTTTTACCAAAGAGAAAACGATGAAAATGATTCCCAATATAAGTCCAGCTACATCTTCATCCTCAGAAATAGCTGCAAGAAAAATAATAAAAAATGGTAAGAAAGCTAAAACAGCTCCTGCAATGATACCAATGAATCCATCTACTTGTGCAAGTGTTTTTGTCTTCATAAATGTCTCCTTTTATTTTAATAAAGTATATTATACCATATTTTTATTAAAGTTTTTAATTTTTAAAAAAATACAGGAGTAACTCCTGTATTTTTGTTAAATTATTTTGCTTCAAAGCCCTCTGCTACTGCGTCTGCAAAGTTCTCTTCGACGATGCTTGCACAGTGATCACAGATGGTTGCGTGGTAGTGGCGTTCAGCCGTTGTTGGATCGATGCGACGGCAACGGTCACAAACTTCACCAGCTGCACGTTCTACTGTAAAAGCCACATCTTCAAAGCTGACAGCACCTTCAGGAGCTTCTCCTTCTGCGATGGTCAATTCTGACACAATCAAAAGTTGAGCAACATTGCTATCAACAGCTCCAAGAAGGGTTTTCACAACTTCATTTGGATAAACTGTCAAGTGAGCTTCAAGAGATTTACCGATTACTTTTTCATTACGTGCTTCTTCCAAGGCTTTTTGAGCTTGACCACGGAAATCCATGAAGGCTGACCAAGTATCCAAGATTTCTTCTTGGTTGGCAAACGTTTCTGCTTCTGGCAATTCTGACAATTGAACGAAATCTTCTGCTTCAAACTCAAGATAGGACCAGATTTCTTCAGCAGTGTGAGGAAGAATTGGCGTCAAGAGTTTCGTGATTTTCACAAGGATATCATAGAAGACTGTTTGCATTTGACGGCGTTCGAGGGATTTAGCTCCTTCGATGTAAACAACATCCTTGGCAAAATCCAGGTAGAAGGCAGACAAATCAACGTTAATAAAGTTCACTAGCGCTTTGTAGATCGTTAAGAATTCGAAGTTTTCATAAGCATCACGGATGGTCTTAACAAGCTGGTTAAAGCGAATCGTCATGTACTTGTCTACGGAACGAAGTTCGTCATAAGCAACTGCATCCTCAGCTGGGTTAAAGTCAGATGTATTAGCAATCAAGAAACGAAGAGTGTTACGGATCTTACGGTAAGTCTCAGAGACTTGGCTCAAGATATCCATAGAGATACGCACATCATTGCTTGAGTCTACACTTGTTACCCAGAGACGCAAGATTTCCGCACCAAATTGTTTTTCAACGTCACTTGGAGCAATGGTATTTCCAAGTGATTTAGACATCTTCTCACCTTTACCATCTAAAGCAAAACCTTGAGACAAGATTTGTTTGTATGGTGCGACACCATGGTTCGCAACAGAGGTGATGAGTGATGAGTTGAACCAACCACGGTATTGGTCAGAACCTTCTAAGTAAAGATCGGCTGGATATTTAAGTTCTGAACGGTTAACCACAACACCGTTCCATGATGAACCTGAGTCAAACCAAACGTCCATGATGTCTGTTTCTTTTTTGAACTCTCCATTTGGTGAACCTGGATGGGTGAACCCTTCTGGCAAGAGGTCTTTGGCATCACGTTCCCACCAAACGATGGAGCCGTGTTCTTCAAAAAGTTGCGCCACATGTTCGATTGTTTCAGCTGTCATGATCGGGGTTCCGTCTTCTGCATAGAAGATTGGAAGAGGCACACCCCAGGCACGTTGACGAGAGATGACCCAGTCACCACGGTCACGAATCATGTTGTAAAGACGAACTTTCCCCCATTCTGAATGGAACTTCACTTTTTCGATTTCATCTAAAATATCTTGACGGAATTTTGATACTGAAGCAAACCATTGTGGAACTGCACGCCAGATGATTGGTTTTTTCGTACGCCAGTCAAATGGGTATGAGTGAGAGATTTCTTCTTGAGCAAGAAGCAAATCACCAAGTTTTTCGATAACCGTTGGTACAACCTTGTCATAGAATTGGCCTTCAAAGTCAGAACCAGCATTCTCCATCATGATTCCACGTTCGTTAACAGTAACAGCAACTTCGAGGCCATTGGCAATACCTACATTGTAGTCATCCTCACCAAAACCAGGGGCTGTATGGACGATACCAGTTCCTGAATCAAGTGTTACATGCTCACCAAGAATCACCAATTCATCAACTTCCGTATCCCATGGGTGTTCTGTCACGATATGGTTCAATTCTTTTCCTTGGTAAGTCGCAAGAACTTCAGCATTTTCCCAACCGAATTTTTCAGAAAGGCTTGGTAAGAGATCAGATGCTACGACATACTTGCGGTCGGATCCAGCAGGTTTCACTACGATATAATCAAACTCTGCACCTACCGTCAAGCCACGAGAAGCCGTGATTGTAAATGGAGTTGTTGTCCAAACAACAATGTAGGTATCTGCATCTAGAACACCCTTACCATCTTTAACCTTGTTGGCATAGTAGAGTGATGTAGAAACCAAGTCATGGTATTCAATTTCCGCTTCAGCTAGGGCTGATTCAGAAGACCATGACCAGTAAACTGGCTTAGCCCCACGGTAGATGTAACCTTTATTGGCCATTTCACCAAAGACACGGATTTGCGCTGCTTCATAGTCAGGCGTCAAGGTTACATAAGGATGATCCCAATCACCTGAAACACCTAAGCGTTTAAAGTCTTCGCGTTGTTTATCTACTTGAGAAAGAGCGTATTCACGGCAAAGTTTCAAGTATTCAACCAAGTCCATTTCTTTACGTTTAACACCTTGTTTAGCCAAAACTTGCTCGATTGGCAAACCGTGTGTATCCCAACCTGGAATATATGGTGCGTAGAATCCTGACATAGACTTAGAGCGAACAATGATATCTTTTGAAATCTTGTTCATGGCATGTCCTACGTGGATGTTTCCGTTAGCGTATGGAGGTCCATCATGAAGAGTGAAATGAGGTTTCCCTTCATTTAACTCTTGACGGCGTTGATACAATTTTGCATCTTCCCATTCTTTTTGCCAAACTGGCTCTTTGGTTGGAAGACCAGCACGCATTGGAAATTCTGTTTTTCCAAGATTAAGGGTTTCTTTAAGTTTCATGTTTACTCCTTTAATGTAAATTGAAAAAATAAAAACCACGACTCGCAAAAAGGACGAAAATCGTGGTACCACCTTTGTTCGGAAAAAGACCTTGCCTTTTTCCCTCTTTTCCCGTAACGTGGGTAACGTCAAGTCTTACTCATTTCAGACTTGATACTAAGAGAGGATAAATTTACCAACAGGGATTGTAGGACTTCCACCATCTCCTACTCGCTAGAAATATATTTGATAAATCCTTGTTCTCTACTAAAATCTTATAAAATTAGAACTGACTCTTGTTGAGTATTAGCATCATCTTGAGGTTCTTCTTCATTAGCAGATTCAACAGGAGTTTCAACAACTGGCTGAACTTCAACTTCAGGTTCAGTTGTCTCTTCAACATCTTGATTTGCAGTAGCTTGTTGAGCTTCTAATAATTCCTTATTAGCTGCTTCAATACGTGCTTGAAATTCTGCAACTTCTTCAGGAGAGAATTGACGAGTCATGTCAATTGGGTCTTCTTCATGATATGAATATGTTGCTTCACCCAATACTTCTTCAACAACTTCCTTGAATGCTTCGTCACTCGTTTGAAGATAAGTTGCAGTTGGACGTAAAATCTCTTCCCACTCAGATGAATCAACAATGGCCAATTGGCTTTCGATAGTTGATTTCAAGCGTTGGTGGAAGACACGACTCTTATTCTTCAACTCTTCAGTTTCCACAGCAACTTTCTTAGCATTATCAGTTGCTTGTCGCAAGATTTCATTTGCTTTGTACTTAGCTTCATCAAGTAAACGTTGTGCATCTTGTTCAGCTTGTTGAATAATGTTGTGAGAACGATCGTTGGCTGCTTGTTTTACACGCTCAGCTGTATCTTGAGCGATTAAAACTGACTGGCTCAATGAATCTTTGATTTCATCAAAATATGATAGACGATCTTCTAAATTTTTAATATGTTGATCTTTTTCATGATTGCTACGAACCAAATCTTCATAGTCACGAACAACAATATCTAAAAATTCATCAACTTCTTCACGATTAAAACCTCTAAACTGAACACCAAAGGTTTTGTCCTTAATTTCTAACGATGTAATTGGCATATTTTTCCTCACTTACTTAATAAAAAATAGAATCATTCATTGCTTCTGGTTCTTGCTCTTGGTCGTTTGTTACTGTTCTCTTAGGAATATCATTCGTATAATAGGACAGACGTTCTTCTAGTCGTTTAATATAACGTTCCGTCTCATCCTTGTAACGGGTTAATTCCTCGTAATCAATATAAATTTTATCTAAAAATTCGTCAACTTCTTCCTTATCGTAGCCTCGGAATTTTGTTGAGAAAGCTTTATCAACAATATCTTGTGGTGTAATCGACATATTTTTCTCACTTACTTAATAGTAGCTGAACTGTTAATTTTTTCTTATCTTTCTTCGTTTGACCGTTTTCTTTAAGCAAGATGATTCGGCCAAACCGTCTGACACTTATCAAATCCCCAACTTTTACTTGGTAGTCAGATTTTTCAACTATATGATAATTGACTTGAACCAACTTCTTTTCAACTAGAACTAAAGTTTGTGATCGAGATAATTTCAATATACTTGATAAGAAAGTATCTAGACGAAAACTTGAAACTAGGATTTCCTTTTCTTGATATTCGTTTTTTGATTCTATTATATCTGAAAAAGGACGTTCCTCTAATCTTACAGGTAACTTGGAAATTTTTTGAATCCCATCCTGGAACAAGGTAATAAATCTCTGATCCACAATAATCTGAGCCTTCTCTTCAGTCACTATGATATCACCGAACAACTTACGGTCAATACCCAGACGATTGAGAACCGTTCCCAGAATTTTTGAATGGGTTAGTTGTTGAAACTTGCTGGGATACTCAATCTCAAGCAAGGCCATTTCGAAATCTTCCAATCTTGGTGTAAAATAATCTGGCGCCAGAATCACTCTAGCATACTCTGAGGGAATTTGGCTAGTACTAGTAAAAGTCTTGACTCCCCTATTATTTCCCAGTGTTTCTAAAATAAAAACTTGATGAGGATTTATAAACGGCGTTAAAATCGGTGCGTAATGCTCTTCTACCTGTCTTAACCACTCTAGCCCCTTGTCAATGAATGGGACATCTTCTGTTGCGAAATGTTGGTAAAGTTCTTTACTCATAACATAACCAGCAAATTGATAAGATAGCGACTAATCATACGGATGAGAATTAGAGCTATCCAAACTGAGAAATCCAAGCCTGCAATTTGCAGCGGTAGACGTTTCAAGGGTTCCAGAATTGGTTTACACAAGGTCTCCAAAAATTTTCCCAACTGAGTGTCGTAGGCATTTGGAAACCATGATAATAGCGCAAAAGCTACAAGTATCATTGAATAGATATCTGTAGCATTTTGGATAAAACGAATTATTAGAAACATTAACGTACTCTATTTCTCTTCATGTCAAAGTCGTACTCTTCACTTTGAGTTTCTTCCGGTAAACGAATATCTTCAATATTTACCACAACACCTACAGGTGTCAAAAGGTACATTGTATGCGCAACTTTTCTTAACTCACCAGCAAGAACATGACGTGCCCCATCCAAGTAATCCAAGCAACGACGCGCTTGAACTTCTGTCATATATTGGAAGTCAATCAAAATACTCTCGTTACCAGCCAACAAATCAACAATATCTGTTGCATCTTCGTAACGACGTGGATAACGAACATCGATGGTTACTTTTTCAGTACTGCGATGACTCTCAATTGCTAATTGCTGTTGACGAGCATGAAGTTTTGTAATATTCTTCTCTTTTGTCTCAACTGGTGAAGGTTCTTGAGCAGCAGAAGCTTGCTGAGGTAATTCTCTCTTTGGAGGAACTGAAGCTAGTGGACGTTCAGAACGTGCAGCTACAACATCTGAAGCAACTTCATCTCCATCTTCTGTAAAGTAATCTATAAATTTATCAAATTTATCTTTTAATGACATGATTATTTCCTATTTAAAAAATGCTGTACCAATTCGAACATAAGTCGAGCCACACTGAATCGCTTCTTTATAGTCACGACTCATTCCCATACTTAATTCTGTCATTGGCATATTGGGGAGTTGTTGTTCACAAATATATTGTTGCAACTCTTGCGTTTCTTTAAAGATTTTTTGCAACTCTTCTGTTTCAGCTTCAAATGGAGCCATAGTCATAAGACCAACATACTCTATTTGATCCAAGCTTGACAAGTCTGGTAAGACCGCCAAAAGTTCTTCTTTCGAAAAACCATGCTTGCTTTCTTCTCCAGAAATATTGACCTGCAAAAAACATTTAACCTTACGATTGGCACGTTTTTGAATCTCTTGAGCTAATTTCAAAGAATCTAAAGCGTGAAAATAATCAACATAAGGAATAATATCTTTCACTTTTCGTCTTTGCAAGCTACCAATCAAGTGCCAAGTAACATCCTTATCACTTAAAGCATGATACTTTTCAAGAAATTTGTCGACACGGTTTTCACCGATGTGTTGAACTCCTTGGTCGATCAAATTAGCTGCGGTTGCAATATCAACATATTTTGTTACTGCAATTACAGAAACCGAACCGTCTTCACGGCCGGCTTCTGTAATTGCTTTGGTAACCTGTTGAAATACCTGATTTGTGTTTTCTTTCAAATCCATCTCTATTAACGGTTTTTAAAGAATGGTGGTGTTTCTAACTCATCATCATCAGAAGATGGTGCTTCGAAACGCTCAACTGGTGATACGACTGATTCACCTTGACGAACGATTGAATCACGTCTCAAGTCCCAATCACCGAAAGCTGATGCCTTAGGTGCTTCAGAATGACGTTGAGAAGGAGTTGGAAGTTCAGCTGTTTCAGCTAAATCAAAATGACGGTCGTAAGTGTGGGTGTGTCCAGTTCTTGCTGGTTCACGGAATGATGCTTGTCTTGGTTGTGGTGCTACCACTTTTTCAACTGCATCTTGACGAACCCCAGTAGCAACAACAGTTACACGGATTTCATCTTTCATTGATTCATCAATAGAAGTACCGAGCCAGATGTTTACACCGTGTCCAGCAGCTTGGTTAACTATTTCTGAAGCTTCTTCAGCTTCAATCAAGGTCATATCCAAACCACCAGTTACGTTAACGATAACGTCTTCTGCTCCATCGATTGTTGTTTCAAGGAGTGGTGAGTAGATAGCTTTACGAGCCGCTTCAATAACACGCTCTTCTCCGCTACCGATACCGATACCCATGAGGGCATTTCCTTTGTTTGCCATTACTGTCTTCACGTCTGCAAAGTCCAAGTTGATCAAACCAGGATTTGTAATCAAATCTGTAATCCCTTGAACACCTTGACGAAGAACGTTATCTGCTTCAGACAAAGCTTCAAGAAGTGGAGTTTTCTTATCAACGATTTCTAGCAAGTTGTTGTTTGAGATAATCAAAAGAGTATCAACATGTTCGCGAAGTTCGTTAATACCTTCAACTGCGAATTGACCACGTTTGCTTCCTTCAAAACCGAATGGACGTGTTACTACACCAACAGTCAAAGCACCTAAACCTTTTGCGATACGAGCGATAACTGGTGCAGCACCTGTACCAGAACCACCACCCATACCAGCAGTAATGAAGACCATATCTGCACCACTGATTGCTTCAGTGATTACTTCTTCGCTTTCTTCAGCAGCCTTGCGACCAACTTCAGGTTGTCCTCCAGCACCAAGTCCACGAGTTAATTTAGGGCCAAGCTGGATAACTGTTTCAGCTTTTGTACTGCTCAAAGCTTGTACATCTGTGTTGGCCGCGATGAACTCAACACCTGAAACGCCTTCATCAACCATGCGGTTAATGGCGTTTCCTCCGCCACCACCGACACCAATTACTTTAATTACTGCACCTTGTGCTGCTGCTGTATCAAATGAAAATGTCATATTTTATTCCTCTATCCTATTCATCAAACATGCTTCCGATCAAACTACGGAATCGTTCAGTCAATTTCGGCTTTTCTTCTGATTGATTTGGAGTTGTTGAGTCAGTCGAATAAGTTGATTCAGCTGATTCAGTTGAAGTTGTTCCAAATACTGAACGTTGAGAAGTTGCAGGTTTTTCCTGACTTGGAGTTCTGAAGTCAATTGGTTGTTGACGCAAGACTTGATCTCCTCTGATAGCTCGTTGAGCCAAAATATTAACTTCTGTAAGACTTCCAGCGTATTCTGACAGACTAATCACATGGGCAAATGCTGGATTGCGGATACCTACTTGGTTTGGTACGTAAAGTTTTACACGAACTCCAAGTACTTCTTGGGCAAGCTCAACGATACCCGGCAGAATAGCATTCCCACCAATCAGAGCAATACCACCTGGCAAGTCTAGCAAATGTCTTCTTTCCAAATCTCGTTTGATTTGTTCGAAGATGTGTTTCAATCGAGCTGAAATAATTTGAGCCAAGTATTCTTCTGTAACTTCAACAGGTTCTACTTCACCGATAACTTCAACTTGGAAAGTTTCTTTGCTTGCAAGTTGCGGATAAGCTTCACCGTAGTTCAGTTTCAAACCTTCTGCGATCTTCTTAGAAGTTTTAAGAACTTTTGAAATGTCTTTAGTGACGTAATCGCCACCTTCTTGGTAAACATTTGTGTATTGAAGCTCTTGATTACGGATAGTAGCAACGCTTGTTTGACCACCACCCATATCGATAACAGTCGCTCCAAACTCACGTTCGCCTTCGTTAAGAACGGAGTTTACAATTGCAAGCGGTGAAATAATCACGTTATCAACTTGAACACCAACACGTTCAACAGTCTTACGAAGGTTGTGCAAAATAGTTCTAGGACCTGTGTAGAGTAGCCCACGCATTTCCAAACGAACACCCATCATACCACGTGGGTCACGAATACCTTGGAAACCGTCAACCACAAATTCTTCTGGTACAAACGTAATCACTTCACGATCAGGTGTCATGCTCTTTGTCAAAGCAGATTTAACAACATTTTCAACGTCTTGATCTGTAATTTCTTTTGTGTCTGACGTTACAGGAATCATTCCTTGAGTTGGTTCAACCTGCAACAAGTTCGCTGGAAGTCCAACGTTTACAGACTTGATTGAAATCCCTGCTTTTTCTTCTGCTTGAGAAATAGCAGATTTGATAGCCGTCGCTGCGGCTTCAATGTCAACGATAATTCCATCCTTGACACCTTTACTTTTGGCGTTGCTAACACCGATTACATTTACTTCACCATCTACAAGCTCAGCAACTAACACTTTAATTGAGCTCGTTCCAATATCTAAGCCTGTAAAGAAACCATTTCTAGTCATTACATTGCGTCCTCTCTATCTTCCAAGTTTCACACTTTGATTTTTTTAACAGCTACAAGAAGGCATAGCTATTCACAGAATATTATATCACAAAAATCTGATTCGTGGCCATTTTTTTATGATTTTATCGAAGGTTTTTCATTAAATTTATTTTAATATTCCATTACAAGTGCTAAATTTTATATTTTTTGTCAAAAAATAGTGTAAAACTATTAAAAATACTGAAAATTATTCTGAAAATCAACTGTTTTCCCATAGAAATTTTATCCAAATCCATTCATGAATCATTCATTTTTGTAATAGGAATTGATGTTTAATAGTATGTGCTGTTTTTTCTGTCCCTTAAAGACAAAAGAAGCTATAGACTAGCTTCTTAAGAATATTTTTTCATTTTATTACGTCTTGTTTGTAAAATTCTTTCAAGGCATCTTGCCAAGTTGGAATAACAAATCCAGTTGCTTTAGCTTTGGCTAGGCTCATCGTTGAGTTTAGTGGACGTTTTGCTTTGGCAGGAAATTGGCTTGAGTCTACTGGCTTGACTTCAACATCTGTATCCTTCAAAATTTCAACTGCAAAGTCATACCAAGTTGTGTCTTCCGTCGCATCATTTGACAAATGATAATAACCAAATTCCTTGCGATTTTCAGCTAGGAAAGTCATGAACTCGGCCAGGGTACGCGTCCAGGTTGGTCGACCATGTTGATCATTTACAACTGTTAAGGTCTTATGAGTTTTAGCAAGATTTTGCATTGTGAACACGAAGTTTTTGCCGTAATTTCCAAAAACCCAGGCAGTACGGATAATATAGAAGTTTGAAACGTATTTTTCTACAATCTCCTCTCCCCTACGCTTAGTACGACCATATTCAGTTTGAGGATTTGGTTTGTCATCCACTTCCCACTCTTGTCCAACTGGTTTCTTACCGTCAAACACATAATCTGTAGAGATGTAGACTAGAGTTGCTCCATGCTTTTCGGATGCTTTTGCGACATTTTCTGTCCCCGTCACATTGATAGCGAAGTCCAGTTCTTTTCCTTCATCTTCTGCTGCATCAACAGCCGTGTAAGCTGCACAATGGTAAACTAAAGTCGGTTTCACCTCTTCAAAAACTTTCTCAACCATTTCTGCATCGGTAATATCCATCTCAGCCACATCAACAGCAACGTATTCTTCATTACGCTCGTCCAATAAATAGCGAAGTTCCGTTCCTAATTGGCCATTTGCCCCTGTAATTAAAATCATTTTTCTTCCTTTCAACTGATTCACAATTCTTCGGTATAGCAATAAAAAGCAGAAAGTTTCTGCTTTTTATTTTGCAAGAACCTCTTGCGTCTTGGCATAGTTAGCCTCTACAGCCTCTTTCTCAGATTGCCACCAGTCTTGATTGTCTGTGTACCACTTGATGGTCTCTTTGAGACCTTCTTCAAAGTTGGTAAACTCTGGCTTCCACCCTAGTTCATCACGGAGCTTGCTTGCGTCAATTGCATAACGAAGGTCATGTCCTGCACGGTCAGTCACATGATCATAGGCATCGGCAGGTTGTCCCATTTCCTTAAGGATAAGTTCCAAAACTTCCTTGTTTTTCTTCTCGCCATCAGCACCAATCAAGTAGGTTTCACCAATTTGACCTTTTGTCAAGATTGTCCAAACACCTGAAGAATGGTCATTGGTATGAATCCAGTCACGAACGTTCTTACCTTCACCGTAAAGTTTTGGCTTAATTCCACTTAGGATGTTGGTAATCTGACGTGGGATAAATTTTTCAATGTGTTGATAGGGACCGTAGTTATTTGAACAGTTGGAAATAGTTGCCTTGACTCCAAAGGAACGTACCCAGGCTTTGACAATCAAGTCTGAAGCTGCCTTAGTTGATGAGTAAGGCGAGCTTGGATTGTATTTGGTATCAGCAGTAAATTTCTCACCTGGACCTTCACCATGACCTGGCAAATCCTCACGTAGAGGGAGATCCCCATAAACTTCATCTGTCGATACATGGTGGAAGCGAATATCATACTTACGAGCAGCTTCTAAAAGAGTATAGGTTCCGATGAAGTTAGTATGGATAAATGGTGATGGATCATTGAGTGAATTGTCATTGTGACTTTCCGCGGCATAGTGCACAATAGCATCTGCTTGAGCTGCCAACTTGTCTACCAACTCTGCATCCGCAATGTCACCAACAACTAACTCAACATGATCGCCTAAAATCTCCTCAATATTCGCGCGGTTTCCAGCATAAGTCAATTTGTCCAATACTGTCACGTGAACATCTGGAAAATTCTTGTAAACATAGTGGACAAAGTTGGAACCGATAAAACCAGCTCCTCCTGTCACGATAATATTTTTGTATTCAGTCATATTCTTTCCTTTTACAAATCCTCTTTTTTTAAAGGTTTTACATCCTTAAGTAGCGGATGATTTTTATCTGCTTCTGAAACCTCTGCTTCTGCAAGATTTTCCCATTCAATGCCAAGGCTTGGATCAGCGTAGTTTACAAAGGAGTACTTGGGTTTGAGTTCAAGAGCCCAGTAATCATTGACCAGATAACTATAAGAAACTGTATCTGATAGGACTTGGAATCCATTAGCTACGCCTCGAGGCACAAAGATTCCTTTGCTTGCATCAATTACTGTCTGATAAGTATTCCCAAAGGTTTCGCCCTCTCGTAGATCAACCCAAGACCCCAGTACTTTCCCACCATCTGCTACAGAGATGTACTTATCCCAAGGTTCGGCATGAAGGCCTCGAAGAACATTTTTACGTGAAAAGGATACATTGTTTTGCAGTTTCCCTTTTGCAAAGAATGACTCTGGAAAGCCAAGTGGCAACATTTTTTCTTTTTGAAAATTTTCTTTAAACCAACCACGGTTGTCTCCATGAACGGGAATATCAAACTCCAACATACCTGGAATAGCTTCAACCTTGCGTGCCGCAAGCGTCTTACCGAAAAAATTATCTGTCATCTATGCTTCTCCAATCAAACGTAGCAGATACTGTCCGTATTCATTTTTCTTAAGTGTTTGGGCTAATGCCAATACATCTTCTCGACTGATATAGCCCATGCGATAAGCAATCTCTTCCAAGTTTGCCACCTGAACATTTTGCATCCGTTGAACTGTCTCAATGTACTGCGAAGCTTCTAATAAACTTTCGTGTGTCCCTGTATCCAACCACGCAAAACCGCGTCCCATAACCTCAACCGATAAATCTCCACGATCCAGGTAAGCCTTATTTACATCTGTAATTTCCAATTCACCACGAGGACTTGGTTTTATATTTTTAGCAATTTCTACCACATCATTATCGTAGAAATAGAGGCCTGTAACTGCAAAATTTGAACGAGGGTGTTCTGGTTTTTCTTCGATAGAAATAGCATTCATATCCTTGTCAAACTCCACAACACCAAAGCGTTCTGGGTCTTTCACATGGTATCCAAAAACAGTCGCTCCTAACTCCTTGCTTGCTGCCTTTTGTAGCATCTTCGAAAGGCCAGGACCGTGATAGATATTGTCACCTAAGATCAGAGCAACGTTATCATTACCAATAAACTCTTCACCAATGATAAAGGCTTGCGCCAAACCATCTGGACTCGGCTGTTCCGCGTAAGACAGTTTAATCCCTAACTCAGAACCATTTTGCAAAAGCTCTTTGAAACGAGGCAAATCTTGAGGAGTTGAGATAATTAAAATATCCCTAATTCCAGCCAACATCAATGTTGAAAGTGGGTAGTAAATCATCGGTTTATCATAAACCGGCATCAGTTGTTTTGATGCAGCTCGAGTCAAAGGATATAAACGTGTCCCCGAACCACCTGCGAGAATAATACCTTTCATTATAAGCTACCTTTCTAGATACTCCTCATTACAATCTCACAAAAGATTATACTTTATTTCAAAAATACTGAAAATTACAGCTAACAGAACTATTATAGTAGAAAAATAAAAAATCAATCAAATTTTTTTAATGCCGTTTTTAAGTAATATCCTGCTCGAATATTTTTTCCTATTTTTTGAGAACAGCTCACTAGTTGTTGATATTCTTCATCCGATAAGGATTTTATTTTTTCAGCCAATTCAGATAAAGAGCCTACCGCAATTCCGCAATGATTGTCCAATACAAAAGTAGATAGAGCAGACTCTTCCCATACAACTAATGGAAAACCTGATGCTAGATAAAGCGATGCCTTGTGAGAATTGTTATAGCGAAGATACTCGCCAAAAACACCACTACATGTTTCAGCACTGTCACCATCCCAAACAAGTCCAAAACCACCCTCGAGAGCAGCAGGAAGCTCATCAGGTAGAAATGAACCAAAGTAGGTCTCGTTCTCTAGAGCTCTACTCTCGTCAAAGCCAACACCATAAAGGTTATAGTCTGGTGCTTTTGGAAGAGTATAAAGATAACCAGCCTTTTCCTGAGCCAAATTACCAGCCACAATAATGGGCTGATCTTTTGTCAGACCATTATTTTCTTGGAAATTGGGAATCAAATAGTCGAAAATGCCAAGACTAACAATCTTATCTGCATCAATCCCTTTATCCACCAGAACAGATTTCATAACTGGATTGTGGGCGATGATCCCATCCGCCGCACCAAGAAGACCTGATTCTTGAATCTTCATTCGGATTCTATGTTTCAAAGGAACAGCTTGACCATTCATGAAACGAAGAGCATCTAAGTCATGGATAATGAAATAGATCTTCACACCTCTTTTTCTTGCTTTTTTCACAAGAGATGTAGTAAAGAAACTATGGTGGAGCATTGGAAATTGAATCAGAAGTTCATCCCCTTTATTCAAACGATTTAAAGACTGTCTTAATGAGTTAGCCTTATGTATTTGAGCTTTTGTTATGCTCATATTGTACCAATTATCAACCGATAAGATAAGAGGTTCAAATCCTTGACTTCTTACTATAGATTCAACATCATTACGTGCCTTATTACCCGCATTTTTAACATTATTATCGTGTAAAAATTCTTCTTTTAAATAGTATTTCATCTTTTATTTCTCATTTTTCAAAAGCTGATTTTTCAGGATAGTGTTCTTGTAAGATTTCCTTAAAACGTATGATATTGTCCTCTTTAAAGTTAACTTCATCATTCACACAAAGCAATTTTTTGTGTTTATCTTTAAAGATACTCTCTAACCTATCTACTTGATGTAAATTTATCGTTTCACCAAAATTCTTTGATATAGGATAAAACTGATTACTTTCAATCTGCCAATACTGACAAATATATTGATTAACGTCTACTTCGTAGTCTCTAATTTTATTTCGTGACGTTCTATCTAAGGTTTCACCCTCAATTTTCCACAAATGTGCCAAAGTACTCTTTTTCATAGGTGTCGCTAAATGGTTGTTCACATAGCCTGTTGGTCCCCATGGCAAAAGTAGCAAGTTTTTAATAACTAAATGCCCATAGCGGTAGTTAAAAAATTTCCAAGGCGAGGACTTTAGGGCGTTCTTATTAGGAAAATGACGATAAATCAACTCAACATTTTTGTAATAAGTATTTGTATATGATGACCAAGGAACCAAGGCATCATATACAGCAAAAAGCTTAGGTTGACCATTTTTATAAAAATCCGAAGGTTGACTATCTCTAATCAAGTACATATCATCATTGAAATACAAATAATTCTCCGACAATCCTTCAATCCGATGAAGATTAAGCTCAATAGCAGCAGAATTATAGGTAGGTAGATACTCCTCAGGCATAAATTCCTTATGAGTAATCCATCTAAGTTTTGGATGATCTAAATTCAACCATTCAGGCTTTTGACCGTTGGTAACTAAGTAAACATTATTAACCCAAGGGGCATGTTTTTCAATCATTCGAAACCAGTAATTAAAAATTCCAAATTCACGGTATCTTAAATCTCCATCAACTAATTCATTAGAAACTGAGATTTGGCCTGTTACTTCTTGTTTCTCACAGATAAACTCCGGGTCGCTTCCATCTACCCAGAGAACAACGATATCAATTTTTTCTTGCGTCATTTAGTAAATTCTTTCTCAACGACTTCTAGAGCACGCTCAATAACCACGTGCATGTCGTAGTATTTGTAGTCTGCTAGGCGCCCACAGAAGATGACCTTGTCATTTTTAGCGGCTTCTTCTTGGTACTTGGCAAACATAGCGTTGTTCTTTTCATCATTGATTGGGTAGTAGGGTTCATCTCCACGTTTCCAGTCAACTGGGTATTCGCGGGTGATAACTGTCTTAGGTTGTGTGCCATACTCGAAGTGCTTGTGCTCAATGATCCGAGTATAAGGAATCTCACGCTCTGTATAGTTGACGACCGCATTCCCTTGATGGTTTTCCTCATCCAAGACTTCATGTTCAAAACGAAGACTACGGTACTCCAACTCACCGTGTTTGTAGTCAAAGTATTGGTCAATCATTCCTGTAAAGACAACTTTATCAGCTGAAGCTTCCAGCTCTTCACGATTGGCAAAGAAATCAACTCCAAGTTCAACTTCTACATCGCCCAGCATATTTTCAATGATGACGTTGTAACCACCGATTGGAATCCCTTGGTAGCGGTCATTAAAGTAGTTATTATCAAAGGTCAAACGAACTGGAAGACGTTTGATGATAAATGGTGGAAGGTCTGTGGCAGAACGTCCCCATTGTTTTTCAGTATATCCCTTAATCAACTTTTCGTAGATATCTGGACCAATCAACTTGATAGCTTGTTCTTCAAGGTTTTTAGGCTCAACGTCTTTCATATCAGCCGTTTGCTCAGCAATCTTATCCTTAACCTCTTGAGGAGTCTTAATGCCCCACATAGCGTAGAAGGTATTCATGTTGAAGGGAAGATTGTAAAGACTGCCCTTGTAGTTAGCTACTGGTGAGTTGATATAGTTATTGAATTCAGCGAACTGGTTGACATAGTCCCACACTTTTTTGTTGGACGTATGGAAAATGTGGGCACCGTACTTATGGACGTTGATGCCTTCAACCTCCTCGCAGTAGATATTGCCACCGATGTGATCTCGCTTGTCAATCACTTTTACTTTTTTACCACGTTTTGTAGCTTCATGTGCGAAAATGGCTCCAGACAAACCAGCACCAACAATCAGATAATCGTACATAGTAGACTCCATTATTTCTTAAATATTTGTTTCAATTCTTTCACATCTACCACTCTCAGCGATAGAATTGCAATCAGATAAATGATCCCACCAAGTACAGTAAATGCTAAAACATTTATGGTTGGTGTGGAATGTATAACTGTTTTTGAAACTAGCAAGAGACCATACATGATAGCTGATGCTAGAATAATTTTCATCATTGATCCGATAATCGGAACATCTTTTATATATTTACGAGTAAAGAACACTTGTATTGCCCATACAAGTGCTTCTGTCAATACAGAGACAATAGCTGCTCCGATATAACCAAGCCTTGGTAAGAAAAGTAAGTTTAATCCTACACTGATAATCGCAGGAACTGTTGTTGAAATCATGAATTCCTTGTTTTTATTATGAGGAATTAAGATTTGAATTCCCATAATATTGGTCCAACCGATAAAGAACATCCGGAAAATCATGATTGCAATCGCATAACGTGCATCTTGAAAATCTTGTCCAAGGAAAAATCGAACAAAATCATCATTGACGATTAAAATTCCTGCCATCATTGGGAAAATGACTAAATTATAAATGAGGAATGACATTTCATGCATCTTATTAACCGCCTTATGATCACCTGTCGATAACAAATGCGCAACACGAGGCAACATAACACTTCCCAAGGAAGTCACCAGGGTCAGAAGGATATTTACCAGTTTTAGAGCCTGGTCATAAATCCCAACGTCTTTTGTAGAAGCTAGTGCTCCAAGCATGGTACGGTCTAACGTGACATACAAAGAAATAGCAACTTGAGGTAGAAATAATAAAACGATTGGCTTCAAGTGACGCTTGGCGTACTCTAAATCAACATGCGGTTTTCCAATAAACTCTCTTGCCGGCAACCACATACTGAGTTGCCCAAAAAGTTCAAATATAGTAAGTAAAAAAACATAGAGATAAAGGTCGCTTGCAGATTTAACAAAGAGGAAGATAGAGATGACACCAACGAGTTTAACCGTGATGTTTCGAACTGTAATCTTTCGAAAATCCTCCAAACCATGAAAGAGCCAAGAAATGTCCAAACCTTTTGAAACCAAACTCAAACCTAAAATGTAGGCTACTGGATTTTGCATAAAAGGAAGCGCCAGACAAAGAACAATGTATAAGAACAGAGAAAAAATCGTCGCACTCAGTTGCAGGGAATATATTCCCCAAAAGTTTTTTTCAATTTCCTTGCGATGCCCTGAAATGACCTTTGTTCCATAGTTGGAAACTCCTAGTGTTGCTAAGAGGATAAAATACGTAACGATGGAGTTAAAATAACCATACGTTCCTAGATCATCCGATGAAAAAACCCGTGTTACATAGGGAGTCGTAATAATCGGGAGTATAATCACCAACAATTGATAAGAAAGATTGTAGGCGTAGTTTTTAAGAACCTTCATAAATAACCTTCATAAATATAGAACATCTTGCCTTCCTGTTACATTATCGTTTTTATCTTCTTTATTCAATTTCATTGTCTGAATTCATGATAAATAATCGACTAATAAATAAGATCAATGGAGAATATCGAAGAACTAACATTTGAGGGTCAAACATGCCATGGATAATCATAATTCCTAAACAGGCAAGTACGATATCCTTTCGAATCGAGGCGAAATATCGCATGACATTAGTAAGCGCAAACATCATAAAACCACCAACAATTAAACCATCTATTACAAACAATTGTACAAACGAGCTATCAATAAAATTATAATTACTAGTGAAATTACCAAAAATATCTGTTGTTGTAAATGTGATGTGTTGTCCTAACCAAGATACTCCAAAATTTCGGAACCCTTCTACACTTAACCGTAATCGATTATGTGTGAATTGGTCTACTAGATGAAATAGATTCCCAGATGAATAGAAACAAAAATATAATGTAATGATTAAAGCGAAAACAAAACCATATTTTGCAATTGTTTTTATCCAGAAGTTCTCTATAATAAAGCCTTTTTTAATGATTTTTAGACTAAATAATGCATACGCAAGTATCAAAATGCTTAAGTAAAATGGACTGGATGTAGAAGTTTGTTGGTACATGTAAATCGTAGCCGAAAGTAAGGCCAGCAATTCCATGTACGAAATTTTTTTACCACGAAACATCAGGTAGCTACACAAGGCAAAAAACAATCTCTGTGAAGCAAATGAAACATAGTTAAACCCTAGACTAAAACGATAGCCACCATCTGCCCTCATAAACATATTGGAAATCACGCCCTTGTTGCTAGCAAAAATTGTCAAAACAAGGACTAGAAATGTGGCAAAAGAGAAAGTTCCCAATAACTTTCTAAAATCTATATCTCTAGCAGAAAAAACTAATAATAACACGTTTATGTCAAGTAAACCATCACGATTTTTTGAAACTATCAACATCGAAAAGAGGAATGCAAGTGCTATCAACAGCGATTTCCAATGAAATCTAAAGTAATACAAGGTCTTGGGAAGAGTGATGAGCTCTTTTATCAAAATCATGACAATTGTAAAATAGAGGAGCATCCTATACAGGGATAGAAAACCTTCTAATCGAATAAAATAGGTAGTTGTGACTAATGATGCGACAACAACCCATATAAATAAGGTAAATATGTAAATTTTTTCTGAGATAAAACGATTGTTCACCACTATAGTCTTCCAAACCTTTCATTCATTAGAATAAGAATAAGATTAATATTTATATGGCACACCATTATGAAATGATGGGTGCTTCCACTTCAACAACATTTGCAACCTTTTGAGAAAAATCACTGCAATGTACATTCTCCAATACAATAAAAATCTAACAAGCGGATTAAGGAAAGAATCCACTTGATTTAATAAAGCAGTCATCTCTGAATTTTTGCACAATGCCTCAACATATCTCAGTTTCAAAAACAACGATATGTTTTGAATCGAAATATTCTGTATATTACTCATCAAAATACGAGCTTTTATTTGATCAATAAATTGATCATTATGAATATTCCATCTCATCATCAGCTGATCAATTTTACCTAGTTCTTCCAATTGACAGCTCATTCGTTTGGGATTGTACTGTCCCATCGCAGAGCCTACTCTACCCGAGATATAAACATAATAACAAGTTTGTGAAAAGGAAATGCTATTAACACGCTCGTATACTTTTAAATTGAATCGAACATCTTCTCCTAATTCATACTGCTCAAACATTATTCGATGCTCTTCCAAGAACTCTCTACGATAAATTTTATTCCAAACAGTATACATCATGTCTGATAAAAATAATTCTGTAAAAAGAGCAATGAACTGATTCCTGTCTTTTTTTCCTTCAATAGGAAGAATTTTTGCTGATCTAGCTGTTTCAGAAAAATTCTTTTCAATAGAGTTATAGTAGCTAAAAACCAACATATCCAATTCAGAATCCAGCTTATTTTCCTTATCGGAAAATAGGTTTCCTACTAAATAATCATCTGCGTCTACAAAACAAATAAATTCACCTTGAGCTTTTGCTAAACCAAAATTTCGAGCTGAACTGACACCGTGGTTTTCAATATGATAGACTGAGATATTCGAGTACTCACTAGCATAAGTATCGCAAATACTACCACTACTATCAGTAGATCCATTGTCAATCAATAAAATTTCTAAATCAGTATATTCTTGGACAAGTATACTATCGATGCAACGATGAAGATAGTTCTCTACATTGTACACCGGTATAATGACTGAGTACTTCAAAATAATCCCCTAAATCTCTTACTTCATTCCTTGTATAGTAAAAGCCATCTTCAACAAGTTCAAACGGTATAACAAATATTTCATCCTATTTGGCAGGTATTTTATTTCACTATACATTATTTTATTTTTTCTTAATTCCTGATTGACATCATTTCTTATTTCAGCATATTGACGATCTAATTTAGATTTATACAAACTAGCTAACAAATGAATCAATCCATTTACATAATAAAGTTGCGAGATATACAACTCTTCTCGATTTAAGTGCGAACGTACAAAATCTGAATAAAATATCTCTTTATAAAACCCAAACATATCTCGAAACTTTTTCTCATTCCAAGACTGTGTAATAGAATCTGGGTTATCGATCAAGTAATGATAATACTTTTGGTTAGTTGCATAGACCTTCTTAGCTGAAAGAAACAGTTTGTAATTGGTTCCAAGATCCTCATAGTATTTACCAATTGGAAACTGGATGTTATGATCAGAGAATAAGGATTTCCGATAGAGTTTGTCGTTAGCGAAACCAGTAATATAACTATGCTTCAGCATTTGCACAAAAGCATCTTTACCTTCAAACACTTGAGTCACTTCTGATTCCGAAATTATAGCATCTTCTTCACTCTTTACAAACTCACGATTAAAAGAAATAATATCAAACTCTTGAGATTCTAACGCTTCTGCCAAGGCTATAAAGGTATCTGGTTCAAGCCAGTCATCAGAATCAGGAAAATAAACATATTCACCCTTAGCATGTAAAATACCAGTATTGCGAGCTTCAGAAAGGCCTCCATTTTCTTTATGAATCACTGAGATAAAGTCATAATCTTTAGCATATTCATCACAGATTTGAGGAGAATGATCAGTACTTCCGTCATCAACTAGTAGAATCTCATAGTCCTTCCATTCTTGGACAAGAATACTTTCAATGCAACGTTTTATATATCTTTCAACATTATATACTGGAATAACGACAGTTAATAGTGGCTTCATAGATTCTTTACCTAAATTTTATTCTACTCTAAATCTTCTCCTCTCTGATCTAACTGACTTACAACATTCAATAATATATGGTAAATCTTTAAATCAGCTCGGATATAATCCTTTTTTCAGCGAATTTGATTATTTAATATTTTTTATACAAGTCCGAAAAATTCCGAATATAACTTTGTAATGAGAAGAGTTCTTTTTGGCGTTGGACAGAGGCCTTACCAAATTGCTCTCTCTTCTCGGTATTGTTAGCCAATTCTTGAATAGCCTTAGATAATTCTCCAGGCTGATTCGGTATAGCAAGAAGACCATTTTCACCTTCCCTGACCATCTCACAGACACCACCATGTCGGTAGCCGACTACAGGTTTGCCACAACCCATGGCTTCGAGGACGACTGTTGGTAGTGGATCTGGATTGGTACTTGGCAAGACAAAGATATCAAACATATTATAGAGTTCTGTCGTCTTGCTATAATAGTCAATTCGCTTGATTTGGCTAGCTACTGGAGAGTCTGAAATAGCTTTTTCCAACTCATCCACGCGCCACTCTTCCCCCTCAAAAGCACTACCTGCTAGAAAGGCTACTGCTTTTGGATTGGCCTGTAAAATTGGCGTCACAGCTTCTAGGAAGTCTCCTTGCCCTTTCCAGGCATTTACTCGACCAACCATTCCAATAACCAAGGCATCCTGTGCGATACCAAACTGGTCACGGACCGCGCTGGCATCCATTACCTGGTAAACAGCATTGTCAACACCATTATAGATAACTTGAACCTGCTCGTCTTTCACATAGCGAGACTGCTTGACGTGGTTGGCTACAGCATTTGAAACTGTCACAATCGTATCAGCATAGCGCCCCATCAAAAAGTTGATAAAATCTGAAATAGCTTTTGGTTTGACGATAATTTCATGCACATGCCAAATCAAAGGAAGTTTCAACTTCCGCTTGAGGTAAATTCCCTCCAGCACCGCAGTCGTATTATTGTGAACGAGGCTAATACCATTCTCCTTAGCATACTGAGCAATTTGTTTGGAATAACGGTTATAAGAGCCAAAATACTCAAGAATTCCTTTTGGATTAAAATATTTCCTTCGCAAGATTGGGTAGTCAATGACTTTAACCTTAGCTCCAACCTCTTCCAATGCACCCACTAAGACACCTTCATTAGGTAAAATAACGTGTGCTTCAAAAGCATCTTTATCCAATCCTTTAATAAGCTCCAACAAAACCTTGTCTGCACCATACATTTCGGCACCAGCGTGAAGATATAAAATTTTCTGCATTTCTATCCTTTAAATACTTTCTCGTAGTCAGTGACAATCTTTTCCCAAGTAAAGGCTTCAGCAATCCGTTGACTTGATTTTTGATTGAGATCTTCGATTGCTTGAGCATCCATTTGTTCAGCCTGATCAATGACATGTGCCAATTGATCTTTCTTCCAATAAAGTGCTCCATCTTCACCGACTTCACGGTTAAAGCCAACATCTAGCAAGAGGTTGAGTTTAGTAGACTCGAGCGCTTCTAGAAGTGACGGATTGGTTCCACCCACCTCATGACCATGGAAGTATGCGAAGGCATTCTCACGAATGTATTTGAGCAATTCTTGATCGTAGACTGTCCCGACAAACTTCACTCGAGGATCTTGATCAAATCCTGTATCCTTATGCAACTGTTCATAGAACTTGTTTTGTTCCACATTGGTAATGAGAACAAAGTCCTTGTCAGAGTTTGATGCCATAAAGCCACGAATCATGGCCTCATAGTTGTTTTCGGGGACAAAGCGACCCACGACAAGATAGTAGTTTCCTTCGAAGACTTGCTTGTCTGAAAACCAAGTTCGTACTTTCTCGTCCTCTTTATTCAGGATAGACTTGCTTGTATCAGTTCCATAAGCGATATAGGTAGTCTGTGGCTGATACTTAGCGTAATCCTTCTGAATATAAGCCTCGATATTCTTGCTATCGCAGATCAAAAGATCGGCGTGTTTAACCATGAGTTGTTCAGAAAACTTCCAGTATTTACGGACTGGAAGACTCCATTTCGCACGAAGCCATTCATGTCCGTCCGGATTGACCATAATGGTCCCACCGATAGCCTCTATTTTCTTTTTAATTCCTGAAATAAAAGGACCTATACGGCAAGCAAGAATGTAAAAAATTGGAGCCTCATCCTTATTAAACTTGGCTAATTCGATAGCCTTATTGACTGCGGCAATATCATAGGCGATTGCCCGAGCAGGTCCAATATTCGGAACATCAATGTTGTAACATTTTGCTCCATTATGCTCGAAATTGTCTGCTGAAATACTAGATTTAGCTGAATTTTCACGCATACAAGCTACATAATACTGAATATCTTTGTCTTGTTGAAACTCTGTCAGTTTCTCAACAAAAGTTTCAAATCCCCCATACTTTGCAGGGATTCCTTTCGACCCTACGATATAGACACTTCTTTTCATGCTACTCCTAATTTATAGAAAGACAGGCTATATTAACAAAATCACTTTGCTCCATCTCTCATCACAACTACTTTTATTGTTTTTAATAAAATTTCAAAATCTTTCCAAATTGTCCAATCATCGATATAGGCCACATCTAGTTTGACAACATCATCAAAATTGGTAATTCCACTACGACCACTAATTTGCCACAAGCCAGTAATTCCTGGTTTGAAACTCAAACGACGTTTTTGCTCTGGTGTGTATTTTTCGTATTCATCGACAGTTGGAGGACGAGTTCCTACTAAGCTCATATCACCAATCAACACATTCCAAAATTGGGGCAGTTCATCTAAACTTGTCTTTCGAATAAAGTGTCCAATTTTGGTAACGCGAGGGTCATTGTCCATCTTAAACATACCACCCTGCATGGTATTTTGGTCCATCAATTGCTGCTTGATTTCTTCCGCATCTACCCTCATAGAACGGAATTTATAAAAAGTGAAATGACGACCATTTTTCCCTATTCGGGTTTGAGAAAAAATTGCCGGCCCACCATCTTTTCGAATCATTGGAACAAGGACTATACTTACTAGTCCAAAGATGATCAGTCCAACAATTGATCCTAAAATATCAATGATTCGCTTTGCAATGATATGACTAGGTTTATATAAATTTGTAGAAAAAGTTACTACATTCAAACCAGCCATTTCATGAATTTGTTTATTTCTACCTAAATTTTTATTAAAGGCATTTAGATTGACTGTAACATCAATCCCCATTGTTTCAAATTGTGAAATAATGCTACCAATATCATAATCCTCACTAGGTAGATTTACAAACACTTCATCTACTACCTCATGAGTTGCATAATTAATGAGATTTTCTCGAGGAATAACCGTGACTTTATTGTGTTTAAAATCCGGTTTATCTAGTACACTCACAGCGACAAGTTTCCCACCAACATCAGTTGCATTCAACAAGCGGTCTATCACTTTCTCAATTCGAGATGTCGCAGTAATCAAAATGATTTTACGACTCCCCTTTAAATTATGGTTAAAATAAACCCAATATTTTTTGATAGCAAAACTCAGGAAATAATTAACTACTCCGTACAAAGATAGGAAGTAAATCATACCACGCCTTGAAATAACAAATTGGTCTTTCAGGAAAAAACTAGAAAAACTAATCAGCAATGCGAAAAAGATGATGTATTTTATTATCTCTATCAATTCGACGGATTGACTGCGTTTAAAAAAATCCTTACCGTAGCCACTGATATAGAAAGCTGCAAAATGAAGAAAATACAGAACAAAAACCGTTTTTGCAACAATTTCTGTTTCAGATACAGAGATTAGTATATAAGCTAATATACTGACCAGAATACTCTGTAAAAACGCTAAAGTTACGTTGTAGAAACCCCTTCCTTCCATACTTCCTCCCTAAACTTATTTTTTACCGTAGGCACCGTAATTCCCATATACGCCATATGTACCGTAAGTACCATATTTCTCAAGTTGAATATTAAATTTATTCAGAATAACTCCTAAGAATGGTGTTCCTGTTTGCTCTAGCTGGTCTTTAGCTTTTTGAACTTCTCTCCGTTTTGTTGCAGAAGCTTCAGTCACCAGGATAGAGGCATCACATTTTTGTACGATAATCGCTGCATCGATGACAACTCCGATAGGGGCTGTATCTACAATGATATAGTCAAAGTATTTGCGCAAGGTCTCAATCATTGCTTCAAATTTTTCACTTTGAAGAAGAGCAGTTGGGTTTGGTGAAACGGCTCCTGATTGAATGACAAACAAGTTTTCTACGTTTGTTTCACACAAACCATGAGATAGATCTTTGGTTCCTGACAAGTAGTCTGTCAAACCTGTAATTTTTTCTCGAGACTTAAAGACACCTGACATGACTGAATTACGAATATCGGCATCGATAAGAAGCGTCTTGTAGCCTGCACGCGCGAAAGCCCAAGCTATATTGGTTGAAGTGGTAGATTTCCCTTCTCCAGGTCTAACCGAAGAAAGTGCAATCACCTTTAACTTATCTCCACTCAATTGTATATTAGTACGCAAAGCATTATAATATTCTTCTGCTTTTTTTACGAATGCTTGGCGTTTTTCTGATAATTCTAACTTTGCCATATTTTCTCCCTTACTTTAATTTCTCTAAATTTGGAATAACTCCCAAAAGCGAAATATGCATTACTTCTTCAATATCTTCTGGACGTTTCACACGGTCATCCAATAGTTCAACCAATAGAGCTAATAGAATGACAATACTTGCTCCTATACCAACACCCAAGATTGTATTGCGACGAATGTTTGGAGAAGATGGTGATAGAGCAGGGCGAGCTTCTTCCAAAGTAGTTACGTCAGATACTTTCGTAACAGAGATAATTTTTTGAGCAGCCACTTCTCTAAGAGCATTCGCTATACGACTAGCTTCTTCAGGATTTCCATCTTTTACTGAAATTGACACAATACGGGTGTCTGCTGGAACCGTTACTTGAACTTTTTTAGAGAGAGCTTTTGCATCAAAATTTAATCCTTGATCAGCTACTACTTTTTCTAAAACATCTTGAGAAAGAATAATTTCACGGTAGTCTTTTACCAAGTAAGAACCAGCTTGCAAATCTTGATTAGTCAGACCAGGTTTGTCTCCTTGGTTACGATTTACCACATAGATACGTGTGGTACTTGTAAATTGAGGTTTAACTACATATGAACTATATCCAAAAGCAAGCGCACCTGTGACAATTGCTGCCAACGCTATTATCAATTTGCGTTTCCATAAAACTTTTAGCATTTGCACTACATCAATTTCGATTTTATCTTGTTCTTTCATCGTTTCTCCTATATAATTTCATCTTTTATAATTTTTGAAGGATTTGTTTCAAAAAGCTCCTGAGCTTTTTCTTTGCCATACTTTCTACTTATCAAATCATAAGCTGCTCTCATGTGAGGTCGTCTATCATCCAAGTTATGCATATCACTCGCAACAACATGAACTAAATCTCTATCTAAAAAATAGCGAGCACGTTTCTTCATAAACTTATAAGTGTCCCCAAATAGTTTCGGTTTTAGAACACTTGAACTGTTAATTTGCGTATAGCATCCCATATTGATGAGTTCTCTCACTCTTTTTTCATCATTCTCCAAAGCATGATAACGTTCAATATGAGCAATCACAGGTGTTACACCTAACATGAGAACTTTTGACAAGGCACTATGAATCTCTCGATAAGGTGTATTCATACTAAATTCAATTAAAGCATAGCGTGTGTCATTTAGTTTCGGGATAATATGATTTTCTAATTTGTCCAAGATATCGCTAGTGAAATATATCTCAGCACCGTATAAGATTGTTAAGTCAGGAGCTATCTCCTTGGATAGTTCCTGAATGATTTTAAAATTAGCAGCAATTTTATCTTCCGGTGTTTCAAACATTCCCTTTCGTCGATGAGAAGTTGAAACGATAGTCCGAGCACCTTGTGCATAAGCCTCTTTTAGCAGTGTCCGACTATCTTCTATACTTTTTGGTCCATCATCGACATCAAAAACTATATGTGAATGGATGTCAATCATCTTATTTTCCTTCCATGGTATCTTTTATTGCAGTCTTGATTGTCTCCAAACTCGTTGGATCAATTTCTAACATATATAGGTTGCTATCTGGCATAGCATATGACGGAAGATCCATACGTCCGGTTCCTTTTAAATCTTGATTTGTAACGGTATATTTTCCTCCGCTTGCCAATTGAGCATTGACCAGACTAACCATTGTTTCTGGCGGCATATTGGTTTGAACCGAATCTTGTAAACTTTGAATAATACTATCAAAGTTTTTCAAAGCTTCAGTTGAAGTCAATTTTTGAATAATAGCTGTAATGACTTTTTGTTGGTTGCGACCACGATCTCCATCACCATTTGCCAATGAATAGCGTTCACGAACAAATCCTAAAGCCTGTTCAGAGTCCAGATGAACGTTCCCTACAGGGAAGTGATATTTACCGTGTAGTGAAGTAAACTCTTGATCATTATAGACATCGACGCCTCCGAGAAGGTCAATCAATTTCAAGAACGAAGTAAAATTAAGACGAGCATAGTAATTCAAGTCAATATCATAAAGGTTTTCCAAAGTATGAATAGAAGCATCAACACCATAAATACCTGCATGCGTCAACTTATCATTTTGGTTATTCCCTCCATCTGCTATCGGAACATAAGCATCTCGAGGAGTTGTCGTCAAAAGAATCTTTTTAGTATCTTGATTGACTGTCATGATGATATTAACGTCTGAACGCGAAACAGAACTGATAGGACCATAGGTATCAATCCCACTAATGTAGACATTGAAGGAGTTTCCTGTAGCTACCTTAGGCGCTTCCACCTTCTTGGTCAAATCCTTGGTATAGATTTTCTTAATCTTTTTAGCGTGGTCAGGATATTCCTGCTCAATCAGATTTTCAAAAACGCTATTTAAAACAATCGCTTTGGTTTTACCATCTAACAAACTCTTATAAGCTGCCAGGTATGAAGAGCTCTCTTCTACTGTCAACTCTTTACTTTGAGTTACCTTAATGTCATCCATCAATCTTTGAATATTCTCAGCATCAGTCCCCGTTGGAGCAGTTACACTTGAAAGTTCTGAAACATTATTAATCTCACTATCTGCTAGCACCGCCACACTCATCGAATAACTCGAATAATTAGAAGTGGCATTAAATTGATTTGCAAGACTAACAAACTGTTGTACTGCTACTAACGCAACAGAGTTGAGTAACACTGCTAAGATAAGCATAATCAATGTAAATATTTTAGCTTTTTTCTTTAAAATCAAAACCAAGGCCAACAATCCTACAAGTACGAGGACTCCCGAGAGAATGATATTTACAAAATGAATGGCTAAAATCTGATATCTAAAAATTAGAAACAATAAAAAACAAGCAAGAACTACATAGATAACTAACAAACCTGCGTTCAAGCTCTGCTGAATTTGACTAGATTTACTTTTTTTTAATCGTCTGATACTCACGGAACACCTCTACAATATATTTTAATTCAATTATATCACAAACTATACCTCAAGGCTAACTACTTATACCAAGGAAACGCTTACTTTTGAATATGTATTTATCTTTTACATTTTTATTATTGTTTTTGTTAGTTTTTGCGTTTTTTAAAAACAATCAAAATAAAAATAGAGCTTTTGTAAGCTCTATTTTTTGTTATTTAACGTGGCTTTCAAATTCTTTTTGACTCTTTTCGACAGAATTTTTACGTTCCTGTTCCCATTTAGCCTTGGCTTCAGCAAATTGAGAGCTTGTAACGACATCTGTCTGCAATCTCATGTACTTGTAGTTACTTCCAGTTCCTTTGATACCAACTAGTGAGTAAGCACGTGTAAATGGTGTCACACGTGTCACCGAAGCACCACCACCATTTGATACAACTGGGATTAGAAGGGAACTATCAATCAACCAAGCTTGTGCATCTGCATAGTTTTCATAGCGTTTCGCTACGTCTGTATTTTCTGCATCTGCTGTTTTTAATTTTTGAGTATATTGGTCCAAACCTAGACTAGTAATCTTGTTTGCATCCTTGCTTGGATCAAGTCCCAAAATTTTGAGATAGAAACCGTCCTCAGAGTTGAAAGGATTGAGGTAAGTTGAAGGGTCTTGATAGTCAGCTGACCATCCATCCAAATTCAAATCATAGTCATGATCTGCTGGAGTTGGCGCTTGAGCTGTTGCATTTGTATAATCATCTGTCGATAATTGGATAACATCAACCACTACATTTTCAGAACCAAGTGTTGATTCGATTGATTGCTTGATTGAGTTTGTACCTGAAAGCAAAGTCTTGTTAACTTGGTCTACAGGCAAATCCAAATGAATTGGGAAGCTCACACCTTGAGCTTCTAATTCTTTTTTAGCTTCTGCAAACTTAGCTTGTGCTTTTTCTTTGTTGAAATAACCATCTTGAGCATCTTCAAGATTCATATTTGCCCATTGTGTACCATAGTTCACCAATTTAGAAGCAACTGTTTCACCAAAAGTCTTGTCTCCAACTTGTACAAAAGTCGGTGGCACAAGTGTGTTACGAAGAGTGTTCTTAGCTGCTTCTTCACCGTTTGATTGGGCTGAATAAGCTGTACGATCAATGGCGAAGTTGATTGCCTGACGGAAGTTTTTATTCAAAACTGCAGCTTGAGTTGCTTGTTTTTGTTCATCGCTTGTTTTTGCAGTGTGGTTATAAGCACCGCGGTTGACGTTAAAGTTATAATACCAAGATGTCGCATCTTGCAAACTATAAACGATATTGTCCTTGTATTTTTCCTTTGTCTTAGCAAAGTTTGAACTATTTGGATAAACACCTGCAGATGAGTATGCGCCACTTTCAAAGTTTCGGATCGTCAAGTCTTGGTCTGAGCCATCAAAGTAGGCCAATTTTACCTTTTCAATCGTTACCTTTTCTTGGTCATAGTAATGTGGGTTTTTCACATACTCGATAGAAGACTTAGATGTAAAATCTTTTAACAAATATGGTCCACTATAAAGAATACTATCTGGTTTCAGAGTTCCGAAGCCTTTTCCTTTAGAAGCAAGGAATTCTTCGTTTACAGGGAACAAGATACTGTTAGTTGTCTTAGAGTTCCAGAATGGCTCTGGACGAGTCAAAGTATACTCAACTGTGTAATCGTCTATAGCTTTTACACCAACATTTGAAAAGTCCGTATTAGCACCTGTTACATAATCATCCAAACCCTTGATAGAGTTTTGAATCAAATCCAGAGCTTGACCCTTGTTATCAGCAACGTACTTGATACCAGTTACAAAGTCTTGCGCTTTAACAGGAGCATACTCTTCTCCATCTGAAGTATACCACTTAGCATCTTCACGGAGTTTGTAGGTATAAGTTAAACCGTCTTTAGAAACACTCCACTCTTTTGCAAGGGATGGAATGAGGTTCCCGTAGTTATCATTTTCAAGCAAACCATCTACCAAGTTGGTTACAATGGCAGTGTTATCACCAGCGTAATCCAAGAGATAGTTAAAGGTTGTCGGATCCGCACCAAAGGTAGACGAGTATGTCTTGCCGTCTGATGCTGACTGGCCACAGGCTGTCAATAGAACCGCAGCAGCAAGCGTCAACCCCACTCCAATCAAATGTTTTTTAAGCTTCACGTTTCATTTCTCCTTGTATGTTAGGTTTTATGACATATAATTATATTATCAAATTTTAGCCTAAAAGTAAAGTTATATACTATTCGACCTCTTATTTGCAATCGAAAAAAAGAAAGAAATCCTGCTAAAAACAAGATTTCTTTATGGATAGTCAAAAATTATTTAACGTGATTGGCTAGCTCTTTTTGGTATTTGGCATTTGTTTCGATTTTTTCTTTTTGCCATTTCTTGAGAGCTTCTTCGTATTCTTTAGCAGTTACAATATCATTTTGCAATTCTAAGCCTTTGAATACAAATGGATCTCCCTTGATACCAACTTGAGAGTATGCTTTTGTGAATGGCACTGTACGGCTAACTGTCGGAGAACCACCTGAAGAAGCTACAGGGATAAGAAGTGAGCTATCTGATACCCAAGCTTGTGCTTTGGCATATTTTTCATAGCGTTTGTTAAGATCACTTGTTTCTGATGCTGCATCATCCAAAAGTTTCTTATACTCATCAAGTCCAACTTGAGCCATGACTTCTGGATCTTTACCTTTTGTAATACCCAAGTGTTTAAGAGCAGAACCCTTCTTAGCATCTAAGATATTGAGGTAGGTTGCTGGGTCTTGATAGTCCGGCCCCCATCCAGTTCCATTCAAGTCATAGTCTTTTTGAGAAGGCACTTTGGCTTGAGATGTGATACTCATTTTCTCATTGTCAGTCATTTGAAGTACATCGATAACAACATTTTCACTTCCAAGTGCTGCTTCGACAGACTGTTTGAGGGAATTGGTTTGTTGAACAGCAATGACATCTGTCTGTTCAACTGGAATATCCAAATGGATTGGGAAGGTTACACCTTTAGCTTGCAATTCTAATTTTGCTTTTTCAAAGGCAGCTTTTGCTTTTGTTGGATTGTAAAGAGTGTCTTTACCATCTGTCAAAGCTACATCTTTCCACTGTTCTCCGTATGTTACCAATTGTTCTTGAGCCAATTCACCGAAAGTCTTTTCACCGACCTGAACATAGTCATAAGGTACAAGACTGGTACGGATAATCTTGTCCGCTCCTTCTTCACCATTCATCTGAGCAGAATAAGAATGACGGTCAAGAGCAAAGTTGATTGCCTGGCGGAAGTTTTTATTGAGAAGTGCTTCTTTTGTAGAAGTCTTTTGTGCTTCATCTGTCTTAGCTGTTTTATTGTAAGACTGACGATTTACGTTGAAAGTAAAGTAATAGCTAGTTGCTTCTTGCGGACTATAAACAATCTTATCCCCGTATTCCTGCTTAGTTGAGTCAAAGTTTGAACTTGTTGGGAAGAGACGAGCTGTTGTGTAGGCTCCTGATGAGAAACTACGAATCAATGATTCTTGGTCAGATCCATCGTAGAAAGTCAATTTGACGTGGTCAATCTTAACATTGTCTTTATCCCAATAATTAGGGTTCTTTTCGTACTCGATCACTGATTTTGAAGTGAAGTTCTTCAAAATATATGGTCCATTGTAGAGAATACCTGAAGGTGTTGCTGCACCATAATCTTTCCCTTGAGAATTTAGGAATTCTTCATTAACTGGGAGCATAGTCGCTGTTGTTACCTTAGAATTCCAGAAGCTTTCTGGCTGGTTCAAGGTGTATTGAACAGTGTAGTCGTCAATTGCTTTAACTCCAACTGTTGAGAAGTCATTGCTTTCACCACTAACGTATTCTGCCAAGCCTTTGATAGAATCTTGGATAAGAGTTAGACCATCTGACTTACCATCAGCAGCATGCTTCAAACCAGTCACAAAGTCTTGAGCCTTGACCTCAGCGTACTCTTCACCTTCAGAAGTATACCATTTGACACCTTTACGTAGCTTGTAAGTGTAGGTCAAACCGTCTTGTGAAACCGACCAGTCTTCAGCAAGAGATGGAATCAAGTTCCCGTATTTGTCATTTTCCAAGAGTCCGTCGACCAAGTTAGCGATGACGTCTGATGTTGAACTTTTACTTGTAACGCTATAATCCAATGTTGATGGATCGATGGCATATACGTATGAAAATGTTGTTGGAGCGTCTGCTTTTTTCTCAGTCTTGCCACAAGCTGCCAAAAGAAGAGCTGCACTCATCGTTATCCCTGCTACTGCGAGCAACTTTTTCGATTTCATCGGTATTCTCCTTTAAAATACTATTTTTCACCATTATACCCTATTTTTTTATAAAAGCAAGGGTTTTCATGCAATTTTTTAGAAAATTCAAAATAATATTTTTTAAAGAAATTCCTACACTTATTTTAGAAAAAACTCAAGCATCTTGGATACTTGAGTTTTTTAGGTTTAATTGGCTAATTCGACGCAGAAGGCATCCCAAGGAGCTAGTGTTAATTGCTCGAGTTTGTCTGGAACATCGGTGTTGGCAACCAAGACTGAGTTGACGACCTCATCTAAGCGAAACTCTTGTTCTTGACTTGAAAGGTTTACCACTACTAAAAAGCGACGTTCTCCGTCCTTACGGATATAGGCAAAGACTTTCTCAGCTGTTTCTAGCAACTCAAAGTCAGCTTGAACCAACCAGCTATTTCCCTTGCGTAGCTGAACTAGTTTTTGATAAGTATAGAAGATGGAATCTGGATTTGCTAAAGCCTCTTCTACATTAATCTTCGCATAGTTTGGATTGACTGATAGCCAAGGTTTTGCACTTGAAAAACCAGCATAATCTGTAGAATCCCACTGCATTGGCGTACGAGCATTGTCACGTCCAATCACACGAATGCTGTCCATGATTTCTTCAATCGGAACGCCTTTTTCAAGAGCCTCACGCGCATAGTTGAGGGATTCAATATCTTCTACTTGGTCCAGAGTTTCAAACGGGAAATTGGTCATCCCGATTTCTTCCCCTTGGTAGATATAAGGCGTCCCTCTCATGAGATGAAGTAAGATTGCATACGCTTTGGCAGATTTTTCACGGTAGTCTTGGTCATTTCCCCAGATAGAGACAATACGAGGGAGGTCATGATTGTTCCAGAAAAGTGAATTCCAGCCATCTTCAACTCCCAACTCTGTCTGCCATTTGTTGAAAATCTCTTTTAACTTCCCAACATTTAGCTCTTTTTGGTACTGCCACTTAGGTTGCCCTTCCTGATACTGAAGACAGATATGTTCAAACTGGAAGACCATAGACAGTTCTTGTCCTTTAGGATCTGAATAGAGTTTAGCGATCTCTGGTGTTGCCCCCCAAGTTTCCCCTACTGTCAAGAGCTCTTTATCGCCGAAAGTAGCTTGATTCATTTCCTTGAGATAAGGGTGCAACATGGGACCATTATTTACAACTTTCTCATCCGGAATCTTTCCGATCATATCGATTACGTCCATACGGAAACCACCGATTCCCCTATCAATCCAGAAGTTCATCATCTCATAGATTTTTTGTCGGAGTTCTTCATTTTCCCAGTTGAGGTCTGGCTGCTTCTTACTGAAAAAGTGGAGATAGTATTGACCAGACTTTTCGTCATATTGCCAGGCAGAACCACTAAAAATAGACTCAAGTTCGTTAGGTTCATCCCGCCAGATATAGTAGTCTCGCTCAGGACTATCAGGATTTTCACAAGCTTCGATAAACCAAGCGTGCTCATCTGATGTATGATTGACCACCAAATCCATAATGATTCGGATATCTCGTTTTTTAGCCTCAGCAATCAGCTCATCCATATCTTCCATGGTTCCAAAGATAGCCGCAATATCTTGATAATTGGCAATATCATAACCATTATCGTCCATAGGACTGTCATAAACAGGAGAAAGCCAGATTGCTGTAATCCCTAGTTTAGCTAGATAGTCAAGCTTACTAGTAATCCCAGGCAAATCACCAATCCCATCTCCATTGCTATCCTTGAAGCTTTTAGGGTAGATTTGATAGACGACTGCGTTATGCCACCATTTTTCTTGCATCTTTTTACCTCTTTTAATATTCACTTTATTCCATCATAGACTTTTTATCATTTTTATGCAAGCGTTTGCTTCATCTTTTTTTCTCACTTTTGCGACTCTCTAGTTTCTAATCTTCTAATTTTTTTATATAATAGAAAATAGAGGTAAAAAAATGAAAAAACAAGCTTTCAGTTCTGAAAAATATCTAAATTTACAACGCGACCATATTTTGGAGCGTATCAATCAATTTGATGGCAAGCTCTACTTGGAGTTTGGAGGCAAGATGTTGGAAGACTTCCATGCTGCCCGTGTACTTCCTGGTTATGAACCAGACAACAAAATTAAACTCTTGCAAGAATTGAAAGAGCAGGTTGAAGTTGTTATCGCTATTAACGCTAGCAATATCGAACACTCAAAAGCTCGTGGAGACTTGGGCATTTCTTATGACCAAGAAGTGCTTCGTTTGATTGATAAATTCAACGAGCTCGGTATCTTTGTAGGTTCAGTTGTTATCACTCAATATGCTGGCCAACCTGCCGCAGATGCTTTCCGCAATCAATTAGCTAAAAACGGTATCGACTCTTATCTTCACTACCCAATCAAAGGGTATCCGACAGATATGGATCACATCATCTCTCCAGAAGGTATGGGGAAAAACGACTACATCAAAACTAGCCGCAATTTGATTGTCGTGACAGCTCCTGGACCTGGGTCAGGTAAGTTGGCAACTTGTATGTCTAACATGTACCACGACCAACTAAATGGCATTAAGTCTGGTTATGCTAAATTTGAAACCTTCCCAGTTTGGAACCTTCCTCTCCATCATCCAGTCAACTTAGCTTATGAAGCAGCAACAGCAGACCTAGATGACGTTAATATGATTGACCCATTCCATCTCCAAACTTACGGAGAAACAACAGTCAACTACAACCGCGATATCGAGATTTTCCCTGTCCTTAAGCGTATGCTAGAACGTATCTTGGGTGAGTCTCCTTATGCATCTCCAACTGACATGGGTGTAAATATGGTTGGTTTTGCAATTACTGATAATGACGCTGCAATTGAAGCATCTAAACAAGAAATTATCCGTCGCTACTATCAAACAGTTCTCGACTTTAAGGCTGAAAAAGTTGCTGAGTCTGCTGTCAAGAAAATCGAACTTCTTATGAAAGATCTCGGTATCACACCAGCTGACCGTAAGGTAGCTGTAGCCGCTCGTCAAAGAGCTGAAGAAACAGACGGACCAGCTCTAGCTCTTGAATTACCATCTGGTGAAATCGTTACAGGTAAGAACTCAGAACTCTTCGGTCCAACAGCTGCTGCCTTGATCAATGCTATCAAGAAGTCAGCAAATATCGATGCAGAAACAAAATTAATTGAACCAGAAGTGGTGAAACCAATCCAAGGATTGAAAATCAATCACTTGGGTAGTCGCAATCCACGTCTTCATTCTAACGAAATTCTCATTGCACTTGCCATCACAGCTATGCAAAATCCTGATGCAGATCGTGCCATGAAAGAACTCGGAAATCTCAAAGGAAGCGAAGCTCATTCTACAATTATCTTAACGGATGAAGACAAGAACGTCCTTCGTAAACTTGGAATCAACGTAACATTTGATCCTTACTACCAATACGATCGTTTATATCGTAAGTAGATTGAAGACTAGTAGAAACTTCTTACCAAGTATCACCCCTCTTCGATAGATTTCAAATCTCTCTTAAGGGGTGACTTTATTTTATATAAGAACTCTGGCAATCTACGATTATCTTTTTTTCTAATTATTCTAACATTACTTAGGGAGTTTATTTATAATGAGAGAATTACTCAGTCAAAAAGAGCAGAGACAATTAAAGATTTTAGAATATTTGTTTGAAAATCCTGACTGGATTTACCTAGATGATCTATCTAAGATTATTGGCTACAACGCTCGTATCATCAAGAGTGATATCAAGGATTTACGCGAAGTCTTCCCTGACTTTGATATCAGACATTCAACTGCAGGGATTATGATGGTGAATGTACAAAATAATGGTATTGAGCGAATCTACCAATATTTTTTACAGACATCTGATTATTTCCAAATTTTAAAAGCTTTCTTCCTCTTGAACAGCCCCTTTACCTATGAACATCTGGCCGAATCTTTGGATATTTCCCTTCCTTCTTTGCGTAAGAAGGTTGCAGATATCAATAAGATTCTTGACGGAACCTACCGCTTCAAGCTCAAGGTAACCCCTATCTCTATTATTGGTGATGAAAAAGATATTCGATTTTTCTTCTCCCAATATTTCCATGAAGCATATAGCTTTTTAGAATGGCCCTTCACAGAAATCAAAGAAGCAGACATTGATAGCTTTGTTTCCTTCTTTATCAATTTGGCAAAATTCCCTGCAAAATATCAAAACCTCTACCAAATCAGAACTCAGGCTACAGTCGATTTGCACCGAATGAAGAGAGGTTATTTTGTTCGTTTCCCAAAACAGACCACTTCCTGGTTGAGCCCTATCTACGACCAACTCTCTAATTTTCAGCATCAGTTACAAAACTTGGCCCAAGGCCTCAATGTTGAAATTACACCAGAGAACCTCAATCAGATTTTTAGCCCTTTTGCAGAACCTGCTCTCTTCTTTACAGTTGAAGATTTCCTAGCTGCCCGTCAGTCTTACGAACAAGTGGATCGTTCCTACCATGCTGCACGAGACATTCTAGACAACTTGACTCGAAGATTTGGTGTTCAATTTTCAAATACGGATACCTTGATTTGGAACTTGCATAACACTGCCTTGCTTGAGCGAAGAGAAATCAACTCTGAATCAATCATTTCACAAAACAAAGATTATACGCTTGGAAAAATTAAGAAATTCTTCCCTAAATTTTATGAAGCAACTGTCTTTGAAATGATGCGTTACAAGAGCATTATGGGACAAAAGGAGAAGACTCCTGCCCTTTCTCACCTGATCTACACCCTGTTCACTCACGCTGAAGGGCTTACAGATCAATTATTTGAACATAAAAAGAAAGTCAAGGTCTTAGTTCTGAGTGAGTATGACTTTGCGCATCCACAATTCTTGATTTCCCTCTACGAATTCCATACTTCAAATAACATCCAGTATGAAACTTGGGATAAAGAAACCCTTAATATCGAAGAAATTTTAGATTGTGAGTATGATGCTATCGTCACTAATTTTGATATCAAAGGTCTCGAAGACATGCTCGTCATCAATATCAGTCGACTATCTATCCTGCAAGTAGTCAATGAACTCAATAAAATTTCTATGCAAGATTTATAATAAAAAAGTCTAGTTTAACTAGACTTTTTTTATTCTACTGTTACTGATTTAGCAAGGTTACGTGGTTTGTCCACATCGAGTCCACGGTGTAGGGTTGCAAAGTAAGCGACCAATTGTGTTGGTACGACCATTGAGATTGGTGAGAGGTAAGGGTGTACGGTCGTAAGAACGATATCGTCTGTATCTTTTGCAACATTTTCCTCAGCGATAGTAAGGACCTTAGCACCACGCGCTGCCACTTCTTGGATATTTCCGCGAGTGTGGTTGGCAAGAATTGGGTCTGACAAGAGGGCCAAAACAGGTGTTCCATCTTCAATCAAGGCAATGGTTCCGTGCTTGAGCTCTCCAGCCGCAAAACCTTCACATTGGATGTAAGAAATCTCTTTGAGCTTGAGACTGGCTTCCATGGCTACATAGTAATCTTGACCACGTCCGATGTAAAAGGCGTTGCGTGTTGTTTCAAGAAGGTCACGAACCTTAGCGTCAATCAATTCTTTCTCTGAAAGAGTTGATTCGATAGACTGAGCCACGATAGACAACTCATGAACCAAGTCAAAGGCTTGAGCTTTTTCGTTGCCATTTGCTTCACCAACCGCTTTTGCAAGGAAGGCAAGGGCTGCGATTTGTGCTGTATAAGCCTTAGTTGATGCTACGGCAATTTCAGGACCTGCATGAAGCAACATAGTATGGTTGGCTTCACGAGAAAGAGTTGACCCTGGCACGTTTGTAACTGTCAAGCTTGGGATACCCATTTCATTAGCCTTGACCAAAACCTGACGGCTATCAGCTGTTTCACCAGACTGACTGATAAAGATGAAAAGAGGTTTCTTGCTGAGAAGTGGCATATCATATCCCCACTCAGATGAAATACCAAGTTCAACTGGTGTATCAGTCAATTCTTCTAGCATCTTCTTAGAAGCAAATCCTGCATGATAAGATGTTCCAGCAGCAAGGATGTAGATGCGGTCAGCGTCTTGAACAGCCTTGATGATAGCTGGGTCTACGACAACTTGACCATCCTCATCTGTGTAGGCTTGGATTAACTTACGCATCACCGTTGGCTGCTCATCAATTTCCTTGAGCATGTAGTAAGGGTAAGTTCCCTTACCGATATCTGACAAGTCAAGTTCAGCAGTGTAGCTAGCACGCTCACAACTATTGCCGTCATAGTCTTGCACTTCGACGCTATCAGCCTTGACAATTACCAACTCTTGATCATGGATTTCCATGTATTGGTTAGTTTCACGAATCATGGCCATAGCGTCTGAGCAGACCATGTTATAGCCTTCCCCGAGACCAATCAAGAGAGGTGATTTGTTCTTGGCCACATAGATGACATCTGGATTTTCAGAGTCAATCAAGGCAAAGGCATAAGAACCACGGATGATGTGAAGGGCTTTTTTGAAAGCCTCAAGTACTGACAAGCCGTCTTCTTCCGCAAATTTTCCAATCAAGTGAACAGCGATTTCTGTATCTGTTTGTCCCTTGAAATGGTGACCCGCAAGGTATTCTTCCTTGATTTCAAGATAGTTTTCAATCACCCCGTTGTGCACCAAGACAAAACGTCCTGTCTCAGAGCGGTGCGGGTGAGCATTGTCCTCTGTTGGCTTCCCGTGAGTGGCCCAACGAGTATGTCCGATACCAGTTGTCCCCTCAACGCCTTCTGTCTTGGCAGACAATTCTGCAATACGACCAACAGCCTTGACCAGATGGCTTTCAGCACCACCTAGAACAAAAATTCCAGCAGAATCATAACCACGGTATTCGAGCTTTTCAAGCCCTTGAATCAAAATATCAGTTGCATTTGTGTTTCCAACAACACCAACAATTCCACACATAGTATATACGACACAGACAATCTGTGCTTTCTCCTTAAATTGGTATAGTCTAATTCTCACTTTGCAGAATCAGCAAAAACAGTATATACTTGTTTCTTTCGCTTGTCAAGAACAAAAATTGGTATAGTTCAATTGCTTTTAAACAGTATACAAAAAACCATTCAAGAAATAGCTCTTGAATAGCTAGGAATGATAGTTGTCTGCATTGTTATTGTTTCAACAACATATATCTAAGACAAGAATCTTCACTGATGATTTCGCACAAGTCCAAGATAGGCATAAGTTCGAGTTCGTGGGCAATCTTTTTCCATCTTCACCCTAAAATAAAACCGATGCTCCCTACCGTCCTTGGCATTTTCCTTATTCAAGACAAAATAATCTTTTTGGTTAATGGCCATGGTTCGTAGAATGTCGTCAATCAGAAAAGTCAGGGGCACATTCATGGCAGAGAATTTTTGAAAATCTTCCTCGAAACGAATGTAATCATCTGAGAAATAGTCCATCTGTAATTTATTTTCATATAGCTCTTTTCTAGTCATACACTTCCTCCTGACAAAGCTGGATTGCGAGAATGTCTTGGACCCTTAGCAGCCTATAACCATCATCCGTTCTAACAGAGACTCCTTCAGGAGATAATTCTCTTACTTCACCGAATATCCTGCTTTTGCCTTCTTTCTCTCTAAATATGAAAGAACCTTTTAGTCGATTTATATAGAGTTGAGAGAGCAAGAGCAACTTCTCAACTGAAGTCAAATCTGTCGATAAGTCCACACGATTTTTTTCCTCACTGAGAGAAGTCGTATGTTCTGATAAAAAGAAACCCATCCACTTCTGCATCCCTGGATCCTGATAGTCCCTCGCGGATTGGAAGGGCAAATAAGAACGATCAATCATTTCAAGCCATCTAATCCTCCAGCAGAATGCCCTCCGATCAGCTTACTTCTGGAAATACTTCTCGATGCATCCTCTAAGGCAGTCGCCTTTAAGAGAGAAGTAAATCCGAATTGCTCTCGAATGGAATCAATAGCAGTCTGGAGCCTTTCTTCTTTTTCTACTTTGTCTACATCATCAAAGAGGGAAATCAAACCAAAGGATTCGTCCACAAATCCTGAATAACTAACGGCAACACTCCTGACGGCCCCAGAAGTATATTTGCTGTGAAATAATTCCAGGACATGACCGACCAAAATACTGGTGTTATTGGTCGGTTCAACCTTCATCTGAGTATGAATGGAGCGTTTCTGTTCCTGCTTAGAAAAACCAAGATGGATGGATACCACCGTCGTCTTCTTTCTGGCCCTTCGAAGTCTGATAGCCACTTGTTCAGCCATCTCTCGAAGGATAATTTCGATATCTCGTTGTTTGACATAGTCTCTCGGTAAAATTTGTGAATTGCCCAAGCCGTGAGATTTAGCTTTATAGGGCTTGTGAACATTACTTTCATCAACTCCATTAGCATGAAACCACAGGCGAAGTCCAGCTTGACCAAGTTCTTTCTTCAGGACATCAGGATTGCTATTAGCCAATTCCTTGATTGAATAAATCCCCAAACTGTTCAAGCGCTTCTCCATCCGATGCCCAATCCCCCAAAAGTCTGTCATCTTTGGAATGGACCAGACCTTATCTTCCACATCCTGATAAGACCAGTTAGCTCGCATGGTTGGTGTTTGCTTGGCTTCATTATCCAAGGCCAACTTAGCAAGCAGGGGATTGGCATTCGACATGCCGACCGTCGAGTAAATCCCTGTCTGTCGCCAGATATCTCTCTGGATACGAGCCGAAAGCATGTCCAGCTTATCTTTTCGAGAAATCTGCTGGCTTGGGACAAAATAATTAAGCGAACTGGTCAGGTCAATGAAACCTTCATCAATAGAGTAGGGATAGATATCATCTGGACTGCCATAATTCTGGAAAATGCGCTGAATTTCCATATTGACCGTGATATACTTATCCATCCGAGGAGGGACAATGACGGTCACCCGAGCCCAGTCTTCGATAAATTTCACATAGTCTTGGTCTGTCCGTAAACCTTGTTTCTTGGCATTGTAGTAGGAAAATTTGCGCGTCTTGATATCAAAAGGGAGGTCATAGGCACGACCAACATTTGCTTTCCCAAAAACCTTTTTAAACATAGGTGAGGAGGCAAGAATCAGCCCAACAGAATTATCCGCCCGACTCATAACACAAAGGGAGGTTTTAAGGGGATGGAGTCCTTTTTCTACACACTCAACGCTAGCATAAAAGGACTTCATATCGACAAAGGCAATATCACTTTTGGGCTCTCTGGAATAATCAAAGTAGCCCATAGACTATCCCTCCATCGGTACAAAATTACCTACGATAATTCCCACAATCCGCGGATCTTCTTCGTAAGAGATGTGGATATCCTTGTATTTAGGATTGATAGAGACCAAACGCAGACCATCTTCTTCACGGTAGACCCGTTTGATATAGGTCTGGTTATTACAAACCACTGCATAGACAGCTCCATCATAATCAAATCCAGTCTCTCGAATCAGAGCTACGGAACCATTTTGATATTTAGGTTCCATGGAATCTCCTGATACCCAGGAAGCAAAGTCGTGGGCTAGTTCTTCATTAAAGTAAACCGTATCAAAGTTTCGATCATCATAAACCGAAGCTCCGATACCAGCTGACATGCGTTCATAGACGTGATACTCGTATAGTTTTTCTGAAATAGCAATCACCTTCTTGGCTTGTTCTTCTTGAGCCAAATTACGGGCATAGACTACCACCTTTTCTTTCCCTTGGTTCGAGAGGCTATTATAGAGACGAACAATTTCGATTTGGGTGAAATAGCCTTTTGGTACTTTTAAGATTTTCTCTAGCTGCGTAACCTTTCCTTCAGAAGGCTCTTTGACACCACGCTCCCAAGCCGAATAAGCCTGAAAACTAATCCCAAGCTGCTCTGCAATCTCTTTCTGTGTTAGCTTTAACTCTTTTCTACGAGCTTTGAGTTTTTCTGGTTGGTACATGATTTACCTCCTAGTGTGATGTTTTCATCGTAGGTTGACTCTATTTCAAAATTCAACCATTTCGGTTTAGTTTTATTATATAAAAAAAGTAGACAAATGTCTACTGGGAAAATCAAATTTTAAACCTACTTACTTCATCTTCATAAAGTGATAATGACTCACAAATAAAGAAGAAAACCATCTCATCAAATCTGAGATGGTTAATCATTTAGTCTACTTTATAAAAAACTTGTTCTGAGCTAGTTGGAGCAGCTTGACCTGCAATAAGTCTATTTTTACTTAAATCAGAATCAACCCATTTCATAGTAGTCCCCGCAGGATAAATACTCATGCCAAATCCTGTAGCTCCAGATCTAACGCTAAAGTTAATACTCCCATCGTTACCCATGCTCACTTTCTCAATGTTCCCACTGTTTACTAGTCCATTTTTATCGAATGTAAACTCTTGGCCAAGTCCATTTCTCCACGTTCCAACTAGAGTAGAGAAATCTCCATTTAGAATGGCTTGCTCATCTATTTTTTTTGATTCAGCATTCGTTTTCTCTTCTTGTGTCGAAGTTCTTTCCTCCTCCGTAGTAGTAATACTATCTTGGGTAGTCGTTAAACTAGTGGTTGTCGAACTAGTCGTTGTCGTACTAGTAGTAGAACGCTGTTCCGTTGTAGGAGTATTCACTACTTCTGCATCTTGCTTCTTATGATTAAAAAAGAAGAAGAGAGAACTTATCAGCACTATAGGGATTAAGGAACATAACAAAATCAAAAGCCAATTTATGCCTTTTCCTATTTTCATTCATAACTCCTTTAAATTATTCTTATTTAATTATATCATACTACACTCATACAAGGAACAAAATATTGGACTTAAATATATTATTTGGGTGAATTTTGTATTTTTGAAACAAAAAGACATCCAAAAGAAAATTCTTGAATGTCTGTAAATGTTGATAGTATCGTATTGATTAAGGTTTACTAAATTGTGATGCTTTACGAGCTTTCTTAAGGTCTATTGAAAATATATTATTTTTATGCTAATAAAACAAGAAGCCTACTCATACCTAAAACTGTTTTCACCCAGATTAACCTTAAAATATTTGAACCTCTTGTCTGAATCTGGAATCGAGAATTCGAAGCTTTGTTTAGTTCCATTTTCCCATAAATATCTTGTTTCAAACTTAAAACCAGAATAAATTTTATCATTTTCATCATAAAAAGAAATATTTATATCTATGTAATTGATGCGATGACCTGTAGTATTTTCAAAATTCCCCACGTAGCGTTTCTCTTTTTCTGATCCATCTTCAACCTCTTCAACTACAAAGTTTTTTGCATCAAACGTATCTACTAATATTCCGTAAACTCTATTAAATTCTTTAACAGCTTCACCGGACCTCAATATATCATTTAAACTATTTTTATCTTGAACAGGGATTTCACTTATTGAATTAATATCTAAAAGTAATTCATAACGTTTATGTTGGAGTTTGTTCCACTCGTTTCTAAAGATTCTATCCAAGTATTTTCGATTTATTGCCGTTTCCTTTTCATTCTTAAGGACATCAATATAGGTGTCAGCTAGTTTCTTTAACTCAGGATTTTCGAACTCTCGATTTTTATATTTCTTAAGTTCATTTAGTTCATAATCCACATAGGTTCTATAGTTTTTTAGTGATTCTTTATCATACTCCCTTTTGGCAACAACCTCCCAACGTTTATCTAACCCTTTTGCTAATGAAGTTAGAAATTCATTATCATAGGTATTATTGTTGTTTTTACTTGCATTAAATATAAGCAAAAGCATTAGTAGAAGTATTGAAACTACACCTATTAGTTTTTTTCCCACACTCAATCTCTCATTTCTATCTTTTTTTCTATTATAACACTCCTTTGATTACTGTCAAACTAATAGATGCTTTTGAAAAGTATTGTAAATATAGGCCCTTTTCTATATCAAATGAATTTCATATATTTGAGAAAAGTTGTCGATAAAAAATAACTCAAGAAAAATTTTGTGATAAGTCTTACTTTTTAACAAAAAAAGAACACCCCGAAAGGTGCTCTTTGTAAGTATAGTAATTCTTTCGAATTAACGTTTACTAAATTGTGATGCTTTACGAGCTTTCTTAAGACCTGGTTGGGGCATCACTTATTTCGTCTAATTTCAAAGTGCTTTAAAATCAACATTTTCATAAGTTTTTAAAAATTAAAATTTCAATTAATTTCAATCACTTTCATTAAAATAAGGTAAACTTTCATTAAAAACAAGATAAAATCGAACCAGAATATCAAAAGTTTACCTTATTTAGTTTTTACAGAGGTGAAATAGGGGTTCACTACACGTCAATAGATGTTAGAAACCTTGATTTTAAGCGATTCTTGAAATTCTAAATTTCACTACATTGCAATATAAATCAACCGAATCACTACCTTTTTCACTACCTTTTTTGAAATAAGAATAATGATTCGGATATATAAAAGAAGAGGAACTTTATTGTGAAGCTCCTCTTTTTGTTATGTGTTCTTTTTCTCACAGATCGTATGACCTGGTTTGACACAGTTGGATTTCAGGTACTTTCAGTTTAGCTTTATATCAACCATCATCAAAATCCAACTATTTTCTTATTTTAAAAAATATGAATAAGTTTGATTGAATGAGGGAATTTCTTTAAATTTTTTCTTAGCACCTATAAGTTAATAATACTATTCTTTAAATTATAGTTTATAATTATCTGATGTTTCAATGACCACAAAACAAAGTACAGCGAATCACTTCCTTTAGTCAAACATATAACTGAACAACATTGTTTATCTTCCTGCACTTTCATATTTTTTCAATCCTTTTCTAAAAATTGTACGACTGATAATAATCAAAAAAACTGTAAAAACTATTTGATAGAAAAATAGGTTCAATGTATCTTTCCCTAAAAATATTAATACTGCAGGATTGGCAATTAATAAATTGGGCACAAATAACATAGTGATCAATCTGTTAATACCTGTAAAAATATTATATGGATACTTAGAAATTCCAATATAATTCAAAAATACATCTACTTTTGAAAATTTAGTTGGGAACCAAAATGAACTAATCGTTATTAGAAACCAAATTGAATAATATATAATACAACCACACATTAAAGAAAGGATATAAAATAATATTTTTAATGAATTTAAATGTACATTTAAATTTCCATAACTTATAAAAATGATCGCAAGACCAAAAAAAGTATTCACGAATTGAACTAAATTAAATGATCTAAAAATATAGAACAACTGAGTATCAAACGGCCTCAATAAAATTTGATCCAAGTTACCACTCAAAATATCTGATTCTAAAATTCCCATACTTCTAATTAACAATCCCATCATAACTCCATCTACAATAGTGTAGGAACCTACCAAAAATAAAATTTGATAATAGTCCCAACCATTAAAAGAGTCTATGTTTAAGAAAATCAATCTAAAAAATACAATAGGTAAACCAATCCACAGTATCGACGAAAATAGACCACAAAAGAAGTCAAAATGAAAATTCATATCAGATTTAAAACCAAAATGAAGTAGCCTAAAAATTACTTTTATTCTAAACATTTTATCCTCCCACATTTGAGAAGTGCTCCACTCCTTTTCTCAATATGAATCTTGATATAATATAAAAAATGATGCACCAAATCAATTGAATACAAATAATTCTCAAATAGTCTATTAATTTATATGTATCATTACTAAACATCTGAAGCGGTTCATATACTAAGTATTTAAAAGGTAATACATCTAAAAACAGACGAAAATTATTTGAAAAAAAACTTAAAGGCAATAATATTCCTGATAAAAACTGAATTACTATTTCTTTAACAGTAAGGACAAAAAATATATTTTCTAACCAAAAAGAAAGCATACCTACACAACATGATATTAAAAACCATAGAACCATAGATAGAATAATTGCAATACTTCCTAAAATAAGAATTTCAATGGTTAATAACTCATTCTTGTAATAAACACTGGAGAATAAAATGACAGGAATGATGATAAATAATAAATGAGCAAGCCTATCTCCAAGCATTTTACAAAAATAATACTTATAAAAAGTAACAGGTTTTATTAATATGCTAAAAAAATTTCCTGAATGAACATCGTCATTGATTTCCCAATCAACTGGATAAAAAACAAAATATGAAAAAATTATAGTCCCCAAATAGTATTGAACCATTGAGGTAAAATCATATCCTGCTATATTTATCTGGTTACTCTGATATATATACGTCCATAAAAATACTGATATCATAATTTGTATACTTGCCTGTAACATTAACAATAGTACACTTGATTTATAGTTCAAAATAGATCGAAATGATATCAGAATAATAGACATTTCTTTTTTCAATTGTGCTCCTTTTTTGTAAAATAGTTTTGTAAAATAATTTCTTCTAAAGAAAGATTTGATATTTCAAAATCTTCTATATCTACAAGCTTATTGATTGATTCTAATGTCTCAAAGACAAAATCTCTAGGTATTTTTAGTATACATTCCGATTTTGTTTGAGAAATGACTACTACTCCTTTAACAGAGCATAACTCTGGTACCAAATCTAATGTCATTTTTATCTTTAAATATTTAAAATCAGAAAATTTAGATAAAATAACATCCATTGACTCCTGCAAAATAATTTTTCCTTTGTCAATGACGATTAATTCGTCACAAACAGACGAAATATCATCCATATCATGACTCGTTAAAATAATAGTAGTATGACATTCTTCATTCATTTTCTTTAAAAATGTTCTGATATCTTTTTTAGACTGTATATCTAACCCTATAGTAGGCTCGTCTAAAAATAATATTTCCGGACTTGTTAAAGATGCCGCGATAAACTCCATTTTCATTTTTTGTCCAAGAGAGAGGGTCCGGACCTGCTGGTAAAGCTGATCTTTTACATTCAACAAATTGCTTAATTCCTGAATTCGTTCTTGTAAAATCGCCGGTTCTACCTCATATAAAGTACCAATCAATTGAAAATAATCCATAGCCGAAACATCTTGAAATAACTGTAATTTATTTCCTACTACTATTGAAATTTTTTTTCTAAAATTTATACTTCTTTTAAATGGAATTTCTCCATTCACTTCTAATTTTCCGGAACTAGGATAAAGAGTCCCAGTCAACATTTTAATCGTTGTGGATTTACCAGCTCCATTACTCCCAATAAAGCCAACTATACTCCCTCTCTTAATCGTAAAACTAATATCTTGAACAGCTCGAATCGTTATTTGATTACGTTTCAAAAATCTCTTGATAAATGGGAGTCTTGAATCAAAATTATAAAAATTTTTAGATAAATTCTGAGCATTAATAACTATTTCACTCATATATCTCTCCTTTCGATAAAATATATTTACTTGTACTTTTTCCATACTTTACCAAAATGCTAAAGATTGAGCTAAAATCTTCGGGATGGGTAAAATAATATTTGTCTTTAAAAAGTTTCTCAAAACCTTCAAGGCGATTATTGAAATCATTAAATTTTGTATTGTCTAGCTGGTTGAATGTCTCTTTAATATCCATAAACTTTCTCCGTGATTCTTTATTTCACTTTATAAATAGAAGAGTGTCTATATATTTATAGATCCTCAAGAACTTGCATTTTATCAAGTATAAGTAGAATAGTATGTAAGGGTTTACATATTCATATTATATGATTATTTAAGGAATCCGTCAATTTTCCACATATTTATTTCGAGATAGATAAATTGGAATAGTTACTGATTCAAAAAGAACACACTTATTGACATTGAAACAAAAGCAATACTAAAACTAAAGAGTCTGGGACAATAGTCCCTTATTTCCAAAAAAAGCAACGGATTTACCGTTGCTTTTTTTGCATGGTTGCGATAGGAGGTCTTATTTTTCGAATCTTTACATTTTACCAACATTTAAAGCCATCCCAAGTTCTCTCGATGAACAGAGCTTAGGATGGCTTTTTTTGTTTTTATTCTACTTTGTTAATATATTGATATTCGTATAAAGTTCCCTAAAAGATTCGTGTACACGAATCTTTTTAAAATGAGGTTTCACCTCAAACACCAATTTATTCATAAAAATTTATTTTCAATTGTTTATTCCCTAAAGGGAATTATACTCCAAAATCAAGATTCTGTCAAGTTAAATTTCAGTTACAAATCTTTACCCTCCCCCCCCCACACAAGTGCTGTGGGGGATTTTTTATTTTTCTAAACTTTTTTCACTTTTTTGTCCGACGACACCCCAAAAAATCTCCTTATAAACAAGAACAACCATCCAGCTCATGATGTTAAACCGAGCAAGAACACGTTCACTATTTTTGTCCATAAGAAAGGTAAAGAATCATGGCAAAAGAAAATTCAAAACAACCCAAACCTGACAAGGTCGCTATCCGAAGAGAAAAAGAAATTAAGGAAGCGGCTGAACGTGGCGACTGGAAAAGAGTTGTCCATCTTTTATCATTACCATTTGATAACGCAGAAAGAAAAGACAGGTATCATGGAAAACTCAGCCTCAATTTCATCTATAAGAGGAAAGAAATGCTTGACTTTCTACCAGATAACTTCAGACACTCCAATCCTCTTGAAATGCTCATTTATCAAGAAGATATCCAAATAGTCTATCAGACAATTGATAATTTTGACGATATCGTACAAAGCATTATCTATGGTTACTTCTTTGAAGATAAGAATTTTACTCAATTAGCTGAAGAAGTTCACCTCAGTGATAAAACAGTCAAAAGAAGGCTAGAAAAATCACTCAAACTTCTGAGGGAAAAACTAGAAGAGTAAATAAAGACTGTCCAGCTCATGACATGAAACCGAGCTTGTCTCTTCTCACTTTTAAATCTACTTATAGAAAGGTATATCCATATGAAAATTAAACCACAACACCGCAAAGGCGGTTACTCAAACCACATCGCTCAACAATACGTTGACCTTACCGAACCTATCTACTTATTGAGTGACGAACTCGAACCCCAACAAAAATATGAAGATAATAAACCAACCGGTGAAATTATCGCATATAAGGCTTGGTTTGGTCAAAAAGGACTTCCACCTTTTCAAGTAAAATTTACAGAAGCACCTGAACTACCAGACTACCTATCTCTAATTTCATTTGAAAATCTAGTAGCATGCGAAGTTAACTACAATGTTTACTTCAAAGCTGATGGATTGAAAGAGGTGAACTAATGGTTTCAACTCTTACACAAAGAGAGTTGGAACAATACCTGTTACAGAGCTTGAACATGGGTTTGGGCTCTGTATTACAGGGTGAAACATCCTACACCAACTCTTTTAACATTCTCGTCCGAGAAGACGGTTTTATCTTTGTCCCTCGGCTTCCTTGTGGCTTTATCATCGATGATGACTTGTATCAAAAGATTTTTCTAATCGCAAACGCCTCCCTCTATCCACAATATACTTTGTTAAAGCAAAATTCTGCTTACTTTATCGCATTAAAGACAGAGGATATTCATGTTCAGCGAGGCTTATTCTTCCCATGGGAAATCGGAATTTCGGAACGCTTGGTTATTCCAGAACTTGAGACATTTGCCTCAAATCTAAAGGGTAATAATATTCCTATTATGAAAAATCTAACCATTAACTATGACAAGGTAACATCCCTTGCGATTGCGGGAAATTCAGGTAGTGGAAAAAGCTATACCCTTACCTACCTTTTAAGTGTCCTCAGAAACTTTTCTGACTTGATTATCATTGACCCTAAGTTTGATACCCCATCACGTTGGGCAAGAGAATACCAAATCCCTGTCATTCACCCTCATGAAAACCGTTCTAAGTCTGACTTTGTGTCAGAAATCAATGAAAACTTAAGCAAGTGTCTGACCATCATCCATAAAAGGCAAGCCATCCTGTTTGAAAATCCTAGGCACGATTTTAAACATCTAAGCATTGTCATTGATGAAGTCCTTGCCTTGTCAGAAGGGGTCAACAAAACCATAAAAGATTCCTTCTTCTCGTTATTATCTCAAATCGCGTTACTGGGACGTTCCACACGAGTTCATTTACTTCTAGTCAGTCAACGCTTTGACCACAATACAATTCCTGTATCCGTTAGGGAACAATTGAACGTTCTGATACAGATTGGAAACATTAATAAAAAGACCACACAGTTTTTGTTTCCTGACCTTGACCCAGAAGGTATCGTTATTCCAATCGGCAAAGGGACTGGATTAATTCAAATCATTGATAATGAACATCCTTATCAAGTTCTACCTTTGCTATGTCCAACCTATTACACTAAGAAAGGAATTTTATAGATTATGAGAAAAACGAACTTTCAAAAAAACATACATCCCGCAACTACCCTTTTTATAGTGGGAATCCTATCCATGTTTATTGCAATTCTATTGAGGTTTGGGATGAACCCCTTGGAAAACAGTATCTATTTCACATCTCTGTTTGAGTTCCTGCGCTTGCTTCACTTTATCAGCTCATCTATCTCTTTCTTGTCCCTTCTCTTATTCTTTGGATTATTTGGCTATGAAATCAAGATACGCCAGAGTGAAGACAGAATAGTTAACCTCTTTAAATCCATCATACAGACCTTTTCACTTCGCCTTTTTCTTATTCAAAGAGAACACTCAGAATCTGTAAGCACAAGCGAGCAAGGGAATGTAAAAAGATACAGTCCTGTCAATAAACAGTTCAATAAAGCAATTCAGAAAGTGGTTGTAGATATAAGAGAAGGAAGCGCAACCTTGATTATTCCTGTTCCCAAATCCCAACAAGCCATTAAAATCTTAAAGGATTTGGAAACAATCATCAGTGAAGAAGTTTCTAGTCGCAATCCAGACTATTATTTTTCAAGACCTGAAAGAAAGGGCATGGACTTCTACTTTATCGGAACAAGACGCAAATGATTGGAAGGGCGCTTTGGCGCACGAAGTGAGCGCCACCTAGCGCCCTTCTGTTTTGGTCTACGGACTAACGGGTTACTACGACCCCGTTAGTCCAATAATCAATAATCACAAAAATATCAAATAAAGCGTGTCCCACCTTCCGAAGACACCCTTCTAAATCTCCTTATAGATAGAAATACAACTGAAAGCGAGACATATTGCACATGGCAAAAGAACAACGTTCTAACAAGTGGGCTTTTCTTTTTTACAAAGAAAGCGCCCCAGAAAACTATTTAGAAATCCTTGAGAGTTTTCATATCCCCTTCATCTTATCCCCTTGGCATGATAGAGATATCAATCGAAAAACAGGTGAGCTAAAAAAAGCTCATAAGCATGGCGCCTTTTTCTTTGATTCACTAAAAAGCTATAATCAAGTATCTGAGCTAATCAAGGATAAATTAAAGGGTCCTGCTCATGTAGAGCCTATTATGTCTCCCAAGGGGATGTATGACTACTTTGTTCATGCGGAGAATCCTGAAAAGACTCAATACAAAATTGATGATATAGAAATAGGATGCGGATTTGAATTAGACAAATTCCTCATAAACAATAACAACGATGATTTTCTATCAACTATTATTGACGTGATAGACAAGAAGAATTTCACAGAGTTTAATCATCTGGTTAGATATGCGAGAGAAGAAAATCCGATCTTATTAAGGCTTATCGTAGATAAAACTTACTTTTTTGCTAAGTATTTAGATTCACGAAGGTATAGCACAGACAAAAGCAAAATAACTTCATCAGAAAATTCTTTGACGAATACTCCTAATGAAACTAGTGACGTCATATCAAGCACTACTTCAATAGAAGTATAATGGAGGAAAAGCTATGCAAGTAATCTTACCAGATGAGCAAATTCATCAAATTCAACTTTTACTCTCTAATCTTATAAATAAAGAAATCAGAGAGCAATTAGACAAGAGCGGTATCGATAGCCCCTATTTGAACAAGCAACAAGCTTGTAACTATTTAGGTATATCAAACAATACACTGGATTCTTGGATTGTAAAAGGCCTACCCAAAATCAAAATCGGTAAAACGATTCGATTCCATAAAGACGCTATCGACCAATGGCTAAACTCACATAACTAGAAATATCAAGATGTTTGTTTTATAATAGTCATGATATTTTCTGGTTCGATACACAAGGAGAATATCATGACTATCACTAAAACAAAAAATGGTACTTATCGTTTAAAAATCTACATTCCAATAGAAGCTCGAATGCCACTTGGAATCGTCAGCAACAACTACTACGATAAACGATTCAAAACAAGAAAGGAGGCACGACAAGCAGAGATAGACTTACTCACGAAGTTAAACCAAATTGAAGACAATGCGTTTTCGGGACTAGGAAAAGAAGATATTCTTTTCTCAGACTTCTATAATAATATTTGGTGGGAATCCTATAAAGCAGGACAAACTACATCAACTTCTAAGCCACCAAGCAGGTCAACAATTGCTAATACCAAAACATGTTTTGAAAAGCATATATTACCACTTCTTGGCAACTATACGATTCAATTTTTAAACCAAAATAAACAGGTTATTCTAAATTTGATGACGGCAAAAGCCAACGAATATGCCAACTTCAAAACTTTACGAAGTTACGTTATTTCTATTTTTGATTGGGCAGAAGAACTTGAATATATTGAAGCAAATAGAGTTGCAAAAACTTTAAGACGAATTAAGGCTGTTAAAAAAATTCAACTTGCAGAATCAAAACGTGATGAAGATTTATATTTAACTCATGAGCAACTCCAAGAATGGTTCTCAGCTTTTAAAGAAGATTTAGAAAACGATAAAATATCACTCAAAGATTACGTCCTTTTCTATCTCACTTTTTTCCTTGGAGATAGAAAATCAGAAACATATGCTCTCCAGTGGAAACATATCGACTTTTCAAAATCTCAGATTCAGTTAATTCAGGCTTTAGATAGATATGGACAAGTAAAATCTACCAAAGGAAATAAAAAAACTATCTTTTCTATTTCTAGCGACTTGCTTCAACTTCTAACCTTATGGAAAAAACAACAAAAATATGAACTAGCAAAGTTTGGTATCATCACTAATCCAGAACAATTCATCTTCACTTACATAGATACCAGAGGAAATATCAATAAACCTTTACACTCTGACTATCTCAATAATAAGATGAAAACTATCAGAAAGCGACACCCAGAGCTTACACAAGCTACACCACATAAACTACGTCATACGGGAGCAACACTCGCTAAACAGGCAGGAATGAGCTTAGAAGCTATTTCCGAAGCTCTAACACATAGCGACACAGGTACAACACAGATTTATGTCAATACTTCTAATGTAGTCCCTATGGCAGTCGGTGAATTTGCCTTAAAGTCTCTAAAACAATAAGGTTAAAACAAGGTAAACTTTGAGGTGAACTTTTTCAAAAAACATAAAAAAAGCACCCATGAGGTAAACTCTTGAGTGCTTTGAAACGTTGATATAATCGTATTGATTAACGTTTTGAGAATTGTGATGCTTTACGAGCTTTCTTAAGACCTGGTTTCTTACGCTCAACTTTACGTGAGTCACGTGTAAGAAGTCCTGCGCGTTTCAATGAATCGCGGAAGTCTGGGTCTACTTGAAGAAGGGCACGAGCGATACCGTGACGGATAGCTCCTGCTTGACCAGCGTATCCACCACCTACAACGTTAACGAAAACGTCGTATGAACCTGCAGTTGAAGTAACTGCGAATGGTTGGTTGATTACAAGACGAAGGTCAGCGTGTGGGATGTACTCTTCAACATCTTTTTTATTAACAGTGATTTTACCAGTTCCTGGAACAAGGCGAACGCGTGCAACAGCGTTTTTACGACGTCCAGTACCTGCATATTGTGCTTGTGACATACTTTATTGTTCCTTTCCTTAGATAAGTCCTGAAATATCAAGAACTTCTGGTTGTTGTGCAGCGTGAGTGTGCTCAGCTCCAACGAATACTTTCAATTTCATACCTTGAGCGCGGCCAAGAGTATTGTGTGGAAGCATACCTTTAACTGATTTCTCGATCAAACGTACTGCATTTTTAGAACGAAGTTCACCAGCAGAGATTGATTTCAATCCACCTGGGTGGTTTGAGTGAGTGTAGTAAATCTTATCAGATGCTTTTTTACCAGTCAATTTAACTTTTTCAGCATTGATAACAATTACGAAGTCACCTGTATCAGTGTGTGGTGTGAATGTTGGTTTGTTTTTTCCGCGAAGTACGCTAGCAACAACTGCTGAAAGGCGTCCAAGAGGTACATCAGTTGCGTCAACAACGTACCATTTGCGTTCTACTTGGCCTGGTTTAGCCATGAATGTAGTTTTGTTCATGATTTCTCCTATATGAATGTCGTTTTTGTTTACAGGGCGGATGTTCCGGTCCGCAAGTTATTTGAAAGGTTCCGGGGCCTTACAAATGGGGTAAACAATACCGCCTACTATTGTATCAAAAATCTCAGATAAAAGTCAAGCGGTTGGGAAAATATTTTTTCATTTTTGCCAGATTCGTAGTCTTCTTTCACCCTTCTCCTCAAGCATGGTCTGAAACGCCTTAGAAACTAAGTAAATAGCGCAAGTCAAGAACAGCGTAACCACTATATAATTGATCAAAGGACCGTGGTCTCCAACCAATGGTGGTTTTGTCAAAAAGCCATAATCTCCACCCGTCATTAGATTAACCACAAAGATCAGCGCATTAAGCGAAGATGTGATGACTAGGATTCGTTTGAAATCCAATAAACTAGCATCATAGTCCTTTAAAAGATAAATCAAGGAATTTCCAAAGAGGGCTAAATGTCCGAAAATAAAAGACAGAATAGCGATGTGGGGGAAGGGATAGGGATCTGGCACTGGATAAACAAAGGCTGCCAATGTCCCAAAGGTTCCAAGCACAGAAAAGTACTGTTTGACTCTAGAGACTCCCGGGGTCAAAAGCACTACAAACATTGCTAAACGGCAATGATAAAAGGGCAGACTTTCTGTCAGAGGCATCTGGTTGACCAAATACCAACCGTAGAGAAGGATTAACTGGGTCGCCTGTAAAATCTGGAAAAATCGTTGACAAATCTTATTATTACCATAGCGATAGGCAAGAAATACAGTCAATGCCAATAAACTAAATAGACTTCCATACCAAAGAAGATCAAATTGGGGTGGCTCCGTCGGCTTCGTGCTAAATAAAGCATCCCAAATATTCATGTAACTTTCCTCATTTTCATATAAGCAGGCCTCTTACTCATCTCTATAGAGCCTAGCTTACATTTATTTCTTATAATTTTGTGTCCCAAAGAAGCTAGTAGCCTTAAGATAAAGCAAAGCTTCTAATCAATATATTGTTCCCGCTCACCCTGATAAACCTGCCAAAGAATATCCATTTGTTCCTTAGTTATTCTTTTTTCAGATAAGGGAGGGAGAGCCGAAATGTCAAAAAATCCTAATTCTGCAACTTCTTGATTTTCTTGAAATTGTCCATCTAATAACTGACAGTCAAAGACGAACTTTGCATACTGCTTGTTCTGAAGTTGAAAGCGGTTGGTATCAAAAACTGCCAATAAAGAGCCTACTTCTGCTGAAAAACCTGTTTCTTCCTGAACTTCTTTTCGGATATTTTCCTTGGGAGAATATCCTACCTCACCAAAACCACCAGGTAATGACCAAGTATCCTCTCCTTGTCCTCTAACCAGGCAAATCTTCTGGTCTTGAACAATCCAAGCTCGTACATCCATCAAGGGAGTTGCATAGCTAGCTGTTGGTTTTAAAATTGCAGTTAATTCCTCTTGATTGAGCTCTGTTTGATCCTGCAAAACACTCCATAAAATCTGACGTAAATCCTCATAACGTTCACGGTCAAAAGGATCCTTTGTATAGGTCAAACCAGTATCGGTAATCGCTAACATTCTCTGCATAGCTTTGGCGAAATCAGTTGTGCTCATTTTCTAGACTTTCTACTAGCTTGGCTAGATTCATAGAGTTCGAACCTTTAAGCAAAATCTGGTCATGTGCACCAAGACTTTCCTTAACTTGCTTAACCATGGCTTCAAACTGGTCTTCTTCAGCTGTTTTCTTGAAGTAGTAAACATGGCCGATTGGGAACATTTGACTAGCTAACTGAGCCAAGTCAGCAATGTCTTCACCGTAGAAAATAACCGTATCAAGGATATCTGGTGAAATGCTCAAAATCATCTGATTATGGAGTTGAACAGACTGGTCTCCAAGTTCTTTCATATCTGCCAGAACTGCGAGTTTCTTACCACCTTCATTGGCTGGAATGGCAGAGAAAGTTTCTAAAATCAACTTCATAGCTGTTGGGTTAGCATTGTAGACATCTGACAAGATATCTGCTCCATTGGCAGCTTTTTTCCACTCGGTACGATTGCGGGTCAATTCTAGATTTTGGAAGGCTTGACCAATTTGCTCCTCAGTCACTCCTTCTTGAAGAGCAACATAAGATGCAATCATGGCATTAGTCGCATTGTACTTACCTGTTACTGGCAAGTCAAGAGCCTGCTCTAAGAAATTGGCCTTGAAGGTTAAGCTATCCTTACGCTCAATCAATTCTGTAATTTCGAGTTCTGCACCTGGACCAAAACGAACTACTTTTTGATCAGCAGGGAGATAATCCTCTACAATGGGATCAGCCGGTGCCAAAAGTAAGGAACCCTTTTCCATCCCATCAGCGATTTGCAATTTCCCTTTGGCAATTTCAGAACGATCTTTAAAGAAGGCCAAATGAGCTTCTCCAACCAAGGTCACAATTGCTGTTTTTGGATGAGCCAATTCAGACAAAAGATGGATATCTCCTAGGTGATCCTGCCCCATTTCCAAGACCAGCTTTTCGGTATCATCTGGCATATGGAGAACCGTGTAGGGAAGCCCAATCTCGTTATTATAGTTCCCTTGCGTTTTGTAGGTTTTGTAACTTGTAGAAAGCAAATGAGCCAACATATCCTTGGTAGTAGTCTTCCCATTTGAACCTGTAACAGCAAAGACATCGACACCTGTCTTTTGAAGGTAATAGGCCGCAAGTGCTTGAAAGGCTGTCAAGACATCATCTACTAAAATGTAAGGATGACCTTCTACTTCCTTTTCTGACAGGGTTACAACAGCGCCATTTTCAAAAGCTGTCTCTATAAAGTCATGACCATCACGCGCCCCCTTTAGTGGCACAAATAAATCTCCAGGCCCAATCAAACGACTATCAAACTCAGCCTTGACTAGCGGGCTATCCGCATAGCTTGTCACATCATTTTTTGCACCGACGGCACGCGCAACTTCGTGAATCGTAAGTTTCATGTTTACTCCTTTAAAAAGGGGCAGGGAGTCTTGCCCCGCCCTTATGTCTGTCTTTACAATAGGTGCGCTTCACGCTTGTCAAAACTTTCCTTAGCAAGATCAACTAAACGTTCAATTAATTCTGGATAAGAAATTCCCATATTGTCCCAAAGTAAGGGATACATAGACCATTGAGTAAATCCTGGCATGGTGTTAAGCTCGTTTAGGAAAACTTCTCCCTTATCTGTATAGAAAAAGTCACAACGTGAGAGACCAAGTCCACCAATAGCACGAAAGGCAGTTTCGGCATTCTTGCGCATTACCGATACCACATCATCGCTAATCTTAGCTGGAATATCCATCGTAATCTTATTATCGATGTATTTTGCTTCATAGTCATAGAAGGCTACATCTTTGACAACTTCACCTGGAAGCGTGCTCTTGACATCGTAGTTTCCTAAGAGACCAACTTCTATTTCACGTGCATTGACTCCTTGCTCTACCAAGACACGGCTATCATACTTGAAGGCAAGTTCTAGAGCTTGATGGAGTTCCTCTTTAGTTTCAGACTTAGAAATACCAACACTAGAACCCATATTGGATGGTTTGGTAAAAACTGGGTAGGTTAATTTTTCTTCGACTTCTGCAATCTTAGAGGCCAAGTCATCCCCTTCAACAATCGCTACGTAAGGAACTTGGGCAATTCCAGCAGATTCCAAAACACGTTTGGTAGTGATCTTATCCATGGCAAGGCTTGAAGATAAGATATTGCAACCGACATAAGGCATTTTCAAGACTTCTAAGAAACCTTGAACGGAACCATCTTCTCCCATAGGTCCATGAAGAACTGGAAAGACAACGGCTCCTTCTTCGTAGATAGCACTTGGAGCAATTTTCTTGTACCAATCAATAGTCGCATTGGTCATGAGACGTTCATCTTGTCCAGGAGTTTGGGTAAATTCTTGGGTTTTGATGAAATCACCGGACTGGCTGATAAAGAAGGTTTTGACTGCGAAACGATCATAGTTAACCGCACGCATCACACTCGCAGCCGACAATACAGACACTTCACGTTCTGCACTGCGTCCACCATATAATAAAATTATTGTTTGTTTCATATGATTGTCCTGTTTCTACTAGAATACTTGCTCTTTAGTATATCACATTTGTCTCTTTTTTTAAACTTGAATAGCAAAAAAGAGACTGGATTAAAAATAAATCCAGCCTCTTAGTTTCTTAAAATCTTATCTATTAGCTAATTGCTTCTATCATTAATCTTACAGACTAGAGTTCTGTACGATTTTCGATAGCTCTTAGGAGCGTTACTTCGTCCGCATATTCGATATCAGCTCCGACTGCTAGACCTCGTGCTAGACGAGTAACCTTGATTCCTGCGGGTTTGAGAAGTCGTGAGATATACATGGAAGTCGCCTCACCATCAGCAGTCGCATTGGTCGCTACGATGACCTCAGAAACTTCGCTATCCATGAGACGTGTCATGAGACTCTTGAGATTGATGTCATCTGGGCTAATCCCATTCATAGGTGAAATTAAGCCGTGTAAGACATGGTAAAGACCGTGGTATTCTTGAATATTTTCCATGGCAGCGACATCGCGACTATCTTCCAGAACCAGAATCGTGGATTGGTCACGACTAGGGTCTGTACAGATAGAGCAAGGGTCCTCGTCTGTTAAACGTCCACAAATAGAGCAATAAGTCAATTCTCGCTTAGCTGCAAGGAGATTTTTTGCAAATTCATTGACATCGTCATCCGGCATCCCAATGGTATAAAAGGCCAGTCGGGTCGCTGTCTTAATCCCGATACCTGGAAGTTTAGAATAACTGTCAATCAGTTTAGCTATAGGTGTTGGATAAAGCATGGCTTCCTTTCTAATTCATTGGATGGTGTTGGTTGTATAGATTGATAATGTCGCGAGCAATTGCTGGCCCAACATTTTTGGTTAAATTGGTATTATGAGGAAAGACTACTGCAACTGCAATTTGAGGATTTTCTGTTGGAGCATAGGCCACGGCATTGGTATTATTAGCTTCTTGACCACCAGCTACATAGCTTTCAGCTGTACCGGTCTTACCACTGATAGAAACAGTGGCGCCATCTGAAAACGCCCGTCCTGTCGTAAGGGGACTAGTTCCATGCGATACTTGGTAAAATCCTTGGTGCAAGATTGCCATATCTGATTCAGAAATATTGACCTTGTTGATTTCCTTGGTATCTATTGCTTGGATTAATTCCCCAAGGCCACCCTTATCATTGTTGTCATAGATTCCTTCTACGATGTGAGGAGCTAAGCGGACACCATTATTGGCAATAGTTGCAACATACTGAGCTAACTGCATTGGGGTGTAGTTATCGAACTGCCCGAAAGCATTATTTAGATAGTTGGCCAAATCATAGTCTTTAGGGATAAAGCCTGTTGATTCCTCGGGCAAGTCAATACCTGTAGAAGCACCCAAACCATACTCACTAAAAGTCGCGCGTAGTTTTCCCATGGCAGACTCAAGTTGGTTGGTTTTGACTGTCATATTTGGTTGATAGGTCTGACCCATCATTCCTAGCGCAGTTTGAACCATGTAGGCATTAGATGAATATTCTAGAGCCTCAACGGCTGTAACCGGAAAGGAACTGTAATAAGGGGTATACCAGGAATTGATAGGGGCAGAACCTTGGAAGACGATTGGTTGGTCTGTCAAGGTTTGGTTACCTGACAAGACCCCATTTTCCCAACCAGAACTGATGGTTGCCGCCTTAACGACAGACCCTGGTACAAAAACATTGGTCACTGTTCCTAGTGAGTCTGGTGTCAAGTCTCCTGTTTCTAGATTGTGTTTAATTCCTGACATTGCCAATACAGCACCTGTCTTAGGATTAAGGGCTACTGCATAAACGCCTTCTGAGTATTTAGCACCACCATTTGCAAGTTCAGAATTGAAATAACTCTTCAAGAGGCTATCAACACTATCTTGGAAGGTCAAATCAATGGTTAATTTGGTGTTTTTACCCTTGCTACCTTCTTCGATATTCTCTACGCTCTCCATGTCTCCGTGCTTGTCCAAATGGATTTCCTTGATGGTCCGTTTACCTTGCAAGACTTCTTCGTATTGTTTTTCAAGGTAAGAAGTCCCGACACGGTCATTGAGCGAGTAACCTTTTTTCAAATACGCATCCACTTCTTCTGCTGGAAGTCCGGATTTTTCACTAGAAACAGTTCCAACAATAGATGAAAGTGAGGTTTCTAAAACCTTTCGATCCCATGAAGTAGAGATAGAAATACCTGGCAATTTCTTAGAAGCAGATGCAATCAGAGCTACCTGCGTATCCGTCAAAGGATCGGTTTGGATATTCCCTGTCGCAAAATTTTCTACTGAATTGAGTTGGCTAAAGAGGTAGATTGCCTTCTTTTCATCATCAGAATAGTTCAGCTGATTCGCTGTAATACTCTCAGCAGCATTATTATAGAGTTCAGATTCAGAAAGTTGATTGCCATCAGAATCAAAACGTTTATCCTTAGGAAGAGCTTCAACTGTTTTCTTATAAGCTTCGGCATCCGCCAAGTAGTAGTCTGCCATTTGTCGGTCCGTCAACTCTGGAGAAGTGACTGTGACATAAGTCAACAATTTTTTAGAAATATCCTTCAAATCAGCCGCAGTCATCTTGTTACTTCGTGTGAATGAAACAACTTGTTTAACGGTGTTTTGGACTAAGGGTTTACCAGTCGCATCATAGATCTCTCCGCGAGCGGAACCCATGGTTACTCGAGTTTGGCTAGCAGAAGCTAGTTTATTTTCATAAAAATCCTTATGAAGAACTTGCATATAAAGCAAACGGCCAATAATTGTTAAAAAAAGCAAAATGACGATTGCAAATAACAAATTAAGCCGTATCGGTATCGAGTGGCTATTGAATTTTCTCATACAAATCAATCTCATTTCTAATCAAAATCTTACTTTTCATTGTACCATAATTTAGGGAGAAAATTATGGAAAAAGAAAAGACTTTTCCTTTTTGGCCCAAAAATTATTTTCTATGATATAATAGTGGTAAGCGCTATTTTTATTTGTTAGATTCATCAAAGGAATTCTAGCAAATATCTATAAAAGGAGTCCCATGAATAAGCAAGACATCTCTACGATTATTAATCTTCATTTTGAGGAAATGACGGAATTAGAGCAAGTGATTGCCCGTTATTTCTTACAAGTTGAAACAATTCATGACGACTTGTCTTCGCAAGAGGTCACCCAAAAACTACATATCTCACAAGCTGCTCTCACACGTTTTGCAAAAAAATGCGGATTCAAAGGTTATCGTGAGTTTATCTTTAAATATCAACAACAAAAAGATGCCCTAACTCTCCTACAACCAGATATGAATCCCTTGACACAAAGAGTCTTAAGAAGCTATACTAATCTCCGAGAAATGTCTCGAGAACTGATTGATGAAAAACAACTAGAACGCGTAGCCCAAATGATTGAACAGGCTGAGCGTGTCTACTTCTTTGGAACTGGAAGTTCTGGCTTAGTCGCTCGGGAAATGAAATTTCGCTTCATGAGACTGGGTGTAGTCTGTGAAGCCATAACAGATCCAGATGGTTTTGCCTGGACTACAAGCATTTTGGATAAGAACTGTCTCGTATTTGGTTTTTCTCTTTCAGGAACAACAACTTCCGTCATCGATAGTCTACTAGATGCTCAGGATATGGGAGCAAAAACTGTTCTATTTACCAGTATGCTTAGCAAGGAGACTCAGGACTTTACTGAGACTGTACTTGTAGCAAATCAAGGTCAATCCCCTTATATTCAACGGCTTTCTGCCCAGCTTCCTATGCTCTTTGTCATTGACTTACTTTATGCTTATTTCTTAGAAATTGATCGCGAAAGCAAAGAAAAAATCTTTAATAGCTATTGGGAAAACAAAAAATTGAATGGTTATCGTAGAAATCGCAGAAAGTAAAAATCCTAAATTGTTAAAACAATTTAGGATTTTTTATCACTCAAAATTACTTACATAAGAGTTCAATGGATATTTATCTATAGTCGATAATTTTTCCTAAAGTAATTCTGCTTTCATCACTCGAATCGTTGCTTCTGAAGCGAATCCAAGAAGAGCATTATCAGAAACGCTAGTCATTTTCACCTTGAAATCAAAGATGGAATCAGCTTGCTCTGTAAAGTCAATCGTTGGAATAGTGATTGTTTTCTCTGTTTCACCATCCTGGAAGGTTAGGTCAGCTGTTGTATCCTTGTAAACCTTACCGTGAACCCCAGTTCCTGGCTCTGTTACAACATGGACTGTTGCTACACCCTTACTTCCACCAACACGTTTGATGGTTACAGTAACCGGTTGACCTTTTTGAACTTCATAGGTTGTTTCTTTCATTTCAAACATACCCTTGCCGGCATTGTTGAGGGTGTAAATACCTTCAGTTGCAATGGCTTCGCCAGTTTTATTGACAAGTTTGATAGTATGTTCACCAGGAGCCAAGTCATCTGTTTCATAGACCATTTGGCTACGTTTACGAGTTGCATTCTGGGTTTGGACATCTACAACCTTTTGACCATCTACGTAAACTGACATTTCCCCGTGGTTTGGATCGACGGTAGAAACGACATATGCTTTTGTTCCTGTGAAGCGGTAGGTTACACTTGCATCTTTTTGGTTGGTCCACATAGATGTTCCACGGATACCTTCAGATTCATCATACCAAGTTGTATTTTCTTTATCGGCTGTTGTGTTTGAATGGTAATCCAATCCAAGTGGATATCCATCTGTTTTCTCGATACTGCTTGGTGTCTTATAGACAGAGAAATTTGTCAAGATAGGAGTTGCTTGCGCACCAGTAATTGTTACGCGAATCTTTTGTGCTTCTACTGGCTGACCTTGGATCAGACGACGATAACCAACAGTTGAGCCCTCACCGTATGGTAACCAACGACCGTTGAGTTCAACTTCAACCTTGAATCCTGAGATACGTTGACCTTTAGCAATATCTTCTTTGAGTTCAACTACATCAAAACGTCTCTTTTGACCAAGATCGACAGTAAATTCACCCGTTTTAGCATCATTTGCTAGCGCCCAGCTGGTATCATCCTTACCATCTGTTAGGTGGCTTGCTTGATACAAGTGATTCTTACGAGTAGAGCTTGCAGTAACTGTTGCACCCTTAGCAAAGTCAGTCGCATACATTTGGTCCAAGGTTGCTCGGAATTCTTGCAAACGAGCCACATCTGCATCTGCGAATTTACCTTCTTTGTTTGGTGGAATATTGAGAAGCAGTGGCGTTCCACGACCAACAGATTTGAAGTAAATATCCATCAAATCTTTGATTGATTTTGGTTGTTGATTGTCATGGTAGAACCAACCTGAACGGATAGAAACGTCTGCTTCACCAACTGAATACATATCTCCTTCTGGATCTCCATGGTTGAGATATTCATTCTTCACATCGTCAGTGATTTTAGCTTTCTTGACCTTATGCCAAACTGGATCTCCAGCAATACCACGTTCATTACCAATCCAACGTACACTTGTTGGTTGAGCAGAGAAAATAGCGATATCTCCTTCAGCTTTCTTGATGTACCCGAACCACTTATCAAAGGTGTAGGTTACTTTTTGAGCCCCGCTACCACGCGCACCATCCATCCATACCTCGATGAACTTACCGTTATTTCCGTATTTAGGATTGCCAAGGATTTCCTTGAGTTGGTTGAGGTAGTATTCGTTGTACTCTTTTTCAGTATTCACGTGATAGTTTGGATTGTTTGCATCCCAAGGTGATAGGTACACACCCATATTCATGTCATACTTAGTTGCTGATTTTGAGATTTCTTCGAGAAGGTCACCCTTACCATTTTTCCATGGACTAGCAGCCACGGTATGTTTTGTGTATTGAGAAGGATAGATGACAAATCCGTCATGGTGTTTAACGACCATAATTGTTCGTTTTAATCCGGCATCCTTCAATGTTTTAATCCACTGATCTGTATCAAGATTTGTTGGATTAAAGTACTCAGGATTTTCTCTACCATTTCCCCACTCAGAGTTGGTATAGGTATTCATACCATAGTGGATGAAGGCAGCCAATTCTTCTTTATGGTAGTCCAATTGGGCCTTACTTGGCAGTGGACCGTAAGTTGCGATCTCTGTTTCTTGATCCTCAGGGGAGCTTACTTTATTTTTATATTTTTCTTGTTGATTATAGGTCAATGATTGCTTTCCTTTAGTTCATATCTGTTAGTGTTACTAGCATATATTTGAATTAACTTAAATATACTATATCGAAGTCAAAAATGCAAGATTCCTTGACATTAGTAAGCAAGTTACTCTTTGCTTTCATGTAAAAAACCTAAATTGGCAAAGCCAATTTAGGAATGTTTTGTTCTAAAATGATAATAAGCACCGAGCATACCGGCAGTATTCTGATGGTGGGCAAATTCAAGTTGTGTCTTGTCTGCCAAGCTTGGAACGAGGGCATCTTTCAAAGCCTTACGGATTTTAGGTTTCAAAATTGCTTCTTGCCCCATGATGCCACCGCCAAGGATGACAACTTCTGGATTAACCACATAACAAATATTCGCTAAACCTTTGCCCAGATAATCTACCATACGGTCAATCCCCTCCATACAGAGTTTATTGCCTTCGGTAGCTTCTTTGAAAATTCTACGACCGTTCCACTGTTCCACTTCATCTCCATGTGCGTCTGCTACATACTTAACAAGAGCTGTCGTAGATGCTAAATCCTGGAAGGCTCCATCCTGCATGTGCAGATAACCAACTTCACAGGCAGAATTACTAAAGCCATGGAAAACTTGGCCATCAATGATTAAGCAACCACCGATACCTGTTCCAATTGTCAAACAAAGGGTAATACTTGCACCCTTTCCTGAACCAGAGACAGCTTCAGCAAGACCTGCACAGTTAACATCATTTTCAATTTCACAAGGAATATTAAAGCTAGCTTCAATTTCCTTTTTAAATTGGGTTCCAGCATAATTTGGAATCTGTGGACCAGCGTAGAAAATCTCACCCTTATCAGGATCAACCATTCCCGCTGAGGAAATGGCTACACCTGACACTGGTCCTTTTTCTAGATAGCTAGCTACGATATCTTTTGTTTTCTGTAAGATATGTGGACCGCCCTTATGAGCCTCAGTTGCTACTTCGTGAGACTCTATCAGTTGTCCATCTTGGTCAATCAAACCATATTTGATATTAGTTCCGCCAATATCAATTGCAACGTAATTAGTCATAAAGCCTCCTATTGATTAGAGGAAACGCTCCTTAGTTTCACGAATCAATTGAGCAGCTGCTTCTACAACTGGACGATCTTCTTCGGTCACTGGTGTAAGTGGAGAACAAACTGATCCGATATTAAGTCCTTCATTGATTTTCAAGACTTCTTTGATAACACCGTACATGTTTCCATGTGCAGCAGTCAATTTTCCAATGATAGCGTTGATTGCATATTGCAATTCACGCGCTGTTTCTAGGTCTTTTTCCGCAATCAATTGGTTGAGTTTCAAGAAGAGTTCTGGCATAGCACCATAAGTACCACCGATACCAGCTTTAGCACCCATGAGACGTCCACCAAGGAATTGTTCGTCTGGACCATTAAAGACGATATGATTATCACCACCAAGACTTACAAAAGTTTGGATATCTTGAACTGGCATTGAAGAGTTTTTAACACCGATGACACGTGGGTTTTTCAACATTTCTGTGTAAAGGCTTGGAGTCAAAGCAACTCCTGCCAATTGAGGAATGTTATAGATAACATAGTCTGTATTTGGTGCTGCTGCACTGATGTCGTTCCAGTATTTTGCTACTGAGTACTCAGGCAAACGGAAGTAAATTGGTGGGATTGTTGCGATAGCATCTACTCCCAAACTTTCAGCATGGCGAGCAAGCTCGATACTGTCTTTGGTATTGTTGCAAGCCACGTGAGCAATGATGGTCAATTTACCTTTAGCAACAGCCATGACTTCTTCCAAGATCAACTTGCGGTCTGCTACACTTTGGTAGATACATTCACCTGAAGAACCGTTGACATAAAGTCCTTGAACACCTTTATCAATAAAGTATTGCACCAAAGCACGAGTTCGTTCTGGGCTTACTTCTCCCTCATCATCATAACATGCGTAGAAGGCAGGAATAACACCTTCATATTTTTTTAAATCTGACATAGATTTCTCCTAAGATTTCTTATTTTCTGCTCTGAGCAGATGATTTTTTACTATTTTAGTATACACCTTGTAAAAAGCGCTTTCAATACATCCAAGCCACTTAGATTTTAATTTCTATTCATCTCCCGTAGCTTTTATTGTGTGAAAGTAGTTTCATATCATTTTCAATCTGCTTGATATTTAGCAAACAATTTTTCCATTAATCCAGCCTGGCAAAAGGCAAGAAGACCAAAGCCAAAGAGTAGAAATGCTGATCCACCGAGCACTAGAGTAAAACCTGACAGATAGAGAAGCATAATGATTAACAAAATAATCGCAAGCATCAAGAAGAACCACACGAAGTTAAAACTTACCAAGAGCAAGCCCTTTTGGAGCACTTCTTTCCAAGTTAATGCATAGCGTGCAGCAATTGGATAGCTAGCCAACATAACTAGGGTTAAAAATATCAGAATTCCCAAACAAATAGCTTTAATGAGTTGAAAGGCAACTCCAGTTTGACTCCAAAATAGTGATAAGTCAACCACACTGATCAAAAAGATTCCTAATTCCAGCAAACCTAACTGAAAACCTAATTTCAAATTTTGCTTAAAGGCTCTAGTATAAATTTTGAAAACAGGAATACGACGGCTGCGCTTCACTTCAAAGATTGTCTGATAGAGACTGATTTTAGCTACTCCAATAGTCACAATAGGCAAACAAGACACAACAAAGAGCAGATTAACCGTCACGATATCTAAAACCTTCTCACAAAATCGCATAAGAAAGTTATCCGTATCGAATGCCGCTTTTATCAATCCTGATCCTTTATGTGCCATTGTTTGCTCCTCCTAACTGACTAATCGATTAAAATTTTAAATAAGTATTTGCGAACTTTATCTTCCATACCTGCATAGCCATTAGGTTGATGAGGTTCACCTGGGAAAAAGACTGCAAAATTGTGATAACCCAATAAAAGTGGGTATTGTTCATGACAATGAACAAAGCCGATATCGCTAGCTTCGTCAAAGGCTGCAGCCTCATCTTTGACACGAGAACCGTAACTAGAATACTCATGTCCTTCAACTAACAAATGCAAATCTGCATATTTTTTATGATGCTCAAAGCGATCATTTTCTTCTTTATTGAGAACATTTTCTTGTACAACTAGGAAAACTTTATCCCCATCAATCTCGTATTTCCCTAATTCAAAGTTATCTTTACGATGCTCATAGAGATAATCAATAGCCTTGTCCAGATTTGGGTGAATTCCCTTGTAAAAGCTAATGTTTTTTAAATCATCAAAAATCATAGTAATTTCCTTTACTTCTGATGCTTATTTCCAATTTGATTTATCTTTTTTACCCTTTCCCTTAAATAATGCGGACGGAAGGTAAAATTATCCAGTGGATGATTTTAGAAAACCATGAAATGAAAGTCCTAATTTTTGAGCTCCTCGCTCATTCATTTCTAGGCTCAGGCTAAAATAGTTCCCCGAACTATTTTACTCTCAAAAATTCCGTCCAAGATAAGTACAACATACTTATCTTGGATACCACTAAAATGGGAAATAACTACTCTAAATAGTATCTAAAAAGTCAAAAATCAAGTTTATAAGTGTCTAACAAAACTTCGTGAAGCAAGCAACTCCTCTCCATTTTGTAGACACTTATATATCCTGTATTCTCTTAGTATATCAACTATACTTCTGTATACTGATAAACAGATTGTACGATATTCAATATTCGCAGAGTACTATCCTTTGACAGCTCCCATAGTAATCCCTTGAGTGAAGGATTTTTGGAAGACAAGGAAGACTGTTACGATTGGCACAGCTGCAAGAGCAGCCCCTGCCATGATCAAGCCATAGTTGGTTGCCATCTCAGCCTGCATAGTCGCAACCCCGAGTGAGATGGTCAAGTTGTTACGAGATGTCAACATAACCAACTGCATAAAGTAGTCATTCCATGTATTGATGAAGGTAAAGATTGCAAGAGCTGCAAATCCTGGTTTCACAATAGGGAAGGCTACACTCCAGAAAGTACGAATCTCACCACATCCATCTATTTTAGCAGATTCGAGCAATTCTGTTGGAATGTTTTCACTGAACTGTTTCATGAGGAAAACCCCAAATGGCCATCCGATCAAAGGCAAGATAACCGCCCAAAGAGTATCATGGATTCCCATGAAGTTAACGATACGTACCAATGGCACAAGGACAACTTGTTTTGGAAGAGCCATGGCAGCAATAAAGATAGCAAAGAGAATGCGTTGTCCATAGAAACGTTTCTTAGCCAATACATAACCTGCTAGTGAAGAGGTTGCACAAACCAAGAACATTGTTACCAATGAAATGAAGACTGAGTTCCACATCCATTGCAAGGCTGGGTTTTGCACCATCAATTGTTGGAAGTTCTCCATTGTTGGAGCTTTAGGGAACCATTGTGGTGGAATCATAATGGTATCTGGTTGTGATTTGAATGCACCTGTCAAAATCCAGTAGAATGGAAAGATAAACAGTACAGTCAATAAAAGCAAGAAGATGGTTGAAATAACAGTGAAGGCTGTTAAAGGTTTCTTTTGTGTAGATTGCATAGCTGTCTCCTTTCTATTAATATTCTACGTCGTTTCCAAGTACTTTAAATTGAACAAAGCTGACGATAGCGATCATAACTGCCAAGAATACACCAATAGTATTGGCATAACCATACTCAGTCAATTGGAAGGCTTTCTCGTATAGGTAGTACATAAGTGTACTTGTTGAGTAGTTTGGACCACCTGAAGTCAAAAGTTGAATCAAAGCGAAACACTGGAATGAGTTGATTGTTGTGATGATTGCGATATAAAGAGTTGTTGGAAGGAGGCTTGGCCATTTAATCTTCCAGAAAACTTGTAACTCAGTAGCTCCGTCGACACGCGCCGCCTCTACAAGTGAGTTATCAATATTACCCATTGCAGCGATGTAAAGGATGATTGGCTGACCAACTGAGGTTGTCAAAAGAATAATCATAATCGCCATCAAAGCCCAGTTTTTATCACCCAACCAAGAAATGTTTTGGCTAATGATATGACTTGACTTAAGCACAAAATTCAAAATACCTGATAGAGGATCATAAATCCATTTCCATACAACCGTTACGGCAACACTACCTGTTACAACAGGAAGGAAGAATACAAAACGATAGAAGGATCTAGCAACTGCATTTTGTTGGTAAGTTTGTGATGCCACAAATAGTGAGAAGAGTACAACGACTGGTACAGATCCGATAACTAAGATTACGGTATTAATCAAAGATTTTGTAAAGACAGGGTCTTTAAACATGCGGATGTAGTTGTCCAATCCCACAAACTCAAAGCTAGTCATCGAGTAGTTAAAGAAACTAGTGATGAATCCCATGATCATTGGAGCTAGGACAAAGACGGTAAAGAAGATTAATACTGGTGCTAAGAATGCATAAGAAACAATTGTTTCTCTCATGCGAATTTTATTGACTTTCACAGTCGGCACCTCACTTTCAAATAGTTTTTGTTTTTTTGATTGTTGTCTGACATTGATGTAAAATCAAAATGAAATTTTTTCCAAGAAAAGCCTATGTAAGAACTTCATTTTAATTTTGACCTGTCAGTTCCTTACATTTTTTAAACAAAACTCCCCCTTTTCGTACACAGATGTGCACAGGGAAAAGGGGGGATTTTACTTTTTATTTAGGGCTTATTATTTAGCTGCTTTTTTGATTGTTTCATTCGCTTTTTCAGTGAATGTTTTCAAAGCTGCAGCAGGTTCTTCGTCACCATTAGATACTGATTGAAGCATTGGGAACCATAGAGTTCTCATTTCAGCAAATCCATCGATTGTGTTGTAGTATGGAGAGTAGTATTTAGTCCAACCACTGATTGTTTCCATACGTTTGTCATCGTAAAGTTTACCAAATGAAGTACGAACTGGGAATGCTCCTGTACGAACTACGTCTTTAGGACCCCACTCTTTATCATCAGCGATGAATTGGATGAATTTCTTAGCTGCAGCAACTTTCTTTTCATCCTTGTTGTTGAATACTGCAAATCCGTTTACAAGGTATTCAAGAGCTGGTTTACCAGAATCAGATGGGAATGGAACTTCTACCACTTCAACTTTACTTGCTTCCAATAATTTAGCTTGGATACCGTTTTGAGCTGGTGCCCAAAGGATTGTGTATGATGTTTGACCATTTGCAAAGTTTTGGATGTCTGCACCACCGTCAAATTGTGAACCGTTGTTCAACAAACCGTCTTTGATCCAGCTAGATGCTTTTTCAAGACCTTTAACGAATTTAGGATCGTCAGTTGTGTATTTAGTTACTTCTTTATCAGTTACAGATCCGCCATAAAGGTTAGCGATGAAGGCACGTGTTCCTTGGTCTCCCCCTTGACCTGAACTGAACAATGAACCTGGTGTGTAGCCTTTATCTTTAAGCGCTTTCAAAACTTTTTCGAAGTCATCTGTTGTCCAACCTTCTTTTACAAGGTTTGCAACTCCTGCGTCTTCCAACATTTTCTTGTTCATAGCCATGTAGAATGGTGCAGAACTGATTGGATACATGTAAGCTTTATCGCCTGCTTTACTTGCTTGGATGATGTTTTCGTTGTTAACATCCTTCACAAATTCGTCTGTAAAGAGGTCGTTCAAGTCAGCCAATTTACCATTTTTACCGTATTGGATGATACGCCCTGGTGCGTCAAAGAGTACGTCTGGAGCAGTTCCTGCTTCGATTGCTGTAGTGATCTTTTCAGGACCAGATTTGAAGTCGATTGTTTCAAGTTTAACTTTGATATCTGGATTTGCTTTTTCGAAAGCTTCGATGATAGATTTTTCATAAGTTCCTACACCGTCACCAGTTTTTTCTTGAGTAAAGACTGGGAATGCCCACCAAGTGATTTCTGTTTTTCCTGAATCACTTGCAGCATCTTTTTTAGCGTCTGATTTGCCGCAAGCAGCAAGAGATAGAACTGCAGCACCTGCAAGTACTGTACAAGCTAGTTTTTTAAATTTCATTAGTATTCTCCTAAATGATGATAAGCGTATCCGAAGCGGATAATGAGTATTGGCAACTTTGTATACGTTTTTATTTTTTCTACGAATCAACCACTCTCCTCGTGTTTTTATTATCTTATTTGAGTCCAGCAACAAATCGTTCTGTTATCTCTTTTGGTCTAGTAATAGCTCCACCAACTACGATTCCTCGCACTCCGTAACCTAAGATTTGCTTGGCTTGTTCTGGTGTATGAATCTTACCTTCTGCGATAACGTCTACTCCTGCATCGCAAAGTTTCTTAATCAATTCAAAGTCTGGGCCATCCACTTTTGGACTGTAAGATGTGTAACCTGACAAGGTTGTTCCGACAAAGTCAATTCCAGCTTCAACTGCTGTAAGACCTTCTTCAAAAGTACTTGTATCAGCCATCAACAATTGATTTGGATATTTTTCTTTGACTTGACGGATAAATTCTTGAATGTCTAAACCATCATAGCGTTCTCTCTTGGTACAATCAAGAGCGATAACCTCAATGTCTAGAGCTGCTAATTCATCAACCTCTTTCATAGTAGCTGTGATGAATGGTTCCTGTGGTGGATAATCACGTTTGATAATCCCGATAATCGGAAGGTTTGTGACCTCTTTTATTTCCTTGATATCTCGAACACTATTTGCTCGGATACCGACTGCTCCACCTTGCTCAGCTGCTTTGGCTAGCAAGGGCATAACACCTCCCGCTTCTGTATAAAGCGGTTCGTGAGGAAGTGCCTGACAAGAAACGATGATTCCATCTTTAATCTGCTCAATCAAAGCTTCTTTAGTGATTTGTGGCATCTACTTTCCTCCTTTTCTTTTTCTTATGAGCCTATTATATATCATTTTTAAAGCGCTTTCAATAACTTGTGCTAGAATAGATTGAAGTTTCAAAACAATTTTATGAAACAGATTCTGCTGAAAGTAGTTTCAGTTGCTACTGTTTTTTATTTATAAAAAGCAGATTTATCAACTAGCACATCTATATTTAAACTCAATTCTGTTGTACTATAGCCCCCACTTCAATAGAAGCTATAGTGATATTCAAAATTATTCTATTGCCCTACATATGTAAAAGGTATCTCACTGCCACATAACCAATTATAAACTTGATCATTGACATGAACATTCATAGCTTCATGCGCGTATTCAGGCATAAGGCGATAACTCTTCTCACAAGTTAGACGATTGTATATAGCAAATTGAGTGATTGGGTAGCAGACGTCATCATCTAGCCCCGTAATCATGCGAACCTCACCCTTAATACGATGGGCAAAGTTTTTCACATCGATATAACCTAATGTTTCCATAATCTTCTCTTCCGTTTCATGGAAAGGATCATGAAATTTGAAATATCTAAAGAGCTCATCATAAGCTTCACTAGTATTCCCAATCTCTAACACTCGTCTAAAGTCAGACAAGAATGGATAGATGGAAACTGTACGCTTGATTTTAGGGTTCAGAGCTGCTGCAACTATGGCTAAAGCCCCACCTTGAGATGCTCCATAGCTAGATAATTGTTCTTCATCAACTCGAGGAAGACTTGCAATAATTTCCACCAACTGATAAATATCTAGATAAACATCCTTGAAGAACAATTGGTCCTTGCCCGCTACAGCTCCTCGAATAATTTGCCCTTTAACTGTATTTCCTAGAGGAGAACACATGCCATCTTGAGAATAACCAGACTGTCCTCTGACATCCATGGATACCACACCATAACCTGCTACGGTATAGGTAAGCATATCTGTCCAATCCCAACCACGTCCCATATAACCATGGAAGTGGAAAATGACTGGTACTTTCTCTTCTGATTTTGGTAAGACTACACGTGCATAAACAAGGCCATCACGTGTACCTTTAAAGGTTAACTCATAGCACTTTACATTTGGAATATGAAAAACACGTTCCTCTAGTTGGTAGTCTGGCAAGACCGAAACCTTGCCAATCTCACCATCCCAAAAAGCATCAAAATCTTGAGGAACTTCATCTCGCCCTCTATAAGTTTTCATTTCTTCTATTAATGCTGGATTTCTCATAAAACTCTCCTTGTTTTTTGTAAACGTTATCATAACTGTATCATATCTAGAAAAGCAATGCAAGAATGACCCTAAATCAGAAAGTTTTTTTACGTTATTCTTTCATTCCAAGATAGACTAAAAGTAGTTTCAAGCAGATTCTTTCTTAAAAATTCGTGATAGTTGTTTGAGTTTATATTACACAACTAAAAATGAGAGCAATTCCTTGCTCTCAGTTCCTTATCTATATGTTTACATGTTGTCTTTAACTGCTACGGCAACCATTTTAGCTTTTGCACGCACTTTACCTGCCACTGACATTTCCATAGAAACAATGGCTTTTCTTTCCCCTAGTTCCTCCAATGTTGAAGTAACGACAATCTCATCGTCAATTGGGGTTGGGCTAAGATAATCAACTTCTAAATGAGCTGTGATGAAGCGTCCGATAACTGTTTCGGCTGTCAATTCCAAACCCTTTTGATGATGAGCGAACCATGCAGCAGACGCTGTTCCATGACAGTCAAAAATGACAGCAATCATGCCACCAAATAGATTTGCAGGGACACCTCCTGTATACTGCTGGTCTACCTTGATACGGCTAATGCAGCTCGTGCCCTCTACACTTGGATAAGTTTTCAAATGCAATCCTAAATCATTCTTAGGTCCACAACCCCAACAGTGTTGAAATCTTTCCCCATATGTATCCTGAATTGCAACATTTCTTGTTTCTAATGTCATGTGAACTCCTTTCAGAAGTATATTGATTAGTTTTCTTCATTATAGCAACCTTTGCCACAATAGTAAATAGACTAGTCCGATAATTATTTTAATTCCTAGTCTAAGCTCACTTTATAGAGAAAAAAGAGCGTTTCCGCTCTTTTACTTAGTATTTAGGAGAAGGTACTTGTTTCACTTGAAATGTTTTTTAATCATTTACTTTAATCATCATATGAGAGTCCTCATTTCTTTTTGATGACTTTAGTATAGATCTCTTTCCTAAAACATATCTTATAGTTTTCTTAGAAAATACTTAATCCAAATGTTCTTTCTTTTGTAGATTTAGAGCTATTATATGCCATTCTGGATCCTCTTGCCAGTTAGGGAGAGAACTGATATAGCTTGCTACCTTTCTAGCTTCCTCAAGGATTGGGAAGTCTTCGATGATATCAGCTACATGAAACTCTGGTAGACCCGACTGTTTGGTCCCAAAGATTTCTCCAGAGCCTCGCATTTTCAAATCTTCCTCCGCAAGGACAAAACCGTTGGTCGTTTCTGTCATGATACGCATGCGGTCTTTCCCAGAATCAGTTTTTGGATTGGCCACTAGAACTGCGTAGGACTGCTTGTCCCCACGACCGACACGACCTCTAAGTTGATGAAGTTGACTAAGTCCAAAGCGATCAGCATCCATGATAATCATGACTGTTGCATTTGGAACATTGACCCCGACCTCAATAACCGTTGTAGAAACCAAGATACCTGTCTTTCTCTCTTTGAATTCCTGCATAATCTGGTCTTTTTCATCACTCTTCATCTTTCCATGTAAGAGGGCAACTTTTGCTTTCCCTGCAAAATGAGTCGTCAACTCTTCTGAGAGTGCAATGGCATTTTTCAAATCCAAGGCTTCAGATTCTTCAATCAAAGGCGAAATAACATAGGCTTGGGAGCCTTTTTGAATCTCACCCTCCAACCAAGTCAAAACCTGTGGCAGTTGTTCATGCTTAATCCAACGTGTCACAATTGGTTTACGTCCAGCTGGCATCTGGTCAATAATGGAAACATCCATATCTCCAAAGGCTGTGATGGCTAAGGTTCGTGGAATGGGAGTTGCCGTCATCATGAGGACATCTGGATTTTCTCCTTTTTCACGTAAAATACGCCTTTGTCCGACTCCAAAACGGTGTTGCTCGTCGATGATAATCAAACCGAGTTTAGCATAGTCCACCCCATCCTGTATAAGGGCATGGGTACCGATGATTACATCAACATCACCCTTGGCAATAGTTTCCAAAACCGTACGTTTTTCTGCAGCTTTTAATGAACCTGTTAGGAGAGCTAGTTTCAAATCAGGAAAGAGACTTTCTAGACTTTCAAAATGTTGCTCTGCAAGGATCTCTGTCGGAACCATGAGGGCAGCCTGATACCCAGCCGTTACAGCAGCATACATGGCAAGACCTGCAACCACTGTCTTCCCGCTTCCTACATCCCCTTGTAAGAGTCGATTCATGTGGTAGTTCGACTTCATATCTGTTAGGATTTCTTGCAGGCTTTTTTCTTGGGCTTGGGTCAGAGCAAAGGGTAACTTTTCTTTTACTGCCCTTAGTTTTTCTTGGGACCAATTCAAGACCAGACCACTTCCATCAACCTTATTTTCAGACTTGAGGGTCTGTAATTGCATTTGGAAATAAAAGAGTTCCTCAAACTTGATTCGACGAAGGGCCTGTTTGTATTCTGCCAAAGCCTTGGGAAAATGCATGGCACGCACAGCCTGACTTCGGGGCATGAGTTTGTATTTATCTAGCAAAGACTGAGGGAGATTTTCCTCTATCAAGAGATCCAGTCCTTGATCAAAGGCGGTCTTGATGACCTTAACAAGTCCTACTTGACTGATACCTTGTGCGAGACGATAGACTGGTTGAAGGTCGTCCTCCACTTGGGCTAAAACCTTCATCCCTGTTAGACTAGCCTTAGCGCGATCCCACTTGCCAAAGACTGCTAAATTCGCTCCTAGCTCAATCTTATCTGCTAAGTAAGGTTGGTTAAAGAAGTTAACGGCAAACACAACCTCTCCTTGCTTGAGGCTAAAGCGTAGGCGATTGCGCTTAAAACCATAATATTGAACACTAGCTGGCGTCACCACCTGACCAGACAGAACTGCTTTCTCACCATCTTCTAGTTCTAGCACCTGCTTGGTTTTAAAATCTTCATAACGGAAAGGAAAGTAGAGCAAGAGGTCTTGCAGGTTTTCAATTCCTAGTTTGGTATATTTCTCTGCTGATTTTGGTCCCACGCCAGGCAAGACATGCAAGGGTTGATGTAAATTCATGCTCCTCTCCTTTCCTTCTGTTTCTTAATGATATTCTCTCGGAACTCGATCACTGAGGAGACAAACCACCTCATAATTGATGGTTCCTCGGTAGACTGCTACGTCTGTTGCAGTAATTTCTTTATCACCGTCTGAGCCAATCAAGGTTACCTTGGTACCTAATGGGTAAAGCTTAGGTAAGCGAATCGTGATTTGGTCCATGGATACACGCCCTACGATGGGGCACAATTGTCCATCAACCAGAACTGAGAAATTCTGCATATCTCGTGTCCAGCCATCCGCATAACCGATCGGCAAAGTGGCAATGACTTGTTCACTGTCTGCCTGATAGGTCGCTCCGTAGCCCATACAAGCCCCAGCTGGGACTTTTTTAACATGAACAATGGCTGACTCCAAAGTCAAGGCCGGCTTCAGTTCATAAGGCAACTCTAAAACTTGTCCGCTTGGATTGAGACCATACATAGAATCTCCCATACGAACTGCATTAAAAATCGTTTCTGCATGCCATAGAGTAGTCGCAGAGTTACTCGCATGGACTAGTTCAGGGACTTCTTGCAAGCCAGCGAGTATTTCCTTGAAACATTCTAACTGTTGCTTAAAGTAGCTGTCTGACTCTTCATCTGCAGTTGCAAAATGGGTAAAGATCCCTTCAACATTAGCCCCATGTTCCTTGAGCAAAGTTTGAGCCTGTTCTGCCTCGCTTGCACTTCTAAAACCAATTCGCCCCATACCTGAATCAATTTTAAGATGAACGGTTAAACCTGATAAGTCTGGATCTGTAGCTATGAGTTTCTGGATCCATTCCAATCCTGCCACTGTTAAGGTAATAGCATACTCCTTAGCCAGTGAAAGAGATTCAACCTCAGATACTCCCAAAATAAGAATTTTCTTAGAAATTCCTGCCTGACGAAGTTCGAGGGCTTCATCGATATTAGAAACGCAAAAGCCGTTAACATCATCCTGGATAGCCGTCGCAACAGCTATCGCTCCGTGCCCATAGGCATTGGCTTTTACAACCGCCCATTTAAGGGTATCTTTGGGAATGTGCGCTTCCATTTGTTGGATATTGTAGCGGATAGCACCCAGATCGATGAGGGCTTTGGTTGGTCTATGTGGACTAGTTTTCATGATTCTCCTCCAAAATAACACTAGCTGTCACAAACTGATCTGTATGGCTGATTGATAGCCAAACATTTCCTGAAAACGGGGATTTGCTGAAGTAGGGAGCTCCTCTTTCATTGTTCAAAATTTCCAAATCTTGAAAGCTCAGCTTACCAATTCCCGTTCCCATAGCTTTTGAGAAAGCCTCTTTAGCTGACCAACGACCAGCCAAATACTCGAACTGTCTGCGGCCTTTGAGACTGGAAAAGCGCTCCATTTCCTTGTCTGTCAAGACACGTCGAGCAAAACCTTCTCTTTTTTCAACTGCATTTTGTATGGAAGCTAATTCTTCGATATCGATTCCGTGTCCAACTATCATTTTCATCAAAAGGAGTTGAGATACCCCCAACTCCATCCTTTTCACTTATTTTGTTAAGGTAGTATAGATTTCTTCTACCAGGGCTACTGTATTTTCCCATCCTAGGCAGGGGTCTGTAATCGAACAACCAAAAAGTTCTGGTTGATTTTGTCGACCATCTACCAAGTAAGACTCAATCATGAAGCCTCGAACTGTCTTCTTGATTTTTTCATTCCAGTCACGATTGAGCAAAGATTGGCGAACAATTCGAACTTGCTCCATATATTGTTTCCCTGAATTATCATGGTTGGTATCAATCATGATAAAAGGATTTTCAAGACCCATAGACTCGTAACGTCCAATAGCATCTAAAAGAGTTTCATAGTAGAAGTTTGGCTCATTCTTCCCATATTCATTCATAGCTCCACGTAAGATTACGTGAGCCAAGGGATTTCCTGAAGTTTCAACTTCTTGGCCGTGAAAGAGAAAGGTTTGTTTGTTTTGTGCAGCATAGATGGCATTAAACATAACAGACAGATTTCCAGAGGTTGGGTTCTTCATTCCCACTGGTGCATCTATTCCTGAAGCTACAAAACGGTGTTCTTGGTCTTCTACTGAACGCGCACCCACTGCATGATAGCTCACCAAGTCATCGACTAATACGAGATTGGCCGGATACAGCATTTCATCCGCTGTGGTCAATCCAGTTTCTGTAATCACTCGATAATGAAGTTGACGAACAGCCTGCAAACCATTAATCAAGCTTGGAGTCTTAGAAGTATCTGGCTGATGAACCAAGCCCTTGTAGCCATCTCCATTGGTACGTGGCTTTGCAGTATATACACGCATAACCATGAAAATCTTATCTGCCACTTTTTTCTGCAAGTCTGCCAAACGACGAGCATACTCAAGCACTGCTTCTTCATTATCAGACGAACAAGGCCCAATGACCAACAAGATGCGGTCATCCTTTCCTGAAAGGATGTCTGCTAGTTCCTGGTCACGACTTTCCTTATGTTGCAATGCTTCTGCAGATAGCTGTGTTTCCGCCTTAATCGCTTCAATATCGATTTCTTGACCCTTCTCGATAAATGCCATATTATTCTCCTAGTCTTTGGTAGATTTCACGAACAAGAGCTTCAGTATTTTCCCATCCAAGACATGGATCAGTGATAGATTTTCCAAAGACCTCTGGTTCATTTTGACGACCGTCTTCTAGATAAGACTCAATCATGAAGCCACGAACATGTTTTTTAATCTTTTCATTCCAGTCGCGGTTAATCAAAGTTTGACGTACGATACGAATCTGATCCATATACTGCTTGCCTGAGTTGTCATGGTTAGTATCAATGATGATAAATGGATTTTCAAGTCCCATCTTTTCATACTGGGCAATAGTATCCATTAAATTATCGTAGTAATAGTTCGGAATGTTTTTCCCGTATTCATTGAGGGCGCCACGGAGAATGGCATGAGATAGAGGGTTCCCTGTAGTTTCAACTTCTTTCCCTAGGAAAAGGAAACTTTGTTTATTTTGCGCTGCATAAATACCGTTGAACATGACATTGAGATTTCCTGATGTTGGATTTTTAAATCCTGTTGGGAAATCTGCTCCACTGGCTACAAAACGGTGTTGTTGATCTTCAACCGAACGAGCTCCAACTGCCATGTAAGAAATCAAGTCATCGACCAAAGGAAGATTCTCTGGATATAACATCTCATCTGCCGTTGTCATACCTGTTTCAGAAATAACACGGTAGTGCAGGTGGCGAACTGCCTTGATCCCATTGATGAGGCTAGGTGCTTCTTTGGCATTTGGCTGGTGAATTAATCCCTTATAGCCATCACCATTAGTACGTGGTTTAGCAGTGTAGACACGCATGACCATAAAGACCCGGTCTTTGACTTCTTCTTGCAGCTTTGCCAAACGCTTAGCATACTCGAGAACTGCTTCTTCATTGTCAGATGAACAAGGACCAATCACCAACAAAATACGCTGATCTTCACCACGAATAATCGCTTCAAGCTCTTGATCGCGTTGCTGTTTATTGGCCAGCGCTTGTCCTTCTAATTTAGACAAACCACGAACTTCTTCAATATTAATTTTAGGGCTTTTTGCTGTAAATACCATTATTCATCTCCTTATAAAGCAAACGGACGCCAAGCGAAAATTCACTTTTCACTAGGCATCCGCCTGAAAATTAGTCAATATTAACGTCGTTTACCGTGACAGTTTTTAAATTTCTTACCAGAACCACATGGACACAAGTCATTGCGTTTTACTTGACTTAGGTCCAAATCAGCTGGAAGACTTGTTTGTTGCGCAGCGATATTGCGAGTTGCTGTTGTACTGATATGGTGTTCTGTTTGTGGTCGTTCTTGTTCATGAATCTGTGCTTTCATCATCAAGCGAGTCACATCAAACTCAATCGAACCAATCATATCGTTAAACATACGGAAGCCTTCTGCTTGATACTCTACAACAGGGTTGTTTTGAGCATAACCACGAAGACCAACAGCGTTTCTCAACTGATCAAGAGCATCGATATGGTCTGTCCATTTGTTGTCAACTACACGTAGAATCAAGACTTTTTGGAATTCTTTCACAGCTTCTTCGTCACGAAGCTTCGCAACTTGGCTATCGTAGACTTTCAATGCACGTTGGTATAATTCATCCTTGATAGCTTGGTCTGACAAACCTTCTAGATCTGAAAGTGAAATTGAATCTTCTGGAAGCAAATTGTACTTCGCAAAGTTCAAGATTGCTTCGAGTTTTTCATCTTGTTTAGAACGAGCATGGCCATCGACAATTCGTCCAATCGTACGGCGAATCATAGCGTGAATTTCAGGAGCCAAGTCACGATCTGCAGTGATGACATCATAACGTTGTGCGTAGATAATCTCACGTTGTTCACGCATGACATCGTCATATTGAAGGACTTGTTTACGAGTATCGTAGTTATTTCCTTCAACACGTTTTTGCGCTGCTTCAACCTGACGTGTCAACATACGAGATTCAATGGCTTCGTCAGACATATTGAGACGTTCAAAGACACCCTTCAAGCGTTCTGAACCGAAACGTTTCATCAAATCGTCTTCTAGTGACAAATAGAATTGTGATTCACCTGGGTCACCTTGACGACCTGAACGTCCACGAAGCTGGTTATCGATACGACGGCTCTCGTGACGTTCTGTACCAATGACACAAAGTCCTCCAAGTTCACGAACACCTTCGCCAAGTTTAATATCGGTACCACGACCGGCCATGTTGGTTGCGATAGTCACCGCACCACGTTGACCAGCATTCATGATGATTTGCGCTTCTCTATAGTGGTTCTTGGCATTCAATACTTCGTGTGGTACGCCTGCTTCAACCAATTTCTTAGAAAGAAAATCACTGGTTTCAACGGCAACAGTACCTACCAATACTGGTTGACCTTTTTGGTAACGCGCCTTAACATCTTCAACGACAGCCTTAAATTTTGCATCGAGGCTAGCGTAGAGAAGGTCTGAATGGTCGATACGTTGGATTGGACGGTTAGTAGGAATTGGAATAACACGGATGTTGTAGATTTCGCGGAATTCCTCTTCTTCTGTTTTACCAGTACCAGTCATACCTGCCAATTTTTTATACATACGGAAAAGGTTTTGGTAGGTAATCGATGCAGATGTCTTGGTTTCATCTTGAATTGGGACACCTTCTTTAGCTTCAATCGCTTGGTGCAAACCATCAGAGTAACGGCGACCTTCCATAGTACGTCCAGTAAATTGGTCGACAATCAGGATTTCTTGCTCTTCACTCACCACATAGTCGATATCAAGAATCATGATGTAGTTGGCGCGAAGGGCGTTGTCGATAAAGTGAGTCAATGCTACGTTTTCGATATCGTAGAGATTTTCGAGTTTGAAGTATTCTTCAGCCTTATCAATACCTGAGTCAGACAAACCGATTGTCTTAGACTGAATATCAATGATGTAGTCATCTTTATCCAAAGACTTCACAAAATGGTCAGCCATGTGGTAGAGTTGACTTGTTTCAACTGCATTAGCTCCTGAAACGATCAATGGTGTACGAGCTTCGTCAATCAAGATAGAGTCAACCTCATCGACCAAGGCATAGTTAAGTGGGCGTTGAACCATGTTCTCTGCACGTACAACCATGTTGTCACGAAGGTAGTCAAAACCAATCTCTGAGTTAGTTGAGTAAGTAATATCACAGAGGTAGGCTTCTTTTTTCTCCATTGGAGATTTTGCAGCTAGGTTAATCCCAACTGACAAACCAAGCCATGAGTATAACTCACCCATTTCAGTTGCATCACGTTCTGTAAGGTATTCGTTGACGGTAACTACGTGTACACCTTTACCTGAAAGAGCATTTAGGTAAACAGGCATTGTCGCTGTCAAGGTTTTCCCTTCCCCTGTACGCATTTCTGGAACGTCACCGTGGTGAAGAACGATACCACCCATAACCTGAACCTTGTATGGGAAAAGCCCAAGAACACGTTTCGCTCCCTCACGTACGACCGCAAAGGCTTCGTACAAGAGTTGGTCAAGCGTTTCACCATTTTGATAGCGTTGTTTGAATTCTTCTGTTTTTGCTTGCAATTGCTCGTCTGTCAATGCAGCCATTTCATCTTCATATTTGAGGACTTTATCAGCCATCTTTTCTAAGCGGCGAAGTTCTCCTTTATCATTTTCGATGATAGTTTTTAGTAAATTTGCCATTTGTTTCCTTACTTTAAATTCTGAATATTTTAGAATGTTCTTTTTATTGTAGCATATTTGCCAAGTTTTATCAAGAAAGAATCCGTGTTTATGCATGCTAAAAGAGGCACATTTAGAGCCTCTTTTTCATAAATCATCAAACTAGTCTAGTCATTGTTTTCCTTTTAGGAAGATCAAGCTTAATCCTTGGTTGTAGAATTACTAAAATCGACCTTTGGAGCTGTCTTGGCTTCATCACTTTCTTTGAAAGTTTCCGCTTCTTTAAAGTTCATCATGTTTGCAAAGAGAACCGTTGGAAAACTTCTCAACTTTTGATTGTATTCTGTAGCCGCTTGGTTGTAATCCTTGCGAGCTACAAAGATACGATTTTCGCTTCCAGCCAACTCCGTCATGAGTTGTTCAACGTTTTGATTGCTCTTCAATTCTGGATAGTTTTCTGTTAGCGAAATCAAACGTGAGATAGCGGAACTCAACTCTCCTTGAGCCTCTTGATTTTCTTTTGAAGTTACGGAGCCATTCCCAATTTTAGCACGAGCTTCTGCAATTTGGGTAAAGACTTCTGTCTCATGGTTCATCTGACCTTTTACAGACTCTACCAAATTTCCAATCAAGTCAGAACGACGTTGAAGAGCTGTCGCTACATCTGCTTGCGCTTGCTCGACCTTGGTTTGCTCTGATACAAGACCATTATAAGTGCCTACTACTGAGCATCCACCTAGCAAGAGAATAGCCAGTAAAATACTTAATACATAAATAATTCCTTTATTTTTCATTTCTTAAACCTACTTATTTCTTTAAATTACATACGAACATTACCAATCATCGGATGAGCCTCCGCCATCGAAGCCTCCGCCGTCCCAGCTACTAGATGAGTCTGATCCTGAGTCGGACCAAGATGACCCTGAGTCGGAAGAGTCACTAAACCACCAGCCGCCGTCAGAGGAGTCTCCCCGTCCGCTACCTCTACCTCTGATAATGGCAATAATGACTCCAACGAAATATATTACCGTCAGGAACATAAAGAAATCTTTTATGGGGTCTTTTTTTTGACGACGGTTTGATGAACTAGTTCTATCTCGATTAGATTTTTTCCCACTGATACTTTCGGAATAACGTTTGATATCAGAGGAGTCATCATCAGACGAGAAGGTCCCAGTTCCTCTATAAAACTGATTGTCCAAACCTTTGGCAATCGCTAGAATTCCTTTACTATAGTCACCAGTTTTAAAATCTGTACGGCTGGCTGCCAAGATCTGCTTGGTTTGATAGTCTGTTATTCTAATGGCGGTGTTATTACTGGTTTCAATTCTTGATTTACGGTCTTGAACGGCTACTACAATGAGACTTCCAAAATTATCGCCTGAATAGCCAATCTTCCAAGACCTAGCGGTTTCATTTGCTACCGTTTCAATGCTTTCACCTTCCAAACTGTCTACGATATAGACACCTATTTGAAGCTTTTCTGCCTTTTGACTATTGGTTTCATTTAAGTCACGAATTTGAGTAACTACTTCCTCTGTCAAATAATGATTTGGATCATAAATACCATAGTCTGGTTTTTCAGGTGCGGTAAATCCTGATAGGAAGAAAAATGCCATCAGCAATCCAAGTAGATGCACCACGAAACGATTCTTTAACAATCTATCTTTTTTCATAATAACCTCCTTGTGCAAGGAAAATTGTTTAGAGAATTATAGCATTTTGACTTTTACAAAGAAAGTACCTTTTCATTACAAAACCATGACACAGACCAGGAAAAATATGTTATTTCGATGACAAATGTAGCTCTACAATCTTGAACTTATCGATAAAAAAAGAAGACTAAATGCCCTCTTTTTTATCATCTTACTTCCGTTTTCTTGCGATGAGGTGGATCGGCGTTCCTTCAAAGACGAAGGCCTTGCGGATTTGATTTTCCAAGAAACGCAAGTAAGAGAAGTGCATCAGTTCTTCTTCGTTTACAAAGATAACAAAGGTCGGTGGTTTGGTTGCAACTTGAGTCGCATAGAAGATTTTGAGGCGTTTCCCTTTGTCTGTCGGTGTCGGGTTGATGGCAATAGCATCCATAATCACATCATTCAAGACAGCTGATGGGATACGGGTATTTTGGCTCTCGCTGATTTGCTTAATCATCTCTGGTAATTTGTGAAGACGTTGTTTGGTAAGAGCTGACACAAAGATAATCGGTGCGTAAGGCAAGTATTGGAACTGCTCACGGATATCCTCTTCCCAGTTTTTCATGGTGTGGTTGTCCTTATCCAGCGTATCCCACTTATTTACCACGATGATCATCCCTTTACCAGCCTCGTGAGCAAATCCAGCGATACGTTTGTCGTACTCACGGATACCTTCTTCGGCGTTTAGCACCATCAAGACCACATCCGAACGGTCAATGGCGCGCATGGCACGCATAACAGAGTATTTCTCAGTATTTTCATAGACTTTACCAGACTTACGCATACCAGCCGTATCAATCATGATAAATTCTTGGCCATCTGCATCTGTAAAATGGGTGTCAATAGCATCACGAGTTGTCCCAGCTACAGGACTGGCAATGACGCGATCTTCTCCCAAAATGGCATTGATCAAGCTAGATTTTCCGACATTTGGACGACCAATCAAACTGAATTTGATGACATCTGGATTTTCTTCTTCAACTTCATGTGGAAGATTTTCGACGATAGCATCCAACACATCCCCTGTACCAATCCCGTGAACAGATGAAATGGGCAGTGGTTCACCCAAGCCTAGTGCATAAAAATCATAGATATCATTTCGCATCTCAAGATTGTCCACCTTGTTGACTGCAAGGATGACCGGTTTATGGGTTTTATAGAGTTTACGAGCTACGTATTCGTCTGCATCTGTGATTCCTTCTTTTCCAGAAACGACAAAGACGATGACGTCTGCCTCTTCCATGGCAATTTCTGCCTGGTGCTTGATTTGTTCCATAAACGGAGCATCGACATCATCAATCCCTCCAGTATCAATCATACTAAAAGAACGATTGAGCCACTCACCAGTAGCATAGATACGGTCTCGTGTTACTCCTTCGACATCTTCTACGATTGAGATGCGTTCCCCTGCAATACGGTTAAACAGGGTTGATTTCCCAACATTGGGACGTCCTACAATGGCAACAGTTGGTAAGGCCATGTTTTCTCACTTTCTACAATAAGTTCTTTTGTTCAAGATTTTCTCTAGTCGAGCTTGGTTCAGGCTGACCGAATTGCTCCGCAAGACGCTGACTCCAAGTCGTAGTCGCACGCGCTCCTGCGTATTCATTCTGCACACGGTCATAGGCTTCAATAGCCTCAGTTGTTTGTTCTTGGTATTCTTCCTCAAAAACAACATTCTCGAGTGGCAATCTTGGTTTTACATCATGCTTTTGATTTGGTACACCTAGTGCAATCCCAAAAACTGGATAGGTGTAGTCAGGTAGCTTGAACAATTCTGCTAATTCAACAGATTTGTAACGCACTAAACCGATAATCACTCCACCATAGCCAAGGCTTTCTGCCGCAAGCAAGGTGTTTTGCCCAGCTAATGCAGCATCTACTGAAGTGATGAGGATCCCTTCAACTCCTTGAGGTTGGAAAGTATCTGTATGGAGACGAGCTCCTTTTTCTGCACGGTTTAAATCACCCACAAAGAGGAGAAAGACAGCAGACTGACGAATCGCTTCTTGAGGAACAAGCTCATACAAAGCTTCTTTCTTTTCTTGACTTCTGACTACAATCACAGAATACGATTGGAAATTTTTCCAAGAAGAAGCCATTTGCCCTGCAGACAAAATGGTATTTAAATCTTCTTGAGGAATTGCTTCTTCTTTAAATCTGCGAACCGAAGTATGAGATTTCATTAATCTGATTGTTTCACTCATCGGCGATTTTCTCCTTCTAGTCGTGTTTCATCTGCCAAATAACGGATACGCTCCATCACACGTCTAGCTTCCCAGGTTTCATCATTTCCATTCTTGCCTTTAGCAAAATGTTTTTCCAAATCTTCAAAACTGAAATTTGAAGTAAAGAAGGTCGGTAAATCTTCTTGCATACGATATTGGAGAATCACTTGTAAGACTTCATCACGCACCCAAGGTGTTGATTGCTCAGCACCGATATCATCAAAAATCAAAACTTCAGCTTGCTTGATTTCATCCACCAAACTCTTTACATTACCATCACCGATAGCATTTTTAACGTCAATGACAAAGCTTGGATAGTGAAGAAGGGTAGATGAAACGCCACGTTTTTCTGACAAATCATGGGCTAGGGCAGCCACCATAAAACTCTTCCCAACTCCAAAGTCTCCATAGAGGTAGAGACCTTTTCGGATTTCTGGATATTGTTCAACAAAAGTTAAGAGCTTTTCAAAAACTGGCAAGCGTCCTAAATCATCCAAATCAACTTGAGCTAGGCTAGCTTTTTTAAGACTAGCTGGAAGATTAATCAGTCTGAGACGGTTCTTGATAGCCGCTTCCTTCTCAGCCGCAATCAGTTCCGGAGTTTCCTCATAAGATACATCCGCGTAACCATGGTTCATGACTAGGATAGGCTTGTAACCACGCGCGATATAGTCTGTATCTCCTCGGAGGAACTTATCTCTCTCAGTGATGTATTGGTTAAACTTGGAAATACTACGGTTCAACTCCTCCTGACTGAGAGATTCCTTCTGGATAAAAGCCGCAACATCTGGATCTTTTACAATCTGCTGGACCAAGTCCTGGTATTGAAAACGGCTGGGATGACCCTTAAGCACATCTCCTACACTTTCCATCTAGTCTCCTCCTTTTCCTAATCGGGCTAACATTTCTTTTTTCTTGCGTTCTAATTCCAAGCGAGTTTCTTCGCTGGTTTCATTTTTATATTCTGGATTACTCCATTTTGGGACATTGGTTTTGGCTTGATTAGTCTTAGACAGTTTTTGCTCCTGTCCCTTTTGATTCTTCTCTCTGATTCGAAGTACAGCTTCTTCAGCAGATCTGACTTTGTTATAAGAGTAATCATTAGCCACTTTCATGGCATATTTTTCATTGAGGTTGGCCGAATCAACCTTATTGAAGGTCAAGAGTATAACAATGTTGATAACCTCATCAAGCAATCCCAAGTCAGCCATCTGTTTTAACAAATCGCGTTCAGCTTGGATAATTCCTGCATTTCGTGTTTGTTTGATTCCCGCTAAAAACTGTAGGGCAGTTTTGCTTTTCGCTTCCCTGATAATAGTCGCTTCTTGGGGACTGAAGTCCGACGAAACAGATTTTTGCGCTGATTTTTCACGCATACGCTTGACAGAGATAACTTGAGAAACAGCTGTCGCCTTGGCCAATTGATAGGTTTCAAACCAGGTCCATTTTTTCTCGTCAGCTATTTTAAACAGTTCTAAGACATCTGTCTGTTCATCTTGGAAACGGAGGCCATCTCTCGCCATAAGTTGACGGAAATGTTCCAAATCAAAATCATTTGTAAAATTAGCTTTTCCGAGTGTTTCCTCAGTGTTAGCTATATCTTCTATCTCTGGAAAGGCCTGACTCAAAGGAACGGTCAAAGCTTCTCCCTCCGCAGACTCTTGGCGCAAATCAGAAACTGCTGTCTCACCGATTTTTTTCTCCAACAAGGTACGATAAACCGTATGACGCAAGAAATCCGAACTAGAAAGCGTTGGATGAATAACAAGTTCATAGGCATCCCCATTTTGGTAAAGAGTGACCAAGTTGAAGGCTGATAAGATTTTAAAGGCTTTTAAGAGCCTATCCATCCCGAAATTGAGATGATTGAGAATAGCAGCAAAAAGATGTTCCTTTTGCCCATTATCCCAAAAGGCTAGGGTGTAAAGGTAAAGACTCAGCGCATCCTGACCGATAATCGGGAGGTAGCACTGCACCAGAGATGTGGGATCTTGCGACACCCGATTATTCTTTAGAAAAGAAAAACGATCATTAGGCTTCATTTATTTTTCCTTTTTCTTCTTTGAAGATTGCGTAATTTGTTTGAGAAGATTCTCGAGCTCACTCACGTCTTTAAAACTACGATAGACACTAGCGAAACGAACATAAGTAATTTCGTCTAGTTCAGCCAGTTCTTCCATAACGAGAGAACCAATATCTTCACTTTGAATTTCATTATCATTGCGACTGAGGAGTTTTTGTTCAATACGATTGACGACCATGCCAATCTCATCACTGGACACCGGACGTTTTTGAGCTGAACGGATTATCCCATTAAAGATTTTATCTCTCGAGAACTGCTCCCGTGTGCCATCCTTTTTGACCACAACTAGCGTTCTTTCTTCTACACGTTCATAGGTCGTAAAACGATGTTGGCATTCTTCGCACTCACGTCTTCTTCTAATCGTATTTCCTTCTTCAGCCTGACGGCTATCGATAACACTTGATTTAGTAGCGCCACACTTTGGACAACGCATGCCTTCCCCTCCTTGTCGTTTTCTTTTCATTATACCATTTTTTGAGCAATTCCCAAAATAATTCTCCTTTTGGCTTGACAAGTTTTTTGTTTAGTTGTACTATTTAATTAACACAAGAGAAAAATAGAAAGGAGACCGTGATGTCCTGGACATTTGATAACAACAAACCCATCTATTTGCAGATTATGGACAAAATCAAACTGCAAATTATTTCCCACAAACTTGAGCCTAGTCAACAACTGCCAACTGTTAGAGAATTGGCTAGTGAAGCTGGTGTCAATCCAAACACCATCCAACGTGCCCTATCAGACCTGGAAAGAGAAGGTTTCGTATACAGCAAGCGGACTGCTGGCCGCTTTGTCACAGAGGACTTGGACTTAATCTTCCAATCCCGCAAACAACTATCCGAAGAACAACTGCAACAGTTTGTCACAGCCATGGTAGAATTTGGCTATGAAAAAGAAGAACTACCTACTGTTTTGAGAGATTATATTGAAGGAGTTTAGACTATGACCTTATTAGAATTTGAAAATGTTTCAAAATCCTATGGACCCAACCCTGCCCTTAAAAATGTTTCCTTCGAAATTCCAGCTGGTAAGATTGTGGGTCTCCTTGGCCCAAATGGTTCTGGAAAGACAACCTTGATTAAGTTGATTAATGGCTTGCTTCAACCTGATGAAGGACGTATTCTTATCAACAATACAGAGCCTAGTCCCGAAACAAAAGCCATTGTGTCTTATCTACCTGATACGACCTACCTTAACGAGCAAATGAAGGTCAAAGAAGCTCTTACCTTCTTCAAAACCTTCTACAAGGATTTCAGTCTTGATCGTGCTCAAGGCCTTCTTCGTGACCTAGGTATCGACGAAAACAGTCGCCTTAAAAAGCTCTCCAAAGGGAACAAAGAAAAGGTCCAATTGATTCTTGTCATGAGTCGTGATGCTCGCTTATATGTCCTTGACGAGCCCATCGGAGGAGTCGACCCTGCAGCCCGTGACTATATCTTGAACACCATCATCAACAGCTACTCCCCAACTTCGACTGTCTTGATTTCAACTCATTTGATTTCAGACATCGAGCCAATCTTGGATGAGATTATTTTCCTCAAGGATGGAAAAATCGTCCGTCAAGGAAATGTAGATGATATTCGCTACGAATCTGGAGAGTCTATCGATCAACTCTTCCGTCACGAATTCAAAGCTTAGGTAAAGGAGATTCTTATGTTTTGGAATTTAGTTCGTTATGAATTTAAAAATGTCAACAAATGGTTTTTTGCCCTCTATGCAGCTGTACTATCCCTATCTGTCATCATAGGAATTCACGGTAGTGCCTTATCAAGTACCTATTATCAAGACAAAGGTGCTCTCATGTTATTCTTTCTAGCTCTGGTTTTTGGGGGCCTCGTTATTACTCTGAGTATTTCAACCTTAATTTTGATCATTCAACGATTTAAGGGAAGTGTCTATGACCGTCGTGGTTATCTAACCCTAACCCTTCCAGTATCTGAACACCAGATTCTCTCTGCTAAAATCCTTGGAGCCTTTGTCTGGTCTTTGACAAGTACAGTGGTCTTTCTTTTGAGTCTTTACATCATCATTGCCATGATTAGCCCTGATGTCTTCATATCAACCTTATTCAAGGATCTTTTCGACTACTATCTAGGCAATTTATGGTTAAGCCTGACAACTTATGTCTTAAATACCCTTGCCAGCATCCTTTGTATCTACTTGTCTATTTCTATCGGTCAACTATTTGATGAATACCGTACAGCTCTAGCTGTTGTGGCCTATATTGTGATTCACACTCTCATTGGATTTAGCGATCTTTTCTTAAATATTAGTATAAATTACAGCTCTTTTCTCACTTATGAAATCATTAAAGATATCATTTTGATTGTTGTCTACTATATCGGCACCTACTACATCTTGAAGAATAAAGTTAACCTTCAATAATAAAAAACCCCTAGCAAATGAATTTTTGCTAGGGGTTTTTTATTGTTAAATTGATAAAAGGCCAAGAGATACTTGACCTTTAACTTAATATTAAACCAGCCACGATAGGACTGACAAATACGTAGAGAATACCGGTGACACCGATAGCCAGGCCACCCATAGCCCCCGCAACAGCTCCATAGCGAAAAGCTGTCCCAGTCCCAACTGCGTGACCAGTTCCTCCAAGAGCAAGACCAACAGCTACTGGATCATCTATTTTTAGCCATTTCAAGAGTGTTGGACCGATAACGCTGGTCAAAATACCAGTCGCTACTACTACGACCAAGGTGATTGTTGTGATTCCTTGTAGCTTTTCTGTGATTCCAACCGCCATGGCCGTCGTTACCGACTTTGGAAAAAGTGAAATCGCCAAGAAGAAATCCATGCCAAAAAATTTTGCAACTAAAGCTGTAAAAACTGTATTTACAACAACAGCAAGGAAACTACTGAGTAGAATACTTCTAACATGGTGTTTCATGAGGTGAAAACTCTTATAAAGAGGAATTCCTAAAGCTACTGTTGAGGGAACAATCAAGTTATTGAGGTAGACCCCACCTTGATAATAGGCAGCGTAAGAAATACCCGTAAATTTCAGAAATGCTATGATAAACAAGGTTGCTAGCAGTAAGGGAGTCGTCAGAGGATGAGGGTATCGTCTAAAGATAATCATGCCTCCAAGATAAGCTAGGATAGACAAAGCTATCCCAAAAAGTGGATTGGATACAAATTCGCTCATTTGGCACCTCTTTCTTCGTAATCACCTTCATAACGCTTTTTAATAAACTGAACCACCAGCGCAATCAAGATAATATTGATCACTGCCGCAAAAAAGACAATCAAGACAATGGGCAATAAATAAGGAGCAATCACATCAAATTTCTCCATAATCCCAACCGCAGGAGGCAGAAAGAGAATGGTCATGTTGGCCAGAAGAAAATTCCCAACCATGTTGACATGACGTACCCGCAACCACTTGAACTGCAAAGCCAAAAATAAAATAATCAAACCAATAATGCTTCCAGGGATAGGCAAATGGAAAAGAACAGAAATTCCCTCACCAATCAGCGAAATCACAAAAAGAATCATTAACTGAACATATAACTTCATCGTATACTCCACAAATAGACTTTCTGCATACCAGTTTACTCCTTTTTCAGAAAATTTCAAGGAAATACACAATAAACATCCTTCTTGCTATCTCATCTAAAAAGTTGTATACTAATTGCGTGCGCAAGCATCTTAGATGTATAAAGCTATTTACAACTATTATATAGGAAAGGAGATTGACGTGACTTACTTAGAAAAATGGTTTGACTTCAACCGCCGACAACTAGAGCTAGAAGCTCTTTTAGAGCAAACGATTGCTGATCAGAGTGACCAAAGCCTAACGCTCAAAGAATTCTATCTCTTACACTTTTTAAATCAGGCTCAAGAAAAATCTTTGAGACAGATTGACCTGCCTGACAAACTCCATCTGAGTCCAAGTGCTGTATCACGAATGGTGGCACGCCTAGAAGCAAAAAACTGCGGTTTACTTAGTCGGAGATGTTGTGACCAGGATAAGCGAGCTAGTTTTATCTGCCTCACTAAGGAGGGTCAGACAACTCTTGCCTATCTACAAAAAGCTGTAGAAGAAAGCCTTGAAACAAAAACAAGTTGGCTTTCCTAAAATTTTTACAAAAAACTTGCGTGCGCAAGCAATTTTCTTGACATTCCTTTTTCCAAGGAGTAAAATGAAGATATGATTTAGCAAAGGAGAATCCTATGATTGAAATCACTTATCTTGATGCCAGCAAGCAAGAGAGAACCATGACCTTCGAGTCATACGAAGAATTTGAACGTTCTCAACATGCCTGCCTGATTGGTGTCGCAGACTACTACCCTGTCCAAAAAGTAACCTACAAGGGGCATGATTTGGACTACCATGGGACTTATGGAGATGTTTTCTTCTATCTCATGAAACAAGATTTAAGCCAATATAATTAAAAAGGAGAAATACTATGGCAAAAGCAATTACAGATGCAACATTCGAACAAGAAACTAAAGACGGATTGGTCTTGGTAGACTTCTGGGCTACTTGGTGTGGTCCATGTCGTATGCAAGGTCCAATCTTGGACAAATTGTCTGAAGAACTTTCAGAAGATGTCTTGAAGATCGTTAAAATGGACGTTGATGAAAATCCAAATACAGCTCGTTCATTTGGTATCATGTCTATCCCTACTCTTCTTTTCAAGAAAGATGGACAAGTCGTCAAACAAGTTGCAGGTGTTCACACTGCAGAACAAATCAAAGCCATCGTTGCTGAATTGAGTTAATTATAAAATCCCTCACCTCTTATCGTGGGGGATTTTAATATACAAAAAAACTACTCTCCAATGTGAAGAGTAGGCTTTTTGCGTTTCAATTATTCTTCAGTTCCAAGGAAGTTTTTAGCAACAAGAGCTGCAAGAACTCCACCAACGATTGGTGCAAGGATGAAAATCCAAACTTGTTGAAGGGCTGCGCCACCTACCAATACAGCAGGAGCCAAGCTACGAGCTGGGTTTACTGAAAGACCAGTAATATTCAATCCAACAAGGATCAAAGCAGTCAATGACAAACCAATCACCAAACCAGCAATAGCACCATTACCTTTGCTTGCTGATGTTACAGTCATGATCACCAAAACAAACAAGAAAGTTGCAATTGTTTCAAACAAGAAACCACCAAAGACAGTTACACCATTTGCCAAGGCATTTTCACCAAGACTTGCAGTTGACATACCTGAATTTGCCAAGAGGAAGAATACAGCCCCAGATGCAAGGAAAGCACCAACTACTTGTCCAAGGATGTAGTTTACAAGCTCTGAAGATGACAAACGTTTGTTTACAAACATAGCGATAGAAACAGCTGGGTTCAAGTGAGCACCTGAAACAGTTCCAATTGAGAAGGCTGCGACTACGATTGCTAAACCAAAAGCAAGAGCAATCCCAAGGTGTCCAAGTCCTTCAACACCATTTCCAAAAACAACAGCTCCTGTTCCGATGAACACAAGCATAAATGTACCGATTAATTCAGCAACAAATTTTTTCATAATTAGTCTCCTTTTTTTCAACTACCTATTAGTCTATCAAAAGAAGGGGAGGGATTCAAGAAAAGTGCTTGGAAAATTGCAGGTCTTTGCACTTTTGGTTACCCGAGGCTAGTCAGGACAAACAGCACCAAGGACGGCTAAGGAGTGTCTTTGGTGCTGTTTATCTGGTTGAGTTTATTCTGTATATTCAACATAACCTTTTTCTTGTAATTTAGCTGCAGCTTCACTAATTTTCACTGGTTTTGGTTTGGTCGCAGGAAATTGATTTGGATCGCGTCGATGTAACTCTTTCCAGTCCATAGTTTGGTAATCATATATTACGGTTTGAATGTATTCTCCATCTTCCTTCTCAACTTTAGAGGTTATTCCAGTTACATCCTTATAAAGCTCTTGACTTTTGTTCAGAAGTTGAACAACCTCTTCTTCAGATTTGCCTAATCCTTTAGGGTTATAAAAGTAAATACCAATCTGTTTATAGACGATGTCATCCTTGAAGTAGTAGATAAGAAATGTTGATCCACCTTTATCTATACGCTTGAATCTTTGTACACCGTCTTTTGGCAGAGCTTCTGTTGTATTTTGTTTATTGGACGCTACTTGTGTTGTTGGAGCAGTCGTGGTTTCTTGAGCTGTTTGTGAAGTTTGCGCTGCACTTCCTGCTGAATTGTTTTGTCCGCAAGCCGCAAGGGCGAAAACCGTTAATAGTAATACGAGTGATGTTTTTAAAGTTTTATTCATAGTGATTTACGTCTCCCTTGATCACTTTTATTTTACTATTGAACATAACCATTTTCAAGTAATTTTGGAACACCGTCACTATATTTTAAGATTGACGGATTATCATCTGGATGTGTTTCAGGAGATCGCTTATGTAATTCTTTCCAAATTTCTTCCCGACTATAGCTTGGTTTTTCTTCTGTCACTTTACTTTGTAATTCTTGATACATCCCTAGCACCTCTGCTTTTCTAGTCACTGATCAAAAAGCCATTCATAGATGACTTTTTATTTCTTAAACATCGAATTTTTAATGAAAGAGAATATGGTACAAAGAATATGGTACAAAAATGAAGTAAAGCACAAGCAATACCAGCTCTACTTTCAGTTCAGTTTTGAAATCACGGCCTCCAACGGCTTTTTTGAAAATAGCTACAAATAATCCAAAGACAATGACTGTCAACCATCCAAAGATCATCAGCAAAGCAATAACCCACCTCTCTATTACTTTACACTTACTCTCCCAACTCTGCACTGTAGGCGATAATCTGATCAACCGTGTCAGACAAGAACTGGATGGTATCACGGAGTGGTTTGTCTGTTGAAATATCCGCACCTATAATCATGGCTGACTCAAGTGGTGTCTTGCTACCACCTGATTTGAGGAGGTTGAGCCAGTCTTCAGCTCCAGTTTCCGAATGTTTCAGATGGAGGTAACCCGCAGTCGAGATGACAAGTCCGGCTGAGTAGGTGTAGCTATACAAACCCATGTAGTAGTGAGCTTGGCGCATCCAAGTCAAAGCCGCATCATCATCAATCTCAATAGCATCACCCCAGAACTCTGTCAAGACTTCCTTCATAATGCTGTTGAGTTTGCTTGCTCCAAAGGTTTCCCCTTCTTCAATCAGTGTATACACCTTACGCTGAAAGGCTGCTTCCAAGAGGTGGGTGATGAAATTATGGAAGTAGGTATCTGTCAAGCGGTGGGCAAGAGCAAAGCGTTTTTGACGTGGGTCATTAGACTGGTGCTCCAAGTAATTACTAAGAAGCAATTCATTGAAGGTTGACGGCGCTTCGACATAGTAAGTAGACATGTGAGCATTGAAGTAACTCTGGTGATTATCTGAAAAGATAAATTGACCAGAATGCCCGATTTCATGAATCAAGGTATAAACATCGCTCAAACGACCTGTCCAGCTCATAAGGACATATGGATGCACACGGTAGGGATCAGCTGCATACCCACCAGAATCCTTGCCACTATTGGCAGCAAAGTCCACCCAGCGTTCTTCTTTATAGCGAGCAACTTCCTGACAATATTCTTGTCCCAAAGGTTCTACCGACTTCATGACCAAATCATAGGCATCATCAATGGTCACTTCAGGATTAAGGGCGCTGTCCAAGTCCAATTTCCAGTCTGCAAAGGTCATCTTTTGAAGACCATTCACTTTGGCAACATGCTTGAGATATCGCTGAGCAACTGGCGCAAAATCCTTCATGATGAGGTCAATCTGGCGGTCAAACATGGCACGGTCCACTTCTTGTTCAGCCAGAAGATAATCAAAGACTGAGTCATAGCCCTTCATATCTGCCAACAGTTTTTCAGATTTAACCTGAGCAAGATAGGCTGCCGCAGCTGTATTTTGGTGCTTACGAAGTCCTTCTGAGAAAGAACGGAAGGATTTCTCACGAACCTCAGCATCCTCGTGGTTTTGATAGAAGTTTTCATAGGTCACAAAACTGTTTTTGTAGGTTTTTCCATGGGCTTCAAAATCAGCCATTTCAAAGTCCCCAGCTCGCATTTTAGTATAGATATCCTGTGGACTGTAGAAAACTTCACCCAGATTGGTCAATGCCCTCTCCACATCAGCCCCAAGATAGTGGGCTTTTTTGATTTTGGCCTGACGAATAGCTGCAGTCAAATGTGGCAAGTCACCCAAACGGTCCAAGACTTCTTCGTCTGCTTCTACCAAGGCATCATCAAAGAAGGTCAAGGCTACGCTGGCATCTGTTTCAAAGTCCATTCCAGCTTGGGCGATATTGGCAAAATCTTCATTGCTATAGTCTGTCGTCTGAGGCATAAAAGCGTAATTCCCGATATGGCTCATCTGAATATAGATTTGCTCCAATTCTTCAAAGGCCTTCTCGAAATCTTCAAAAGTGTGAAGATTGCCCTTGTAGTCACGACTAAACTGGTTAATATCTTCACGCGCCTTCTCTATCGCACGCAAGAAATCCTCACGGTCTTGATATAGGGCTGTTAAGTCCCAAAGTTCATTTTCAGGAAATACTGAACGGTGTTTTTGTTCCATCTTTTTCCTCTTATTTCTCTAATTCTAACAAAACACTGATGGCTGATAAGGCATAAAGTGGTGCTGTTTCTGCTCGCAAAATACGAGGACCAAGTCCTGCCAGGACTGCTCCCTTTTCTTCAAAACTTTCAATTTCTGCAGGAGATAGACCACCTTCTGGTCCAAAGATAAAGAGCAGTTTAGATCCTTTTTCTAACTCCGCAACAGCTTGGATAAGCGCTGCTGATTCACCTTCTTTGGCTGACTCTTCATAGGCTACCACGATAGAGTCAAACTGGTCCAGCTGAGATAGAAAATCTGCTTTTTTTTCAAAAAGGGTGATGTTTGGGACCAAATTCCGCTTGCTTTGCTCGGCTGCTCCAAGGGCGATTTTTTCTAGTTTTTCAACCTTTTTACCCAATTTTTTGCCATCCCATTTGGCAACGGACCAGTCTGCAGGAAATGCCCAGATTTGACTAGCACCCAGTTCGGTTACTTTCTGTGTGATAAACTCGAGCTTGTCTCCCTTGGGGAAACCTGATGCGATGGTCACTTGAACTGGTAGTTCTACATTGTCTGCTAATTCCTCAATCAGCTCTAACTGATGACTTTCTACATTGACCACGCGCGCTAAGCGCTTGATCCCATCATCAAAAACTAAAGTCACCTCATCCTCTTCTTTTAAGCGCATAACCTGAAACATGTGCTTGCTGGTTTCCTTGTCCTCGATAGTGACAGGTGAGCTAGCCAAACCTTTTACAAAATACTGCTGCATGCTAGCCTCCAATCACACCGGAGACATCCTTGGTCTTCTTGAAGACGCAGGCATTCCACTCTCCTTGGATCATGTGGGTTTCAAGGAAAAATCCAGCTGACTCAGCCGACTCACGCACCATGTCCCACTTGTCCTTGATAATCCCGCTCATGATGAGATAGCCTTCGTCCTTCACCAAACGATAAGCATCATCCGTCAGGTGAATAAGGATATCCGCCAAAATATTGGCTACGATGACGTCTGCCTCGATTTCCACGCCTTTAAGCAAATCTCCTGGGGCTACATGGATGTTTTCCATACCAGGATTGAGCTCAATATTTTCCTGAGCGACGCGAACCGCTACGTCATCCAAGTCATAGGCAAAGATTTCCTTGGCACCCAAAAGCGAGCTAGCAATGGAAAGGACACCGGAACCTGTCCCCACATCTAGCACTGTTTCGCCACCGCGAAGAACCTGCTCCAAGGCAAAGAGACTCATCTTGGTCGTCGGGTGTGTTCCTGTCCCAAAGGCCATACCTGGATCCAGCTTGATAATCTTTTCTCCCGCCGTCGCTTCATAGTCTGTCCATGACGGCACGATGGTCAAGTCATGAGTGATGCGAGCTGGTTCATAGTATTTCTTCCAATTATCAGCCCAGTCTTCCTCAGCCAAGGCAGTCGTACCCATCTTGACTTCTCCTAGATCCATAAAGTCGGTCAATTCAGCGAGACGCGCCTGCAAATCCACTTCAACCGCTACTACATCAACCGTATCAGGATAATAGGCGGTCACCACAATTTCTTCTTGTTGCTCGACCTCTGGGAAAATTTCGCCGAATCGGTCCACATTGCCCACATAATCCATGCTGTCTTCGATTGCGACCCCTTGGGCACCTAGTTCAATCAAGAGGTTGGAAACCAACTCCTCTCCCTCACGCTTCACTGTAACTTTTAGCTCTTGCCATGTTTCCATTTTGTATTTTCCTTATTCTTCTTAAATTCTTCAATCACATCTGTATAGTGTTCTTTCATTGCGCTATGAATCTGCTGTTTAAAAATACCAAACATAAGATAATAAACAAATAGAACAATTCCTGCAAGCAGTAGCAGTAATAAAAAATGTACTGAAAGGGGCAGTACGAGACCTTCACCACTCATTAAGGGTAAAACAAGCATTAATCCCCAAATAACAGCCATAGAGATCCCAGCTACTTTCGTACCACTTTCTCTCTGCTTCTTTAACTTTAAATATTCCATATAAATAAATGTAGCTTCTTCTCTAGAGTATTGTCCAGTTTCTAGATTACGCTTAACTTCTTTATTCAACGTGGTTGTTGCAATCGCAAAAATCATTTTTCTTCCTCCAAATAATCCCTCAATCTCCCCTGGAGCTGAGGTACAGCCTGTTTAGAATTGAGAAATTCCTCAATGCTCATCAGCTTATAAGCCTGTCCTTCATCTCCAAAGGTAATATTATCAAACTGATCCTGACTTATCTGACCGACCATAAAGATAGACTGACGACCTTCAAAGAGCATGCTGGGATAGACTTTGCTCCAGAGCAGACAATCCTCATTTAAATGAATTCCCAGTTCCTCATAAACTTCACGCGATACGCATTCAAAAGGGCTTTCGTCCCCTTCACGACCTCCACCTGGTAACTCCCACATATTGGGCCAAGGGATATTGTCCTTGTCATCACGCAAGATGGTCAGTAGCTTATCTCCACAAAAGAGGGCAATTTTGCAGCCTGTGAAATCTGAAATATCTATATCCACTACAAGCTCCTAGTATCTCGGATAAGGGTAAAATTCTCCCTCTTCCAAGCCTGCTTTTCCTTCTTCAAAGACTTCTTGGTTCCATTCCATGACGAATTCTTCTGCTTCTGGGTCTTCCAAAAAGTCCATGAGGGCATCTAGCCCAACCTCTGCAGTATCTTTGAGAAATAGGGCGAAATAAGCTAAGAATTCACGAGAAAAACCTTTCTTAGGTAGGTAAGGAATGACTGTCAAATAGTCTTCTTCATTAACAGTTGACTTGGCAGGGTTGTAAAAAAGCACCGCTTCTTCAAAAAGGATATCATCTGACGAAACCTCTCCGTCTTCATCTAGCATCTCTACTCCTGCAGGATTTTGCGCCTCTAGCAGAAAACTCACTTCAACCGCATGATTGCGCTTGTCCCAGCTAATCTCATAATCAAAAGGAAAGTTTTTGTCCAACTCTTCCTGTAAAACATCTAAAAATCCGTATGTTGCCATTTTGTCCTCTTTCTATACGACTCTTTAATCGCCCCGAATACTCGGAAATATGCTAAAATAGATACTACCATATTACCACATATACATCAGAAAATCCATGTTAGAAAGGACTGCTATGCCAGACAATCTCGCGCTTCGTATGCGCCCCAAAACCATCGACCAGGTCATCGGTCAGGAACATCTGGTCGGCCCAGGAAAAATCATCCGTCGCATGGTGGAGGCTAACCGCCTGTCGTCTATGATTCTCTATGGACCTCCGGGTATCGGAAAAACAAGTATCGCTTCAGCCATCGCTGGAACGACTAAGTATGCTTTTCGGACCTTCAATGCCACTGTTGATAGTAAAAAACGTCTCCAAGAAATCGCTGAGGAAGCTAAATTCTCAGGTGGCCTTGTACTGCTACTAGACGAGATTCATCGTCTTGACAAGACCAAGCAAGACTTCCTCTTGCCTCTTTTGGAAAGTGGACTGGTCATCATGATTGGAGCCACGACTGAAAATCCTTTCTTTTCTGTCACTCCAGCCATTCGTAGCCGTGTTCAGATTTTTGAATTAGAACCCTTATCCAATCAAGACGTCAAAAAGGCCATTCAAATAGCCCTGACAGATCCTGAACGTGGTTTTGATTTCCCTGTTGAATTAGATGATGATGCCCTTGATTTTATCGCAACATCGACCAATGGAGACCTCCGTTCTGCCTTTAACTCTCTGGATTTGGCAGTTCTCTCCACTCCAGAAAATGATGACGGTATCCGTCATATCACGCTTGATATCATGGAAAATAGTCTTCAGAGAAGCTACATCACTATGGACAAGGATGGAGACGGGCACTATGATGTTCTATCTGCCCTTCAAAAGTCTATTCGCGGTTCAGATGTGGACGCTAGTCTCCACTATGCTGCTCGCTTGATAGAGGCTGGTGACCTTCCTAGTCTAGCTCGTCGTTTGACTGTTATTGCTTATGAAGATATTGGCTTGGCCAATCCCGAAGCTCAGATTCATACCGTAACTGCCTTAGATGCTGCGCAAAGGATCGGATTCCCCGAAGCCCGCATCCTCATTGCCAATGTCGTCATTGATCTGGCCCTTTCACCCAAATCCAACTCAGCCTATGTGGCTATGGATAAGGCCCTGGCTGACCTTAAAACATCCGGTCACCTACCAATTCCACGTCACTTGCGAGATGGTCACTATAGCGGTAGCAAGGAACTAGGGAACGCCCAAAATTATCTCTATCCACATAATTATCCTGGCCACTGGGTCAAGCAAGAGTACTTGCCTGAAAAAATCCGCAACCATAGCTACTTCTCACCAGAAGATAGTGGAAAATACGAACGTGCCCTGGCTCAACGCAAGGAAACCATTGATAAATTACGAAACTTATGAAATCCTTTTCAAAATTTTTAATTTTCCCTTGATTTTTTTTGAAAAAGTGGTATCATATAATCATAGAAACGCTGTGGTGTACGACTTCACATTTAAGTGTTGACCGACTATTTTTTGTATTATTAGGGAAACAAAAGTCTTCTAACAGCATGTAGGCCGTCTCACACGGAAACAGCTTCAGTTAGAGCGAGTTGCCCACCTGCTTAATTGCGCGGGTTCAATACAAACCGTGAAGTTTCGGCACCAATACAGCTTTTTATTTGCCTCCTTAGCTCAGTTGGTAGAGCAGTAGACTCTTAATCTATGGGTCACAGGTTCGAGCCCTGTAGGGGGCATCTAAATCAACAGGAAAAAGCCTTTATTTATAAGGCTTTTTTGCTTGTCTATAACTGATTTGCCCCATCATTTGCCCCACATTTTTTTATGAGCAATCTTTCCAGACATCTCTGATTATGAAAAACAAAAAAGCTATCCTACCTTTGCAAATTTGGATAAGATAGCAGAATATTTTAATGCAACTCCAACTCAACTTTTTGGAACTAGTAAAGAGATTGAATTAGAAAAGAGTGTTCTTGAATCGAATGAATACTCTGATAAAGTAAGTGAGATCTTAAAAGCTGTCAAATACATCGAAGATTTTCTAGAAACTGATGGACAGTACTTAGAGGATTTACTTTACTTAACAAGAGGCAACCAACTATACACAGAAGATGGAGATGAGTTGTATATTGATCCAACTTCTCAGAAAAGAACACTTCATAACCAATATGAACCTGGTTTTATTGTAGCAAGGGATAAATCTCCACTAGAACTCTTAATTGAAAATAAGGAATTGTTTGATAAATAGAAAAAGCGAGGATAACCTCGCTTCAGATTGAAGTTAAAATCTTTAGAAGACACTTTTATAAGGACTTTGTCTTCAATCTGTGAAAAGGAGTGAAAACTCCTTTTCTTTTTGTAAGTCAGACTGAAACTTCCAAATTGTTTATTTATTTTATTGACATTTTCTATAAAAATAAGTACAATAGTTTTATTAGCAAACTATACTATATAGGGGGTATTGAAATGAAATTTTCTAATCGTTTACTGCTATTCCTTGCAGGAGTTGTTTTTGTCCTTTTAGGACTTTTCCTATTTACAAACCCAGTAGCTAATCTTGTTGCTTACAGCTGGTGGATTTCATTTGGTTTACTGGTTTCTTCTATAGCAGCTATTTTAGGCTATTTCTCTGCACCAAAAGAGCTTCGCTCACCTGTTTATCTTTTCCAAGGATTTGTTAGTCTTCTCTTAGCTCTTTACCTCGTTGCTTATGGCTTTTTGACCCTGCCGGTCGTCATTCCGACCATTGTAGGAATTTGGTTAATTGTAGAAGCCATTATTGCTTTCTTTAAAGGCAATCGTCTAGGATTGATTTTCCCTATTATTGGTAGCAATATCACGTGGGTAGCCTTGCTTGAATTTTTACTAGGTCTAGTGATTCTGTTCAATCCAGTGGCTACAGGTGTCTTTGTCGTTTATGTCATTGCCTTTGCATTTTTAGTTACTGGCTTCACCTACATTATTGAGGTCTTTCGTAAATAGTCTAGTTGCTATTTCTATCGCATTCAAAAAAGCTGGGAAATCATATTCTCAGCTTTTTTGTCTCTTTAATTATCACTTTTTCGCATTCCATTCTGCGTAGAATTGCTCCAAGTATTCTTCCAAAGTATCGGCTAGAAATGCTGCTTTCCAATATTCTGGAATCGGTGCATTTAAAATCGTTGATTTATTAGTTATAAATTCTACTTTATTTTTAGATGACAACGTGTATCGATTTAAAAATGCAATTTTATCATTCATCTGTTGAACCATTTTATCCTCCGAGGTGGGTTGTTCTTTAGATATAGCTATTTCCCATTATGCTCTCTTTGGAAAGCTTCCATGGCCTTGAACTGCTCAAGCTCTTTTTCATTCGCTGGTTGCTTGCCGAGATATTTATATTCAAAAAAGTCCATTTGTTGACCTGAACTATAATCACTTTCATTCCAAGGTGCATAGTCAAATTCAGCAGATAATTTCGTGCCAATTACTTTTATAGTACAAGAAGTCCACAAAGGTTGGCCTTCTTTCTCAAAAATTTCTCTCAACTCCCAAGCTAATCTAAAGGTGCGTCTTTCTTGATTCCGAAACTCTAAATTAGGAATACCATACCGCTTTGGAATATATAGATTGTAGATATACTCATTTTTCCCCTCTTCATTAAAGAAATAATATACCTCTCCTCCATCAAAAGCTAAACTTATGTTAATAAAAAGATTATCCCATGCTACTGGTATTGTCTCATTAACACTTTGTGCAACTTCACGAATTTTCTCATTAATTTGTTTTTCCATTTTATCCTCCGATTTGGTCTCGCACTGATATTTATTGATAACAACACTATATATCTAGTATAGCATAATCATTAGGTATTATAGGTTTTCAAACCAAATGTGAGTCAATCGTCTTTGCCCCACTTTTGCCCCATTTTTAAATCATGATATTGAAAATACCTAAAAGTACTTCCCTAAAATCAGCTATATTTCAACATTTTTGATTATTTTCAATATGAAAAGTTCTTACAAATTCATGTAGGGGGTATCTAAATCAACAGGAAAAAGCCTTGATTTATAAGGCTTTTTTGCTTGTCATTTTGTTTTTTGTACCAAATTTTGTACCAAATAATTTATATTCACCAAATTAGAGAGTCTCATCCAAAGACTCGCTATTTATCTAACATCTCGTTTTCATCGAAAAAAACACCGCGAGGGTGGTTCTTTTTTATCAATCGTCAAACACTCCGCCTGTGAGTTGGTACATGAGGTAAATGTGTTCCAAGGTTTTTACCTTATCCATATGATCCACATCTTTTAAGCCTCCCAAGGCTAGTAAAGGAACAAAACCGAAACATTGGTTATAAGACAAGGGACCATGTTTTAACACAGCCTGTCTATATAAATCCAGTTCAAAGTTATCAGTCACATATGAGTTATCTAAATACTGAAGAAAATATTTCAAGCTCTTGATAATAATGTCGCAGTTTTGAAGATTGTATTTTACAATACCAACAAATTCATTCTCTTCCCAAGTAATAATATCTCCAAAAGCTGTTACGAACAGCGGAAAAAGAAGTAAGAAACTATTCATAATAATAGCCGTAGCAAATCTTTGCATTTTTGCCTTATCTTTTTTAAGATAGTACTATTAAAAAAAGAAAAGGTGAAAATCATGGAAACATATACACTTGCAAATGGGGTTGCTATTCCTAAAATTGGTTTTGGAACTTGGCAAATTGCTGAAGGCGAAGAAGCCTATAACAGCGTTAGCTTCGCACTTAAGGCGGGTTACTCACATATTGATACCGCACAAATTTACGGTAACGAGGTTTCTGTAGGTAAGGCGATTGCTGATAGTGATTTGGCACGTGAGGATATTTTCCTAACTACCAAACTTTGGAATGATAAGCACGATTACGAGTTGGCTAAGACTTCTATCGATGAGTCTCTCGAAAGACTTGGTGTGGATTATTTGGATCTTTTGCTTATCCATTGGCCTAATCCAAAGGCGCTTCGTGAGAATGATGCTTGGAAGTCTGGTAATGCAGGCGCTTGGAAGGCAATGGAAGAAGCCTACAAAGAAGGTAAGGTGCGTGCTATCGGTGTGTCTAACTTTATGCAACATCACCTAGAAGCTCTTCTTGAAACAGCTGAAATTGTGCCACATGTCAATCAAATCCTCTTGGCTCCAGGTTGTGACCAAAAAGACTTAGTTGCCTATTGCCAAGAGCGCGATATCCTTCTTGAAGCCTATAGTCCACTAGGTACAGGTGGTATTTTTGGAAATGAAGATGTTGAAGCAGTGGCTGAACGTAACGGTAAATCTGTGGCACAAGTTGCTCTGCGTTGGAGCCTTCAAAAAGGTTTCTTGCCACTACCTAAGTCTGTGACACCTAAAAATATAAAAGCTAACTTGGATATCTTCGGCTTCGACTTATCAGAGGAAGATATGGCGGTCTTGGATAAGATTCAAGGCATCAAAACTCAGGATGATCCTGACAAAGTTAATTTTTAATAGGATTTTAATCAACTCGTCAGGGTTGCTTTTTCAAGTAAATGACAAAAGAAGTCAAGGTTTTGACAATTCGCGCCACATAAAGTTATTTAAGCATATCCTTTTCTCTCATTACCATTTTCTGTTATAATAAATTGTACTTCTAAAATAGAAAGGTCTTAAGATGACAACTCTTATTAAACATAAACGTGTAGAATTTTCAGAACTTTTTTATGACCTAGTTTTTGTTTTTGCAATTTCAAAAGTAACTACTTTAATTGACCATCTTCATAACGGTATTTTGACTTGGAATTCTTTCCTTGATTTTTTCATTGCTACTTTGTTTCTCATCGATTCCTGGATGATTCAAACCGATTATACCAATCGCTATGGAAAGAACTCTTTATTTAACATAGTAATCATGTTTATCAAAATGGGAATTTTACTCTTTATAGCCAATATGATTGGACCTGATTGGCAACAATATTTTCATTATCTCTGTTGGGCTATTGGTACATTAACCCTTACCTTATTTTTTCAATATTTGGTTGAATTTTTTAGAAAATCAACCGATGATGCTAATCGGGAAAGTATCAAAGGTTTTCTATGGATAACAGGTCTAGGAAGTTTAGGATTCTATCTAGCAGCTCTTCTTCCTATTTACCTTAGAGTCTATATCTTATTTGCTAGTATTCTGCTAACATTTATTATGCCAAGTATCTTGCTTAATAAAGATAAGCATTACCAGGTAAATCTCCCCCATTTAATCGAGCGTATCTCCCTTCTTGTCATTATTATGTTTGGAGAGATGATTACGGAGCTAGCTAACTTCTTTACAATCGAGAATTTCTCGATTTATTCGGTTCTTTATTTCATAATTATGATTTCTCTGTTCTTGTTTTATTTTGGTCAATTCGACCATGCTATTGATCAAAAATCTAATCAAAAGGGACTATTTCTAATTTACAGTCACTATCCTATTTTCATTGGGCTTATGATGATGACTGTATCGATGAGTTTTCTTCTGAATCCTGAAGCTAATCGTCTCTTTGCAACCATCTTCTCTTATATCGGATTTGGCCTCTTTCAAGCTGCTGTCCTAGTAAATGGGCCCTATAACAAACACTATCTTCGCTATTCGAAAAGTTACTACTGTGTCCAAGCGACACTCTATCTGGCTGCCTTGATTCTCTCTTTAATCTTTGCTTCTAATCCTATAATAGTAGTGAGTATAACAACCATTTTAGCTCTAGCTATAGCCATTCATTTTATTTATTTTTATGTGACACAGAATAAAAAATATTCCAAATCTAACTGGGGGTTCTTTTAATGAGTTTATAACATAAAAAAGCTTTGGGAACCAAGGCTTTATATGATATCAATCACCGACCACGAAAATGTTTAGCTTACAGAACTGCTAGTGAAGCTCTAGAGGATGAGTTCGAGTAAATGTTGCACTTATTCTTGCAATTTATCATTTACTTGATGCACGAACTCGATATTTTTTTCGTTAATTTGTTTTTGCCCCACTTTTGCCCCATTTTTAAATCCTGACATTGAAAATACCTAAAAGTATTTCCCTAAAATCAGCTATATTTCAACATTTTTGTTTATTTTCAATATGAAAAGTTCTTACAAATTCATGCAGGGGGCATCTAAATCAACAGGAAAAAGCCTTGAAATCAAGGCTTTTTTTGTTTTTAGAAGTATTTAGAATGATGCTCAATGTTCCGCTTCTTCCTTAAATCTTACTTTTCCTTGGCTGTATAATCTCATAATCTTCACAAAACGAACTGGATTGTTTTGGTTATACATAAGAAAAATTACAAAGAATAACAAGCCAGCAAACCACAAACCATAGCCTTCATTAATCGGTTGACCAAATTTTAGAGGAAGAGTCAAGAAATACAAAAAATAATAGATGGATACTATATTTACTGCAAGGCGAGCAAATCGAAAAGGTAAAGCAGACAGTTGTCTAGGATCAAACTGGTTTTTTACAAACAAATTATGAGATGCGGCATAGTAAAAGGCTTTCTCTGTCGTCGGCTGTGCTTTGCGAACATTTTTATAGAGTGCTCTTTCGAGTAAAGCAACTAACGAGAAAAACTGCATCAACCAAAAGAGAAGAATACAAGCTAGACTGAACCAGTTGTAGACACCAACAAACTTGAGTGAAAAGAAGCCCGAAACTGCGGGTCCACCTGCTAGTAAGAGAATTACCAAGTCAGGAATAAAGGAATTCGTGTCACCAGCTTTTTCAGTATTGAGCAACTTACTCTTTGGAGCAGCTAAAGCCTCTCCTGTCTTTTGGTCATAATAAACAGCCTGTCCATCACATTCGCCGATAAAGACACGACGTCGGCTGAGAAAAAACATACATACCTCTTTCTATTTATGAAAATATGTTGTCAAAGTTTGGATTACATTTATCCTAGTATACCACATTCCATATGCTAGGTCATAGGATAACTATGGTTGGAAGATTGCTAAAATGTTGACAGAACTTCGCTCCATAGGATATGATGGGAATACCTAGAAATTTTACTCTCCACGACCTATACGACTTCTACTGAAAAAGCGTTGGCGAGTTCAATTCTATATCTGGAGGTTTCTATGAAAATCTATTATTCAAAATTTGTCGGTGTCGGCTATCTATTCTTTGCGGTGGGTGTATTCTTTCAATTTTTCTTTTTCCTCGCGCATGGATTAATCGACTTTTCCCAGCTTAGTCTTCTTACTGTAGTTCCAACCATCCTCTTTTTCGCTGCTATCTATGCAACGATTGCAGGCATCAAAAGACTGACTAGTCGTAGGCTCTCCTTTGAATTCACCTTTGAAGGCATTTATGTCTATCCCGGGCTCTTCTTTTCCAAGGAAATCTTCATCCCAAAAGAAGAATTGTTGCGAGCATCGTATGTTGAAGTGGATGTCAGCGACCCTGACCATGTCAACAGCAAGGCTTACTATTTAGACTTCGATCTGAGAGAGGTGACCCAGCTAGAAGATATTTCTAAGTCAAACGTCATCATCGATACAAGTGTCCTGATATTGCGCCTCGCCCTTAGTCTCTGTCGATTTAGAGAAGAAGAAAAAGCCGAGTTGGCGACCTATCTAAAAGAAAACTACGGAATTGATTTCTTATATTAGCTAGTAATAAAAAGCCCTGATATAGGGCTTTTTGTGTTGTTAGCGATTTACTACTTGCACATAAAAACTGGCTGGTTTGTCATCCAACTTAAACGTATTGTAAACTTGGATGTTTAAAAATTTATACATCGAAAACTTTAAAAAAGCAAGGACATTTCTCCACCCTTACTTCTGATTGATCTTCTTAGTTACGGTAAAATTGGTTATCTTTATCGCTCACTGATTGACCGATAGACAAGACGTCTTGGCTACCGTCTGTACCTGTCACTTCGTTTTGGACTCCAGCTGGGGTAAAGATCAGTCGTGCACCTTGTCCACCACCGACAAGATGAATACCTGTTGAGTAGTAGCCATCTTTTTCCTCTACTTGCCCCATCTCGTATTTAAAGGTTCCATTTGCACTTTGGATTGTTACAATCCCATCTGCTGTGACTGTTGCAGTTGTTCCCGCGTAGTTTTCCCAAATTCCTACAAATTTAGCGTAAGCCTCTTGTGATTTTTGCTTATCTTCTGTTTGTTCTGCTTGAGTGGTTGTAGCTTCTATCGTACTATTTGTTTCTGACTTCTGCCCCTCTTTTTGGCCTGCTTCAGTTTTACTTGCGGACTCTGTAGTCACCTTGCTTGTTGTTTCCTTTTGGTTTGAAGCTGAAGTGTTCTTGTCAGTCTTTCCACCACAGGCAGCCAAGGTCAAGGCAACTAACAAGGTCAGGACTGATAGGCTCGTATAGCGCAATGTTTTGTTTTTCATAAAAATCTCCTTTGAAATAGATACAGATAAAAGTAGCTCGTCAGATTTTGCATATATTTGACGGCTGTCTCGTAGTCTTCAGTGTATCATTTATTTGGCTTTAATTCAATAGCTATCTGATATCAAAAAAAGCTAATCCAATCAGGAATTAGCTCTTTTATTTCTAGTTTTGATTTGCTCGTTTTTTAGTAGATAAACATGGCATCGCCAAAGCTAAAGAAACGGTATTTCTGATCGATAGCATGCTGGTAGGCTTCGAGGACCAATTCTCGGCCTGCAAAGGCTGAGACAAGCATGACCAAGGTAGACTTCGGCAGGTGGAAATTAGTAGAAAAAGCATCGACAACTTTCCAGTCATAGCCCGGTTTGATAAAGATATTGGTCCAGCCAGAGTCTGCTTGGATTTGCCCATCGAACTTGCTTCCGATAGTCTCTAGCGTACGGATAGAAGTTGTTCCCACAGCAATGACACGGCCACCATTTTCCTTGACCTGACGCAAGGTCGCAGCAGCTTCCTCAGATAATTGGTAAAACTCTGAGTGCATCTCGTGTTCATCTAGATTATCGACGGAAACAGGTCTAAAGGTTCCAAGACCAACGTGCAAGGTCAAGTAGACTAGGTGAACTCCTTTTTGCTGGATCTCTTCTAGTAATTCTTTGGTAAAATGAAGGCCTGCAGTCGGAGCAGCGGCTGAGCCACTCTCCTTGGCATAGACGGTCTGGTACCGTTCACGGTCATCCAATTTTTCGTGAATATAAGGAGGCAAAGGCATTTCTCCAAGACTTTCAAGTACTTCTAGGAAAATTCCTTCATACTCAAAACGGACAATACGACCGCCATGGGTTAATTCCTCGGTCACGACTGCGCTAAGTCGACCATCACCAAAGATAACACGGGCCCCGACCTTGAGACGCTTAGCTGGCTTTGCCAAGACTTCCCATTCGTCTCCAGCTGTATTTTTCAAGAGTAAGAGTTCAACGTGGCCCCCTGTTTCTTCCTTTTGGCCATGAAGTCGCGCTGGTAGTACGCGGGTGTCATTCATAACCAGGGCATCACCTGGCTCTAACATTTCAATAATAGAGTGAAAATGGCGATCTTGAAATTCCCCTGTTTTGCGATTGACCATCAAGAGTTTAGAGGCATCGCGCTTTTCCAAAGGCGTCTGTGCAATCAACTCCTCCGGCAAGTGAAAATCAAAATCATTTGTATTTAATGTCGTCATTCTTCTTTTCTCTTCTCATTTATTCAAATTACTTATCAAAACGAACTTCTTCAAGTAGGTACTCGATGAAACGCTCACCCATCTTGGACAAGCTTGTCTTTTCATGCTGGATATAAACCAGCTCAATGGGATCATCAATATCAAGTGGAATCGAAACGATATTGTCCCCATTAAGGTTACTATTGAGGATACCTGTCGCGATGGTATAGCCGTCCAAACCAATCAAAAGATTGAACAAGGTCGCACGGTCACTAACCACGATGGATTTCTTGTGGTGTTCCTGTGACAAAATCTCTTCTGAGAAGTAGAAGGAATTATGGGTCCCTTGGTCATAGCTCAAGTATGGGAAGTCTTCTAGATCTGATAACTGCACCTTGTCTCTTTTAGCAAGAGGGTTGGACTTGCTGACAAAGATATGGGGTTGGGCTGTAAAGAGATGATGGGCAACCAGATGGTTGTCATCCAACATCTTCGAAAGTACGTCCCGGTTATAGCTATTTAAAAAGAGGACTCCGACTTCACTGCGGAAGTTCTTGACGTCGTCAATGATTTCCCAGGTTCTGGTTTCACGCAAAAAAAGCTCGTACTTTTCCATATCGCTCTTCTTGAGCAAGGAAACAAAGGCATTGACCACGAAGGCATAGTGCTGCGAAGACACACTAAAAAGCTCGCGATGAGCGATTGGGTTCTTATAGCGTTCTTCTAGAAGTTGCGTTTGCTCGACAACCTGACGGGCATAGGATAAAAACTCCATCCCATCACGTGTGAGGGTGATTCCCTTGGGATTTCGGATAAAAATCTCAATTCCCATCTCATTTTCTAGATCACGAACTGCATTTGACAGACTCGGTTGTGTAATGAAAAGTTGCTTGGCAGCCTCATTCATCGAACCAGTCTCTACGATTTTGATAATATAGTGTAATTGTTGAATTCTCATGCTTTTATTGTACCATACTTAGCGCAATATAAAAAGAACCAGTAACTGAAAGCCAAGCTAGTCGCATATCAGTCTTTTTACAGCTCATTAAAAAGAGGTTGGAAGATCTCCAACCTCTTTATCTGTTCTAGCAAGTTAAAACTAGCTGTCTTTTTTCCAAAAGATAGCTAATAAAATCATGGCTCCTAAAACTGATGGGATAATAGCCGTATCAGCTAAGATAGGCCCCCAAGTTCCAAAAAGTAATTGTCCTAAAAAGGCACCAATCCAGCCGAGAAACATTTTTCCGAAGCATCCCATTCGTTCGCCACGATTGGTGATAGCTCCTGCTAATAGTCCGATCAAAAGTCCGACAAACATACTTCCAATCATAGCTTCTCCTTAAATTGCCCAATCTCCATTGCGGAAGAGTGGCACGCGTGTTCCATCCTCACGGATACCGTCGATATCCATTTGGTTGGAACCAATCATAAAGTCAACGTGAACATCGGAACGGTTAAGCCCTGCAGCTTCAAGTTCTTCTTCGCTCATCTCTGCTCCACCAACAACGCTCGTTGCATAGGCTGCACCGATAGCTAAGTGGTTAGAAGCATTCTCATCGAAAAGAGTGTTAAAGAAGGTAATACCTGACTGTGAAATTGGACTTGGATCTGGTACCAAGGCACATTCACCCAAGGCACGCGCGCCAGCATTCTTAAAGACAAGGTCCTTCATAACTTGATCACCCTTTTCAGCAGTGATATCGACGATTTGACCATTTTCAAAGGTCACCTTGATGCCTTCGATGATGTTTCCATTATAGCTAAGTGGTTTTGTAGACGTTACATAACCATCAGCACGACGGAAGTCAGGAGCTGTAAACACTTCTTCTGTTGGCATATTTGGCAAGAATCCTTCACCTTGGGCATTGATAGCTCCAGCTGATTCCCAAACGTGGTTCTTAGGCAAGCCAAGTGTCAAGTCAGTTCCAGGAGCTGTGTAGTGAAGGGCTGAGAATTGTTCATTGTTCAGCATTTGAGCCTTGCTCTTCAAGATAGCTGCATGTTCTTGCCAAGCCTTAACTGGATCTTCTTCGTAGATACGGCAAGTCTTGAAGATTTGGTCCCAAAGGAGGTCCACTGCTTCTTCGTCGCTTGCAGCATTTGGAAAGACCTTCTTAGCCCACTCTGTACCAGCTGCTGCAGCAACTGTCCAGCTAACCTTGTTAGATTGAGTAGCGATACGCATCGGTTTCATGGCGATTCCCATCGCTTTTGCAGAAGCAGAAAGTTTTTCTGCATCTACTCCGTTCAAGGCACCTGGATCAGAAGAACGAACAGCCAAACGACTCGCCTTGTTATCAAGGAGGTAGTTCATCTCAGCAATCTTGTATTCTGGTACATTGTCCAAACGTTCTAGTGGCGCGTGAAGGAATTTCTCACGATTTACAAAGTCATCTGCCCATTGGACGATCACTTCGTGTGCACCGAGTGCATAAGCCTCTTTGACGATTAAGTGAGCCAACTCACGTTGCTCCACATCGATAGAGAGAGCCAAGGTATGACCCGGTTGCACATTCACACCGTTTGCAACCAAAAGCTTAGCGTATTTTTCTAGATTTTCTTTAAAATTTGGTAAAACCATTTGTGTTTCCCTTTTCTATTTTTATTTTTCTTTCAAAGCAGAAAATAATCCTGCTAAAGCAATAGCACCAGACAAGAGTGCTGTCGATAGAAGAATTGTCTGATCAGCAAGCTCTAATTGATACTCAAACACCTTCTCAGCCGGCTTGTCTTCCGCAAAAATTCTGAGTTTCATCAAATGTCCCCCGTTACTAGTCCCTAAAATAAATCATCAAACAAACTCAGCTGGTTATCCTCTGGCATATTTCCGAGAATCCCCATCTCATCCATCTTTTCAACCAAGGTTGATGAGAGTCCACCACGCTTGCGGAGTTCTGTTTTAGAGAGGAATTCTCCCTCTTGACGAGCACGAACTAATTGCTTGGCAACGTTCTCTCCTAGACCATCCATAGCGACAAACGGTGGGATGAGAGTATCTCCGTCAATGATAAATTCAGTCGCATCACTACGATAGAGGTCCAACTTGCCAAATTTGAAGCCACGTTCCCACATTTCATTGACGATTTCAAGCGTTGTATAGAGGTCGATTTCCACATTGGAAGCTTCATTGTTCTTGCGCTTTTCAGCAATTTCTTGCATCTTGCGTTTGATTGCTTCCAAGCCTGCACCCATGGTCTTGATATCAAAGGCCTTTGCACGGATGGAGAAGTAAGCACAGTAATAATAAATCGGATGGTGAACCTTGAAGTAGGCTACACGCAAGGCCATCATAACGTAGGCAGCCGCATGGGCTTTAGGGAACATGTACTTGATTTTTCCACAAGATTCGATATACCACTCAGGTACATTGTTGGCCTTCATGGCCTCGATATATCCATTACGCTCTTCTTCAGAGATTTTGAGCCACATTCCCTTACGAACTCGCTCCATGATAGTAAAGGCCATCTTTGGATCTAGGCCAGCGTGCATGAGGTAAACCATGATGTCATCCCGACATCCGATAACGGTTGATAGGTCCGCAATTCCAGCCTTAATCAAGTCCTGGGCATTTCCCAACCATACGTCGGTACCGTGAGACAATCCAGAAAGCTGTAGCAACTCGGCAAAGGTCGTCGGATGGGTTTCATCCACCATTCCGCGAACAAAGTTGGTCCCAAACTCTGGAATTCCAAGCATACCAGTTGAAGTCCCGATTTGATCAGGTGTCACTCCCAGGATATCTGTACCCGAGAAGAGGGCCATGACATCAGGATCATCCATAGGGATATCATTTGGATCAATGCCTGATAAATCCTGGAGCTTGCGAATCATGGTCGGATCATCATGACCAAGAACATCGAGCTTGAGGACGTTCTCATCGATATCGTGGAAGTTAAAGTGAGTGGTCTGCCATTCAGCAGTTACATCATCTGCAGGATACTGTACTGGTGTAAAATCATAGACATCCATATAGTTTGGGATAACAACGATTCCCCCTGGGTGTTGACCAGTCGTACGTTTAACACCAGCTGCTCCTTGAGCTAGGCGCTCTACTTCGGCTTCACGGTAGAACTTACCATAGTCACGCTCGTAACCCTTGACAAATCCATAGGCTGTCTTAGCAGCCACCGTACCTACCGTTCCTGCACGGAAGGCATATTCTTCCCCAAAGATATCACGAACATCCAAATGAGCGCTTGGTTGATCCTCACCAGAGAAGTTCAAATCGATATCAGGTACCTTATCCCCGTCAAAACCAAGGAAGGTCTCGAAAGGAATGTCCTGTCCATTCTTGCTGAGCTTGTGCCCACAGTTTGGACAGTCTTTATCTAGCATATCAAACCCTGAACCGTAAGAACCATCTGTGATAAACTCACTGTACTGACACTGACCACAGACATAGTGAGGAGAGAGCGGATTGACCTCGGTAATCCCAATCATGGTCGCAACGAAACTAGAACCAACAGACCCACGGGAACCAACCAAGTAACCTCGTTCGTTGGAACGGTGCACTAGCATCTGCGAAGCCAGATAAATCACGGCGAAACCATTCCCCAAGATAGAGGTCAATTCCTTTTCAATCCGTAGATCAACGATATCAGGCAGTGGATTTCCATAGATTTCAAAGGCTTTTTTATAGGTTAACTCGGCAACTGTTTCTTCAGCTTTGTCAATGAAAGGCGTGTATAAATCACCCTTTACAACCTCCACAGGTTCAAAGATTTCTGCCAAGGCATTGGTATTTTCAATAACAATCTTGCGAGCCAAGTCTTCCCCTAGAAAGGCAAACTCATCCAACATTTCATTGGTTGTTCTAAAATGCGCCTTTGGTAGCGGAGCTGGTTGAGCAGCTTCTCCATGACCGATCGTTCGGTTAATCATGGCACCCTGACCTAGACTTCGCACGATGATTTCACGATAGATTTCGTCCTCAGGTTCGAGATAGTGGACATTTCCTGTCGCAAGAACGAGTTTCCCAAGGCGATCTCCAACCTCTATCAAGCTCTTGATGATGATTTGGAGTTCCTCCATGTCCTTGACCTGCTCTTTAGCAATCAGAGGTGCATAGACAGCTGGAGGCATCACCTCGATAAAGTCATAGTATTTAGCAACTTCGACTGCTGCATCTACACCTTGTGATACAACTGCATCAAAGACTTCTCCTTCCGTACAAGCAGAACCCAAGATTAACCCTTCTCGATGGGCATCTAGTACTGTACGTGGAATCCGTGGTACTCCTTCAAAATACTGGGTATTTGAGAGAGAAACCAGCTTAAAGATATTTTTCAAGCCCACTTGATTTTTTACATAGATAGTTGCATGCTTGACGCGAGCTTTTTTATAAGAGTCCGGACTGATTAAATCAATATTCAATCTAGCTAAATCTGTCACGCCATGCTTTTCTGCCACTTCCTTGATAAAGATGAAAAGCAGACGGCCAGTTGCTTCCGCATCATAGTTGGCCATGTGATGGTGTTCTAGGGCAACTCCAAAACGCTTGGTCAAAGGTCCTAGACCGTGGCGCTTGTATTCAGGATAGAGATTTCTTGCGAACTCTAGCGTATCGATGACAGGCTGAGTAATTTTTGGCAGCCCATGACGTTCATAATTGGCATTCATAAAGCCAACGTCAAAGGTTGCATTGTGGGCTACAAGAACGGTATCCTTACAAAATTCTTGGAACTCTTTTAAAACTTGAACCAAGGGTTTGGCATTTTTTACATGGTCATCCGTAATTCCTGTCAATTCAGTTGTAAAAGCAGACAAAGGATGCCCTGGATTGATAAACTCATCAAATTCAGCGACGATATTGCCCTTATACATCTTGGAAGCTGCAACCTGAATCAAGTCATTATAGATTGCTGAAAGTCCTGTCGTTTCCACGTCAAAGACTACATAAGTAGCTTCAGAAAGGTCCATCTCTACTTCGTTATAGACGATAGGAACACGGTCTTCAACGATATTGGCTTCCATCCCATAGATTAGCTGGATGCCAGCTTTCTTAGCTGCCTTATAGCCATGAGGGAAGGATTGAACATTCCCGTGGTCTGTGATTGCTACTGCCTTGTGTCCCCATTTGGCTGCTTTCGCAACGAGTTCCTCAACTTCAGGTAGAGCATCCATAGTCGACATATTGGTATGTGCATGGAACTCAACCCGACGTTCTCCCTCTGGCATCAGATCCTTACGCTCATAGTGGACAACTTCCTGCACATCTTGCACATTCATGGTCAAGTCTCGCGTGAAATTATTCATTTCAACATTCCCACGAACACGAAGCCAAGAGTTTTTCTTGATCATGTCAAACTTCTGAGCTTCTTCTTCATTTTTGACCCATTTTTGCATAGAGAAACTAGAAGTATAGTCGGTCATCTTGAAGTTAATCAAAACACGACCTGTTCTAGTCACCTTCTGCTCAACATCAAAAACAACTCCTTCAAATACCAAACGGTTCTCTTCAGTATTGACCTCAATCATTGGAGTAATTTCTGCCTTGTCTAGTTTTGGCTTGGCAGCTGCCTTCTTAGCTTGAAAATCAAAGATAGGCTTATCCTCTACTGGAGGTGGTGGCGCCATCTGTTCCAACTGTTCCATAGCCCGAAGAGTTTCTTCATTGGCAGCCTGAACAATCATTTGATTTTCCGAATGGAAAACTTCTTGTTCTTCCTTGGTCAAATCTTCATTTTTCTCTAAAACACAAGTGAATTTAGGAAAGCCAAAAAGTTCCAGCTGTTTACTGAGATTTGGTAGGTGGTTTTTTCTAAAATGTTCTGTATCTGCTGCTTCAGAAGCTTCAATAATCAACTGATCATTCTCAACTCGAACCTGACAGTTTTGATACATGGAACGAAATCCCTGACTTGCACAAGGTCCATCTGAAAAAGCCTCTTGATAGTAGGCTTGTAGAAGCTCTTTTGTAAAGTCTTGATGGCGAGTTTTTATCTCAAAGGTTGCTTGATTTCCTGTTTTTGAAAACTCTTCTTTCAAACCTTTCTTCAACGCTAAAAAGAGTTCAAAAGGCAGGATATTCTCAAAGACAAAGCGAAACTCCCAAATTTTACTTTGTTTGTGTACAATAACTTGTTCAATTTCTGCCTGGGAGAAGGCTTCATGATTTCTTATCTCAGCGGGGATTCCCAACTGATTCATTAAAATTTCAAAAGTGGTTGACATCCATTTTCCTCACAATATACTCCTTCTATTTTACCATATTTGAAGCAATTTTAGCTATTTCTACCAAACAGAAAAAGAAGCCACAAAGTGACTTCTTTTTAGTGTGACGGTGAATTAATCTTCACCTTTGTTTTTCTTAATGATTTCTTCTTGTACTGACTTAGGTACATCTTCGTAGTGGTCGAATACCATCATGAATGTACCACGTCCTTGTGATGCAGAACGAAGAACTGTTGCGTAACCGAACATTTCAGCAAGTGGAACGTAAGCACGAACGATTTGGCTGTTACCGTGTGCTTCCATACCATCTACACGTCCACGACGAGCAGTTACGTGACCCATAACATCACCAAGGTTTTCTTCTGGAACAGTGATTGTTACAAGCATCATTGGTTCAAGGATAGCTGGTTGTGCAGTCTTAGCAGCTTCTTTAAGTGCAAGAGATGCAGCGATCTTGAAGGCAGTTTCAGATGAGTCGACATCGTGGTATGAACCATCGTAAAGCTTAGCTTTAACGTCAACCATTGGGTAACCAGCAAGAACACCGTTAGCCATAGATTCTACCAAACCTTTTTCAACCGCTGGGATAAATTCACGAGGAACCACACCACCGACGATTGCGTTTTCGAATTCGAATCCTTTACCTTCTTCGTTTGGAGTAAATTCAATCCATACATCACCGAATTGACCTTTACCACCAGACTGACGTTTGAAGAATCCACGTGCTTGAGTAGGAGCGCGGAATGTTTCACGGTAAGATACTTGAGGAGCACCTACGTTCGCTTCAACTTTGAACTCACGACGCATACGGTCAACAAGGACGTCAAGGTGAAGCTCACCCATACCAGAGATAACTGTTTCACCAGTTTCAACGTTTGTTTCAACGCGGAATGTTGGATCTTCTTCAGCCAATTTTTGAAGGGCGATACCCATCTTGTCTTGGTCTGCTTTAGATTTTGGCTCAACCATCAATTGGATAACTGGTTCTGGAACGTTGATTGACTCAAGGATGATTTTCGCTTTTTCATCTGTCAATGAGTCACCAGTTGTAGTATCTTTCAAACCAACGGCAGCAGCGATATCACCTGAGTAAACAGTGTCGATTTCTTGACGGCTGTTAGCGTGCATTTGAAGGATACGTCCGATACGTTCACGTTTACCTTTAGAAGTGTTCAATACGTAAGAACCTGATTGAAGAACACCTGAGTAAACACGGAAGAATGTCAAACGACCTACGAATGGGTCAGTCATGATCTTGAAGGCAAGAGCTGCGAATGGCTCTTCGTCAGATGCTGGACGAGTTTCTTCTTCATCTGTGTCTGGGTTGATACCTTTGATTGCTGGGATATCAAGTGGGCTTGGAAGGTAGTCGATAACCGCATCAAGCATCAATTGAACCCCTTTGTTCTTGAAGGCAGAACCACACAATACTGGGAAGAATTCAACGTTGATAGTTGCTTTACGGATAGCAGCTTTCAATTCTTCGTTAGTGATTTCTTCACCTTCAAGGTATTTCATCATCAATTCTTCATCAGTTTCAGCAACTGCTTCAACCAATTTTTCACGGTATTCTTGAGCTTGGTCAAGGTATTCAGCTGGAATATCTTCTTCAAGGATATCTGTACCAAGGTCGTTAGTATAGATTTCAGCCTTCATCTTGATCAAGTCGATGATACCACGGAAGTCATCTTCAGATCCGATTGGCAATTGAATTGGGTGTGCATTTGCTTGAAGACGATCGTGAAGTGTGCTTACTGAGTAAAGGAAGTCAGCACCGATTTTGTCCATTTTGTTGGCAAATACGATACGTGGAACTCCGTACTCAGTTGCTTGACGCCAAACTGTTTCAGTTTGAGGCTCAACACCTGATTGTGAGTCAAGAACTGTAACCGCACCGTCCAATACACGAAGAGAACGTTGTACTTCGATTGTGAAGTCCACGTGTCCTGGTGTGTCGATGATGTTTACGCGGTGGTTGTTCCATTGAGCTGTTGTCGCAGCAGATGTGATAGTGATACCACGTTCTTGCTCTTGCTCCATCCAGTCCATTTGTGACGCACCTTCGTGAGTTTCACCGATTTTGTGAATTTTACCAGTGTAGTAAAGGATACGCTCAGTTGTAGTTGTTTTACCAGCATCGACGTGAGCCATGATACCGATATTACGAGTTTTTTCAAGTGAAAATTCGCGTGCCATGAGGTTTGTTTCTCCTATTTATTTTAATTTCTATTCTATTATAACACGATTTTAATAAAAACGGATAGGCAGGACCCACCCGTTCTCAGTGTTTATCTTGTTTAGTTGGTTTCAACTTGTAGATAAGTTGAGTTGAACTTGAGCTAAAGTTAGTTAGCCGATTTGAGCCGGAACGGGATGCTGTGTGAAAAAGATAAACTTCCTTGTATTCGTCGAATACTGCGTCAGTTTCCTATTTTCACTTTGCATCCTTGCCGTTCCTAGCATCATGGTTTAGTTGAGCTCAAGCTAAAAGTCTGGAGAAAAAGATGAATCTCATTGGTTGCAATCGCAGCCTGCTTCGATTCCCTATTTTCTCTGGAACTTTCTTAACGCTTTCGCATTCTATATTACCAACGGAAGTGTGCGAAGGCACGGTTAGCTTCAGCCATACGGTGAGTGTCTTCACGTTTCTTAACTGCTGCACCAGTGTTGTTAGCAGCATCCAAGATTTCTTTTGCAAGACGGTCTTGCATTGTGTGTTCACCACGAAGACGAGCGATTGTTACCAACCAACGAAGTCCAAGTGTTGTACGACGTTCTGGACGAACTTCAACTGGGACTTGGTAGTTTGATCCACCAACACGACGTGCACGTACTTCAAGTACAGGCATGATGTTTTCCATAGCTGTTTCAAATACTTCAAGTGCATCGTTACCAGTAGCTTCTTTGATTTGCTCAAAAGCACCGTAAACGATTGAAGCAGCTGTACCACGTTTACCATCAAGCATAACGCGGTTGATAAGACGAGTAACTAATTGTGAATTGTAAAGCGGATCTGGCAATACGTCACGTTTTGGAGCTCTATTTTTACGACTCATTTCTCTTTATCCCCTTTCCTTATGCTTTTGGACGTTTAGTACCGTATTTAGAACGGCCTTGTTTACGATCGTTAACACCTGCAGTATCAAGTGCACCACGGACGATATGGTAACGTACCCCTGGAAGGTCTTTTACACGTCCACCGCGAAGAAGCACCACGCTGTGCTCTTGCAAGTTGTGTCCGATACCTGGGATGTAGGCAGTAACTTCGATAAGGTTGCTCAAACGTACACGAGCAAATTTACGAAGGGCAGAGTTAGGTTTTTTAGGTGTCATAGTTCCAACACGAGTTGCAACACCACGTTTTTGTGGTGAAGAAACGTTTGTTTGAACTTTTTTATGACTGTTGTAACCAACGTTCAAAGCTGGTGATTTAGATTTTTCTACTTTTGATTTACGCGGTTTGCGAACCAATTGGTTAATTGTAGGCATCTACATTCTCCTGTGTTTTTTTATTTTTGGTGATGATACACTTGGTGACAGCTATCATCTGTGTGTACTTTTGCAACATTTGTCAGCACGTCCCTGTACACTCTTGAGAGACCAAAAGTAAAAAGTACCGTCTAACATTGTACCACGTTTTTTCTATTTTTGTCAATACATTTCTTCTTATTTTTCGACTTCCTTTATCTTTGTTTTATTACAAACCACATAGACTCTGTATCCGACCATATAGTCAAATCACCTTGTAATTGTCTAGAAAATGGTGTTTAATAGATTTGTAAGTAAGAGATCTCTATTACAACTTGATAAAGGAGAAATTATGAAAGTCAGACTTGACATTGATAAACAATATGCCGAAGAACAAATCATCATAGAGGCACCAACCTTGTCTCCAAGAGTTCAAAAAGTTAAAGACTTTGTTCAATCGCTGGATCAAAAAGAAACTCTTAAAGGAAAATTTCAAGATCAGGTTTTTCTTATCGAAATTCAAAAGATTCAACGGATTTACATTGAAAACCGTAAAGTGATAGCTGAAACGGGTAATCGAACCTATGCACTCGACATTCGTCTCTACCAAGCAGTTGAAATTTTACCTGCTTCCTTTATCCAAATTTCCCAATCGGAAATTGTCAACATTGATGCTATCAGTCATCTTAAACTAACCTCTAACGGCTTGATTGAAATTTATCTCAAAAACGACAGTTTTACCTACTCATCTCGCCGTTACCTCAAAGCTATTAAGGAGAAATTAGAACTATGAAAAAACAAGTATTTCACGATGCCACAACTGGTATCCTCATCGGCCTCATCCTATCTATTATCTTTTCGTTTATCCACTCACCAAGTAACTACGCACCTCTCAGCCCCAACTCTTTGATCGGTCAATTCATGACCCAACATCAGGTTCATGGGTCACTCGTCCTACTTTACTGTCTGCTTATTTGGGCAGCAATTGGAGTCCTCTTTAGTTTTGGCGGTCGTCTCTTTGCCCAAGACTGGAGTCTCCTTCGAGCTACTGTCACTCACTTCTTCCTTATGTTGCTAGGTTTCGTCCCTCTAGCAATCTTAGCTGGTTGGTTCCCGCTTCACTGGACTTTCATCCTTCAGCTCATCCCAGAGTTTGCAATCGTCTACCTCATCATCTGGATTGTTCTCTACAAGAGAGAATCTAAAAAAGTTGCAGACATCAATCAACTATTGGCTCATAAAAAATAATAGCTAAAAACCCACTCACAGGACTGAGTGGGTTTTGACTTATAATTTTTGCTTCAGCTCTAACAAGAGATTCATGGCTTGCATAGGCGTTATATTGTAAACATCAATATTCGCCAATTCTGTCAGGATTGGATTTTCTTCTTTTTCATCAAATAGTGACATCTGTTCATTGACAGTATTTTGTTTGGTAGGAATTGGACTTTCCTGACCTTGGCTTTCTAGTTGAGTTAAAATCGCATCCGCTCTTGCTAGTAAGTCTGCTGGCAAACCTGCAATCTTAGCAACGTGAATACCGTACGATTTATCAGCTGGTCCCGGTTCAATCTTATGAAGGAAGGTAACCTGACCGTTTTGCTCTAGCGTGGCCACGTGAACATTAACTAGATGTTCAAGACTAGCCTCCAAGCTGGTTAATTCATGGTAGTGCGTCGCAAAGAGAGTCTTGGCTCCAATATGCTCATGAATGTACTCGATAATAGACTGGGCTAGAGCCATACCATCATAAGTTGCGGTTCCACGACCAAGCTCATCAAAGAGAATCAATGAATCCTCTGTCGCATGACTAATGGCATTATTAGCTTCCATCATCTCTACCATAAAGGTAGATTGGCCTGAAACCAAATCATCCGCTGCACCGATACGGGTAAAAATTGCATCAAAGATTGGCAAACGAGCACTTTCTGCAGGGACATAAGATCCCATCTGGGCCATAATTACTGTTATCGCTAACTGGCGCATATAAGTTGACTTACCGCTCATGTTAGGTCCTGTAATTAGTTGAATGCTAGCATCTTCATCCATCTGAATACTATTGGGAATATAGGTCTGAGCTCCCATGACCTTTTCAACAACTGCGTGACGACCATTTTGGATAGCAATTCTAGACTCTTCCCCAAACTCTGGTCGAATCAGGTGTTGCTTTTCTGCAACTACAGCCAAGCCTTGCAAGACATCGACAGTCGCAATTCCTTGAGCCAGAGCCTGTAGGCGTTGGATATACTTGCCAACCTCCTCACGAATACGCATAAAAATTTCATATTCAAGATTAGCCGATTTCTCACGCGCCTCTAGCATTTCACCCTCGATACGCGCCAACTCCTCTGTTCCAAAACGCTCAGAGTTTTTCAGCGTAGCCTTGCGGAAAAAGTGGGCTGGAACATTACCTAGCTGCGAATTGGTCACATGGAAATAGTAGCCGTCCTTTTTATTGTAATCAATCTTGAGCGTATGGATACCAGAATTTTCTCTTTCCTTGGCCTCAATCTCAGCAATCCAACTAGTTCCTTCTCTGAGAACACGACGGTATTTGTCCAAGGTCTCGTCAAAGCCAGTTCGAATAATACCACCTTCGGTAATCACGTGAGGAGCCTCAGGAGCAATAGCTGCACTAATGAGATTTTCCAACTCAGGAATAGCATCTAGTTGTTCAATCAGATAAGCTAGAGCTGGTTGCTCCATTCCCTCTAAAATGGCGCGAATCCTTGGAACACTTCCCAAGGTAGTCGCTAGTTGCAAGAGGTCTTTAGGATTGCTTTTCCCAAAAGATACACGACTAGCCAGACGCTCGATATCGTAGACTCCCTTGAGGCTTTCTGTTAAATCACTGCGTTCAAAGAAATAATCCAGAAAGACTTGTACAACTTCCTGACGTTCAAGGATACGTTCCTTATCAATCAAAGGACGTTGAATCCAAGAACGTAGAAGACGCATCCCCATGGCAGTCTTGGTTTCATCTAACAACCAGAAAAGACTGCCTTGTTTCTTACCTGAGCGAGCATTTTCAACCAGATCCAGACTGGCTTTGGTCGCATAATCCATCTGCAAGAAATCCTTGATTTCATAGCGGATAACAGGTTTTAAGTGATTCAACTCTCTCATCTGAGTCCGATGAACATATTGGAGGAGTTTACTGCTAGCTGCTTCTTCCACAGATGCCAATTGAGAATCTAACAGATGTAGGTCTTCATAAGTTCCCTGTTCGTAGGAAAGAACTAGATTCATTTGACGACTGAGAATCTGCTCTTCTACTTCAGGCAAGTCATAACCAATCACCACTTCTCTCGCTTTGAGATTGCGGATTTCACCACAGACTAGAGAAAAATCTGATAATTCCGTTACATAGAAATCACCTGTTACTAGGTCCATATAGGCTAGCCCATACCGGGAACCTTCACAATCAATAGCTACCAAAAAGTTATTTTGACTATCTGGCTTACTACTATCAACAACCGTTCCTGGTGTTATAACCTGAACGACCTCACGCTTGACCACACCAACAGCCTGTTTAGGGTCTTCCATCTGTTCAGCTATAGCAACCTTGTAGCCACGCTCCACTAGAACATCGATATATTGTTGGGCAGAGTGGTAAGGAACACCAGCCATGGGAATAGGATTTTCAGCATTTTTATTACGACTGGTCAATGAGATTTCTAGTATCTGGGCAGCATTGACTGCATCCTCATAAAATAACTCATAAAAATCACCCATACGAAAAAGCAAAAAAGCATCTGGATATTGCTTTTTGATATCCACATACTGTTGCATACCCGGTGATAATTTTTCAGTAGCCATTCATTCTCTCCTTGTAAAAACAGTCCTGAGAGAAGCTCTCAAGACCTTATCTATCTTCCATTAGCTCTAGTAGGCGTTCTTCCATAACTTTAGCTGCATGTTGATCTTTACAGATAACCAACAAGGTATTCGCTCCTGCAACCGTTCCTAAAATCCATACATCTTTATTTGAATCTACTACATTAGCTAAGACAGATGCTTCTCCAAGTTTTGTATGGAGCACCAAGGTGAATTCAGCTCTTGCAACACCTTCTAAGTGATGTGACAAAAATTCGACCAAATCAATCTTTTCTGTCTCATTTGCTAATACATAATAGACAACATCGTTTTTCTTAACTTTGGTTAAGCCAAGCTCTCGCAAATCACGAGATAAAGTTGTCTGTGTCACAAAGACATTACAAGCTTCCAAACGATCCTGGATTTCTTTTTGAGTGCCTAATTTTTCTTCTGTAATCATTCGCTTAATAAGCTGATGACGTTCTCTTTTTCTCATATGTTCCTCTCGAGTGCATATTTATAACATTTTACATTTTTTTAGTAAGAACATTATATCAAAAAAACTGGATATTTCAAAAAAATTCTCTTCTTTCCAAAAAAATGTAGTAAATTGTGTTAAAATAGTAGAAAAGCCCTAAAGGAGCCCTAAATGAATACAAAAGAATTGATTGCTAGCGAGTTGGCTAGCGTCATTGATAGCCTGGACCAAGAGGCTATTTTAAATTTACTAGAAACACCTAAAAACTCAGATATGGGAGACATCGCCTTCCCTGCCTTTTCATTAGCAAAGGTTGAACGCAAAGCTCCCCAAATGATTGCTACTGACATCGCTGAAAAGATCAATAGTCAAGCTTTTGAAAAGGTTGTAGCAACAGGACCTTACGTCAACTTTTTCTTAGATAAGGCAGCGATTTCTGGTCAAGTGTTACAGGACGTCATCACTGAAAAAAATCACTACGCTGATCAGAAGATTGGTAACCAAGAAAATGTCGTTATCGATATGTCTAGCCCTAATATCGCTAAACCATTTTCAATCGGTCACCTTCGTTCAACTGTTATCGGTGACAGCTTGTCAAACATCTTCCAAAAAATCGGCTATCAAACTGTCAAGGTTAACCACTTGGGAGACTGGGGGAAACAGTTTGGGATGCTGATTGTCGCCTACAAGAAATGGGGTAACGAAGAAGCCGTCAAAGCTCATCCAATCGATGAACTTCTCAAGCTCTACGTCCGTATCAATGCTGAAGCTGAGAACGATCCAAGCTTGGATGACGAAGCACGTGAATGGTTCCGCAAACTTGAAAACGGCGATGAGGAAGCTCTTGCTCTTTGGCAATGGTTCCGCGATGAAAGCTTGGTGGAATTTAACCGTCTTTACAATGAGTTACAAGTTGAATTCGATAGCTACAACGGAGAAGCCTTCTACAACGATAAAATGGATGCAGTTGTAGATATCCTCGCTGAAAAAGGACTATTGGTCAAATCAGAAGGTGCCCAAGTTGTGAATCTTGAAAAATATGGAATTGAACACCCAGCTCTTATCAAGAAATCTGACGGTGCAACTCTCTACATCACACGTGACTTAGCCGCTGCCCTTTATCGCAAAAACGAGTACCAATTTGCCAAATCTATCTATGTTGTCGGCCAAGAGCAATCTGCTCACTTCAAACAGCTCAAGGCAGTACTACAAGAAATGGGTTACGATTGGAGCCAAGACATTGTCCATGTTCCGTTTGGTTTGGTAACAAAAGAAGGAAAGAAACTTTCTACTCGTAAAGGGAATGTTATCTTGTTAGAGCCAACTGTTGCAGAAGCCATCAGCCGTGCAAAAGCGCAGATCGAAGCTAAAAATCCTGAACTTGAAAACAAAGACCAGGTTGCCCACGCTGTTGGAGTTGGGGCTATTAAATTCTATGACCTTAAAACTGACCGTACAAATGGCTACGACTTCGACCTCGAAGCCATGGTATCCTTTGAAGGGGAGACTGGCCCTTATGTTCAATATGCCTACGCTCGTATCCAATCAATCTTGCGTAAAGCTGATTTCAAACCTGAAGCAGGTGCCAACTATAGCTTGAACGATGCTGAAAGCTGGGAAATCATCAAGCTAATCCAAGACTTCCCACGTATTATTAAACGTGCAGCTGATAACTATGAGCCGTCTATCATCGCTAAATTTGCAATCAGCTTAGCTCAAGCCTTTAACAAATACTATGCCCACACTCGTATCTTAGATGAAAGCCCAGAACGTGACAGTCGCCTAGCTCTCAGCTATGCAACAGCAGTTGTCCTTAAAGAAGCCCTTCGTCTGTTGGGTGTAGAGGCGCCAGAGAAGATGTGATTCAGTACCAACAATTGGAACTAAAGGTTCCTAATTGTTGGACACTAGCCGCTTTTATGCGGACTAGCTAACTGCCTCACTAGTCATGGCCCCTAAATATAATCGATTTAGGGGCCACGACGTCGTAAATGAGGCGACTTGCCTAAACGCTTCACTAATTAATAACAAGTAGCTAGGCGCTTACAGTACTATCACTCGAAAAATAAAAAAATTTACTTTTATCTTACCACCTACTTCTTTATCACTTAGGGAGAATTTTTATGAGCCAGTATGCTTATATTCTAGTTGTTATCAGTCTTCTTTTTCTCTTTCTTGTCAATAAATATGAAAAAGAGAAACTTCAAAGACTGCTTCAGAACCAACTATTGAAAGATCAAGCTTTTCGTGCAACTATCAAAGAGAAAATCCAAACGATAGAAAACATCAATGATGTCATTGACTACATTAACAAAGGTTACCGTTTAGGAATTCCCATTTCAAAAGAAATCGTTGACGAAATTCGCAAATAAGAAAAACTCGAGATACCATTTCTCGAGTCTTTTTATTTATTTCTTCTGACAGCTAAGATTTCTACCAGGATAACAATCCCTAAGGATACCATGGTTCCAAATGGTGCTGCATCTTCATCAAAAATTTTCTCAGAGAACAGTAGCAGAGCAATCGCTAATAGTAGCAAAGCACTGCATAGCATAATATCCTTGAAGCTTGGTTTGCGTTTTATATACTTTAAAAATGATTTCTGTAGTTTACTCATTTCGATTGTCCCCTTTGAAGTAAATCCTTTATCCATAGAATAAAACTCTTCCTCAGAAAATCTAGCCTCTTATAAAGCTTCTAATTCATACAAGTCTGCAATAATCCCTGCAACCTTTTTGATATCTCCTAGCATGCCGCGCATCTCAAAGTCAGCCAGGACTGGAAAACCAAAGCGTTGACTGTATTGTTTTGCAGTTAGACAGTATTGGTTGTTGAAGTTACGATTCCCAGATCCTACGACACCAAAACACTTGCTAGCATTGTCACCATAAGCAATAAAGTCACCTACTGGAGTGGTCAAGATTTCCACATCTCCATTGTCAACGCCATTGCCACCTTCTAGGTAAGTCGGTAGAAAAGCCACATATGGATTGGTCATCTCAAAGAAATCTTCTCCTTCCTTGACCAAGTCTTTAATATGAATTTTTTCCACATCAATATTCGCATACTGCTCCAACAAATAAGCTTTCAAACGTGTCACAAAACTCTCCGTGTTCCCGCTCAGACTGATATAAACTAAGGAAATTTTTTTCATCTTTTCCTCCCTCTTTCTCGAATCCAAAAAAATAACTACCAAGATTGTATCTTGATAGTTATCCTTTGTCAACTCTTAGGCGAGTTCTTCCTCTTGAGATTCTGTTAGTTCTTTTTGCTGACGCCATATTTTATAAAAGACGATTCCCAAAAAGATAACATTGATGACTATGAATATGATAGTGGTTACTTTTGACATGACTTCCATTCCTAAACGTAGGGTGTCATCTTTAATCAATTGCATAGCATCTTGTAAATTCATATTGTCATGGACTAGTCCAACAATAGCTAACAAGGCATATCCAACATAAGTGTAGTTTGCCAACTGCAGGTTCTTACGAATTAAGAAAACAAAGGCTACTACAACTAGGATAGCAGATAAAATAATGAGTATCGTGTTAAAAATAGAGTGAGATGACTCTGACACTTGGTGGGCATAGTTAACAGCATCTTCTATTTGTTGAGCACTAAGTGTCCCAACATTTTCTTGGCTAGCACGAAGGGCGTCCTTACTAGGTACTGGAGTGAATATTCCAACTACTGCCAAGGCTGAATTAATCGCTGATAAGACTAATAAAATCCATAGATAAATTGGTTTCTTTTTCATAAAAGCAACCTCCTCATATTTTTAAATTTATTATAGCATATTTTAAAATGGATAACAAAAGTTAGAGGGTTACATCAATCTGCTTACGGTAGGCCTTAGGAGACTTTCCACATAGTTTTCGAAAAACCTTGTAGAAGTAGCCTACATTACTATACCCAACTGTATAGCAGATATCCTCAATACTATCGTTTGTAGATAGCAAGAGTTGTTGGGCAGCCTTGATGCGTTGCTTATTGAGAAGTTCCGCAAAGGTTGAATTGGTTTCCTTCTTGATTAACTGACCCAAATATACTGGGTTGATAAAGAGGTCCTTGCTGATATCCTTGAGAGACAGCTCTTTTTTATAGTCTCTACCAATGACTTCGAGTACACTGACGACATTTTCATTCATGCGGTATTGGCCAAAGAAGGAAGTCAAGGTTTCTTTTGTATAAGACACTAAGTCTTCAAAGTTTGTGATGGCATGAATATTCTTGACGATATCTGTCATATCATCTGCTTTCAGATGCTCGAAGAGATGGAAGACATCCATAACAAACTGAGTAAAGAGTTGCTTGGTGATGGATACCCTCGGTGTGTTTTCTAAGACAATCTTCTCAAGCAAATTCAACTCCTCGATAATCTGTTGAAGATTGCCCTGAATAATCACCCGATAGATGGGTTCATAATAAGAAAAGAGACTCTCGGACTGATCCAGATTAACAGTTCCATAAAAAGTGCTTTTTCAACGTCAAACTTCCATTTTTCAAAGTTTACCTGATAAGGTGCCTCAAAAGGCAGAACGAGTAAACCATCGAATTTCTGATTTGCAAGAACAATCTGCCAGTCTTGACCTAGGACGTAGTAAGGAATGACAAAATCCCCTTGTTTTTTCTGGGAAAGTCCAATCCACCAGTTTTCTTTTTGAGATAGGTGTGCTTTAAATGCTTCGTCGTCTAACTTTTGGCTTAACATTTCTGGTTCATGCACTTTCTCACGAAGCTGACCGATGATTTTCTCAAGTAAATGCTCCAGCTCAACCTTATCAACTGGTTTGACAAGATAGTCTACAACATTGAGGTTCATAGCTTTTTTGACATAGTCAAATTCTTGGTAACCAGAGAGAAGGATATAGTATGCATCTGGCAACAATTCCTTCATCTCTCCAATCATTTCAAGACCTGTCTTGTCGGGCATGTTGACATCAGAAATGACGACATCTACAGGGTGCTCACGAACATAGTCCAGAGCGTCATCAGCATGATTAGCCGTCGCGACGACTTCCATATCCCATTTTTCAAAAGGAATCAAACGCTTAAGCCCTTCTGTAATCATGTACTCATCGTCAACTAATAGTACTTTATACATGTTTATCCTTTCTCTTCGTCCTGAATGGTGATTCGATAGTGAACGCCTTCCTGTTCAGCCGATTCAACACTAATATCATAGCGGTCTCCAAAGTAGAGCACAAAACGTTCGTGGATATTCACAATCCCAATAGACTGCCGTTTCCCACTATAATCTGCTGTATGTTCAAAGGTGCTTTGAGTTAATTTATCTTGGATTTCTGCTAGTTTTTCAGCAGACATCCCACGGCCATTATCGGTTACCAAGATTTCGACATAGCCATCTTTTTTCAAAGCCTTGATACTGATAACATTATCTGTTCTTTTGTGATCAACTCCATGGGCAAAATAATTTTCCACTAAAGGTTGGAGGGTGAACTTTGGAATACGCATTTCTTCCAATTCAGGATCAATTTTAAATCCGTATGCAATGGATTTTGGATAGCGAACCATACAGAGATAACTGTACTTCCGACAAAACTCCACTTCTTGCTTGAGTGTCGTTTCTCGCTCGTCGGAAATATTATTGCGTAGGAGACTACTGAACTCATAGATGATATCTGCTAATTCATTTTGATTCTCCATCACAGCATACATCCGCAAAAACTCCAGAGTATTATACATGAAATGCGGATTAATTTGAGCTTGTAGCGCACGCATGTTGGCATCTTTTTGATTGAGTTCCAGTTGATAAATATCGTGAATATTACTTTCCAACCGGTCCAACATATCGTTTGTCGTTTCAGCAATCAAAAGTAATTCTTGATCCTTTTTGTCGGTATTAATCCTCTTTGTCTGCTCTCCCTTAGTAATGGCTTGGATCGAATCCACCAAATCCACAACCTGATTTTGGTAATCAGAGAAGGTTCTTCTTAGGGTGATATATAAGATGATGATAAAGAGAGCACTCAAACCAACGATTAGAGCTGAGTTGGCTAAGCTACCATTTAAAACATAATTCTGAGGAACAGCAACTTGAACTTGATAGCCGTGCGCTGTTGAACCTACCATCCAAGAACCTCTAGTCCCTTTTTCTCCCAGATGAAACATGTCCGTCTCAAAGGGCGTAATAACAGAAACAGCGACTGGGACGACACCTCTGGTATTATCAATCGCCTTATAGAGAACTTCTGGTGGCACCGAGATATAAATAACCCCTATGGCCTGGTCCGATACGGGATCGGATACTGGAACAGCGAAACTATTAGCATCTGGTTTAAAGTTTTCAGCTGGAATCTTCTGTCCACTACGATTATCTCTCTTGGAAACAAAGACGTCCGTTGAATCCTGCAGAACAATCGCAACACCGCTCACAAAATCATTTCGGACGTAGATATCATCAATATTTTCATAAATAGAGACCGAAATATAAGGAGAGGCCTTTCGTTCGAGTTGCCAATAGAAATAATCTGGTGTACTGAGACTGAAATACTTATAAATCCCTTCAATGCGGGCTTGATTTTCTACCAAACCTTGAGCCAGGCGGGTTGACTCTCGATAATAGTATTCAACCTCGTCGACGGTCCGAGCCAAGACACGTTGACTGACTCGACTTGCTTCTTTTTCACGCATATCCCAGTAAGCATAGGAGAGTAAGAGAGCAAAACAAGTGATGATAGCAATCATGACTAGGCTATAGAGTCTAAGAAGTGAGTGGAGACGAAACTGTTTGGTATTATCTTGTTGCCAATTTTTCATGAATACTCTCATAAACAGGCTCCAACAAATCGCTAATAAAGAAGTGCCACATTCCAATACCTACAAAAATAAGGAGGGCTGGCATGTAGAAACCAATAATAATCAACAAGACACTACCAAGAAGAACCTTGGCCATAGCTGATAGGCTCATAAATATTCCGATAAAAGCAAGCTTTAGAGTGTTTTTATAGGATAATTCAAAGTAAACCTGCAGTTTTAAAGACACTGCATAGCCTAGAAATACCACGGCTACTAAAAAGATATTTAGAAAAGTTGCTGCCAAGTGGATGATGGTCTGGTTGGGCAATTGAATCATCAGATACAAACCATAAATCAAGATGAAGTCAATCCCTATAAAGGTGTAGAAACTGAGATTGCTTTTGACAAAATTGCTCTTAAATAAAACCCATGCTTCCTTGAAACGATAAGCACGATAAGAATAACCGTGTTCTGCATATAAACTCATGAGAGTTGCACTAGCGGGTGCTATACCAAAGACCACTCCTCCTGCTAGTGTCAATAACCAAAAATAAGCCGTCGCAATCATCCCCAAAAAGAAACGATGAAAGACTAGCTCAATGAAATTTCCCACGGTTTGCCTCCTATAATTTAATCTAGTTTTATTATAACATATTTCAAGCGCTCTCAAAAATAGGAGCAATAAAAAAATAAATACATTTATTGGTTTAATTATGATATTTGTACTATAATAAAGATAGATAGAGATACTGATTAATAATCAAAGAACAAAGGCTTTACCAGGGCAGATGGATATGTTTGAAAATTAGATAATTACTATTCAACTTAATTATTGGTTTGACAAAATAACGAAAGGGGTACGAGACATGACTATTTTTATTTTAAGAACTACCGTGTTTTGGATTGCTCTTATTTTGAGTCTTTTCTCTGATAAATTGTTCAAACAACATGCAAAAATCGGAAAAATAATTTGCACTATAATAGCATTAATTGCGGCATTGTCATTTCTGTTCTAAGTTATTTTAGGAATACAGGAATTAGTTCGTCCTGTGTTCTTTTTTTCTGCCAAAATGTACATTGATCAAATAAATGACAAGTTGATAAAATTGATATGTAATTTCAAAACAAGATAAAAACGCTCTAGACAATAGGACTAGAGCGTTTTTCTTATGTATTGATTCGTATAGAATGCTTACTTCACTTCTCAATAACATAAGCTCCGAAAACGAAGTTTTGGTAATCTAATGATAATCCATTGTTTGTAAGATTAGGTTATAAGTGTTTATTTCCAACGAAAATGAAGTTTGAATGCTTAATTTAATAGGCTTTTACAGATATTTGATTTTTGTTACCCAAAACCAGGCTTGAAAAAAGCTCGTAAAGCATCACAATTAGTAAACGTTAATTCGAAAGAATTACTATATTTTAAGAGTACATTTTCAAAGGATTTTTCTTTTGTCTTCAATTCCTAATTAATCAATGAACTTAATGCTAGGTCTCGAAAAGAATTATGCTTCCTCTTTCTGTCTGAGTTCAAAGAGGTCTTCTACTTTCAAATCAAAAACTTGAGCAATTTTAAGAGCCATTTCCAGCGAAGGATTGTAACGGTTATTTTCCAAGTGAAGAATTGTCTCGCGTCGCATGCCGATGAGGTCGGCTAACTCCTGCTGGGTCATGCCTGTGGACTCACGAACAGATTTGAGATTCGTAATAATCTTGCTTTCTTTGGCCATGCTTATCCTCTCCGTTCCAAGATAAAATAGACAACCGCAAAGATGAGAATCAAGGCAGCTATGCTAATAAAGATCTGGCCCATGTAAAGAGTGAGAGACCCCATATACCCAATGATAACTGCTAGGATCATCAGTGCGCCTAGGATAAAAACAAACATCAAGCTAGCTGCCTTGGCTAAATTAGCATAAAAGCGTTCGTCTGGAGTTTCCTTGACATTTTTAAAACAGAAAAAACCAAATACACTCACTTCAATAACGAGGCCAATTCCCAAAATCCATTCTCTAATACCAGAGCTTTCACTAGGGGTTGCAACCAAAAACCCTACTGTATAAAAAATGCTTGCTGCAAACACAAGTATCGTGTAAATCTTAGCAGACAAGTCAAAAATAATCTTTCCCTTACCTTTCTGACTTTTATGAGGCCATGGTTTCATATGTAGCCAGCCCCAAATAGCTACAATCTGACTTAACACTGAAATACCAACAATAACTAACTTGGGTCCCCAACTAAGATTAGAACCAAATAAAACAATAAAATCAATAGAGAGAGCTACGGCAATCATTGAAATGAGGCCACGCATTTTTTGACTTTTTTTCATGATAGACTCCTTTTTTATGTTATAAATATATAACACTTAAATTTATGTTATAAATATATCACACTTAAATCTAGAAAGCAAGAATTTATGTGTCAATGTGGCAATTATTTGAAAAATTTTTTTAATTAAAGACCTCGCTAGTCAAACAACTAAAGAATTCTTTGAGGCAATGTTTGGATAGTTTCGTTAATAGTATTTGATGATAAAGAATTTTTGGAAAATCTAGATACTGTATGAATCTTTACTTTGTTCTTAGACAGTTATAAAGTCGATCAGAATGAACCTTGTAAATGTATAAGTCAATTCTTACAGACCTAAACTATTCTCCTGTTTAGAATCTATACTTTCCAAACCAGGTCTTGAGAAAAAAGGTAGAGATTGAACTGAAATATAGTGCAATGTATTGAAATTGAAAAAAAGAAAAAACGCTTAAAATCAGCGTTTTTCTTATGTATTGATTCGTATTGAATGCTTACTTCACTTCTGTAAACACAACGTGTTTGCGAAGTTTTGGTGAGTATTTCTTCAATTGAAGACGGTCTGGAGTGTTACGTTTGTTTTTAGAAGTAAGGTACAAGCGTTCACCAGATTCTTTGTGTTCAAGTGTAATATTTACGCGCATGGTATCTCCCTTCTATTATTCAGCTGATGCAGCTTTAGCGATCTTACGTCCTTTGTAGTATCCTTTAAGTGATACGCGGTGAGAACGTGAGTAATCTCCAGTAGTTTCGTCAAAGTTTACAGATGGAGCTGTTACTTTGTAGTGAGTACGACGTTTGTTTTTCTTCGCTTTTGATGTGCGACGTGCAGGTACTGCCATTTCGTTTTTCTCCTTTTAAGATATAAATTCAATTAGGTTTGATTTTCATCAACTTTAATAGTATATCAAAACTTTTTTGTAAAGTAAAGTTACTTGACAAAAAAAGTTGTATTTTTTTATCGTACACTGTTGAATTGTCTGAAAATTTAAAAATTTTCTTCTGTTATTCATATGAAAATTGTGCTATAATGGAACAAACTGAAATGGGAGGGAACAAATGACAGAATTAGACAAACGTCACCGCAGTAGCATTTATGACAGTATGGTAAAATCACCAAACCGTGCTATGATGCGTGCGACTGGTATGACAGATAAAGACTTTGAAACACCGATTGTAGGGGTCATTTCAACCTGGGCAGAAAACACACCGTGTAATATTCACTTACATGACTTTGGGAAATTGGCTAAAGAAGGTGTCAAATCTGCTGGTGCTTGGCCTGTTCAATTTGGAACCATTACGGTAGCAGACGGGATTGCCATGGGAACGCCTGGTATGCGCTTCTCCCTAACGTCACGTGATATCATTGCAGATTCTATTGAAGCTGCCATGGGTGGTCACAACGTAGATGCCTTTGTAGCTATCGGTGGCTGTGATAAGAACATGCCTGGTTCTATGATTGCCATTGCCAATATGAATATCCCAGCTATTTTCGCCTACGGTGGTACTATCGCCCCTGGAAAACTAGATGGCAAAGACATCGACTTGGTTTCTGTATTTGAAGGAATCGGTAAGTGGAACCACGGTGACATGACGGCTGAAGACGTCAAACGTCTCGAATGTAATGCCTGCCCTGGCCCTGGTGGTTGCGGTGGTATGTATACTGCTAACACCATGGCTACTGCTATCGAAGTTTTGGGTATGAGCTTGCCAGGTTCTTCTTCTCACCCGGCAGAATCTGCTGATAAGAAAGAAGACATCGAAGCAGCTGGACGCGCTGTCGTCAAAATGCTTGAATTGGGAATCAAACCTTCAGATATCTTGACTCGTGAAGCCTTTGAAGATGCCATTACTGTTACAATGGCTCTAGGTGGTTCTACTAACGCCACTCTTCACTTGCTCGCCATTGCCCACGCGGCTAATGTTGACTTGTCACTTGAGGACTTCAATACCATCCAAGAGCGTGTGCCTCACTTAGCCGACCTGAAACCTTCTGGTCAGTATGTCTTCCAAGACCTCTACGAAGTTGGTGGTGTACCAGCGGTTATGAAGTACTTGTTGGCAAACGGATTCCTTCACGGAGACCGTATCACATGTACTGGTAAGACAGTTGCTGAAAACTTGGCTGATTTTGCAGACCTGACACCAGGTCAAAAAGTCATTATGCCACTTGAAAATCCTAAACGTGCGGACGGTCCATTGATCATCTTGAACGGTAATCTTGCTCCTGATGGTGCCGTTGCCAAGGTATCTGGTGTGAAAGTTCGTCGTCACGTTGGTCCAGCCAAGGTCTTTGATTCTGAAGAAGATGCTATCCAAGCTGTCTTGTCTGATGAAATCGTTGATGGCGACGTTGTCGTTGTTCGTTTCGTTGGACCTAAGGGTGGTCCTGGTATGCCTGAGATGCTGTCCCTTTCTTCTATGATTGTTGGTAAAGGTCAAGGAGACAAGGTGGCCCTCTTGACGGATGGCCGTTTCTCTGGTGGTACTTATGGTCTGGTTGTTGGACATATCGCACCTGAAGCTCAGGATGGTGGACCAATTGCCTACCTCCGCACAGGCGATATCGTCACCGTTGACCAAGATACAAAAGAAATTTCCATGGCTGTATCTGATGAAGAACTTGAAAAACGTAAGGCAGAAACAACCTTGCCACCACTCTATAGCCGTGGTGTCCTCGGTAAGTACGCCCATACTGTATCTTCTGCATCACGTGGTGCTGTTACAGACTTCTGGAATATGGAACAGTCTGGTAAAAAATAAGCAAATCAAAAGCAAGTCTAAATGGCTTGCTTTTTTGTAATTTCAAAATAGATAACTATCGTGGTGGCAGTCCAAGTGCTATGCGTCCATAACGACTAATGCGTGTGATCTTCCAAGCCGGAGACCAGGTAACTTCAACCTTGACATCTTCAATGCCATCAATTTGTTTTAAACCTGCTACGATCTCAATCGGCAAACTTTCTGCACAATCACAGGCAGTATCAGTGAAGGTCATGACAACTGTACAAAGACCAGCCTCATCTAAATGAATCTCATAAATCAATCCAAGATTGTATACATCTAGCTCTACATCTGTATCATAAACTTTTTCGAGTACTTCAATGATTTGGTCTTCCAATGCTAGAGCACGGTCATTAATCTTGATGTCTTCTCTCATTGTATTCCCTCCATTTTTTGACTGTTCCTATTTTCTCATAATTCTGACAATTTGGCAAGTTTTTCCCAATCCTGTTTAAAGCAAAAAAGTAGAGATAGAATCTCTACTTTTTATTGATTATTTTGATTTGACAGGTTTGTCTGCCAGAGCTTTAACGGCATTATTAATAGTTTCTGCATAAAGTTTAGCGCCTTCATCCTGCTTAGTGGTATCACTACCGAAGTGAACTCGGTCTGTCCCTTTCCAAATATCTGGATGATCTTTGGCGACTTGATTCCAATCTGCAAGTGCAATATATGGATACTTTTGTGCCAATTCACGCGCATAGCTTGCATACTGTTCTACGTAAGGTTGCGTTTCCTGCGTTGTATCACCCTCGTATGGAGTTACAAGGACAAGCTGATGCCCCTTCGGAAGATTTGTTATCAGTAGATCCAAATCAGCCTTATAATCTTCAGGATTATTAACACCAGTCGCGATGACTACAATTTTAGGCAAGGCTTTATTCTGACTGTAATTCAGCATCAATGCATTTGCTTGTTTGGTATTTCGACTGACTTGACCATCAATCTGAGCATCTGGTAAGATTTCTTTCAGTCCATCTGAAGCACGCAAGGTGACAGAATCTCCGATGATGGATACACCGTCAGCTATATTGTAGCGACTAGCTTCTGCTTGATCGGCCATAGTTTTTGTTCGAGTAATATTAGTTTGGGCTTGATTGAGACCAGTAACCATCAAATCCGTTTCAAAAGCACCTACTTGTGGAGCTATCAGTATCACGACCAAGGTAATCAAACTAAGAACTCCAACACTACCAGCAAAGATTGGCTTGATGTGAGGAATTTCTTTTGCCATCCGCAAAAGTTTGCTGGATTTCCCTGCAATGAAAGGTTCGATCACATAGAAAGAAAGGGTAGCAAAAAGATAAGAAAAGATAATCGTTAGAATCACTGCTAGTATATTTCCCACCAATTGAGAGAAAATAATATAAAACGGCCAGTGGAAAAGATAGACGGCATAGCTGGTATCCGCTAAAAAGCTGATAATCTTTGGCTCTTTGATCGTCGGTGTCTTCTCATGCAAAAGGCGTGCTGCAACAATCATCAGAAGGGCAGCTAAGCTTGCAAACAAGAATCCAAGTAAATAAGCAAATAGATATGTAAATTTCACAAAGAAGGTCAGTAAGAGCAAGACTCCGAGACCAGCTGAAAAGACTAATAAGGTCTGTTTCAAGTCCAAGGTTTGATTCAAACGTTTGAGAAGAGGTGTCGTATGACGGACCCCTATCAAGGTAGCTAGGAAACTACCTAGGAAGAATGGATAAACATGAGTCAAAGTTGAGAAGTAGAGTGTTGAGTAGGAGCTAACGATAAAGCTACCAATAAACATAGAAAGGAAGCTAACCATAAAAGTCGCTGAGGAAAGTAGGAAAATCATTCCTCGTAGTTGTCCACTTGTTTTTGCTCGCTTGGCCAAGAACCAAACTGCCAAGCCCCACAAGATATAGTAATGAACTTCAACAGCTAAGCTCCAGTTGTGAACAAAGAGATGGGGGATAAACTGGGACTCATAACTTCCTCCTGTCAACATTTCATAGAAGTTAGTCATAAATCCAAGAACACCAGCAATTTGACCACCGATTCCTGCCACATAATCTTGACGAACCAAGAAAGTGAAGGGCATAACGACGAGGACCATCAAAACAACCGGCGGAAAAATCCGATAGAAGCGTCGTCTAAAAAATCCTAGGATATCAATTTTACCTTTTTGTTCAAATTCTTCTAATAAGAGAGATGTAATTAGAAAACCTGAGAAGGTGAAGAAGACGTCAACCCCGAAGAAACCTCCTGGGAAAACCGTCTGAAAGAAATGGTACAAGAGTACCAAAAGCAAACCTGTAATCCTAATTAAGGAAAACCATTTAATACGCATACGAGTTTATTCTCCATTCATTAGATTGGCAAAAAAGCCATCTAATTTTCAATCCATAATACCTTTATTCTATCAAAAAAAACAGAAAAATCCTAAGATAAAACTTAGGATTTTTAGCTGATATCAAGCAAAAATTAGAAATTACGTCCAGACTTGTTATAGCCATATTTTTCAACAAAATGCTCACGGAATTCCAAAAGATTATCATCCATGATAGCCTGACGAACCTGCTTCATGAGGTTGAGCAAGAAGTAAAGGTTATGGTAACTTGTCAAGCGGATACCAAAGGTTTCATCAGCCTTGAGCAAGTGACGAAGATAGGCACGGGTGTAGTTCTTACATGTGTAGCAATCACACTCTGGATCAAGTGGTGTGAAGTCCTCAGCAAACTGGGCATTCTTGACAACCAAACGTCCTTGGCTAGTCATACAAGTACCATTACGAGCGATACGAGTCGGTAAGACACAGTCAAACATATCAACACCACGAATAACACCATCAATCAAGCTATCTGGCGCTCCTACTCCCATCAAGTAACGAGGTTTATTTTCAGGAAGCAGTTGGGTCGTAAAGTCCAAAACTGCATTCATCTCCTCATGGGTTTCTCCAACGGCTAGTCCACCAATAGAGTAGCCTGGGAAGTCCATGCTGACAAGGTCTTGAGCTGACTGACGACGAAGGTCTTCAAATCCTGCCCCTTGTACAATCCCAAATAAACCTTGGTCATGTGGACGACGATGAGCTTTTAAGCCACGTTCAGCCCAACGGCTGGTACGTTCGATTGATTTTTTTACATAATCATAGGGTTGATAAAATTGAGGGCACTCATCAAAGGACATCATGATGTCTGAACCTAGATTATTTTGTATTGAGATGGCCTTTTCAGGTGAAAGGAACATCTTAGAACCATTAAGGTGATTCTTGAAGGTCACCCCTTCTTCTGTGATATTTCGACTATCTGCTAGAGAGTACACTTGAAAACCACCACTATCTGTCAAAATGGGTTGGTCCCAGTTCATAAACTTATGAAGCCCACCAGCTCTAGCAATCAGTTCATCTCCAGGGCGAAGCCACAGATGATAGGTATTAGATAGGATAATCCCCGAACCCATCTCTTTCAATTCTTCAGGAGACTGAGTCTTAACTGTTGCTTGAGTCCCAACTGGCATAAACATAGGAGTTGGAAAGGTTCCGTGTGGCGTTATAATTTCACCCAGACGAGCTCCTGTGTGTTTTTCTTTTTTAATCAATCGATATTTGATTGGTGAATCTGACATTTTTTACCTCCGAAGCTGGGAAAGACAGTCCCAGTTCTTACTTTGTGCCCAAGGGCATACTGTATGATTCTATCAAAAAAAACAGGAACTGTCACGAACTATGGTATAATGAAAGAATGAAGTACCCAAAAATTAATTTAAAAGAAGTTCGCCAGCAGGCTAGACAATTTCAAGCTGAACACCCACGTCTGCTGCTTGTCTTTTTATTGCCAAGTATTCTCTTGATTCTATCGAGCTTCATCAGACCTTTATCCCTTCTCGACGAGGGCATTCTTGAACAGTCCTTCTTGAGTTTTCTAGGGATTACAATCCAATCTGCTCTCTTTCCGATTGCCGTTGGATTTACAAGCTCCATTATCCTAGCTGGTGCTCTCTTTACTACCATTAATCTTTACAGAATTTCTGAGATAGAGCTTTCCTTTAAAGATAGCCTGTCCTTGCTTGACAACCGCTTCTTTACCCAGACATTTCTAACTCTATTGCTCAAGCGTTTCTATCTCTTTTTATGGAGTATTCCTAATCTTTTTGGAGTCTACTTGCTCTTTTATAGCAGCGCTATGGCTCGTAAATTTGTGGAACTTCATCCAGAATTCCCATCTGTCAACGTGACAAATCCAGATATCGAACACTTCCTGCTCACTTTTGCGCTCTACTTCTTTGGTAGTGTCCTTGTAATGATTTTGGGAACCATTCTCTATCTTCCGCAATACTATGCTTATTCCCAAGTTGAGTTGCTCCTATGTGACACCCTTGCAATTGGAATTGCTAAACCGAGTCGCGTGCTACATACCAGCCGCTTTCTCATGAAAGGCTATAAGTTTCAACGCTTCGTCCTTGATTTACAGCTACTTCCATGGTATCTCCTTATCTGGATAAGCTTTGGAATTGCAAGTATCTCTATCTTCCCTTATATCTATAGTAGCCAAATCTTCTTCTATCAAAGACTTCTGGAAATCAAACGCAGAAAAGTTTAAGATCAGTTATTAACAACCAGCACCTTCATAGAAAGTGCTGGTTGTTTTTATTTTAATAAGAGGATACTCAAAAGAGTTAAGATTGCTGGACCACCTTGCTTTAGAACGATTTTTTTATCTGCTGTTAAGGCACCATAGGTCGCTGCTCCTATGACAAATAAAACAAAGATTGTTACGATTTCTAAGCTATGTGAGAAATAAATTCCGTAAATAAGAAACACCCCAATCAAGGTATTATAAATCCCTTGGTTTTTAAATAGTGAAGTTACAGATGGTCGAGTCAACTCTTCTTTGTCCATATTAAAGACTCGGCTAGTCGTGTCTGATTGGGTTGCCATACTCTCCAAATAAAAAATATAAAAATGTTCGAGGGAACAAGAGTTGCTAAAATAGTAGTAATGATTGACATAGTATTCTCCTTAAAATTCTATTTTTTCTAGACCTGATACTAGTTTGGCCAGTAATGTTGTCAGTTCTTTTTGCTCAGTTGTCGACAAAATGCTCTCCATCTGTTCCTTCACTCGCAAGTGATGTTTAGGCGGATTGACCAAGAGTTGATTCTTGGCTTCTTGGGTTAATTCAACTAAAACTTCTCGTTGATTAAGCGGATTGCGCTTACGAGTCACATAACCTTCTGACTCCAGTATCTTAAAATGGCGGGTCAAGGCTGCTTGGTCAATCCGTAACTTCTCCTGAACGGCAATTTGGTTACAGGGTGACTGTTGTAGTAAAAACTGCAGGATTTGGTAGCGGGTCAAACTTATTCCCAATTGTTTCTCAAAAAGTTGAGTGATCGTTTGATCTGTTAAATGGAGCTGGTACAGTAATTCATGCATTTCTGACATTGTTCCCTCCTTGTTGATGATTGATTTATCAATAGTTGACTTATCAAGTTTAATACAAATAAATTGACTTTGCAAGTATTTTGCTTACTCCGTTAAATTAGTCTCCTAGTCACAATCCCTCAAGTCTATGTTTTTCTATTTTATACCTGGAGTTGATTTACGCTATCTAAGAGTTTGAAAACAAAAAAAGAAGCAGAGACTGAATTAGTTTCCGCTTCTTTTTAATCATTAGTTCATAGATACGTGAACGTGGTCATAGTGATTTTCTGTAACACTACCACGGTCTGGCATTGGATTCCATGTGTAGGCTGGTCCATATTTGCTATCGAATGGTGCATAGAAACGTTGTTTCCAGATGATGTAGCTGATGCCACGGCTAGCCATATTTTGGATAGCATAATCCGCAATTTGGTCTCCGAGAGCTGAGCTTACTGGAACCATAAAGTCAATTGCAAGACCTTTTCCGTGGTCTCCACTATCACCAGGACGGTAGCCGCTAAATGATGTAATACCAAACAAGTTCGCAACTTCTTCTTTAAAGGCAGCCGTTTGTGGTTGAAGACCTGCATTTTCTGATTTCGTAGCTGCGATACTTGCATAATCAGGTGCTGCTGGTGCTGCATAAGTTGTTGATGCACCTTGGCTTGCTTCAGCTTGGTAAGTTGATGGTGCTGATTGTACCTCTGTTACAGCTTCTGTTGTTGCTTCCGTAGTTGCTTCAGCAACTGTTGTGGTTGTTTCTTCCACTACAGGTGTTGCTGTTACTGGTGCTGCAGCCTCAGTAGTAGCTTCTGTTGTTGCTTCTGCTACAGGCTCTGCTACTGGTGTTGCTACTTCGGTAGTAGCTTCTACAGCTGGTGCTGCAGTTTCTGTTACAGCTTCTTCATTAGCTTGTGAATCTGTTGTTTCTGCTACAACTTCTGTTTCTTCAACTGGTTGCGTTAAATCTTCAACTTTTACAGTTTGGTCATCTACGATTACTTGGTTCTTTTTCAAATCTGCTGTTGCACTTGCTACATCAGAACCTACTTCTTGAGGTGTGTATACTTCAACTTCTGTTACTTCTTCATCTTCGTTAACAGTTGTAGTAAGAACTGTCTCAGGGAAAATCAAATCAATATTGCTGATCTTGTTCAAGTTAGCAAGGATATTTAAGTCTACTCCCAAAGCTTCTGCAATTGTACTTAGGGTATCTCCGTACTTAATTGTATAACTTGTTTTATTTTCGCTTTTAGCAACATCGTTTTGAATTTGCTCTACTGTACGTGGCGACCATGCAATTTCCTCTGCTTGAGTTGCCAAAGAAGGGGCAAGTGATAAAGCTACTGTTGATGCTAAAATAATTCTTTTCTTCATACTATTCAAACTCCTTTTCAAATGTAGTACCTGTCTATCATAACACAAAGAAAAAAGAAAAAAAGCCCTTTTGGGGCTATTTAATAAAACTGTCTAGTCTCTGTAACAAACCACATTAATTGAAATAGTTTGTATGATTTTTGTCATAAAGCTGACATATTCTCTTTCATGAAATTTCAAAAAATAAGAGAAGGAATCTCCTCTAAATGAGAAATCTGACGATTGCATCTCACTGGACTTTCAAGGAAATTGATACTCTGAATGGCACTATTCTGAGCAAATTCGATATCCAAGGTTCTGTCGCCTATATAATAGGTATGTTCTGGATCTAAGTGGTATTTATCAATAAGGTAGGTAGCTGCTTCTGGACTTGGTTTACGAGCAAAACCGCTCTGGCTAGTCAAGATTTCTGTAAAATAAGAATCCAATCTTAAATCACGTAAAATGGTAAAGGCATTGTCTCCTTTATGAGTATAGACAAATTGCTGAATTCCTTGCTGATCTGCCCAAGCTAGAACCTCAAGTGCACCTGGCATCAGAACCACTTGAGCATTTTTTTCAGCCAAGCTCTGAGCACGAACTTGATTGAGAAGTCCTACATCTAGTCCTCGCTCTTTTGCCACTTGCTCCAATAAATCCTGGACAGAATATTCCAAGATAAACTCTCGAACTTCTTTCTTATCATAAGGAAGAGAAAACTGACGATAGGTTTCCTCGATTCCTGCTAAAATTGCTTCATAAGAATCCAGTAAGGTTCCATCCAAATCCCAAATAAAAGCTGTTTCTTGCATTTCTTATCCTTTCGATGTCATATAAATTTGGTAACGATAGCGTAGGAACATCCAACGGAAACCATTATCCAAAAGCGTTCCAGCCCAGATACCAGGCAAGCCCCAACCAAGAACAATTCCCATCAGATAGCCTGTTCCAATACGGATACACCACATACCAATACTTGTTGCATAAAAGGGGAGGCGGGCATTTCCCAAACCCTGCCAGACAGCTGTATAAATGACTGTCCCCGTCGTCATAGGAGTCCCTAGTAGAGAGAACAGCGTCACTAAAACACTGGCTTTAATAGCCGCAGAATCACTGGTGTAGAGGTAACTTAGTGGTGTTCCGAGAGCATAGATACTAAGCGTCAAGGGCAACATGAGAAAGAGGGATAGCCAAAAAGTTTGCCTACTGAGCTTGTCCACCCTTGCCCAATCATTCTCCCCTACTGCTCGTGCTACCTGCATAACTGTTGCCGTAGCAACACCAAAAGCAGGCATGTAGTTAAATTGAGTCAAGACTTCACCAATCGCGTTTCCCGCGACAGCCTCTGTCCCAAAGGAAACAACTAGGGCAATAATAACCACATCGCCAGCTCGCATCATGAGACGTTCTCCCGCTGCAGGTAAAGCCAGAGTCAGCAAGTCTTTGTCCAGTCCAAACCTTGGTCTCGTATATGGAAGTTTTAATTGTGACCATAAAATCACAACCCCGACCAAACGAGATAGAATGGTCCCCCAAGCTACACCAGCTATCCCCATATCAAGGATGAAAATAGCGATACTTGAAAAGACAATATTCAAGGCATTTGATAATAGACTCACATAGAGAGGAAGTCGAGGATTATGAGTAGCACGAATCAAGGCACCCAAACTAGTCATCAAACCCAGAAGAACAATTGTCCCACCGACCAAAGCTAGGTAAAGTCCACCACTCTCAGCTACCGACGCTTCTGTCCCCAAAAGACCTATCATCTCTTGTCCTACAAAGATGGACAAGGCTCCTAAAAATAAACTCAAGAGTAGGGTGATTTTGATTGCTTCTGTCACATGGTAGGCTAGTCTAGACTGATCTTTCTGTCCCAAACTTTTTGATATAACGCTAGAAATCGCAGCTCCTAGAGCAATAAAAATTGCCTGGTAAATGGTGATAATATTGCCCGCTACAGATACACCCGAAATGGCTATCAAACCTAGATGGGCCACCAGATAACTATCCACCATTCCCATGAGCATCTGCAAGAAATTTTCACCCATGGCTGGCAAGGCTATGTTGAGAATATCTTTATATTTCTTAAACAATCCTTCCTCCTGATGAAAAGAAACTCAGTTAGTTTCCCAACCGAGTTTACTTCCTCTGTTTTAAAGTCCTAGATAAGATTCTACTGCTGCCTGCATATCTGCTGCTGCAACAGTTGTCTTGTGACGAACCGGAGCTGTTTCGAGGCCATCAACTGCTGGTGGCACTGCTACTCCTGAGATTTCATGTAATTGAGCCAAGGCCTCAAAGTCACTAAGACCTGATTGTCCAGTCACAGCTTCTACTGCAACGACTGGGAATTTGTATGGACTAGCTGTTGAAGCAATCACAGTCTTAGTCGCATCACCTGTCGCTGCTTGGTATTTTTTATAAACAGCTGAGGCAACCGCTGTATGAGGATCCTCAATATAAGAATCTGATTCGTAAACACGCTTGATTTCTGCAGCTGTTTCTGCTTCTGTCGCATATTCTGCTGCAAAGAGGTCAAGGATCTCTGCATCAAAGTCTGTCAATTCATACTGACCTTGAGTGTTCAAGGCATTCATAAGTTCAGCGGTCTTTTTAGCATCATTTCCCAAAAGGTGGAAAATCAAACGCTCCAAGTTTGAAGAGACCAAGATATCCATAGACGGGCTAGTAGTTACCTTAAACTCACGCTTCTTGTCGTAGACACGAGTTTTAAAGAAGTCTGTCAAAACATTGTTGTCATTTGAAGCGCAGATCAACTTACCAACTGGCAAACCGATTTGCTTAGCGTAAAAGGCAGCTAGGATATTTCCAAAGTTTCCTGTCGGTACAGTGAAGTTAACCTTGTCACCAGCTTTAATCTCACCAGTTTTTACCAACTGAGCGTAGGCATAAACATAATAAACAATCTGGGGCACCAAACGGCCGATATTCATAGAGTTAGCCGATGAAAATTGCAACTTGTTAGCTGCCAATTTTTCACGAAGAGCCACATCGTTGAACATATGCTTCACGTTGGTTTGTGCATCATCAAAGTTTCCATCAATGGCGATGACATGAGTATTATCACCAGTCTGAGTGGTCATTTGCAATTCTTGCACCTTGCTGACACCGTCTTTTGGATAAAAGACGATAATTTCAGTTCCAGGTACATCCGCAAATCCAGCCATGGCAGCTTTTCCAGTGTCTCCAGATGTTGCTGTCAAGATGACAATCTTGTTTTCCAAGCCATGTTTCTTAGCAGCTGTTGTCATAAAGTATGGCAAGATAGACAAGGCCATGTCTTTAAAGGCAATGGTTGATCCATGGAAGAGTTCCAAGTTGTATTGACCATCAAGTTTGACAAGAGGAGCAATAGCTGGAGTATCAAACTTGCTATCGTAGGCATTGTTGATACAGTAGTCCAACTCTTCTGCTGTAAAGTCATCCAAGAAGGCTGACAAGACAAGTTTAGCCACTTCTTGGTAAGAAGCATCTTTTAATGTGTCAAAATCCAAATCTACCTTTGGATAACTAACCGGAGTAAACAAACCTCCATCTGTTGCCAAACCTTGCAAAATCGCTTGGCTGGCTGTTACGGTATTTTTCGCATCACGCGTTGATTGATAAACTAATGTCATAAATCTCTATCCTTTATCTATAGTCTCATCCATTATAACATGATTTTTCAGAAAATTCTCCCTTTATAAGAAAATTATAGAGTCATTTCTCTCAGACCTCTACTCTCAAGTCCTTGCTCTGCTATAGCCAGCAAGTCTTTGGAGAACAGGACAACACCAGTTTTTCCTCATTTGTGAGTTGTTTCTTAGAAAACTGTCGTCTCAAAGAATTGTAGTCATGGCCAAAGTTCTCAAAGAAAGGAGCGGTTTCGAGATAAGTTTCAAGCTTGTCTAGATTTACCAACAAACCTAGATGAAAGGCTGCTGAAGCAAAGGTACGGTCTAGCAGTTGCGTACAAACACTACGGAATTCAATCGTCCCTCGAGTTGTTAAGTCTTGATATTGGTAACTACGGTGCGTCTGGAAATCCTTCTCTTGAGGAACCAGAAGAGTTTCTTTTCCATTTAGAGTATAGGCAGGAATTTCATCAGTAGCTAGGTAATCTCTAGCCCGAATTGGAGAAAAATAGTAGGTTTCCCCATCTCGTTCTGCTGTAAAAATCGCAGAGCAGTCTAGATAATCAAAGAAATCATCCTCATCTTTGAAGAGTTTTGCATTGACACCGACATTCTCTGGATAAATTCCATGCATGGATTCTTCCCAAAAGATATCTCGTGAAATCCGAGTATCCCAGTCTGCTCCCGAAAACTCAGAATTGGCAAATAAGTAAGCTTTTGCTGCTTCAATCTGAGTGAAAGCATTAATGACACGTAAGTAGTTAGCAGTCGATACATCCAACTGAACTTGACTCCCACAGATAAAGGCTCCATATTGTGGGAAGTCATGCAAATTAACTCTCTCTTGGCGACTTCCCATATGTAGGTAATCCATCAGCATCTGGTAGCGAGGATAAGCCACCGGTCGATTGTCATTCAGATCCCAGTTTGGATGAATCCCCCACCCCTGGATAGCATGATCCTTTTCGCTTAGCTTTTCCTGAATGACCTTCATATAAGCTTGAAATCGTCCTTCGACCTCTTGGATTTTCTGGGCTCTACCAAAGGCAAACTCCAAGGTCGTATAAGAAACCTCAAACAAAATCCGATCCTGACTCGCAGGTTCTACAAGTTGAATCGGATTCCCGTCCTCGTCCTCTTTCTCAACTTCCAAGCTGAGAGCATCCACTAAAAATCGCATCAAATCCTTGGCGACTTCAATATCTGTGGGTTTCCCTTTCGTGTGTACGATAGGAAACTCCAACTCAATCCCGATGTAGAGTTCTGGATTTTCTTTGATATTTTTTAAATAACGGCTTTTCAATATCCGAATAGAAGGGGACATACATACCTCTCACTCTAAATTCTCTTACTAGAAACATCAATTGCTTTCTATATTATACCAAAAAACTCTATGAGAACTTGACCGAAAAACGACTTTCTACAAATTAGTGATTACTTTGAAGGTTTATACTAATTTTCCCATGCAAGATTTTATGAAGTCTCGAAAAGTATTGATATATCAATATCTTCAAAAACAAACTTTCCCCTTACATTCTTAGGATTTATTATAAGTAGTTGATTTTTTGCTGAAAACGGTTTATACTTAAAGAGTCTTAAAGTTTTCTTAAACTACAAGTCAAACATTTTATAAGGAGGAATGACAATAATGAGTATCGGAATCATTATTGCGAGTCACGGTGAATTTGCCGCGGGTATTCATCAGTCAGGATCTATGATCTTTGGTGAACAAGAAAAGGTTCAAGTTGTAACCTTTATGCCAAACGAAGGTCCAGACGATTTATACGCAAAATTCAACAATGCTGTGGCTGCATTTGACGCAGAAGATGAGGTTCTAGTCTTGGCTGACCTTTGGAGTGGTTCTCCATTTAACCAAGCTAGCCGCGTAATGGGAGAAAATCCTGAGCGTAAATTTGCCATCATCACAGGACTTAACTTGCCGATGTTGATTCAAGCCTACACAGAGCGCCTTATGGATGCTAATGCCGGAGTGGCTAAAGTTGCTGCGAACATCATTAAAGAAGCCAAAGATGGCATCAAGGCTCTTCCAGAAGAGCTAAACCCAGCTGAGGAAGTTGCAACTGCTGCAGCTGCTCCTGTAGCCCAAGCTGCTATCCCAGAAGGAACTGTTATCGGAGACGGTAAATTGAAAATCAATCTTGCTCGTCTTGACACACGTCTTCTTCACGGACAAGTCGCAACTGCTTGGACACCAGATTCAAAAGCAGACCGTATCATCGTTGCTTCAGATAACGTTGCAAACGACGATCTTCGTAAAGAGTTGATCAAACAAGCTGCTCCTAACGGAGTAAAAGCTAACGTTGTACCAATCAAAAAATTGATTGAGGTTGCAAAAGATCCTCGTTTTGGTGAAACACACGCCCTTATCTTGTTTGAAACACCTCAAGATGCCCTTCGTGCTATCGAAGGCGGTGTGCCAATCAAGACTCTTAACGTTGGTTCAATGGCTCACTCAACTGGTAAAACAATGGTCAATAACGTATTGTCAATGGACAAAGACGACGTTGCTACATTTGAAAAAATGCGCGACCTTGGTGTTGAATTTGACGTACGTAAAGTACCAAACGACACGAAAAAAGATTTGTTTGACTTGATTAGCAAAGCTAACGTTCAATAATTAACATTAAATAGAAAAGGAATAAAACCATGTCAGATATTTCAATCATTTCTGCTATCTTGGTTGTAGTTGTTGCCTTCTTCGCAGGTCTTGAAGGTATCCTCGACCAATTCCAATTCCATCAACCAATCGTTGCTTGTACCCTCATCGGTCTTGTAACTGGTAACCTCGAAGCAGGGGTTATGCTTGGTGGATCACTTCAAATGATTGCCCTTGGTTGGGCTAACATCGGAGCTGCCGTAGCTCCTGACGCGGCTCTTGCCTCTGTTGCAGCAGCAATCATCATGATTAAGGGTGGTAACTTTACTACTGAAGGTATCGCAGTCGCAACTGCAACTGCAATCCCTCTTGCCGTAGCTGGACTTTTCTTGACTATGATCGTTCGTACAATCTCAGTTGGTTTGGTTCACACTGCAGATGCTGCTGCTAAAGAAGGAAACATTGCAGCTGTTGAACGCGCTCACTACTTTGCCCTTATTCTTCAAGGTCTTCGTATCGCTATTCCTGCAGCCTTCCTTATTGCTATCCCAGCTTCTGCTGTTCAAGACGCTCTTGGTTTAATGCCAGACTGGTTGAACGGTGGTATGGCTGTTGGTGGTGCCATGGTCGTTGCCGTTGGTTACGCTTTGGTTATCAACATGATGGCTACTCGTGAAGTATGGCCATTCTTCGCTATCGGTTTTGCTCTTGCAGCAATCTCTCAATTGACTTTGATTGCCCTTGGTGTCATCGGTGTTGCCCTTGCCTTCATCTACCTCAACCTTTCTAAACAAGGTGGAAACGGTGGCGGAGGAGCTACAACTTCTAACGATCCAATCGGTGATATCCTAGAAGACTACTAGAAAGGGGAACAATCATGGCTGAAAAAATTCAATTATCAAAATCAGATCGCCAAAAAGTTTGGTGGCGTTCACAATTCCTTCAAGGTTCTTGGAACTACGAACGTATGCAAAACTTGGGTTGGGCTTACTCTTTGATCCCAGCTATCAAGAAACTTTACACTAAAAAAGAAGACCAAGCAGCTGCTCTTGAGCGCCACCTTGAATTCTTCAACACTCACCCATACGTAGCTGCTCCAATCATGGGGGTTACTCTTGCACTTGAAGAAGAACGCGCTAACGGTACTGAAATCGATGACGCTGCTATCCAAGGTGTTAAGATCGGTATGATGGGACCTCTTGCTGGTATCGGTGACCCAGTCTTCTGGTTTACAGTTCGTCCGATCCTTGGTGCCCTTGGTGCTTCACTTGCTGCAACTGGTAATATCGTTGGCCCGCTTCTCTTCTTCTTTGGATGGAATGCAATCCGTATGTCTTTCCTATGGTACACACAAGAGTTTGGTTACAAGGCTGGATCTGAAATCACTAAAGACATGTCAGGTGGTATCTTGAAAGACATCACTAAAGGAGCTTCTATCCTTGGTATGTTCATCCTTGCTGTCCTTGTACAACGTTGGGTATCAATCAACTTCACTGTCAATCTTCCAGGTAAACAATTGGCAGAAGGTGCTTACATCAACTTCCCAGAAGGCCCTGTTACAGGTGGAGAATTGAAAGGAATTCTTGGTCAAGCGCTTAGCGGTTTAAGCTTGGATAGTGTTCAACCACAAACCCTTCAAGGTCAGTTGAACTCATTGATTCCAGGATTGATGGGACTTCTCCTTACTTTCCTTTGCATGTGGTTGCTTAAGAAAAAAGTATCTCCAATCACAATCATCCTTGCCCTCTTTGCAGTTGGTATCGCAGCTCGTTACTTCGGTATCATGTAATCTCGGTGAGAATATACAAACAAAAAAGAATCAGGTTTATCACCTGATTCTTTTGGCTCTTTGTCAAATAGTGTTGATGAAGAACCTAATAAAAAAAGAATCCAACAAAAATTGGACTACCTGTCTCCGGTTGAATACCGAAGACGGTAGCCCTAGGGTGTTTTTATTAAAATCTCACTTTTTGGGGTCAGTCCCTAAGCCTGATAGTAATTTTTTGTTCATACTATTCCCCTTTAGTCATTTACTACTTTAAGCCCCATTGCTTTAACTACTTCTTCTGCCTTTGATCCCTTAGGTGTACGAATCTCGACATCTGGATTATTACTTGCTGTGAAATAAAATACATCTGTAATTTCTGTTACACTTGCAGGGATTTCTATATACTTAATTACTTTTGCATTCGCAAATACATTAATTCCAATTTCCTGCATTCCATCTGGGGACTTAACAAATTCTAGGGAATTGCATCCGTTGAATGCATTATCACCTATACGTTCTAAAGAACTACCTAAATGGATAAATTTTAGATTTACATCAAGCGTAAATGCAGATTTAGAGATAACTCTAACTGTATCTGGTAATACGATTGCCTCACAAGTTTGATTATTTGCTAAGCCACGTTCTGCAATCGCAATCACTGGTTTACCATTAATGGTTTTTGGTACACGAACAACCTTGTCATCAGAAGTACAACTATAGATTGCGTATCCTTCTTGCCACTCTTCATATGTGAAGTACTTTTCATCTGTCTCTGGGAAGTCTTCTCAGTTACTTCAGAGTTATTTGTTGTGTTATTTTTTGTTTCTTTTGTAGAAGTACTTGTTGTAGTATCTTGTTTTAACTCCTTAGGTCCGCATCCTACTAAACCTGATAAGAGTACTGCTTCACATAAGCCTGATAATAGTTTATTGTTCATATGGTCATCATCCTTTTGTTTTAGGTTTCAGCTCTTTTAATATAATGGATGTTGGTCTTTTTGTATACACTAAAATAGGGTTGGTGGAAAATTTCCATCAACCCTAAAAATTATAGAACCGTTAATTTTAAAGAACCCTAATGAACTTCAGAACTATAAATATAATCGTTATAAGCTTTTTGAAAGCTTCATAACAAGTAAAGGAATCGTAGATTATATCTTAGAAAACAATCCATCTCTAAAAAAGATTATGAGGTTGTACATTCACTTCGTGAATGTATACAGGATAGAGATTATATAGAATTCAAGGAAACGATTGAAGCAGCTACGCAATTAGACCCATCTCCTGGTTTAAAAAGAGTATTAAAGACTCTTATGACTTACTTGCCATATATTCAAAATACTTGTGAGTATCCAACTAGAACAAATGGCCCTATTGAAGGAATAAACAATAAAATAAAAGTGCTTAAAAGAAATGCCTACGACTTTAGAAACTATTACCATTTTAGAAACAGGATTATTTTAATAACAAAAATGTTTGGCCCAGAACAAAAAGGAATTAAGCAACAAAAAGTTGTTTAATTCCTTCCTAAATTTCTTTATCAACACTATTTGACAAATAGCCAAAAAGAGAGAGCATTGCTCTCTCTTCTATAAAAGAAACTTATCTAATATTATTTAGAAAATTTGCGTTTCATGATTACAGTACCTGCCAAGATTACCACACCTGCAAATACTAGTGCTGCTCCAGTAGCTTCACCAGTATTTGGAAGACCAGGTTTGTCTTCTGTAGTTTTAGTTTCAGAAGGTGTTGGAACTGTTATTTCTTCAGTTGTTGAAGTAATACTTGGATCTTCTGACGTTGTTGTTGTCGTTGTTGAACTTGTACTTGGATCTTCTGACGTTGTTGTTGTCGTTGTTGAACTTGTACTTGGTTCTTCTGACGTTGTTGTTGTTGTCGTTGTTGAACTTGTACTTGGTTCTTCTGACGTTGTTGTTGTCGTTGTTGAACTTGTACTTGGTTCTTCTGACGTTGTTGTTGTTGTCGTTGTTGAACTTGTACTTGGTTCTTCTGACGTTGTTGTTGTTGTCGTTGTTGAACTTGTACTTGGTTCTTCTGACGTTGTTGTTGTTGTCGTTGTTGAACTTGTACTTGGTTCTTCTGACGTTGTTGTTGTTGTCGTTGTTGAACTTGTACTTGGTTCTTCTGACGTTGTTGTTGTCGTTGTTGAACTTGTACTTGGTTCTTCTGACGTTGTTGTTGTTGAAGTAGTCGTTGTTGACTCTTCAGTTGTTGTTGTTGAAGTAGTCGTTGTTGGCTCTTCAGTTGTTGTTGTTGAAGTAGTCGTTGTTGGCTCTTCAGTTGTTGTTGTTGAAGTAGTCGTTGTTGGCTCTTCAGTTGTTGTTGTT
>NZ_JBTHHY010000002.1:0-193142 GCF_054353475.1 Streptococcus sp. V919 | reverse complement strand
TCGTTGTTGGCTCTTCAGTTGTTGTTGTTGAAGTAGTCGTTGTTGGCTCTTCAGTTGTTGTTGTTGAAGTAGTCGTTGTTGGCTCTTCAGTTGTTGTTGTTGAAGTAGTCGTTGTTGGCTCTTCAGTTGTTGTTGTTGTTGTCGTAGTAGTAGGTTCTGTATATACATTCGTAAATGTATTATCTTTACCGTACTGAATATCTGCTACTAACGCTTTACCTTCTTGAGTCACTACTACAGTAACTTCTTTTTCGCTATTATCATACGTAATTCTTGAGTCAGTCCCTGAGACTTCTTTTACCTTAAAGATATAAGTGCCTGGCTTTTCAAATAGTAGATTTGTAAATTGGATAGTTCCATCGGCTCCATTAGTTGCAGTTTGGACAACATTCCCTTTTTCATCAAGCAAATTGAAGGTGAACTCGCCCTCTTGAAGTGTACGTCCTTGCAGTTCCTTTTTGAAACTCAAGTCTTTTTTAATTGAATCTAAAATAGTATTCGTAATAACTGTCTTAGTACCCTCATTAGAAATACTATGATCGTATCCTTCTGGCACTTCAACTTCATCTACAGAATACTCATATTTCACTCCATTGAGAGAATCTGGTAATTCATTAAAAGTATACGTCCATTGATTATCTTCATTCAATTCAATTGGCATACCATAGTTTTTACCATTTTGTTTCAACTGAACTTTAATACCTTTACGTAATGATAATTTATTGTCATTATCCTTCCAAACTTTTGTTACTGTATGTGAAACAGTATTCCGAGTATTCGTGATGGTCACTCCGTCATTTCCTAGAGCATCTCCAGAAATGGTTGTCGTATAATCTTGCCCGTATTGTTCTTCGAGAACTTCACGAACAGCATAATCATTCACAGAAGGATCTAATAGCTTACCATCTGTCGTAAGTTTAAAGATTCCCTTCCAATCATTCGTTTCATTTAATTCTAATGTACTAAGAACTTTTGAAGGATCAGAAGTTTTAAATAATTCTACTTTAATCTTAGAAACTGAAGCATCTCTATCCCCAACCCATTTCTTTTCGACTGGGATATATTGAGGCAATTGATTCGAGACAACATTTGTCTCTCCTAAAGCTTTTGGATTACTTGCATCACGATTCGTATAGAAAGAATTATTAGCAACCAATGTATCAATAGATCCATCTGTGTAAGAAGGATTCTTCATGTTTAAAACAAAACCAACAATTTCCCCAGCAGCAATGGTTTCTCCTTCATTCAGTACGACTTTAATTGCTGTGACTTTTGTAAAATCAGTTACAGCATCTGCCTTTATCCAACCATCTGCTTGAGTCGCAGTATACGGATCTGAAGATAAGTCTTTGGCAGTATTGTAATAAACAGTGAATTTAGGGTCCACCTCAAGAGCTTTCGTTAAGAACGGAGTAAAGTTAGACCCTTTTTCATCCCCGGCATACGGAAGTCGATCATACAAAGTGAATGTTTTGATTGGTGTAATACTGTAGTTCTTCGTTTTTAACAGATATTTAAATTCTTGATCATAATCCGTTAAGACTTTATCTTTAGTCCATGTACCGTCTGATGTTGAGATGAATTTTTCAGAGCGAATCTCTGTTGGTGTATCTACTATAGTTTTTGACTTTGCACCGATTATTTTATCAGAAACTGTTCCATCAACATTTGTAACCTTGAAAATATTATCTACCAGAGATGGAGACTTCACTTTTCCAGGTAATGGTGAAAAGTCTTTAGCTGTGAAGTACGCATGATTATCTGTATTTTTCTTATAATCATCTGGGTTTTGAATCGATGTTGGCAAGGCATTCGACGTAATCTTTGCAAATATAACTGGAGAAAAGTCAACACCAATTGTTTTATCATTGTAGAAATCTAAATCTTTCAATTCAAAAACAAGGGCTTGCCTTCCGCTACCATTGTAATCTTCAATCACATACGGTTCTTTCTTGAGCATATTCTTTTGTTCTTGTTTATGAATATAATATTTTTCGTAAGTGATTCCCTCAGGTAAAACATCAATAATCTTACCACCATTAATTCGTCTACTTTTCGACAATCCATCAAATTTTATCGTTACATTGTATTGAACAACCTCACCTAAAGCACCTTGAGGATTTGAGAGTGTTGATTTATTTAATTGAATTGTTTCTTCTTTATACCTTAACTCTTCAGAAGAATCAGATGGTTTGGTTACAAATTTTCCGTTTTGGCCAAATCCATCGACAAGACCCTCTGCATGGAAACCATTTTCATATCGAATTGGATTTTCTCTTTCTGTCTCATCGAATGGATTTAATAATTTTGTTTGAACATAAACTGTAGGTTTTTCATACGGCGGAATAGTACTTCCATCCTTCAATTTGATTTTGATACTTTGATATGTTCTATTCACTCTAGATGCGTTAGCTTTATCTAATGTTCCAGCATAAATCTGATTTGCTTGGTTCGTAATCGCATCATAAGCCTCTTGGTCAACGATAACTTGTTTGCTTGTCCCTTTTTCAACACTACCTAGAAGTACTTCAGTACCATCAGCCTTAACACCATAAACATCATAATCAAATGGTGCTCTATTATACGGTACGCCTACAGCATAATAATACATGCGAGAATCTAACGTATCATCAATCAGCGTCAATTCTGAAATAGCATTGGGAGCAGTATTCGTAAAACGTAAAAGCCAAGTTGCAACAGCAGAATCAGGAGCTCCTTCATCTACTTTTAATATTGACGCATCATTATTAGACTTTCCTGATGCTCCATCACTAATAAGTTGTCCTACTAATTTGAATTGAATTCCATCATTTAAAATCAGGTTTTCTTCAGTATCACTTTGGTTTACAAAACTTAATTCTGTTTTTACGTTATTAACAATGTTTGTTTTTACTTTTGCATCTGGGAAGCTTAATAATAACGTTAATTTTCGTAAAGCATTCTCTGCTTCGGTATTATACGGAGTTAACTCATCCCCCCCAGTCACTGTTGTAGACACTGTTCCATCCGCATTCAAAGTCCATCCTGGATTCTTTGCAGGATCAAAAACAGCAGTCCCAGTTGAACCATCTACTTTTGTATAGACAGGTAAAGTATCCGTTACAGTAATAGTCTTAACAGCACGTGTTTGTGCTCTTCCATTTCCCCAGTTTTGAGTTTGACCGCCACCGTTAGTATTTGTGGATAAACTAAATTTGAAGGGAATATCACTAGGTTCTGTGATCCCGCCATTCGTTGCAGAACCGCCGTAAAGTTCTCTATTATCAATTGTATAATCTTGCAAATCGTTTGGACCATCATATTTAAACAACGATTGTTTATCGACTTTAACAGTATACTTTAAATCATTTAACGTTGGAGATAAAGTTTCTCCCGTTGAACTCTTTAATGAGATTTCTGGAGTGAAGGAATATCCTTCCGGTGTCACCCGATCTTTAAACTTGAACGAAAATGGCAAACTTGCAGAAGTCGTTTGTGTAATATCAGAAAGATATACTTTTAGAACGCCCGGAGTCGAATTGTCTGTTTTCACAACTGGACTTCCTGTAGAAACGGAAAAACTTTCAATGTAATCTACAGGATACTTAATTTCGATATATCCTCCAGTCACAGGTTGTTCTAGTCTTGAACCATCCAAGGAAATTGTTCCTTGCCTTCTAGCTGTCGTATATTGTGGGGCTTCACCAGTTACATTAGCTGCGGTTACTTTTACTTTTCCATTCTGTGCAAGCCCAACAGTAGCTGTAGCTATATTTTGCGAATTCTCTTGTGCATAAACCATTGCAGGAACAAGCGAGTTTGCAAATAAGGTCAAAATAACAGAGCCGGTATATATTTTTTTAAGCAGCTTTTTCATATTTTCTCCTTCTTCAATTTAAAACCTTTCATAATTATAGATACTAGCATTATACAACAAATATAGATTAAAAACAACTAATTTATCTTTTTTTAAAAGAAAAATATTGTTTCAAACTGTAAGATTTTCTATCTCGTACAACATCGACCAACTTGTGTGTAGTACTATCACAAATAATGAAGCTCATATTGCTATCGGAAGATTTAACAGATTTAAATTCATCAAAACACAAATGCTCGGGTAAATCATGTAATGGTTTAATCGTTAATAATCGTGCTGTATCATCTATGATACGTCTAACGGTATGAATTGAAACATTTGTTTCTTTGGCAATATATGTTTCAGATACTGTTTCACTTATTTTTGCCTTAATTTCATTTTTTAATCGTTTCGAGATATGACAGTATTTTTCTACAATTTGACTAGTATCTGCAGTAAATGAAGAACCACATTCTCTACAGAGAAATCTCTGCTTTCGTAGATTTAAGTAGGCCGGAAGGCCTGAAACAGAACAGAGAGTGATACGAGAAGTTTTCGTCCCGTTTTTAACGATATTGTTATTTTGGCTAACGCACCCACAAACGGCACAAAATTCTGGTTTATGCGTATATGTAGCTGAATAAAATAAAGATTTTCTATTTTTTAATATCTTCTCTTGAACATTATTATCCCAAATAATGTTTTTATCTTTGATTTGTAGTGTAGCTTCTAGTATATTGTTCATATGGCCATCATCCTTTTGTTTTAGGTTTCAGCGCTTTTAATATAATGGATGTTGGCCTTTTTGTATACACTAAAATAGGGTTGGTGGAAAATTTCCATCAACCCTAAAAATTATAGAACCATTCTTTTTATATCTCATTTATTCTGCCAAGGCACCCATTGGATCCCATGGTGCAAGGACGATTGGTTCTGCTTCGTAAGCAGCTCGTTCTTCTGCTGTTAGTAATTCCTTACGAACAACAATTTGGTAAGTGTATTCGTCCATCCAAGCATCTGAAGCAACAAAGTAACCATCTGTACCAACCTTGTCTCCCCATGAGTTTTCAACTTTCCACTTGACTGATTTACCATTTTCATCCAAATCCACACCTGTCAAGACCATGGCGTGGGTCATCAAACTTTCGCTGTAGTCCAAACGTCCAGCCTTGTCTTGAGTGAGTTGAATGTCCATACTTGATTCAAAGTCATAAACATCTGTCGCAAGGATTCCTGCTTTACGGTTGCTGAGCTGACCGACATCTGAACCAAACCAAACAGTTTCTCCTGTCTGCATTTGAGCAATCGCCAATTCTTTCAAGCGTTCCATCGGTACGTTAATGTAGCGAACTGCACGGCTACCAACGACATTTCCCAACATCTCAACTGTGTATGATTTGCCATAAGGTTTATCAGCAGTTGGAGCATTGATCACAGAAACGTAGTCTTCTAGTGGAAGGTCGACATATTTCTTGTAAAACTCTTGTGGAGTGATCCCTTTTTCGCTTTGGTAGTTATTATCCTTATCACGATAAGCAAAGTCAAATTTACGCGGTGGGAGACCTAGTGACATTGCAAGGAAGTTAAAGATTTCTTGCAAGAGCTCTTCTTTCTTAGCTTGAACACTTGCTTGATCAGCACCTGAAGCTAATAGGTCACGCAATATTTGAGCATCTTGACGAAGCAATTTGTTAAGAATTGCATTGAGCTCACGACTATTGCTAGATGAAACAGACTCCGGATAAACAGACTTAGGCACGACACCGTATTTCTCAAAGAGAGAAACCACCATATCCCACTGACCACCATCTTGTTGTGGAGTTTGGAGCAGGAAGCTAACCTTGCGGCTCGTCAATTCTTGGTCAGCAGTTGCAATGACTTGCTCCAAGAACCAGTTAGATTTTTCATACTTGTCCCAGAAGAAGGTGTGGGCTTGTGACAATTCAAAGTTTTCAAGTTTGTATTGAGAGATGAGTTTGTGGCGGAAGGTGTTGAGAGCCGCAAACATCCAGCAACGACCAGAAGCTTTCTGGTTGGTTACTTTATCCTTAGTCAAATCAAGTGAGAAAACTGGTGTGTTGTCTACATGACTTTGACGACGCTCGAGGGCTGCAAAAATACCGTTATGACTGGCAGCATTTTCGATAGCTTGGTATTTTACATTTGCTTCATAGTTGGCAAATAATTTATCTGTAAATGATTCTTGAATCGCGTTCATAAAATCCTCCTTTTTATTCTACAGTCTATTATAACGCTTTTCACAAAGGAAGCAACCAAAAATCGAAAAAGGTAGGGACATTTTCCCTACCTTTCCAATTTATTGAACACTCTCAAACAAGCCTTCTAGTTCTTCCTTGCTTAGGCGACGCCATTCTCCACGTTGTAAATCCTCATCCAAGGTCAAAGTTCCCATGGTTAAACGTTGCAAATCCACAACTTCCTTACCACAGTAGGCCACCATCCGTTTGACCTGGTGGAATTTGCCTTCTGCAATAGTCACACGGACCAGACTTTGACTCTTTCCCGTATCCACCGACACAAGTTCCAGTTTGGCTGGCTGACAGGTAAAATCCTTGAGCGGAATTCCTTGCGCAAATGTCTCAACATCTGCATTTGTCATCATTCCCTTGACCAGCGCCAGATAAGTTTTATCCACATGACGTTTTGGTGAAAGAAGAGCATGAGCTAGCTGGCCATCATTGGTCAAGAGCAAGAGTCCATGCGTATCGATATCCAAACGTCCTACTGGGAAAACTTCCTTGGCACGTGCATAGTCATCCATCAAATCCAAGACTGTCTTGTGTTTTGGATCCTCAGTTGCTGAGATAACTCCTTGGGGCTTGTTCATCATATAGTAAACAAACTCCTCGTAGTCTAGCTTTTGCCCATCAAAGCGAATCTCATCTTTCTCTTCATCAATTTGCAACTTGGCAGATTTTTCTTTCTTGCCATTGACCGTCACGCGCCCTAACTTGAGAAAGTTTTTGACCTCAGTCCGACTCCCAACAGCGCAGGCTACTAAAAATTTATCTAATCTCATAAAACTATTATATCATGAAAGTTCTTGCCCTTAGAACAAAAAAAGCCGCCTGATTGGGCGACTTAATTTTTTATAGGGAGATTATTATGAAAAAGTTTTAGGAGTTTAAGTTAAGGTATTCTTAACTTATGAGACAAGTATACAGCTCCTAACTTAAAGTTTCCTTAAGTTAGTTTAAATGTGAGATTTTTCCATTTATCCTGCCAATTTTTCTTGGAGAATCGAGTTTGATAGAGCTTCATCCGGTCTTCATTCTCTAAGAAATGAGGAGTCGGACGAACCTGAAAGTTGAAAACATCCTCCAAACCATAAGGAGCAAAGAGCTCTAAACTTGCATCAGCATGCAAACGAAGACCTATCGCCGTACAGCGCTCAGGATATTTACTCATGGCATCACAGGAATTTCTATACGGAGGCGTATGGGGACTATGTTGATGCATATAGACTTGATTTTTCAGCTCCCATTGATACTGGGGAAAGTCCTCTCTCAACTTGTTTTCTATTGCCAGCGTTTCTTCATAACTGACATCTGGGTCAAAGAAAATCACATCCACATCCGTTTCACGGTCAAAAACTGGTTTATCTGATAAGATATTCCAGATAAAATTTCGGACCGAACCTGCCGCCAACCAGGAATCTTTCAACTCCAGGTCTCGGATGATGGTCAGAATGGCCATCATGTCAGGATTTTCTCTGAAAAAATCTAAGATTTCAGCTTTATTTTTCAATGTATTCATACCCCAAATGCTCATAGGCCTTAGCTGTCGCGACCCGTCCAGACCGTGTCCGCATGATAAAACCTTTCTGGATCAGGTAAGGTTCATACATATCCTCTACCGTCTCACGCTCTTCCGCAATATTGACCGAAAGAGTGCCTAGACCGACAGGACCACCACCGTACATCTCAATCATGGTGCGAAGAATTTTTTGGTCAATGTAGTCCAAGCCTTCATGGTCTACATCCAGCATGGTCAAGGCCTTATCCGTAATCACATCATCAATCAAGCCATCGCCCATAATCTGGGCAAAGTCACGCACACGCTTGAGAAGACGATTAGCAATACGAGGAGTTCCACGACTGCGTAAAGCTAACTCGGAAGCTGCCTCGTGGGTAATTTCCATCTCAAAGATATCTGCCGTCCGCTCGACAATCTCTGTCAAGTCAGCATGGTTATAGTACTCCATGTGACCTGTAATCCCAAAACGAGCTCGGAGAGGATTTGAAAGCATTCCTGCTCGAGTGGTCGCACCAATCAAGGTAAATGGTGGCAAGTCTAGATGGACACTACGGCTAGCTTCTCCCGCACCAATCATGATGTCAATGTAGAAGTCTTCCATAGCACTGTAAAGCACTTCTTCTACCGACATGGGTAAGCGATGAATCTCGTCAATAAAGAGCACATCTCCAGGCTCCAAGTCATTCAAAATCGCTACCAGATCACCTGCTTTTTCGATGACAGGACCAGAAGTTTGCTTGAGATTGACTCCCAGTTCATTAGCAATAACAAAAGCCATAGTTGTTTTCCCGAGTCCTGGAGGACCAAACAAAAGAACATGGTCCAGCGCCTCGTCACGCATTTTAGCTGCTTCGATAAAGATTTGAAGCTGATCCTTGACCTTGTCCTGACCGATATATTCACGTAAATATTGGGGACGGAGGGTACGTTCTACCAACTCCTCATCACCCATGATGTCATTATCTAAAATTCTACTCATGTTCCTATTATAGCAAAAATCTAGTAGACAAACAAAAAAGCCACCTGATTTGGTGGCTTCTTTAGGGAGATTATTATGAAAAAGAAAAGTTTAGGATTTTTATTAAATAAAGTTAGGAGGTCTTTACTTAATAACTATATGATACAAGAGAAGACTTAAAGTTAACTTAAGTGAAAAGATTTATTGTAATTTTTTTCTGTCCACCCAAATCATCCCTGTACAATCATAAGTAGATAAGGTTTCAAACCCTAAGGAACGGTAAAATCCCAAGGTTTTCTCTGTTTGGTCTGTTACCAGTTGGACTTGGTAGGCGTCTTTGTAATCCCCTAAAGCCTCTTTCATCAAGTCGCTGCCAATTCCTTGGCGCTGATAGCTAGGTAAAACAATCAAATCCTGGACAAAAACCGATGAAAAACCATCCCCAACCAGACGAACTAAACCAACGATTTTCTCACCATCACGAGCAACATAAATAGCCAATGAGTGAGCTAAAGATTGCTCCAACATCTGTGGTTGGTTGGTATAGTTTGTCCAGCCAACTGCCTGGTAGAGATGTAAGACGTCATCAATTGAAACAGATGTTTCTTTTGTAATGTTAATCATAGCAAACCTTTCTAACATTCTCTAAGAGATTTCAACTGATTGCCTTCTTCATCAAAATTTTCAGGGCACAACCACGCTTCAAAACGGGCTTTAACCTTTGGCCAGTCCTTATCAATCATAGACAACCAATCCGTATCTCTGGTGCGACCTTTATAGATAACAGCTTGGCGGAAGGTCCCCTCATAGATAAAACCCAAACGCTCTGCTGCTTTTCTAGATGGAAGATTAAGAGCATCGCACTTCCACTCATAGCGTCGATAATTGAGCTCTTCAAAAACATAACGGGCTAATAAAAACTGGGCTTCTGTCCCCATTCTTGTGTGCTTGAGAGCCGGAGAAAAGGTCACTGCTCCCACTTCAATGACGCGATTGGCTTGGTCAATGCGCATCAGAGAAAAAGTCCCTAAAGCTTTACCAGTTGCTTTATCGATAATCGCGTAGTAAAAGCGATCCTTTCGCTCAATCATTTGCTTTAAAGCAACTATTAATTCTTCGAAATTTTCTACTGGTGGTTGAAAGAGGTAGGTCCACATCTCACGAGGGCTATCCGGACCATAGACAGCTAATAAATCCTCCGCATGCTTTTCCACCGATAGAGCTTCTATAATCGTATATCGCCCTTCTATCCGTACAAGTGAAGGCAAAACTCCAGGCGTATCATCTACAGGTTCCCCAATCATCTGACCGTATTCATTTACTGGCATTGTTTTCTCCTTACTGTTTTCATTTCTGGAGTTACTATACCACAATTTAGTGAGAATTGGAACCAAGAATCAATCTACTGGAATGCTTAAGATTCTAAACTTGCGACATGCTTTCGTTTATCTTTTAGAGCTTGGTTAATCTTCTGAGTTTGTTTGTAGGTTTCCCAGATTTGATAGAGCCAGATAAGTCCATAAATCAACAAGAAGATAAGCCAATTGACAGGCCTGAGCAAAGCAACTCCCCAGCCAAAAAATAGGCAGGTCAAAACTAAAATGACAGCTGTCACTAGTAAATGCAAGACCACGCGTACGCTATAAGTTAGAAATTCTAGTTCTTCAATCATAACTGACAAAATTCCCATGATCCCACTCATCAAAAAAATAGCTAAAATATTCCTACTATTAAGTGTTGGATAGATAATGCTAGGGAAAATATGAGCTAGCAAAACCAATCCCAAATAAAAGAAGGAGCCTGTCCGCATACCTGTTACAAAATAAGCTATCAAGCGTTTCATCATTTCCTCCTATAAACCTAAATAATCCATTAAGGATTTGACATATTTTCGACTCACACTAGATTTTATGCCCCGTGTCAACTTAGCCATCATATTGCCTGAAAAACTATCCGATAATGATTCTAAATGGTCAATATTGATAATGGCATGACGAGATATCTGAAGGAAATTCCGGCGATTAATCCGATTTTGAAAGTTTATTAAGGTTTCCTTAGTCCTATAAAACCCATCAACGGTATAAATGGTTAATACATTTTTATCAATATCCGCCATGATAATCTCTTCAATCTTCACCATGACCAATTTATCATCTGTTCGGATGGGAATCACAACCTGATTGACAGTTGAAAATTGTTCTAAATAATCCATCACTTCTCGAGCTTGGTCAGTCAACTGAGCTGCCTGAATGAGAATGTGAGGGTCTTTTTCTGAAAATTCTGGGGTCATCTCAAAATGAATCTTCATCTTTACTCCCATATATCTTTATTTTCTCTTGCTAGACACTTTAACCAATAAAAGCCAAAGAAGGATAGCTACGAGACTGATACTTACCACTATAAGATAAGTCTGCTCCTTTGTCAACAGCTCCTGCCATTTTAACTCGATCCCCATTTTTTCTTGAAATTCTGCTAATAAATCGCTATTCCCGGCAAAGGTATCTGCTAGTTGTTCTTTCATAAAGACTTGTCGATAGAGAGAGGCAATATAGGTTGCAGGTGTACACTTCATAAGAAGTTGAGCAAAGTTAGGCAACACTCCTAGAGGGACATAAGTCCCCACTAGAAATCCAGAAGCTGTTCCCACTATGGTGGCTAGCTTTCCAAGACTATCCACAGATTGAAATCGGTGAATCAAAATAGCATTGACCAAGCTAGAAAGCACACTACTGAGCAACATGATCAAAGCCACTTCTGCTAGATGACTCCAAACTGGGACCTCCTGAAAATACAGGCTCATCACTACAAACATAAACAACTGCATCACAAAAGAAATGACAATACTGCTGATTAGATAGGAGACCTGTAAGCCCCAGCTACCTAAATCTGTCAAAAATAGATCTTGATCTACTTGATGTTCACGGTCCTGCACCATTTGTGTAAGAGCCGTAAAACTGGTTGTAATCCCAGTCACAGCCAAGGTTCCACCCATCAGCCAATTATTTAAAAGGCTCGTTTTATCAGGGAGTTGGGACCAAGAATCCGTCAAGTTTTTCTGCAGAAAAATGATATAAAGGAGGAAGGAAATCAATGCCCCCAATAATGAGAAAAACACTCCTGAACGATTACGAAAATATAAGGTAAAGTTCCGTTTCAATAAAGCTAACATTAGCGAACCTCTCTTCCTGTTAGAGCGATAAAGGCATCATCCATAGTACCTGGGCGAAACTCAAAAGAATCAATTTCTTCTCGAACTTTTGCCAAATATTCAATGGCTTCCTGTGATGTCCTTGGATAAAAAAGATATTCCAACTCATTTTCTGCTTCTACTGTCATTTCAGTCTGTAGCCATTTTTCTAAGTCCCTCATTTCTTTAAAACGAATTTTTAGGATATTAGATGCATACTGACTCTTGATAGCTGTCGCAGAACCTTGCGCAATCACTTTTCCATGATCAACGATATAGATCTGATCCGCTTCATCAGCTTCATCCAGATAATGCGTCGTTAAAACAATGGTCATCCCTTCATCCTTTTGTAGTCGATACAGGAGATCCCAGATAGATTTGCGGGTCTGAATATCGAGTCCCGTTGTTGGCTCATCCAAGAAAAGGATATCTGGTTGCGAAAGAAGAGCACGCGCAATATCAACTCGACGCTTTTGCCCACCTGACAAAGTTCCATAGAGTTGTTTCTGGAAAGCAGTCAAACCCAGTTGATGGATCAAGTCCTCAACACGATTTGCTTCAATCCCCTTATACTGTTGGGCACGAATCGTGAGATTTTCCCTAACTGTCAACATCTCGTCCAGTACACTAGCTTGAAAAACAACTCCGATTTTCGTATTTGGTGCATATAGAACCTGACCTTGTGTTGCTTCTTTCAAACCGATTAACATGGAAATAGTTGTTGATTTTCCTGCACCGTTGGGGCCCAAAATAGCATTGAAACTTCCTTTTTCAAACTGTAACTGAATATCGTCAACAGCCGTGTAATTGCCGTACCGTTTGGTTAAATGTTTAGCTTGTAAAATCATATTTCTCCCTCCTTCTGACACATTTAGTCTAACAAAAAAGTCGTCGGAAAAACGGCTTTCGAAGACAAGTGGTTAAAATGCCAGGTTAAGTGGTGCGATAGTGGGAATAGAATTATATTTTTCGATAAAAAATCCTCCAGATTCTACTCTGAAGGATTCATTTTTTATTTCACAACAATATTAACGAGTTTATTAGGAACACTAATCACTTTCACGATTTCCTTGCCATCAATCTCTGCTTTGACTTTTTCATCAGAGAGAGCGACTTCTTGCAGCTCTTCGCGTGAAAGGTCTTTAGCAACCATGAGTTTAGCACGGACTTTACCTTTGATTTGAACGACGATTTCGATTTCGTCTTCAACCAATTTACTTTCGTCCCATGTTGGCCAAGCTACATAAGAGATAGACTCGCCTGTTTCTGCGACAGTTTGCCAGAGTTCTTCTGCCAAGTGAGGCGCAAATGGGGCAATCAATTGGATAAAGCCTTTAGCGTAATCCACATAGAGTCTATCTTCCTTGTTAGCCGCATTGACAAAGACCATGAGTTGAGCAATGGCTGTGTTGAATTTCATAGACTCGATTTGCTCTGTGACAGATTTAACGGTTTCATTGTAAACCTTGTCTAGAGCGCCATTGTTTTCCGCAACGATTTCTTTACTTGTAATCAAACGGTACACACGGTCAAGGAACTTACGGCTTCCTTCCAGACCTTCTTCAGACCAAGCGATGGAAGCATCGAGTGGTCCCATGAACATTTCATAGACACGAAGGGTATCGGCACCGTATTGTTCCACTACGTCGTCTGGATTGACAACGTTCTTGAGGGATTTAGACATTTTGGCTGGTGCTTGCTCCAATTCTTCCCCTGTTTCCACATGGAAGAAGGAACCATCACGTTTTTCAACCTTATCAGTCGCTACAAGAGCCCCACGGTGGTCACGGTAGCTTGTTCCCAAAATCATTCCTTGGTTAAATAGTTTTTGGAATGGCTCTTTAGTTGGAACAACACCGATATCATAGAGGAATTTATGCCAGAAACGAGCGTAAAGCAAGTGAAGCACGGCGTGTTCTGCCCCACCTACGTAGATATCTACTGGCAACCATTGTTTGAGGAGGTCCTCATCAGCCAATTTCTCTGTGTTATGTGGGTCGATATAGCGAAGGTAGTACCAGCTTGAACCCGCCCATTGTGGCATAGTATTGGTTTCACGACGACCTTTCACTCCATCCTCACGAGTCACTTCGAGCCAGTCTGTCAAATTAGCCAATGGGCTTTCACCAGTACCTGAAGGGCGGATGTCCTTGGTTACTGGCAAGACAAGTGGCAATTCACTTTCTGGAACGGCTGTTGAAGTCCCATCTTCCCAATGAATGATTGGGATTGGTTCACCCCAGTAACGTTGACGGCTAAAGAGCCAGTCACGAAGACGGTAGGTAACCTTTTCTTGACCAAAGCCTTTTTCTTCTAGCCAAGACACGATTTTAGCAATCGCTTCTTCTTTGTTGAGACCGTTCAAGAAATCAGAGTTGACGTGAAGGCCATCTTCTGTGTAAGCAGCCTCTTCAACGTTGCCACCTTCCAAGACTTCTACGATTGGAAGACCAAACTGTTTAGCAAATTCCCAGTCACGCTCATCGTGGGCAGGTACGGCCATAACAGCACCTGTTCCGTAGCTAGAAAGAACATAGTCCGCAATCCAGATTGGGATTTCTTTACCATTGACAGGGTTGATCGCATAAGCTCCAGTCCAAACCCCTGTTTTTTCCTTGGCAAGGTCTGTACGAGCCAAGTCTGATTTAAGGCTAGCTTGGTGTTTGTAGTCCGCTACAGCCTCAGCTTGTTCTGGGCTTGTGATGGCATCTACTAGTTCATGTTCAGGCGCCAAAACAGTGAAGGTCGCACCAAAGAGGGTATCCGGACGAGTTGTAAAGACGGTGAATTCCTTGTCTGTTCCTTTTACCTTGAAAGTTACGTTAGCACCTGTTGATTTCCCAATCCAGTTGCGTTGCATGTCCTTGATAGATTCTGGCCAATCCAACTCATCCAAGTCATTGAGCAAGCGTTCTGCATAGGCCGTGATTTTAAGCATCCATTGGCGCATTGGTTTACGAACAACTGGATAGCCACCACGCTCAGATGTTCCATCTGGAAGAACTTCCTCGTTGGCGATAGCTGTTCCCAATTCTTCAACCCAGTTTACTGGCACTTCAGCTTCATAAGCCAAACCTTTTTCGTAAAGCTTGGTGAAAATCCATTGCGTCCACTTGTAGTAGTTCGGATCTGTCGTATTGACTTCACGATCCCAGTCGTAAGAGAAGCCAAGCGCATTGATTTGGCGTTTGAAGTTGGCAATGTTTTCCGCTGTGAATTCTGCTGGGTCATTACCAGTATCCATAGCGTATTGCTCTGCAGGTAAACCAAAGGCATCCCATCCCATTGGGTGAAGGACGTTGTAGCCTTGCGCACGTTTGAAACGGCTAAGGATATCTGTTGCTGTGTACCCTTCTGGGTGTCCTACGTGAAGACCCGCTCCAGATGGGTAAGGGAACATGTCGAGTGCATAAAACTTCGGTTTTGAAGCATCTGTTCCTGTCTTAAAAGTATGATGGTCAGCCCAGTATTTTTGCCACTTAGGCTCGATTTCTTTATGATTGTAAAAACTCATGCTGTCTCTCCAATTTTCGTGATGCTCCTATTATACCATTTTTAGAGGGAATTAGCCTCTTTATTCTTAACTCTTTTCTTTTTTGACCTTGCCTTCCATTTTTAATACTGCTATACTTACTTTAACAGACTCTTCCCAAAGAGGTGAATTATGCCCCATTCTTTCAAAAATTCTCTCCAAAAAGAGATTATTCACCGTAGTTCTTTAGCTGCCCTAGCGACTTCTCTCTTACTCCTTATCCTTCTATTTGGATTTTCCTATTTCCTTCAAAAGCAGCAACTAGCTAAGGATACTCAACAAATTTCTCAACATGTTCAAGACATGAAACAAGCAAATTATGAATTATTGGAAACCATGAATAAAAAAATGGTTCCAGAATTTATAGAAGGTAAACACACTGATAGAGAATTATTTAGTCTATTTTATGAAACAAAAGCTCAACTAAAACTCAGTTCTGATTTTGTCATTCTCGATGAGACTGGCGAACTTTTATTTAGCACCAATCGCAATCATAAAGAAACTCTTTTAGCTCCCTATTATTTAAAATTATTAATTCAAAACACTACCCAAGGATCCATTTCAGAGAAAGTTGCTCTATCGATGGACAAGCAACATTATGCTGTCTTTATTATGCCCATAGTTCACAACCAGCGAGTACAAGCTTACAGTATTTCCTTTGTGAATGAGAACGACTTTGTGTCAAGCATCCCCTTGATTAATTCAAAATACGTCATCACAGACACTTTCGGTAATATATACTCGAGCAATACCAATCAATTCACACAATCAACTCTGGAAAAATTTGATGAGAAATCGCTCCGTTCAAAAACACATTGGTTCGTTGAAAATCCAATTTTGATTGAAAAACGTAAAGTTGATTCAATTTTTTCAATTTACACTTTCCAATCATTCTTTCCTATTCCTAGCTTACTTAGCCTTGCTTCCATACTAACACTTTGTATCTTTCTATTATATTTTTGGCAGGCTAGAAGAATTGCCCATAAAATCGCAACCCATAATGCTGGTCCTATTGAAAGTTTAGTCTTTCAATTACATGAAATTCCTAAGAAAAAAGAAAAGAAACTTACTCTCCATACTGAGGATGAATTTGAACTGATAGCTGAGAAAATTAACGATATGCTGCAGGAGTTGGACGAGCTTCATCAAAAGATGTTAACTATCGAGAAGGAAAAATGGGTTTTTGAAAGAAAGATGCTAGAAGCTCAGTTCAATCCTCATTTTCTCTACAATACACTTGAGACGATTAAGATCACTTCTTTAATGGATGCAGCTCTCACACAAGACCTGATTCAAAATCTCACGCGTATCTTGCGATACAGTGTGACTGAATTAGAGAAAGAGACAACTCTTGGACAGGACTTAGAAATTATCGAAGCTTATCTAAAGATTCATCAAATTCGTTTTGAACAATTTTCTTATCAAATTGACTGTTCTCAAAGTCTATATTCCCAAACCGTTCCGAAACTTTTCCTATTACCGCTTGTAGAAAATGCTCTAAAATATGGAAGACAGTATCGTATCGACCTTGCTATCTCTATCCATATCACTCAAGATCAGGAAGCACTGACCTTTATCGTTAAGGATAATGCTGGCGGTCTAACCAAACAAGAACGCCTCCATATTTTAGAATCTCTAAACAGTCCACATACACAGCACGGTATTGTCAATAGTTACAAACGATTGAACAACTTTTTTGAAACTGTCGAATTGGATTTAGGGGTGAACCCGCAAGGTGAAACTTGGGTAAAATTTGTTACGAAAGGAAGAACACATGTTTAAGCTAATCATTGTCGAAGACGAGCACCTAATCCGAAAATGGCTTGAAATTGCCGTTGACTACTCTGCTTTAGGCATTCAAGTCGTAGGAACTGCTAGTCATGGACAAGAAGGGATGGAACTGATTCAAAAACTAAAACCACATATTGTGCTGACAGATATCACCATGCCCATTATGGATGCTTTTATGATGTTTGAAGCTACAAAGTCTCTCTCTTATGAAAAAGTAATCCTATCTGGTCATGACGATTTTCAAAATGCTAAAAAAGCTATGCAATATGGAGCAGTTGATTTCTTATCCAAACCAATTGATACCAAGGAGTTGACAGAATGTCTTCAAAAAATTGTTTTGCGATTACGAGTTAGCACTCGTCAAGAAACTCCTTTTTTAGAAGAATATCAAACTTTACTCACCTCTATCCAACAAATTGATACACAAAACCAAATCATTCAGCAAATTCTTGAATTTGTGCACCAACACTACTGCATGCACTTTACCATTTCTACCATTGCAGAGAATCTAGGATATAGTGAAAGTTATCTATATAAGGTTATCAAAGAAGACTTCCCAATGACGCTAAATGAATATATCTTACGCTACCGCCTCAAGCAAGCTATAGATAAAATGGCTGAGTCCCCTAATTCTCCCTTAAGCGATATCTCTGAACAAGTTGGATTTTCAGACTATAAATATTTTGCCAAAGTTTTTAAAAAATATCTCCATATTTCTCCAAAAGAATTAAAACTCATGGATAAAAACCATTGATGTAAAAGGATTGCTCAAATCAGGCAATCTTTTTATTTTGTACTTATACTAGAACAAACTAGGAAACTCGCTACAAGCTGCTCAAATCATAGCTTTGAGATCACAGATAAAATGACGTGCTTTGAAGAGGATTACCATCGAAATCCTAGTTACAGTGTCCCCATCCTTGATCGAGATACCCATTTCCTATTTCCCGTTTTAGATTTCTTTAAGGTTTTTATTATATCCTGTAGAACTCTGCAAATTATAAATATTAAGCAAGTAGTAGAGTAAAAATGTTCGTAAAAAAGGAAATACTTATGAAAAAAATACTATTCTTTCTCTCTTGTAGCTGGATATTCCTTTCTTTGTCAGGATGTTCTTCACCTATAGAAGCGGAAACTAGCGCTGAAAAAGATTCAGATAACACTTTGGTTGTCTACTCGCCTAACCCTGAAGACCTTATCGAAGAAACAATCCCAGCCTTCGAAGAAAAATATGGTATTAAGGTTGATTTAGTACAAGCCAGCACTGGTGAATTGTTTAAAAAAGCTGAGTCAGAAAAAGAAGCTCCTGTAGCGGATGTCATTTTCGGAGGCTCCTACGCCCTCTTCTCTTCTAACGAAAATCTTTTTGAACCTTATATTTCTCAAGAGAACGACCAGATAATCCCTGAATATCAAAATAAAACTGGATTCTACACTCCTTATACACTTGATGTCAGTGTCATCATTGCCAATTCATCTCTTACAAAAGGTATTAAAATTGAAGGCTACAATGATCTACTCAATCCTAAATTAAAAGGAAAAATCGCTACTGCTGATCCAAGTAATGCTTCTAGCGCCTTTGCACAACTAACAAACATGCTTGTAGACCAAGGTGGATACGAAAATGAACAAGCTTGGACCTATGTGAAAAATCTATTTACCCTAGTAGATGGAAAAATTGCATCTAGCTCTTCGAATGTTTACAAAGCTGTCGCCGATGGAGAAATGGCTGTAGGACTCACCTATGAAGATCCTGCCTTAAAACTCTTAAATGATGGGGCTGATGTAAAAGTCATTTATCCAAAAGAAGGAACCGTCTTTTTACCTGGTAACGCGGCTATCGTCAAAAACGCCAAACATATGGAAAACGCTAAGAAATTTATCGATTTCCTCCTTTCTCAAGAAATCCAAGATAAGCTAGGAACTGAAACAACCATCAGACCCATTCGTAAAAATGCTAGAACCAATAAAAATATGAAGTCTATGACAGAAATCAATATTGCCACTGAAGATTCCGATTATGTCATTAAAAACAAATCCGCTATTCTTAAAAAGTACAATGACATTTTTACAGATATCCAATCTAAAAAATAAAATTTGACTTACCAGTGATTAACTGTCAAACCCTGCTATAAAATCAAAAAGATTACTTCCGTTTTTGTAGAGAATTTTACCCTATTAGGATAGAATTCTGAGTTTTAAAAACGCTTACATTTTTTTACAATAGTATTATCAAAACTTTGGAGGTATCCATCATGAAAAAGAAATGGATGTATTTTGCTGCTTGTGGACTTGCTATTTTAGGGCTGACTGCCTGCTCTTCTGACGATGCTTCAGGAGATAAAGCAACTGAAAATGGAGGAAGCGATACTCTTGTAGTCTATTCACCAAACTCAGAGGGCTTGATTGGAGCAACTATTCCTGCCTTTGAAGAAAAATATGGCATTAAAGTTGAACTCATTCAAGCAGGAACTGGTGAACTCTTTAAAAAATTGGAATCTGAAAAAGAAGCACCTGTTGCAGATGTCATCTTTGGTGGTTCTTATACTCAATATGCTACTCACGGAGAGCTATTTGAAAATTACGTATCTCCAGAAAATGAGAATGTTATCAAAGAATATCAAAATACAACTGGTTACTCAACCCCTTATACTTTGGACGGTAGCGTTTTGATTGTAAACCCTGATTTGACAAAGGGTATGAATATTGAAGGATATAGTGACCTCATCAAACCAGAACTTAAAGGAAAAATCGCAACTGCAGACCCTGCTAACTCTTCTAGTGCCTTTGCTCAACTCACAAATATGTTGCAAGCACAAGGTGGTTATACAGATGAAAAGGCTTGGACTTATGTCAAAGATCTCTTTACCTTGATTGATGGTAAAATCGGTTCAAGTTCATCTGGTGTTTATAAGGCAGTGGCAGATGGAGAAATGGCTGTTGGTCTTTCATATGAAGATCCTGCAGTTAAACTTCTAAATGACGGTGCTAACATTAAAGTTGTTTATCCAAAAGAAGGAACTGTTTTCTTACCAGCAAGTGCTGCTATTATCAAAAACGCAAAAAATAAAGAAAACGCTAAGAAATTTATCGATTTCATCATTTCACAAGAAGTCCAAGACACCCTTGGTACAACAACTACTAATCGTCCAGTTCGTAAAAATGCTAAAACTAGCGAAAATATGAAACCAATCGAACAAATTAAAACACTAACTGAAGACTATGACTATGTCATCAAAAACAAATCAGACATTGTTAAGAAATACAACGAAATCTTTACAGATATCCAATCTAAACAATAATAGGGGTTGACCATGAGCGAGATTAAAATTATTAATGCTAAGAAAATTTACAATGATGTACCCGTTATCGAAAATTTAAATGTTACAATTCCTAAGGGGAGCCTTTTCACTCTCCTTGGGCCTTCAGGATGCGGGAAAACAACTTTGCTTCGTATGATTGCTGGATTCAACAGTATCGAAGGAGGAGAATTCTACTTTGATGATACCAAAATTAATAACATGGAACCTAGCAAACGAAATATTGGGATGGTTTTCCAAAACTATGCGATTTTCCCACATTTGACAGTGCGTGATAACGTAGCATTCGGACTCAAGCAAAAGAAAGTTCCGAAAGACGAACTCATCAAACAAACAAATAAATACCTTGAGTTGATGCAGATTGCCCAGTACGCTGATCGTAAACCAGATAAACTTAGTGGTGGTCAACAACAACGTGTTGCTCTAGCACGTGCCTTAGCTGTTAATCCAAGCGTTCTCCTCATGGATGAGCCCCTCAGTAACCTAGATGCCAAACTTCGTCTAGATATGCGTCAAGCCATTCGCGAAATCCAACACGAAGTTGGCATTACAACTGTCTATGTAACTCACGACCAAGAAGAAGCTATGGCCATTTCTGACCAAATCGCGGTTATGAAAGATGGTGTTATTCAACAAATTGGTCGTCCAAAAGAGCTATACCACAAGCCCGAGAACGAATTTGTCGCAACCTTTATCGGTAGAACAAACATAATCCCTGCTCGTTTAGAAAAGCAAGCTGATGGAGCTTACATCGTATTCGAAGACGGCTACTCTCTTCGTATGCCAGATCTTGACCAAGTTGAAGAACAAAATATTCGTGTCAGCATTCGTCCCGAAGAATTTATCCGTGATGAAAATGGCACAATCGATGGAACAATTACCGACAGCGTTTACCTTGGCTTGAATACTGAATACTTCATTGAAACAGGATTTGCTCCAAAACTTCAAGTGAGTGAAGAATCTACATTCGAAGAAGATTTAGAAAAAGGAAATCATGTTCGTTTACGTATCAATACTCAGAAACTCAATGTCTTCTCTGAAGATGGTTCTCGGAATCTCATAAAAGGAGTCAGCCATGGAGCGTAAAAAACTTAATATCTGGACTGCATCTTCCTTCTTCATTTTCCTTACATACTTAGTTTTCTTAGTCTACCCAATCGTGACTGTATTAAAACAAGCGTTGATACATGAAGGTAGTTTCTCTTTAGAAAATTTTGTAACATTCTTTAGCAAATCTTATTATTCTGAGACACTCATTAATAGTTTTAAGGTTTCTGTAACTGCCACAATCACTTCTGTCGTTGTTGGTACCTTGCTAGCTTATCTTTTTTCAATGTATGACTTCAAGGGAAAGAAATTTTTACAAATTTTGATTATCATCGCATCCATGTCAGCTCCCTTTGTAGGTGCCTATTCTTGGATTCTACTTCTTGGTAGAAACGGAGTTATCACAAAATTTCTAACCAACACACTACATTTGCCAGGCTTTGATATCTACGGCTTTAAAGGTATTGTACTTGTCTTTACACTCCAACTTTTCCCTCTCGTCTTCCTTTATGTAGCTGGAACTATGAAGAGTATTGACAATTCCCTCTTGGAAGCTGCGGAAAGCATGGGATCTTTTGGCTTTAAACGTATTGTAAAAGTCATTTTACCTCTTTTGGTCCCAACTTTATTAGCAGCAGCCCTACTGGTATTTATGAGAGCTTTCTCTGACTTTGGTACTCCAATGTTGATTGGAGAGGGATACCGTACCTTCCCAGTGTTAATCTACACACAGTTCATTAGTGAAGTTGGAGGCAACTCAGCATTCGCATCTGCCTTAGCAATCATGGCTATTACAATTGCACTGGCTATCTTCCTCATCCAAAAGTACATTTCAAATCGTTATAGCTTCAGTATGAACTCGCTTCATCCAATCGAACCTAAGAAAACGACAAAAGGAAAGATGGCTGCTATTTATGTGACTGTTTATGGCATTATCTTATTCTCTGTATTACCTCAAGTTTACTTGATTTATACATCATTCCTTAAGACATCCGGTATGGTATTTGTTAAAGGATACTCATTAAATAGTTATAAGACAGCCTTTAACCGTATGGGGTCTGCTATTTTCAATACTATTCGAATCCCTCTACTTGCCTTGGTTCTTGTTGTTGTCTTTGCGACCTTCATCTCATACCTTGCAGTTCGTAAACGTAACCTATTTACCAATCTAATCGATAGTCTTAGTATGGTACCTTATATCGTGCCAGGAACCGTTCTCGGTATTGCCTTTATCTCTTCATTTAATACAGGTATTTTCGGAAGTGGCTTCCTTATGATTACCGGAACAGCCTTTATCCTAATTATGTCCTTATCTGTAAGAAGACTCCCATATACTATTCGATCTTCAGTAGCTAGCTTGCAACAGATTTCTCCGAGCATTGAAGAAGCTGCAGAAAGTTTAGGAAGTAGTCGTCTCAATACCTTTACTAAAATCACTACCCCAATGATGCTTTCAGGTATCATCTCAGGTGCAATCCTATCATGGGTAACAATGATTTCGGAACTTTCTACTTCGATTCTCTTGTACAATGTTAAAACTAGAACAATGACCGTAGCTATCTATACTGAAGTACTTCGTGGAAATTATGGCGTGGCAGCTGCTTTGTCAACTATCCTCACTGTCTTGACAGTTACTTCATTGTTACTATTTATGAAGATTTCTAAAAACAACAGTATTACACTCTAGTTTTTCTCCTAAAAACAGTCAAATTTCTTATTGGCTGTTTTTTATTTATACTCTCTATAAGTTAATTCTTAATAAATAATATTAATGCAAGTTAGTCCTTTTTATGGTAGAATATAGGAAAGTGCTTTCTCAGAAGGAGGAAAATATGAACAAACAAACCATCGCTGTCTTAGGTCCTGGTTCTTGGGGTACTGCCTTGTCACAAGTCCTCAATGACAACGGACACCAAGTACGTATCTGGGGAAATATTCCTGAACAAATTGATGAAATCAATACACAACATACTAACACACGTTATTTTAAAGAAGCTGTATTAGACGAAAAAATTGTTGCCTATCATGATTTGGCAGAAACCTTGAAGGGTGTTGATGCTATCTTGTTTGTGGTACCAACCAAGGTAACCAGATTGGTAGCTCAGCAAGTCGCTGCTGTTTTGGATCATAAAGTGGTTGTTATGCATGCCTCCAAAGGGCTTGAACCAGATAGCCACAAACGTCTCTCTACTGTTTTGGAAGAAGAAATTCCTGCTGAATTAAGAAGTGATATTGTCGTCGTCTCTGGACCTAGCCATGCTGAGGAAACCATTGTCCGTGACATTACCTTGATTACAGCAGCTTCAAAAAATCTGCAAACAGCACAGTATGTTCAATCACTCTTTAGCAACAACTACTTCCGTCTATATACAAATACGGATGTTATTGGAGTTGAAACAGCTGGAGCTCTAAAAAATATCATCGCTGTTGGGGCAGGGGCTCTCCACGGTCTTGGTTTTGGAGATAACGCAAAAGCTGCGATTATCACGCGAGGTCTTGCAGAAATTACACGTCTAGGTGTTCAACTTGGAGCAAATCCACTTACCTATAGCGGTCTCTCAGGAGTTGGGGATTTGATTGTTACAGGAACATCTGTCCATTCACGTAACTGGCGAGCAGGTGATGCTCTTGGGCGTGGCGAAGCCTTGGCAGATATCGAAGCCAATATGGGAATGGTCATCGAAGGAATTTCAACAACCAAAGCTGCTTACGAGTTGGCACAAGAACTTGACGTTTACATGCCTATCACCCAAGCTATTTATCAAGTTATTTATGAAAATGTTAATATTAAGGATGCCGTTGCTGAACTTATGAGCAATGAGTTCAAATCGGAAAACGAGTGGTCATAATCACCGTTAGGAAGGAAGCTCATGAAGCAAAAAGTTAGAAAAGCCGTTATCCCTGCTGCAGGACTTGGAACTCGTTTCCTACCCGCAACCAAAGCCTTGGCCAAAGAAATGTTGCCAATCGTGGATAAACCAACCATCCAGTTTATCGTTGAAGAAGCTCTCAAGTCTGGAATTGAGGATATTCTTGTTGTAACAGGGAAGTCAAAACGCTCCATCGAAGATCATTTTGACTCAAACTTTGAGTTGGAATTCAACCTTAAGGAAAAAGGAAAAACTGATCTTTTGAAATTAGTTGATGAAACAACTGGTATGCGTCTTCACTTCATTCGTCAAACCCACCCACGTGGTCTCGGAGATGCCGTTTTACAAGCCAAAGCTTTCGTCGGGAACGAACCTTTTGTGGTCATGCTTGGGGATGACCTCATGGATATCACTGATGACAAAGCTGTTCCATTGACCAAGCAACTCATGAATGATTATGAGAAGACTCATGCTTCTACTATCGCTGTGATGCCTGTACCACACGATGAAGTTTCTTCATACGGTGTCATCGCTCCTCAAGGTGAAGGAAAAGATGGACTTTACAGCGTTGAAACCTTCGTTGAAAAACCAGCTCCTGAAGATGCACCAAGTGATTTAGCAATCATCGGTCGTTACCTACTCACACCTGAAATTTTCGGTATTCTTGAAAAGCAAAAACCAGGTGCCGGAAATGAAATCCAACTAACAGACGCTATCGATACACTTAACAAAACTCAACGTGTATTTGCTCGTGAGTTTAAAGGCTCTCGTTACGATGTCGGAGACAAATTTGGATTTATGAAGACATCTATCGAATACGCCCTGAAACATCCTCAAGTCAAAGAGCACTTGAAAGACTACTTGATTGATCTTGGAAAAGAACTTTCAGAAGATAAATAATTGATGAAACCAGGTTCAAAATGTTCCTGGTTTTTTTGCTGCCTAAACACCTCCAAATCTTGTCTAAGCCTAATTTCTTGCAATAGATGCTTTTATGGTATAATAATAAGAAGTGAGGAAAGAAATGAAGAATAAATTGTTAGAACTTAAAGAAAAAGGACTGGCTTTCCTTCAGTCTCTAAAAACAAAACTAAAAAATATAGATTTGACCAAAATTGGTCCTAAAACTTCTAAGGAGAAAACACAAACAAAGACCAATATCTGGACAATCTTTGCTAATATCTTATTGGGAATCAAGGCAACCTTTAATACCCTTTTTATCATCGCCTTTCTTGGTGGACTTTTGGGCACTGGGGTTGTTTTCGGTTATGCGGTTTCTCTATTTGACAAAGTAACCGTTCCTCAGACGGAGGATCTGATCAAACAGGTGAATGATATTTCATCCATCTCTGAGATTTACTATGCTGACGGATCCATGATCGGTGCTATTGAGAGCGATCTTCTGCGAACATCTGTTGCGTCGGACGCTATTTCAGACAATCTCAAGCAGGCTATCGTTGCAACAGAGGATGAACATTTTGCAGAACACAATGGTGTCGTTCCTAAAGCTGTTATTCGTGCTAGTCTAGGAAACTTTATCGGTCTTGGTTCTTCGAGCGGTGGATCTACTCTGACACAACAGCTCATCAAACAACAAGTTGTTGGTGATGCCCCTACACTCGCTCGTAAAGCTAGTGAAATTGTGGATGCCTTGGCTTTAGAGCGAGCAATGAGCAAGGATGAAATCTTGACAACTTATCTCAACGTTGCTCCATTTGGCCGTAACAATAAAGGTCAAAATATTGCAGGGGCTCAACAAGCAGCCAAAGGTATTTTTGGGGTTGATGCAAATCAGCTAACAATCCCTCAAGCAGCCTTTATAGCAGGATTACCACAAAGTCCTATCTCTTACTCCCCTTATGAAGCGACTGGTGAGATGAAGAGTGAAGAGGATATGGAACTCGGAATCAAGCGTTCCAAAGATGTTCTCTACAATATGTATAGAACTGGAGTGCTCAGTCAGGAAGACTACGAAACCTATATAGCATATGACATTAAGCAAGACTTCTTGCCAGCAGAAAGTGTAAACCTAACAGCTAAGGGTTATCTTTACTTCACTGCACTTGATGAAGCGACTAATGTCATGTATGATTATCTGGTCAAAAAAGATAACGTTTCCGAACAAGAGCTTAAGAACGAATCTATTCAAAGATCTTATCGTGAATTGGCTGAAAAAGAAATTCAAAATGGTGGTTACCGTATCACTACTACAATCGATAAAACGATCCATAATGCAATGCAAAATGCAATGGCAAACTATAGCTACCTTCTAAATGATAGTAGTGGTCAACCTGAAGTCGGAAATGTCTTAATGGATAATAAAACAGGAGCCATCATAGGATTTGTAGGAGGACGAGATTACCAAAGCAATCAAAATAATCACGCCTTTGACACAAAGCGATCTCCGGCTTCGACTACCAAACCTATCTTAGCCTATGGTATTGCTATTGACCAAGGCTTGATGGGAAGTGCTAGCATCCTATCAAACTATCCAACGAACTTTGCCAACGGAACTCCGATCATGCACGTCAACAGTCCGGGAACAGCTATGATAAACCTAAAGGAAGCTCTCAATTATTCCTGGAATATCCCGGCCTACTGGACTTATCGTATGCTTCGTGAAAAAGGAGTTGATGTCCGCTCCTATATGGAAAAAATGGGGTATGAAATCCCAGAATACGGTATTGAAAGTCTTCCTATGGGAGGAGGAATTGAAGTTACTGTAGCTCAACATACAAACGGATACCAAACCTTGGCCAACAATGGTGTTTACCATAAAAAATACATGATTTCGAAAATCGAAAAAAGCAGTGGAGAAGTTATCTATGAACATAAAGACGAACCTGTTCAAGTCTACTCAAAAGCTACTGCAACCATTATGCAAAGTCTACTAAGAGATGTACTTTCATCCCGGATAACTACAAGTTTCCAAAGCGATCTTTATAGCATAAATTCCAGTCTAGCAGGTGCTGATTGGATTGGGAAAACTGGTACAACTAACGAGGAAGGTGATATGTGGCTCATGCTTTCAACGCCTCGATTGACTCTTGGTGGTTGGATTGGTCATGATGATAACAGTCCGTTAGCCAAAGGCGCATATTATCGTAATGCTAAGTATATGGCCCACCTCGTAAACGCTATTCAACAAGCTTCTCCTTCTGCTTGGGGAACTGAGCGTTTCAGCCTTGATTCAAGTGTAACATCTTCTCAAGTCCTTAAGTCTACTGGACAGAAGCCTGGTAAGGTCACTATCAACGGCAAAGAGATTGACGTTACTGGAGAAATGGTAACAAGTTACTGGGCTAACCAAGCTGGTGCTCCGACTACTACCTACCGATTTGCTATTGGTGGAAGTGACTCTGATTACCAAAAAGCTTGGAATACGATTGTTGGAAATTTAATAAAACAAGACAACAAAGATAAAGATAAAGATAAAGACAAGGATAAGGATAAGGATAAAGATAAGGATAAGGATAAAGATAAGGATAAGGATAAAGATAAAAATAATAACAGCTCTTCTTCGAATAGGTCCCAACGCTAACATACCTATTATCAAGAGTATGTCACCTAACTCGACTTTTATATGAATCACTATCAAAAAAATATTTTCAAGGGAACCATATATTCCCTCCTTTCCGGATTAATATGGGGTATTTGTGGCATTTTAGGAGAATTCTTCTTTACGCATTATCCAGTCTCCTCTGGTTGGATTACTTCTATGCGACTAAGTCTTGCAGGTGGTTTCGTACTCATCTTGTCCGGCTTTAAGTTCCGTTCACAGTTATTCGACCTTTGGAGAAACCGCAACAATTATCTACCTTTTCTGGCTTATGCTATCTTAGGAATTTTCTCTGTTCAGTATTTCTTCTATCTCTGTGTAGAATACTCTAATGCAACAACGGCAACTATCCTACAATTTATAAGTCCTGTTTTCATTCTCATATACAACCGTCTTATCTACAAGAAAAAAGCTTCTAAAAAAGCAATTTTCTATGTTTTGACTGCTATGCTCGGAGTCTTTCTGATGGCTACTAAAGGCGATCTGTCTAAACTATCCATCACTCCCCTCGCATTGCTGACAGGGCTTCTCAGTGCTCTGGGAGTTATGTTTAATGTTATCTTGCCCCAGCCATTTGCTAAAAAATACGGTTTTGTGCCAACTGTTGGTTGGGGAATGTTGCTGGCTGGACTCTTTAGTAATTTTCTCTATCCTGTTTATAGAATTAGCTTTCAGCTTGATTGGGTGAGTATCTTGATTTGTTTGACCATTGCCTTTTTGGGAACAGCCTTTGCTTTCTTCCTATCCATGAAAGCTGTCTCGCTCGTTTCTCCTTTGGTGGTGTCAGTCGTCAGTGCAAGCGAACCTTTGTCATCAGCTATTCTAAGTGTTCTATTTCTAGGTCTGGTCCTAGATGGGTATCTTCTTCTGGCTATGATCTTGATTATTATTCCCATGATCTTCTTATCCATTGAAGAATCAAAAGATAAACTGAAAGAATCCTCTTTTAACACTTAAGGCTTCAAAATTGAAGCCTTTTTTGGTAGAATAGTAAGCATTACAAAGAGTGAGGAGACACCTATGACTGCTACAAAAATGAATGCACAAGAAATTATCCAATTTATCGCTAATGCTGAAAAAAAGACAAGTGTAAAAGTGACCTTTGAAGGGCAACTTGATGGAGCCATCCCTGCTTCTGTTATCAAGCTTGGGAATGTTCTTTTTGGAGACTGGAAAGATATCGCTCCACTTCTTGAAGGACTTACAGAAAACAAGGACTATGTTGTTGAACAAGACGCCCGCAATTCAGCTGTACCTCTCCTTGATAAACGTGATATCAATGCTCGTATCGAGCCAGGCGCTATCATCCGTGACCAAGTTGAGATTGGTGACAACGCTGTTATCATGATGGGAGCTGTTATCAATATCGGTGCAGAAATCGGTGCTGGCACTATGATTGATATGGGAGCTATTTTAGGTGGACGTGCTATTGTCGGTAAAAATAGTCACGTAGGTGCAGGTGCTGTTCTTGCAGGTGTCATCGAGCCAGCTAGTGCTGAGCCTGTCCGTGTCGGTGACAATGTTCTCATCGGTGCTAACGCTGTAGTTATCGAAGGTGTTCAGATTGGTAGTGGTTCTGTTGTCGCTGCAGGTGCCATCGTTACTCAAGATGTTCCAGAAAATGTTGTGGTAGCAGGCGTTCCAGCTCGTGTTATCAAAGAAATCGATAGCAAAACCCAACAAAAAACAGCGCTAGAAGATGCGCTTCGCACCTTGTAAATAGTAACAGAGGCGGAAACTTTTCCAGCCTCTTTATCATATTAGTAAAAGGAAAATAGATATGTTAGATTTGATTCAGACTCGACGCGATCTTCACCAAATTCCTGAGATTGGTTTAGAAGAATTCAAGACTCACGCTTATTTACTCAATGTCATTGAGAAATTAACAGCTGACAAGGATTTTGTTCAGATTCGTACCTGGCGAACTGGTATTTTAGTTTACTTACAAGGAAGTCAGCCAGAACGTACCATCGGTTGGCGGACAGACATTGATGGCCTCCCAATTGTTGAACAAACAGGCCTTCCTTTTGCCTCTCAACATCCAGACCGCATGCATGCTTGTGGGCATGATTTTCATATGACCATTGCACTTGGAAGTCTCGAACGTGCTTTAGAAAAACAACCAAAAAACAACCTCCTCTTTCTCTTTCAACCTGCGGAAGAAAATGAGGCAGGCGGTATGCTCATGTATGAAGATGATGCCTTTGGTGACTGGTTGCCTGACCAATTCTATGGACTTCATGTTCGTCCAGACTTAAAAGTTGGACAGATTGCGACCAATACCCATACACTCTTTGCGGGCACTTGCGAAGTCAAGATTCGCTTTAATGGTAAAGGTGGTCACGCTGCTTTTCCACATGAAGCCAACGATGCTCTGGTTGCAGCTAGCTATTTTGTGACCCAAGTTCAGTCGGTTGTCAGCCGTAACGTCGATCCTATCGAGGGAGCTGTCGTCACTTTTGGTGTTTTTCAAGCTGGGACAACCAACAATGTCATCGCTGATACAGCCTTCCTGCATGGAACCATTCGAGCTCTTACACACAATATGAGTCTCTTGGTTCAAAAACGTGTCAAAGCTATCGCTGAAGGTGTAGCAGCTGCTTTTGATATTGATGTAGAGATTGGACTCAAGCAGGGAGGTTATTTGCCAGTCGAAAACAACCCTGAATTAGCCCGGGAGTTGATGACTTTCTTTGATGAAAAAGAGGGCATTGAACTAATCGATATCGAACCTGCCATGACAGGGGAAGACTTCGGTTACCTTCTCTCCAAGGTTCCTGGGGTCATGTTCTGGCTAGGTATTGATAGTCCCTATGCTCTTCACCATCCAAAGATGAGTCCTAAGGAAGAAGCTCTAGCTATCGGTGTTGACGCTGTATCAAGCTTTTTAGCCAAGAAAGCTGCGGAGTAAACTATGAAAAAAGCCCTACGCAAACAGGTCTTGCAAGGACTTAAGTCTCTATCCAAAGAAGAAAAGCAGAGCATGAACGCTTGGCTCACAGAGCAGCTCCTTCAACATCCATTCTATAAGGAATCAAAAAACATCGCCACTTATCTGTCTTTTCCCCATGAATTTCAGACAGCTGAACTCATCGAACAAGCTCAAAAAGATGGAAAGACTATCCTCATTCCCAAAACTTATCCACATGGGAAAATGGACTTTGTTCTATATGAACCAGAGAAACTCGAAAGAAATTCTTTTGGACTTCTTGAACCACAGGGGAAAACTATTGTCTTTGAGCCGTCTCAGATTGACTTGATCCATGTTCCTGGATTAGCTTTCAATACTTCTGGTTATCGGGTTGGTTACGGTGGTGGCTATTACGATCGCTACTTAGAGCATTTCTCGGGCCATACCATTAGTACGCTTTATCCATGCCAGATTCAGGATTTCCAACCGGATCACTACGATATACCAATTGAGGAGGTACTCATCTATGAAAGAGATTTTTGATCGTCGTTATCCCACCACGAGCTTCTTTCTCCTCGTGACAACCCTGGTTTTTGTACTCATGTTTCTAACCAGTGGTTTCAATTACACAAGCGCAGCCACCTTGTATAAATTCGGAGCTGTTTATCCCCCAGCAATCAAGGCCATGCCTGAACAAATCTGGCGCTTATTCTCGGCCACCTTTGTCCATATTGGCTTGCAGCACTTTTTTGTTAATATGCTGTCCCTCTACTTTTTGGGACGTCAGATGGAGCAGATCTTTGGCTCCAAACAGTTTTTCTTTATCTACCTTCTATCAGGTATGATGGGGAATCTCTTTGTCCTCGTTTTTAGCCCTAATGCTATTACCGCGGGTGCTTCAACTGCCCTCTACGGGATGTTCGCTTCTATTGTCGTTCTTCGTTATGCTTCACGCAATCCCTATCTCCAACAGCTCGGGCAATCCTACCTCTCCCTCTTAGTTATCAACCTAGTAGGTAGCGTTTTAATGCCAGGAATCAGCCTTGCCGGACACGTAGGTGGGGCTATCGGTGGCGCATTACTAGCTATCGTCTTCCCAGTTCGAGGCGAACGAAAGATTTACAGTCCAGGCCAACGTGGTCTAGCAACCCTAGCCTTTATTGCTCTGTCAGCCTTGTTGCTTTTTATCGGATTACTTTAAGACAAATAAAAACCATTGGAAACTCTCTCAGAGAGCTTTATTTCCAATGGTTTTTTGAATTTATTTGAAAAGTTACTTAAAACCCATTATTGTCACTGAGCTCTTTGAACCAGTGTCCTGATTTTTTCAAGCGGCGCTCTTGCGTTTCAAGGTTAAGCTCGACCAAACCATAGCGATTTTTGTAACTATTGAGCCATGACCAGCAATCGATAAAGGTCCAGATCAAGTAGCCTTTACAGTTGGCACCGTCTTCGATAGCGCGATGCAGTTCACGAAGGTGACCTTTGACAAAGTCGATACGGTAGTCATCCTGGATCATGCCATTTTCACGGAATTTATCTTCACCTTCAACACCCATACCGTTTTCAGTTAACATCCACTCAATATTCCCATAGTTTTCCTTGATGTTTTGGGCAATGTCATAAATTCCTTGCTCATAGATTTCCCAACCGCGGTGCGGATTAATCTTACGACCTGGCATCACGTAAGGTTCATAGAAATGTTCTGGTAAGAGTGGACTATCAGGGTGCTTAGCAAAACGTGGCGCCATAACACGCAAAGGCTGATAATAGTTGACTCCTAGGAAGTCAACGGTGTTCTCACGAATGAGTTCCAACTCTTCGACTGTGTATTCTGGTAACAAGTCATGCTCAGACAAAATTTCCACTAACTCTTCTGGATATGTTCCTAAAACAGACGGATCTAGGAAAGATTGTGCCTGGAAGAGATCTGCAATACGAGCAGCTTTCACGTCAGCAGGATGTTGGCTACGTGGATAGGCTGGTGTCAAGTTGAGGACAATCCCAATCTTAGAGCCTGGTAAGACTTCATGACAAGCCTTAACTGCAAGAGTGCTCGCCAGTTGTGTATGATAGGCAACCTTAACCGCTGCTTTGGCATCCACCTTATGTGGATAATGGGCATCATAAAAATAGCCAAACTCAACAGGAACGATAGGCTCATTGAAGGTAATCCATTGGTCCACAAGGTCACCGTAGGTCTCAAAACAGAAACGAGCATAGTCTTCATAAGCCTTAATAGTTGCTTTATTTTCCCAACCATCCCCATCTTCTTGAAGGGCGAAAGGCAAGTCAAAGTGATAGAGATTGACTAAAAGACGAATTCCCTTAGCCTTGATGGCTTCAAATACCTGACGGTAGAAAGCCACCCCTTGAGGATTGACTTCTCCACGCCCTTGTGGGAAAATACGAGACCACTGGATAGAGGTTCGAAAAGCTGTATGTCCTGTTTCTAACAAAAGTTCGATATCTTTTTCCCAGTTTTCATAGAAGGTCGATGTCTTATCAGGTCCAATGCCATTGTAGTAACGGTTTGGCTCTACTTGGTACCAATAATCCCAGAGATTATCTCCCTTGCCGTCACCAGATACTCGTCCTTCTGTCTGTGGTCCAGAAGTTGAGGAACCCCAGACAAAATCCTTTGGAAATTTTAGCATAGTACTACCTCTTTTTACGCTTTTAATGTTTACTTTCTCTCATTATAAAGAAAAAACAAGGCAAAAACTAGTTACATTTTTGTCTTGTTTTTCTTCTGATTATAGATTTTATTTGTTGGTTAAGATTTCAAGGGTCTCAAGCAAGTTATCTGCATGAACTTCGATCGTATCTCCTGTCGCCTTGATCTTCACTTCTACGATACCGTCGGCTGCTTTCTTACCAACAGTGATACGGATTGGAAGACCGATCAAGTCGCTATCGCTGAATTTAACACCGACACGTTCGTTACGGTCATCCGTCAAAACTTCGTAACCTTTGTTTACCAAGGCTTCTTCGATACGGTTGGTTAATTCAAGACTTGCTTCGTCCTTGACATTAACTGGAATCAAGTGCACATCAAATGGCGCCAATTCTTTAGGGAAGTTGATTCCCCAAGCGTAACGGTATTCACCCTTTGGAGTTTTGTTAACAAAGAGGCGAGCATGTTGCTCCATAACTGCTGAAAGGAGACGGCTGACACCGATACCGTAGCATCCCATGATGATTGGCACAGCGCGGCCATTTTCGTCCAAGACATCTGCTCCCATACTTGCTGAGTAACGAGTACCCAGTTTAAAGATATGACCAATCTCGATACCACGCGCAAAGTTGAGAACACCTTGTCCATCAGGGGAAATTTCACCCTCACGAACTTCACGGATATCCACATACTCGGCAGTGAAGTCACGATCTGGGTTCACACCAGTCAAGTGGTAACCATCTTCATTGGCACCGACAACAGCATTGCGGCTATCTTGTACCTTGCGGTCAGCGATAATCTTAACGTTTTCTGGAAGGTCTACTGGCCCAAGGGAACCAAAGTCAGCTCCCAATAATTCTTTGACTTCTGCCTCAGTTGCAGGTTCCAAGAAATCTGCTCCAAGGTAGTTTTTCAATTTGACTTCATTGAGCTGGTCATTGCCAACGAGTAGGGCAACAACTGGCTCCTCATCTGCAATATAAACCAAGGTCTTGATTGTTTGCTCTTCAGAGACATTCAAGAAAGCAGCCACTTCATCAATCGATTTGACACCTGGTGTTTCCACGCGAGCTACTTGATCTTCAGTCACAACACGGTTGCTTGGTTTGTAGGCGTTCGTTGCCATTTCCAAGTTAGCAGCATAGCTTGATTCACTTGAGTAAGCAATGGTATCTTCACCAGAAACCATCCATTTGAGCAATTCTGCCTTGATTTCTTCTTGCACTTCTACAGGAATCTCATCAAATGATGCAACAGACTTGTCTAAAACAACCCAACGGTCAAGGTCTGTACGAGCAGGTGTGATGGCCATAAATTCTTGGCTATCCTTACCACCCATAGCTCCACCGTCACCGATGATAGCTTTGAAGTCCAAGCCACTACGAGTGAAGATACGCTCATAGGCTGCCTTGTACTCATCATAAGTTACATCCAAGCTATCGTAGTTAGCGTGGAAGCTATAACCGTCTTTCATGATGAATTCACGCGTACGAAGAAGTCCATTACGTGGACGTTTTTCATCACGGTATTTAGGCTGGATTTGGTACAAGTTTAGTGGCAATTGCTTGTAAGACTTGACAGAATCACGAACAATCGCTGTGAAGGTTTCTTCGTGAGTTGGACCTAGGATGAAGTCAGATCCTTCACGGTTTTTCAATTTGTACAAGTCTTCACCGTAGGTATCATAACGGCCAGACTCACGCCAAAGATCTGCACTGAGAAGGGCTGGAGCCAACATCTCAACCGCACCAATCTTGTCAAATTCCTGACGCATGATCTTCTTAGCTTTTTCGATAACACGGTTAGCAAGTGGCAGGTAAGAATAGACTCCTGCTGATACTTGACGAACATAACCAGCACGCAACATAAGTGCGTGGCTGATAACTTGAGCATCGCTTGGCATTTCGCGAAGCGTTGGGATTAGCATTTTACTTTGTTTCATATTTTTCCTCTAATTCTTAAAAGAAGGTTCGCATGATGTCGTTCCATGTAACGGCAATCATCAAGACAACCATAATCACAACTCCGACTAGAGTAACATAGGTTTCAATTTCTTGTTTCAGTGGTTTGCGGCGAATAGCTTCGATGATGTTGAGCACGATTTTCCCACCATCAAGTGCCGGGATAGGAATTAAGTTGAAAATCCCGATATTGATAGAAATCATAGCCAAGAAGAATAGGACGTTTTCAAGTCCATTCTTAGCAGCATCGCTACTTGCCTTAAAGATGGCAACAGGACCACCCAGTTTATTCAGGTCAGGTTGGAAAATCAAGTTTTTCAAGGCATTAAGAATGCGCAAGGCTGAGTCAGCTGCAGATGTGAATCCACCTACAAACATAGACCAGATATCCGATTTAAGTCTCGGTTGAACACCCAAAATATAACGCCCTTGGCTTTCCTCAGGTGTCACACTGACTTGTTTTTCAGTTCCATTTTCAGAGACTGTCACATCTAAAACAGGTGCTGTTTTATCCTTGGTCTCTGCTTCCACTGCCTGAACCAAATCTTGCCAGTTACTGATTTCGTGTGAACCGACTTTAGTGATTTGGGCCGTATTTTCAATACCGACCTTTGCAATCGCGCTATCAGGGATGATACTAAAGTTATTACTTTGTGTATCACGAACACCACCTTGCATGAAAATCAAAATCCAGAAGACGACAACTCCTAGGATAAAGTTATTCATGGGGCCTGCAAAGTTGGTAATCAATTTGCCCCAGACAGTTGCATTTTGATATTGAACGTCTAGCGGAGCGATACGAACTTCCGTTCCATCAGATTCCACAATAGTTGCATCATGGTCTACGGAGAACGTTTTTTCCTCTTCTAAGACCAAACCTGTGATAAAGAGTTTATCCTCAAAGTCATATTGGGTTACCTGCATCGGAAGGGCTGTTTGGTCGACCTTCTTACTGGAAAGATTGATACGCTTAACCTTGCCATCCTCGGCCAAAGTCAAACTAACAGGAGTTCCTGTCTTAATCTCTGTGGTATCCTCGCCCCAACCTGCCATGCGGACATAACCACCCAACGGTAGGAGACGAATCGTGTAAGCTGTCCCGTCTTTCCCGATATGGGCAAAGATTTTTGGACCCATTCCAATGGCAAATTCACGAACCAGAATGCCAGACTTCTTGGCAAAGTAAAAATGTCCAAACTCGTGAACCACCACTATAATTCCAAAAACAAGGATAAAGGTTAATAATCCTATCATTTAATTTCTGTTCACCTTTCCTTAAAATAAGCCAAAGAGGTGCATAATAGGGAAAACTGCTAGCATAGAATCAAAACGATCCAGTACTCCGCCATGCCCTGGAATAAAGAATCCTGAATCCTTGACTCCAAAATGGCGTTTCATGGCACTTTCAATCAAATCACCTAATTGACCTGCAATACTAAAGAAAATTGCAAAGAGCATCATTTTATAAATGCCGTAAGGAAGGGCAACTGTGCTATCCACTAACATAAAGATGAGTGTGACAAGCATAGCAGCTACAATCCCACCAAAGGCTCCTTCAACTGATTTATTAGGAGAAACTCTTGGAGCCAATCTTCTCTTTCCAAAATTCATACCCACTAGGTAGGCACCACTATCTGTTGCCCACACGATACAGAGAGCCAAAAGTGCTTTATCCAAGCCAGCGATTCGAGCATCGACTAAAGCGTTGAATCCAAAACCAACATAGAAGCTCATAGCAATTGGGAAGGCGGCATCCTCAATCGTGTAGTTTTTGCTGAAGACAGTCGCTCCAAGCATAACAAAAATTACAACACTGTATGCGACGACATTTCCATCTACGGGCAAAAAGGTCAGATAGTTTTCCAAGGGGATGGTTAGTACGAAAGTTGCTAGCAAGGTTAACAAGCCCTCAGGGGTCATGGTATTTAAACCTTTCATCTGGAGCAATTCACGAACTCCAAGCATGGCTAAAATTCCCATCACAATCTGTAGCCACAGTCCTCCAACCATCAAGAGTGGGATAAAGATAGCTAGGGCCAAAGCGGCAAATATGGTCCTCTTTATTAAGTCCTTTTTCATAATTTTCCTATACTCCTCCAAATCGACGATTGCGGCGGTTAAACTCTGCAATAGCTTCCTTCAAGGCTTCCTCATCAAAGTCAGGCCACAAGACATCTGTGAAATAAAGTTCACTATAAGCTGCTTGCCAAGGCAAGAAATTACTCAAACGAAGCTCGCCACTAGTTCGGATGATCAAATCTGGATCGCGTAAAGTTTTCGGCAAATGCCCCGTAAAGAGATATTCCCCAATCAACTCTTCTTTAATATCGCCTGGATTTACCTTGGCATCCAAAACAGCCTGCGAAATCAACTTGACTGCCTGTGTAATTTCAGCTCGTCCACCGTAATTAAGGGCAAAATTGAGAATCAAACCTGTGTTTAACTTGGTCAACTCTTCTGCCTTTTTCAAAGCTTCAAAAGTCTGTTTAGGTAAACGATCCGTTTCCCCAATCATTTGAATCTTCATGTTCTTTTGGTGTAACTCAGGGACATACTTATCATAAAATTCAACCGGCAGATTCATGATAAACTTAACTTCCTGGTCTGGACGAGTCCAGTTTTCAGTTGAAAAGGCATAAACTGTCATAGCCTTGACACCCATATCACTAGCAGCAATGGCTACTGTTCTCAAAGCATCCATCCCAGCCTTATGACCAAAGACACGTGGCTGCATGCGTTTTTTAGCCCAACGACCATTCCCATCCATGATAACTCCGATGTGAGCTGGCACTACCGCTGGTGTTTCTGTAACTTTATCTTTTTTTAAAAATCCAAACATGATTGTATTCCTATTCAAAAATCTATCGTTTCATTATACCATATTTTTCGCATTTCTTCTAACATCTTTTCTTATTCTAAGGCGGAATTCCCTATAGAACTCCTATCTTTCTAAAATAACAAGCCTTGCATTTCCCAAAGAAAGTTGATACAATAAAACATAAAGATTTATCCTTGTTTAGTCACAGGGGTTTTTTATTGAAAGGATCTTATCATGTCAAAAAAACTACAACGTAAAAAACAATTAAGAAACAGTCTTCGTCGCTCAGGCGCACTTTCAAACGCAGTAAACAAGGTTGTCGAAGAAACAAAAAAAGTTGTGAAACACGCTGAAAAAGCTGCAAACAACGCAGGTAAAGCTGTTTCTAAGCAAGTTGAAAAAACTGTAGAAGCAACTAAAGAGCAAGCTCAAAAAGTTACAAGCTCTGTAGAGGAATTCGCAGCCAACCTGGGTGGACTTTCAGTCGACCGTGCCAAGACTTTCTACGATGAAGGAATCAAGTCTGCTGCTGACTTCAAAAACTGGACAGAAAAAGAACTCCTTGCTTTGAAAGGAATCGGTCCAGCTACTATCAAAAAATTAAAAGAGAACGGCATCAAGTTCAAGTAATCTTTCTTGTTCCTTGCTTTTCCGTCAAAAACTTGTTAAAATATAGCCATTAGAGGTGTTTTGAGTCCCACATTTTACAGAAAGTGGCGGAGCTGAGAAGTCCACAAATGTGTCAAAACTGGTTGCTAATGAGTTAAAATTAAAAAATGAAATATAAATCTTTTTGTTTCCTTTTAGGACTAGACAGCGAGTTGCAGGCTGTACTCAAGTACGGCAAGACGAGCTAACGACGTCATAAAAGAGAAACAAGAAGATTAGAGTTGCGGGCTCTGCCCGAAATTGGGTGGTACCGCGGATAAACATATTCGTCCCTGTCAGATTGATGACAGGGGCGATTTTTTTATTGCGGCCTAGCAAAAGGAAGTTGTCATGAAACAATCTTTTAAAACCAGCAAACTCTACTTTGGTTTCCCTATCTTCATTTTGGGGTATCAGGACCAGAACTTTGGACACAATATCACGACCTGCAGTTCCTCTTATAGCCTGGGCGATTGGCTAGTCATCGGGGTTGGCGCTGAGGAAAATGCGGCAGACCAGATTAAGCATTACCAGAGGTTCACTGTAAACATCCCTGACGAAAACCTCATGCTTGAGATGGAGCAGGCTGGCTTTATCAGCCATCGAGAGAAATTGAAACACCTGGGCCTTGACTATGAGATTTCTGAACGAACTCAGGCGCCGATTTTAGAGGCTTGTCCAGTCGTTTTAGATTGCCAGGTAGATCGAATTATCGAGGAAGATGGCATCTGCCATATCTTTGCCAAGATTATAGACCGTCTGGCTGATCCAGAGCTCTTAGATGACAAGGACCATTTTATAAATGACCGTTTTGCGCCTACTTACTTTATGGGGGACGGCCACCAGCGTGTTTATCGTTATCTGGACGACCGAGTCGATTCCATGGGAAGCTTTATCAAGAAAGCGAGGTAGAAGAATGACAAGAGCAACATTACCTGAACGAATCGAAACGGAGCGTCTAGTCTTACGAGTCCGAACAGTGGCTGATGCAGAGGACATATATGCTTACGCTAGTCTTCCAGAAGTCTCCTACCCAGCAGGTTTTCCACCCGTCAAGACCTTGGAAGATGAGATTTATTACCTAGAACATATCCTTCCCGAGCGCAATCAAAAGGATAATCTCCCAGCAGGCTATGGAATTGTGGTCAAAGGGACTGATAAAATCATCGGCTCTGTTGATTTCAACCATCGCCACGAAGATGATGTGCTGGAGATTGGCTATACCTTGCACCCCGACTATTGGGGACGAGGATATGTCCCAGAAGCAACGCGAGCCTTGATTGACTTAGGCTTTAAAGAATTGGGCCTTCACAAGATTGAACTGGTCTGCTTTGGCTACAATGTCCAAAGTCAACGCGTCGCGGAAAAACTCGGCTTTACCCTCGAAGCTCGCATAAGAGACCGCAAAGATGCCCAAGACAATCGCTGTGATGATTTGAGATACGGCTTGCTGAAGAGTGAGTGGGAAGATCAAGGCCAACATTAAAAAATAGAAATAACTAGAAAGGACACACACATGTCTAAAGAACTTTCACCTAAATACAATCCAGCCGAGGTTGAGGCTGGTCGTTACCAAAAATGGCTTGATGAAGATGTTTTCAAGCCTTCAGGAGATAAAAAGGCTAAGCCTTATTCGATCGTCATTCCACCACCAAACGTGACTGGTAAACTCCACCTTGGTCACGCTTGGGACACGACTTTGCAAGATATCATTATCCGTCAAAAACGTATGCAAGGTTTCGACACGCTTTGGCTTCCAGGGATGGACCACGCGGGGATTGCGACTCAGGCTAAGGTTGAGGAACGCTTGCGTGGTGAGGGCATTAGTCGTTATGACCTCGGTCGTGAGAAATTCCTTGAAAAAGTCTGGGAATGGAAAGATGAATATGCGACGACTATCAAGGAACAATGGGGCAAGATGGGGCTCTCTGTAGACTACTCTCGCGAACGATTTACTCTTGACGAAGGTTTGTCAAAAGCCGTTCGCAAGGTCTTTGTGGACCTTTACAAAAAAGGCTGGATCTACCGTGGTGAGTTTATCATCAACTGGGACCCAGCAGCTCGTACAGCCCTTTCTGATATCGAGGTGATCCACAAGGATGTCGAAGGTGCCTTCTACCACATGAACTATATGCTGGAAGACGGCTCACGCGCCCTTGAAGTTGCGACCACTCGTCCTGAGACTATGTTTGGGGACGTTGCTGTTGCGGTCAATCCAGAAGACCCACGCTACAAGGACTTGATTGGTAAAAATGTCATCCTTCCAATCGCTAACAAACTCATCCCAATCGTTGGGGATGAGCACGCAGACCCTGAGTTTGGTACTGGTGTCGTGAAAATCACGCCTGCCCACGATCCAAACGACTTCTTGGTTGGTCAACGCCATAACTTGCCACAAGTTAACGTCATGAACGATGACGGAACTATGAACGACTTGGCCTTCGAATTTGCAGGCATGGATCGTTTTGAAGCTCGTAAGGCAGTCGTTGCTAAGTTGGAAGAAATCGGCGCCCTGGTTAAAATCGAAAAACGTGTCCACAGTGTTGGTCACTCAGAGCGTACAGGTGTTGTGGTTGAGCCACGCTTGTCTACACAATGGTTCGTCAAGATGGACCAATTGGCAAAGAATGCTATTGCCAATCAAGATACAGATGATAAGGTAGAATTCTACCCACCTCGTTTCAACGATACCTTCCTCCAATGGATGGAAAATGTCCACGACTGGGTAATCTCTCGTCAGCTCTGGTGGGGTCACCAAATCCCTGCTTGGTACAATGCTGAGGGTGAAATGTACGTTGGCGAAGAAGCTCCAGAAGGTGACGGATGGACTCAGGACGAAGACGTCTTGGATACTTGGTTCAGTTCTGCCCTTTGGCCATTCTCAACCATGGGCTGGCCTGATGTTGAATCAGAAGACTTCAAACGTTACTTCCCAACTTCAACCTTGGTAACAGGTTACGACATCATCTTCTTCTGGGTGTCTCGTATGATCTTCCAATCTTTGGAATTCACTGGCCGTCAGCCATTCCAAAACGTTCTGATTCACGGCCTCATCCGTGACGAGCAAGGACGCAAGATGTCTAAGTCACTTGGTAACGGTATTGACCCAATGGATGTTATCGAGAAGTACGGTGCCGATGCCCTTCGTTGGTTCCTTTCAAACGGTTCTGCACCAGGACAAGACGTGCGCTTCTCTTACGAGAAAATGGATGCTTCATGGAACTTCATTAACAAGATTTGGAACATCTCTCGCTACATCCTCATGAACAATGAAGGATTGACTCTTGAGCAAGCAACTGCTAATGTGGAAAAAGTTGTTAACAAGGAAGCTGGAAATGTCACTGACCGTTGGATTCTCCACAACCTCAATGAAACCATCGGAAAAGTCACTGAAAACTTTGATAAGTTTGAGTTTGGTGTGGCTGGACACATCCTCTATAACTTCATCTGGGACGAGTTTGCGGACTGGTACGTTGAGTTGACTAAGGAGGTTCTTTATAGCGATAACGAAGAAGAGAAAGTTATCACACGTTCTGTTCTCCTTTACACTTTGGACAAAATCCTTCGTCTCCTTCACCCAATTATGCCATTCGTGACAGAGGAAATCTTTGGACAAATCTCAGAAGGCTCTATCGTTACAGCAGAATACCCAACTGTTAACCCAGCTTTTGAAGACCTTGCCGCTCACACTGGCGTGGAAAGTCTCAAAGACTTGATCCGTGCTGTTCGGAATGCGCGTGCGGAAGTAAACGTAGCTCCAAGTAAACCAATCACCATCCTTGTTAAGACAAGCGATAGCGACTTGGAAGCCTTCTTTAACAGCAATGTTAACTACATCAAACGCTTCACAAACCCAGAACACTTGGAAATCGCATCAAACATCCCTGCACCCGAACTCGCAATGTCAACCGTCATCACAGGAGCAGAAATCTACTTGCCACTCGCTGACCTCCTCAATGTCGAAGAAGAACTGGCTCGTCTCGACAAAGAACTCGCTAAATGGCAAAAAGAACTGGATATGGTAGGCAAGAAACTCTCTAACGAACGCTTCGTAGCCAACGCCAAACCAGAAGTCGTCCAAAAAGAACGCGATAAACAAGCCGACTACCAAGCCAAATACGACGCGACCGTAGCGCGTATTGATGAAATGAAGAAGTTGGTGAAATAAGGCTGACAACATGTATCTTTTGGTATTTTTATAGAAAGAGAAGAAAATTTTAAATGAATTTTAAAAATATAGTAGAAATATTGACCGGCTTTATTACATACGGGATACCTGTTTTGTCTTTTTTATGGCAAATAAAAAGTGATTCTTCTGCTAAAAAACAAATAGAGTCTATTGTGACTAATTATAATAACCAAAATCATTCAAATTTTGACTTTAAGGATATAAATATTCAAAATGGCTATATTCAAGTTAATAATCCACAGAACATAAATATAGAACTAAAGAATGAACTCGATAAATTTGATAAGGACAGATTAGAAGACAAAAAATTTTTATCAAACAATTTATACAAAGTATCTTTTTTGATTATTTTCTTAGTTTTTATTTTCAATTTAATTATTAATGATTGGAGTGAATTCAGAAATATATCTTCGATTTGGGAAACAAATATAATTAAAGATAATCTAGTTTTATCGTTTGATTCAACTTTGAAGCAAGTGTTATTAATGGTCTTAATCTATATTATTTTAGTAGTTATTAAGTACTTGCTAGATAAGCACAGTCTCATCAAAACGTTAGGTTTTATATTAGCTTTCGTTTTATACTTATTTACTTATTTAGAGATTAAGGATGGTTTTATACAGCTTTTTAAATATCCTATTATTTTATCTGATTTTTCAATTTTTATTTCATTACTTGTAGCATTAATTGTTCTGTCCTTTTTATTCTTTAGTCTGAATACCCTAATCGAAAGATTGTGCAGTTTGATTTTAGTATACAAGTCCAAAATAAAAACAACACTTATTAACACTATTTCTTCTATAAGTGTAGTTATCGCTCCAATATTTATTCTGGTTATAAAATTTATATTTAAATAATAATTACCAATTATTTTAGTGTAATATATATTGATCTATACAATAGTGATAAATAAAAGATTGAGAAATGTAATATCAAACTCAATTGATGAAAAAAATAGATTTTCTATTATTGTACAATTTTTCGTATTATCATAGAAAAGTCAATATTTTAGAAAGCAGGTTACTACATGACAAATTCTGTAAGTTCGAACCGACCTGAGAAGTACAACATTGCAGCTTTCTTCTCAGGTGTTGGGGGAATTGAGTTGGGATTTGAACAGACCAACGAGTTCAGAGTGGTGTATGCCAATGAATTTGATAAGTATGCGCGTCAGACTTATCAGTTGAACCATCCAGATACCTATTTGGATGGTCGTGATATTCACGATGTTCAGCCAGAGGATATTCCAGCTGAGCGCGTGGATGTGATTATGGGAGGTTTCCCATGTCAAGCCTTTAGTATTGCGGGTTATCGTAAGGGCTTTGACGATGATCGTGGCGATCTTTTCTTCGAATTGCTTCGCATGATTGAGGGATGCAAACCTCGCGCTATTTTTATCGAAAACGTTAAGAACATGGTCGGTCATGACCATGGTAATACCTTCAAGGTCATTCGTGAAGCCTTGACCGAGAACAACTACTTTATCAAGTGGACGGTTCTTAACGGAAAAGACTATGGGAATATCCCACAAAACCGTGAGCGTATTTACATTGTTGGTTTTGATACCAAAGAAGCTTATGACTTGTTTGAATTCCCAGAGGAAATCAAGCTGACTACGAGTCTTCAGGATGTGATTAACTTTGGTGAACAGCTAGACGAGGTCTACTACTACCGTGAAGGCAAGCAAAATTTCTACGATCAGTTGAAATTTGAAGTGACGAGTCAAGATACGGTTTACCAGTGGCGCCGTCAGTATGTCCGTGAAAATAAAAACGGAGTTGTCCCTACCCTGACAGCAAATATGGGAACAGGTGGACATAATGTTCCATTGATCCTGACGGACAGTGGTGAAATTCGTAAACTGACACCGAAAGAAACTTTTAATGTTCAAGGTTATCCTAAATCCTTTAAAATTCCAGAAGGCGTTTCTAACGGTCAGCTCTACAAACAAGCTGGAAACAGCGTGGTTGTCCCCGTGATTAAACGCATCGCGGAGAATGTTGCCAAGGCCTTAAACGAAAGCCAAGGGCAATCTCAACTTGACCGCTCAGGGAAACTGGCCATTATCTACACCAAGATGAACGGTCAGTTTGAAGGGCAATCCTATGTCAAGGACTTTGTGGATAGCTATGATCAGGCTCTTGAAAAAATCAAGGCTTATGACGATGGTTTAGCTGTTTTATCAGACGAAGAGTATTTGAGACTTGTAAAAAAACAAGGCAAACTCGAATTTTACAGTATTAATTAACGAATATATAAGAGGATTAGTGAAAAACTAATCTTCTTTTGATATACTGAGAATAGAAAAGAGGGTGCTTATGTGGGAACATCTAAAGTCTGAACAAAAAGAAAAATACAAAACCTTAATTACCAATTTCGCTAGTTTGAGCCAAGCTTTCTCTCAAAAGGCAGAATCCGAAGATGAAGGACAAGCAGAACATTATGTTGCTCCGATTATCAACTCCAAATTTCAGGAAACGGTTTTCCAGAAGGCTTTTAATGCCGTCGGGGAAGATATTGCCAATACTTCCTATGATGCCTCTGTCGTTGTAGATGAAAATCATAAATACCTAGTTGGTATCAAGTCTTTTGGGATTAATTCGGGAGACCAAAAAATTGCTCAGTTCAAGAAAGATTCTCAATCTTGGACGGACTTGTTGGGTGATATCAAATTTTATGCAGATATTGCTACTGATAAAGAAGCTGCAGACAAGGAAAACTATCAGCGCTATGAAGAGTTGGCACGGAAGATTGCGACTTTGAGAAATCAGAGAATTGAGTCCTCCAAGGCACAAATCAAGGGTTTTAACTCGGACTCAGTCAATGTTGAAGCTGTTTATCACGTTCTAATGCCAACACCAAAGGGTGAAAATCCTAAGATTTTTGTCGGTGAAACGACTTATTTACCAGTCGATATTGATAATCTAGTCATTGAAGGGTCAACTACCAAAAACAATCCTACCAATTTCCGATTTACAGATGGACAACACCACTACAAGTATACAGCAGCTGACAGCCAGCTTCACATGACTTTTAACAATAAAGACATTGTGGTAGACACTTGGAACGTCCATTATATTGAAGATCCTTTTACTCTCTTTGAAAATCTTCATTTACTAACAGCTGAAAAGGAACAATCCGATATCTTAGAAACAGTATCTTGGTTAATCACAGACAAGCATGGAAATGTGAAAGAAAACTCTGGTTTCAATGCCTTTAACAGTGGGCCGAAATTATCCCAAAAATATCGTCTGCCACGAATTTTAAAGATTCAGGAAAAATTCAAAGACAGTCTGGCTCCAGAAGAACTAGCTTTTGTGACTTTTTCTTTAGAAGAAATCCTCTTGAAAAAGTGGAATAGTAAGGAAAAAAATAATAGGAAGGCTATTCGTGAGGACTTGATTCACTTTGTTCACAAGACTGGCAATGAAAAACTTATAAAAGAAATTGAACAGTTAGTGTATCGTCCAGTCAGTGAAGTTTACATTCCCCTGCCTGACTCCAAAAACTTCCATGACGAAAGGCCCAACTTCTTCGGACCAGGATTTGGAAGTTTGAAACCTGGCACTAAAAAACTAGCTCTATCCAAAGAGGAAAGAACCTTTAAACTACGATTTTTACCTTCTGGTGATGTCATCAATGCCTATATCAACCAAGAAGCTGGTAAGGGTATTCAGTCTACTGATAAGCAAGAAATCCTTGGAAATTGGATCTTACGTGGCGTTTTCCAGTTGAAGGAACGAGAAGTCTTGACAGGTCAACGACTCAATGAACTAGAAATCAATGGCATTCGATTGACCAAGTTTAAAAACGGAGAAATAGGCATCGAATTTATCTGGATAGATACCGAAAACCCACCAAGCGATGCTATTGGCTGGGTAGCAAAATAGACCTGAACAACACAAAAAATCTCTTAGATTCATTTCTAAGAGATTTTTTCTTTCTCCCCTCACAACCAGCCTTCTTCTTCGGCAGTTTTGGCTGCTTCGGTTCGGTTGCTGGCGCCTAGTTTGGAGAGGATATTGGTCATGTAATTACGGACGGTGCCGTTTGAGAGGTAGAGCTTGTCAGCAATTTCTTGGTTGGAGAGGCCTTGGGCTACTCCATGTAAAACAGCGACTTCCTGCTCGGTCAAGGGATTGGGATGAGTCATCATGACTTCCATCAGCTCTGGAGAATACTCCTTGCGCCCCTCTAACACCGTATGCAGGGTTTGCATGAGCTCGGCGATGCTCCGCTCTTTCAAGACATAGGCGTCTACTCCTGCTTTGACAGCTCGTTCAAAATAACCTGGGCGTTTAAAGGTCGTAACGATAACCACCTTGGTTTCAGGCACTTCTTGTTTGATCCACTCGAGCGCTTCGAGACCTGTCTTGACTGGCATTTCGACGTCAAGGATGGCAATATCTACTGCTTCTTTCCCCAAAACCTCAATAGCTTCAGCTCCATTTTTCGCCTGCAGAACAGTCTCCACATCTGGTTGAAAGCTTAAGAGCTGGCACATAGCATCTCTAAGCATACTTTGATCTTCTGCAACTAATACTTTCATCTACTTTCTCTCCTTATAAGGCAGATGCACGCGCACCTCTGTTGGATGTTTCAAACTGACTAGTTCTACTTGACCTGAGAAGGCTGCAGCACGGTCTCGGACTGTATGGAGTTCATTTCCTTTTACAGTTGCAAAACCTTTCCCATCATCTCTGACCGTCAATAGCAATTCCTGATCTGTACGTTCCAGTTTTAGATAGGTTTTATTAGCGCTGGCATGTTTGATGATATTGGTCGCCAGTTCTAACAAAATCATAGCAGCCGTCGACTCCACATCTTGGGTCAGGCTAGCCTTGTCCAATTGATTGTCAACCTCAACCTCAATCCCAGCAATCTCCAGCATCTTTTTGACAGTCTCAAGCTCTGATGCTAGGGTCCTTGATTTCAGATTTTCCACGATGGTACGCACTTCATTCATGGAATCTTTGCTGATCTGGTGAATTTCTTTTAATTCCTTCTCCACCTGTGGATAGGCCTGCATCTGAAATAACTGCAGAGCTAGATCTGTCTTGACACTGAGCATAGCAAAGGTATGTCCCAGACTATCGTGCAAATCCTGACCGATACGACTACGTTCATTTTCAGCAAGCAATAAATTTATCTGGGCATTTTGCTTGACCTGAGCTTCTTTCAAATCCTCCACAATGCGAATCCGAACCAAACCCAATGTCATCAAATCGACAAAAGTAAGAATCCCAAGCTCAAAGGCTACAGCCTCAGTTTCGACTGACTGAAACATCATGAGTTGTCCAACAACAAGAACTTGAGCAAGGAGAAAAGTCCAGACATGAAGAGAACGTAGGCTACGCACTCTAAAATGATAAATCAAGAGATTGGCAAGGAAAAAGAAGAACCAGACATAGTTGCCATAAATAAAGACGGTATTTCCAGCTACATAGGCTAGCATGATAATCCAAAAGAGCCAGGATAATCGCTGACTCTTGGTGGTTAAAACGCCTAAGTAAGCCACCACAAATAGAATATCAACTAGTAAATGCCAGCTAGGAATTTCCCCAACTACTGCAGAGAGGATAGGGAAAACCATAAAAATCAAACTGGCCCAAAACATATAGTGTATGCTTTTCAGTCTTTCAAGCATTAAGCATTCTCCTTATGACCTTGAAGGTAAATAGTCAAACCAAATAAAACTGCTGAAAAAACAAGTAGATAAACTGTGGCTGAAAAATTGATGCCACCCTCGTTTAAGAAGGTCTTGAGCAACTCCATCAACTGATAGGTTGGTAGACACTTCCCGATTGCTTGCATCCAGTCTGGAAATAAAGTGATGGGCATCCAGAGTCCGCCTAAAACAGCCAAGCCTAGATAGAGAAGATTGCCCACGACAGACATCAGTTGACTAGACGGTAAGAGTGTCAGGATCAAACCAAGCGCTACAAAGGCTATACTTCCCGCAATCAGCAAGAGCCCAGCCCCAATCCAGCTTTCTAGAGGCATATCCACACCCCTGACCAAGTGCCCAACTGAGAAAACAACCAATATTGAAACCAAATAATCAACCATCATACTTGTTATCTTTGATAGATAATATTCTACCATATTTACTGGAGTATGGCGTAATGTTTTCTGCCAGTTGTTGATTTTATCGGTATGTAAAACAGCTGGGAATGAAAACATAGCTGTCGACATCATGGAAAAGGCCGTCATAGAGATAAGGTAGTCGCGCATAAAATTAGCTGGCCCATCTGGTGTATCCTGGTACATGCCTGAAAAGAATAAATAGAAGGCCGTCGGCATCCCTACGGATAATAGATAATAGACTAATTGTCGTTTGGTCAATAGAAATTCGATCTTGTTTAGTGCGATCCATCGTTTCATCTTAGTCATCTCCCTTTTGTGTTTCTTCAAAGATTGTATCTAGCAAGCTACGGTTATTGACTTCAATTTCTTGTATCCTACAGCCTGCCTGGACTAACAGTTCCCAGAAAGCATCTGCTTCGCGTGTGACTACTTGCAGGGCATCTTGTTTTTGTGACCAGTTTTCAACCAAGTTAGACTGTTCGACGACTTCCTTGTAAGCTAGAGGTAGGATGAAGTGCTTTTCAATCTCCTCACTGCGCATGGCTAGAGGTGTCGTATCACGAATCAACTCTCCCTTATTTAAGACCAAAATCCGGTCCGCTGTATGCTCTACTTCCTCAATATAATGAGACGAATAGAGAATGGTGACTCCCTGCGCTTTTAAGTCTTGGACAATTTCCCAAAAACGTTGACGGGTTGAAGTATCCATGGCCGCAGTTGGCTCATCTAAAAAGACAAGCTTTGGTCGGCCAATCAAGGTCAAGACAAATGAAAAGAGACGCTTTTGTCCACCTGACAATTTTTCCGCCAACTGCTCTTTTTGTTGCTTGTCAAACTGCAATAGTTGATCGATTTCCTGGTTGTTCAAGGGATTTGGATAAATGCTTTGAAAGAAAGCAATCAACTCTTTAACCTTTAATTTCTGAACGATGACATTTTCTTGAGGGAGGTAGCCTCTAATATAGTCTAACTGAGAACTCGTCACTGGCAAGCCTTGGATGGATACTTGACCGCTGGTGACTAGTTTATCTCCAAGCAAACAGTCCAAGAGTGTTGTCTTACCGGCACCATTTGGACCAATCAAGGCGACGCATTCGCCCTCTGCTACCTCAAATGAAATATCCTTCAATATAGCCTTGCCCTTGATGTTCTTATTTAGGCTTTCTACCTTAATCATGTTCATGATATTCTCCTTTCAACCACTCCTTCCCCATCGGAAAGGCGATAAAAATCATAAATCCTAGACCCCAAGCACCGCGAATGACTTGGTGAAGGAAGGCTTGGTCAAACCACCCTGTAAACATTTCGACCAACCATACCACTAGTGATAGTGCAATAAAGAGATAGAGAATCGCTTTTTTCATTTTTCAAACTCCTTTTTCACATCTGAGACCAATTTCAAACCTTCTCGGATCAACCAAGACATCATACCAAATCCTGCAAATAACTCCCAAGGAAAATGATAGAAGCCTTCGTCCAATCCTGAAAACATGAGATAAGTCATGACTCCTGCTGCTACTAAACTCATTGCGACAATTACTTTATGTTTCATTTTTCAAACTCCTTTTTCACATCTGAGACCAATTTCAAACCTTCTCGGATCAACCAAGACATCATGCCAAATCCTGCAAATAGCTCCCAAGGAAAATGGTAGAAGCCTTCATCCAATCCTGAAAACATGAGATAAGTCATGACTCCTGCTGCTACTAAACTCATTGCGATAATTACTTTATGTTTCATTTTTTCTTCCTCCATTTGATACATCTATTATAATTCTTTGAAGGTTGTGTCACTAGAAGCTTCTGTCATGAGGAAATATGACAAATGTCACAAAAAAAGAAAGTTGATTTCTCAACTTTCTTTTTCTTATTATTTAATCTTTATTCCACACTGAAAAGATATGGGTAAACTGGTTGTTGACCTTGGTGAATTTCTACTTCGACATCTTCGAATTCTTCTGCGATTTCTTGGGCGATTTGGTTAGCCAATTCTTCACTTCCATCTTCTCCGACATAGAAGGTTACGATTTCACTGTCTTCATCCAACATGTGTTTCAAAGTTTCAGTCAAGGTTTGGTGCATATCAGGATTTGACACGAGGATCTTCCCATCTACCATACCAAGATTGTCATTTTCATGGATTTCTAAGCCATCGATAGTTGTATCACGAACGGCTGTTGTTACACTACCACTGATGACATCGCCAAGGGCTGCAGTCATGCGTTCTTTATTTTCTTCGATTGATTTGCTTGGATCAAAGGCAAGAAGACTAGTCAATCCTTGAGGAATTGTACGAGCTTCTACCACAACAGCTGGTTGCTCTAAGACTTCAGTTGCTGATTGAGCTGCCATGAAGATATTTTTGTTATTTGGCAAGAAGATGATATTGCGAGCATTAACTTGCTCAACAGCCTTGACGAAGTCTTCTGTCGAAGGGTTCATAGTTTGTCCACCTTCGATGACATAATCCACACCTTGTGCACGGAAGATGTCTGCCAAGCCTTGTCCAGCTACTACTGCGATAAGGGCATATTCTTTTTCTTCAGCTGGCTTACTAACTTGAGCTGCTTCTTTTTCTACTTGCGCTTCGTGTTGGTTACGCATGTTATCGACTTTAACCTTAACCAAGCTACCGTATTTAAGACCTTCTTGCAAGACAAGTCCTGGATCTTCTGTATGGACGTGAACTTTAACGATTTCATCGTCATTGACAACAAGTAGAGAATCTCCAAGATCGTTCAAGTAGTTACGGAATTCTTCGTAGTCAAAGTCTTTAGCATAAGTTGGGCCTTGTTTGAGGGCAACCATGATTTCAGTACAGTAACCAAAAGTAATGTCTTCTGTTGCCACATGTCCAGCTACAGACTTGTGGTGTTCAGCATTGATCATCTCACTCATGTTTGCTGGAGTAGCAACAAAGTCCTCAGAAGCACTGTATTCACCAGTAAGAGCTGAAAGGAATCCTTCATAGATGAAGACCAAACCTTGACCACCTGAGTCCACAACTCCAACTTCCTTCAATACTGGAAGCATTTCTGGAGTCTTAGCAAGGGCTGCTTTAGCTCCTTCTAAGGCCGCACGCATAACTTCAACTGCGTCATCTGTCTGTTCTGCTTTTTTCTTAGCACCGATGGCAGCTCCACGTGATACAGTCAAGATAGTTCCTTCAACTGGCTTCATAACAGCCTTGTAGGCAACCTCAACACCTGATTGGAAGGCAAGGGCTAGGTCTTTCCCTGTTAACTCTTCTTTTGTCTTGATGGCTTGTGAGAATCCACGGAAAAGCTGAGAAGTGATAACTCCTGAGTTTCCACGCGCACCCATCAAGAGACCTTTAGCCAAGATACTTGCAGCCTCACCAACAGTTGAAGCTGGTTTGTCTGCTACTTCTTTAGCACCATTTTCGATAGTCATTCCCATGTTTGTTCCTGTATCTCCGTCTGGAACCGGGAAAACGTTCAATGAATTGACATATTCGGCTTGCTTGTTCAAACGAGTTGAAGCAGCCTGGACCATTTCTTGAAATAAGCTTGTAGTAATATTTGACACGGTTATTCTCCTACAACTTTGATATTTTGAATGTAGACATTCACAGTTTGAGCAGTGATTCCAAGTTGGTTCTCTAAGCTAAAGCGAACACGTTCTTGGATGTTTTTTGAAACTTCACTGATTTTTGTACCGTAGCTCAATACAGTATATACATCAACTGCAATACTACCGTCTTCAGCTGCTTTAACGACTACACCTTTTGAATAATTTTCTTTACCTAGAAGGGCTTGGAAATTATCTTTGAGGGCATTTTTACTAGCCATACCGACTACACCAAAAATTTCAGTTGCTGCACCACCTACAACAGTAGCGATCACATCATCTGTCAGTTCGACTTGACCATCTTTTGTATTAATTTTTACAGTCATTTTTTTTACCTCAACTAGTTGATACTCTATTTTATCATATTTCAGCCCAACTGTAAAAGCAGAATGCTGTATCATCGGATATTTGCTTGATTTTTCAAATGATTTCAGCTTTCGACCAAAAGAAAAAGACCCTGTAGGTCTTTTCATGTTTATTAAACGCGTTCTACTTTTCCTGATTTCAAAGCACGAGCTGAAGCCCAAACTTTTTTAGGTTTACCATCGATAAGAACAGTAACTTTTTGAAGGTTTGGTTTTACGGCACGTTTAGTTTGGTTCATCGCGTGTGAACGGTTGTTTCCTGATACAGTCTTGCGACCTGTAAAGTAACATACTTTAGCCATTGTGTTTTCCTCCTATTAGATCTAATATAGCGGATGTGCTAGCACCACATACCGTACTATGTTATCACACTTTCTCCGTTTTGGCAAGGGAATTGGAAGATTTTTTTATTTGACGTAGACAACTTCTAATTTACCAAAAGCCACCTCTCCACGGACAATCAGGGTCTTACTTGTAGGAGCTACCGGAGCATCTGCCTTGGCTACTCCACAAGAAGTCTCCACCTTCAGATCTACTCGCCAGTGTTGGGGCACATAGATAACTGCATTTCCTAAGTTGACTTCTACCTTCAAGGTTGCACTATCGCCTAACATCTCTGCATTGTCATAATAGATCTTGGCATTCCCACAGCTAACTTCAAACTGGTCTTCTACCAAGTCTTGGTCCTGTTTGTAAAAGGTTCCACTACCAAAGGTAACTTCCTTCTCTGTCAGAATAGTCTTTTCAGCGTCATACCACCATTTTTTACTGTCCCATGTTTTGTTCGAATTAGTCAGCATACTTACTCCAAACACGATGAGAACACTCGCCCAGAACAGTGATTGATTGGGAATCGGTAAAATGTCATAAAAATGATTAGCAATCATGAGGGCCACTAGGGCTGTAAAGGAGGCTGAAGTGAAATGACGACGAAGGATTGCCTCAACTGATTGATAGGCAAAAAATCCAATACCGATCAAGGGCCAAATTCCCCCTTCAAGTGAAGGAATACCAAAATTCCCCTGCAACAATACTAAGGCTGCCAATACTAGCAATACAATACCAAATGCTTTCTTTTTCATCTTCTTACCTCATGTTTCTTAGATTTTCTTTTAGGAGGGATTGGTAGTGTCGTGACACGTGCACCTCCTTGTGGGTCTGATAAAAGGAAATAGTTCCTGTCCCTGAGAAGGACTTGTCCACCGAGTAGACCTGCCGAAGATTGGCAATGGTCGACTTGGATACCCGACTGAAATAGCGAGGCAGGATAGCCTCTAACTCATAAAGCTTGAGTCTCACTTCATAGGCTTCTTTCTGGGTGTGGGCGTAAATCTTGCTACCTTCTGTCTCAAAAAAGAGAATTTCTGCCAAGTCCAAATAGTACTCACCCGTCCCCTTATAAAAAATCAACCTAGGAGCCTTGGTTTCTTGCAAGAGTCGTTGCAAATCAGCTATTTCATCTGTCAGGGCTGCAGCCTTGATGACAATCTCTGTCTCAGTTAATTCACTATCAATCTCGATTCGTAACTTCATCCTATCTCCTTTCTGCATCTACTATACCAAAGCCCATAAGACTTTACAAGGGCAAAAAAGCAAGTGGTCACTTTTGACCCGTAAGTGGTTACGAGCCCAAGCCCACTTGCTTTGCTTTTTACAAAATAAAGAAGAGAATTCCCCAGATGAGTCCACAGGCGTAGCCAACTAAAACATCCTTGGGATAATGAACGCCACCCAAGACTCGAACCAGACCGAGAAGAGCTGATAATACTAATAAAATCAAGCCCACAGGAAGATTTGCGTGTAAGCAAGCCATGGAAATGATAGTCGCTGAAAAGACGTGGCGACTGGGCATTGAATTGCCAGAACTGTCCTTGTCTAGTAGCGGGATAATTCCCCAAGCCTCATAAGGACGCGGTTGATTAATCCACTTACGAACTAGCGTCAATAGGACAAAGCCAGAAGCTGGCACTAAGATATAAGCATAAAGGTCGTTCACCAATCCCTTGCTCATAAAGCTTGTCCCCAACAAGGTCAAGTATGCCAAGGGCATCAGAACTGTCATCATGCGATTAAAGACTCGCATCAGTTGTAATCCTTGTGGTTGTCGAAGAAGGCTTGATTTCCTCTTGTCGTACCACTCTTGATAGTTTTTCATATATTTTCTCGTTATTTTTAGATTTTGCACAAGAAGCCTACTAGCATCTCCTACTCTAGTATAGTGTAGAAAAAGAAGGCCGTCAAGCCTTCTTTGGTTTTATTCTTCTACTTGGTCTTCTGTAAATTGACTATTGTAGAGGTCAGCATAGAAACCTCCCTGAGCCATAAGTTCCTCATGATTGCCTTGCTCGATGATATTTCCGTCCTTCATAACCAAAATCAAGTCGGCATTACGGATAGTTGACAAGCGATGGGCGATGACAAAGGATGTGCGTCCCTCCATCAAACGGTCCATGGCTTTCTGAATCAACTCCTCTGTACGTGTGTCTACCGAGGATGTCGCTTCATCAAGAATCAAGAGCGGTGCATCTTTGAGAAGGGCACGAGCAATGGTTAAGAGCTGTTTCTGTCCGACTGACAAGGTCACTGTATCATCCAAAACAGTATCGTAGCCATCTGGTAGAGTCATGATAAAGTGGTGGATTCCGACTGCTTTTGCTGCTTCAATCATTCGTTCATCACTAATCCCTGTTTGGTTGTAGATGAGATTATCACGAATGGTTCCTTCAAAGAGCCAAGTATCCTGTAAAACCATTGAAAAGGCATCGTGTACTTCTGAACGTTTCATCTTCTTGGTGTCCACACCATCAATGCGAATGCTTCCCTTATCAATCTCATAGAACTTCATCAAGAGATTAACAATGGTCGTCTTCCCAGCTCCAGTTGGTCCAACAATGGCAATCTTTTGCCCTGCATGAGCTGTCGCAGAAAAGTCATGAACGATGGTTCGCTCAGGTGTGTATCCAAAGGAAACTTGATCAAAGACTACTTCACCTTTCGTATCAGTCAATTGTGTTTTCTTATGAGATTCGTCTTCCATCTCAGCTTCACTTAGAAATTCAAAGACACGGGTCATAGCTGCACTGGCTTGTTGTAAGCTGGTAATCCCTTGGGCAATCTGTGATAAGGGTTGAGAGAAGGTACGAACATAAACCATGAAGGCTACGATGATACCAATGCTGATATGTCCTTCAAGAGCTAGGACTGCACCGACGATGATCACCAAAACATAGCTAAAGTTCCCAACAAAGATCATTGCTGGCATCATGATTCCAGAAATAAATTGAGATTTCCAGATACTATCATGTAGGTCTTGATTCAATCCTGCGAATGTTTCTTTAGTAGTATCCACAGCGTTATAGCTGGTCACAACATTGTGGCCTGAGTACATTTCTTCCACATAGCCGTTTACAGCTGCTAGGTTGTTTTGTTGGGCTTTAAAGTAGCCCTGTGACTTAGCCATAATGACTGAAACCGCAGCAAAACCTACAAGTGTTGAAACAACTGTTACTAATGCCAAAATCCAGTTCATGCCAAACATGGTAATCAAAACAGCAATCAGTAGAAAGCTAGCTGAGAGAACCGTTCCCAGACTTTGGTTGAGGGACTGAGCCGCCGTATCGACGTCATTGGTTACACGAGAGAGAGTATCTCCTTGAGAATGACGGTCAAAATAAGCAAGTGGCAGACGGTTAATTTTTTCAGCGATAGCTGTCCGCAAGCGTTTTGAAAAATGTTGGATACTCGTTGAAAAGATATAGGCTTGCGTATAGTTGAGAATAGCACCAAGTACATACAAAACAGCTAAAAAGCTGGCGATACTTGACACAGCTACCAAATCGATTTCTGTAGCCAAACCGTCTGAAATCAAGTTGGTGATTTCCTTAATCTTAGTTGGTCCATAAACAGTGATAATACTTGAACATACAGCAGCCACAACCGCAACTGGTAGGGGAAGTTGGAGACCTGCTAGAAAAGGTTTATATTGTTTCCAAAAGGACATCTTCTTATTTTCCATGTTCCAATTCCTCCTTCGATAGTTGTGAATAGGCAATTTCTTGGTAAACTTCATTAGTAGCAAGAAGTTCTTTGTGGGTGCCTTGCCCCACGACTTTACCTTGATCCAATACTAAGATCAAGTCTGCATCCATGATGGTTGAGATACGTTGGGCAACGATCAACTTGGTCATAGATTGGGTTTTTTCAGCTAGTTCTTGGCGCAAGATACGGTCAGTCTTGTAGTCCAAGGCCGAGAACGAATCATCAAAGATGAGAATCTCTGGTTTACGAGCCAAGGCACGCGCAATGGCCAAACGTTGTCTTTGTCCTCCTGAGAAGTTGGTTCCACCTTGAGCCACTTCTGAGGATAGGCCTGCTTCCTTATCTTCGATGAAGCTTTTAGACTGGGCCAATTCAAGAGCTTGCCACATAGCAGTCTCGCTTAGCGGAGTTTCCGGACTCTTACCAAAGTCTAGATTCCCCTTGACATCTCCTGAGAAGAGAACAGCTTTTTGTGGGATATAGCCGACTTTATTCCGCAAGTCTTCCAAATCATAATCCTGCACATTGACGCCGTCCACTAGGATTTCCCCATCCGAAACGTCATAAAAACGAGGCAAGAGATTCACAAGTGTAGATTTACCAGAACCAGTTGAACCGATAAAGGCGACCGTTTGACCAGCTTCTGCCTTGAAGCTGACATGTTCCACAACTGCTTCTGAATTTTTTGAATAACGGAAGGTTACATCACGGAATTCCACTTGACCTTGAATAGATGAATCTGCCGTCTGTGGTTGACTAGGATTTTCAATAGAAGAATGCAAGTCCAGCACTTGATTGATACGTCCTGCAGAAACCAAGGTACGAGGAAGGACGATAAAGAGAGCACCCATGAGCAAGAATCCCATCACAACCTGCATGGCATAAGACATGAAGACCACCATATCACTAAAGAGTGGTAGACGGTCTGTCAGGCTAGCATCATTGATGATATAGGCACCAATCCAGTAAATGGCTAGACTCAAACCGCTCGAAATCGCCATCATAATAGGATTCATAATAGCCATCAATCGATTGACAAAGAGGTTGAGACGAGTCACCTCATCATTGGCCTCTTCAAATTTCTCATCCTGATAATCCTCAGCATTGTAAGCACGAACTACTCGAATCCCTGTCAAGCTTTCACGAGTGATACTATTGAGTTTATCTGTCAATTTCTGGATGACAGATTGTTTTGGAAAGGCCAGAGTCATGAGAACTGTTGTCATCAGAACATTGACAATAACAGCCACCACTACTGCCCAGAGCCAGTATTCAGATTTGCCAAGGATTTTTCCAATGGCCCAGATAGCCATGATAGGACCACGAGTGACCACTTGGAGCCCCATAGTAAAGAGCATTTGAATCTGCGTAATATCATTGGTCGTCCGAGTCAAGAGACTTGGGATTGAAAAACGTTTGATTTCTGTCTGCGAGAAATCTAGAACACGATGAAAAATATCACTACGCAGATGAGCCGTGTAGGATGCTGCAACGCGAGCAGCAAAAAATCCAACTGTGACAGATGATAGAAAGGCCAAGAGTGACAAGCCCATCATCTTAATAGCTGGTGACCAAAGTGCATCCAACTGCGTCCCTGGTGTCCCAAGTAATGCTGTAATTTCTGAAATGTAAGTCGGTACTTCTAATTCTAGATAGACCGAGAAACAGGTAAAGAGTACAGTCAAGAGAATCATTCCCCACTCTTTTCCTGTAATACGTTTAGCGAGTTTCTTCATTCTTACCTCCAATTTTCTCTACATTAGCCTGTAGTCGATCTAGAACTTCTTCAAAAATAGCGAGATTTTCTTCAGATACTCCATCAAGTAAACTGCGGTCAATTCGATCAAAGAAAGTCTTAATCTGCTTCATTTGAGAGCGTGATTTATCCGTCAATCGAACGTACTTGGCTCTCTTGTCATTTGGACTCACTTCCAATTCCACCAAACCATTTTGCACCATACGCTTCACTAAATTACTAGCAACTGACTTGGTGACATTGAGTTCTTGTTCAATATCCTTAATGAGTGTCAATTCTTGGTCCTGCTCACGACGATCTAAAAAACGAAGAACCTGACCTTGTGGCCCACCCATTACTTCAATACCACAACGTTTGGCTTCCTGTTTCACCATGAGGTGAATCTGATGACCAAAACGTTTAAAGACTAACATTGGCTTATCCATGTTTGCCTCCTTCTAAAGAAAATAGTTCTCACGAGAACCAATTGGTTTTCATGAGAACTATTTTATCATTTTCAAATAAGATGTCAAGAAAAAAGTTTCCAGGAGAACTATTTTATTTAAAATTGACATTAGGGCTCATTTTATCTATAATAAACACTATCTTACACGAATAAGATTCCACCCTGACTAGAAATGAGAAAGCCACAAATGAAACAAAAAGAAGAGAAAATCTTAGGAATCATTGCTATCATCTTGGGAACCCTTGCACTTCTCGGATCCTGGTTGCCAATTATCAGCGTACTATCTTTTTTCTTTGCTATTATTGCAATAGGTCTAGGTGTTTTTGGTATCATCCTCAATCTCCAGAACCGTAAAATATTGGCGATTATTGGTACCGCCCTAGGCATTGGATCCATTTTCCTTGTTTTGACAACGCAAGTACTCCCTTCTGGTGTTTTTACCGACTTGGCTAGAAATTTTCGTCACCCATACAGAAGTTTAACCTCTTTAACAGAAGATGACGATTTTGGAACGCTACCAAATAATAGCATCGATGAGGATGAGGACGAGGAGGATACCGATTCCTTCACTTGGACCAAGGAACAATTCGATGCTTTGATAGAAGGTGATACTGCAAATAGAGGAAAAGGGGGCTCCAACTATAAAGATATTATCAGCAAGCATGGCCAGCCAGATTCTGAAATCGAGTCAACCTCAGGTGACTACGACATCAAGAGAATCACCTATCTATCCCTCGGTTCTAATACTAAGACAGTTGTACTGACTTTCGTAAAACAGGAGAATGGTCAGTTTCTTCTCATCCGTAAATTTGCCCTAGGATTAGACAGAACAGAGCAAACTGATGATGGAGTAAAAGTCTAAGATAACTAAAAAGCGAACAGACTTAATAGCTGCTCGCTTTTTTATTAGAATCCATCTACGTTTGTGTAGATTTTTTGTACGTCTTCGTCGTCTTCAAGAACACTGTAAAGTTTTTCAAAAGTTTCCAAATCTTCGCCTGACAACTCAACTTCTGATTGAGGAATCATTTCTAATTCAGTTACTTGGAATTCTTCAATACCAGATTCACGCAAAGCAACGATAGCCTTGTGAAGGTCAGTTGGAGCTGTGTAGACAGTGATTGTTCCTTCTTCTGCTTCTACATCGTCTACATCGACATCTGCTTCAAGCAAAAGCTCAAAGATGGCATCAGCATCATCACCTGCAAAGACGATAACACCTTTGTTGTCAAAGAGGTAAGATACAGAACCTGAAGATCCCATGTTTCCACCGTTTTTACCAAAAGCAGCACGGACATTGGCAGCTGTACGGTTAACGTTTGAAGTCAAGGTATCAACGATCAACATTGAACCATTTGGCCCAAATCCTTCGTAACGTCCTTCTGTAAAGGTTTCGTCTGTATTTCCTTTCGCTTTATCGATAGCCTTATCAATAACGTGTTTTGGCACTTGCGCTTGTTTAGCACGATCGATAACGAATTTCAAAGCAGTGTTTAATTCTGGATCTGGTTCACCTTTTTTAGCTGCTACATAGATTTCTACACCAAATTTTGCATATACTTTAGAGTTAGCTCCATCTTTAGCCGTTTTCTTGGCTACGATATTGGCCCATTTACGTCCCATTAGGAATCTCCTTTTTTCACATTTTAATCTTTCTTATTATAACACAAGTCTAGCTGATTTTCACTAGAGGAAATGGATTTTCTTTTGTAAACTAGGCTAAGATTTTCCACCGACTGCCACGATTTTCTTACCTTCTTTTATCCAAGGATGTTGAGAGAGGGAGAAGTAAAGTTGAACAGTCATCACAAGCCAGAGTATCGGTTCACATAGAATAACTCCAGTATAACCTGTCCAAGGAATAATCCAAGCCACGAAAATAATTTTCCCAAACAACTCGATAAAGCTAGATACGAGAGGCAAGAGTTTCTGACCAAGTCCCTGCAAACTATTTCTATAGATCAATAACAGGCTTAAAAATGGATAGAACACCGAACTAATACGCAGGTATAAGGTCCCGTTTTCGATCAGGTAGCCGTCTGTCGAACTTGCCAGGAAAGAAACTAGGCTAGGACTTGCAAAAAATAGGAAAATACAGGCAAAGGTTGCCCAAGACATACTCAAATAGCTCCCTAAACGAAGACCTTGGACGATACGTTCGGGACGTTTTGCCCCAAAATTTTGAGAGATAAAAGTTGTCATCGAAGCTGAAATAGCCGTCATTGGCAATAAAGCAAAAGCCATGATTCTGCGCGCTGCAGTTTGGGCGCTGATAATAACTGCTCCAAAACTATTGACAGAGGATTGCAAAATGACGCTTCCGATAGAGACGATTGACCCCATCAAGCCCATAGCTAACCCTTGCTCCAAAAGGTCAACATAGAGAGCCTTATTCCATTTGAAATGTTTGAGACCTGGAAGAAGCTCTGGAACACTCTTGCGAATATAGAAATAACAGAGGATTGCTGACAATCCTTGCGAGATAATGGTTGCAAGACCAGCAGACTGCACACCTAACTGCAATTGCGTAATAAAATACAAATCCAGAATCACATTAACAATAGCTGAGAAAATTAAAAAAGCAAGAGCCGCAAGGCTATCTCCAATCGAGCGTAATAATCCTGCAAAGAGATTGTAAGCAAAGCTAACTCCCACACAGCTAACAATCATAGAAATATATTCATAAGATTGGGGGAGAATTTCTGCAGGTGTTTCTAGGTACTGCAAAAGTGGATAAAGACCAAAGAATCCCATCAGCATGACAAGACCACTCAGGATGGCACCCAAAATCCAAGTCGCCGCGACAGCTTCCTTAATCTTAGCGAAATTACGAGCACCGTAAAGACGAGCGATAACAACTCCCATCCCATTTCCAACTCCGAGGGCAAAACCGATAATTAAATCAAAAATGGCTGTCGTAGCTCCGACTGCCGCCAAGGAATCTTGTCCCAAAAAACGCCCCACAATCAAAATATCAGCTGTATTGTATAGTTGCTGAAAGATATTGGATAGTAAAATTGGTAAAGCAAAACTAATCAGTGAAGGAAGGATAGGACCATGAATCAAGTCCACCGTTGATTTTTTATTCATAAGGGTATTATATCAGCTTTCTAGTAGAGGAACAAGGGAGCTTCATTAAGAAAGCGTTGCCTAGATACAAACAATCTGGTATAATCGTGACAGAAAAGGAGGGTAGGTATGACCTTAACAAGCCAGTTAATTACAGATGCATTCCCAGACCTTGAAAAAGTCGACCAATTAAACAAGGAAGCCTTTCCTGAAGAAGAACGCGTCTCCTTGGAAGAATTTTTAAGTTACCAGGATAGAGATGACGCCCACTTTTTCGCTTTCTATAACGAAGAAGAATTTGTTGGATTTGCTTTTGCTATCGCTAACCAAAAAGCATTCTACATCAGCTTTTTTGCCATTATGCCCCATCTCCGCAGTCATGGGTACGGGAGAGAAATCATTGAAAAACTCATTGATTTTTACCAGCGTACTATGATTCTTGAAGTGGAGCGATTAGATGAAGACTGCGATAATCTCGAACAACGAAAGGCCCGCATGGACTTCTACTTACAAAATGGTTTTAAAACTGCCAATGCTTTTTTAGAATACGAGGGAATGAGTTTTGAAATTCTCTACCGTGGTGACCATTTTGATGAAGAAGCCTATCGCAACATCTTTCAAAAATTGCAAGAAGAGAATTACTTTGACTTTCGCATCAAATACCGACGTTTTAGCGAACATTAGTTCTCATGAAATAAAAAAAGTAGCAGTTCTCTGCTACTTTTTTTATTCTTCAATTTCGATTTCAAGAGCATCGCCCAAATCAAGAGTCACTTCTTGGTTAGAACTTGTTTCTGCTGCTGAACTTGCTTTAGAGCCTTCTTCCTCTTCGATCAAACCATATTGAACACGAACTTGGTGGTCAATTTCATCAAAGATTTCTGGATGATCTGCCAAGTATTTCTTCGCATTTTCAGAACCTTGTCCGATTTTTTCACCCTTGTATGAGTACCAAGCACCTGCTTTTTGGATGATATCCAAATCACTAGCAATCTTCAAGAGTTCACCAGTTCTAGAAATACCTTCCCCGTACATGATTTCAACAAGAGCTTCTTTGAACGGTGGAGCAACCTTGTTTTTCACAACTTTAATCTTAGTTTCTTTACCGACGTTAGTATCTTTTTGGTCGCCAGTTCCCTTAATTTGTGTGCTTCCACGAACGTCTAAACGAACTGAAGCATAGAATTTAAGGGCACGTCCACCAGGAGTTGTTTCTGGATTACCAAACATAACTCCAACTTTTTCACGCAACTGGTTGATGAAGATAGCAATTGTTTTTGTCTTGTTGATAGAAGCTCCGAGTTTACGCATAGCTTGGCTCATCATACGAGCTTGAAGACCAACGTGGCTATCTCCGATATCCCCATCGATTTCCGCACGAGGTACAAGAGCTGCAACCGAGTCAATAACGACAAGGTCAACTGCACCTGAGTCAATCAATTTCCCTGCAATTTCAAGACCTTGTTCACCTGAGTCTGGTTGTGACAAGAGCAATTCGTCAATGTTTACCCCAAGAGCTGCCGCATAGGCTGGGTCAAGAGCGTGTTCCGCATCGATAAAGGCTGCAATTCCGCCTTCTTTTTGCGCCTGTGCTACAGCGTGAAGGGCTACTGTTGTCTTACCTGATGATTCTGGACCGTAGATTTCAATGATACGTCCCTTAGGATAACCACCTGAACCAAGTGCAATATCAAGAGCCAAAGAGCCTGAACTCATCACTTGTACTTTTTGCTCTGCGCGTTCACCCAAACGCATGATTGAACCCTTACCAAAGTCTTTTTCAATCAATTTAAGCGCATCATTCAAAGCTTTTTCACGGTCAGCTCCAAATTTTTTCCCAATTTCATCTAATTTTTTTGTTGGTTTTTTCGCCATTTTGTTCTCCTATATTTTAATGATTCTAAGAACCTTCTTCTATTATATCAAAAGTCAGTCACTTAATAAAGCTTTGCGAACTAAGTTGAACGCATGCATAACCGCAATTTTACGAACATCTGCTCGGCTTCTTCCAGCTATATTGACTTGAACAACTTCTGTGCCGGAGGCTTGAGACAAACCGATAAAAACCGTCCCAGCCGGATGACCTTCCAAACTTTCTGGGCCTGCTACTCCTGTCAAGCTAATCCCAAAATCTGACTGGGTTTTGAGGCGTGCCTGGTCAGCCATTTTTTCCGCAGCAAATGCTGAAACGACTCCATATTCTTCCAACTCTACTTGTGGAATGTCTAACATCTTAGCTTTTTCTTCCAGGCTATAAGTGACAAAACCACCTTTAAAGATTGTTGATGCTCCCGAAAAGTTTGCCAAAGTCGCTTGGAAAAGCCCTGCTGTTAAACTTTCTGCAGCTGTGATGGTTTGCTTTTTCTTTTTCAACTCCTCAACAACTACGCTGGCTAGACTCGCTTCTTCGCCATAACCATAGCAGATTTCCTTTAAAGCAATTCCTTCAAAAGTCTGACGTGCAAGGATTTTTTCCTCCAGATTATCTAAGGCATTTTGAGCCTCGTCTTGACTAGTGGCCTTAGTTGACAAGCGCAGAGTCACCTCTCCCGTTTTTGCATACGGTGCTATGGTTGGATCCGTCTGCTCTTCAATCAAATCTGATAAAATCGTCACTAGCTGGCTCTCACCAATGCCAAAGAAACGTAGCACACGTGAGTACAACTTAGCTCCTGTTGTCAATCTTAGTAGTAGCTCATTTAAAACCATAGGTTTTAGCTCACTTGGCGGACCTGGTAGGACAACATAAGTCACGCCAGCCACCTCAATCATACCACCAACTGCTAGTCCCGTTTCATTGGGTAGTGGGATTGACCCCTCAACAATTTGAGCTTGACGTTCATTATTTGGAGTTCGTGCATAGTCTGGTCGATGAGCAAAGAAATCATCCAATTTAGCCTGTGCTTGAGGATCAAAAGTCAAATCACGCCCTAGAAATTGAGCCAAGGTTTGTTTGGTTAAGTCATCCTCCGTTGGCCCCAATCCTCCCGTTAAAATAATCAGATTACTCCGTTCCTGAGAAATCTTCAACAGGGATATGAGTCGAGTTTCATTGTCTCCCACGGCCGTCTGGAAGTAAACATCGACTCCGATTTCAGCTAGCTTTTCAGACAAAAACTGAGCATTGGTATTGACAATTTGACCAGTTAGAATTTCTGTCCCAACAGCTATTATTTCCGCTTTCATTTTTTCCTCCTACTTATCTATTCGAATTTCTTTGAAAAAATCGCAGGAAAATTCCTACGATTTCAGTATTTATTTCTTATTGTTCTGGTTGCTCTTGCTGCACTTGTTGTCCTTGCTGTTCCTGATCTGCAATAGGTCCGGTTGTTTGTGGCAAGCGGCCATAAATATTTTCATACAAGACAACATTTGTCTCTAATTCCGTAACTTCTGGTTTGTCCAATGAACGACGCAAAAGATTTTGCATATCTAACATATGGGCAGATGACACGATTTGGTAGGATGTTCCGTCAATCATTGCATCCTCTCCACGCAATTGCTGAGACTCAATATTCTTAAATGAATCTTGGTAGCCCATCAACTGAGGAATGGTTGTTGTCGTAATCTCGATATTTGTCTGCATATTATCGCTAAGAGCCTTCAGAATTTCTTGGTAGTGACTCACACTATTCAAGCTAAGAATCTTCTCAACAATCTTTTGAATGACTTCGCGCTGACGTTTCTGACGACCATAGTCTCCTTCTGGATCTTGATAGCGCATGCGTGAGTACACCAATGCCTCTTCACCATTTAGAGTTTGCTCTCCAACGCCGATAGAAATCGTATTAAACGGTTCTTGATCTTGGATAGAGATAGGGAAACCTAGAGTGTTGTTTACTGTGATTCCACCGACAGCATCAACCATTCTTTGAAGGCCATGCATGTTGACCATCACATAACGATCGATGTGGATATTCATCATTTTTTGAATGGTTGAAATAGCAAGTTCTGCTCCACCATCAGCATAGGCGGCATTGAGTTTCGCTTCTCTAACACTACCGTCTGGTTGTTGGATTTGTGTAAGAATATCACGTTCCAAACTCATCATAACAACTTTCTTGGTTTTAGGATTTACTGTTACCAAGATCATCGAATCACTGTTACCCGCCCATGGGTCTGTACGTTCAACGTTACCCGTATCCACACCCATCAGTAGGATTGTCAGGGGTTCAGTTGCCTCGATAACCTTCGTTTCTTCCCCGATTTGTTTATAGGTTTTAGCTAGAGTCTGTGTACTTTGTTGGTAGATCGTATAGGCATAAGCTCCTACACCAAGCACTGTCACAAGGACAAAGCCTAAAAACATTCCGATTATTTTTTTTGCCATATATTTATTTGTCTATCAGTCGACCCATTTGGTAAACGTCAAGAAACTCTCCTCCCTCTATACAAGCACCACGTCCCTGTAATCCTTCTATGATGAAGCCCATCTTTTTATATAGATGAACAGCCGCAAGATTGCGTTTTTGAACTGTCAGTTGTAAGCGTCGAATACTTCCACTCGATTTGGCCCATTCAATAGCTTCTTCCATGAGGATACTACCGAGACCATATCCCCAGTATGCTTTTTTAATTCCAAGAAAGACATCACCAATATGTCGAACTCTCGGACGTTGAACCGCCGTTATATTGATGACCCCTGCTAGCTCATCATTTAAAAAAGCTAGTAAAGTAATTTGATTGTCCGATTGGGCCTGCTTATCAATAAAATGCTGCATTTCTGATGCAGTCATTGCAATTCCGTTTTCATCCAGACTGGTAAAGCTAGATTCTTGACCAATCTGATCCAAAAGTGCAATAAGAACCGAAGCATCTTGGACTTCTGCTTCACGGACTAAAAGATCATACTCCATCCGTCAACCTCTGTAAGAGCTCTGTTGCTCGTTGGCCACGGGCATGAAAGACAACTTCGCGTCCGTCACCATCTTTGAGAATTTCTAATTCCAGATATTCTGCCGGAAGAGCTTCTCCTAATAGATGCCCCCACTCAATAACAGTCACACCTGATCCAAAAAGAAATTCATCCAAGTCGATAGAATCTGCGTCCCCTTCAATACGATAAACATCCAAGTGATACAAGGGTAGACGACCTTCATATTCTCGAACAATAGTATAGGTAGGACTCTTAATCATTTGATGAATCCCTAGACCTTTAGCCAGACCTTTTGTAAGTGTTGTTTTCCCCGCACCTAATTCTCCAGTCAAAATCAATACATCATTTTTCTCTAGTAAAGAACCTAACTCTTGTCCAAGAGCAATGAGTTCATCTTCATTTTTTATGTGCATGTAATCATTATACCAAAAAGTTTTCTTTTGCGACATTTCTACTAATAAAAAAGGAGGAGAATCCTCCTTCTTTTTTTAAAGTTTTTATCATTAGTTAAGAGCCATGCTGATGTAGTTCAAGATGAACAAGGCATCCAAGATCCAGATCATGACATGGACTTCTTTGATTTGACCTTTAACAATCTTTGTCAAAGTGTAAGTCAAGAAACCAACGGCAATTCCTTGAGTGATTGAGTAGCTGAATCCCATAAAGATAGAAGTGAAGAAAGCTGGAACAGCTTCTGACATATCATCCCAAGGGATATTTTTCAAGTTAGAGAGCATCATAATTCCGACAATAATCAAAATTGGTGCAGTCGCAGCTGTTGGAACAATCGCTAATAGTGGGCTAAAGAAGCTAGATAAAGCAAAACAGATAGCAACAACTAAGGCTGTCAAACCAGTACGTCCACCAGCACCGATACCGGCTGCTGACTCAACATAAGTCGTAACGTTTGAAGTACCTGCAATGGCACCAATTGAAGTTGCTACCAAATCAGAGTAAAGAGCTTTATCCAATTTAGCTGACTCATGGTTTTCACCACTTGTCGCTACGATACCTACTTTTTCACCAGTACCGATAAGTGTACCAATAGTATCAAAAATATCTGTCAATGAGAAGGCAAGAATGGCCATCAAAGTTTCTGGTAAGCGAGAAGTGTTTGAAATCAAAGATCCTAAACCTTCTGAACCAAGAGCAGCACCAAACAAAGTTCCTAGGTCGTTGACTGCTGATGAAAGATTGTTACTAGCGAAGTCAATCCCTGACACATTAACAAGACCAACCGCAATTGCAAGAACTGTTGTTGTTAGAATAGAAAGAATGATTCCACCTTTGATACCTTTAACAACAAAGAAGATAGTAATAGCAAGACCTGCAAGAGCTACCAATACAGCTGGAGTATTGAAATCTACCAAACCTGGAACAGCTGCTGAATTCGCAGTAATCGCCGCTTGAGCCTTATCTGCTCCTTCACCTGCTACAGTATATGTACCTGGGTCAATTGAGAATTTCAAAAGACCAGCATTCTTAATACCAACGTAAGCGAGGAAAACACCAATACCAGCTGAAATTGCTGAGCGAAGTGTTGTAGGAATAGACTCAATGATCATTTTACGAACATTGGTCAATGTAATAATCAGTGAAATAACTCCACAGATGAAGACCATCCCAAGAGCTTCTTTCCAAGTATATCCCATCCCAAATACGACGGTAAATGTAAAGAAGGCATTTAGTCCCATACCTGGGGCTTGTGCATATGGCAAGTTAGCATAGAAAGCCATCATCAAAGTTCCCACAACAGAACCGATGATTGTTGCCAAGAATACACCTTGAACAGGCATTCCTGTTTGTGAAAGCATTTGAGGGTTTACAAAGAGAATATAACTCATTGCAAAGAAAGTTGTTAAACCAGCAAGAACCTCTGTACGGACGTCTGTCCCATGCTCTTTTAGTTTAAATAGTTTGTCCATTTTTAATCTCCTTTGTCATTTTACGAACAATATGACTATTATATCACCAATCATTCATCTTTTCAAGGTATTTTTACTGAATTATAAAAATCTTATCCGATGCTATCCTTCTTCTTTTTACTTATTGTCAGCTTTTCTAGCCACTTTTTGATATATTTGATATAATAGAAAACATCTTATCTGAAACTAGATTCGGGAGGATTTTATGACTAAAAAAATGATTGCCGTCGATTTAGACGGAACTCTACTCAACTCTGAAAGCAAACTTTCTGACTTTACTATTGAAACAATTAAGAAAATCTCTAAAAAAGGCCACCAAGTCGTTATTGCAACTGGTCGCCCTTACCGAATGGCAAAAGATTTTTATAACCAACTTGAACTTGAAACCCCTATGATCAATTTCAACGGTTCACTTACTCATCTGCCAGGTAAGACTTGGAAACATGAAAAGTGTCTGACTGTGGACAAAAAATACCTCTTGGATATCGTAAAACGAAAAGAGGAGATTGAGGCAGACTTTATCGCTGGTGAATATCGTAAAAAGTTTTACATTACGGCCCCAGACCAAGAAATCGCCGATCCCAAATTATTTGGTGTTGAAAACTTTCGCCCTGAAAATCAATTCAAGTCTGACTTAGTGACCAAGGGGCCTAACTGTATTTTATTACAAACTAGGGCCGACGATAAATATGCACTAGCAGAAGAGATGAACAGCTTTTACAAACACCAACTCAATATTAACACTTGGGGTGGCCCTTTGAACATTCTAGAATGTACTCCAAAAGGTGTCCACAAGGCTTTTGCCCTCGAATACCTTCTCAATGTCATGAATATCGACAAACAGAATTTGATTGCCTTTGGTGACGAACACAATGACCAAGAAATGCTTTCTTTTGCAGGTAAAGGCTATGCTATGAAAAATGCAAATCCTGCTCTCTTACCTTTCGCAGACGAGCAATTACCATTAACCAATGAAAAAGACGGAGTCGCTCACTTTTTACAAGAACGATTCCTATAAATCATAACCTATAAATTAGTAGTTCTATACTTTTGGCTAAAATACGGGCCATTGAGTAAAGAACTTTTTTTCATATAATTATCCATAAAAAAAGGATTTGCACCTGTTTTATCCAGATCCAAATCCTTTAAAATATCTATTTTTTTAAAACAATACGATCTGAAACCTCACGGTCCATGTCGTCGATAATAATCTGGTTCTCTTCTGCCACATAAATCTTGACGTCGTCTCCGATGATGACTTTCTGATTTTCTGGTTCAAAGGTTACCTTCTTAACTTCCTGTACTCCATCCGCTTCCACTTCTGTCCACGTTCCGGTATTACCAGTAACGACAAGCGTAATGCTATCACCCTCGTCCTGCCCCTTATAGATACCATCCATATTGACGGTTGTAGCATTCGTAGCGCTAGCTGTTGTTGACTCAGATACCTGACTTGTTATCACTTCTGAACTAGTGCTTGCTTGTGGTGTCGAAGTTGTTTGTTCTTTTGTTGAACAAGCAACTAAAAGACCAAGACTTGCCAAAGTGGCAAGAGAAAGTGTGATTTTTTTAAATGACATAATAGCTCCTTTCTTTTGGTGGCTAAAAGTAGCAAAAGCTGCTGAAACATTCCACCTCAACTATATCAAATAAGGGAAGGGAGGTCAATCAATAGATTCATAACCCATGAGGTATGCACGGACCTCTGATATAAAGTAGAGAGAACCTGTCACAAACAGTAACTCTTTCTCCCCTACAGAACTTTCAAAGCCATCTAAAAACTCTCGATAGGAAGCAACCTTCTGATAATCTCCCAAGTCCTGCTCCTCCAAAGAACCTTGATAATCAAAGCTAGTAACATAGAGAGGAAGGTCTGGTAAATGTTTCGTCAGATATCCAAGCATACCACTGTAATCTTTACGCTTTAAAGCTCCAAAAAGAATTTGAGCTTGATAACCTTGTTGATTTTTTTCCTGGATAAATTCAACCAAACGCTTCAAGGCTGGTAAGTTGTGAGCCCCATCCAGATAAATGTGCTCAGTAATAGCTTCTAGTCTTCCTGCCCATCTGGTAGCTCGCAAGGCAGCTCGTACTGCTTCTTGATCAACCGTCTCACCTCTCTGATTCATAAACAATAGAAAGGCTTGTATGGCAAGAGCTGCGTTTTCCTCTTGATAAGCCCCTTCCAAACCTAGTTTTAGTTGGTTCAGATTCGCAAGAGAAGAAGAAAAATGACCATTCTTGAAAGAAAAATCTCGATCAGCTTGGTAGAGAGTCACTCCCAAATCATGAGCAGTTCTTTGACAAACGAGCTGAGCTTCCGGCGCTAGATTGGCAACAACGGCTGATTTACCTGACTTAAAAATCCCTGCTTTCTGCTCAGCAATTAACTCTAGACTATCACCCAAGGTCTCTTGGTGATCTAAGCCGATGGACGTGATGACTGCTATATCTCCAGTTACCACATTAGTGGTATCAAGTAGTCCACCAATCCCAACTTCCAGTAACACCAAATCTACTTCTTGCTCTTTAAAATAAAGCAAAGCAATCAAGGTCAACAACTCAAAAAAAGATAACTGATCGTGGGTTTCTAGAAGTTTCAGCTCCATTTCCTTAACTTGATCAGCTATACGAATAAAATCGACATCCGATATGGGGTTCCCATTGATACAAATGCGATCATGAATGCTGACAATATGGGGCGAAGTAAAGGTCCCAACTTTCTTGCCATGAGAAACAAAAAGATCTTTCATAAAGGCAATGGTCGACCCTTTGCCATTTGTCCCCGTCACATGGATAATTGGATAGGTTTGCTCAGGATTCCCCAGTAAATCCACTGCTTTTTGCATCCGTCCCAAACCTGATCTAAAATTCAATCCAATCCGACTATGGAGCCATTTTTCTACTTCAAACACGCTTATCTCCTTAATCCTTAATAAAAAAGCGAAGATTCTCTTCGCTTTTTACTTCATTTGCTAGAACCTAGCTTGTTTTAATTTCAATATGGGGTAAAAATACCCCCTGATGTTCCAACTCTTTCTAGTTTCTAGGAGTTGGGCTAAAAACGTTCCCCGAACTTACTTACGGTCTTTATTTTTAGCGTAAGGGTAAAAATGTTCCCCAGACGTTCCTACTTTTTCTCATTTCTAGAAGCAGGGGTAAAAACATCCCCCGGATGTTTTTACTCCTCCATAAAGCTGTTGAAGACTTCTTCAATCATGTTCCATTCGTCGTCTGAATCTTCAGGGATTGGTTGCAATTCGCCCTCTGTTCCGTCTTCATTTTCGATGAATGAGTAAGCTTGGATTTCAACTTCTCCGTTTTCATCTTCTTCTGCATTAACTGGTACAAGAAGAACATAGTTTTTACCAAATTCTTCTTTTCCATCAATAGTCAAAAGGATTTCAAACAAAGTTTCGTTTCCTTGCTCATCTACAAGTGTAATAAGTTCACGTTCTTCGTGATCGTGGTTGTGATCGTGTGACATAGTTTCTCCTCTATCTTAAAATTTTCTATCTAAATAATTTTGCAAAATCAATTGAGCCGCTAATTTATCAATAACTTTTTTACGCTTATTACGACTAATGTCTGCTTGCTCAATCAACATGCGCTCTGCAGCAACCGTGGTTAAGCGCTCATCCTGATACTCCACTGGCAAACCAAAGAGCTCTTCCAGTTTTGCTCCGTATGCTTGACTAGCTTCCACCCGCGGCCCACTGGTATTGTTCATATTTTTAGGTAAACCAACAACAAAGCGCTCCACCTTATAGGTATCAACCAATTCTTTGAGTCGTTCAAAACCGAACTCCCCTTGTTCTTCATTGATTTGGATGATTTCGAGTCCTTGCGCTGTAAAACCTAACGGATCGCTAATCGCTACTCCTACTGTTTTGGAACCAACGTCCAATCCCATAATTCTCATTGGTTATAGATCGACTCCTTGTCCCTTAAGGTAGTAGCGGACCAATTCTTCAACAATCTCATCGCGTTCGTATTTACGGATTTGATTTCTAGCGTTATTGTAGCGAGGAACGTAAGCTGGGTCTCCACTGAGAACATAGCCCACAATTTGATTAATAGGATTATACCCCTTCTCATTCAAGGAAGCATAGACTTCTGTCAATGTTTCGCTAATCTCTTTTTTATTGGAATCGTCCAATTTAAAACGTACGGTTTCTTCAGTAAATCCCATTCTAACACCCTCTTTCCTTAGAATAGTACTATTATAGCACATTCACAGTCGTTCTACAAATCACACAGTCTGATTTTGCCTGATTTTCTGCGACTTCTTTACTGGACAGTCGCACCACTTGCAACTCGACTTGCGATATACTCTTCTGGTTCGTTTTTTAATAGATTTTCCAAGCCAACATTTTTTAAATATTCGCTTTCGCTTGCCTTTTTAACATCTAGAACTTGAAAATCATAACTTGTTTTCGTTTCAATCTCCGTTTCACTTAAGAGAGTGGTTTCAAGACTAAAACCAGGGATTTTACGAGCAGCTTGGACTGATTCATCCTTGTCTTCCTCTTCTTTCAAGGCCGTCTTTGCTTCCTCTAATCCATGCTCGGCAATGTAGTTCTTGAGTTCTTCTGAAACTTGCCGTTTTTGCTGAATCGTTAAGGTCAAGAATTGTTTACCCTTATAGGCAATGGTCTGAGTTTGCTGAACTCCATTTTCATCAGTGGGTAGGACAAGTGTCTTGGTTACTACTGTATTGTTATTCGCATTTTCTAGGACTGGTAGAGTTGATCGGAGAGCTTCTGTTGTCGTATCTTTAGCAGGCTCCGCAGATTCTTTTTTCTGACCACAGCCAGCTAGTAAAAATAGAAAGGCAACTGTACCGATAACTATCTTCTTCATGTTCGTTTTTCCTTATTTACCTATCAAATAAGGCCAGGATTCACTCCCAGCCTTTATGTTTTATAGTGCTGCACGTAAACGTGCTTCTGCATTTTCTACATTGCGGACAGAGCGTGGCAAGAAGGCACGAATGTCATCTTCTTTATAGCCAACTTGCAAACGTTTCTCGTCAACAAGAATTGGACTTTTTAGGATACGTGGTGTCTCCATTATCAAAGTGAGCACTTCATTGACACTCAAATCTTCGATATCAACTCCAAGAGCTTTAGCGTAGCGATTCTTTGATGATACAATGCTCGCAATTCCATTGTCTGTTTTTGTTAGAATATCTAATAATTCTTCTCTAGAAATCCCCTCTTTACCGAGGTTTTGTTCTTTATAACTTAACTGGTGGGCATTAAGCCAGGTTTTCGCTTTTTTACAGCTAGTACAACTTGAGACTGTATAAATTTTGATCATGTACCTACCCCTTTCGCTACATGTTACTATCAGTTTATTCTATTATACCATAAAAAACATCCGACTTGCGACCTATTTTTAAAAAAATTTAACTTTTTTGCTCATTTTTCTCCTTTTTTCTTAACAAAACACGAACTATAACCACTCTTTGTACTTCTTAATGTATAACTTCTTAATAACGGTGACGCTAAACATGTACAAGAAAATAATACCGACTAAAAACAAGAAGTATGGAAGTCCCAATGGAGCTAAACGAAGGATATTCACTAGTGGGCCATAAGGTAGACTAGTTACGAAGAAAGCCGCAACCAAAGTTGTAAAAATCACAAGCCAAGCTGGTCTGCTTTGTACAAAAGGAACTTTTGCTGTACGAAGCATATGGATAACCATAGTTTGAGACCACATAGATTCGATGAACCATCCTGTTTGGAACAAGATAATAAATTGAAGGGCAGATTCAGAACCATGAACATAATGATAGCCTGTCACCAAAGGAACAATGATAAAATAGAGGAAAATAAAGGTCAAAATATCAAAGATCGATGAAATCGGACCCATCCAAACCATAAATCGAGTAATAGATTTTGCTTCCCATGTATGAGGTTGTTTGAGGAAGTCTTGATCCACATTATCAAATGGCAATGCCACACAAGACAAATCATAGACTAGGTTTAAAACAATGAGATGAACAGGAGCCATTGGTAAAAATGGCAAGAAGATACTCGCAACAAGGAGTGAGAAGATATTCCCAAAGTTTGAACTGACGGTCATCTTGATGTACTTGGTCATGTTGGCGTAGACCTTACGACCTTCAACGATACCAGTTTCAAGAACCATGAGATCCTTGTCTAACAAAATAACATCCGCTGTTTCCTTAGCGATATCGACTGCTGTATCTACAGAAATACCGACATCTGCTACCTTCATAGATGGGGCATCATTAATACCGTCACCCATATAACCAACTCCATGACCGTTTCTCTTCAACTGTAGAATGATACGCGCTTTTTGGTCAGGTGACAATTTAGCAAAGACTGTTACTTTTTCAACAACATCTGCCAATTCTTGGTCTGTCATTTGGTCGATATCAGCTCCCAAAAGGATGTGTTCAACATCCAAACCAACCTTTTCACAAATAGCTTGGGTTACTTTTTCGTTATCCCCAGTTAAAATTTTTGTTTTGACACCATGCTCAAGCAGAGCCTGAATAGCTGGTGCTGCAGATGGTTTTGGTGGATCCAAGAAAGCAAGATAACCAGTAAGGATCATGTCTCTTTCATCAGTCACGGTATAAGCATAGTCTTCACGTAGACCTGACTTGTAACCAACACCTAAGACACGCAAACCTTGACGGTTTAATTGACCAACTTCTGCCAACACTTCTTGACGAATGTCTTCAGTAAGAGGGATGACTTCTCCACGGTACTCCACATGTGTCGAAATGTTCAACATTTCTTCTAAAGCACCCTTGGTAACCATACTAACAACATTGCTATCGTCTTTGACAATGACACTCATGCGTCTGCGCTCAAAGTCAAATGGAAGCTCGTCGATTTTTTGGAAACTAGTATCTAAATTTTGTAGGATAGCGTGTTCTTTGGCCTCTTTTTCAGTTCTACTGATGATAGCACGGTCCATCAAGTTTTTCAAACCTGTTTGGAAATGTGAATTTAGATAGGCTCTTCTTAAGACTGCCATATCCAAATCGCCATGGATATCTAATGGGTATTCTAAAACAATCTCATCTTGCGTTAAAGTTCCAGTTTTGTCCGTACATAGGATATCGATTGCCCCTAAGTCTTGTATAGCATTGAGTTTTTTGATGACCACTTTTTCCTTGGCCATGATAATGGAACCTTTGGCCAAGCTGGCTGTAATAATCATTGGTAGCATTTCTGGTGTAAGTCCAACACCAACGCTCAAGGCAAAAACTCCAGCCTCTAGCCAGTCTCCGTCGGTCAAACCATTTGCGAAAAACACAATTGGAACCATGATAAGCATCAAGCGGATCAAGAGCCAAGAAATGCTGTTCATTTCGCGTTCAAAAGAAGTTGGTTCATCATAGGTATTGAGGGTTTGCTCAATGGCCCCCATCATGGTGTCATCACCAACTGCTAGAACCATAGCTATCGCACTTCCTGAGATAACGTTTGTCCCCATGAATGCCAAAGATTCTGCTTCTAAAAGACTCTCTACATTTTGATTAGTCGCTTTATTTAAAGCAAGTTTTTCGACTGCATCACTTTCTCCAGTCAAACCTGACTGTTGAACGAAAAAGTCTCGTGATTCAAATAAGATGACATCTGCTGGAATCATATCTCCCGCACTCAATTTCACGAGATCTCCTACAACCAACTCATCGATGGGTAACTCTTGTTCAAGACCATCACGAATAACAGTTGCTGTGTTGACAATCATTTTTGAAAGATTGGTTGTTGCCTTGTCGCTCCGCAATTCTTGGACAAAACGGATACCTCCTGAAATCAAAACCAAGACAACGATAATGATAGAAGTCGTTGGATCCTCTTGTCCAGGTTTGGCAAGCCAGACATTTGTAACGAGAGAAATAAAGGCGATCACAAGTAAAATGATTGTGAAAGGATTGATAATAGACTCATAAATCTTTTTAAAGATGGAATCCTCTTGACCTTTTGTAATGGTGTTTTCACCATATAGGTCACGGTTTTCCTCGACCTGTTCTTGGTCTAAGCCTTTTAGACTTGTGTGGTAAAAAGCTAGACTATCTTTTAATGGAGTTTGAATAGCAGTTGCTAATCTTTCTTTTGTAGTTTTCATTGGTTTCTCCTATCTGTATGAATAGTGATTTCATACACAGGGACCAATCACTTTATAAGGACAGAACGACACAAATCAGCGATTGGCTGTGTATGTGCGGTTCTGGATGATCGTCAATTTGCATCGTTTGTCTCCTTTCTTTGTTTTAAAACAGCAGAAAGTCCTGCCATAAAATGGCAGGACTAAAAAACTTATTATCTGTTTTCGTTCAAGCTTTAACTCCATAGGGCGATGTAATGAGCTTAGTCTTGACCTTCGCGACCAGGACTGTTGACCAACGAGTAGTGTCTCCACTGCTTTGCGGTAGTCATCCGTATCCCTATGGTAGCCTCACCTACCGTTTTCACCTTTCAGTATAAACCTTTCACTAGTAAAAGTCAACGATTTATCTCATTTTTCTTAGATTACGATTAATTCTTTTGGAGCAAGGGTTAATAGCTCACAACCTGTATCTGTAATCAGGATATCATCTTCAATACGAACCCCGTATTTCTCTTCAATATAAATACCCGGTTCATCAGTCAAGACCATACCAGTTTTGATGACTTCTTTAGAAGTTTGGCTAAAGTACGGTTCTTCGTGGATATCAAGTCCAATACCGTGTCCAATACCGTGAGTAAAGTATTCTCCATAGCCTGCTTCCACAATAATATCACGAGGGATTTTATCAAAGTCACGGAAACCTAAGCCATCCTTAGCTTGGTCAATCAGAGCTTGGTTAGCCTTCAAAACAGTGTTGTAGATTTCTGCTTGTTCGTCGCTGGCATGACCTAGGTAGATGGTACGTGTCATATCACTGACATAGTGGTCATAAAGGCACCCAAAATCCATAGTGATTGCTTCGCCTAGTTCTACTGGCTTGTGCATTGGGTGAGCATGGGGTTTAGAAGAATTGATACCACTTGCTAGGATGGTATCAAAAGACAAACCAGCAGCTCCTAATTCACGCATACGGAAGTCCAGGAAGTTGGCAATTTCAATTTCAGTCTTCCCTGGCTTGATAAAGTCAAGAGCATCATGGAAAGCTTGATCTGAGATGGAACAAGCCTTGCGAATAGTCGCAATTTCTGTCTCATCCTTAATCATGCGAAGGGCTTCAACAAACTGAGTCTGAGGAAGTAATTCCAAACCTTCAAAGGCGGTTTGCATGCGATGGTAATAAGAAACTGAAATCTCATCTTCAAACCCGATACGAGAAAGGCCCATGTCTTTTGCAATCTTTGCGATAGTAGCTAACTCATCACGCTCTGCAAAAATCTCAAAACCAGTAACTTCTTGCTTAGCAGCGATAATATAGCGAGCATCTGTCACTAAGACCTGACGGTCACGGCTGATGAAGACCGTTCCATTTGAACCCCAAAATCCTGTCAAATAGTAGACATCTTTAAGGTTATTGATAATGATACCATCTAGTTCTTTTTCTTGCATTTTATCTAAAAATGCTTGCACACGTTTATTCATGATGTAACTTTCCTTTCAAATACTGTCCTGTATAGCTAGCTTCATTGGCAGCTACTTCCTCTGGTGTCCCTGTTGCAATAATAGTTCCGCCACCAACACCACCTTCTGGTCCTAAGTCGATAATATGGTCTGCTGTTTTGATAACATCTAGATTGTGCTCAATGACGAGAACTGTATTGCCATCATCGACAAAGCGGGATAAAACGGTGAGTAGGCGAGCAATATCCTCAGTATGCAACCCAGTTGTTGGCTCATCTAGAATGTAGAAGGACTTACCGGTCGAACGCTTGTGGAGTTCACTAGCCAGCTTCATACGCTGCGCCTCTCCACCAGAAAGTGTCGTAGCTGGTTGTCCCAAGGTCACATATCCTAGACCAACATCTTTGATGGTCTGGAGTTTGCGTTGAATTTTCGGAATGTGTTGGAAAAATTCTACTGCGTCATTGACCGTCATATCCAAAACTTGCGAGATATTCTTTTCCTTGTAGTGTACTTCTAGCGTTTCACTGTTGTAGCGAGTCCCATGACAGACTTCACAGGCTACGTAAACATCTGGCAAGAAGTGCATCTCAATCTTGATAATCCCGTCACCCGAGCAGGCCTCACAGCGCCCACCCTTGACATTGAAACTGAAACGACCCTTCTTGTAGCCACGAATCTTGGCTTCATTTGTCTGAGCAAAGAGGTCTCGAATGTCATCAAAGACACCTGTATAGGTAGCTGGATTGGATCTCGGAGTTCTTCCAATTGGACTCTGGTCAATATCTATCAGACGATCGATATGCTCGATTCCTGTAATGGATTTAAACTTACCAGGCTTGTCTGAATTGCGATTGAGCTTTTGTGCAATAGCCTTTTTGAGGATGCTGTTAATGAGGGTAGACTTCCCTGAGCCAGAAACGCCTGTTACCGCAATGAATTTCCCGAGTGGGAAGCGAGCGGTGATATTTTGCAAGTTGTTCTCACGCGCACCTGTCACTTCGATAAAGCGACCATTGCCTACACGGCGTTCTGACGGTACAGGAATCGCGCGTTTCCCTGATAGATACTGTCCTGTAATGGATTTGCTGTTGCGAGCTACCTGCTTAGGCGTTCCTGCAGCAACAATTTCTCCACCAAAGACACCTGCACCAGGGCCAACGTCAATCAGATAATCAGCTTCTCGCATAGTATCTTCATCGTGTTCCACCACGATCAAGGTATTCCCCAAGTCACGCATCTTTTTCAGACTGGCAATCAGACGATCATTGTCCCTCTGGTGAAGACCGATGGACGGCTCATCAAGGATATAGAGAACTCCTGAGAGATTGGAACCAATCTGGGTCGCCAAGCGAATACGTTGACTCTCCCCGCCTGATAATGTTCCTGCCGAGCGGGATAACGTTAAATAGTTGAGACCCACGTTATTGAGGAAGGTCAAGCGATCCTTGATTTCCTTGAGGATTGGACGAGCGATAATAGCTTCATTTTCTGATAGGGTAAGTTGATCGATGACCTCCAAATGGTCTGCAATGGAGAGGTCTGAAATTTCTCCGATATGGTGTCCTTTCTCTCCCCCTACACGAACAGATAAGGCTTGGTCATTGAGACGATAACCATGACAAGTACCACAAGTCAGCTCGTTCATATAGAGACGCATCTGTGTACGAGTGTAGTCGCTATTGGTTTCATGATAGCGACGCTTGATGTTTCCAAGCACTCCTTCAAATGGAATATCGATATCACGAACTCCACCAAATTCATTTTCATAGTGGAAATGGAATTCTTTCCCATCTGAACCATAGAAAATGAGATGTTTATCCTCCTCAGACAAGTCCTCAAAAGGCGTATCCATATCCACTCCAAAGGCTGTCATGGCTTGTTCCAGCATATTTGGATAATAGTTAGAAGAGATAGGGTTCCAAGGTGCTAAGGCTCCTTCGCGAAGAGTTTTGCTAGCATCTGGCACTACTAAGTCCGTATCAACCTCTAGCTTCATTCCCAAACCATCACACTCACTACAGGAGCCAAATGGTGCGTTGAAGGAGAAGAGACGAGGTTCTAACTCTGGAACCGTAAATCCACATACTGGACAAGCATAGTGTTCTGAAAAGAGCAACTCTGAATCATCCATAGTATCAATAACGACATAACCTTCAGCGATACGGAGAGCTGCTTCAATCGAATCAAAGAGACGACTACGGATACCATCCTTGATGATGATACGGTCTACCACCACGTCAATGTTGTGTTGTTTATTCTTTTCAAGTTCAGGAACTTCGGTCACATCGTAAACAACTCCATCGACACGAACACGGACGTAACCATCCTTTTGAATCTTTTCGATCAGCGTCTTGTGCTGCCCTTTTTTCTTACGAATAACAGGAGCCAAAATCTGCAGACGTTGGCGCTCTGGCAATTCCAAAACCTTATCCACAATCTGCTCTACAGACGAAGCCTTGATAGCCCCATGTCCATTGATACAGTAGGGTATCCCTACACGTGCATAGAGAAGACGTAGATAATCGTTGATTTCCGTCGTTGTTCCAACCGTCGAACGAGGATTTTTACTGGTCGTTTTCTGGTCAATGGAAATGGCAGGGCTGAGACCATCGATAGAATCCACATCTGGCTTTTCCATATTGCCCAAGAATTGACGAGCATAGGCTGACAGACTTTCAACGTAGCGACGTTGCCCTTCTGCATAAAGGGTATCAAAGGCTAAACTAGACTTTCCTGATCCAGATAGTCCCGTCACCACAACTAACTTGTCACGCGGAATTTCCACATCTATATTTTTTAAATTATGGGCGCGAGCCCCATGGATGACAATCTTATCTTGCATGTTACTTCTTTCTAGTCCATTGTTGCTTTCCATTATACCAAAAAAAGTGAAATTCTATTACCAAAAAAGCCGAATTTGTAGTATAATAGTACGGTGTCAAAAATCACTGTAACACGGATTAGATTAGGAAAGGATAGGAGATATGAAGCAAGTCTTTCTCTCAACTACAACTGAATTTAAAGAGATTGATACGCTCCAGCCGGGCACTTGGATCAATCTCGTCAATCCTACTCAAAGCGAATCGATGGAAATCGCCTCGGCCTTTGATATTGATATTGCCGATCTCCGTGCGCCGCTCGATGCGGAAGAGATGTCTCGTATCACCATCGAAGATGAGTACACTTTGATCATCGTAGACGTCCCAATCACAGAGGAAAGAAATAACCAGACCTACTACGTGACTATTCCCTTGGGGATTATCATCACAGAAGAGGCTATCATCACTACCTGTTTGGAGCCTCTACCACTTCTTGATATCTTTATCAATCGTAGGCTTCGCAATTTCTATACCTTCATGCGTTCACGCTTCATCTTCCAGATTCTCTACCGCAACGCGGAGATTTACCTAACCGCCCTCCGTTCAATCGAACGTAAGAGTGAGCAGATTGAGAGCCAACTTCACAAATCTACTCGAAACGAAGAATTGATTGAACTCATGGAATTAGAAAAGACCATCGTCTACTTCAAGGCTTCTCTGAAGACTAACGAGCGCGTGATTAAGAAATTGACCAGCGCAACTAGCAATATCAAAAAATATCTCGAAGACGAAGACTTACTGGAAGATACCTTGATTGAAACGCAACAGGCCATCGAGATGGCGGACATCTATGGAAACGTCCTTCACTCTATGACAGAGACCTTTGCTTCTATCATTTCAAACAACCAGAATAACATCATGAAAACCTTGGCACTTGTGACTATCGTTATGTCCATCCCGACCATGATTTTCTCAGCCTACGGAATGAACTTTAAGGATAATGAAATTCCTTTAAACGGAGAACCACATGCTTTCTGGCTCATCGTCTTTATCGCCTTTGCTATGAGTGTTTCTCTCACTCTTTACCTCATCCATAAAAAATGGTTCTAAACAGGAGTTATTATGTCACAGATTGATTTAAAAGAATTAACCAAGAAAAACCAAGAATTTATCCATATTGCAACTCAACAATTTCTAAAGGATGGAAAAACCGACGCTGAAATCAAGGCTATCCTTGAAGAAGTCATTCCTCACATCCTTGAAGAACAACCAAAAGGTGTGACTGCTCGTTCAATCTACGGAGCACCAACTCACTGGGCTCATAGCTTTAGTGAAAAAGAGCAATACGAAAAAGAACATCCAAAAGAAAACGACGATCCAAAATTGATGATGTTAGATTCAGCTCTTTTCATCACAGGACTGTTTGCAGTAGTTAGCGCCTTGATGAGCTTCTTCTCAAACCAACCCGTTGCCTACGGCTTGGTAACACTTATCAGTGTAGGGGCCTTTGGTGGAGTTGCCTTTTACCTTCTCTATCACTTCATCTACCGCTACTACAGACCAGATACTGACCGTAGCCAACGCCCTCCATTCTGGAAATCACTTTTGGTTATGTTAGCGACTATGTTTGCTTGGGTCTTCATCCTCTTCTTGAGTAACTTCCTTCCACAAGCCATCAACATCAGCCTCCCACCACTTGTTTTGTTGGTGATTGGAGGAGTTCTCCTTGCCCTACGTTTCTACCTCAAAAAACGTTTCAACATTAAGAGCGCAAGTGCAGGACCTGCCAGATATTAAGATAAACAATAAAAGTAGTGTGTTTTGTAGACAGACTATTTTTATTCTGGCTCCAAAGCATTTTTCGATTCTACAAAGAAAAGTAGCCACATTTTCTAATAACATTCTAATGTAAAATCTTCCCTTAGAATCCCAAGGTTTTATCCTTGAATCCAAGTGGTTTTTCTGTTATGCTAATAAAGTAATAAGGAGAAATATATATGACTAAACAGAGAGTTAATCAAATTGTCGGTTCAATTGGTGCCTTTATCGGAATTATTGTATTTATAGCCTACATCCCTCAAATTTTTGCCAATTTACAAGGGAACAAAGCTCAACCATTCCAACCTTTATCAGCAGCAGTCTCTTGCTTAATCTGGGTCATTTACGGATGGACAAAAGAGCCTAAGAAAGATTGGATTCTAATCATTCCAAACTCAGCCGGGGTTATCCTTGGCGGACTGACCTTCCTTACTGCTCTATAAGAATACAACTACTATAAAAAGAAAAAGCAACCACACAATTGGTTGCTTTTTTACTACTTTCTTGATCTAAAAGCCTTCTTCTGACTCTAATTCTTGTTGTTTCCCCTCATCTTTTGTGATACAATAGCATCAATTTATTTCTAGGAGGATAATATATGTCTTCTACTATTGGTATTGTTAGTTTGTCTAGTGGCATTATCGGAGAAGACTTTGTCAAACACGAAGTGGACTTGGGGGTCCAACGTCTCAAGGACATGAGACTCAATCCTATCTTTTTACCTCATTCGCTAAAAGGCTTAGACTTTATCAAGGACCATCCTGAAGCGCGTGCGGAGGATTTGATTCAGGCCTTTTCTGATGATAGCATCGACATGATCTTATGCGCCATCGGTGGAGACGATACCTATCGTTTATTGCCCCATCTTTTTGAAAATGACCAACTACAAAAGGTTATCAAGCAAAAGATTTTTCTTGGCTTCTCAGATACGACCATGAACCATCTCATGTTGCATAAACTAGGAATCAAGACTTTTTATGGGCAATCCTTTTTAGCAGATATTTGTGAATTAGACAAGGAAATGCTTGACTATAGCCTTCACTACTTTAAAGAATTGATTGAGACTGGTAGAATCTCGGAAATCCGCCCTAGTAACGTTTGGTATGAGGAACGGACTGATTATAGTCCCAAGGCTCTGGGAACACCTCGTGTTAGTCACGAAAATACAGGTTTTGACTTGTTACAAGGCAATGCTCAATTCGCAGGGAAAATCCTCGGTGGTTGTCTTGAGTCTCTCTATGATATTTTTGACAACTCTCTACACGCAGATAGCACAGACCTCTGCCAAAAATACAAACTTTTCCCTGACTTGTCAGACTGGGAAGGAAAAATCCTCTTGCTAGAAACCAGCGAAGAAAAGCCTGAACCTGACGACTTCAAAAAGATGTTGCGGACTTTGAAGGACACTGGCATATTCGCAGTCATCAGTGGACTCTTGGTCGGAAAACCTATGGATGAAACTTTCTATGACGACTATAAAGAGGCACTATTGGATATCATTGACAGCAATGTCCCAATTGTCTATAATCTGAATGTTGGACACGCAACTCCAAGAGCTATTGTCCCCTTCGGAGTCCACGCCCATGTAGATGCAACGGAGCAAGTCATTCGCTTTGACTATAACAAAGAAAGCTGAGATGAATTTCTCAGCTTTTTTTCTATATTCTCAGATGTTCTAGACATCTAACGTCACTTATTTCCACTTTTCCATTCACAAGCATTCTCATGGTCATTGACCAGGCCTGCTGCTTGTAGGAAGGACAAAACTGCGACTGGTCCGGTGAACTTAAAACCACGTTTTTTGAGATCCTTAGATATTTTCTCAGATAATGGCGTTTTAGCTGGCGCTTGACTGTAGTCCGGGATATCATTGACCATGGTTTTCCCATCTACAAAAGACCAGAGATAAGCATCAAAAGAGCCATTCTCTTTCTGAACTTGTAGAAAGACCTGGGCATTAGCTCGTGTTGCAAAGATCTTAGCACGATTGCGGATGATAGCTGGATTGTCCATCAAAGCCTCCAGTTCCTCATCCGTCATCTCCGCGACACTTTGAAGGTGATAGCCATGAAAAGACTCTCGGAAAGCCTGCCGTTTATTGAGCACCGTCTCCCAAGATAGGCCAGCCTGATAGGTCTCCATGCAAAGCAACTCAAAAAGTGCTCGGTCATCATGGAGGGGACATCCCCATTCCTCATCATGGTAGGCTACATAAAGCGGGTTGTTCATTTTAACCCAGCCACAGCGTTTTGGCATAGGAACCTCCTATTTCACCAACATCTTAAGGGCAGATTTAATGTAGTTTTCAGCAGTATCAGAAGTTCCTTCAAAGAATTTCTTGATTTTCTTGAGTTCCGTTGCCTTGTAGCCCAAGGCCAACATGGCTTCCATAGCTTCTTCCAATTCTTGGTTGTCATTGCTAGATGGAGCTGCAGTCTTAGCAGGGAGGTCATCCCCTGCGACAACCACCTTACCTTCTAGGTCCAAGACCATCTGTTGGGCTGTTTTCTTGCCAATTTTGGGGAACTTGGTCAAGTAGGTAATGTTCTTGGTCTCGATGGCTTGAACGAGCCCTGCATTGTCATCCGCTGCGATAATAGCCAGAGCTGATACAGGACCAATGCCTGATACAGAAATCAAACTGAGAAAGAGTTTTTTCTCGTCTTCTGAACGGAAACCGTAAAGGAGATGAGCATCTTCGCGAACGACTTGATGCACATAGATTTTCGCTTCTTGGTTGACTTGTCCTGAGTAGGCATAAGGGTTAGCTACATGTAGGATATAGCCGATACCGTTAGCTTCTAGAACGATGTATTTGGCAGTAATTTTGGTAATGATACCTTTTAGATATTCGTACATAATTTTCCCTTCAATTTATACTCAATGAAAATCAAAGAGTAAACTAGGAAGCTAACCGTAGGCATAACTTAAGTTAGACAAGGTAAGGCTGACGCAGTTTAAAGAGATTTTCGAAGAGTATTAGTATTTGCCTAGTTCTCGTAGGCTGGTGTGATTTTCTTGAATGCGACGGAACATCTTTTCCATATCTGACTTGTTAAAGTGGACCAAAACAGGGCGTCCGTGCGGACAGTTGTAGGGGTTGTCGCATTTAGAGAGCTGATAGAGGAGTTGTCTAGCTGAGTGGTCATCGATACGATGGTTAGCTTTGATTGAGCGTTTGCAGGACATCATAATGGCCAGCTCTGCTCGGTATTTCTTGATAGAAACTTCCTTGGTCAAGAGGAGCATATCACACATCTCATAGATACCTGACTCGATTTCCTCTTCTGCCATCCAAATAGGATGTTCCCTTAGGATAAATTGGTTCTCCCCGTACTCTGCTAGAAAGACGCCGACTTCCTCTAAGAGAGGCATTCTTTCCTTGAGACGAAGAGCATCATCAGCTGGAAATTCAAAGATGTAGGGCACAAGGAGTTGCTGTTGACTCTGATCAACATTGCCAATACTTTCACGGTACTCCTCGTACTTAACCCGCTCCTGAGCTGCATGTTGATCTATGATGTAGAGCCCATCTCTACCTTGAGCAAAGAGATAGGTCCCGTGCATTTGCCCGAAAAATTCCAACTCTGGGAAGCTCGAAGACTCTTCGCGCTCCAACTTATCATAAGCCTTATCCAAACTAGCTAGATCTAACTCTGGATGGTCCAGTTGGTCATAGCTAGCAGGTTTTCTCTCTGCAAAATGCAGTTTGGCTGGTTTAGTCAGCTGATCCAAGGCTTCCTTAGCAAAGAGGTTCAAATCCTGCTTCTCTTCTGTCAAGTTTACCTGATGGTCTGCCACCTCAGCTTGAGTCGGTCTTGTCGGTTCATTTTTTTCATAGTAGAGCGTATTTTCTCTCAGCGGCAAAGTCGTTTGCTCTACTTTTTCACGATTGCGAACGGTAGATTTGGCAAGATTTTCCAAGGCATCCGGAATCAAGGTCTGTTCTTTGAGACTCTTTGCGATAGCTTCTGAAACCAGCGCCATCAGTTCTCTTTCCTTGGAAATCCGCACTTCTTGCTTGGTTGGATGTACATTGACGTCTGCTAGATAAGGATCGATGTGAATGTGAATAACGGCTAGTGGAAAACGCCCTACCATGAGTTTGCTACCGTAACCATCTAAAATGGCACGATTGAGCAAGAAGTTTTTGATATAACGGCCATTGATAAAGAGACTGATATAGTTACGATTAGCACGTGTCAATTCCGGCAATGAGACAAAACCTGAAATTTCAAAATCTAGGTCAGAATTTTCAATCTCAACCATCTTTTTGGCACTGGCTAGACCATAGATCCCAGCAATGGCTTGTCGCAGTTGCCCCGTACCAGCTGTTCGTGTCATCTCCTTGCCATCGCTAATCAGGCTAAAGGAAATCTCAGGGTGGGCCAAGCCTAGACGGTTAACGATATCGATGATATGAGATAACTCTGCCTGCTGGCTCTTCATATACTTGAGACGGGCTGGTGTGTTGAAAAAGAGATCCTCCACACAAACCTTGGTCCCAACAGGACTGGTCGCAGGGATGATTTCTTCAACTTCTCCCCCACGAGCAACTAACTTGGTCCCGTGACTTGCTCCATCCACTGCTGTCAAAAGAGTCAGTACACTAACAGATGCGATAGAAGGCAAAGCTTCACCACGAAAACCGAGGGTCCGAATCCGAAAAAGATCTGCCTGATTCTTAATCTTACTGGTTGCATGACGGCGGAGGGCTAACTCGACTTCATCGTGGGCAATCCCGTGCCCATTATCGGTGATTTGGATTTTCTTAAGACCAGCTTCTTCGATCTCAACGATAATCTGGCTTGAGCCAGCATCGATAGCATTTTCAACCAACTCTTTAACTACGCTGGCAGGACGTTCGATCACTTCTCCTGCTGCAATCTGGTTGGCCAAGACTTCTGGCAATTCAATAATATGAGACATCTTTCAGCCCCTTTCTTAACGATTTTTATCTATTTCTCTGAAAATAAGCTAGTGCTATTATACCATATTTCACTCGTTTCCAAAAAATTCCAAGCAGCAACTTTCTTCCCGATTTTACTAGGTTATTTACTAAGTTTGTGGTAAAATAGGTAGAAACAATATTTTAAAAAGGAGAAAAGACACATGCACATTTTTGATGAGCTAAAAGAGCGTGGTTTGATTTTTCAAACGACTGATGAAGAAGCTTTGCGCAAAGCCCTAGAAGAAGGTCAAGTTTCTTATTATACTGGCTACGATCCAACTGCTGACAGCCTTCACCTAGGTCACCTTGTCGCAATCTTGACAAGTCGTCGTTTGCAGTTAGCAGGTCACAAACCTTATGCGCTCGTTGGCGGTGCTACAGGTCTCATCGGAGATCCGTCCTTCAAAGATGCTGAGCGTAGTCTCCAAACAAAAGACACAGTAGATGGCTGGGTCAAGTCTATCCAAGGACAACTTTCTCGCTTTCTTGAATTTGAAAATGGTGAAAATAAAGCTGTCATGGTCAACAACTACGACTGGTTTGGCAGCATCAGCTTCATTGACTTCCTCCGTGATATCGGAAAATACTTCACTGTCAACTACATGATGAGCAAGGAGTCTGTGAAGAAACGTATTGAAACAGGGATTTCTTACACTGAGTTTGCCTACCAAATCATGCAAGGTTATGACTTCTTCGTTCTTAACCAAGAGCACAATGTAACCCTTCAAATCGGTGGTTCTGACCAGTGGGGAAATATGACAGCTGGTACCGAATTGCTTCGTCGTAAGGCTGATAAGACTGGTCATGTCATCACTGTCCCACTCATCACAGACGCAACTGGTAAGAAATTTGGTAAATCAGAAGGAAATGCAGTTTGGCTCAACCCTGAAAAGACTTCTCCATACGAAATGTACCAATTCTGGATGAATGTCATGGACGCTGACGCTGTTCGCTTCTTGAAGATCTTTACTTTCTTGTCACTTGATGAGATTGAAGACATCCGTAAACAATTTGAAGCGGCGCCACACGAACGCTTGGCTCAAAAAGTCCTCGCTCGTGAAGTTGTGACACTTGTGCACGGAGAAGAAGCTTACAAAGAAGCCCTTAACATCACTGAGCAACTCTTTGCTGGAAATATCAAAAACCTTTCTGTCAAAGAACTCAAACAAGGACTTCGTGGCGTGCCAAACTACCAAGTACAAGCAGACGAAAATCACAATATCGTAGAACTGCTCGTATCATCTGGTGTGGTTAACTCAAAACGCCAAGCTCGTGAAGATGTTCAAAACGGAGCCATCTACGTCAACGGTGACCGTATCCAAGACCTTGACTATGTCTTGAGTGACGCAGATAAGTTAGAGAACGAACTCACTGTTATCCGCCGTGGTAAGAAAAAATACTTCGTCCTTACATATTAAAAAACAGACTGGAGGCATTTGCTATCCAGTCCTTTTTTTGCTAGACTAAAATTATGAATACAAACCTCAAACCCAAACTTCAACGTTTTGCTTCTGCTAGCGCCTTTGCCTGCCCCCTCTGCCAAGAAAACCTGACCTTGGTCGAGAGCAGTCTCAAGTGTGATAATCGTCATTCTTTTGACCTGGCAAAATTTGGCTATGTCAATCTGGCTCCTCAAATCAAGCAATCCGCCAACTACGACAAGGAAAACTTTCAAAATCGCCAGCAAATCCTAGAAGCTGGCTTTTATCAGGCTATCTTAGAAGGTATCTCGGGCATACTAACCACTAACCCATCCGCAAAAACCATCTTGGACATTGGCTGTGGCGAAGGCTTCTACTCTCGTAAACTCCAAGAAGCCCATCCTGACAAGACCTTCTATTCTTTTGATATCTCGAAAGACTCAGTCCAAATCGCTGCTAAGAGTGAACCCAACTGGGTAATCAACTGGTTTGTCGGCGACCTGGCTCGCCTTCCTATAAAAGATTCCAGCATGGATATCTTGCTTGGTATCTTTTCACCTGCCAACTATGGAGAATTTCGCCGTGTCTTATCCAAGGGCGGCATCTTAATCAAGGTTATTCCTACTGAAAACCATCTCAAGGAAATCCGCCAAATGGTACAGGAACAACTGACAAAGAAAGATTATTCTAACCAAGATATCAAAGAACATTTCCAAGAACATTTCAGCATCCAATCTAGTCAAATCGCTTCTCTGACCAAGTCTGTCACAACAGAGCAACGCCAAGCCCTGATTAGTATGACTCCCCTGCTCTTCCACGTTGACCAGAGCAAGATTGACTGGAGTCAATTGACAGAAATTACTATCGAAGCAGAGATTCTTGTTGGAAAAGTACTGTGAATGAACCTAAAAACAAAAAACGCATCTTTTTAGATGCGTTTTTTATAATCTAATGCAAAGAATCTTAGTTCAAGTGCCAGATATCTTCGTTGTACTGAGCGATTGTACGGTCAGATGAGAAGAATCCTGCTTTAGCAATGTTGACGATGACTTTATCCAACCATGCATCACGGTCTTCGTAGTCAGCAAGCATTTGCTCTTTAACTTTGATGTAGTCTTCCAAGTCAAGAAGAGTCATGAACCAGTCTTTGTTGATCAATTCGTTGTAAAGACGTTCCAAGCGCTCTTTCTTACCGACTGCAAGAACAGCATCGCTTACGATGAAGTCAACCAATGGTTTGATCGCTTTACGAGCGTAGAATTCGCTTGATTTGTATGCTGATTTCGCGTAAAGGTCGATAACAGTTTCTGAATCTTCACCGAAGATGTAGATGTTTTCGTCGCCAACCAACTCAGCGATTTCCACGTTAGCACCATCCATAGTACCAAGAGTCAAAGCTCCGTTCAACATGAATTTCATGTTACCAGTACCTGAAGCTTCTTTAGAAGCAAGTGAGATTTGTTCTGAGATATCACATGCTGGGATCAAGAAGCTTGCTGCAGTAACGTTGTAGTTTTCAACCATAACCACTTGTAAGTGTGGTGCTACTGCTGGATCGTTGGCAATCACTTCTGACAAGCAAAGGATCAAGTGGATGATGTCTTGAGCGATAGTGTAGGCAGGAGCTGCTTTACCACCAAAGAATACTGTGATTGGACGAGCAGGGATGTTACCAGCCTTGATGTCCAAGTATTTGTGGATGACATACAAAGCGTTCATTTGTTGGCGTTTGTACTCGTGAAGACGTTTGATTTGGATATCAAAGATAGAGTTTGTATTGATTTCCACACCTTGGTGCTCTTTCAAGTGACGAGCCAATTTACGTTTATTGTGAGCTTTGATGCTTTCCAATTTTTCTTTGACAGCAGCCTTGTCTTCGTATGAAAGAAGGTCTTCCAATTTAGAAGCTTCATGGTGCCATTCGCGTCCAAGAATCTCATCCAAGTAGTGAGACAATCTTGGGTTAGCATGCATGAGCCAACGACGGAAAGTAATACCGTTTGTTTTGTTGTTGAATTTTTCTGGGTAAATGTCGTAGAAAGCTTTCAACTCTGAGTTCTTCAAGATTTCAGTGTGAAGAGCCGCAACCCCGTTAACACTGTATCCGTAGTGGATATCCATGTGAGCCATATGAACACGTCCGCTCTCATCGATGATTTGAACTGCTGGATCTTTGTATTCTGCTTTAACACGGCGATCCAATTCTTCTATAATTGGTACCAAGTGAGGAACCACTTCTTCCAAGAATTCAAGAGGCCATTTTTCAAGGGCTTCAGCAAGGATTGTGTGGTTTGTGTAGGCAGTCATGCTACGAACGATAGAAATTGCTTCATCAAGTTCGATACCACGTTCAGTCAAAAGACGGATCAATTCAGGAATCACCATTGATGGGTGAGTATCGTTGATTTGTACAACTGCGTAGTCAGCAAGGTCATGCAAATTGCTTCCTTTTTCGATTGCTTCATCGATGATCAATTGTGCACCGTTTGAAACCATGAAGTATTGTTGGAAGATACGGAGCAATTCACCTTGTTTATCGCTATCGTCTGGGTAAAGGAAAAGAGTCAAGTTGCGAGCGATATCTGTCTTGTCAAAGTTGATACCATCTTTGATGATTGAAGAATCAACTGAATCCAAGTCAAACAAACGCAAACGGTTTTTGGTAGCTGTTTTGTAACCAGGTACATCGATATCGTAAAGAGTAGAAGTCAATGTGAAGTGTGCAAATGGTACTTGGTAGCTACGGCTTGAGCGAACCAACCAGTTTTGGTCAGTCAACCAAGCGTTAGGAATTGTTTCTTGTTGGTTGTTTTTAAGAACTTGTTGGAAAAGACCAAAGTGGTAGTTCAAACCAACACCGTCACCGTTCAAACCAAGTGTAGCGATTGAGTCGATAAAGCAGGCTGCCAAACGCCCCAAACCACCGTTACCAAGTGATGGTTCCAATTCTACTTCTTCGATTTCGATCAACTCTTTACCTGCGTCAGCAAGTTCTTTCTTAACATCGTCATAAAGACCAAGGTTAATCAAGTTGTTTGATAAGAGTTTCCCGATAAGGAACTCAGCTGAGATGTAGTAAACTTTTTTCTTACCAGTGTTGACTGGTTTTTGACTGCTAGCAATTTTGCTGTAGTTAAGAAGAGCAAGGTAAAGCTCTTCGTTACTACATTCTGCGATAGATTTATTGTAACGATTTTGTACAAATTCTTTTAATGGTAACATTTTTTGTGTCTCCTGATAATGTCTTATTTCTTTAATTCTACCAAATTTTCATTGATTCGGCGATAAATTGTAGTCAAGTCAAGCAAAGTTTCTTCGACAGCAGGAGTCAATTGATCCTCTGTCATACGCCATGACCAGTTTCCACCAAGAGTAGATGGGAAGTTCATACGAGCTGAACCATCCAACTCTAGCAAATCTTGCATAGTAGCGATAGTCATAAAGCTTACTGATGAGAAGGCTGTACGAAGCATAGCATGTACTACTGTTTCATATTCCTTGCGGTTTGTATAACGTGCCATGTACTCACGAGTTGGATCGTCAATCTCATCACGGTACCAACCAAGAACAGTGTTGTTATCGTGTGTTCCTGTGTACATAACTGAGTTGGCTGGTGCCAAGTGTGGGCTGTCGATACTTTCGTGTTCTGGGTTGAAGGCAAATTGAAGGACTTTCATTCCTGGGAATCCAGTGCGTTCACGTAGTTCAATAACTTCGTCAGTCATGAATCCAAGGTCTTCTGCGATGATGTTCAAGTCACCAAGCTCTTCTTTAACAGCTGCAAAGAGTTTGTAGTCAGGTCCTTTCACCCATTTACCAGGTGCCGCTGTTTTAGAACCAGCAGGGATTTCCCAGTAAGACTCAAATCCACGGAAGTGGTCGATACGAACGATATCGTAGATTTTGAAGCTTTCACGCAAGCGTTCAATCCACCATTTGTAGCCGTCTTTGTCCATTGCTTCCCAGTCATAGATTGGGTTACCCCAAAGCTGACCAGTTGCAGAAAATTCATCTGGTGGGCATCCTGCGATGCAAGTCGCCTTACCGTTGACATCTGTCTTGAAGAGATGTGGATTTGCCCACATATCGCTTGAATCTTCCGCTACATAGATAGGCATATCTCCGACAATTTCGATGTGGTTGTCATTAGCATATGCTTTCAATTTCAACCATTGTTGGAAGAAAAGGTATTGGGTTACGCGGTGGTAAACAAGCTTGTCAGCTAATTTCTCACGGTAGCTTTCAAGAGTTGAAGCTTTACGAGCACGAGCATCTGCATCTGGCCATTCTGTCCAAGCAAGATTATCAAAATGCTCCTTGATTGCCATATACTCTGCAAATAGTTCAAGCCATGATTGATTTTCTTGAGTAAATTTTTCGAAGTCTTTGACATCTCCGATTTCAAAGAAACGTTTAACTGCTTTCTCTAGAAGTGGACGACGTGCATAGTAGATTTTAGCGTAGTCAACTTCAGTTGGGTTGCTACCGAAGTCTACTCCCTCAAGATCACTTGCTTCCAACAAAGCTTGCTCTACCAAAATATCAAGGTCGATAAAATGTGTGTTGCCAGCAAAGGCTGAGAATGATTGGTAAGGAGAATCCCCATAGCTAGTTGTCCCCAAAGGAAGGATTTGCCAGTAGCGTTGCTTAGTGCGAACCAAGAAGTCAACGAAATCATAGGCGCTTTGACCAAATGATCCGATTCCGTATGCTCCTGGAAGTGATGAGATGTGCATCAACACACCGCTTTGACGTTTTTTCATATTAGCACCTCAAGTGTTTATATTGTTAATTACTTCAATTTTTGCGCAAACGTTTGCGCTAATTAAAGTATAACCCATTTCCAAAAGAAATGCAAGCGTTTTTAAAAAACTTTTTTTGATTTATTTATAATAACAAAAATAAAATTTACTATATTCACTCCTTCAAGATTAATAAAATTTCTCCAAAAATTGCGCAATCGTTTCCAATCGCCTATTTTCGAACATTTTCTTATTGTTTTTTAACTTTTTCTTCCTATTATATTGACAGTTTTCGGTTTTTCCTAATCTTTAGCTTTTTAAAATTTTTTCAAAAAATGCTTGCAACCGTTTTCTGTTTGTGCTATACTATGGTCATAAGGGAAAACGTTTGCGTTTCCTCGAAATTAAAATTTGTTATTCTTTAGGAGGAATACACTATGTCAACTAAATTCATGAAGAGCGCAGCTGTACTTGGTACTGCTACTCTTGCTAGCTTGCTTTTGGTAGCTTGCGGAAGTAAAACTGCAGATAAAGCTGCTGATTCATCTGCATCAGGAAGTCAAGAAATCACTTTCTACGTTGAAGATCAATATAAAGCCTTCGCTGAATCAGCTGCAAAAGCTTACGAAAAAGAATCTGGTGTAAAAGTTACTATTAAAACTGGTGACCAATTAGGTGGACTTGACAATCTTTCACTTGATAACCAATCAGGTAAAGCTGCTGATGTCATGATGGCACCATACGACCGTGTAGGTAGCCTTGGTACTGACGGACAACTTTCAGAAGTTACTTTGAGCGACGGTGCTAAAACAGACGACACTACTAAATCTCTTGTAACTGTTGGTGGTAAAGTTTACGGTGCTCCAGCCGTTATCGAATCACTTGTTATGTACTATAACAAAGATTTGATTAAAGAAGCTCCAAAAACATTTGCTGACTTAGAAAACCTTGCTAAAGATAGCAAATACGCTTTTGCTGGTGAAGAAGGAAAAACAACTGCTTTCCTAGCTGACTGGACTAACTTCTACTACGCATACGGACTTCTTGCAGGTAACGGTGCTTACGTATTTGGTGACAACGGTAAAAATCCTAAAGATATCGGTCTTGCTAATGACGGTGCTATCGCAGGTATTGAATACGCTAAAACTTGGTACGAAAAATGGCCTAAAGGTATGCAAGACACTGAAGGTGCTGCAAACTTGATCCAAACTCAATTCCAAGAAGGTAAAACAGCTGCAATCATCGACGGACCTTGGAAAGCTCAAGCATTCAAAGACGCTAAAGTGAACTACGGTGTTGCAACTATCCCAACTCTTCCAAACGGTAAAAACTACGCAGCCTTTGGTGGTGGTAAAGCTTGGATCATCCCATCAAGCACTAAAAACCTTGAAGGGGCTCAAAAATTTGTAGACTTCCTTGTTTCAACTGAACAACAAAAAGCATTCTACGATGCTACTAACGAAATCCCAGCGAACACTGAAGCTCGTGCTTACGCAGAAGGTAAAAAAGATGAGTTGACAACTGCCGTTATCGAACAGTTCAAGAACGCTCAACCAATGCCAAACATCTCTCAAATGTCAACAGTTTGGGACCCAGCTAAAACAATGCTCTTTGACGCTGTAAGCGGTAAGAAAGATGCTAAAACAGCTGCTAATGATGCTGTAACATTGATCAAAGAAACAATCCAACAAAAATTTGGTAACTAATTGATTGCTTCAAGGGGGATTATTTAAAGATCCCCCTTAATTTTTAGATATTTTGACAATGTTTCGGCAGCCTTGCTGATTATCATCGAGCCCAGAGCTCGTATCTTATGAAAGGAGCACTCATGGAACAACAACCAAAAAAAGCAGCCTTGCTTTCATTGATTCCTGGGTTGGGACAAATCTACAACAAACAAAAAGCTAAAGGTTTTATCTTCCTTGCTGTAACAGTAGCTTTCGTCCTCTATTTTATAGTACTTGCAGCACCTGAATTGAGCAACTTAATCACTCTTGGTGAGAAACCTGGTCGTGATAACTCTCTCTTCATGTTGATTCGTGGTGCATTTCACTCTATCTTTGTAATTGTTTATCTAGCATTCTATATTTTCAATATTAAAGACGCTCATACGATTGCAAAACGTATCAATAATGGCATTCCTGTCCCATTGACATTGAAGGATATGATTAAAGGAATCTATGAAAATGGGTTCCCATACTTACTCATCATCCCATCTTATGTTGCCATGACATTTGCTATCATCTTCCCAGTTATTGTAACCTTGATGATTGCCTTTACCAACTATGATTTCCAACATTTACCACCAAATAAATTGTTGGATTGGGTTGGATTGACTAATTTCACAAACATCTGGAGCTTGAGTACTTTCCGTTCAGCCTTCGGTTCTGTTCTTTCTTGGACTATTATCTGGGCTTTATCTGCATCTACTTTGCAAATCGTACTCGGTATCTTTACAGCTATTATTGCTAACCAACCATTCATCAAAGGGAAACGTATCTTTGGTGTTATCTTCCTTCTTCCTTGGGCTGTTCCAGCCTTCATCACTATCTTGACATTCTCAAACATGTTTAACGATAGTGTCGGAGCTATCAATACTCAAGTTATCCCTCTCTTTGCTAAGTTTCTTCCTTTCTTAGATGGCGTTCTTATTCCTTGGAAGACAAACCCAACTTGGACTAAAATTGCCTTGATTATGATGCAAGGTTGGCTTGGATTCCCTTATATCTATGTCTTGACTCTCGGTATCCTTCAGTCTATTCCAAATGACTTGTATGAAGCAGCTTATATCGATGGTGCAAACGCTTGGCAAAAATTCCGCAACATTACTTTCCCAATGATTTTGGCTGTTGCGGCACCTACTTTGATCAGCCAATACACCTTCAACTTCAACAACTTCTCTATCATGTACCTCTTCAATGGTGGTGGTCCTGGTAGTGTCGGTGGTGGAGCTGGTTCAACCGACATCTTGATCTCATGGATCTACCGTTTGACAACTGGTACAGCTCCTCAATACTCTATGGCAGCTGCCGTTACCTTGATTATTTCAATCATTGTCATCTCTATTTCTATGATTGCATTCAAGAAACTACACGCATTTGATATGGAGGATGTCTAAGATGAATAACTCAATCAAACTCAAACGTAGACTGACTCAAACCCTCACTTACCTCTACTTGATCGGACTTTCAATCGTCATTATCTATCCACTTTTAATCACGATTATGTCAGCCTTCAAGGCTGGTAACGTAGTGGCCTTTAAACTCGACAGCAATGTCAACTTTAGTCTTGATAACTTCAAAGGACTCTTTACAGAAACCTTGTACGGTACATGGTACCTTAATACTTTGATCATTGCTTTAATCACAATGGTCGTTCAGACAAGTATTATCGTACTTGCTGGTTATGCCTACAGCCGTTACAACTTCTTGGCTCGTAAGCAAAGTTTGGTCTTCTTCTTGATTATCCAAATGGTACCTACAATGGCCGCTTTGACTGCCTTCTTCGTTATGGCACTCATGTTGAACGCCCTTAACCATAGCTGGTTCCTCATCTTCCTCTATGTCGGTGGTGGTATCCCTATGAACGCTTGGTTGATGAAAGGTTACTTTGACACCGTACCAATGTCTCTTGATGAGTCTGCAAAACTTGATGGTGCAGGACACTTCCGCCGCTTCTGGCAAATCGTTCTCCCTCTTGTTCGCCCAATGGTTGCTGTACAAGCACTCTGGGCCTTCATGGGACCTTTCGGAGACTATATCCTCTCTAGTTTCTTGCTTCGTGAAAAAGAATACTTTACAGTTGCCGTTGGTCTACAAACCTTCGTCAGCAATGCGAAGAACTTGAAGATCGCCTACTTCTCAGCAGGTGCTATCCTCATTGCTCTTCCAATCTGTACACTCTTCTTCTTCTTGCAAAAGAACTTCGTTTCAGGACTTACAAGCGGTGGCGACAAGGGGTAATATACCCTCGCCACCCTTTTTCTTTTTGAACTTGTAACTAGATTGTCTGATGAGAAATCGAGCTTATCGAGAAAGCCTTCTTGTTTGTTTGTGAACAGATGTTAACAAACATTCACTTTTACCAAGGATTCTACTATCCCCGCTTGAAATAAAACCCATTTCTCTATATAATACTCGTATAGAAAAATGCCTATAGAAAGAGATTTATGTTACCATATCCGTTTTCTTATTTTAATAGTATTTGGGGATTCCGTAAGCCCCTCTCTCATCGTTTTGGTCTAAACTGGTTTCAACTGATTTTTACCAGTATATTCTTGATTAGCTTGTCTATGGTTCCTATTGCCATCCAGAACAGTTCTCAGGAAACCTATCCTTTAGAGACGTTCATCGATGATGTCTATGCTCCATTTACGGACGAAGTCGTTCAGGATCTAGCTACCAATGCTCAGATTGTAGATGGAAAACTAAGCTATACGGGGGCAACTCCTCATCAAGCTTCTGTTCAAATTGGAGATACTTCTAGTTCAAGTTTCCCTGGGGAATTACTTCTTCATTTTGAACCTGAGCAACTCGTCATCAGCAAGCAAGGAAAAGAACTAACCAGCATTCGCTATCATGCGATCACGACTGAAAGTTTCCAAAACAAGGAAAGCTTAACACAAGCCATTTCTAAAGACTGGTACCAACAGAATCGTGTCTATATTAGCCTCTTTCTTGTGCTGGGTTCTAGTTTTCTCTTTGGACTTAATTTTTTCATTGTCGCTCTAGGTTCTAGCCTCTTGCTCTACTTTACGAAAAAATCACGTCTCTTCTCATTTAAAACCTATAAAGAGTGCTATCATTTCATCTTGAACTGTTTAGGATTACCAACTTTGCTTGCCATGATTCTCGGTCTCCTAGGCCAAAACATGTCAACTTTGATTACTATTCAAAATATTTTATTTGTTCTGTACCTGGTCACTATCTTTTACAAAACGCATTTTCGTGATCCAGACTACCATAAGTAGGAGATTATTATGCCTGTTACGATTAAAGACGTGGCCAAGGCTGCAGGGGTTTCACCCTCAACCGTAACCCGTGTTATTCAAAACAAATCAACCATTAGCGATGAGACAAAAAAACGAGTTCGCAAGGCAATGAAAGAACTCAACTACCATCCCAATCTCAATGCGCGAAGCTTAGTTAGCAGCTACACCCAGGTCATTGGTTTGGTTCTTCCAGACGACTCTGATGCTTTCTATCAAAACCCTTTCTTTCCTTCTGTTCTGAGAGGGATTGCACAGGTTGCCTCAGAAAATCACTATGCCATTCAGATTGCGACTGGTAAGGATGAAAAAGAGCGTTTAAACGCCATTTCACAAATGGTCTACGGAAAACGTGTGGATGGGCTTATCTTCTTGTACGCTCAAGAAAATGATCCCTTGGTGCAATTAGTTGTCGATGAGCAATTTCCTTTCCTCATTCTTGGAAAATCACTTTCTCCTTTCATTCCGCTTGTTGATAATGATAACATCCAAGCCGGATTTGATGCGACCGAATATTTCATCAAAAAAGGATGCAGTCGCATTGCTTTCATTGGTGGTACCAAGAAGCTCTTCGTTACCCAGGACCGTCTGACAGGTTACGAGCAAGCACTTCAAGAACACAATCTACCTCTTGATAGTCACCGTACCTTCTTTGCAGACGAGTTTCTAGAAGAAAAGGGCTATAACTTTAGTAAACAACTCTTCAAACACGATCCTCAGACCGATGCCATTATCACGACTGACAGCCTTTTAGCTGAAGGAGTTTGCAACTACCTTAGCGAACACAATCTCAATATTCCTGTTCTCAGCTTTGACTCTGTAAACCCGAGATTAAATCTAGCAGCCTACGTGGACATTAACAGTCTATCACTTGGCCGAACTTCATTTGAAACCATTCTTCAAATCATTAATGATGTCAAGGAAAATCGTCAAATCTGCTATCGTCAGGTGATTGCACATGAAATCATTGAAAAATAAGAAAAACCAACTCTCTATTTTGAGTTGGTTTTTTTGTATTCTATTTACCTGAACAACTAGTTTTCAACTTCGACAAATCGTCCAAGAATATGGACATTTTCTGAGACAGATACAAAGGCTGTCGGATCAACTTGTTTCATAATCTGTTTAAAATCATTGAACTCTGCACGAGTGATAACTGTAATCAAAACCGCCTTACGCTCGTGGTTATAGGTTCCCTCCGCATCATGGATCATCGTTGCCCCACGGTGCAATTTATTGTGGATCTTCTCAATCACTGCATCTGGATTGCTAGTAACGATCATAGCCTGCATGCGTTTTTGTTTGGTGAAAACTGCATCTGTTACACGACTTGAGACAAAGATAGTAATCATAGAATAGAGAGCATATTTCCAACCAAAGGTCAATCCTGCAATCAGCATAATTGTACCGTTCACTAAGAAGGAGATACTACCGACGTTTCGGCCTGTTTTCTTACGAATGGTCAGGCTGACAATATCTGTTCCACCGCTGGAAATATTATGACGTAGAGCAAAGCCGATTCCCAGTCCCATAACGACACCGCCAAAAAGGGCATTGATGATCGGGTCCTCTGTTAAGACTACCACTGGCATAAACTGGATAAAGAGTGAGCTCATGGATACCGTGATAAAGGTGAAAATCGTAAACTTATGTCCAATTTGGTACCAGGCTAAAATCATGAGTGGGATATTGATAGTGTAAAAGGCTACTGATATCGGGAAATAAAAGCCAAACCAGTGTTTACTAAGCGCAGAAATGATCTGAGCTAAACCTGTTGCTCCACTTGAATAAACATGCCCTGGTTGGAAGAAAAAATTGACGGCTACTGCTGATAGAAAACCATATACCAGAGAAGCTGATATTTTTTCATCGTATTTTTCTCGGGAGATACCTTGCAAAACACGCAAAATCTTCACCCGATAAGCAAAGCGGCGCAGATAATGATGCCACTTTTTAGTTAGTTTCGTTTGTTTCATCTTGTTCTACTTGTAGATTAAGTTCCTCTAATTGTTTAAGAGCTACTGTTGATGGTGCTTGCGTCATTGGGTCAGTTGCCTTGTTGTTCTTAGGAAAGGCAATCACTTCACGGATATTATCTTCTCCAGCTAAGAGCATGACAAAGCGGTCAAGTCCGATAGCCAAGCCACCGTGTGGTGGGAATCCATAGTCCATAGCTTCCAAAAGAAAACCAAACTGATCATTGGCCTCTTCTGCTGAGAAGCCAAGAGCTTTGAACATACGTTCTTGGAGTTCTTTTTGGTTGATACGAAGGCTACCACCACCAAGTTCATAACCATTCAAGACGATATCGTAGGCAATGGCACGAACCTTGGCCAAATCTCCTTCAAGTTCATGAGCTGTTTCTGCTTGAGGAAGGGTAAATGGATGGTGGGCACTCATGTAACGACCTTCTTCTTCTGACCATTCAAACATTGGCCAGTCAACAACCCAGAGGAAGTTGAATTTGTCATTATCAATCAGGCCTAGTTCCTTCGCAATACGTCCACGAAGGGCACCAAGTGTTGCATTAGCTACTTCAAGCGTATCTGCTACAAAGAGAACCAAGTCCTTATCTTCAAGACTAAGTGCTCTTGTCAAATCTTCCTGAATACCAGTCAAGAATTTAGCAACTGGACCGTTTAATTCACCGTCAACAATCTTGACCCAAGCCAAACCTTTAGCCCCATACTGCTTGGCTACTTCTGTCATCTTGTCGATGTCTTTACGTGAGTAGTTATCTGCTGCACCTTTGACGACAATGGCTTTGACGGCAGGTGCTTCTGAAAAGACTTTGAAATCAACACCCTTGACAACCTCTGTCAAGTCTTGAAGCAACATTTCAAAACGAGTGTCCGGTTTGTCAGAGCCATAAAGAGCCATGGCATCATCGTACTTCATACGAGGGAATGGCAGTGTCACTTCAATGCCCTTTGTTTCCTTCATCACGCGCGCAATCAAGCCTTCTGTGATATCTTGGATTTCTTGTTCAGTAAGGAATGAAGTTTCCAAGTCGACCTGAGTAAACTCTGGTTGGCGGTCTCCACGCAAGTCTTCATCACGGAAACATTTGACGATTTGGTAGTAACGGTCAAATCCCGCATTCATCAACAACTGTTTTGTGATCTGCGGACTTTGAGGAAGAGCGTAAAAATGCCCTTTATTGACACGAGATGGCACCAAATAGTCACGCGCTCCTTCTGGTGTTGACTTAGAAAGGAATGGTGTTTCCACATCGATAAATTCCAACTCATCCAAGTAGTTACGGATCGAATGCGTTACCTTGGCGCGAAGTTTAAGATTTTCCAACATTTCTAGGCGACGAAGGTCAAGGTAACGATAACGTAGACGTGTATCATCGTTCGCCTCAATGCCATCCTTGATTTCGAATGGTGTTGTTTTAGCTGTATTAAGCACAGTAAGAGCTGTTACATTCAATTCAACCGCTCCAGTCGCCAACTTGTCATTTGCTTGCTCACGTGCAGCAACTTGTCCAGTCACCTCGATAACATATTCGCTACGAAGGCTTTCAGCTGTTACCATCACCTCTGCAGATACTTTTTCTGGATTTATGACCAACTGCATGATCCCTTCGCGGTCACGAAGGTCGATAAAGATCAAACCGCCCAAGTCACGACGACGGGAAACCCAGCCTTTCAAGGTAATTTCTTGTCCGATGTGCTCCTCACGAACACGACCAGCATACATACTACGTTTCATGTTTTCTCTCCTCTTTTATTCTGTTACTATTTTACCATAAAAGCACAGGCTCTTCATGAAAATCATCAGAAAAGTTGAGAGAATCCTCTCATAAATGAAAAAATCCAGCAAAATTATTCGCTGGATTTAGTATTTCTTTATTTTTTACGCTTTTCCGCAATCTCTGCCGCCTTTTTAGGGAGAACAATCTCCGTTGCATAAGCTGTCGCAAATCGCATAATACCTGCAATTGGTGCAAAGATAACTGCTAGATAGTTATAAAAGAAATCCCCTTTAAAAGCATAGGCAAGCGCTCCAATGATAAAGAAGAGAACAACTGCCTGAATGACTGCTAATAATAGTACTCGTTTCATAATTTCCTCCTGAGTCTATTATAGCATCATTATCATGACAAATGAAATTAAATTATTTAAGGCATGCAATCCCATACTATAAGCCAGACCACCCTTGTTGATATAAGCCAAGCCCATACTAAGACCAAGTGAAGCATAAACTAGGAACTGTAGTGGAGTTCCAGGAAAATGAACGAGGGCAAAGATGATGCTTGTTACTAGTAGAAAGAGAGCTATCTGCTTGATGTTATCCTGTTGAGGGAAGACATAACGAGCTAGCATACCTCTAAAAGTTAACTCTTCTGTCAGGGGTGCAAAGACAACTATCATGAAGAAAGCGAAGAGAGGTTGATTATGAGTCAATTCTTCTGCCGTCTGTTGATTGACTGATGGATCATTTGGCAAAAAGAATTGGGCAACAATGACAAGGGCCCATACCAAGGCAGGCAACCAGATGTATTTGTTAAGGGCTGTTTTTTCAATCGTAACGGTTCCTGTCTTATACCACTTGTAGGTAACGAAGGTGAAGATTCCTGCTAATAAGACATAAACAGGGACAGCAACGTAGTCAGGTGCTCCCATCATCAAGGCAGCTAAACCTACACCCTGAATGAAACTATAGACCATAATAAATGATAAGAAAGTAAGACTATACCAGCCAATATTTTTAAGTGTTTTCATAAGATTCTCCTATTTGAAATAACGTTTTGTTTTACGCAACTGTGCAACATTCGTGTACAAATGGATGACAACTGCTACGAGCAGAGCAACCAACTGTACTTGTCCTAATACTAGAGATAGCACGACTAAGACAACATAGATACCAGGAATGAGGAGCTGATTGACCTTGAATAAGATCAAGTAAGCTTCTTCCATCTCAGCCTGCTTTTCTCCCTCATCATAAGTATCCAGGTATTCCAAAACTTCCTTAGGAGTCGCCATAACAGAAAGTTTGTAGTTACGGATCTTGCTAGTGATTTTGAGACAGTAAGCACCCGACCAGATACCTGCAACTATCAAAAGTAAGGACGCTGCTGATGGGCCTAAAGCTCCCAAATCTATCAGTAGGCAGGATAGCATACTAATTTGGCAAACATTCCAAGCTACCGTACCATAATCTAAGAAACGATACATAGCAAGATAGTCTTGTTCGTTTTCTTCGTCCTCTTCTTCTTTTTGATAACTCTGATAAGCCTGATGACTTTTTCTAGTGAAATAAAATGTTAGGATTGCCGTAATCAGCCCTAGACCAAGAAAGAGTGATTTCAAGGCAACGACTACTTGAGCTTGACTGATACCTAAAGGATTAAGACCAAGGAATCCAGCAAATATTCCTAATAAAACACTTGCAATAAAAATCTTCAGTACAAAAATGATATGTTTCTTTTCCATCTTTTAACCTCTTTCTAAAACAAGCCAGACAACCACTGACCAAGTGCTTTACCTGATTCAAAAATAGCTGTCAATCCTTCTGTTCCAAGTGACACCAAAAGCAAACAAACAGCAAGTAAGAGAAAAGCTTGGTTTCTAGCTTTTTTTGCTCCATCCCCCAAGGGTTCATTGCCAAGCCAACCTGCTAGATAAGCATAGAGGGTCACTGTTATAATCCCCATCTCCGTCGAAGAGAGAAACAACAAGATTGTCGCCAAACGAACGATATTGGATTGAATGTTAAAATAATTTCCTAAACCTGCACAAACACCTGCAAGTGCTTTGTTCTCAGTATCTACTTGAAAACCTGCTAAAAACTCTTTCATAACTTTTCTCCTTTTACAATCTTTTTGACTTTTATCTTTCTCTCTACCCATCTAAAGACTAGTAGTAAAATAATATTTATCCAGAAGAGATACTTATTTTGAACAATCGTAAACCAACCAAATAGGGCTCCAATCATAACAAAGATATTTGCAATAAATACAAGAATACTAACGTAATAAATCACTTTATACTTGTTCATCACTCATCCTCCTCTAATCGAAAGACCGACTCGACCGGCTCATGGAATATCTGAGCAATCTTCAGGGCGATGACGATGGATGGAGTATACTCATCCCGTTCTAGCAAACTGATGGTTTGCCTGGACACGCCAGCTAGTTTGGCCAGCTCGGTTTGGTTCAGGCCATCGCGAGCCCGAAGCTCCTTTAGACGATTTTTTAGCATGTCTTTTTTCTCCTTTGTTCTTATCTTGATTTCATTGTAACACATCTTTTTATTTTTGACAAACATATTTGTCAAAAAGTTTAAGATTTTTGTCATTTTGTAAAAGAAAAAGGTCAGGAATGGTATCCTGACCGTATTTTTTATAGTTGATAAAAGATTGCTTAGTCAGCTGATGGAGCGTCTTGACTTTCTTTCAGCTGGTTTTTATCATCCTTTTTGTAATCTCTTCTGATGATATACAAAGTTGATAGACTGATGAGAGTTAGTAGAGCTCCTGTAATCCTTCCTTTTTGAGAGAAAACAAATTCTACCTTATGTTGTCCGGAAGTAATCGGGAAGGAAATAAAACTGTTCCAAGCTTTTGTCACAGGAACATACTTACCGTCAACTTTCACTTTCCAACCTTCACTATAAGGGATGGAAGTCATCATATATTTACTGTCGTCCGTGATATTCACTGAACCGACGATATAAGTATTTGAGAATTTCTCAACTTGTAGGCCTTGTGCCTTCCGTTTTTCTAAAGCACTTTGAATTTGACTGATCTCTGCACGATAAACACCTGCGTTTGAAAGGTCAACTTTATCAGTTTTAAAACGGAACTCAAGTACAGATTCTTGATCAACTGCATTATCTGCGATTTGCCAGAGTTGACGTTGCGTGTTTCTCTTAGAATGAGTAAACCACTTGCCATTTAAGAGGACTGAGTAATCTTTTTCTGAATTTAGACTTGCAGGCACAAAGAAGTAATAAGTCAAGTCTGTTCGAGGAGTAATTCGGTAACGAACCACTGCATCTTTAGAAGAGTCCACACGCTTGTAGACTGCAGTTCCCTTTTCTTTGTCAACATTTTCCTCTGTAAGATTTTCTGTCTCAACATCTCCGTAGGCTAGAGGTTTGAAGTAGTCGAGGTAGTTTTCCTCGCCTTTTTTCACACCTTCCATGGAGTTGAGGATGATGTTTTGATTTTGAATAGCGTTATTCTTACCAAAGTTGATATTTCTTACCAAATCATTTGTTCCATAGGCTAATGGGAAAGAATTTGGATTTTCGTACACAATATAGCGCTCATCCTCATAGACCTTACTCGTGAAATAACGGCGCATGTCAAAACGGCTGGCAAAACGAGTGAAATACATTCTCTCAGGATGAGCTTCTTTCTCAGCAGGTTCCAGATCCTTGATATCCATATAATAGCGAACCCCGTATAAGGCATCTGTTAACAAGGTCCCATTTTCATACTCAGTTGCTGCGTTAATCCCTTGGTCCCCCATGTAAGCAAATTGATCCATGGTTGTACGCTCTAAGCTCGAACTAAAGGTACTTAGACCTGGGTAAGACACAAGTGACGGCACTGTTTTTGAATAGGCAAAAGTAGTAGCGATTCGATAGAATGGTTGATCTGCTTGTTTTTGAACATCATCTGTGACCTGTTTTACAGATACTGTTGCATCAACAAATTTATCTACGTCTGCATAACCAAAGGTCACTTGAGAAAGATAAGCATTATAGCCTAATTCAAAGATTGTTAGGGCAGACAAGGACAGTATTGCCAATCTGGTCATTCTTGTGCGCAGTAAGAAGATAACTGCCAAATAGACCAACAAGGTTAAGACAACCTGAGATAAGAGATAACCTGTTTGGAGAAGAATGCCTAAAAGAAGTACGATAGAGCCAGCTATCAAGAGTACGATTTTTTTTACTTGAGGAGCTTTACGAGAACGACTCCAATAGAGGTAAGAAAAAGCACCTAAAATTGCTGCTAGTAAAATCCAAAATACGATGAAGTTCTTTGATAGGAATTGAGTCAAAGCTTCAGGTTGAGTTTTTGGAAGATAGGTGAATTTCTTTGTATAGAGATAAATTGCTGATAAAACCAACAATACGGCCGAAAGTAACTTTCCTCTGCGAGAAATTTCTACTTGCCCTTTCACTACTTGATAGGCTAAAACAAGCATAAAGAACGAGAATAACCATGAGAAACGGAAGAAGAATCCAGCTGGATTTTGTCCCATATGCCATATTTTACTTACAAATTCATTAACAAAGGAAATCAAGAAGATGAGGGTGACAGCACCTGCAGCCCAACGTTTTTCATTAGCTATCTGTTTCGATGTAAAGTAAAGGATGAAACCAATGAATCCTAAAGCACCGATGTAGATATTTGGGAGGTTAGGTCCAGCCGACCAACCAGAAGTCGTATCAAAGCCACCGATAGCAAGCTTCGATAGGATATCCACAGGATTAATTTGAAAGGCAAAAGAGAACCTCATGGCATCTCCAACCTGCCCCTTGCTCTCAAGAAGATTGTAAAAGACTGGCACAATTAGTACCGAAGCTGTTGCAACTCCAAGGACGGAGAAGGCAAATGTTTTTACCAAAGGACTCAAGAAGTGTTTTAGTTTTTGTTTCAGAGTTCCCTGGATAGAGAGACGTGGCGAAACATAATAGCAAGAGTATAGGACGATAAAAATCGAAATCATATACCCCATATAGAATTGAAGAAAGACCGTTAGTCCTAAAATAAAAGCATAGCGATAGGGTCTTCCACCATCCAAGATCTCTTCCAGATAGATGATAACAAGCGGTAGCATGATCATGGCATCATAGAAAATGACGTTCATCTGATAGGAAACGAGCATTCCTGAAAGAGCATAGGCTGTTGCAAACAAAGGTACCAACCACATACGTGATTCTGCACCCTTATAGCGCTTGATCAGAAAATGAGAGAAAGAAAGTCCGATTGCGCCGTATCTGAGCCAAATAGTTAGAAAGACTGCTAAACCATAGTGTTTGAAGGGGATAATAATATAAAAAATATTAAAAGGACTCATTAAGTAATAGCCTAAAACCCCTATCATATCTCCACCGAGAGATTTCGTAAAGGAGTAGGTTAGACTGCTTAAATCACCAGTAAGTACCGCATTCTTAAGTAAGCCAAAAAAACTGATATACTGCTGACCAAAGTCAACTGCCATCAGACTTTTATTCCCAAAGGGATAGCTACCCATGAAGAACCAAACAACCAACATGATGGTCATTGGTAATAAGGCACTCATCGTATAAAGCAAGGCTTTGGGATGTTTTCCCTTCAACTCTTGCCAACACTTTAACCACTTATTCATGATTGATTTCTCCTAATGTCATTTTAACCGATCTTATCTTTTTCAGCTTGGTCAATATTGCTTTTCGCGATGACAAAGTGAGGACGTTGTTTCACCTCATAATAAATCTTTCCAATATACTCTCCAAGTACACCGATGAAGATCAATTGCACACTACTAAACAAGATAATCGCTGCTATTGTCGTGAAATAGCCACTCGTATAGTCTGAAGAAAAGATAAATTTGCAAAACTCATACACAATGTAGAGCAGAGACAGAACCATACTGACAAATCCAAATTGGATACAGATTCTGAGCGGACGATCGTTAAATGAGATAATTCCCTGGAAAGCATAATTCATAGACTTTTTAAAGCCGAATTTACTTTTTCCTGCTATACGCACTTCATTTTTATAAGGGATAACCTTCTCTTTAAAACCAATCCACTCATAAAGCCCTTTGTTGAAACGATTATACTCTGGAAGGGAAACAAATACATCCACAGCTCTCTTGCTTAGGAGACGTAATTCTGATTTCCCGTCTGTTAACTTGACATCCATGGAGTGGTTAGAAAATTTATAAAAGCTACGAGCAAAGAAACTTCCTACGAAAGACTCTCCTTCTCGACTTCTCTGACCACTGACAATATCATAACCTTCTTTATAAGCATCTACAAAGAGGGGAATCAGATAAGGCGGATGTTGCAAGTCACCATCCATCACCATAACTGCATCGCCAGTTGAATACTTAAAACCAGCAAGAATTCCACTCTCACGTCCAAAGTTTCTGCTAAAGCTGATATACTTGACCCGCGGGTTTTCGTTTGCAATAGCATTAATTAGTTCTAAAGTACTATCGCTACTACCATCATCCACATAGAGAATTTCGTAATCAGATAGTTGTTCCGATAATATCATGCTCTCTAACTGTTCCGAAATAGCTTTATGCGTTTGAGCTAGAACTAATTCTTCGTTTAATAGAGTGATAAGAATTGATAGTTTCATCTAAATGCTCCATTTATTATATAATTTATAGTTTGTTGTAACATCTTATTTGTTGGCAATCAATTTACCAGTAATTGAGTCATTAATTTCAAAAATTTTAGATTTGATACCCATTGGAGAAACTATGTTAATTTCTGCTGTATCTCCAGCTTTAACTTTTTTACCTCTTAAACAAATTTTGCATTCTGACAGAAACTATACAATGAGACAACCAGCCCTGTCAAATCTCCACCTTTGTTATTTTAAATTATAAATTCTGTGATAACATCCACTTGTTTAGATGTGTCAATTTGCTTCTTACCAACTGACACCACAAAAACATAATCAATAAAATCAATGACAAATAAAATTATCATTTTTAAAACTGATTATATCATATTTATTTATTATTGCAAGTGATTAAAAGTATCTAAATAATTCTTTCTTCAATTGATTTTTTTCAATATAGTTTTAGATTTTTTATAACTTTAAAATACATAAATTATTCTTTAAATAGAATCTCAGAATAAGCAAATCATATTTGTACTTTTGTACATATATACATAGTTTATTATAATATTTAAAGAAAGAGCTTGACTCTCTCCGCTACCTAACTGTTATATTTACGTATCAACACAACTATAGCTGATAAAATAGGGACACCTGCTATTACCAAGCCAACCCCCATTGTCCCCCTTAGTTCTAAGAAATTGTGATTAATCATCTGTCGTAGTTGTGGATGTGACTTCTTTTGATTTGGTTATTTCTTTTGTATCTTCAGGAGTTGTAATAGTTTAGCTAGTCATTGACCGTCAACAGTGATCGTTGTTTTATTTGTGTAATCTATAACATCTGCTGCAAATACCGTCGTAAGCACCGTCAAAGATAAGACAAGTATCCCCACAAATCCGAACATACGCATCGCGTTCTTTTTAAAGTTCTTCATAATTGACTCCTTTTTATTCATCAGATATATCATAGCATTTTTTGTATCCGTTTACAATATTTTTGAACAATGTCATCCCTTTTTATCCAAAATTATCAGCATTTTCCTGACTATTTTTAAAAATATCAGTTTTAATAATCGGCTTCCTTATAAAGTGATTCATGATAATTATAAAAAAAGCCGGGACCTGCTTCCCGACTTTACTTTTACTGTTAAAATCCTAGTTTTTCAAAGACTTCTTTGAAATTCTGACCGATGGTATCAAGAGAAACTTCTACTTCTTCTCGGGTTTGGTTGTTCTTGACCTTCACTTGCCCGCTTTCGACTTCGCTCTCTCCTAAGGTGATAAGGGTCTTAGCTCCAAAGACATCGGCTGACTTGAACTGGGCTTTGAGTTTACGGTTGAGATAATCTCGCTCTGCCTTAAAGCCTTGTTGGCGAATATCTTGTACCAACTCTAAAGCCTTTATATTTGCTCCTTCACCAAGAACAGCAATATAAACGTCTAGGGCGTTTTCGATAGGGAGGGCTACACCTTGCTTCTCAAGGACCAGAAGAAGACGCTCCACACCAAGTCCAAATCCAAAACCAGCAGTTTCAGGGCCACCAAAGTAAGCAACCAAACCATCATAACGACCACCTGCACAGACTGTTAATTCATTGCCTTCAATCTCTGTGATAAACTCAAAAATCGTGTGGTTGTAGTAGTCCAAGCCACGTACCATATTGGTATCGATGATGTAGTCTACTCCAAGATTTTCCAACATTTGACGAACAGCATCAAAGTGAGCTTGGCTTTCTTCGTCAAGGTAATCCAAGATAGATGGTGCATTCTCCACAGCTGCCTTGTCTTCTTTTTCCTTAGAGTCCAAGACACGGAGAGGATTTTCTTCCAAACGACGTTGACTATCCTTAGACAAGCTATCTTTCATAGGTGTCAAGTAGTCAATCAAGGCTTGGCGGTAGGCTGCACGACTTTCAGGATTTCCAAGAGTATTTAGATGCAGTTTGACACCCTGAACACCGATTGCTTTCAAGAAGTGGGCTGCCATAGCGATCGTTTCCACATCAGTAGCTGGATTGCTAGAGCCAAAACACTCCACACCAATCTGGTGGAATTGACGCAAACGACCTGCTTGTGGACGCTCATAGCGAAACATTGGACCCATGTAGTAGAACTTGCTCGGTTTTTGCACTTCTGGTGCGAAGAGTTTGTTTTCCACATAAGAACGAACGACTGGAGCTGTTCCCTCGGGACGGAGAGTGATATGGCGGTCACCCTTGTCGTAAAAATCGTACATTTCCTTGGTTACGATATCGGTTGTATCTCCGACAGAGCGACTAATGACTTCATAGTGCTCAAAAATAGGGGTACGTACTTCTGCGTAGTTATAGCGTTTGAAAATTTCACGCGCAAAACCTTCAACGTACTGCCACTTAGCAGACTCAGCAGGTAAAATATCCTGCGTTCCTTTTGGTTTTTGTAATTTCATAGGGAATCCTCTTTATAACTTAATAGTCCTATTTTACCATAAATGAAAGGATTGGGACAGTCGGAGGAGTAAAGAAATAGCTTTAGTCTGTTCCTTTTTCATCTAGTTTACGGACAAATAGCAAATGTCGGCCAGCATTTACAATCTGAGCCAAGCATGGTACAATGAAAAACATCAGATATACGAAGGAGACCTTATGAAAAAGAATATCTTGACGACCCTTGTGGCTGCCCTTGTCTACTTTCTCTGTATCGGAGTGGGGGTTCTACTAGGAAACCTTGTCGACCACACTGGAAATATGTTTTATGCCCCTGCTTTTTCTGCTCTTGTGGGAGGTAGCGTCTATATGCTACTTTTAACAAAAGTACCTCGTTTTGGGGCGATTACAACGATTGGGCTCGTTATCTCTCTCTTTTTCCTCGGGAGCAAGCATGGTGCCGAAGCCTTTCTTCCAGGAATCATCTGCGGGCTTGCAGCGGATGGCATCGCTCATCTAGGTCACTACAAAGGTAAGATCAAAAACCTTCTTTCCTTCCTAATCTTTGCATTTGGTACTACTGGCCCTATCCTACTGATGTGGCTAACTCCTCAGGCTTATATAACAACTCTTGTAGCTCGTGGGGAATATCAAGGATGAAGATATTAAAAAAATTTCAGAAAAAAAACCATCATAAAAAGAGCCGATTGGCTCTTTTTTATTTATGACTTAATTTCTTGGTCAAGAAGTCTCCCAAGAATTGGATAGAAAAGATGATCAAAATGATAATGATAGTCGCCAAGATAGTCACATCGTGATTGTAACGGTTAAATCCATAAGCGATAGCTACGTTACCGATACCGCCAGCACCTACTGCTCCCGCCATAGCTGTCTCACCGACAAGGGAAATCAAAGTTACAGTCGTCACACGGATCAAGTCTGGCAGACCTTCTGATAAGTACACTCCTACAATGTCCCAAAATGTAGCTCCACTTGCCTGAGCTGCCTCAATAACACCACCATCAAGTTCTGATAAAACCACTTGAACCTGACGAGCAAAGAAAGCAAACACCGCAAAAGATAGTGGTACAATAGCGGCATTCGGCCCAATACTTGTTCCTACGATTAGATGTGAGAAGGGCGATAAGACTGCCAAGAGAATGATAAAGGGAACCGCACGGAAGATTGAAGTAATCTTATCCAAAACCCAAAAGACAAATTTATCTTCTAAGACGCCACCAGGAGCTGTCAAGACAAGGAAAAGTCCTGCAACTAGTCCTAGGAATCCTCCAATGATAAAGGAAAAAACTGTCATATAAAGCGTCAAATAAATAGCCGTTCCCCAGCCTGCTTGACCTAACCAGCCCATCTTGTAGACGTTTGGTAAATAAGTTTGAATCAAATCTGCCATCTTACTGTCCTCCCTTCAATACTTTTAGTTGCACACCAGCCTGACGGATGGCATCTTGAGCGCTTGCCAATGCTTCTTTTTCTCCAGACAAAACAACAACAAGCTCACCCACAGGGGTACCATCCAAAATTTCAATATTTCCATAAAGAATATTGGCTGTTACTTGGTAGTGTTTGTACAACTCATTCAAAAGTGGCTCATCTGTAGAAGCTCCTGCATACTTGAGTTGTACCAAAATGCTGTTTTCAGATAAGTGCTCTACAATTTCTTGTTTCTCAATCTTGACCATAGCTTCATCAATACCTGTCGCAGTTGAGATAAAGTCCTGAGTCAATGGTTGCTTAGGATCTGAGAAGATTTCAAGAACACTGCCCTCTTCAATCAAGCGACCATCCTGCATCACAGCTACACGGTTAGCAATGTCTTTGACAATCTGCATCTCATGTGTAATCAAGACAATGGTCAAACCTAGCTTGCGATTCAAATCTTGCAAGAGAGATAAGATTTGTTTCGTTGTCTTAGGGTCGAGAGCTGAAGTCGACTCGTCTGAAATCAAGATTTTTGGATCATTTGCCAAGGCACGCGCAATAGCCACACGTTGTTTTTGACCTCCAGAAAGTTGTGAAGGATAGTTTTCGGCACGGTCAGCCAAGCCGACCAAGTCTAATAATTCAGCCACTTTAGCCTTCTTATCTTTCTCGCTAAGGCCAGAGTGTTTGAGGGCAAAGGCTACATTTTCCTCGGCCGTTTTTTGACTCATAAGGTTAAAGTGTTGGAAAATCATCCCAATATCTTGACGTTTGCGGCGCAATTGCCCAGCAGTTAAGGTAACCTTGTTATCAAAGATTACATCATCATCAATGGTAATTCTACCTGCAGATGGTTTTTGCAAGAGATTAATAACACGTACTAGGGTTGATTTCCCTGCTCCAGAATATCCTACAATTCCGTAGATATCCCCTTCTTGGATGTGAATGGTCACATCCTTGACCGCTGTGATAGTTCTTTTCTTCTGGTGGAAAGTCACATCAATCTGGTCTAATTTGATAATGTCTCTACTCATAACTTCTAATCAGCTCCTCTACTAATTCAATATGGGTGTAATAATCGGCGATTCGCACATTTTCATCTCCACCATGGTCTCGGCTATTAGCATTTCCTAGACCAAAGGCAACCATGGGTACTTCTAAGGCATCAAAGACTGTATGCATAGGACCTGTCCCAGCCGTTGTTGGCAAGACCGATACGCCCTGTGGATAAAATTTCTTGGCCAGCTCAATGACATTGAGAATGGCCGGCGCACTCATGTCACTTCGATAGCTCATCTCACCCAAAGTATAGTACAATTCTACCTTATCAAAGCCGTTTTTGTCTAGTTGTTTTCGGATTTTCTCCAAAACATCATGGGGTTCTAGCCCAGGAACTAAACGTACTTCTAGCTTGGCACTAGCCTCTGCTGGCAAAATCGTTTTAACTCCTTGACCTTGATAACCAGACTGAATTCCTTCGATATTGAGTGCTGGTTCAAAGAAGAATCGTTTGAGAAAGGCTGTACGTTCCTCTTGTAAAAGAGGCAATTCCAAGCCATAAATCTGGCTGATTTCCTCTGGATTTCGTTGTGCATAGGTTTCAATCAAGGCTAACTCACGTTCATTGGCCTCCTGCACATGATCGTACAAACCTTCTACCAAGATACGCCCATCCGTAGCTCGTAAACTGTTCAAGGCTTGAATGAGATACCATGGAGCTGACTCTACAATTCCGCCGTAGCTAGAGTGGATGTCCACATCGGCACTCTTGACCTTGGCATCAAAGGTCACAATTCCCTTGTTTCCACCTGAGATTTCTAACTGCTCTAAGGCATTCTTTGTTCCTTGTTCCCAGACTAATAAATCTGCGCCTCGGAGTTTGTCCGCATGTTTTTCTAAATATTTATCCAAGTCCATAGAGGCAGACTCTTCAGCTCCTTCCATGATGAAACTGATATTGACTGGTAGATCATCATGATGCTGCATGTATTTTCTAAGAGCACTCAAGCGGGCAGTGATATGTCCCTTGTCATCATCCACCCCGCGTCCATACATGATGCCATCACGGACAGAAAGCGTAAATGGATCCTCTGTCCAGACTTGGTCGCCATCCGCAGGTACTGTGTCATAGTGGTTGTAGAAAATGATAGTTTTGGCATCTGGACGTGAACTTTTGAAATGCGCCATGACAAAGGGTGCTGTATAGCTCTCATCAATCTCGACCTCTGCACCTACACGCTTGAAGATTTCGCCTAGATAACAAGCCACCTCTTTCAGGCCAACTTGTTGGGCAAAGACTGATTTTTTAGAAATCAAGGTCCGCAAAACTTCAAAGTAATGTTGCGCTACATGATCCTTTTCAAACTTTTCAATTTGTTCTTCTTGGCTAGGAAAAACCATTTTCTCTCTACCTTTCTACTAGGGCTTGTACCTTTGGAATCAATACAAGTGGGGGCAATTACTTTAGTCTCTATATAAAAGCAAGAGGTGGAAAAATCTCTCCCACCTCCCTGTGTTTATTACCAAACTGGTTGATCCAAGCCGTCTGAAGTTTCTTCGATGACTTTTTTCACTTCGTCAGTGTGGTAAGCTGCGATAATTTTCTTGATTGCATCAGCTTTAGGTGATGATTCCCAATCTTTTTTCGCAACGATGATGTTGTACCATTGTTTTGAGTTTTCGTCAGCTTGCTCTTTAAAGAGTGCTTTCTTGTAGTCCAATTTTGCTTCTGTAACAAAAGTGTTGTTGACAACCGCTGCATCAACTGATGTCAATGAACGAGCTGTTTGGCTAGCATCCAACTCAGTGATTTTCAAGTTCTTTGGATTTTCTTTGATGTTAGCGATTGTAGCAAGTTCAGTTCCTGAAACATCCAATTTAATCAAACCAGCTGATTGAAGAAGGTAAAGGGCACGGCTTTCGTTAGTAGCATCATTTGGAATTGCGATTTCACCCTTATCTGGGATTTCTTCCACTTTAGTGTACTTGTTTTCTTCTCCGTTTTTACCTGAGTAAAGGCGGATTGGTGAGATATAAGTATCTGCAATCGCTACAAGATCTTTTCCGTTTTCTTTGTTCCAGTTATTCAAGAAGTTGTAGTGTTGGAAAGCGTTCAAGTCTACTTCACCATCAGCAGTTGCCTTGTTTGGCTGTGAGTAATCTGTAAACTCTGTGAATTCTAATTTAATGCCGTCTTTTTCAAGCAATTCTTGGACTTTATCCCAACGTGCTTCTTCTGATCCACTACGGTTAACAGTCGCAATTTTAACTGTAGTTGCATTGTCTGCTTTCTTGTCTGAATTTCCGCAAGCTACAAGTGTAAGACCTGCTACTGTAGCGATAGCTGCTACGCCTAACCATTTTTTGATTTTCATGATTCTTTCTCCTTTAAAAATAATACCGTAATAGTATCTCATACTTTATTTGATTTCGCAAATTGTTAATAGATAGGAAGACCTATAGTTTGAAACTATATACCTACAGAATGGAAAATCATCCATCTACCAGAGAATGGATGATTTAAAAATTTATTTAATATCAGCTTCTGCTGGCAGATAAGAACCGCCAAAGAACTGTTGAGATAGCTTTTCAAGGGTTCCATCTTTATATAATTCTTGGATGCGTTTGTCCACAAATGCCTTCAACTCATCTTGACCTTTGGCAAGAAGTGGGTATACGTAAGGTTGTTGGTCGCTTGGAAGTTCGATAACTTTCAAGTTATCCAAACCTTGGTCCTTGATGACTGTCTCTACACCGATTTTATCAAAAATCTTGTAGTCAAATCGGCCATCACTCAAACGTACCATGATTTGTTGGAAGTCCCCTTTAACGTAGTTAAGGATAGTTGGGTTATCTGAGTGTTGTTTGTTGTAGTCTTCTAGCTGTTTAGCAGATGTTGTTCCTTGAACAACTTCTGTTGATTTTCCACCGATATCATCAAACGATTTGATGCTAGAGTCATCTTTTTTCACTACAAGAACGTTAGGGTTTTTAGCAGTTGGAGCTGCATAAAGGTATTTTTCAGCACGTTCTTTAGTGTAGCTGATGTTGCTAACAGCCATTTGGTAACGATCAGCATCAAGTCCTGCAAAAACACCTGACCACTCTGTCTTCTCAAACTTGACAGTATACTTGTCAGAATCTTTAAAGATAGCGCGAACCACTTCAATCTCGTAACCAGTCAATTCGCCATTTTCTTCATAGTTGAATGGTTTTGGTGTAGCATTGGTTACAACGATAATTTCTTTTTTACTAGATGTTGCTTCACCAGATGCAGCATCTTTCTTTTCACCGCCTGAGCAAGCTGCCAATACACCTGCGGCTACAAGCCCTAGGGCAGCAAGTGATGAATATTTAACGATTTTTTTCATGATATTTCCTCCAAAATAGAATACAATCTTATCTTAACAGAAAAAAAGGAATTACGCTATTATATGATTTCTATATTTGTGATAGGTTTTCTTTATGGCTGATTAAAAGACCAAACGTAGGACTGCTATCAAGACTACTCCAAAGAGAACAGTCCCAACCAGATTGCGGTAACGAAAGGCTACAAAAGCCGTTGGAAAGACTGCTAAAAAGTCTAACCACTTTATCTGCGGAAGGCTTCCAACTTTTCCTGTCACCACACTTGAAAGAATCAAGGCAAAGATAATAGAAACTGGTAGAAATTTCAAAAAGCGCTCTACGATAGGCGGCAAACCCTTGTACTTGGCTAGAATAAAAGGAATCATTCTTGGAATCCAAGTCACCAAGCCAGAAAAGACAATTGCTAATAAAATATACTTACTGACCATCCAAGACCACCCCCATGGTACAACCTAGCAAGGTCGCAAACAGAACAGCTAGCGACTGAGACACTACTGTCAAGATTACAAAAAAGGAAACAGCAACAACTCCCAGAATGATGAAGAGATTGCGCAAAGGAATCCGTTTTTGCATAATCTGAAACTGGGAAGTAAAAATTCCAATAAACATCCCCACTAGGGCAAAATCTAAGCCAAAAATTTCTGGATTTGGTAGAAGTCCACCTAGAGCAGTTCCGACAACAGTTCCGACAAACCAAGCTACATAGCTGTTAAGGTTGTTCCCGTGCATCCACATAGGATTGACCTTATCCGTATGAACTAGCTCTCCCATCAAGACCCCGTAAGTCTCATCGGTCAAGAGGCTGGACATTCCGATATTATGCCATAAGCTAGTATGACGGAAATAGGTCGACGCATGCAAACTCAGCAAGAAGAGACGCAGATTAATCAAAAAGACCGTCATAGCAATGGCTGCCACAGGGGCTTGAACTGCTATCAAGGCTATCATGGCAAACTGAGCACTCCCAGCATAGACAAAGAGGCTCATCAAGCCCATCTCTACAGGGGTTACATAAGGGGAACCGATAATGCCACAAGCAAGACCAATGCTAACATAGCCCAGAGCCGTTGGCACCGCAGCCTGCACACCATCCCAAAATCCTTTTTCTTTCATAAACCTCCTCACTATTCATTCCTTCATCAACTGCTTTCCAGACAGTCACAGCAAAAATTATTATAACACATTCAAAGAGGAGAAAACAGTCTGGAATTTGAAACTAATAGCAAGTATCAGACCCTGAACAGTATGGTTCATTATGGATACATGAGAAATTGATCAATTCGAATTCTATACTTATAACCTTCATTTTTTTCAGTATATTCATCTTCTATCGGGTAGACATCAACCCAGAGCTCTCTCCTTTCTCCTTTCAATTTGACTTTATAGCGATAACCGTCGTCGTATAGTCCTACTGTCTCGGTAGTTACAGATTGGAAAGTCGGAAGAGCTTCAATTTCTTTTTTTATAGTCTGGGATAAATTGTAGAGTGCTACTTGTTGCTCCATTTTTGAAGCTACAGGAATATGAACTGTCACTTCTTCCAAGCGATGTGATTTTGAAAATGTGAAATCCGCTCGACCTGTATAACCATTCAATGCAATATTTTCGTAATGATAGAAAAGCCGGCCTGTTTTATAGAAATAAGGATCCCTTGCATGCCAAGTGTCCCGAAAGGCGGTTCCCGTTTCTTCTATCACTTCATCAGCTTCTCCAAACACTTTTTCAAGAGATTTGAGGGGCATATTGAATGACAGTGACTCAAATAGAATCAATTGTATCTTTGGAATATGCTGGCAAGCTGACATACAGAGCAATAAAGCTCCAAGAGCAAGCACAACACTCATTGTTTTTTTAAATCTCATATTTCTACTATACTAAAAAACTCGGGCATTTGTCCAAGATAAAAGAGCTAACCCTAGGCTAACTCTTTATTCCATGGTATCAAAAGCCAGGCTAGGTTTGGCATTTAGCTCCAAGCCTGCAAAATTTTCTTTGTTCCACTCGCTAACGCTAGCATAAGCAATCATTCCCGCATTATCTCCGCAAAGTCGCAGAGGTGGAATGATAACCTTGACGTCGGTGATTTCGGCTGCTAGGCGTTCTCTCAGGCCTTTGTTGGCAGCTACACCACCAGCCACGACTAGGGTTTTAACAGGGTATTTCTCTAAAGCTTTCTTGGTTTTTGCCATGAGAATATCCATGACTGCTGCTTGGAAGGAAGCAGATAGGTCTTCCTTGGATAAGCTTTCTCCCTTTTGCTCGGCATTGTGGTGCAGATTGATAAAAGCAGACTTCAAACCTGAGAATGAAAACTCCAGATTATCCTCCTTAATCATGGCACGAGGGAAGTTATAAATATCCTGACCTTGGTGGGCTAACTCGTCAATCTCCCGACCTGCTGGATAGGTCAAGCCCATGACACGACCGACCTTGTCATAGGCCTCGCCAACCGCATCATCACGCGTTTCTCCAACAATCTTATAATCACCAGCTTCAGAAACATAGACCAACTCTGTGTGTCCACCGCTGACTAGAAGGGCTAGCAAAGGAAACTCCAAGGGTTCCACACTTTGAGCCGCCATGAGGTGACCAGCCATGTGGTTCACAGGAATCAAAGGAAGTCCATGTGCCCAAGCAAAGGCCTTAGCAGCTGACAAGCCAACTAGCAAGGCTCCGACCAAGCCTGGTCCATAGGTAACGGCAACAGCTGTCACGTCCTCTTCGGCAATCCCTGCTTCTGCTAGAGTTTCCTCGATACAAGCTGTGATAACTTCGACATGGTGACGACTGGCGACTTCTGGCACTACACCACCAAAGCGCTTGTGACTTTCAATTTGACTAGCAATGACGTTGGACAAGAGCTCATCGTCGTTTTTTAAGACGGCGACACTGGTCTCATCACAGGATGTCTCAAATGCTAAAATATATCTATCCTTCATCTATTTCTCTCTTCATGATAATGGCGTCCTCAACTGGATCATGGTAGTAGGCCTTTCTCTCAGCGATGACCGCCATTTTTTCTTTCTTGTAAAATGCTTGTGCTCGTTGATTTGACTTTCTGACTTCGAGGAAAATCTCCTTGTCCGTCGGTAAAGTTGCAAACAAGTCTGATGCTATCCCCTGTCCTTGATAGGCTTTTTTGACAGCGATTTGCAGGACTTCTGCTTCAAAAAAATTCTCCTGAACTGCTAGAAAACCAATCACTTCTACCCCATCAAAAGCAAGAGCATACCAGGTCTGATCTTGAGATAGGTCTGCTTGGATTTGTTCCAAGTTCCAAGGGCTAACTGTGTAAACATCCGTCATGACAGCGTAAATTGCCTGTACCAAGTCAGGTTGCTGTTGGATTCGTTTGATTTCAATCATAGGCGTTTGATGTAAGATTCGCCAGACTCAGTGTGATTTTTGAGCCAATTTTCCTCAGCTTCGACACGTTTGAGATAGTTTGGTACAAAATCGTGCAAAGAGTCGACTTCCTTGTCCCAAGCCCAGAGAGCTAGATTCGCTGCATTTGGTAAGGTTTCCTGATAGTTAGCCTGTGGTAAACGCTCTTGGATTTGCTCAGCAAAGGCTCCCACTTCTCCGACAAAAGTGACTTGTTCAGCATCCTTGACTTGCTCTAAAACTTCCGCAAAAGACAAGTGGGCTTCGGGAAGGACATGTTGGGCATTTTCATAAAAACCTGCATAAACATTGTTACGACGTGCATCCATCAGAGGGACCACCAGACCTTCCTGCTGGCTTGGTACTAGAGCTAAAAGACTAGACATCCCCACCAACTCAATGTTCAGGGTATGTGCCAAGGTCTTGGCAGTTGCTACTGCGATTCGCAAGCCAGTATAACTACCAGGCCCCTCTGCCACAACGATTCTATCCAAGTCCTTTGGTGTCAAATCTAGACAGGTCATCAAAAAATCGATGGCTGGCATAAGGGTAATACTGTGATTTTTCTTGATATTAATTGTGGTCTCGGCAAGAAGCTGCTTGTCCTCTAAAATGGCTAGAGACAGAGCCTTGCTAGACGTATCAAATGCTAATACTTTCATAACACATTCCTATCTTTTTGTCTGTTTACTATTATACTACAAAAGCCCCCGCATGGGAATTTTCTTTGCCCCGAAACAAAATTGTCCTGCCAAACAGACAGGACAAGCACTCAAGAATTCAAACCAAAGTAAAATACGAACCAGACCACATAGGTCACCAAAAGAAGGAAAAACGAATACAGAGTCACGAAGCCAATCTTCCATATGAGTTTGGCTTTCCGATACTCTAGCCGAGTATACAAAACATTTCCTCCGTAAACACAGGCAACAAATCCCGCAAAGGCCAGAAGACGAATGACAATAGCTAGTTGAAACATATCCTGCCCTCCTTCATAAGGAAAACCTCTTTTCTAACTTTATTATAGCACTTGATTCCAAAGTCTTCAAATACTTAGACAAGGTAAAATGAAACGCATTTCAAGCTCCTTACTTTCATGTTTCCTGCTTTTACTAATTCCCCTTTTTATGTTATAATTGAGATAATTGTAACGAATCAAGGTCAATCCAGACAGAAAATGAAATGGAAACAAACAGCTTCAAGCTGGTAATTTTTTGAATACCGCTGACCTGAAAACAGAAAGGAAACACATGATTTACAAAGTTTTTTATCAAGAAACAAAAGACCGTAGCCCACGTCGTGAAACAACACGCTCACTTTACTTAGACATCGATGCTAGTTCAGAACTTGAAGGACGCATTATTGCCCGTGAACTTGTTGAAAAAAACCGCCCAGAATATAACGTAGAATATATCGAGCTCTTGTCAGACAAATTGCTAGACTACGAAAAAGAAACTGGCGCTTTCGAAATTACGGAGTTCTAATATGGCCTATACTCTTAAACCAGAAGAAGTGGGCGTTTTTGCCATTGGTGGTCTAGGAGAAATCGGTAAAAACACATACGGAATCGAATACCAAGACGAAATCATCATCGTTGATGCAGGGATTAAATTCCCTGAGGATGACCTTCTTGGTATCGACTACGTTATCCCTGATTACTCTTACATTGTCGAAAATATCGACCGCGTCAAGGCTCTCTTGATTACCCACGGACACGAGGACCATATCGGAGGGATTCCGTTCTTGCTCAAGCAAGCAAATATCCCTATCTATGCAGGACCTCTAGCTCTTGCCTTGATCCGTGGCAAACTCGAAGAGCACGGACTTTTGCGCAACGCTACACTTCACGAAATCAACCACAACACTGAGTTGACCTTTAAAAATCTTAAGGCAACCTTCTTTAGAACAACCCACTCGATTCCAGAGCCTTTGGGTATCGTTATTCACACACCTCAAGGGAAAATCGTTTGTACGGGTGACTTCAAGTTTGACTTTACACCAGTTGGTGAACCTGCAGACTTGCACCGTATGGCAGCTTTAGGCGAGGACGGAGTACTTTGTCTTCTCTCTGACTCGACAAATGCTGAAGTGCCAACCTTTACAAACTCTGAAAAGGTCGTTGGCCAGTCTATCATGAAGATTATCCAAGGTATCGAAGGACGGATCATCTTTGCATCCTTTGCCTCAAATATCTTCCGTCTCCAACAAGCAACAGAAGCTGCTGTTAAGACTGGTCGTAAAATCGCTGTCTTTGGGCGTTCTATGGAGAAAGCCATTGTCAATGGGATTGAACTTGGCTACATCAAGGCTCCTAAGGGGACCTTCATCGAGCCAAATGAAATTAAAGACTACCCTGCGAGTGAGATTCTTATCCTCTGTACAGGTAGCCAGGGTGAACCTATGGCGGCTCTCTCTCGTATCGCTAACGGAACTCACCGTCAGGTGCAACTCCAACCTGGTGATACCGTTATCTTCTCATCTAGCCCAATTCCAGGAAATACCACTAGCGTTAACAAATTGATTAACATCATTTCTGAAGCTGGTGTTGAAGTAATCCATGGTAAGGTTAATAACATCCATACCTCTGGACACGGTGGTCAGCAAGAACAAAAACTCATGCTCCGCCTCATTAAACCAAAATACTTCATGCCTGTTCACGGTGAATATCGTATGCAGAAAGTTCACGCTGGACTAGCTGTAGATACTGGAGTAGAGAAGGACAATATCTTTATCATGAGCAATGGTGATGTGCTTGCCCTCACCGCAAACTCTGCTCGTATCGCAGGTCATTTCAATGCTCAGGATATCTACGTCGATGGTAATCGTATCGGTGAAATCGGTGCAGCAGTCCTAAAAGATCGTCGCGATCTATCCGAAGATGGTGTCGTCCTTGCTGTCGCAACCGTTGACTTCAAGTCTCAAATGATTATTTCAGGTCCAGATATCCTCAGCCGTGGATTTGTCTACATGCGCGAGTCTGGTGACTTGATTCGTCAAAGTCAACGTATCCTTTTCAACGCTATTCGTATCGCATTGAAAAACAAAGATGCCAGCATTCAGTCTGTCAATGGTGCCATTGTCAACGCTATTCGACCATTCCTATACGAAAACACTGAACGTGAACCAATCATCATCCCGATGATTCTCACACCAGATGAAGATGAAGAATAATAAAAAATTCTCTGAAATCTTATGATTCCAGAGAATTTTTTTATTTAACGACAATTTCGTAACGTGTTTTGCTTGTGAAAGTTTCACCTGCTTTGAGGATGACTTGATCTTTCAGATCACTATGAATAGCATCTGGTAAAGCTTGCGCCTCAAGAGCAATCCCATTATGTTGAATCATTGGTTGACTAGCGATAATGACACTATCATCGACAAAGTTTGCTGTGTAGACTACAAAGCAAGGAGCTTCTGTTTTAAAGAGTAAGAAGCGACCTGAACCTTGATCATAGAGGAAACCAGCATTATCATGTCCTACAGGAAGAGCAAATGGATGATCCAAACCAGATACAAGTTGAATTTGCTCATCTTCTTCTGCAAAGATATCTTTCAACAAGGCACCATTGTAGATATGTTTGACCACATCACGATTAGCATCTGGAGTTTTAGCGGGCACGCCGTCAGGAGCAATTGGATAAATCCCCTCTGTATTCAGTTGGAAAACATGGCGGTCAACCGTTTGAGTGAAATCACCAGACAGGTTAAAGTAGCTATGGTTGGTCGGATTAACCAAGGTATCTTGGTCCGTCGTCACCTTGTAACTAACTTCGTAAGCACCATTTTCTTCCAAGTGGTAGCTAATCCAGATTTTAAGATTTCCAGGAAAACCTCCTGTACCGTCTGCTCTTTCCGTGTAAAGAGTCAAGCCATGGTCACTCACCTCAACTAGCTCAAACAAACTAGAATCCCAACCTGTTGAACCGCTATGGTTACAGTTGCTAGCGTTGTTGACTTCGAGGTCATAGGTTTTCCCATTCAATTCGAATGTCGCACCTGCGATACGACCTGCAACTGGACCTACACTCGCTCCATGTTTAGGACTGTTACCTACATAGCTGTCAAAATCATCAAAGTCTAGGATAACATTGGCAAAATTACCAGCCTTATCAGGAGTTACATAGCGTAGAATCGTTGCACCATAGGTCATGATTTCTAGTTGATAGCCTGCTTCTGTTTCAAAGCGATAAGCGACAACATCCTTACCATCAACTTTCCCAAATACACGTTCTGTGTATGCTTTCATCCTTCTCTCCTTATTGTTTAAATTCGTGAATAATAACACCTTGAACGACGCGGTTTACTGTACCTGTAGGTGATGGTGTATCAGGTCTGTTGCCAACTTTAAGTGAAGTCAAAAGAGCAAACAACTGTCCGTAAACAATATAAGGGAATACACGGTAAACGTCATTCAAAACTCCACCACAGCCAAGTGCTACTTCCTTAACGTTTTCAAGACCAAAGGCTTGATCACTCAAGAGAACAACGCGACGAGCGATTTGGTCCCCTGCAACTTCACGAACCAAGTCTAAGTCATACTTACGAGTATAGTCTGTTGTAGTACCAAAAACTAAAACTACAGTATCTTCATTGATAAGAGATTTTGGACCATGACGGAAGCCAACTGGGCTTTCATACATTGTCGCAACCTGACCAGCAGTCAATTCCAAAATTTTCAGTTGTGCCTCATGAGCAAGTCCGAAGAATGGACCTGCACCTAAGTAAATCACTCGGTTAAAGTCTAGGTCAACCAATTCTTTGACATCCGCTACATTATCAAGAACCTTACGAGCAAGACTAGAAAGCACTTCAAAACGTTCAGCTTTAACAGCAAATTCTGTTGGATCAAAGACTAAGAGAGCTGTTAGCATCATTGAAGTAAAGCTCGATGTCATAGCAAATCCAGCATCGTTAGAAGCCGCTGGTTGCAAGAGCAATAGATTGCGGTCATCACCATGAGCTTGAAGAGCTAATTTCCCTTCAGCAGCACAAGTGATTGTTACTTGATAAAGCTCATCAACCAAGGCCTTAGCCAAGTCAACCGTTGCTACACTCTCAGGGGAATTTCCGCTACGTGCGAATGATACCAAAACAGTTGCCACGTCTTTTTTCAAATAAGTTTGTGGGTTTGCAACGATATCAGTTGTCGCAATAGCATTGAAATTCCATTTACGTTCATCATAGACTTCCTTGAAGTATGGAACCAAGGTGTCACCTACATAAGCTGAAGTTCCAGCACCAGTCAGGATAACCTTGATGTAGTCATGTTTATCTGCAATCCCTTGCAAAAAGGCTGCAATTTCATCCCGGCGGGCTTGATAGGATTCAAAAGCTTCCTTCCAAACATCTGGTTGTTGGTAAATTTCGCGTGTGGTGATCTCTGCTCCCAACTCAAGCAAATCTTCTTTTGTATAATCTAGCATTGAAAACCTCTAATCTAATATTGTTTCATGATTGAAAACATGGGAATGGGAGTCGCTCCCATTCCCATGTATATTTTTTATAAGATGGTTTGTGACATCTTATTCATCTTCATCGTCATCGAAGCTAGCTAATAAATCATTAACTTTCACAATGCTTTCTGACGCACGACTCTTATAGTCTGCATCGATACCTGTTAGGCTTGCATTGATAAACTCAATGACCATTGGAAGGTTCATCCCTGCATAAAGTTCAATGTCGCGACCTTCCATAATTAGACGGCTCACCACGTTACATGGTGTTCCACCAAGAAGATCTGCAAAGACTAGGAAATCACCCAAACCTTCAACAGCAGCTTCAAATTTCGCAGCAAATTCTTCTGGTCCATCTTCTGGAAGAAGAGCTACCGTATGAATGTTTTCTTGTGGTCCCATAATCATTTCTGTGCTACCTTTAAGTTCTTCACAGAAACGACCGTGACTCACTAAAATCAATGATTTAGTCATAAATTATGCGCCCATTCCAAGTGCAAATTTACCAAAGGCAGAAAGAGCCAAGGCAAGCACGATAATGATACCGATAGCTTTTGTAGAGTTCATACCTTTCTTACCAAGCAACCAGAAGATGAATGCAGTGAAGATTGCTGGAAGCAAACGTGGGAAGATTGAGTTCAAGATGTCTTGGAAATCAATCATTTTTTCACCGATTGGCAATTTGTAAGAAATATCAAAGTTGATCATTGTTGCTACAAGAGCACCCATCATGAATACACCAAGTACAGATGCAGCTTCAATCAAAGCTGTCAAAGTACTTTGCATGTTGTTGATAAGGTTAACCCCTTCTTTGTAGGCAAATTCCAACTGTTTCCAACGGAAGATGTCATAAGCTACTGCAACTGCAATCCAAAGGAAGATACCCCAAGGTTGACCAGCGATAGCCATTGTTGCAGCGATAGATCCCATGATAGCAGGTACAAGTGAACCAAAGATAGTATCTCCAAGAGGAGCGAATGGTCCCATCAAACCTGTCTTGATACCGTTAACCGCGTCTTTTGAGACTACACCATCTTTTTCTTCCATGGCAAGGTCAAAACCAGCGATGATTGTGTGGAAGAATGGTGAAGTGTTGAAGAATTGAGTATGAACTTTCATCATTTCTTTCAACTCAGGAGTTCCATCTCCATACATTTTACGCAATTGTGGCAAGATCATGTAAAGGTAACCTGATGCTTGCATACGTTCGTAGTTCCATCCCAATTGGAAAGTGAACAAGCTACGTTTGTTAATTTGATTAAAATCTTCTTTTGTTAATTTGTAATTAGAATTCGTCATCTTCAATTTCCCCACTTTCTGATGGTGTAGAAGGTGCTGCTACAGCTACTTTTTGGCTATTTTTGAAGTGAAGCACTGCAAGGAAAATACCTACGATAGAGATACCGATCATAGACAATCCTTTGAAGTTGTTAGCAAAGCCAATTTTTTCAGCAACTTCAGCTGGAAGCATGCCAACGATACCAGCAACTGCTCCACCAAGACTTGTTACATATGAGTAAAGTACAGTCAACATAGCTGTCAAACCAAATCCCATAGCAAGATAGTGAAGGTTACGTTTAACTGGAAGGTAACGAAGCAAGATAGCGAATCCAAGACCTGGAAGCATACGACCTGCAAGAGTCAAACCGTCTGCAACCCATTGGTATTCTTTAACAAGGTTTACAACACCTGTAACGAATTCTCCACCGAAAGCAAGGGCGAAGAATACTGGAAGGGCACGAGATAGAGCCCAAGGAAGCGCACCAAGAAGGTAGTTGCGTTCGATTCCTTTGTAGTCAAAGCGTTCGATCGCAGCATCAATACGGTGAGCGAAGAATGTTGTAGTCATACGACCAAGTACGTCGAAGTAAGTCAAGAGTGCCGCTACTGGTACAGCGATTGTAGTAATCGCAAGGTCTGTTTCGATACCTTGTGCAACTGAGAAAGCTGTCGCAAGTACCGCACCAGAAGTTGCGTCAATACGAGAAGCACCACCGAAGGTACCTACCCCAAGTACGAACAACTGCAAGCTACCACCGATAAACAAACCAGTTGTCAAATCTCCCATGACTAAACCAGTAATGAAACCAGCGAATACAGGCGAACCTGCAGAAGAAACGATCGTCAACTCATCACAGATTTGATAAGCTGAGTACAAAGTGAGAAGTAAAATTTGCCACCATTGTATCATAACAATGACCTCCTAAAAATTTTTTCCTATTTTAATAAGCTCAAAAAGTCTGAAACTGGATCATTTGGAACCATTTGAGCAGTGAGTTTAACACCTTTTTCCGCTAATTTACGGAAGTCTTCCACGTCTTTATCCACAACGTTAATAGAACGTGTGATCGCACGTGTTTCTGGTGTTTGAGACATGTTGCCGACATTGACAGTTTCAAGTGGCACACCTGCTTCTACCAAACCGAGGAAACGGTCAGGTTTGCGTGCTACAATCAACAGACGTTGGCTATCATATTTACCAGCAAGGATATTCGCTGCTGCTTTATCAACTGGCAAAATACTAAGTTTTACACCTGGTGGTGTTGCAAGTTTCAAGCCACTTTTTTCAACGTCGTTGTTCACAACTTCATTGTCAACGACCATGATACGTGAAACATTCAGTTTAGCAGACCAAAGGTTTGCTACTTGTCCGTGAATTAAGCGCCCATCTATACGGCATCCTACAATTGTCATAAGTTTTCCCCCTTTATAAGTTTTAGTGTAGGTTTACGAGTTAAATGTATGTGTTCCTTATATTCCCCTTCAGTTTCAAAGATAATGATGCGGTTAGCACCTTCCTTGAGATAGCTATGTGGAATATATAGAGATAAGGTTGGACCAACATTCCAGAAACGGCCTAGATGATGCCCGTTGATATAAGCAATCCCTTTACCAAACTCAGATAAGTCTAAGTAGGTATCCTTTGGCGCCTCAACTTCAAAGTCATAAGCGTAAAAGGCAGGTTGCCCTTCTGTCCATCCCTTAGAGAAATCAATATTCTCGGGATTATCAAGCGGAAGCGGATATTGTTTCCAGTTGAGCAAGAAATGCAAATCTTTACAAACACCTGTGCGAATTCCTTTTCGCTGGGTATCAGCTAAGAATTTGTGCCCATAGTTGACACGTCCCATATTTTCAATGAGTATATCAATGTTGGAGAGTGCTTTCTTTTTTCCTTGACAAAAGATATCTTCGCCGATTTCTGTCTGGTATTGAGTAGCAATCCACTTGCCATCTACAAAGAGCTGTGCTCTATCTCGTCCATCAATAATTCGAATGCGTTCTTCATCTGCATCCCAACTAGCTTCTGTACGATAGAGTAGGTAGCCATAACTTTGCCCAAGTTCTTCCATTTTCTTTGGATAGAGACTTTCAATCGGACTTGATAGGTCATCCAAGGTTTCAAATAGAGAAACCTTCTCGACTAGCGGAATTGCTTCAACTTCCATACTTTCCTTGTAAAGTGGCTCAGATTGCAGATACTCAGGATAGTGAGTCGCCATCATCTCTTTCACTGCGAAATATTTAGCAGTTGGATTTCCAGCTTCGCCTAAAAGACCGTCATAATCATAAGAAGTTACTTGTGGTAAATCAATCGTTCCTCGAGCTGAGCAACCATTCATAAAACCAAAGTTTGTTCCACCGTGGAACATGTAAAGGTTGATAGAGCCTAGCTCCAAAACCTCGCGAACTGCTTCTGCTAATTCTTCTGGATCACGCTTGATGATAGGTTCTTTCCAACGATTAAACCAGCCATCCCAGAATTCCATACACATGAGTGGCCATTTCTTGCCATACTCATCTAAGAATTCTTGCATCTGTGAAAAATTATAAGTAGCTTTGGAACCAAAGTTCCCAGTCACAAAGAGATCATCCTCAATTAAGGTACCTGCCTTAAGAGTTGCTCGCCATGGACCATCTGATGTGAAAAGCGGACAAGTAACTGCTCGTTCTTCCATCAAACGTCGAATTTCCCTCAAGTAGGTCTTGTCCTCGCCATAGGATCCGTACTCATTTTCGACTTGCATCATGAGAATGTTCCCACCGTTTTCCAATAATCTCGGAACTAGACGTGGAAGCAACTGATCATAGTAGCGACCAACCATGTCAATGAAAGCCGGGTCAGATGACCGAATTCTCATCTCCTTGGTCAAGAGCCATGCTGGTAAACCACCGAATTCCCACTCTGCACAGATAAATGGAGAAGGACGCACAATTGCATATAAGCCCAAATCTTGTGCAGTTTGAAGAAATCTCTCTAAATCAAGATCACCTTCAAAATTAAAGTGTCCTTCAACAGGTTCATGCATGTTCCAAGCGACATAAGTCTCAACTGTATTGAAGCCTAATGCTTTGAGGTTGTACAATGAATGATGCCAATCTTCCGTAGGAACTCTAAAATAGTGAATGGCCCCAGACAAAATCTTGAATGGTTTCCCATCCAGATAGAAATCATCTTTAATTTCAAATCTTGCCATTCTTCCTCCCCTAAAAACGAAAAAGTTTGCGCTTTCATGTATTGTTATATCAACTATAAACTAATCGGGGGTTAATGTCAATACCTTTTGAAATTTTCTTTAAAATTTTTCTATTTTTTTTACTGAATCTTTTCTAAAAACCTTCTCAAAGCCCGTTAAATCAACATTTTGAAAAAACAAGCAAAAATAAGGAATAAAACACAAATTATTTATATGTATTCTAATTTCTTATTCCGATATTTTAAATTTTTTCAGTGCTTTTCTACTCTTTTTTTCGATTTTATGTTAAAATCATAAATGGAGAAGGAAAAAATGAGGTGAAAATATGGCAATTCCAAAGTATCAATACATTAAAGATGAATTGAAAAATAAGATCATTTCTGGTCAATTTGCTAGTGGAGATAAATTCTACACTGAAGCAGAATTGATTTCCATGTATGATGTTAGTTCAATCACAGTAGTTCGCGCCTTGAATGACCTTGCTAAAGACGGATACATTGTTCGTCAACAAGGTAAAGGAACATTCGTAGCTCGTGCTCGCAAGCATAAACTCGTTGAATTTTCTGATGTAGAAATCTTCGAGACCAAAGACGATAATGTAACTGTTCTTTCTATCGAACGCGGGAACGATCTTAAATATCTAGAAAAGCTCGGCCTACGTGGTGATCAATTCTACTACAAGATTGAACGTGTTCGTGAAACAAACGGCATCACCTATATCTATCATAGTTCATACATCCCTGAACAATACATCAATGCCAACTATCCAAACCTTGAATACTATAGTTCTGTCTATAATCGTTTCAAATTGGACTACCACATTCACATGAATGACGAGCATTTTGAAGAAATTAATGAAATTGTATTTCCAACTCCAGAACATGCCGCTTCTATCCTAGGAATCGACACTCAATTCCCAACTGTTTTCCAAACTAGGACAACTAAGCTTGAAGCAACTGGTCAAGTTTTGGAATACATCGAAACTTATAAACGTTCTGATTTCTACAAAATTAAATTCATCTCTTGTGACCGTGGTCACTAATGTTTAAAATCCTGAGACAACTGTCTCAGGTTTTTTATATACCCATTATAGCATCAGCTCCCTTTCCTGAGAATAGCATTTCAAACAATTCTATAATTAGTAACCTTTTTACTAAAAAATAGTCAAAACTTGGAAAATATATCTTAATTTATAATTTATTCTATTTTTTATAGTAATTTCCTCAAAAACTTGACTTTATTTTTGTTTGAACATACAATAAAGTCAGTATGTGAAAACGCTATCAAGAATGCGAAAAGGAGGTTTTTAATGAAACCAGAAAACAAACAGCGCTTCTCTATTCGTAAGTATGCAATCGGAGCAGCTTCTGTATTAATTGGATTTGCTTTTCAAGCCCAGGGTGTTGCGGCTGACGGAGTTGTACCTGTCACAACAGAGGATCAGCCTACTATCCAAACTACTGGAGAATCCGCTCCACAAACGAGTGAAGAAAAGCTCGAGACTGCTCCGTCAACAGAAAATGTGACTCCAGTGACTCCAGCCACTCCAGTAACAAATACTGAAGCTCTAAAAGTTGAAGCTACTCCTTCTCCTGCCTTAGAAGATCCTGCTAAAAACGAGGTCGCTCCAGAAAAATCAGAAGTAACTGAAGAAGTTAAGAAGGCAGAATCTGAAAAAGAAAAAGTTGAAAACAAAGAAGTTGCTAAAGTTGAAGCTCCTGTAGTTGCTACAGAGAGAGAAGCTCAAGTGGATGAAAAACTTGCCAAAAAGAAAATCGTTTCTATCGATGCAGGTCGTAAATACTTCTCTCCTGACCAATTAAAAGAAATCATCGACAAGGCAAAACACTATGGTTACACTGACCTTCATCTCCTCGTCGGAAATGACGGCTTGCGCTTTATGCTTGATGATATGTCCCTAACTGTAGGAGACAAAACTTACGCAAGTGACGATGTTAAACGTGCTGTCGAAAACGGAACAAATGCCTACTACAACGATCCAAATGGTAATCATCTAACTGAAAGTGAAATGACCGACTTGATCAGCTATGCTAAGGATAAAGGCATTGGACTTATCCCTTCTGTTAACAGTCCTGGTCATATGGATGCTATCCTCAATGCTATGAAAGAACTCGGTATTGAAAACCCTAATTTCAACTATTTTGGTAAAGAATCTGCACGTACCGTTGACCTTGATAATGAAAAAGCAGTTGCCTTCACAAAAGCTTTGATTGATAAATACGCTGCTTACTTTGCTGGCAAGTCTGAAATCTTCAACATCGGTTTGGATGAGTACGCTAACGATGCTACTGATGCCAAAGGATGGAGCGTTCTTCAAGCCTATAAATGGTATCCAGAAGATGGCTTCCCAGATAAGGGCTATGATAAATTCATCGCCTATGCTAATGACCTAGCTCATATAGTCAAATCTCATGGCCTTAAACCAATGGCCTTTAACGACGGTATTTACTATAATAGTGACACTACTTTTGGTACCTTTGATAAAGACATTATCGTGTCTATGTGGACTGGTGGTTGGGGCGGTTACGATGTTGCCTCGTCTAAACTTCTATCTGAAAAAGGACACCAAATCCTTAATACGAATGATGCTTGGTACTATGTTCTCGGACGTAATGCTGACGGACAAGGTTGGTATAACCTAGACCAAGGATTGAATGGCATTAAGAGTACGCCAATCACTTCTGTTCCAAAAACAGAAGGAGCTGATGTTCCTATTATCGGTGGGATGGTAGCTGCTTGGGCTGATACTCCATCTGCTCGCTACTCTCCATCTCGTCTCTTCAAACTCATGCGTCAATTCGCAAACTCAAATGCTGAATACTTTGCTGCTGACTACGAGTCTGCTGAACAAGCTCTGAAAGAAGTCCCAACAGACCTTAGTCGCTACACAGCTGAAAGTATTGCAGCTGTCAAAGAAGCAGAAAAAGCCATTCGCTCTCTTGATAGCAACCTTAGTCGTTCTCAACAAGATAGCATTGACCAAGCCATTGCAAAACTTCAAGAAGCTGTCAGCAACTTGACCTTCACTCCAGAAGCTCAAAAAGAAGAAGATGCTAAACGCGAAGTTGAAAAACTTGAGAAGAACAAGGTCATCTCTATCGATGCTGGTCGTAAATACTTCACTCTAGACCAACTCAAACGTATCGTAGATAAGGCTAGCGAACTTGGTTACTCTGATATTCATCTCCTCCTCGGAAATGACGGACTTCGCTTCCTGCTAAATGATATGACCATCACTGCAAACGGCAAGACCTATGCAAGTGACGATGTGAAAAACGCAATCATTGAAGGAACAAAAGCTTATTACGATGATCCAAATGGAACAACTCTGAGCCAAGCTGAAATCACTGAGCTTATCCAGTATGCTAAAGATAAGGGTCTCGGGCTCATCCCTGCTATCAATAGTCCAGGTCACATGGATGCTATGCTTGTCGCTATGGAAAAACTAGGCATCGCAAATCCTCAAGCTAATTTTGATAAAGTCTCAAAAACAACTATGGACCTTGAAAACGAGGAAGCAATGAACTTTACAAAAGCCCTTATTGGCAAGTACATGGACTTCTTTGCAGGCAAGACTAAGATTTTTAACTATGGTACAGATGAGTATGCCAATGATGCTACCAATGCTCAAGGTTGGTACTACCTCAAGTGGTATGGTCTATACGGTAAGTTTGCTGAGTACTCAAATAGCCTAGCTGCTATGGCTAAAGAAAAGGGCTTGCAACCAATGGCCTTTAACGATGGCTTCTACTACGATGATAATGACGATGTTGAGTTTGATAAAGATGTCATCATCTCTTACTGGTCTAAAGGCTGGTGGGGTTACAACCTTGCATCTCCTCAGTATCTTGCAAGCAAGGGTTACAAAATCCTTAATACCAATGGAGACTGGTACTATGTTCTAGGTAACCATAAGAATGACGAAGCCTATCCTCTATCAAAAGCTATTGAAAATACTGAAAAAGTACCATTTAAACAACTAGCTTCAACTAAGTATCCTGAAGTCGACCTTCCAACAACTGGTAGTATGCTAGCCATCTGGGCGGACAAACCTCAAGCAGAGTACAAGGAAGAAGAAATCTTTGAACTTATGACTGCCTTTGCAGACCACAACAAAGACTACTTCCGTGCTGACTACAAGGCTCTTCGCGAGGAACTTGCTAAAGTTCCTGAAAACTTAGAAGGATATAGCACAGAAAGCCTCGAGGCTCTCAAGACTGCTAAAGATGCTCTGAACTACAATCTCAACCGTAATAAGCAAGCTGAGTTGGATACACTTGTAGCTAACCTTAAAGTTGCGAGACTTGGTCTTAAACCGGCTGCAACTCACTCAGGAAGTCTTGATGAAAATGAAGTTGCTGCCAACGTCGAAACCAAACCAGAGCTTATCACAAGAACGGAAGAAATTCCATTTGAGACTGTCAAGAAGGAAAATCCTAACCTTCCAGCAGGACAAGAAAAAGTTGTCACTGAAGGTGCCAAAGGCGAACGTACAATCTACGTCTCAGTTACTACTGAAAATGGTAAAGAAACCGAAACAGTTCTTGAAGAAAAAGTCACAAAAGAAGCTGTCAACCAAGTGGTTGAAGTTGGAACTCCAGTCACTCATGTCGGTGACGAAGAAGGAGTCGCTCCTGTTGCAGATGCCAAACCACGTGTTGTGATTGAGGACGAAGAAATTCCGTTTACAACTATTACTCGTGAAACTGATGCCTTACCTAAGGGAGAAACTCGTGTAGTAACCGAAGGCGTTAAGGGGCGTCGTAGTCAATTCTATTCTGTGACTACTAATGCTGATGGAACTGAAGTTAAAACATTGGTAAGCAGTGCCATCGCTCAAGAACCAGTTACTCAAATCATCGAAGTTGGAACTCTTGTAACACATGTAGGAGACGAACATGGACTAGCTCCTGCTGCGGAAGAAAAACCGAAATTAGAGATTCCAAATGTGCCAGCTCCTGTTGCAGAAGAAAAACCGAAATTAGAAATTCCAAACGTGCCAACTCCAGCAACTGTTCCTGCTGAGGAAAAACAAGCTCTTCCTCAAGGCCCAGCTCCTGTAGTAAAAGAAAATAAACTTCCTGAAACAGGAAACCAAGAGTCAGAATGGTTGATTGCTACAGGTCTGATGACTGCACTCACAGCTTATGGACTAAGCAAGAAAAAAGATTAAGCACAAATAAAAAGCGAGATTAAATCTCGCTTTTTATTGTTGTCATTAGTCACCCAAACCGATACGTTCGAAGATTTCATCAACACGTTTAGTGTAATATGTTGGGTTGAAGATTTCGTCGATTTCTTCTTGAGTGAGGCGTGATGTTACTTCTGGATCTGCTTCAAGAAGTGGTTTGAAGTCGACTTGGTTATCCCATGATTGGGCAGTCTTCGGTTGAACAAGGTCGTAAGCTTGCTCACGTGTCATGCCTTTTTCAATCAAAGTAAGCATGGCACGTTGGCTGAAGATCAAACCAAATGTAGAGTTCATGTTGCGGATCATGTTTTCTGGGAAGACTGTCAAGTTCTTAACGATGTTTCCGAAACGGTTGAGCATGTAGTCAATCAAGATGGTTGTATCTGGTGCGATGATACGCTCAGCTGATGAGTGAGAGATATCACGTTCGTGCCAGAGTGACACATTTTCGTAAGCTGTGACCATGTGACCACGGATCACACGTGCAAGACCTGTCATGTTTTCAGAACCGATAGGGTTACGTTTGTGAGGCATAGCAGATGAACCTTTTTGACCTTTAGCAAAGAACTCTTCCACTTCACGTTGTTCTGATTTTTGAAGACCACGAATTTCAGTCGCCATACGCTCGATAGAAGTTGCGATGCTCGCAAGAACTGCAAAGTACTCAGCGTGAAGGTCACGAGGGAGAACCTGTGTAGAGATTTCTTGAGCACGGATACCCAATTTATCGCAGACGTATTTTTCAACGAATGGTGGGATGTTGGCAAAGTTACCAACCGCACCAGAAATCTTACCAGCTTCCACACCTGCAGCCGCATGCTCGAAACGTTCGATGTTACGTTTCATTTCGCTGTACCAAGTCGCCAATTTAAGACCAAAGGTTGTCGGCTCAGCGTGCACACCGTGGGTACGACCCATCATGATAGTGAACTTGTGTTCTTTCGCTTTGTCAGCGATGATGTTAAGGAAGTTTTCAAGGTCTTTGCGGATGATGTCGTTGGCTTGTTTGTAGAGGTAACCATAGGCAGTATCGACCACGTCAGTAGATGTCAAACCATAGTGAACCCACTTACGCTCTTCACCAAGAGTTTCAGAAACCGCACGTGTGAAGGCAACCACATCGTGACGAGTTTGCTGCTCGATTTCCAAAATACGGTCAATGTCAAAATCCGCCTTCTCTCGAATCAAAGCCACATCTTCCTTAGGGATTTCTCCCAACTCAGCCCATGCTTCATCAGCCAAGATTTCCACCTCAAGCCAAGCACGGTATTTATTTTCTTCAGTCCAAATGTTCGCCATCTCAGGGCGAGAGTAACGTTCGATCATTGTTTTGTTTTCCTTTCTTTTGATGTTTCACATCAGCTAGCAACCAATAGTCGTTTTATTCAAATTCTTCTTTCCCAATCCACACAGATGGGTAGTGATCTAGTGTATTCAAATCCGTATCCAGCGGGACATCATAGATAGCTAAATAGTTTTCAGGATATTGAGCCGTTAGCTCTTCATACTTAGCTTTTACTTTTTCGTGATCGCTACTAGCATACAAGACCTCGACTACTGCTCCAGTCTTCTCTTTTTCGACAAATGCGTTGACGATGAGTTGTATCATAGGCACGTCCTAAAAATCAATTCCTTTCCCAAACTCTTCAACCTCATCCGGCACATCACTATACAAAGTCACATGTCCCATTTTGCGATTTTGCTTCGCTACTATTTTACCATACAGGTGGAGGTGGGCGCTTGGATTTTCTGTGACATATTTTTCAGCGGCCTCGACATGCTGGCCGAGAACATTGAGCATAACGGCTGGCGCATGGAGTTTGATAGCTGACAATGGTGCTCCGAGAACACCCAAGATATGAGTATCAAACTGGGAGAAGTCGCAAGCTTCGATTGAGTAGTGGCCTGAGTTGTGTGGACGTGGCGCAATTTCATTGACGATGATATCATCAGCTGTCGCAAACATCTCCACACAAAGAGTTCCAGACAAGTTGAGTTGTTCTGCAATTCGAACCGCCATAGCTTTGGCCTTGGCTGCTAGACTTTCTGAAATGCGAGCAGGCACAATGGTTTTTGAAAGAATGTTGTTACGGTGGATATTTTCCTGAACTGGGAAAACCGTCACATCCTTGCCATTTCCAGAAACGATAACAGAAATTTCAAGATCAAAGTTGACAAATTCTTCCAAGACGCAGTCTGCTGAGTCAGCTAGAGCGTAGGCTTCTTCCAAATCTTCTGCTGAGCGAATGACCTTCTGGCCATGGCCATCATAGCCACCTGTCGCTGTCTTGAGGACATAGTTTTTCGATAGGTCAATATCTGCCAAGTCTTGGCTTGAGGTCACAATCTTGTAGGGTGCCACAGTGACTTGTGCCTTGTTTGCGAGGAAGTCCTTTTCAAAAATGCGATTTTGAGAAATGCGGAGCAAGTCTGTTCCTTGAGGGAGTTGCCCATCCTTGATAACAGCATCAAGACCATCGGCGTCCACATTTTCAAATTCATAAGTGAGAACATCACATCGGTCTGCCAACTGACGAAGTGCATCCACGTCGTCGTAAGGGGCCACGATGATTTCCGCCACACGGGAAGCTGGACAATCAGCTGCTGGGTCCAGTGCGATAACCTTGTGCCCCATGTAGATAGCTGAGATCGCCATCATCTGACCGAGCTGGCCACCACCGATGATCCCAATGGTTTTAGTTGAGCTCATTTGTAGACTCCTCTGCAATTTTTCCTTGTTCTTCAGCGAAATCCGCCAAAGCTGTCGCAATAACCTGGTCCTCTACTGAAAGAAGACGGAGGGCAAAGAGGGCCGCGTTAGTCGCTCCAGCTTCACCGATCGCCATGGTTGCGACAGGCACTCCACCTGGCATCTGAACGATGGAATAGAGTGAATCCACACCGCTAAGGGCACGAGATTTGACGGGCACACCAATGACTGGAAGTGTAGTCTTAGCAGCGACCATCCCTGGCAAGTGAGCTGCACCACCTGCACCTGCAATGATGATCTTGATGCCACGGCTACGTGCTTCTTCGGCATGTTTGAACATAAGGTCAGGCGTCCTATGGGCGGAAACAACTTTCTTTTCGTAAGCGACACCAAAGTTGTCGAGGACTTCAGCGGCTTTTTGCATGGTTGCCCAGTCGGATTTTGAGCCCATGATGATGGAAATTACTGGTTTAGTCATAATTTTTCCTTTTTCTTTTTTGATAATGGTCTTAGGTGGTGGGGCGGAAGCAAACCTTCGGTTTCATTCCTAAACTTTGAGCCTAAGGTCTCAAAGTTTCCCCCGGCCAGAACAGATCCTGCTCTGGTCCTTTCACCACGGCGACCATTATTGAGTTTGGCGACTTCGTCGCCTCATATAGCACTGATATTCGAAAACTCGAATAAAATCACAGAGCGACAAGGCAAAGCGACGAAGATAGAACTAAAGTTCATCACGGAGCTTTAACACAGTCAATCGAAGATTTTTAAAGAGTTTTATTTATTGCCTTGCTACCGATATCCGTACGATAGAAGAGGCCTTCTGTGTTTTGTTTGTTGAGTTCGTTGTAGATAATGTTTTGGCCGTCTTTGACGGTGTCTGCTGTTGTGACGAGCATGTAGACACGTCCGCCGTTTGAGAGGAGATCTTGGCCATTTTCAGCGAATTTGGCACCAGCATAGTAAGTGATGATGTCGCCCTCTGTCTTGGCTGGAAGCTGGACACCCTTCTCATAAGCGAGTGGGTAGCCGTTTGAGGCTACAACCACGCCTAGTGTCACACCCTTGTCCGTCCAAGTGATGGCTGGCTCTTTGCCTTCCAAAATATCGGTGATATTTTGTGCAAAGTCAGATGTCAAGCGAGGCAAGATTATTTGTGTTTCAGGATCGCCAAAGCGTGAGTTGAACTCAATGACTTTAGGGCCGTCAGCTGTCAAGATAAGTCCAGCGTAAAGGACACCAGTGTAAGGACGGCCTTCTTTAATCATGCCTTCAAGGACTGGCTTGACAATAGTGTCAACTGCTGTGTCAACCACGCTCTGTGGCAAGTGAGGAACTGGCGCATAGGCACCCATCCCACCAGTGTTAGGGCCCTTGTCGCCATCATAGGCACGTTTGTGGTCCTGAGCTGTTGGCATGATGTAGAACTTGTCCCCATTGACAAAGGCAAAGAGAGAGAATTCTTCCCCGTCAAGGAATTCCTCGATGACCACACGCGCACCTGAATCACCGAATTTATTGTCCAACAGCATCTCGTGAGCAGCTTCGACGGCTTGCTCAACCGTCTCCGCAACGACGACCCCTTTCCCTAGGGCCAAGCCGTCTGCCTTGACGACGATTGGAGCGCCTTTCTCCTCGATGTAGGCCTTGGCTTCCTCAAAATTTGAAAATGTACCATAGGCTGCTGTCGGAACGTCGTATTTGACCATGATTTCCTTAGCAAAATCCTTAGACCACTCCAGCTCAGCCGCAGCCTTGGTCGGACCAAAGGCCTTGAGACCAGTTGCATTAAAATCATCTACGATCCCAGCTGCAAGGGCATCATCTGGACCGATAAAGGTCCAAGCAATATTGTTGACTTTTGCGAAGTCAATCAGCTTAGAATGTTCGGAAATAGAGATATTTACCAAATCAAGTCCATCTAAGGTCATCCCGTCATTCCCAGGAGCCACGAAAACTTGCTCAACGTCTTTAGACTCCAACAACTTTTTGGCAATCGCATGCTCACGACCACCTGAGCCGACAACTAACAGTTTCATCCATCAACCTCTTTTGCGAATTATTTACTAACATTATATCATAAACGTTCGTTTTAATCTTGTTTCGTTAAGTTTTTTTAAACAAAAAAGGAAAGAAACTGTTTTCTTCCCTTTCGTTTTCTTAATGTCTAAAATGTCTCACACCTGTGAAGATCATAGTCAAGCCATGTTTATCAGCCGCTTCGATGGACTCTTGGTCACGGACTGATCCACCCGGTTGGATGATAGCTTTAATACCTGCTTTGGCGATTTCTTCCACGTTATCTGCAAATGGGAAGAAAGCATCTGAAGCAAGAACAGCACCGTCAAGACAGTCTTTAGCTTGGTCAATCGCAATACGTACGGAAGCCACACGGTTGGTTTGACCAGGGCCAACGCCAAGTGTCATGTGGTCGTTGGTTATGATGATTCCGTTTGATTTGACGTACTTGATAGCCTTCCAAGCGAATTCAAGAGCAGTCGCTTCTGTCTCAGTTGGTTGGCGTTTGGTAACAACTTGCCAGTCAGCTGGACTTTCTTTCACAACGTCTTGGTTTTGAACGAGGAGACCTCCAACAACACCAGTGTATTCTGCTTCCACTTCGCTAGCATCTTGAGCATCAAATGGCAATGCAAGGATACGCAAGTTTTTCTTCTTAGTTGTCAAGATTTCAAGCGCTTTATCTGTATAGCTTGGTGCGATGATGATTTCAAGGAAAACGCCGTGCATCTTCTCAGCTGTCGTAGCGTCCACTTCACGGTTAAGAACGACGATTCCACCAAAGATAGACACTGGGTCAGACTCATAAGCGTAGTCCCAAGCAGTCTCGATGTCATCAGCTTGACCGATACCGCACGGGTTCATGTGTTTGAGAGCCACAACGGTAGGACGGTCTTTGAAATCACGAATGATACGGATAGCGGCATCAGCATCACGGATATTGTTAAAGGACAATTCTTTACCGTTGAGCTGTTTCGCTGATGCAATCGAATAATCCGTTGGCAAAGCTTTTTGGTAGAAGTCTGCGTCTTGTTGAGGGTTTTCACCGTAACGCATTGGTTGCTTGAGGTCATAAGTCAAAGTTAGTTTTTCAGGCTTGCTTTCACCCACTTGAGCTGTGAAGTATTCTGCAATCAAGGCGTCATAAGCAGCTGTGTGACGAAATACTTTGGCTGCCAACCGTTGGCGAGTTTCGTAAGAGGTTTCACCGTTTGCTGCCAATTCGTCAAGAACAACAGCGTAGTCAGCAGGATCTACCACAACTGTGACGCTAGCGTGGTTTTTCGCTGCTGAACGAAGCATGGATGGTCCACCGATATCAATGTTCTCCACCGCATCCGCGTAAGTCACATCTGGTTTAAGGATGGTTTCTTTAAATGGGTAAAGGTTGACCACAACAAGGTCAATCAACTCGATATTATTGTCCTTAGCAGCCTCTAGGTGGCTATCGAGGTCACGACGAGCGAGGAGACCACCATGGATATTTGGGTGGAGAGTCTTGACACGACCATCCATCATCTCTGGGAAACCAGTCACATCATCGATGGCGATAGTATCCACCCCAGCATTGTCAAGGGCAACTTTAGTACCACCAGTTGAGATGATATCCCAACCAAGTTTTTTGAGTTCTTGGGCAAATTCAACAATGCCCGCTTTGTCTGAGACTGAAATAAGTGCTCGTTTAGTCATTTTTCTCTTCCTTTTTAAAAAGTTCTTCAGCTACTACAGTCGAAATTATTCTTTCAGCTCTAGCACTTCCTTATTTGCGTGCAACTCCCAAACTATCCAAGACTTCTGGATAGAGTTTGTACTCTGTTTCGTGGATGCGAGTCTCGAAAGTATCAAGGGTATCATTCTCTAGACGTGGCACACGGACTTGTTTGATGACCTTACCTGTATCCACACCAGAGTCCACCCAATGAATGGTCACACCGCTCTCAGCAACGCCTGCATTCCAAGCATCCTCAATACCATGAGCGCCTGGAAATTCAGGGAGATAGGCTGGATGAATATTGATGATACGGCCTTCATAAGCTGCTAGCAAAGTTGGTCCGACGATTTTCATGTATCCTGCGAGACAAACGAGGTCAATCTGGTGTTCATCCAAGAGTTTGACGATAGCTTCTTCATAAGCTGCTTTATTGTCAAATTCCTTGAGTTCAAAGGCATGGCTAGCCACACCAAGATTTTTGGCACGTTCTAAGACATAGGCATCCCGGTGATCTGAAAAGACAAATTCTACTGGAAATTGTTCCGCAATCACCTGAAAGTTTGAGCCGTTGCCAGAGGCAAATACAGCAATCCTTTTAGTCATTATTTAATCACCACACTTGCGCCATCTTTCTTCACAATCCGACCGATTTCATAAACCGGTTCGTCAAGAAGTTCTTTGACACGTTCCACATTTTCTGGTTTCACTGCAAGCATGAGACCAATCCCCATGTTAAAGATTTCAAACATTTCTTCATGTTTGATTTGGCCATATTTTTCAAGAGCTTTGAAAATTGGAAGGACTGGCACTTTGCTTTCGTCAATTTCAGCAGCCAAGTCATCAGCGAACATACGTGGCACATTTTCGATGAAACCACCACCTGTTATATGGGCAATCCCGTTGACCAATTCTTCTTTGATGAGTGGTAAAGTTGCTTTGACATAGATACGAGTTGGTTCAAGAAGAACGTCTTTAAGTTTTTTGCCTTCAAGTTCTGGAAGAACTTCTTCCCCCGTGTAATCAGCAAAGACAAGACGAACAAGTGAGTAACCATTTGAGTGGATACCGCTTGAAGCAAGTCCCAGAATCACATCGCCTGCCGCTACTTTTGAACCGTCGATGATTTGTGATTTTTCTGCAACACCGACAGCAAATCCAGCCAAATCATAATCATCTTCACCATACATACCAGGCATTTCAGCCGTTTCACCACCGATAAGTGCTGCACCAGCTTGTACACAACCTTCTGCAACACCGGCAACGACTTGTTCCAATTTAGCTGGTTCATTTTTACCAGTTGCGATATAGTCCAAGAAGTAGAGAGGCTCTGCACCTGCAGCAATGATATCATTGACACACATGGCCACACAGTCCTGACCGATAGTATCGTGTTTGTCATACTTAATAGCAAGCATAAGTTTAGTACCAACACCATCTGTCCCTGAGATCAAAACAGGTTCTTTGACACCTGTTTTTGAAAGGTCAAACATACCACCGAAACCACCAAGAGCTCCCATAACACCTGCACGCTCCGTACGTGCCACGTGTTTTTTGATCCGTTCAACAACTTCATAACCCGCTTCAACATCCACACCAGACTGCGCATAAGCATTTTTATTTGTCATTTGTTTATTCCTTTTCCTTTCCTTCAATGGGGAATTTTATTTGTAAAAACTCGTTTTTTCTTCCAAACTTCTACGATATTCTTCTTCATAGTCATAGAGAGGAGTTGGATATTTTCCATCAAAGTAAGCCACACAGAGGCCGCCATTTGGTGCATCTGTTTCAATCCCAATAGAGTCAATCAAGCCATCAATCGAAAGATAAGTTAGACTATCCGCACCAATGATTTGGCAAGTTTCCTCAACGGTATGATTGGCTGCAATCAACTCCTGACGTGTCTGGATATCAATCCCGTAGAAACATGGATAGGCAAGAGCAGGACTACCAATGGCAACGTGCACTTCTGATGCTCCCGCTTCTTTCAAAAGCTGGACAATGCGACGAGATGTTGTTCCACGTACAATTGAGTCATCAATCATAACCACACGTTTGCCTTTAACGACACCAGAAACGGCAGACAATTTCATTCGAACTCCTTGTTCCCGCAATTCTTGAGTCGGCTGGATAAATGTCCGTTGCGTATATTGGTTCTTGATAAGACCCATTTCATTCGGCAAACCTGATTCTTCCGCAAAGCCCATCGCTGCGCTGAGTGAGGAATTTGGTACACCAACTACAATATCAGCTTCGTGCTTGAACTCACGTGCCAACTGAGCGCCCATTCTCTTACGAGCCGTATGGACATTAACACCATGGATGTTGGAGTCAGGACGGGCAAAGTAGATATACTCCATGGAACAGATCGCCAACTGAGTATCGTTTGTATAGCTGTCATACTGGATGCCATTATCATCAATAATAACAATCTCGCCTGGTTTCACATCGCGAATCCACTCAGCACCGATGACTTCAAAGGCGCAGGTTTCAGAAGAAACGACAACTGCTCCATTCGCCATTTTCCCGATTGACAGAGGACGAAAACCATTTGGATCAAGCGCTGCAATTAACTTATCTTCAAACATCAAGAGATAAGCGAAACCACCTTTAACAAGACTGAGCGCTTCCTTGATTTTACCCATCAAGTTTGGATTGTGGCTACGGCGAATCAAGTGAGCCAAGATTTCTGAATCAGAAGTCGAGCTGAAGATTGCCCCTCTTTGTTCCAATTCTTGCTTGAGCGATTCTGCATTGGTCAGATTCCCATTATGAGCCAAACCAAACTGCATATCGTGAAAGCGGAAGAGGAAAGGTTGGATATTATCTACAGAAGCTTCTCCCGCAGTCGCATAGCGCACGTGTCCAATCGCTCCAGTCCCTGTCAATTTATCCAAATTAGCAGGATTTTTGAAGACTTCTGATAAAAGCCCCATATCACGATGACGCTTTAATTGTCCATGGTCATTGGAGAGGATCCCTGCCCCCTCCTGGCCACGGTGCTGAAGACTATGGAGTCCAAAGTAGGTCAATTTGGCAGCGTCTGGGTGGCCCCAGATACCAAAAACACCACATTCTTCATTAAGAGATTTTACTTCGTATGTCATTTTTTATACCTTTTATTTTCCAGTAAAGTATTTCACAGCTGATGCAAAGAGATGCTGGTCTTTATTTCCTGGAATATTTTGGAAGAGACCGTCTTCGAAACGTTCTGAGTGACCCATCTTACCAATAATTTGACCGTTCTTACTTGTGATACCTTCGATCGCATTAACAGAACCATTTGGATTGTATTTAGAATCCATGCTTGGTTTACCATCAAAGTCAACATATTGGGTAAAGATTTGACCATTGTCACGAAGCTCTGCAAATTCCTCAGCTGTCACGACAAACTTACCTTCACCGTGTGATACTGGGATAGCATGGATGTCACCAATTTCTACTCCCGCAAGCCATGGTGAGTTCGTGTTGGCAATACGTGTTTCCACCATCTTAGCCACGTGTTGGTTAGCATCATTGTAGAAGAGGGTTGGACTCGTGCTACTTGCATCTTCAAAGTTACCATATGGAAGAAGACCAGATTTAACAAGGGCTTGGAATCCGTTACAGATACCGATAATCAAACCACCACCTTCGATGAAGCTATCGATAGCTGCACGTACTTTTTCATTGAGCAAGATGTTCACGATAAATTTAGCTGATCCATCTGGTTCATCGGCTGCTGAGAAACCACCTGCAAAGAAGATAATATTAGCTTTTTCGATATTATCAACCATAGTGTCAACAGACTTGACAATCGCTTCTTCATTAAGTGTTACAAATGGTACCAAGTTGACTTTGGCACCTTCTTTTTCAAAGGCCTTAGCTGAATCGTACTCAGAGTTAGTACCTGGGAATACTGGGATGTAAACCACAGGTTTCTCAACTGTTTCTTTAGCTTTGATCACAGCATCTGATGCCACAGCAGGTACTTCTTCCAACTCAGTTGCTTGTGCAAATTCCGTTGGGTAAACCTCTTCCAATTTACCTTGAAAGGCACTGTCAAGTTTGTGTCCATCAAGCGTTACACCATTGACAGTAAGTGTAAAGTCAGCTACTGTTTGTCCGATCTTGGCAATCCCTGAAATTTCTTCAGGCGATGTGAAGACGAATCCACCCAATTGAGCTGTCAAGGCAGTCTCAAGATTTTCAAGGGTTACAGTGGCACCAATATGGTTACCAAATGTTGCAAGGGCAAGAGCTTCAACCACACCACCATATTTGACAGCTGATGCAGACGTAACTTTATGGGCAGCTTGGATGGCTTCAAACTTAGCAAAGTTAGACTTGATGAGATCGAAGTCAATTTCTTGTGCCAAATCTTGACCAGAAATATAGTAAATATTTTCACCAGCAGCTTTGAATTCTGGAGAAAGAACCTTACGGCTATCTGCAGTTGTTACCCCAAAAGCAACCAAGGTTGGTGGTACTGTCAATTCTTCAAAGGTACCAGACATAGAGTCTTTACCACCAATAGATGGCAACCCAAGTTGAATCTGAGCTTCAATGGATCCAAGGAGAGCAGCTACTGGTTGACCAAAACGCTCTGCTTGTTTATCCATCCGCTCGAAATATTCTTGATAAGAGAAACGAGCCTTAGACCAGTTTGCACCAGCAGCAACCAAACGGGCTGTTGCTTCAATCACCGCATAGGCAGCACCATGATATGGAGACCATTCTGCCACATAAGGGTTGAATCCTTGCGCCATGACAGAAGCCGTATGAGTTACGCCATGTTGGACTGGCAATTTCTGTACAGAAGCTTCAGTTGGTGTGATTTGATATCGACCACCAAGTGGGTGATTGACTGTTGAACGACCAACTGAACTGTCAAAGATGGTTTGTAAACCTTTTTGACTGGCATGGTTCAGGTCAGCCAAGACTTCAAGAGTATCCGCTTCAAGTGTTTCAGCAGATGTTTGACGTTCTTCTGGAAGCTTGACATCCTTGTCAACCACCTTAGCATCTACGACAACACGTACTCCGTTTGTATCAAGGAAACGACGTTCCAAATCAACGATGGTTTCACCATTCCAGTGCATGACAAGATTTGGTTTTTCAGTTACTGTCGCAACGACAACAGCATCAATATTTTCTTTATTACATGCTGCAACGAAGGCATCTACATCTTCTGGACGAACCACTACAGCCATCCGTTCCTGAGATTCAGAGATGGCAATTTCTGTACCGTTCAAACCTTGGTATTTCAATGGCACTTTGTCTAGATCAATTTCAAGACCATCTGCCAATTCACCGATAGCCACACAGACACCACCGGCACCAAAGTCATTTGATTTCTTGATAAGACGCGTCACATCCCCATTACGGAAAAGACGTTGAATCTTACGTTCTTCAATGGCATTCCCTTTTTGAACCTCAGCGCCAGCTGTTTCAACAGATTCAACCGTTTGAACTTTAGAAGAACCTGTCGCACCACCAACACCGTCACGTCCAGTTTTACCACCGAGCAAGATAATCACATCACCTGCTTCAGGTTTTTCACGGACAACATTTTCTTTAGGAGCCGCACCGACAACTGCACCTAGCTCCATACGCTTAGCAACGAAACCTGGGTGGAAGTATTCACGAACATAAGTTGTTGCAAGACCAATTTGGTTACCGTATGAAGAATAACCGTGAGCCGCTGTTTTAGAAATCACTTGTTGTGGCAATTTACCAGGACGAGTTTCAGCAATCGGAGCTGTAATATCACCAGCACCTGAGATACGCATGGCTTGGTAAACGTATGAACGACCTGACAATGGGTCACGAATGGCACCACCGATACAAGTAGCCGCTCCACCAAATGGTTCAATCTCAGTTGGGTGGTTGTGAGTTTCGTTCTTGAACATGAGAAGCCATGCTTCTTTCACACCATTGACATCCACTTCAATTTCAACTGAGCAAGCATTGATTTCATCAGACACTTCCATGTCATCCAAACGACCATTGGCACGCTCATAACGTCCAAAAATAGTCGCCATATCCATCAAGGTTTGAGGTTTTTCTGTACGTCCCAACTCATCACGCATGGCAATATACTTGTCGTAAGTCGCTTGCAATTGTTTTTCAAATTTAGAAGCTGAGAAATCGATGGTTTTCAACTCAGTCTCGAATGTAGTATGACGACAGTGGTCAGACCAGTAAGTATCCAAAACCTTAAGCTCAGTCTCAGTTGGCACACGTCCAATAGACTTGAAGTAATCTTGAATGAAGAGAAGGTCATCCACTTCCATTGCCAATCCTTGCTCCGCCTTATACTGTGCAAAATCTTCTGCCGTATAAGTTTCAAAGAAATCCAAGCTTGGAATGGTCTTGTCAGACTCAGAGAAATCCTGTTTCGCAATACCAACAGTGATATCTTTGAAACGAGAATCCACTGGGTTCAAAAGGTAATTTTTGACGGCTTCCAACTCATTCGCATCGATATCCTTGTTAACCAAGTAAAGTTGCGCTGTATTAACTGTTACATCATTTGAACTACCAAGTAAAAGCAAAGCTTCTTGTGAAGATGCCGCACGTTGGTCAAATTGACCAGGTAAACTTTCGATCGCAAAGAAATCATACTTTTCAAGATCGGCCTTAACCGCAGCCTCGTCCAAAACAGTATCGGTCACTTGCTCAGAGAAGATATGTTTTTCCGCACGCGCAAACAAGTCCTCTGCCAAACCAAAGACATCGTAAACCTGAACAATCCGAAGATCCTTCAACGTTTTCAACTGAAGATTATGCTGCAATTCTTTTACTAAAGAGTCAGATTTTACACGAAAATCAGCTTTTTTCTCAACGAAAATACGTTTATCCATTTTATTTCCTTTATTTCTATTCAAATAGGTTATCGAAGACGAAGGTTTTCCGTTTCAATCAAGTTACTTCAAGCCCTGCAATTTCTCCAACACAACCTGATATACATCCGTTAAACTGCCCAAATCTCTACGGAAAACATCCTTATCCATATGGTGCCCTTCCGCATCCCAAAGACGGCAGTTGTCTGGTGAGAATTCATCTGCCAAGATAATTTTGCCATCCTTATCAAAACCAAATTCCAATTTGAAGTCAATCAAACGAAGACCAATTTGTGCAAACCAATCTTTCAGCAATTCATTAATACGACGTGTTTCTTCCTTGATATAGGCAATCTGCTCATCGTTGGCAATGTCCAAGAACTTGACATGTTCATCATTGATAAATGGATCATCTAATTCATCATTTTTATAGTAGAATTCAACGATTGGAGTTTTCAAAACCAAACCTTCTTCAACGCCAAAACGTTTAGAAAAAGAACCGGCAGTCACGTTACGAAGGACAACCTCCAAAGGAATGATTTTTACTTTTTTATTCAATTGTTCTGTGTCAGAAATACGTTCAATAAAGTGAGTAGCTACACCAGCAGCATTCAATTTTTCAAAAATAAGAGACGAAATCTGATTATTAAGCACACCTTTCCCCTTAATAGTCTCTTTACGAGCACCATTAAGCATGGTTGCCTGGTCCTTATAGACCGACTTAATCACATTTTCGTCTTCTGTAGTATAGATATCTTTAGCTTTTCCCGTATAAATAAGTTTACTGGACATTTTCTTGTTCGCCTTTCGTATTACTTTACATCATTCTAACACAACAGACGTCAAAAATCAAATATTTCACGAACTATATTTGATATCACATCTGAAAAAGTACAGAAAAATCGCAAACGATTTTTCATTTGCGATTTTCTAATATTGATTTGAGTTAAAATGAGAACTTTATTCTTGTTTCAAAAAACAAAATATGTATTCAAAATCACAACGTGTATATCAAGAAAATATCTTAAACTATTTTTCATTCCACTGCTAAATTCTCATACATTCATTTCGGTAGGGTATGTCAATCTCACTATTACACACTACCAAAGTATTAATTGAATCAAATTATTACTACTAATCAATTTGTCTTAATCAAGTAAGGAGCTAATAAAAACTGCACTCCAAAAGTTAGATACAAAAATCTAATATTTAGAGTGCAATTCATTTACTTTGTTTTTAATTTTTAGTTATTCAAAGCTGCTGCCATTGTAGCTGCAACTTCTGCTTCAAAGTCATTTGCAGCTTTTTCGATACCTTCACCAACTTCAAAGCGAGCAAACTCAACTACTGTAGCGTTAACTGATTCAAGGTATGCTTCAACTGTCTTGCTGTCATCCATGATGTAAACTTGTGCAAGAAGTGTGTAAGCTTGGTCAACTTTAGTGTTGTCAAGCATGAAACGATCCATTTTACCAGGAATAATTTTATCCCAGATTTTTTCTGGTTTACCTTCTGCAGCCAATTCAGCTTTAATATCTTCTTCAGCTTGAGCGATGACTTCATCAGTCAATTGAGCTTTAGAACCATATTTAAGGTGTGGAAGAGCTGGTTTACCAACCATTGCACGGCTTTCGTTATCTTGGTCGATAACGTGGTTCAATTGTGCCAACTCATCTTTAACAAATTGCTCATCCAATTCTTTATATGAAAGAACTGTTGGTTTCATTGCAGCGATGTGCATTGAGATTTGTTTAGCAAGCGCTTCGTCTCCACCTTCGATTACAGAGATAACACCGATACGTCCACCGTTGTGTTGGTATGCTCCGAAGTGTTGTGCATCTGTTTTTTCAAGCAAAGCAAAACGACGGAATGAGATTTTTTCACCGATTGTAGCTGTTGCAGATACATATGCAGCTTCAAGAGTTTCTCCTGAAGGCATTGTCAAAGCAAGTGCTTCTTCGTTGTTAGCTGGTTTACCTTCAGCGATGACTTTAGCTGTAGCATTTACCAACTCAACGAATTGAGCGTTTTTCGCAACGAAGTCAGTTTCAGCATTTACTTCAACTACTGCTGCAACGTTACCGTTAACAAATACACCAGTCAAACCTTCAGCCGCAACACGGTCAGCTTTCTTAGCTGCCTTAGCCATACCTTTTTCGCGAAGCAATTCGATCGCTTTTTCGATATCACCTTCAACTTCAACCAATGCTTTCTTAGCGTCCATAACACCAGCACCAGATTTTTCACGCAACTCTTTTACAAGTTTAGCTGTAATTTCTGCCATTTTGATTCTCCTATATTTTTTTAAAAATAGGAGAGCTGGGCTAAGCCCCGCCCTCCTAGGTAATAATTACTTATTTGAATTAAGCGTTGTCGCCTTCTACAACTTCAACGATTTCTTCGATTGAGTCTGCTTGAGCTTCTGAAGCTGCAAATTCAGCTTCAACTGCCGCTGCGTCTTCACCTTGACGACCTTCGATAACAGCGTCAGCCATTTTCGCAGTGATCAATTTAACAGCGCGGATAGCGTCATCGTTAGCTGGGATGATTACATCGATATCATCTGGATCAGTGTTTGTGTCGACCATCGCTACAACTGGGATACCCAATTTTTTAGCTTCTTTAACAGCGATTTGCTCTTTATGTGGATCAACTACGTACATTACGTCTGGGATACGAGGCATATCTTCGATACCACCCAAGAATTTTTCAAGACGTGCACGTTGTTTATTAAGAAGTGCAACTTCTTTCTTAGGAAGAACGTCGAAGATTCCTTCTTCTTCCATACGTTTGATTTCTTTCAAACGAGCGATACGTTTTTGGATAGTTCCCCAGTTAGTAAGAGTTCCACCCAACCAACGGTGGTTGATGTAGTATTGACCTGAACGTTCTGCTTCTTCTTTAACAGCGTCAGCAGCTTGTTTCTTAGTACCAACGAACAATACAACTGCATCGTTAGCTGCAGCATCACGCATAAAGTCGTATGCTTGGTCAGCGTATTTTACAGTTTGTTGCAAGTCGATAACGTGGATTCCGTTACGCTCAGTGAAGATGTACTTAGCCATCTTAGGGTTCCAGCGACGAGTTTGGTGACCAAAGTGTACACCAGCCTCAAGAAGTTGTTTCATTGAAATTACTGCCATGAGTATTTCTCCTTTTTTGTTTTTTCCTCTTCTTGATTTCAACTTGCAAAACAACCAAAAGGCAACAGTTTCACAATTCATCAAGAATGAGTATTATCGTTCACACGACAAGTTTCATTTTATCATAATTGGAGCTTTATTTCAAGTAATTTTGTTATTTTCTCCTTATTAAATTACTATTTAAAAGCTCTAAATTTAAAACATCTCAACATATACTGCTGAGATGTTCTAATAGCTAATTTTTTAAAATTTAATGTAGGGGTGTTTATGCTATCTACTTCGAAGTTTCTTACGAATCTTATAAGCTAGATTAAACAAGAAATATAATGAACTTGTTGGATAGTTAAACTCACCAGCAAACTCCTCAATAGTGGGATTAAACTTAGATTTAAAATTAAATAATCCGCCTTCTAAGTTGTTTTCAATTCCACCCATATTATGAGTCTCTGCCCCACGTTCAAATGAATGTTGAGCTGTCTCAAACCATGTAGGAATAGCAGGTTGATAATGTCTAAATTCCTCATTCATTCCAGCATATAAGTTTTCAGAAGTTTTCCCAAATTCGATGGTTAAAGTTCCAGACAATGGAACGACACTGTACCCTCTATCAATATGGCTCTTAAGAAAAGAAATTTCTTCCTCTAATCGTTTTCTCTCTTGCTGATTCTCTTTTATTTTGCCTTCTTTCGTTTTATCAGTAAATTTCTGCGCTATTTTAAGATTCTTTTCGAGTTGCTGCTCAACTTCTTTCAGTCTATTAGGTAAATCTAAGTAGCTTAGTGTGATAAAAGAGTGATTAGGATAAGTAGTCAGTAACTTTTGATAATAATCTTTGCCTCGTAAACTGATATTCTTACGAGACTCTGTTTTCTTCATTAAAAATGAAAATTCATCTAATAAATCAATTCCACCGAATTTCACTTCCAATCCTTTATTCCTTGCAGTTCGGATTGCCTGTCTAGTGGACTTGGATAGTTGTTCCAACGAGAAGTTCTCTTTATGAATATTAGCTTGAAAACGTGGTTGTATATTTTCTGCCATATCCTTTGTTAAGCCTGTCCAATAAACTTTATTTTTTTTCAGTTCTTCAATAATTTCTAAAGTCCTAGAATTTTGGACAGTTTCTTGCCCAATAAGACCTCTACTGATAAATAAACTTGGATCAAATTTAACCATTATTGCATGGCTTTTTTTAGCAAGTTTTTTCAATGTTAAAAGCACAAATTTCAGAAGTTCTTTATCTTTATAATCAATGACTGGACCTCGTGGAATATAGAACATAGATAGTCCTAATGGTAGCGGCTGAATTAAGATATTCGCCACTCCAACTAGTTGATCCTCTTTATAAAAGCCAACTCTCTCATTCCCCCAAGCATCCTTTATCTTGGACCAATCACTACTCTGCAATAAATTTCCTTGAGGATGATTTTCTAAAAACAAATCCCACTCTTTCACATCAACATTTATTTTATACGTAAACATAACTCCAGTACCAACTCTCTTAAAATCTTGTTATTATTGCGTTAGATAAACATACTTATTCTAGCTACATATCCGATAATTTTTAGCCCATCTTTGATTCCATAATGACAAAAATATTCTGATGAAGATTTTTTATTAATACTATACAAAGGGTGAGATTAATAAAATCTCACCCTAAATTTAATAATAATTAATATATTAGTTTGGATAAATGTATCTTACAGTACCTCTTGATGCTGTCGGATTAAACCATCCACGATAATTTCCGATTGGTTGAGTTCCACTACCATCATAGTTACACTCAGAAACTTGAATGCGCGTTGTTGATTCAACAGCTGTAACAACCGCTACGTGTCCATAGCCACCATCATCCCAACAAGCAATCGCACCAACTTGTGGTGTAGAACCTGTACGGAAACCTGCTGCTGCTGCACTAGTAGCCCACTGACCACCATTACCCCAATAATCACCAGCCCATGGAGCCAAGGTCTTAGCACCCCATGTACATTGACCTACAGGGTAACTTGAAGCATTTGAACTATAAGTTGGTCGTTGACTCACAGTAGTTGCTGCAGGTGTGTAGCTTGAATCGTCATCTGATGATGAAGAAGAACTTGAAGTTGCTTGCACTTGTGCAGCAAAGGTTGTATTTGCTGAAGCTGTAACAGTTGCTTGTTGACTTGCTTGTTTAGCTTTATAAGCCGCTTCTGCCTCTGCTGCTGCTTTCGCTTCTGCTTCAGCTGCTGCTTTTTGTTCTAACAAAGTAGCTTTTTCACTCTCTGCTGATGCTTTTTCAGCTGCAAGATTCAACTCAGCTACTTTCAATTCAGCTTGTTTTGTTGTCAAAGCTTGTGCATCGTCAGCAAGCGTTTGTTGATTCGCAATAACTGTATTGATTGCTTCGTTATTTGCAACTTGTTTTTCAGAAATAGCTTTTTTATCTTCTTTTTGTTGTTGCAACATTTTATTGTTTGCTGACACAATTTCACTCATAGCTGCTACACGAGAAATAGCTTCTGTGATTGAGTTAGAATTAATAATTGTGTTAATGTAGCTTGTAGCAGTTCCGTTAGTTTGCGCACTACGCGCTTGATTTTCAAGCGACTCATTACGAGCTACGATATTTTTTGAAAGCTCTGCGATTTCACCTTCAAGTTTTTTAGATTCTTCTTGAAGTTTTTCGTTTTCAGATTGTAATTTTTCTTGCTCTGATTGAATAGCTGAAACTTTAGTTTGAATTTCGTCTACTTGTTTTTGAGCTTCTTTCTGTTGAGTTGTCAACTCACTAATTTTGCTATCTTGAGCAGCAATTTTTTCATCTGTTGTATTGGCTTTAACACTTGAAAGCACAGCTCCATTTGAAAGCAATACTGTACTTAACATAAGTGATGCTAGAATTTTTTTCTTCATAAGTGTAATACTCCTTCTTTAAAAAGACAATACTAGTATATCAAAAAAAGGCCTAATAAATATTACGCCTTTATTACAGTTTTGTTTCTTTCTTATAGATATATTTTTTCAAAAATATATTGAAAAACCAACATCCATAAACAGTTCAATATCATAGTAGGCACAAGACTATAAACCATAAAAACGGATAGATTTTCAGCAGTTAGCCCGACCACCTCTGCCAACATAAAGCTTCCAAACTCAAAAATGAAAGTCATCATTAAGACAGCTAGCAATCTGGTCCATCTATTTAACAAAATGACAGAGTTACTTTTATAGACAATTGCTCCAATAATCACAAAAAGAAGACTTGCAATTCCAATCAGATGGAAGAAGTAAACATCGTATAATAGACCTAGAACCAAACAATAAGCTAAAAACAGATACTCTGATACTTCAATTGTTTCAAATAATAAGAAGATAAAGATAAAGTGGCTAACAATTTGTAAATGTGGGAAAAAGCTATTTACAAGCTGCCCTAAATGGCTATCTATTAAGACAATCAAGGGTAAGAGTAAGAACATTCCTATCTGCTTAACAAGTCTCATGACGCATTCCCCACTAACTCTACAACCTTAAGATTCATTGGATCAGCGTGTAGCTTAACCATAACTTCTCTTGTTAGATAGTCAGTACTATGTGTCACTGATACAACTTCTCCTACAGAAATATCTGTAGCATTAAAGTTTCCCAAACCTCCAGTCACCACTTTGTCGCCTTGGCTAATGTCGCTATTGCTATTGAGCTGGCTGATTTTCAAAAGTTCTTTTTCCTTATCATAACCGATAATAATACCATAAATGCTACTAGAACCGTGCTGGATTTTAACGGAAATCTTCTCTGTATTCTCAGCGTTTGTCAATAAATTGACCACAGTTGAGTTGGCTTCTACTTTTTCAACACTTCCAACCAATCCTCCACCAGCAACAACAAGCATGTTTGTTGTTGCTCCTTGTTGAGAACCAACGTTAACTGTTAATTCTTGTTTCCAGGTTGATGGAGTTCTCATGATGACATCCGCAGCAATTAACTTGGTCGCATTTAATTTGGACTTCATATCTAATAACTGACGTAATTGCTCATTTTCTTCCTTCAGACTGTCTGCTTCATTCGTTTCTTTTTCCATTTGATAGAGTTCTTTTTTTAGAGTTTCATTCTCATTATAAGCTCTCGTCAAATTTCCTAAATCAGACTTTGTAGATTCTAACCATTGGAATGGCTTTTGAACAACTCTATCTATCAGAGAAATGCCATCTCCAACTTTTGTCACAACCGCACTTGATTTCGTCATCACTAAAAAAACTGAAACCACTAATACAACGACAAATAGAACAATGATATATTTTGATTTTTTAAAACGGTTCATACCTCTACCCTATCTCATTCTATACTTCACTCTAGGATTTTAACAAAAATAGAATACCACCCAAGACACAAATAAGTAATAGAGCTACACTATCTTTATTCATCCATTTCAACTGTCGATACTGACTACGTCCATTTCCGCCTTGATACCCTCTAGCTTCCATAGCTGTAGCAAGAGAATCCGCTCTTTTCAAACTGGTAGCAAACAAAGGTATCAAAATAGGTATCATAGCCTTGACTTTTTGGATTACATTCCCTTCTCCAAAATCAACACCACGCGCCTTTTGAGCATTCATAATGCGAATCGTATCATCCATCAAGGTTGGTACAAATCGCAAACTCATAGACAACATAAGCCCAATTTCATGAACAGGAACCTTGAATCTTTTCAAAGGTCCAAGCAAGGATTCAACTGCTGTTGCCAAACTTAGTGGCATGGTCGTCAAAGTAAGCAAGGTTGAGAAAAAGATAATCAAAACAAAGCGACAAAAAATAATCCCAGCCTGTTCAATTCCATGACTTGTGATTTTTATAAATCCTACCTCGAACAAGACATCTCCACCTGAGATAAAGAAAAGTTGAAAAAGGGTTGTAAAAGCAATTAGAAAAAACATAGACCGCAAACCTTTTATGAAAAAGGATAAGGGAACTTCTGATAAAGCTACAAATATACCTGTTGCAACGAAAAGGATCAAATTTGTTATTGGATTATTGGCCCAAAAAACAATCAGAATTAATAAAATCATTGCCACTAACTTACTACGAGGATCCAGACGATGAACAATCGAATTTCCTGGTATGTAACGACCTAAAATCATATTATCCATTGATGAACTCCTTAAACTCCTCTATCGTTATCGGCAATTGTTTAAAAGAAACTCCTCTGTTAGCAAGCCTTTGAGCAAATCTTGTAATTTTTGGAACACCCAATTGGATTTTTTCCATAAATTCGACATTTTGAAAGACAAGACTTGGTTTCCCACTCTTAACTAATTTCCCTTTTTCCATTACGTAAACTTGGTCAGCAAATTCTGCTACATCATCCATAAGGTGAGTCACCAAAACAATCGTGATACCATCTTGATGAAGCTTTTTAAACAAGGTCATCAACTCTTTTCGGCCAATTGGATCCAAGCCCGCGGTTGGCTCATCTAAAACCAAAATTTTAGGTTCCATTGCTAAAATCCCAGCAATAGCAACCCTTCTCATTTGTCCTCCTGAAAGTTCAAATGGACTACGTTCAAAAAGTGACTCGTCAATTCCCACTAAAGCTAGTTTTTCACGCGCGATAACTTCTGCCTCTTCTACAGAAACTCCAAAATTTTGAGGTCCAAATGCCACATCTTTTAAGACTGTTTCCTCAAAAATTTGATTTTCAGCAAACTGAAAAACCAAGCCTACTTGTTTGCGAATTTGACGAATTTGCTTATTGACTGATGTTGATGTAATCAATGTATCAAAGACACGAACACTTCCCTCTGTAGGAACTAGCAAACCATTCAAAAGTTGAAGGATTGTAGATTTCCCGCTTCCTGTATGCCCAATAATCGCAGTATAAGAGCCATCCTCTATTGTCAAACTGACATCAGACAAGGCAACTGAGGCAAACGGCGTTCCTTCTTGATACGTATAACTAACATTGTCTAGAATAATTCCCATAAAGCCTCCTCAAGTTCCTCTTCTGTAAGATAGAACTCTGGCAAATTCAAACCACTAGTACGTAATGATTCTTTCAATTGGTTGACAAAGGGTTGATCTAAGCCAATTTGATCTAAATCTGACCTAGAAAATAATTCTCTAGGAGTGCTTGTTGACTCGACTTTCCCTTTTTTCATTACTAAAACACGGTCACTCATAGCAACCTCATCTAAATCATGCGTAATAGAGATAACTGTCATCTGGTGGTCTTGGCGAATCTTCTGGACTATCTTAATCAACTCTAGTCGCCCTTCTGGATCCAACATACTTGTAGCCTCATCCAAGATTAAAATATCTGGTCGCAGAGCTACAACTCCTGCAATTGCCACTCTCTGTTTCTGACCTCCAGACAAGCGAGCTGGTTCTTTTTTTGTAAATTCCGCCATCCCAACTAATGACAGAGCTTCAGAGACTCGTTTCTTCATCTCTTCAAGTGGAATCCCTTGGTTTTCTAGGCCAAAAGCTACGTCATCTTCAACAGTTGCTCCTACGAACTGATTATCGGGATTTTGAAACACCATACCAATCTTACGTCTTTTCTCCCAGACATTTTCTGGTGTTAGGCAATCACCATCTATCCAAATTTCTCCAGATTCAGCCTCGAGTAAGCCATCAATCAAGCGAACTGTCGTTGATTTCCCACTCCCGTTGTGACCAACGATTGACAACCATTCTCCACGTTTCACGTGAAACGAAATGTTATGAACATCATAATGTTCTTGATCTGCCTGGTATCGAAATGACAGATCCTTAATTTCAATAATCGATTCCATATCTAGCGAAAGGTTCCTTTAAATAAATATGCGCTTCCCTTGAAGTAATCATAACCAGAATAAACTGTGAAGAACAAGGCAATATAAAGAGTTATCTGACCGAGCAAATTCCAATGGAATAACAAGAAGATAATCGCGAACATCTGACTAAATGTCTTGATTTTTCCTGGCATTGCTGCAGCTAAAACAGTCCCTCCGGTTTCAACTAAAAGCAAGCGCAAACCAGTAACTGCAAGTTCACGACAAATGATAACAGCCACCACCCAAGCAGGAGCCATATCTAGGCCAACTAGCATAATAAAGGCCGACATTACCAATAGCTTATCAGCCATTGGATCCGCAAATTTCCCGAAATTGCTAACGACTTGCCATTTTCTAGCCAAATAACCATCTAGATAATCCGTGATACTGGCGATAGCAAAAATAATTGCTGCTATTTTATGTAACACAGGAGATGGGCCAAATGATAGAAGGAGAACAAAAATCGGAATAAATAAAATTCTACCAAGCGTAAGTATGTTAGGAATATTTTCTTTTTTCATATTATCCTTCCTTAGTTTGAACTCACTGTTAGTCTAATCCAACCAGTTTGACCAGTTAATTTTGCAGTGTCAATTTCTTGATTATCAATTTTAATTTTAACGCCTTTTACAACGCCTAATGTGATTGTTACCGGAGAGCCTTTAGAAATTGTTGTTTTAGCTGTTTTGTTATTTGGCTCGAGAGTAGTTCCTCCAGCTAGATCCGTATCTGATACACTTATCCAACTTGTTGCATCCGTCACAGATAATTGAAGTTCAGCATTATCTTTAGAAGTTTTATACTCTACTGATATCACATCTCCCTGACCTGAAACAGTCACAGTTGATGCTTCACTCGAACTTGATGGACTAGTGGTTTGGTTGCTAGTTGTTGTTTCACTAGTTGTTGCATTTGTAGTAGTAGTTACAACATTATAGTTAGCTGAAGTTGTTTCTGTTGGTTGTGTTTGAATATAATTCCAAACATAATAGGTTACGAATACTAAAATTGATAAGGAGAATAAGACGAAGTAAAAAAGTGGAAGCAGGGAACGTTTCTTTCGATTAGAACGTCTACGACCTGATAGTTCTATCTCATCAACATCAACTTCTTCATAGGTAATCATACTACCTGAATCATAAGCATCTAGAACTATACTTTCATCCAATTCAACTGCCCAAGCATACTTTCTCAAAAAAGAGCGAACATAAAAGGGACTAGGTAATTTATCAAAATCATCTGACTCTAAAGCTTCTAGCATATCCAGTTGAATATCTGTCTTGCGCTGCAACTCCTCTAAACTCAACCCCTGGTTTACTCTTGCTAAACGTAATACTTCACCGATTGTTTTTTTTCTCATACTTATCATTCCTTCTTTCTAGTCTCATTTTTTTCAATTATTATAGCGGAAAAATCGTAAACTCAACCATTTCACTATTATCAATAAAATGATGACCTACCTCAAGAACATCTTCTAAGGTCATTTCCTGTATAATCTTTGGCAAATCAAACAAGGTTGATTCATCAACGTGCGACTGATATTGAGTCGCAATAAATTCTAAAGAATTCAGATTATGGATAAACTCTCCATAAATTTCACTTTTTATTAAATCAAGATGCTCCTCTGACACATCTGGATCAGTTACAAAATTTTTTATTGCCTTTCGAAATTGGTGTGAAATGGCAACAGGTTCTTTTGTATCCATTGTCAGCATCAAAAAATTAAAACGATGATTGATTTCAACCTCCATAGATAATGAAGAATCTAGTTTCCCAGTTTCATACAAACTTTGAAATCTTTTTGAGGTCCATCCAAACATCATCGAAAACAAGGCCTTCAACAAAACACCGTATCGATAGCAGTCTTTACTCTCCATCTCAGCATTTGTTCGAACTCCAATAGCTAATTTAGGAGAAGCCACATCCATACGAATACTCTCAACCTTCTTTACAGGGTGTAAAGCGATTGTTTCTCGTGGATTTTGAACTATACAAACTCCAACATCCTTTTGTAAGAAATAATTCTGTATCAACTCTAAATCAAAATTTCCAACGAGAAAAATATGGCTATTGACAGGTGTGTAAAATTCATCAAAATTATCTCGTAAATCCTCTAAACGAATATCTTCTATCGAATTTTCAGTACCAACAATATCCGAAGCTAAAGGACTTTCTGGATAAAGATTTGCAAGAGTTTTAAAGAACAAGCAAGAATCAGGATCATCCTGATACATTTCGCGCTCTTGTTGAATGATATCCTTTTCTCGTTCAACAGATTCTTCAGTAACGTTAAAGCAAGTAACAAGCTCGTCAAGCAAGTCTAAACACTCAGCGACATTGTCAGAGGTTGAAAAAAGATAACTTGTATTTGTAAAGCTTGTAAAGGCGTTACTATCTGCACCTAATTTGGCAAATGCAGCCATGATATCTTCAGAATTTTCTCTTTCAAAAAGTTTATGTTCTAAAAAATGAGCAATCCCACTAGGATATTCTTCCTTTTTACCATTTCTAGCTGTAAACTTTGTATCAACCGAACCAACTTGGACAGTGGCTACCCCGTAAACTTCGTTAAAGTCATTTTTCGGAAGTAAAGTAACTGTCAAGCCGTTTTTTAATGTTGCTTGATAAAGAGTTTCCTTTACAGCAGGATAAAATTTCTCTTGAAAAGTAACTCTAGTCATTCTGCTCCTTCCATAAAATAAATAGCCTGCAATTTCAAACTAGATGCCGCCCTACAGATTTCATCCCTGTCAACTTGCTCTAGTTGCTCTATCAAAGTTTCTTGGTCTAAAACTGATTTACCAAAAAAGATGCTCAAGTATTCTCTATCTATAATCGAATCTTGATTATCCTGACTCAACAACATCGTCCTACGAATCATTTCCTTAGTTTGAGTAACTTCAGCATCTGTAAATCTACCATTTTTGATTGCTAACAATTGATCATTCATCAATTTTCTTGCCTTGTTGCGATTTTGACGATTTATTCCAGCAAATAATCTTAAAAATCCACTAAAGAGATCTAAGTGACTAGAAACAGTGTAGGCCAGTCCTTGTTTTTCCCTAACTTGAGTAAACAATTTAGAGTGTGGGAAAGCTCCAAGCAAACCATTCACGAGAAGCAAGGCCATCTTTTGAACATCTCCATAACCAATTGTACTATGATAACCCATTTCTAGAATAGACTGACCTAGGTTTTTCCTGGCAATTCCTTCTCTAAGAACATTTGAATAACCTTGCTGATATTGAATATTTACAGTTTCTTTACGACCTGTCAAGTTAAATTTCTTCAAGTTTTCTAAGACTTCAATTTCATTAAAATCACCTAAAAAGAATAAATCAATCCTATCTTCTTTCAGCATTTTTTGAAAACTTGAATAGCAAGATTTAGATGTCTCTTCGGAAATTCTGGCAATTAAATCTTTAGGAACTAACTGCATTGATTCTTCTTGAAAAAACAACTGATCCAATTCTTTATGAGCAAAGAAGAAAGGATCCTCTAATTCTGATTCTAGTCTCGCCAACAATTGTTTTTTTTCAATTTCAGAGGCATTGGTCTCAAATTCATCTTCATTTGACAATGGATTAAATATGACTTGATACAATAATTCTAAAACCTGAGCAGTTAATACGTTTTTCTTACTTAAAAATTCATCTCGAACATAAGTCAAACTCACGTCTACTAAGTGACTTTGTCCCCTTCTATAAGCATGAGTTGACAAATCTGCTCCATACAATGCTGCCAGATGTTTTCTAAGAACCTGGGCAGTTGGATAGCCTTTATTAGCAGTTTCAAGCATACTGGCACTTAGCATGCGACCAGAGATTAAATCCAGAGATAATGGAGCTGTGAAACGCATAGTTATTTTATTTGTCTTAAACTTTTTAGATTGGATAAAATGCACTGCAATTCCTGGGAATAGCTCCATCTTTTACCTCCTTTTACATAGAGTTCTATTATACCATGAAAATGAAAATTTTTCTTGTTCTCTTTGACTTTTTTGAAATTAAAATCGTTTTCACTCAACGGGTTTCTTCTCCACTATTTTAAGCAAAATATGGTATAATACCAAAGATTGAGGTGAACTATGGAATACAAATTATTTGAAGAATTTATTACTCTCCAAGCTCTTTTGAAAGATCTTGGAATCATCCAAAGTGGAGGTGCTATTAAATCTTTTTTAGCGGACCATCTTGTATATTTTAATGGAGAATTAGAAAATCGTCGAGGCAAAAAAATTAGAGTCGGAGATTCTATTGAAATCCCTGATTTAAAAACTCAAATTATTCTAGTTCAACCAAATCCTGAAGAACTTGAGGAATTTAAACAAGATAAAATCGAGAAAGAGCGTGTAGCTAAACTTGTTAAAGAAATGAATAAAAAGGTTCAAAAAAAACCAGACAAAAAGAACCAGCCACCAAAAGTAAAAAGTGCACCACGTTTCCCAGGTAGGTAAATATGTGGCTGAAAAACTTATGCATTAAACAATTTCGTAACTATCGTAATACAGAAATTGATTTTAACCCAAAATTAAACGTATTTGTTGGCCGGAATGCTCAAGGAAAAACAAATCTTCTTGAAAGTATTTATTTTTTAGCTCTAACAAGAAGTCACAGAACAAAGACCGACAAAAATTTAATTCAATTTGAAGAAGAGCAACTACAAGTCTCTGGAATCTTGCAGAAAAAAACGGCAACTATACCACTTGAAATAGACCTCACACAAAAAGGTCGAATTACAAAAGTAAACCATTTAAAGCAAGCTCGTCTTTCTGATTATATCGGACATATGAACGTTGTCTTATTTGCTCCAGAAGATTTACAACTTGTCAAAGGTGCTCCGGCCATTCGTCGTAAATTCATTGACATGGAGTTAGGCCAAATCAAACCAATTTACTTGTCAGACCTGTCAAGTTATAACCACATCCTTAAACAGAGAAATAGCTATCTAAAATCTACACAAAATATTGATGACACTTTTTTATCTGTCCTTGATGACCAACTTGTAGAGTACGGATGTCGTGTAATGATTCATAGGGATGACTTCATACAAAAAATGGAACTCTTTGGAAAGAGGAAACACTTTGATATCTCAGACCAGTTAGAAGAGTTGTCAATTTGTTATCAACCTTCTGTAAACTTCGTTGACAAAGAACTTTTAGCTGATTCTTTCCGTATAGCACTTCAAAAAAGTAGATCCAGAGATTTATTTAAGAAGAATACGGGAGTTGGCCCTCATCGGGATGATATGACTTTCTTAATCAATGGAATAGACGCAAGTTTTGGTAGTCAAGGACAGCATCGTAGTCTAGTTCTTTCTATAAAACTTGCTGAAATCGAATTGATGGAGAGCATTACTAAAGAATCTCCAATTCTTTTACTTGATGATGTTATGAGTGAGCTTGACAATACCCGTCAACTTAAATTGTTAGAAACGATTTCTTATAACATCCAAACCTTTATTACAACTACTAGTTTAGACCATCTTCAAAACTTACCTGATACTCTCAGTGTATTTACAGTAAACAACGGTCAAATAGTTGTAAATTGAAGTTTACAGTTTTGTCAAAACAAAAAAATCTCCTGTTTGACAGGAGATTTTTTGTTTACATTGAGTAATTTGGTGCTTCATTAGTGATTTGCACATCATGTGGATGGCTTTCTTTTAGACCAGCACCAGACATTTCGATAAATTGAGCATTGTCATGCAATTCTTTAAGGTTAGCTGCACCACAATAACCCATACCAGAACGAATACCACCAATCATTTGGAAGACGATATCAGCTGCTGCTCCTTTATAAGCAACACGTCCTTCAATTCCTTCTGGAACGAGTTTGTTTGCTTCATTAACAGAACCTTGGAAGTAACGGTCGCTTGAACCTTTCTTCATTGCGGCGATTGAACCCATACCACGATAAGTCTTGAACTTACGTCCTTGGAAGATTTCAGTTTCCCCTGGAGCTTCATCTGTTCCTGCAAACATTGATCCAAGCATTACTGCATTTCCACCAGCAGCAAGAGCCTTAACAATATCTCCAGAATACTTGATTCCACCATCAGCAATGATTGTTTTGCCATATTCACGCGCCACTGCTGCAGCATCGTAAATAGCTGTAACTTGAGGAACTCCAACACCTGCGATTACTCGAGTTGTACAGATTGAACCTGGTCCAATACCAACTTTAACAACGTCAACACCCGCATCATAAAGGGCACGTGCACCTTCAGCCGTCGCAATATTCCCAGCAATTAGTGTACGATCTGGGAAGTGAGCACGAATCTCAGCGATTTTGCGAAGAACACCTGCTGAGTGACCGTGAGCAGTATCGATAACAATGGCATCCGCACCTGCTTCAAAAAGTGCTTCTGCACGTTCAAATGTATCTGAAGTAACCCCTACAGCACCCGCAACAAGGAGACGACCAAATTCATCTTTAGCTGCGTTTGGAAACTCAATTACTTTTTCAATATCTTTAATAGTAATCAAACCAGAAAGACGACCATCTTCGTCAACCAAAGGAAGTTTTTCAATACGGTGTTCTTGAAGAATACTTTCAGCTGTTTCAAGATCTGTTCCAACAGGAGCAGTAACGAGGTTTTCGCTGGTCATATGGTTTGAGATTGGTTGATTGTAATCTGAAATAAAACGAAGGTCTCGGTTTGTTAAAATACCAACCAATTTACGATTTTCAAGTGTTTCAACTACTGGAACACCACTGATACGGTAACGACCCATGAGTTCATCTGCTTCAGCAATGGTATGTTCTGGAGTCAAGAAGAATGGATCAATGATAACACCATTTTCAGAACGTTTTACCTTACGAACTTCATCTGCCTGTTGCTCAATAGACATATTTTTATGGATAACTCCAAGTCCACCTGCACGCGCAATAGCAATCGCCATTTGGCTCTCTGTTACAGTGTCCATCGCAGCGGTAATAATTGGGATATTTAAAGTCAAATTATCTGCCAATTTTGTAGTTAAATCCGCATCATTAGGCAACACATGACTCTCTGCCGGAATAAGCAATACATCATCAAAGGTAAAACCTTTTTTCAAAAATTTAGTGTCCCAATTAGACATTGAAGTTCCCTCTTTTCTTTCTTTTTGAGCTTAACGCTTTTTGTATTGTATCTATCATACCATTCTATGAAAATTTGTCAATTAAATTTATAAGAGAACATATAAAAAAACTATCCCTCTTATTTTAAAGAAGAAATAGTTTTATAGTTCATATTTTATCTATTAATGAAAGTAATTAAGACCCATTGCAGCTTTTACTTCTGATAAGGTCTGACCAGCAACTTCACGAGCTTTTTCACTACCTTTTTGAAGCATATTATAAACCTCACCCATGTCTTTGGCATATTCAAGGCGTCGTTCGCGAATAGGAGCAAGCTCTCTTTCCAAAATTTCAAGGAGGTAACGCTTAGTCTTAACGTCCCCAAGACCCCCACGTTGGTAGTGTTCTTTCATTTCAGCAATTTCTTGAGCATCCTCTGGACGTCCAAATACATCTAAATAATGGAAAACCATATTGCCTTCAATCTTACCTGGATCCTCGACACGAATGTGATCTGGATCTGTATACATACTCATCACTTTTTTTCGTAAAGTATCAGCATCGTCTGCTAGGTAAATACCATTATTGAGTGATTTCGACATTTTCGCATTTCCATCAAGTCCTGGTAAACGTCCTGCACCTTCATGCTCAGGGTAAATTCCTTCTGGTTCTACTAAAACATCACAGTTATAGGCATGATTGAAAGAACGTACAATTTCACGTGTTTGTTCAATCATCGGTTTTTGATCATTCCCTACTGGAACCAAGTTTGCTTTAAAGGCTGTAATATCCGCTGCTTGTGAAATAGGATACACCAAGAATCCAGTTGGAATGCTTTCTCCAAAACCTTTCTGTGAAATTTCTGTTTTTACAGTTGGATTTCGTTCCAAACGAGCTAATGAAACTAGGTTCATGTAATACATAGATAGCTCTGCCAATTCTGGAATCTGACTTTGAATAAAAATTGTTGATTTATTAGGATCTAATCCCACTGCAAGATAGTCCAAGGCAACATTCCCAATTGATTCTACAATTGTTTGAGGATCTTTTGCATGGTCAGTTAATGCTTGCTGGTCAGCTAAAAAAACAAACATGTCATATTTATTTTCTTCTTGTAGTAAGACACGATTTTTCAAGCTACCAACGTAGTGCCCAATATGTAATTTCCCCGTTGGACGATCTCCTGTTAAAATAATGGGTTTACTCATAATATTCTCCTTTGATATGGTCCTTTCAATTATAGCATTTTTTTGATAAAAAGACAGATAATTTTTTCAATCAAACAATAGTTTTCTAGCCATATATCCGTAAAGAAACTGTCAACTTACTTTACAAAAAATTGACAAATAAAAATTTGAATATTTACTAATTTTCTAGTAGAATTAGAGTATTACATATAATAGGAGAAAAACATTGCTAACAGTATCTGATGTTTCACTACGTTTTAGTGATCGCAAACTTTTTGATGATGTCAACATTAAATTTACAGAAGGAAACACCTATGGTTTGATTGGTGCTAATGGTGCCGGAAAATCAACCTTTTTGAAAATTTTAGCTGGTGATATTGAACCAACAACTGGTCATGTCTCTCTAGGACCAGACGAACGTCTTTCAGTTCTTCGTCAAAATCACTTTGACTATGAGGACGAACGTGTTATTGATGTTGTCATCATGGGAAATGAAAAACTTTACAACATCATGAAAGAAAAAGACGCCATTTATATGAAGGAAGATTTTTCAGATGAAGATGGCGTTCGTGCTGCTGAACTTGAAGGAGAATTTGCTGAACTAGGTGGTTGGGAAGCTGAGAGTGAAGCTTCACAACTTTTACAAAATTTGAATATCCCAGAAGAACTTCATTATCAAAATATGAGTGAACTTGCAAATGGTGACAAAGTGAAAGTACTCCTTGCTAAAGCTCTATTTGGTAAACCGGATGTCCTTCTTTTGGATGAGCCTACCAACGGTCTTGATATTCAATCTATTACCTGGTTAGAAGATTTCTTGATTGATTTTGATAACACAGTTATTGTCGTATCTCATGACCGTCACTTTTTGAACAAAGTATGTACTCACATGGCCGACCTTGACTTTGGAAAAATCAAACTCTACGTTGGTAACTACGACTTCTGGAAGGAATCCTCTGAACTTGCAGCTAAATTACAAGCTGACCGTAATGCAAAAGCAGAAGAAAAGATCAAACAACTTCAAGAATTCGTTGCTCGATTCTCTGCCAATGCTTCTAAATCAAGACAAGCGACTTCACGTAAGAAAATGCTTGATAAGATTGAATTAGAGGAAATTGTACCTTCTAGTCGTAAATACCCATTTATCAACTTTAAAGCAGAACGAGAAATCGGTAATGATCTCTTAACAGTAGAAAACTTATCTGTCAAGATTGACGGTGAAACTATTCTTGACAACATCAGCTTCATCTTGCGTCCAGGTGATAAGACAGCTCTTATTGGGCAAAACGACATCCAAACAACTGCCTTGATTCGTGCGATTATGGGTGATATCGACTATGAAGGAACTGTCAAGTGGGGAGTTACAACTAGTCGCTCTTACTTACCAAAAGACAATTCTGCTGATTTTGCAGGTGGCGAGTCGATTCTTGACTGGCTCCGTCAATTTGCAAGTAAAGAAGAAGATGACAATACCTTCCTTCGTGGATTCCTCGGACGCATGCTCTTTTCTGGAGACGAGGTTAACAAGCCTGTAAACGTCTTGTCAGGGGGGGAAAAGGTGCGCGTGATGCTTTCAAAACTCATGCTTTTGAAAGCAAATGTTCTTGTACTTGACGATCCTACAAATCACTTGGATTTGGAATCTATTTCAAGCTTGAACGATGGATTGAAAAACTTCAAAGAATCTATCATCTTTGCCAGTCACGACCATGAGTTTATTCAAACTTTGGCTAACCATATCATTGTCTTATCTAAAAACGGTGTAATCGACCGTATCGATGAAACCTACGATGAATTCCTTGAAAATGAAGAAGTTCAAGCAAAAGTCAAAGAACTTTGGAAAGATTAAGTATAACTTTAAAAAAACTCAGTTGGTTAAACCAACTGAGTTTTTTTATTAATTACTTGTAAATCATTCATTGTTTCACGTGAAACTTTATTAATCTTCGCCCATTTTTTTAGGTTGATAAGCTAGCATACCTAATCCTATGAATAGAACTAAAGTTACGAGAAGGAAAATTATCTGACTATGAATATTCCCTGTCATAGAAATCGTTTGTCTCAATCCTGAAACTGAATAACTCATTGGCAACCAAGGATTAACAGCTCTAAAGAAATCATTTGTCAAAGCAAGTGGATAAGTTCCTGCACTTGATGCTAATTGCAATAATAGCAAAATAAGTGAGAAGAAAGCACCTAATCGACTATTCCATGTTGTTAATGCCGTCACCATAGACATAAATGTTAAACTTGCGATAATAATTAAGAATAAAGTTCTCATTTCATGATTTGCAGTTAAACCAATAAGATGAACGCCACCATAGACTAAGACAGCGGCTAAAACAGCTATAACTCCATTTATCTCAAAGCGAGATTTGAACCAAGCCCAGCGAGTTTCAGGATGACGACCTGAAGGTAATTTAGCAAAAATCATATTTGTTGATAATGCAGCAACAAAAAGTGCAACTGATATCATGTAAGGAGCCATTGCAATCCCATTTACAGGAACCTGATCATTATCTGTCTTTGAAAGACTTAAGGGTTCCGCTAATGTTTCTGCATTTTTTGACTCTGTTGATGCTGATTTTAATTGATTGCTTGCGTTACTTAATCCTTGTCCTAGGTCAGTAGTTCCTATTTGTAAACTTTCAATACCAGCAGTTAACTTTGTTCCACCTTCTGCAAGTTTCCCAGATCCATCTGCCAATTTATTAGCTCCATTCTCTAATTGAGAAGCACCTGAAAGTAACTGACTGGATTTGTCTGCTAATTGACCAGATCCTGATTGTAATTTATCAACTCCTGCCATTAATTCTTGACTCTTTTGATTCAATTGGTTAGAGCCAGTTGATAATTTTTCAATACCAGATACTAATTCTGGAGTTTTTTCAACTAATTGACCAACTCCCGCTGTCAAGCTAGAAGATTTTTGTGTCAAGGTAGTTGAGCCTGAAACTAGTTGATCCAAACTACCTGTCAAGGTGGAATTTTTTTCACTTAGTTGACTTGCGCCCTGAGAAATTTTATCAACACCTGCAGTATATGAATTTACACCTGATGCAATCGACTGACTAGCAGGAACTAATTTACTCGTCACTGCTCCCTGCATTTCTGTTAATCCACTTGACAATCCTGTCAAAGAAGTAGAAGCAAGCGGTAATACTTGATTGGCTTGATTTTGTAATGTCGAAAGATTTGAAGATTGATTTTGTAAGTTTTCTAAACTTCCCTGTAAACCTTGTACTAAAGCTATAATTGACTGAGCCGATTGAATACTATCAGTCGAATTTTGAGATACAGAAGCGCTTATCTCAGCTTGTTGCTCACTTGTCAATGATTGATAAGCTGCTGTCGATTGAATATTGGCTAATGTAGTTGCTTTTTCAGACTGAGCACTTGCTAGCATTTGATTAGAAAGAGAAACTATACTTGATAAAACAGAAGATAATTGTTTTGTATCTCCAACATCAATATTTTGAATGGCTTGATTTAACTGATTTAGACCAGAAGATAATTGATTAATTTGATCTTTTTGCTCAGACGAAGTATCTAACTTGCTAGAAAGTTGTTGAATCCCTTCACTTAATTGCTCCACACCCATTCGAAGTGTAGCTGATTGACTAGATAACTGATTTGCACCTGTTGCAAGATTTCCCACTCCATTTGTATAGGCACTAACACCAGATGAAAATTGATTAAGACCAGTATTGAGCTGAGAAACACCGCCAGTATAGGCCTCTACACCAGTATATAATTGATTGATTCCTCCTACTAATTCAGGACTTTTAGAAGCTAATTGACCTAATCCGCTATCTAATTTACTTACTGCACCAGTATATGTAACTAAACCACTATTAAAAGTCCCTAAGCCAAGATGAAGTTGTTCAACACCAGAAACATAAGAGGATAATCCTTTAGTAAACTGCTCCGTTCCATTTGAAAATGTTAAACTTGAATCTGCTAAAGAGTGTAGGTTAGTAGTCAATGTCTGACTTCCTACAGCTAACTGACTGGCCCCGTTAGCCAATTGTTCACTTCCATCGGCTGCCTTCGTTAAACCGGATTTTAAATCACCCATCTTTTGAAATAAAGCTTTCGTGTAAGTCTCAGTTACACTGGCAGAAACATTTTGTTTTAACTGTGTCATAGCAGAATCACTCATCTTACTTGCAATGAAGCTATGCCCACTAGAAGTTTGATAGTCAATGTTCATTTGTTCTGGGTGATCTGTTAAAATAGAAGCAGCCTTTTCAGACAAATCACTTGGCAAAGTCACTACCATATAGTAATCGCCATTCTCTAGTCCTTTTTTTCCTTCTTCCTCATTTACAAAATGAAAATCCAAGGATTTATTATTTTCTAAATTAGACACCATGTCTTTTCCGATAGCCATTGTATTTCCATTGTAAGTCGCTTCCTTATCATTATTTACAACCGCTACAGGCAACTCTGATAATTGACCATATGGGTCCCACATGGATGATAAAAATATGATATTGTATAAAGCTGGAATAAGAGAAATCCCTATCATTACAATGATAAAGGTTGGTTTTTTAAAAATTGCTTTCCATTCTTTAAACATATTGTCTCCTTTTTTTACACATATTGTCTAAAATTTTGATATAATAGATTATACATTAAAAAATCAAAATTACAAGGTAAAAACTTATTTTTTAGACATTACGTCTATTTTTGTTCACAAGGAGGAACTATGACAGAGAGTAACAAACGCTTAAAAACAAAACGTATTATCGAGAATGCTATGGTTCAATTATTAATGGAACAACCATTTGATCAAATTTCTACTGTTAAGCTAGCTGAGAAAGCCGGAATTAGTCGCTCTAGCTTTTATACACATTACAAAGATAAGTATGATATGATTGAGCACTACCAAAGCAAACTTTTTCATACCTTTGAGTACATTTTCCAAAAACACGCCCATCATAAAAAAGATGCTATTTTAGAAGTATTTGAGTATCTGGAGTCTGAACCATTGCTAGCTGCTCTTTTATCTGAAAATGGTACAAAAGAAATACAAAACTTCCTGAGAAATAAACTTCATATCATGCTTAGCACTGACCTCCAGAAACGCTTTATGCAATTAAATTTAAACGACATTGAGTTAGAATATAGTAGCATCTATCTAACCAATGCACTATTTGGTGTTTGCCAGACTTGGATTGCACATGGAAAAAAAGAAAGTCCGCAAGAAATGACAGACTTTCTAATGAAAATGTTAGGAGATTCAAATTAGAAACAAAAAAGAACACCATTGGTGTTCTTTTTTGTTTGACTCCGCCAGTAGGACTCGAACCTACGACATCATGATTAACAGTCATGCGCTACTACCAACTGAGCTATGGCGGATAATATAGTCCGTACGGGATTCGAACCCGTGTTACCGCCGTGAAAAGGCGGTGTCTTAACCCCTTGACCAACGGACCATCTATCTGTAGCAGATATAACCATTATATCAATTTCTTACTAATTGTCAATCACTTTTTAGATTTTTTCTCCAGAATATCTCTTAATTTCCGAACCTTGAGACGGGTAATCGGGCAGCGATGTTCCTCATAAAAAACCACTTCTAAATTTTTTCGATCAATTTCCCTAATATTTCCTACATTAACAAGAAATGATTTATGAGCAGAATAAAATCTTTGAGTATCTTTATCTTTTTCTTGAATATCCGCCATAGTCCCATAAAATTCTTTGGCAAAATTCTTACCAATAATCCTTAACTTATGAGATACTCCTGTTGTTTCAATATATAAAATATCATGGTAGGGAATTTTCAAATCATTTCCTTTGTAGTTATAGTCAAAATAATCCACAACATCTTTATTTTCAAGCAGCATACTTTTGGTATATAAGATACTCTGTTCGATACGTTTTTTAAATAATTCATCATTGATATCTTTATCAACAAAATCCAAGGCTGATACTTGATATTTGTAAGTTAAGGTAGCAAATTCTGATCTACTAGTGATAAATACGATAATTGCATAGGGATTGTAGCGACGAATAAACTGTGCTACCTCAAATCCTTTTTTCTCAACTCCATGAATATCAATATCTAGAAAATAAAGCTGGTTTACTTCATCATTTTCGATATATTCCTTAAATTCTCGTTCTTTACCTGTTGTTTTATAAGAAATAGGAATATTCAATTCCTTTGAAATTTCATCCAAGGTTCTTTCTAATCTGACTTGATGTTGAATAACATCTTCTAAAATTAATACTTTCATTCAAAATCTCTCTTAAATCTAATAATCTGTCTAAACGTACTATCTTCCATCTCTGTCTCTAAAATGATATTTTCATACTTATCCAAAATCTCTTTGACATTATTAAGGCCAATTCCTCTATTTCTACCTTTAGTAGAAAAACCTAGTTCAAACAAGTCTTCTGAAGGTGTCATAGTAATTCTACACGAATTTTGAATCACGATAACTGTTTCTAAATCCATCTTAATCACTGCAACTTCCATTTGTTTTAAATAACTTTCTGCAGCACCCTCAACAGCATTATTTAACAAAACACTCATAATACGAACAAGATCGAGTAAATCGATTGACAATCTTGTAACAACATCTTTTACCTCAAGTGTAAACTCCACATCATTATTTTGTGCATATACAATGGATTGAGCAATCAAACTTCGTAAAGCTGAATCTTCTATGTTATTTAAATCAAAGTAGGTATATTTATCTGAACGCAATTTCTGATTAGCTTTCACTAAAACTTTATTGTAAACTCTGTCAATTTCCTGTAAATCACAGCTGTCAATTGCCATTTGCATACTGACAAGCATCCCTGCATAGTCATGACGAAAACCACGGATTTCATTGTACAAACCAACAATTTCATCAGTGTAAGTCTGTAAATGTTCTTGTTCAAATTTCTTCTGTTTTAGAGCGATCTCTCTTTCAGCTTGAACCTTATGAGCGTTCATTGCAAAGAAGATTAGTAATAAACAAATAAAGACAATTGTTGCTAAAATACTACTGAAATTATTAAAATGAGCATGAATACCCACCATATCTGAAATGAATAATAGAACTTGTAAAGTAAAGAAAATTAAAATGACCTTTTTGAAAAATGGATAAAGGTAATCTTTATCAAAATAAGTAAGTTCAAGATGAAAATAAGTAATAATTTTTTTAGTGATAAAATACGTCAGCATCAAAACCACTACAAAAAATAAATCTTCATATTTTATTAAGAAAGAATCACCTGTTATAGAGGATATGATTACTGCTATAAATGTATGAGTACTTTGATATAATAAAGACAATAATAAACTAATAAAAATAGCTTTGAACTTATTATATTTTTTAAATCCTATTAAATAAGCAAAGATAATACAGGTAAATGAAATTTTTTCCATTCCTAATCCATGTAAAGAAGTTAAATAGAATAAAATTTCAACAATAGACTGTAATATAAATACCCAAGAAATAAACAGATATCTTTCTTTTTTTGTTGCCTTACAAATGAGTTCATAGCTATTTGTTAGAATAAGAATATGAAGAATAACTATGAGTATTTTCAATAAATCCATTATATCTCCCTATAATGTTTTCTCTTTTTTCTTATAAATGAACTTACAAATCTATTATACAAAATGTGATTTATATTATAAACAATCATTCTCAACTGTACATTTTTGTACCTGAACTGTCATTTTTTTACAAAAAACGCTGGGTTACCCCAGCGTTAAATCTAGTATATGATCCCAGCAGGATTCGAACCTGCGACCGTTCGCTTAGAAGGCGAATGCTCTATCCAGCTGAGCTATGAGACCTAACTAGTTTATCTTATCAAAATAATTAAGAATAGTCAATCCTATTTATGATAAGGAGAGCCTTGTTGAATGGTAAAAGCTCGGTATATCTGCTCTGTTAATACGAGACGCATTAATTGATGTGGGAGAGTTAAACGGCCAAAACTTACTGATAGGTTAGCTCGTTTTTTCACTTCATTAGATAATCCTAAACTTCCACCGATAACAAAGGTTAAGGTTGAAAAACCATTAATAGATGCTTGTTCTAGCTGTTTACTGAATTCTTCAGAAGACAAAGTTTTCCCTTCAATAGCTAAAACAACAACAAATTCTCTATCCCCAATTTTGGAAAGAATTCGATTCCCTTCTAAATCCAAGATTTTTTCGTTTTCAGAATCACTAGCACGATCTGGTGTCTTCTCATCAGCTAATTCAACCATTTCGACAGTAGCAAAACGAGAAATTCTCTTAGAATACTCAGCAATTCCATCTTTTAGATACTTTTCTTTTAGTTTTCCAACTGTTACAATTTTAATTTTCATGCTTCTATTTTATCACAATCGTATTTTATTCACACCTTATTCACAAATAAAAACAGGGAAAATAGTGATAAATTCACAAGTTTTTAACAATTTTCCACAGATTGTGAAAAATTTAAACTTTTTTAAGTTAAGATTAAGTTAATAATTTTATAACTTTATAAAATAAATTTATAAATTTGGAGGATTCTTCTATGAAGAAAAACTTAAAAAAATGGGGACAACTTTTATTAGTCATTCTCATTAGCTTTTTTAGTGGTATTTTAGGTACTTTTACAACATTACAGCTCAGTCAAAAACAAAATAGTGGTACGACAACTACAACTACTGTCAGTAAAGCAGCTGTAAAAAATGAAAACTCAACTACACAAGCAGTCGATAAAGTTAAAGATGCTGTTGTATCTGTCATTACTTACTCATCAAACTCTCAAAACAGTTTAATCACATCTGATGAAACTGATACGGATACCAATGCTGAACAAGTATTCAGTGAAGGTTCTGGTGTCATTTATAAAAAGGAAGGGGATACTGCTTATATTGTAACAAATACTCACGTTATTAATGGCGCTAAAAAAGTTGATATTCGTTTAGCAGATGGTACAAAAGTTCCTGGTGATATTGTGGGTTCTGATACTTATTCAGATATTGCTGTTGTAAAAATTGCTGCAGATAAGGTCACAACAGTGGCCGAATTTGGTGATTCTAATCAACTAACAGTTGGAGAAACAGCTATTGCAATCGGAAGTCCCCTAGGTTCTGAATATGCCAATACTGTGACACAAGGAATTTTATCAAGCTTGAACAGACACGTTTCTTTGAAATCTGAAGATGGTCAAGCTATTTCAACAAATGCTATCCAAACAGACACAGCTATTAACCCAGGTAACTCTGGAGGTCCTTTGATTAATATTCAGGGACAAGTGATCGGTATTACATCAAGTAAAATTGCCTCTAATGGTGGAACATCCGTAGAAGGTCTTGGTTTTGCTATTCCTGCAAATGATGTTAAGAATATTATCAAACAGTTGGAAAAAGATGGAAAAGTAACTCGACCAGCTCTTGGTATCCACATGGTTAATTTGACAAACCTTAGCACTGCCGATCTACAAAAATTAAAACTTCCTGACAACGTTACTTCTGGTGTAGCTGTTCGTTCTGTTCAAAAGAATATGCCTGCAAATGGACATTTACAACAGTATGATGTCATCACAAAAGTAGATGATACCAAGATTTCATCTACTACTGAATTACAAAGTGCTCTATATAGCCACTCTATTGGAGATGAAATGACTGTAACTTATTACCGTAATGGTAAAGAAGAAACAACTAAAATCAAGTTGGACAAGAGTACTAGTGATTTAAATCAATAGTTTACAGAATATCAAAGTTGTGATACTGTAGAAACATGGAAGAATTTAAACTCATTCGTATAAGTGATATTCAAAAAAATCCCTATCAACCACGTAAAGAATTTTCAGAAGAAAAAATAAAAGAACTTGCTCAATCTATCAAAGAAAATGGATTAATTCAACCCATTATCGTCCGTCAATCTCCAGTTATTGGATACGAAATTCTAGCTGGAGAAAGACGGTATCGTGCATCCATAGCAGCTGGACTTTCAGAGGTACCTGTAATCATCAAAAAACTTTCTGATCAAGATATGATGATTCACTCAGTCATTGAAAATTTGCAGCGGGAAGACTTAAATCCGATTGAGGAAGCAAAAGCTTATCAATCTTTAATTGATAAAGGGTATACTCATGCAGAAATTGCTGACAAAATGGGAAAATCACGTCCCTATATTACTAATCTTGTTCGCTTACTTACGCTCCCTGATTTTATTCTAACGGAAGTAGAAACTGGAAAATTATCTCAAGCACATGCTCGACTCCTAATCCAGCTACCTGTTGAAGAACAAAAAAAATTACTTCATCGTATTCAGACAGAGGATTTATCAGTTCGGCAAGTAGAACATTTACTTCAAGAGGAAAAAAAGAAGAAGAAAATCAGAGAAAAAGATTACTTTATCAAAGAAGAAGAAGAAAATTTAAAAAAATTGTTGGGATTAGATGTCCAAATTGTCCTTCAAAAAAAAGAGGCAGGAAAAATAACTATCTCTTTTCATAATCAAGAAGAGTACCAACGTTTTATTAACAGCCTGAAATAAGGCTGTTATTTTATTTTTCTCAACTCACAGACTTATCCACCAAATCAATATAAATAAAACCAATAAAATCATAAATAATAGCTGTTATCCACAGCTTGTGGATAAATCTTTTAAACATTGTGGATTGTTTTTCACAAGTTGTGGAAAAAATGCTTGCTATATGATAAAATAGGTGTAAGATTATACCTTTTAGAAAAGGAGGAGTTTGTTGTTGAAAGAAAAACAATTTTGGAATCAGATTTTAGAATTAGCTAAAGAGAGATTGACACGATCAATGTTTGATTTCTACGCAACACCTGCTGAATTAATAAAGGTCGAGGGAAATGTAGCTACCATATTTTTGCCAAGATCTGAAATGGAAATGGTTTGGAGTACAAAACTCAATGATATTATTGTAGCTGTCGGTTTCCAAATCTATGACACTGAAATAAAAGCACAATATGTATTGACCAAGGAAGATTCTAGTACCTCCGAAATAACAACAACTGTTGAGAATTCTAATCTTCAACAAGAACAAACTATAAAATCTATTCCTTATTCAGAAACAGGATTAAGAGATATCTATACATTTGATAATTTTATCCAAGGTGATGGAAATATTTGGGCTAAATCCGCTGCTTTAGCTGTATCAGAAGATCCTGGACTAACTTATAATCCACTTTTTATATATGGGGGACCTGGTCTTGGAAAAACGCACTTACTCAATGCTTTAGGGAATGAAATTCTCAAAAAAAATCCTAACGCGCGTGTAAAATACATCCCTGCCGAAACTTTTATTAATGAATTTTTAGAGCATCTAAGACTCAGCGATATGGATAATTTTAAAAAAACCTATCGAAGCCTAGATCTCCTTCTTATTGATGATATCCAATCACTTAGTGGAAGAAAAGTGCAAACCCAAGATGAATTTTTTAATACTTTCAATGCTCTGCACAATAATAATAAACAAATCGTTTTGACTAGTGACCGTAGACCTGAACAACTAGAAAACCTACCTGAACGTCTTGTCACGCGCTTCTCATGGGGTCTAACGACAGATATTACACCTCCGGATTTTGAAACTCGTATCGCTATCTTAAACAGTAAAACAGAGGATTTAGATTATCATTTTCAACCTGACACAATCGAATATTTGGCTGGCCAGTTTGATTCAAACGTACGTGAATTAGAAGGTGCCCTTAAAGATATTAGTCTCATGGCTAAAGTTAAACAAATCAACACTATAACTGTGGATATTGCATCAGAAGCTATCCGTGCTCGAAAACAAAGCGTCAGCACCATGATCGTTATTCCGATTGAAAAAATCCAAGAGGAAGTCGGTAACTTTTATGACGTCAGCGTCAAGGAGATGAAAGGAACTAGACGTGTTCAGAATATTGTTCTAGCTCGTCAAGTTGCTATGTACCTAGCTAGAGAATTAACTGATAACAGTCTTCCAAAAATCGGGAAAGAATTTGGTGGTAAAGATCATACAACCGTCATTCATGCTCATGCAAAAATCAAATCTATGATTGAAACTGATGATAAATTACGTATAGAAATCGAAACCATCAAAAAGAAAATTAAATAACTTGTGGATAAGTGTTTAAAATGTTACTGATTTATTCACATTTTTTAAACAAGTATAACTTCTTGATTTTTCTAAGCTAAACTTCGTTTTCCACAGATTTCACACAGACTATTATTACTATTATCCTTCTAATAATAAAAATAAATAAAGGAGATTCCATGATTCATTTTTCTATTAATAAAAATTTATTCCTGCAATCATTAAATATTACTAAACGTGCTATTAGTTCAAAAAATGCTATTCCTGTTTTATCAACTATCAAAATCGATGTTACTAACGAAGGAATTACATTGATTGGATCAAATGGTCAAATTTCAATCGAGAACTTTATTTCTCAAAAAGATGAAAATGCAGGTCTTTTGATTAACTCTTTAGGTTCTATCCTTTTAGAAGCTTCATTCTTTATCAATGTTGTATCTAGTCTTCCAGATGTAACTCTTGACTTCAAAGAAATTGAACAAAATCAAATTGTATTAACAAGTGGAAAATCAGAGATTACGCTTAAAGGAAAAGATAGCGAGCAGTATCCACGTATCCAGGAAATTGCAGCAAGTAATCCTTTAGTTCTTGAAACAAAGCTTCTTAAAAAGATTATCAACGAAACTGCCTTTGCAGCTAGTGTTCAAGAAAGTCGTCCAATCTTGACTGGTGTACACTTTGTCTTGAGTAATCATAAAGAATTAAAAACAGTTGCGACAGACTCACACCGTCTCAGTCAGAAGAAATTGACGCTTGAGAAAAATAGTGATGATTTTGATGTTGTCATCCCAAGTCGCTCTCTACGCGAATTTTCAGCTGTTTTTACAGAGGATATCGAAACAGTAGAGATTTTCTTTGCAAATAACCAAATTCTCTTTAGAAGTGAAAATATTAGCTTCTATACACGTCTCTTAGAAGGTAATTATCCAGATACCGATCGTTTGATTCCAACAGATTTTAATACGACAGTGACTTTTGACGTTGTGAATCTACGTCAATCTATGGAACGTGCTCGTCTCTTATCAAGTGCAACCCAAAATGGTACTGTAAAATTAGAAATCAAACAAGGAGTGGTTACAGCACATGTAAATTCTCCAGAAGTTGGTAAAGTAAACGAAGAAATCGATACAATTGCTGTATCTGGTGAAGATTTGACGATTAGCTTTAACCCAACTTACTTGATTGAAGCACTAAAAGCCTTGAACAGCGAAAAGGTTACAATCAGCTTTATCTCATCAGTTCGTCCATTTACTCTAGTACCAGCTGATACAGATGAAGATTTCATGCAGCTGATTACACCAGTTCGTACAAATTAATGGAAAGAGGTTGAGCTTAGCTCGCCTCTTTTATGATATAATCGAAAATAGAAAAGGAGACTAGCTATGTATCAAGTTGGAAATTTTGTTGAAATGAAAAAACCACACGCTTGTACAATCAAATCAACTGGTAAAAAAGCTAATCGTTGGGAGATTACACGTGTAGGGGCAGATATTAAGATAAAATGTAGTAATTGTGATCATGTGGTTATGATGAGTCGCTATGATTTTGAAAGAAAAATGAACAAAATCATTGATTAGAGACACTCACTTGGAGGGTTAGCAAGTTTTCCCTTTTTGTGTTATAATATTGAAGATTGAAATGTGAACGGAGAATGAGAAACTATGGCTTTAACAGCAGGTATCGTGGGTTTGCCAAACGTTGGTAAATCAACTCTATTTAATGCAATTACAAAAGCAGGAGCAGAAGCTGCAAACTATCCATTTGCGACGATTGATCCAAACGTTGGAATGGTAGAAGTTCCAGATGAACGCCTCCAAAAATTGACGGAAATGATTACTCCTAAAAAGACAGTTCCAACAACCTTTGAATTTACAGATATTGCAGGGATTGTAAAAGGAGCATCAAGAGGAGAAGGTTTGGGAAATAAATTCTTGGCCAATATCCGTGAAGTTGATGCCATTGTTCATGTGGTTCGTGCCTTTGATGATGAAAATGTCATGCGTGAGCAAGGTCGTGAAGATGCTTTTGTAGATCCATTAGCAGATATTGATACCATTAACCTAGAATTGATTCTTGCTGATTTAGAATCAGTCAATAAACGTTATGCGCGAGTGGAAAAGATGGCACGTACGCAAAAAGATAAGGAATCAGTTGCAGAATTTAACGTTCTCCAAAAGATTAAACCAGTTCTTGAAGACGGTAAATCAGCACGTACCATTGAATTCACAGATGAAGAACAAAAAGTTGTTAAAGGTCTCTTCCTCTTAACGACTAAACCAGTTCTTTATGTAGCGAATGTGGATGAGGATGTTGTTGGAGACCCAGACTCTATTGATTATGTGAAGCAAATTCGTGAATTCGCAGAAACAGAAAATGCAGAGGTGGTTGTGATTTCTGCGCGTGCTGAAGAAGAAATCTCTGAGTTAGATGATGAAGATAAAAAAGAGTTTCTTGAAGCCATTGGGTTGACAGAATCAGGTGTGGATAAGTTGACTCGTGCAGCTTACCATTTACTTGGACTTGGGACTTATTTCACAGCTGGTGAAAAAGAGGTTCGTGCTTGGACCTTTAAACGTGGCATGAAAGCTCCACAAGCAGCTGGTATCATCCACTCTGACTTCGAAAAAGGCTTTATTCGTGCAGTGACCATGTCTTATGATGATTTGATTAAATACGGATCTGAAAAGGCTGTAAAAGAAGCTGGACGTTTGCGTGAAGAAGGAAAAGACTATGTCGTTCAAGATGGCGATATCATGGAATTCCGCTTTAACGTTTAATTAACATTTTAAATAGTGTCAATTAGGTTGGAAAAAAATTCCAACCCTTTTGGCTTTTGAAAGGAAAAATAAATGACAAAATTACTTGTAGGATTGGGAAATCCAGGAGATAAATATTTTGAGACAAAGCATAATGTTGGTTTTATGTTGATTGACCAATTGGCTAAAAAACAGAATGTCACTTTTACACACGATAAGATATTCCAAGCTGAGTTAGCCTCATTTTTTCTTAATGGGGAAAAAATTTATCTTGTGAAACCAACAACATTTATGAACGAGAGTGGAAAAGCTGTACATGCCTTATTAACTTACTATGGTTTGGATATTGAAGATTTACTAATCATTTACGATGACCTGGATATGGAAGTTGGGAAAATTCGTCTTCGAGCTAAAGGATCAGCTGGTGGTCATAATGGAATCAAGTCGATTATTCAACATATTGGGACGCAAGTTTTCAATCGTGTAAAGATTGGTATTGGGAGACCTAAAAAAGGAATGTCTGTTGTTCACCATGTTTTGAGCAAGTTTGATCAAGAAGATTACATCGGTATTTTACAGTCTATTGACAAGGTTAACGATGCTGTAAATTACTATTTACAAGAGAAAAACTTTGAAAAAACAATGCAGAAATACAATGGGTAAGGAAATGACATTAATAGATTTCTTTATTGAAAACAAGCAGATACAATCATGGAATGAGCATTTATCTCTTAAACAAAGACAATTATTACTAGGTCTTTCTGGTTCAGCAAAGTCTTTAGCAATTGCAAGTAGTGTTAAAAATCATAACAAGATTTTAGTAATGACCTCTACATATGGAGAGGCTGAACGTCTGGTGAATGATTTAATTTCTATCCTCGGTTCTGATATGGTCTATCCATTCTTGGTAGATGATTCACCTATGGTAGAATTTTTAATATCATCTCAAGAAAAGATTTTTTCTCGAATTGAAGCCTTACGCTTTCTAAGAGATAGGTCTCAAAGAGGGATTTTAGTTTGTAACGTCGCAGCTAGCCGCATATTCTTACCAGATCCTAAGATTTTCGATGATAGTGTTTTAAAGCTTGAAGTTGGACAAGAGTGCGAACAAAGAAAATTAAAAAATCAGTTAACTGCACTTGGTTATAAGAAAGTTATTCAAGTTCAAAGTCAAGGTGAATTCAGTCTTCGAGGAGATATTTTAGATATCTTTGAAACCTCACAAATATTTCCTTACCGAATAGAATTTTTCGGTGATGAAATTGATGGTATAAGAGAATTTGATGCAGATACACAGTTATCAAAGGAAAGTCGCTCTGAAATTTCTATATATCCCGCTAATGACATTTTACTGACTGTTAATGATTATAATCGTGGTCAACAATTCTTAGAACATGAGATTGATAAAACTATTTCACCTACATTAAAGTCATATCTAGAGGAAGTCTATAGTAGTGCAAAAGAGCAAGTTCTTCATGCTGATATTCGTAAATTTTTGTCTATTTTTTATAAAAAACAATGGACGCTGTTAGACTATTTACAAGAAGTACCTCTTATCTTTGATGATTTTCAAAAAATCATGAATCAGTATGATATTTTTGATAAGGAGACAGCTAACTACTTTACAGAAGATTTACACAATAGTAAAGCTGTATCAAGTTTACAATATTTTGCTGACGTAGAAAGTCGATTCAAAAAATATTTACCAGTGACTTTCTTTTCGAATTTTCAAAAAGGTCTTGGAAATCTAAAATTTGATCATCTTTATCAATTTAATCAGTATCCAATGCAAGAGTTCTTCAATCAATTTTCTTTTTTGAAAGAAGAAATTGAACGTTATAAAAAATTAAAATATACGATTGTTCTTCAATCAAGTAGCAAAACTGAACTCAAAAAACTGTCAACAATTTTAGATGAATACGAAATTAAGGTTGACAATAGTAATGGAAGTGAAATCTGTAAAGGAACTGTCAATCTTGTTGAAGGAAATCTTCGTCATGGCTTTCATTTTGTAGATGAAAATCTTGTATTTATCACTGAATATGAAATTTTTAAGAAGAAGATTAAGCGTAAATATAGAAGACAAAATATCAGTAATGCTGAGCGATTAAAGGATTATAATGAGCTCCAAAAAGGAGACTACGTCGTTCATCAAATTCATGGTATTGGGCAGTATTTAGGAATCGAAACGATTGAAATCAAAGGAATTCATCGAGATTATGTGAGTATCCAATATCAAAATGGAGATCGAATTTCTATTCCTGTAGAACAAATCCAAACCTTATCTAAGTATGTTTCAAGTGATGGAAAAGCTCCAAAGCTAAATAAGTTAAATGATGGACATTTTAAAAAAGCTAACCAAAAAGTTAAAAATCAAGTTGAAGATATTGCGGATGACTTAATTAAACTGTATGCTGAGAGGAGCCAACTGAAAGGACATGCATTTTCAAAAGATGACGAAGACCAGGTTGCTTTTGATGAAGCTTTCCCCTATGTTGAAACAGAAGATCAACTTCGAAGTATTGAAGAAATTAAGAAAGATATGCAAGCACCTCAACCAATGGATCGGCTCTTAGTTGGAGATGTTGGTTTTGGTAAGACAGAAGTTGCCATGCGAGCTGCTTTTAAAGCTGTCAATGATCATAAACAGGTGGTCGTTTTAGTACCAACTACCGTTCTTGCGCAGCAACATTACAATAATTTTAAGGAAAGATTTGAGCAATTTGCTGTAAACGTAGATGTTTTGAGTCGCTTTAGAAGTAAAAAAGAACAGACTGAAACACTTGAAAAATTGAAAAAAGGACAAGTGGATATTTTGATAGGAACTCATAGAGTTTTATCTAAAGATGTTGAATTTGCAGATTTAGGATTGATTATCATCGATGAAGAACAACGTTTTGGTGTCAAGCATAAGGAAGCACTCAAGGAATTAAAAAAGAAGGTTGATGTCTTAACCTTGACAGCTACACCAATTCCTCGAACCCTTCATATGTCTATGCTAGGTATCCGAGATTTATCTGTCATTGAAACCCCTCCAACCAATCGATATCCTGTTCAAACCTATGTTCTTGAACAGAATGATCGTGTGATTCGTGATGCTGTGTTGAGAGAAATCGATCGTGGTGGTCAGGTTTACTATCTTTACAATAAAGTTGACACGATTGAAAAGAAGGTTTCAGAATTACAAGAGCTGATTCCTGAAGCATCTATTGGTTTTGTTCATGGTCAAATGAGTGAAATTCGTTTAGAGAATACATTACTTGATTTTATTGAAGGCGAATATGACATTTTAGTAACTACGACAATTATTGAAACAGGGGTAGACATTCCAAATGCGAATACCTTGTTTATTGAAAATGCAGATCATATGGGTCTGTCCACCTTATATCAATTAAGAGGTCGGGTTGGTCGTAGCAATCGAATTGCTTATGCCTATCTCATGTACCGACCAGACAAATCTTTGACAGAAGTTTCAGAAAAGAGATTAGAAGCCATCAAAGGTTTCACCGAATTAGGTTCTGGTTTCAAAATTGCTATGCGTGATTTATCCATTCGTGGAGCTGGAAATCTTTTAGGTAGCTCGCAGTCTGGTTTTATCGATTCAGTTGGTTTTGAATTGTATTCTCAGTTACTTGAGGAAGCAATTGCTAAGAAAAATGGAATTGACAAGAAACGTGAAAAAGGAAATGCTGAGTTAATTCTACAAATTGATGCCTATCTTCCAGATGAGTACATATCAGATGAGCACCATAAAATTGAAATTTACAAGAGAATTCGTCAGATTGACAACCGTGTCAACTATGAAGAATTACAAGATGAGTTGATAGACCGATTTGGAGAATATCCAGATGTGGTTGCTTATCTTTTAGAAATTGGATTAGCCAAAGCATATCTTGATAAAGTATTTGTCAATCGTGTAGAAAGAAAGAATAATAAGCTTGTCATTCAGTTTGAAAAAATATCGCAACAACTATTTTTAACACAAGATTATTTCCAGGCTCTTTCTCAGACAAATTTGAAGGCCAATATTTCAGAAAATCAAGGTTTAATAGAAGTTGTTTTTGATATTCGAAATAAAAAAGATTATGAGATTTTAGAAGGTCTTTTAACTTTCGGAGAATCGTTAGCAAAGATAAAAGAATCAAAAGAGTCACATTAGGAGTTACCTTTTTTCTTCTATAAAAGGGATAAAAATGGTACAATAATAATTTGAGGTATTAAGATGAGATTAGATAAGTATTTAAAAGTATCACGAATTATAAAGCGCCGTACGGTGGCTAAGGAAGTTGCAGATAAGGGGCGAATCAAGGTAAATGGTATCCTTGCTAAAAGTTCAACAGATTTAAAACTCAATGATCAGGTTGAAATTCGCTTTGGAAATAAATTGTTGGTTGTAAAGGTGCTGGAAATGAAAGATAGCACTAAAAAAGAAGATGCAGCTGGAATGTATGAAATTATTAGTGAAACAAGGGTAGAAGGCGATGTATAAAAAAATAGTCCAAATGAATAACTCTTTTATTCAAAATGAACACCAACGACGTAAATACATGATGGAAGAACGTCAAAAACGCAATCGTTTTATGGGATGGGTTTTGATTTTGATAATGTTGTTATTTATCTTGCCAACTTATAATTTAGCACAAAGTTATCAACAATTACTAACACGTCGTCAGCAATTAACGGATTTGAAAAAACAATACCAGGATTTGAGTGATGAGAAGGATAAAGAAGCTAGTTTAGCAACTAAGCTAAAAGACGAATCCTATGCAGCTAAATATTCCCGTGCAAAATATTATTATTCGAAATCATGGGAGGAAGTTTATACAATTCCGGACTTGCTTCCTAGGTAATGTGAAATGGAAAATTTATTAAAGATTGTTGAACAATTTTTAAGTCAATCAGATGAAAAATTAGATGAATTAGCTCAAAAAAATCATCTGTTACGACTGCAAGAAGAAGAGGGGAAAAAGAATGCGTAAATTTTTAGTGATATTACTACTTCCAATTTTTCTAAAAAGTGTTCAAGTAGTAAGCACTGAGAATCCAGTTATCATTCCGAACCAAGAAGTTTATTCCTTAACCCACGCTTCGTATCATTTTTATTATCAAGATGTTATAGAATCTCCAAAATTTTATGGTGAAACGCCTGTTTATTCTACAGAAGACTTAATTAAAGAATCAGGAAAAGTCAATGCAGATACAAAATTATCTATTTTAGAATGGCGATTAAATAAACAAGGACATCCTGTCTTTAAATTGTCTAATAATCAATTTGTGATGGCTGATAAACGACTTTTATATGATAGTTCGATCGTCAATAATTTTTCTAAACGAGTGTGGTTAGAACCTGAATTTGTTGTCTATAATAGTCCTTATGATAAACAAGAATTAAAATCTACTTTGGCACCTTATCAAGAGGTTGAAGCAGACATGTCTGTTTTTGCTGAAGGTCGTGAATTCTTACATATCAAACAAGCTGGTTGGATTTCGACGGATTATATTTCTAATGATGATAATAGAATCCAGAAAGTACAAGAGTTACTATCTGCAAATTATCAAAATGAACAGTTTTCTATTTATGTTAAACAATTGAGTACAGGTAAGGAAGCTGGGATTAACGAAGAGCAAAAAATGTACGCTGCTAGTGTTATGAAATTACCTTATCTTTATTATGTTCAGGAAAGAATCAATCAAGGTGATTATCAACTTGACACGAAATTAAAGTATGTTTCTGAAGTTAATGATTTCCCTGGTTCTTATAAACCGGAAGGAAGTGGAAGTCTCTCTAAAACAGCTGATAATAAAGAATACACTATCAAAGATTTAATTACAAAAACAGCGAAAGAATCTGACAATGTGGCTCATAATATTCTTGGTTATTATATTACGAATAAATCAGATGACGTCTTCAAAAAAGAGATGACTAGGGTTGCTGGTAATGAATGGGATGTAAATGATAAGTTAGCTTCAGCTAAAATGGCTGGGCAAGTTATGGAATCTATTTATAATCAAAATGGTTTTGTTTTAGAATCACTATCGCAGACTTCTTTTGATAATCAACGTATTGCTAAAAATATTTCTGCTAAGGTAGCCCATAAAATTGGGGATGCAGATGAATTTAAACATGATGTGGCAGTAGTCTATACAGATTCTCCTTTCATTATTTCGATTTTTACTAAAAATTCTGATTATGATACCATTTCTAAAATTGCTAAGGATGTCTACGAGGTCCTAAAATGAGAGACCGAGAATTTTTAAATCATTTTTTAGAAAAAGGTTATTTTAGACATCATTCAAGAGTTCTACTAGCCTTGTCTGGTGGGTTGGATTCGATGTTTCTCTTTCATCTCCTTTCAACCTATCAAGAAGAACTTGGGATTGAATTATTTTTAGCTCATGTGAATCATAAACAACGACCAGAATCAGATATTGAAGAATATGAATTAAGAAAACTGGCAGAACAAGTTGGAGTCCCAATTTATGTAGCTTGTTTTACTGGAGATTTTTCAGAAGCAAATGCTCGTCAATTTCGCTATGAATTTTTTAGAGAAATGATGAGGGAAACTTCCTCCACAGCTCTTGTAACAGCTCATCATGCAGATGATCAGGCTGAGACGATTTTTATGAGAATAATTAGGGGTGTTAGATTACAACACTTATCAGCTATTAAAGAAAGACAAGAGTTTGAAAAGGGAGAGTTGATTCGTCCACTACTGTCTTTTTATAAGAAAGATTTTCCTGAAATCAAGCATTTTGAAGATGCGACGAATAAAGAAAATCACTATTTTCGCAATCGTATTCGAAATCTCTATCTACCACAATTAGAAACAGAAAATACTCAGATAAAAAAGACATTTTTAGAGTTTGGAAAAGAAGTATCTGATTATCAAATTGCTCTGGCTGAATTTTCTCAAACGATTGATGTAGAAGATTTAACTCAATTTCTATCGTTTTCAGAAGCAACACAGCGAGTTTTACTACAACAATATCTTAGTCATTTTCCAGATTTAAGTATTACAAGAGAACAATTCCGACAGGTCCATCATATTTTAAGAACCAAGAGTCAATATCGTCATCGATTAAAAAATGGATATGAACTTATAAAAGGATATCAACACTTTCAAATTTGTAAAATCAGACCAAAGTCTGATGAAAAAAGTAATGAGTGTGTGTTAAACTATCAAAATCAAGTTCATTATGAAGGTTATTTATTTTCATTTGGAATCCCTCTAAAAGGGGAAAATGTTCAAAAGATAAATGTTTCTCGTGAAACATCGTTGATTTTAAGGCATCGAAAGTCCGGTGATTATTTGATAAAAAATGGTCATCGAAAAAAATTAAGACGACTTTTTATTGATTTAAAAATTCCTACAGAAAAACGGGAAAATGCTATTATTGTTGAGCAATTTGGACAAATTTATTCAATTTTAGGAATTGAACTCAGTGATTTGAGTATAAAAATGAAAAATGATATAATGAACACTGTACTTTATATAGAAAAAATAGATAGGTAAAATCATGTTAGAACAAGATATCAAGAAGATTTTGATTTCACAAGATGAAATTACAGAAGCTGCTAAGAAATTAGGTGCTCAATTAACAAAAGATTATGAAGGGAAAAATCCAATTTTAGTTGGAATTTTAAAAGGATCTATTCCTTTCATGGCAGAATTAGTTAAATATATTGATACACATCTTGAAATGGACTTTATGATGGTTTCTAGCTACCATGGTGGTACTGTAAGTAGCGGTGTTATCAATATCAAACAAGATGTAACTCAAGATATTAAAGGTAGACATGTTGTTTTTGTGGAAGATATTATCGACACTGGTCAAACCTTGAAAAGTTTGAGAGATATGTTTACTGCTAGAGAAGCGGCATCTGTTAAGATTGTAACTATGTTAGATAAACCAGAAGGCCGTACTGTAGAAATTGAAGCAGATTATACATGTTTTACAATTCCGAATGAATTTGTTGTAGGCTATGGTTTAGACTATAATGAAAATTATCGTAACCTTCCTTATGTAGGTGTATTGAAAGAGGAAGTTTACTCAAAATAGAAGGGTAAGTTATTGAATGCAAAAACAAAATAATGGTTTTATAAAAAATCCATTTCTTTATTTGTTGATGATATTCTTGATAGTCACTGGCTTCCAGTACTTCTTTGCTGGAAGAGCTGCAGGTCATAGTCAACAAATTAAATACTCAGAATTGGTGCAGGAAATCACCAACGACAATGTAAAAGAAATGACCTATCAACCAAGTGGTAGTGTTATTGAAGTGTCTGGTGTCTACAAAAATGCTAAGACAGAACAGCCGGAAACAGGTATTCAGTTTTTCACACCTTCTGCAACAAAAGTAGAGAAATTTACTAGTATTATCCTTCCATCAGATACTACTGTAGCGGATTTACAAAAACTGGCTGGCGAACATCAAACACAAATTGAAGTGAAACATGAAAGTTCAAGTGGTATGTGGATTAACATCCTGGTTTCAGTAGTACCATTTGCCATTTTATTCTTCTTCCTATTTTCTATGATGGGAAATATGGGAGGAAATAGTGGGCGTAATCCGATGAGTTTTGGACGTAGCAAAGCCAAAGCTGCTAATAAAGAGGATATTAAAGTTCGCTTTTCAGATGTAGCCGGAGCTGAAGAAGAAAAACAAGAACTTGTTGAAGTTGTTGAATTTTTGAAAGATCCAAAACGATTTACAAAATTGGGTGCTCGTATTCCAGCTGGTGTTCTCTTAGAAGGACCTCCGGGAACTGGTAAGACATTACTTGCCAAAGCGGTTGCGGGAGAAGCTGGTGTACCATTCTTTAGTATTTCAGGTTCCGACTTCGTGGAGATGTTCGTCGGTGTCGGTGCAAGTCGTGTACGTTCTCTCTTTGAGGACGCTAAAAAAGCAGCACCAGCTATTATCTTCATTGATGAAATTGATGCCGTTGGTCGCCAACGTGGTGTTGGTCTTGGTGGTGGTAACGATGAACGTGAACAAACTTTGAACCAACTTTTGATTGAGATGGATGGTTTTGAAGGAAATGAAGGAATTATCGTTATTGCGGCAACAAACCGTTCAGATGTTCTTGATCCAGCCCTTCTCCGTCCAGGACGATTTGACAGAAAAGTGTTAGTAGGTCGTCCAGATGTTAAGGGACGCGAAGCGATTCTGAAAGTACATGCTAGAAATAAACCTTTAGCAGAAGACGTAGATTTGAAATTAGTGGCACAACAAACTCCAGGTTTTGTTGGTGCTGATTTGGAAAATGTGTTGAACGAAGCAGCCTTAGTTGCAGCTCGTCGTAATAAATCAGTGATTGATGCTTCTGATATTGATGAAGCTGAGGATCGCGTTATTGCTGGACCATCTAAAAAAGATAAAACAGTTTCTCAAAAAGAACGTGAAATGGTTGCTTACCACGAAGCAGGACACACTATTGTTGGTTTGGTCTTATCAAACGCACGTGTAGTGCATAAAGTGACAATTGTTCCTCGTGGTCGTGCGGGTGGTTACATGATTGCTCTTCCAAAAGAAGATCAAATGTTACTATCTAAAGAAGATATGAAAGAACAATTAGCAGGTTTGATGGGTGGACGTGTCGCTGAAGAAATCATCTTTAACGTTCAAACAACTGGAGCATCAAACGACTTTGAACAAGCTACACAGATGGCGCGTGCTATGGTTACTGAGTATGGTATGAGTGAAAAACTTGGACCTGTTCAATATGAAGGAAATCATGCAATGTTTGGTGCTCAAACTCCACAAAAATCTATTTCAGAGCGTACAGCTTATGAAATTGACGAAGAAGTTCGTTCATTATTGAATGAAGCACGCAATAAAGCAGCTGAAATTATTCAATCAAATCGTGAAACGCATAAATTGATTGCAGAAGCTTTGTTGAAATATGAAACCTTGGATAGTACACAAATTAAATCTCTCTACGAAACAGGAAAAATGCCTGAAGAAGTAGAAGAAGAATCACGTGCGCTATCATATGATGAAGTCAAATCAAAAATGGCTGAAGAAAACTAAAATATTAGTAGGCTAGATACAAGAGAGGATAACATTATATCCTCTCTTTCTTATTATAAAAACTAATCTATGAAAAAATAGAAAAAAATTTCAGAAAAAATAAACCCAATATCTTGACAAGCGACAAAAAGTAGGTATAATAGAAAGAGTTGAAAAGCTCAGGGTCCGTTGGTCAAGGGGTTAAGACACCGCCTTTTCACGGCGGTAACACGGGTTCGAATCCCGTACGGACTATGAGTGTATCGCGGTTAAGGTTGATAGGATTTTAAAAAAGTTAAAAAAACCTGTT
>NZ_JBTHHY010000001.1:423534-1173022 GCF_054353475.1 Streptococcus sp. V919 | reverse complement strand
TTACTCAGAGTTAAGTGACGATAGCCTAGGAGATACACCTGTACCCATGCCGAACACAGAAGTTAAGCCCTAGAACGCCGGAAGTAGTTGGGGGTTGCCCCCTGTGAGATATGGAAGTCGCTTAGCTCTAGGGAGTTTAGCTCAGCTGGGAGAGCATCTGCCTTACAAGCAGAGGGTCAGCGGTTCGATCCCGTTAACTCCCATTTAAGCGGGTGTAGTTTAGTGGTAAAACTACAGCCTTCCAAGCTGTTGTCGCGAGTTCGATTCTCGTCACCCGCTTTGAACTTTGTTCAAGTACCAAGTTTTTGACTTGGGCGCGTAGCTCAGGTGGTTAGAGCGCACGCCTGATAAGCGTGAGGTCGGTGGTTCGAGTCCACTCGTGCCCATTTTTTATAACTATGGTCCGTTGGTCAAGGGGTTAAGACACCGCCTTTTCACGGCGGTAACACGGGTTCGAATCCCGTACGGACTATTTTGTTGGAGGATTACCCAAGTCCGGCTGAAGGGAACGGTCTTGAAAACCGTCAGGCGTGTAAAAGCGTGCGTGGGTTCGAATCCCACATCCTCCTTTATTATTAACGCGGGATGGAGCAGCTCGGTAGCTCGTCGGGCTCATAACCCGAAGGTCGTAGGTTCAAATCCTGCTCCCGCAATATTGGCTCGGTAGCTCAGTTGGTAGAGCAATGGATTGAAGCTCCATGTGTCGGCGGTTCGATTCCGTCTCGCGCCATATTTTTATAACATACGGAAGGGTAGCGAAGAGGCTAAACGCGGCGGACTGTAAATCCGCTCCTTCGGGTTCGGGGGTTCGAATCCCTCCCCTTCCATCCTCTACGGGCATAGTTTAAAGGTAGAACTAAGGTCTCCAAAACCTTCAGTGTGGGTTCAATTCCTACTGCCCGTGTTTAATAATATGGCGGGTGTGGTGAAGTGGTTAACACACCAGATTGTGGCTCTGGCATGCGTGGGTTCGATCCCCATCACTCGCCTATTTTATATTATTGGGGTATAGCCAAGCGGTAAGGCAAGGGACTTTGACTCCCTCATGCGTTGGTTCGAATCCAGCTACCCCAGTTACTATTTGCCGGCGTGGCGGAATTGGCAGACGCGCTGGACTCAAAATCCAGTGTCCGCAAGGACGTGCCGGTTCGACCCCGGCCGCCGGTATAGTAATACAGACAAGGTTTTCGTGCCTTGTCTTTTTTATTTTTTCTTCCAATTTTTTTCTCATAGTTACTTAAAATTACTTTTCATAAATTTCACCTTTATTGATATTTTTTACTTTATTTTTACTAAATCTTCAATTATTTCACATTATTTTTAACTAAGATAGGTCTATACCATTTACAAATTAATTATAAAGGTTTATAATGTAATTGACATAATAAATATCAGAAAATTGTTTTATGGAGGTAAAGATTATGCCTAAATATATTAAAGCTGATCAATTTTTCTATCCGCATGGGGTTCGTCGTGGCGGTTTCTTAGAACTTGTTGAAGGAAAATTTGGTAAACATGTAGATCAAGTGCCAGAAGGTTCTGAAATTATTGATTATAGTGGTTATAGTATTGCACCAGGTCTTGTGGATACTCACATTCATGGTTTTGGTGGGGTTGATGTTATGGATAATAACATTGAAGGTACGCTTCATACAATGAGTGAGGGTCTACTTAGTACGGGTGTAACCAGCTTTTTGCCAACAACTTTAACTTCATCATACGAACAATTACTTGCTGTTACTGAAAATATTGGTGCCCGCTACAAAGAAGCAACTGGGGCTAAGATTCGTGGTATTTATTTTGAAGGACCTTACTTTACTGAAAAATATAAGGGAGCTCAAAACCCTGCTTATATGAAAGATCCTAGAATGGATGAATTTCGTGCTTGGCAGAAGGCTGCTAATGGTCTTCTTAATAAGATTGCTCTTGCTCCAGAACGTGAAGGTGTAGAAGACTTTGTTCGTACTATTACTGGAGAAGGTGTAACGGTTGCTCTTGGTCACTCTAATGCAACATTTGAGGAAGCTAAAAAAGCTGTTGATGCTGGTGCAAGTGTATGGGTTCATGCCTATAACGGTATGCGTGGCTTAACACACCGTGAACTTGGGATGGTTGGTGCCATGTATGAATTGCCACATACTTATGCAGAATTGATCTGTGATGGTCATCACGTAGACCCTAAGGCCTGTGATATTCTTCTTAAACAAAAGGGTACTGAAAATATTGCTCTTATTACAGACTGTATGACAGCTGGTGGTTTACAAGATGGTGACTATATGTTGGGTGAATTCCCAGTTGTAGTTGCTGATGGTACTGCCCGTCTTAAATCTACAGGGAACTTGGCAGGTTCTATTCTCAAACTTAAAGATGGTTTGAAAAATGTTGTTGAATGGGGGATTGCAAATCCTCACGAAGCTGTCATGATGGCAAGTTTGAATCCTGCAAAATCTGTTCATATTGATGATGTCTGTGGACAAATCCGAGAGGGTTACGATGCTGACTTTATCGTTCTTGATAAAGATTTGGAATTGGTAGCAACTTATCTCGATGGTGAAAAACGTTATCAAGCATAGAAATATAAAGCAGTGACTAGTCTTAGTTGCTGTTTTTTTGTTAGCTGTATTTCTTGTGTGATTTCGTAAATTAGAAAGACTTTATGGCTGTTACTGAAAACGAGCAAATTTCTTTCATTGTGCAAAAAAATTCGCTATAATATACGATACAAAGGAAATGAAACTATGTATCGAGTTATAGAAATGTATGGGGATTTTGAGCCTTGGTGGTTCATAGAAGGATGGGAAGAAGACGTCATAAAGAGTAAGAAATTTGAAAATTACTATGACGCTTTGAAGTACTATAAATCTTGTTGGTTTGAGCTGGAAAAGAAAATTCCGCTTTACAAAAGTCGTGGAGACTTAATGACTATATTTTGGGATCCAGAAGATAAACGTTGGTGTGAGGAATGTGATGACTTTCTGCAACAGTACCATTCGCTTGCTCTACTGGAAGATGGTCAAGTCATCCCAGACGAAAAGTTTAGACCTGGTTATGAAAAACAAACTGGTTTAGATATTCACCGAACTTGTCGTATCAAAAAAGATAGAACAACTTTTTAATAAAGTTGTTCTTTTTTATATTTTCTTCGAATAATTAACTGAGGAGGGAATATGGTACAAGCACTTGCACAAGAATTAATTAGTTTCGCAAAAAAGGATGGAGCTCAGGATATCTATTTTATTCCCAAGGATAAGGTTTATGAGTTGCATATGCGAATAGGAGATGAAAGGCGTTTGATTAATAGCTATGACTTTGAAAAGTTGGGAGCAGTTATTAGTCATTTTAAATTTATTGCTGGGATGAATGTTGGAGAAAAGCGTCGTAGTCAGCTTGGGTCCTGTGATTATCAGCATGATGGCAAGGTTACTTCACTACGCTTATCGACGGTAGGAGATTATCGTGGTCATGAGAGTTTAGTTATTCGCCTTTTGCACGATGAAGAACAAGAGTTGCGCTTCTGGTTTCAAGACCTTAAGGAACTGGAAAAGGGCTTTAGACAACGCGGTCTTTATCTTTTTGCAGGCCCTGTAGGAAGTGGGAAAACTACCTTAATGCATGAATTAGCTAAGTCATTATTCAAGGGACAGCAGGTTATGTCTATTGAAGACCCAGTTGAGATTAAGCAAGAAGAGATGCTGCAATTACAACTCAATGAAGCTATTGGACTGAGCTATGAAAACTTGATAAAACTTTCTTTGCGCCACCGTCCAGATCTTTTAATCATTGGAGAAATCCGGGATAGCGAAACAGCCCGTGCTGTTGTACGAGCTAGTCTGACAGGTGCAACGGTATTCTCGACAATCCATGCCAAGAGTGTTCGTGGGGTTTATGAACGTCTTGTAGAACTTGGAGTTAGTGAAGATGAACTCGCAGTTGTTTTACAAGGTGTTTGCTACCAGAGACTAATCGGGGGAGGAGGAATTATTGATTTTGCAAACCAAAATTATTCAGAACACCAGGCAGAAAAGTGGAATGAACAAATTGACCAACTTCTTAAAGAAGGACATATCACTACCATTCAAGCTGAAACGGAGAAAATTAGCCACTAGTAAGCAGAAGAAAATCATCACTCTCTTTAACAATTTATTTTCGAGTGGTTTTCACTTGGTAGAAATCACTTCCTTCTTAGATAGAAGTCATTTGTTGGAAAAGGAATATGTATCTCAGATGCGCTTAGGACTCTCGCAGGGGAAATCCTTCTCGGAAATGATGAGGACTTTAGGTTTTTCGAGTGCGATTGTCACCCAACTTTCATTGGCTGAAGTTCATGGAAATCTTCATTTGAGTTTAGGGAAAATTGAAGAGTATCTTGATAATCTTGCTAAGGTGAAGAAGAAGTTAATTGAAGTTGCGACCTACCCACTTATTTTACTAGCTTTCTTACTGCTCATTATGTTGGGTTTGCGAAATTATCTCTTGCCCCAACTGGATAGTAGTAACATAGCTACATTAGTGATTAGCAATCTACCACAGATTTTTCTTTGGCTTGTTCTAGCGTTAGCTCTCGTATCTTTAACAGGGCTGATTTTCTACAGGAAATCTAGAAAGATACAAGTCTTTTCTTTTCTAGCTAGAATCCCCTTTCTAGGTGTATTTATCCAGTATTATCTAACTGCCTATTATGCTAGAGAATGGGGAAATATGATTGGACAAGGTTTAGAGTTGGCACAGATTTTCCAGATGATGCAGGAGCAAGGGAATCCTCTTTTTAAGGAAATTGGATACGATTTAGATCAATCTTTGCAAAATGGGCATGAATTTTCTAAGGTTGTTCAGACCTATCCCTTTTTTAGAAGGGAGTTGGGATTAATCATTGAATATGGAGAGGTTAAATCCAAATTGGGAAGCGAATTGGAAATCTATGCGGAAAAAACTTGGGAATCATTCTTTACCCGAGTCAATCGGACCATGAACCTCGTTCAACCACTGGTCTTTATTTTTGTAGCCCTACTAATCGTTTTATTGTACGCAGCTATGTTGCTGCCAATGTATCAAAATATGGAGGTAAATTTTTAGATGAAAAAAATGATGATGAAATTAAAAGAAGCAAAGGTAAAAGCTTTTACTCTGATCGAAATGTTAGTGGTTCTTCTTATCATTAGCGTCCTACTCTTGCTTTTTGTGCCAAATCTGACGAAGCAAAAGGATGCAGTGAATGACAAGGGGAAAGCGGCTGTCGTCAAGGTGGTAGAAAGTCAGGCAGAACTCTATAGTCTGGATAAAAATGAAGATGCCAGTCTAAGCAAATTACAGGCAGATGGACGTATCACTGCTGAGCAAGCAAAAGCCTATAAAGAATATCATGCAAAGCAAAAGACAAGTCAAACAGTTGCGGATTAGGGCTTTTACTGTGCTAGAAAGTCTATTGGTATTAGGAATAGTCAGTCTGTTAGCTTTGGGCTTGTCAAGTTCAGTTCAGTCCACTTTTGCGGCTGTGGAGGAGCAGATTTTCTTTATGGAGTTTGAGGAACTATATAGAGAAACGCAGAAACGGAGTCTGGCTGGTCAGCAAAAGATGAACTTAATGTTAGAAGAGAGAAGTATTGATAATGGTTACCGAAAATTAGCCATCCCTAAAGGAATTCAACTGAAGTTCAATCAGTCAATCACCTTTGACAAGGCTGGAGGGAATTCATCTCTGGCAAGTGTGAAATTTCAAACAAGGAAAGAGGTAGTTCGTTACCAACTATATCTAGGAAATGGAAAGATTAAACGTATTCAAGAAGCAAAAAATTAAGGCGGTTATTCTGCTAGAGGCAGTGATTTCCCTTGCAATTTTTGCTAGTATTGCAACCCTCTTGCTAGGACAGATTCAAGAAAGTAGAAGGAGAGAAGCAGAACTTCTAAAACAGGAAGAAGTTTTGCGAGTGGCCCGTATGGCTTTGCAGACTGGAGAAAAGCAGTTGACGGTTAATGGGCTTACGGTTGATGTTGTCTCGAATGAGCGAGGTTTGGAGGTGTATCATGGAACTGAAAAATTACTGGCGATTCAAGATAAGTAGAGTCAGAGCCTTTACTCTTTTAGAATCCCTGGTTGCTCTTATTGTGATTAGTGGGAGTTTACTTCTTTTTCAATCTATGAGTCAACTCTTGGTTTCAGAAGTTCGCTACCAGCAGAAAAGTGAGCAGAAGGAATGGCTCTTATTTGTGGATCAGCTGGAAGCAGAGTTGAATCGAACTCAATTTGAAAAAGTGGAGAATGATAGACTTTACCTTAAACAGGATGGGAAATCTATCTCTATGGGTAAATCAAAGTCAAATGATTTTCGGAAAACAGATGCCAGTGGACGTGGTTATCAACCTATGATCTACGGTCTGAAATCAGCTCATATTTACCAAAAAGGGCAAAATGTTCATTTTTATTTTCAGTTTGAAAAGGGACTTGAGAGGGAGTTTATCTATCGTGTGGAAAAAGAAAAAAGTTAGGGCTGGAGTTCTCCTTTACGCCGTTACTATTGCTGGAATTTTTAGTCTCTTATTGCAGTTTTATCTGAATCGACAAGTGGCTCATCATCAGGATTATGCCCTTAATAAAGAAAAGCTTCTTGCATTCGCAATGGCTAAAAGAACTTATGAAAAAGCTAGTTCTGAAAGTGGAGTCCAGTCATTTGATGTCGGAAAAGCAACTTATCATACTGATGAAAAAGGCTTTTTAAAGATAGTTACAAGTGGCAAAAATCAGTTTGAATTTCGCTTTTCTCCTTTAAAAAAGACCGGCCGAAAGTCTGAGAAAACAGAAAATAAGCCCAAAGAAGGAAATGAGGAGAAAAAAGAAGAACAGGTAAAAAAAGAAACTGCAAAGTCTTCTGAAGTTACTCCTTCAAAGAAAGATACAGAATAGCTTGGATTTTTGCTTCAGTTGTAAGGTTGAAGGCCAGTGAGTTAGGACGAGGTTTTTGTCTAAAATCATGCTATAATAGATACATATGGAGGACGGAATATGTCAGGTGTAAAATTGTATCTAGTACGTCATGGGAAAACAATGTTTAATACAATCGGTCGTGCTCAAGGTTGGAGTGATACTCCCCTAACAGCTGAGGGAGAACGAGGCATTCACGAATTGGGAATTGGTTTGCGGGAGTCAGGTTTAACCTTTGAACGTGCTTATTCAAGCGATTCTGGGCGGACCATTCAGACAATGGGAATTATCCTTGAAGAGCTTGGTTTGACAGGGCAAATTCCTTATCGCATGGATAAGCGAATTCGTGAATGGTGCTTTGGTAGTTTTGATGGTGCTTATGATGGAGATCTTTTTATGGGTATCATCCCTCGAATCTTTAATGTCGATCATGTGCATCGTTTGTCCTATGCGGAACTAGCTGAAGGTCTGGTAGAAGTGGATACAGCAGGCTGGGCTGAAGGCTGGGAAAAACTAAGCGGTCGTATTTGGGAAGGTTTTGAAGCCATTGCCAAGGAAATGGAAGCTAATGGAGGTGGAAACGCTCTGGTAGTTAGCCATGGAATGACAATCGGAACCATTGTCTATCTAATCAACGGAATGCATCCACATGGTCTTGATAATGGAAGTGTGACGATTCTCGAGTACCAGGATGGTCAGTTCTCAGTTGAGATTGTTGGGGACCGTAGCTACCGTGAAATTGGTCGAGCTAAGTTAGAAGAGCAAGCTAGTTCAGAGCAATAAACATTCTCTACAAAGGCAGAAGATTTTTTTAAATGATTTAATAGAATGCTGATGTCGTCATTGCACAAGCTTGCGAGAGCTGAGTGCTTTGACAATAGCATTCTTTTTTGTTAGAATAGCATCAACATGAAAGCATAAGAAGGGACTGACAGAGCTGTCGTTCCCTTTTGTCTATCTTATAAGGGGGAAATATGCTGTTTCAGAAAATAAAAGCCTATAAATGGCAGGCTCTGGCTTCCTTAATTATGACAGGTCTAATGGTAACGAGTTCACTCCTGCAACCACGTTATTTGCAGGAAGTTTTAGAGGCCTTGCTAGCAGGAGATAATGAAGCTATTTACAATATCGGTTTTTGGTTAATCCTGGTTGCCTTGATTGGTCTAGTCGCAGGTGGAATTAATGTTGTATTAGCAGCCTACATTGCTCAGGGAGTTTCGTCAGACTTACGGGAAGATGCCTTTCGTAAGATTCAAACTTTTTCATACGCTAATATTGAGAAATTTAATGCAGGGAACCTTGTTGTTCGTATGACCAATGATATCAACCAAATCCAGAACGTAGTCATGATGACCTTTCAAATTCTCTTTCGACTACCGCTTTTGTTTATCGGTTCCTTTATTCTAGCAGTCGCGACCTTACCTTCTCTGTGGTGGGTACTAGTTCTTATGGTCGTTCTGATTGTTGCTATGATGGGTCTTATGATGGGAATGATGGGGCCTCGCTTTGCAAAATTCCAGACCTTATTAGAGCGTATCAATGCTATTGCAAAAGAAAATTTACGTGGTGTGCGCGTGGTCAAATCTTTTGTTCGAGAGAAAGATCAGTTTAATAAGTTTACGCAAGTGTCAGATGAGTTGCTGGGAGAAAACCTTTATATCGGCTATGCTTTTTCTATTGTTCAACCTGCAATGATGTTGATTTCTTACGGTGCTGTCTTTCTTTCAATCTGGCTTGTAGCAGGTATGGCAGAGTCAGATCCTTCAGTGGTTGGTTCCATTGCTTCCTTCGTGAACTATCTGAGTCAGATTATCTTTACTATCGTTATGGTCGGATTTTTGGGGAACTCAGTCACTCGTGCCATGATTTCCCTCCGTCGTATTCGTGAAATCCTTGATACAGAACCAGCTATGACTTTTAAGGATGTGGAAGATGAAGAATTGGAAGGAAGTCTCAGTTTTGAAAATGTAACCTTCACCTATCCAAATGATGAAGAACCTATCCTAAAAGATGTATCCTTCGATATTGCAGCTGGTGAGATGGTTGGGGTTGTCGGAGCAACTGGTGCAGGGAAATCAACCTTGGCTCAGTTGATTCCACGATTATTTGATCCTCAGCAAGGTTCTATCAAGATTGGAGGAAAGGACATTCGTACAGTTAGCGAAGGGACACTTCGCAAGACAGTCTCTATCGTCCTACAAAGAGCCATTCTTTTTAGTGGAACCATCGCAGATAACCTCAGACAAGGAAAAGGAGATGCAACAGTTTCAGAAATGGAACGCGCAGCTCGTATCGCACAAGCTAGTGAATTTATCAGCCGCATGGACTTGGCTTTTGAAAGTCCGGTCGAGGAACGTGGGACCAACTTTTCTGGTGGACAAAAACAACGAATGTCTATTGCGCGTGGGATTGTCAGCAATCCTAAAATATTGATTTTCGATGATTCAACCTCTGCACTTGATGCCAAATCAGAACGCTTGGTTCAAGAAGCCCTTAACAAGGATTTGAAGGGGACAACTACGATTATCATCGCCCAAAAAATAAGCTCTGTTGTTCATGCGGATAAAATTTTAGTGCTTGATCAAGGTCGATTGATTGGTCAAGGTAAGCATGCTGAGTTGGTTGCAACAAACTCAGTCTATCGTGAAATTTACGAAACGCAAAAAGGAAAGGAGGAGTAGGATGAAGACATTTCGATTTTTTTGGAACTATTTTAAAGTTTACAAGATATCCTTTGTCGTTGTTATCACTATGATTATCATTGCAACGGTAGCACAAGCCCTCTTTCCAGTTTTTGCAGGTCAAACAGTCACAGAGCTGGCTAATTTGGTTATAGCCTATCAAAATGGAAATTCAGATATGGTTTGGCAAAGTCTATACGGACTCCTTATTAATCTTGCCTATGTTTTGATTGCGCTCGTGGTATCTAGTCTCATCTATATGATCTTGATGAGTCGCATTATTGCCGAATCGACAAATGAAATGCGTAAGGGGCTTTTTGGCAAGCTTTCTCGCCTGACAGTTTCCTTCTTTGACCGCCATCAAGATGGAGATATCCTGTCACGTTTTACCAGTGATTTGGATAATATTCTCCAAGCTTTTAATGAAAGTCTTGTGTCTGTCATGACCAATATTGCTCTTTACATTGGCTTGCTGATTGTCATGTTTGCAAAAAATGTTACATTGGCTTTGATTACGACTGCTAGCACTCCGATAGCAGTTGTCATGTTGTTCTTTATCCTGAAGCTAGCGCGGAAATACACCAACCTTCAACAAAAGGAAGTTGGGAAACTCAATGCTTATATGGATGAGAGTATCTCTGGACAAAAAGCAGTTATCGTTCAAGGTATCCAAGAAGATGTGATTGCTGGTTTTGTCGAGCAGAATGAACGAGTTCGAAAAGCCACTTTCAAGGGAAGAATGTTCTCAGGAATTCTTTTCCCTGTTATGAACGGAATGAGTTTGGTCAATACAGCAGTCGTTATTTTTGTAGGTTCAGCTGTATTACTGAATGATAAGAACATCGAGACAGCAACAGCACTTGGTTTGATTGTCATGTTTACTCAGTTTTCGCAACAGTATTACCAACCCATTATCCAGTTAGCGGCGAGTTGGGGAAGTTTGCAACTGGCCTTTACAGGTGCAGACCGTATCCAAGAAATGTTTGATGCAGAAGAAGAAATTCGTCCTCAAGATGCTCCAGCCTTTAGCGAATTAAAAGAGGGTGTGGAGATTCGTAACGTAGACTTCTCCTACCTGCCAGGAAAACCTATTTTGAAAGATGTCAGCATTTCAGCTCCAAAAGGGAAAATGATTGCAGTTGTTGGTCCGACAGGTTCAGGGAAAACAACCATTATGAACTTGATTAATCGTTTTTATGATGTGGATGCAGGAAGTATCAGCTTTGATGGTAGAGATATCCGCGAATTTGACCTGGATAGTTTGCGAAGCAAGGTGGGAATTGTTCTACAGGATTCTGTTTTGTTTAGCGGAACTATTCGTGACAATATTCGATTCGGTGTGCCAGATGCCAGTCAGGAAATGGTTGAAGCAGCAGCTAAAGCTACACACATCCATGAATATATCGAAAGTTTGCCAGAAAAGTATGATACATTGATTGATGATGACCAAAGTGTCTTCTCGACCGGTCAGAAGCAGTTGATTTCTATTGCTCGTACCTTGATGACAGATCCACAGGTCTTAATCTTGGATGAGGCAACATCAAACGTTGATACTGTAACAGAAAGTAAGATTCAAAATGCCATGGAAGCTATCGTGGCAGGAAGAACTAGTTTTGTAATTGCCCATCGCTTAAAAACCATTCTCAATGCAGATCAGATTATTGTCCTTAAGGACGGTGAAGTTATTGAGCAAGGAAACCATCACGAATTGCTCAAGCTTGGAGGCTTTTACTCCGAACTTTATCACAATCAATTTATCTTTGAATAATACTCTTCGAACATCTCTTCAAACCACGTCAGCGTCCCCTTGCCGTACTCAAGTACAGCCTGCGGCTAGCTTCCTAGTTTGCTCTTTGATTTTCATTGAGTATAAGCAAAAAAGTTGTCCTAATTTTGGGCAACTTTTTCTTATAAAAAAAATTTATCACGGACTTAAAAAATACATATTAGACAGGAGTGGGGAAGGATGATAAGATAAGATTATCAATAGAAGAGGAAAGGAAATCAGTAATGGCAAGAACAGTTGTTGGAGTTGCAGCAAATCTATGTCCCGTGGACGCAGAAGGTAAAAATATTCATTCATCAGTCTCTTGTAAATTTGCTGAGAGTATTCGTCAGGTTGGCGGACTTCCTTTGGTCATTCCGGTTGGTGATGAGTCAGTGGTCTATGACTATGTAGAAATGATTGATAAGCTCATCTTGACTGGGGGACAAAATGTTCACCCTCAGTTTTATGGTGAGGAAAAAACGATTGATAGTGATGATTATAACCTAGCTCGTGATGAGTTTGAGCTCGCTCTTCTACAAGAAGCCTTGCGTCAGAATAAGCCAATCTTAGCCATTTGCCGTGGGGTTCAGCTTGTCAATGTTGCCTTTGGTGGTACACTCAATCAGGAGATTGAAGGTCATTGGCAAGGTCTACCCTTTGGGACTTCACATTCCATTGAGACAGTTGATGGAAGTGTTGTGTCAAAATTGTTTGGTAAAGAAAGTCAAGTAAACTCAGTGCACCGTCAGAGCATTAAAGACTTGGCACCAAATTTCCGTGTGACGGCTGTAGATCCACGTGACCAAACTGTTGAAGCAATCGAATCTATCGATGAACACCGCATTATCGGCTTGCAGTGGCATCCAGAATTTCTGGTCAATGAAGAAGATGGCAACTTAGAATTATTTGAGTATTTATTGAATGAATTGTAACGACTAGAAATCTAGTCGTTTTCTTGTATTGCTTCTTCAAATTTTAATATTGTAACATTTTTTACGCAAACGTTTGAATTATGATAAAATTTGGAAAAATTCAGTATAAAAACTTGAAAAAATTCAAGGTAAGCGTTATGATAGAAAAGAAGAAATATTGGAGGAATACTATGTCACATATTAAATTTGATTATTCAAAAGTATTAGACAAATTTGTTGCACCACATGAAGTGGAATACATGCAAGCACAAGTTACAGCAGCAGACGAATTGATCCGTAAAGGAACTGGTGCTGGTAGCGACTTCTTGGGTTGGTTGGACCTTCCTGAAAACTATGACCGCGAAGAATTTGACCGCATCTTGAAAGCTGCTGAACAAATCAAATCAGACAGCGATGTTTTGGTTGTGATCGGTATTGGTGGATCATACCTTGGAGCGAAAGCTGCCATTGACTTCTTGAACCACCACTTTGCAAACTTGCAAACAAAAGAAGAACGCAAAGCGCCACAAATCCTTTACGCTGGGAACTCAATCTCATCTACTTACCTTGCTGACTTGGTAGAGTATGTTGCAGACAAAGACTTCTCAGTAAACGTAATTTCTAAATCAGGTACAACTACTGAACCAGCTATCGCTTTCCGTGTCTTCAAAGAACTCTTGGTGAAGAAATACGGACAAGAAGAAGCTAACAAACGTATCTATGCTACAACTGACCGCCAAAAAGGTGCTGTTAAGGTTGAAGCAGATGCTAACGGTTGGGAAACATTTGTGGTTCCAGATGATATCGGTGGACGTTTCTCAGTCTTGACAGCAGTTGGATTGCTTCCAATCGCTGCATCAGGTGCAGATATCAAAGCCCTTATGGAAGGTGCGAACGCTGCCCGTAAAGACTACACTTCAGACAAACTTTCAGAAAACGAAGCTTACCAATACGCAGCAGTTCGTAACATCCTTTACCGTAAAGGTTATGCAACTGAAATCTTGGTAAACTACGAGCCATCTCTTCAATACTTCTCAGAATGGTGGAAACAATTGGCTGGTGAGTCAGAAGGGAAAGACCAAAAAGGGATTTACCCAACTTCAGCAAACTTCTCAACAGACTTGCACTCATTGGGTCAATTTATCCAAGAAGGAACTCGTATCATGTTTGAAACAGTTGTCCGCGTTGACAAACCACGTAAGAACGTGATCATCCCTACTTTGGAAGAAGACCTTGACGGACTTGGTTACCTTCAAGGAAAAGACGTTGACTTCGTTAACAAAAAAGCAACTGACGGTGTTCTTCTTGCCCACACTGACGGTGACGTACCAAACATGTACGTGACTCTTCCTGAGCAAGATGCCTTCACTCTTGGCTACACTATCTACTTCTTCGAATTGGCTATTGCCCTTTCAGGTTACTTGAATGCTATTAATCCATTTGACCAACCAGGTGTTGAAGCTTACAAACGTAACATGTTTGCCCTTCTTGGAAAACCAGGTTTTGAAGAATTGAGCAAAGAACTCAACGCTCGTCTATAATAGCTTTAAAAAAGAGTGGTTTTACCACTCTTTTTACTATTTCTCGAAAAGAGAAATTGGACTCTGGAACGACTTGTGATATAATATAGAGAGCAAAAAGGCAGACGCCTAGATACTTTATAGGAGAAGATATGTCAAAAGATATTCGTGTGCGTTATGCACCAAGTCCAACAGGACTACTACACATCGGAAATGCCCGTACAGCATTGTTTAACTACTTGTATGCTCGCCACCATGGTGGAACTTTTATCATCCGTATCGAGGATACTGACCGTAAGCGCCACGTTGAAGACGGAGAACGTTCTCAGCTTGAAAACCTTCGTTGGTTGGGCATGGACTGGGATGAAAGTCCAGAGACTCATGAAAACTACCGCCAGTCTGAACGTTTGGAACTCTATCAAAAATACATTGACCAATTGCTAGCCGAAGGAAAAGCCTACAAATCTTACGTTACAGAAGAAGAGTTGGCAGCAGAACGTGAACGCCAAGAAGCAGCTGGTGAAACACCTCGCTACATCAACGAATACCTTGGCATGAGCGAAGAAGAAAAAGCAGCTTATATCGCAGAACGTGAAGCAGCAGGTGTGATTCCAACGGTTCGTTTGGCAGTCAATGAGTCAGGTATCTACAAATGGCATGATATGGTCAAAGGTGATATCGAATTTGAAGGTGGCAATATCGGTGGTGACTGGGTCATCCAAAAGAAAGATGGATACCCAACTTACAACTTTGCCGTTGTAATCGATGACCACGATATGCAAATCTCTCACGTCATCCGTGGAGATGACCATATTGCTAATACACCAAAACAGCTCATGGTCTATGAAGCTCTTGGTTGGGAAGCACCAGAATTTGGTCACATGACCTTGATCATCAACTCTGAAACTGGTAAGAAGTTGTCAAAACGTGATACCAATACCCTTCAGTTCATCGAAGATTACCGGAAGAAAGGTTACCTTCCAGAAGCAGTCTTTAACTTTATCGCTCTTCTTGGTTGGAACCCTGGTGGGGAAGACGAAATCTTCTCTCGCGAAGAACTGATCAAACTTTTTGATGAAAACCGCCTCAGCAAGTCTCCAGCAGCCTTCGACCAAAAGAAAATGGACTGGATGAGCAATGAGTATATCAAGAATGCGGATCTTGCGACCATCTTTGAAATGGCCAAACCATTCCTCGAAGCAGCAGGACGTTTGACAGACAAGGCTGAGAAATTGGTGGAACTCTACAAACCACAAATGAAGTCAGTGGATGAAATCGTTCCATTGACAGACCTCTTCTTCTCAGACTTCCCAGAATTGACAGAAGCTGAGAAAGAAGTCATGGCTGGTGAAACAGTGCCAACGGTACTTGAAGCCTTCAAAGCAAAACTTGAAGCCATGTCAGACGAAGAGTTTGTGGCAGAAAATATCTTCCCACAAATCAAAGCAGTCCAAAAGGAAACAGGTATCAAAGGGAAGAACCTCTTCATGCCTATCCGTATCGCCGTTTCAGGTGAAATGCATGGTCCTGAATTGCCAGATACCATCTACTTGCTTGGACGCGAAAAATCCATCCAGCACATCGAAAAAATGTTGGAAGAAATTGCAAAATAGTACCTTAAAAAGAACTCATATATTGAGTTCTTTTTTTGTGTTTACTTATTTGAAAATGCAAAGATTTTATTGTATAATATGAGGTGACAGGGCAAGGGAAATAAAGTAATGCGATGGTATATTCTTTACAATGAGACTCGTATTAGCCCAGACATTACATTTAATGTTGGTGAGTCTACTTATTTTTTCTTTGCGTTTTGCTGGATGTAAGGAGAGATTCCTCATCTATGCAGTTACCATCCGCTACAAAGACCTTGTTTTCGATCACAAGAGTTTTTCTATAAGGATTTTGGTCGCTATTGGCCATTATTTAGAGAACCTATCAACTCTTTCTTCTCCAAAAATAGAAAGAAATCGGATTTGTCCTGTTACCTTGCGTTAAGCAAGGTTTTTTTGTGGAATAGTACTAGGCAATTTACGATTTTGTTTTGGAGTGGTATAATATTAACTATCCTGATGAATAGAGGAACTCAAATGAAAGAATTTAACAAATCAATCAAATTAGAGCATGTGGCTTATGATATTCGTGGTCCAGTTTTGGAAGAAGCTATGCGCATGCGCGCAAATGGAGAAAAAATTCTTCGTTTGAATACAGGGAACCCAGCTGAGTTTGGCTTTACAGCTCCGGATGAGGTGATTCATGACTTGATTATGAATGCGCGTGATAGCGAAGGTTATTCAGATTCTAAAGGAATCTTTTCGGCTCGTAAAGCGATTATGCAATATTGCCAACTGAAAAATTTCCCAAATGTAGATATCGATGATATCTACCTTGGAAATGGGGTTAGTGAGCTGATTGTTATGTCTATGCAGGGGCTTTTGGATAACGGCGATGAAGTCTTAGTTCCTATGCCTGACTATCCTCTTTGGACGGCAGCAGTTAGCTTGGCTGGAGGAAATGCCGTACACTACCTCTGTGATGAAGAAGCTGAATGGTATCCAGACCTAGATGATATCAAGTCTAAGATTAGTTCAAATACCAAGGCTATTGTGTTGATCAATCCAAATAATCCAACAGGTGCCCTCTATCCCAAAGAACTCTTGCTAGATATTATTGAGATTGCTCGTCAAAATGACTTGATTATCTTTGCGGATGAAATCTACGACCGTATGGTTATGGATGGGAATGTCCACACACCAGTAGCAAGTTTGGCTCCAGACCTTTTCTGTGTCAGCATGAATGGTTTGTCTAAATCTCACCGTATCGCTGGATTCCGTGTAGGATGGATGGTCTTGTCTGGGCCTAAACATCACGTAAAAGGCTACATTGAAGGTCTCAATATGCTTTCAAATATGCGCCTCTGTTCGAATGTACTTGCCCAGCAGGTAGTTCAAACCTCCCTAGGTGGTCACCAGTCAGTGGATGAATTGCTCTTGCCAGGTGGTCGCATCTATGAACAAAGAAACTTTATTTATAATGCCATTCAAGATATCCCTGGTTTATCAGCTGTTAAGCCAAAAGCGGGTCTTTATATCTTCCCTAAAATCGACCGCAATATGTACCGTATCGATGACGATGAACAATTTGTCCTTAATTTCTTGAAACAAGAAAAGGTGCTTTTGGTACATGGACGTGGCTTTAACTGGAAAGAACCAGATCATTTTCGTATCGTTTATCTACCACGTGTCGATGAGTTGGCCCAAATCCAAGAGAAGATGACTCGTTTCTTGAAGCAGTATCGTAGATAAGGCTTTCATAGCAAAAAAGCTGGAAACATTTGTCAGAGCTATTGACAAATAAGTAAGAATCAGATAGAATAGTAAAGTATGTTTAGTAACTGATCACTTTATAGCCGGCTAAACGAATACAAAATCTATGAGGAGGTATTCATCGTGAAACGTACTTATCAACCAAGTAAACTTCGTCGTGCGCGCAAACACGGATTCCGTAACCGTATGTCAACTAAAAACGGTCGTCGCGTATTGGCAGCTCGTCGTCGCAAAGGACGCAAAGTTTTGGCTGCATAATCCAAACGAATTAAACAAAGAAGTCAGTAGGAACTCGAGCCTACTGACTTTTCTGTTGCCTAAAAAAGTGAATTTTCTAAAATACCTGTTTTAGAATAAAACCTTTAGAAGATGTATTGGAAAGACGACATATAGAAAAAAGCTCAAAACCAGAAGGTGAATTTCTGATTTTGAGCTTTTCTTTATTCTTTCAAATGATAAGAGTAGCTAGCTACGACGACATCTTCGTGCCATCTGAGTGCATATTTGAGTTTGAGGCTCATTTGATTGTGGAGGATATTTTGCCAAGGCTTGTTAGGGATAAATTGGGGTACTAGAACTGTAACTGTGTAGTTCTTTTTCTTGGCTTCTTGAGAAATTTTTCGAACATAGCGAACGGTTGGTGTGATGATATCGCGATAGCTAGTAGTAATATTTTTGAGAGTGATATTTGGGAAGTAGTCAGCGAATTCTTGAAGGATTTCTTGGTCTTTTTCCTCCGTTTCCTTGGTGGAGATGTGCATAGCCAAAACCTCATCTCCTATGCTTTGAGCGTAATTAATCGCTCCGACGCTAACTCGAGTCACATTTCCCACTAAGACAAGGACGACATTGCCATCGTAGGCTTTCTTTTGAATTCCTTCATAAAGTCGAAGTTGTTTAGCCACCTTTTGGTAATGACTGTGGATGGCTAAAAAGAGGAAGGTTAAGACTAGGATAATTGGGAAGAAGGGCCAGATATCTCCAAGTCTGAAGAAGAGTAAGATAAGAACGATAGCATAACAAATGATGGCACCGAGGATATTTGCAAAGGCAGATTTTAAGAAATGAGAGCCTTTTTCTTTTTTCCAGTGGCGAATCATCCCTGTTTGAGAAAGAGCAAAAGGTACGAAAACTCCAATAGTATAAAGAGGAATCAAGCGTTCCGTATTTCCGTTAAAAATGAGCAGAAGAATCATAGCGCCAAAGGCTAGTGTTAAGATACCGTTTGAGTAACCTAGGCGGTCTCCCTTCTCCATAAAAAGATGGGGCATGTACTTGTTCTTGGCCATGTTGTAGGCCAGCATCGGAAAGGCAGAAAAACCAGTATTTGCAGCTACGGCTAGGATTAGAGCTGTTGAAAATTGGAAGAGATAATAAACAACTTGGCCGAGAGCTGAATCCCCTAAAATTCCTTTAGCCATCTGTGAGAGGATTGTTTCTCCGTGTTGTGGAGTAATCCCCATCCAGTAGTTTAGGAAGGTAATTCCTGCAAATAGAAATCCAAGAATCAGAGACATGATGGTCAGTGTCTGAGCAGCGTTCTTCTCTTTAGGAGTTTTGAAAAATGGAACAGCATTTGAGATTGCTTCAACCCCGGTTAATGAAGCTGAACCGCTGGTAAAGGCTCTTAAAATCAGGACAATTGAGAGACTTGGGACAGTTTGACCAATTGCAGAAGTTGCATGATAGCTGAGAGAACCTGTCAATAGTTGGAAAATACCAAACAATAAGAGGAAGACCGTACTAAAGATAAAGAGATAGACAGGGATCATCAGCGAACTAGCAGATTCCCTCAAGCCTCGCAGATTTAAAAGCATGAGCAAACATACTAGAGAAATGGAGATGTGGAGGTTGTAGGGATGGAGAGCAGGAAGTGCTGCTGTGATAGCATCAGCTCCTGCAGCCACGGATACGGCTACTGTTAGCATATAGTCAACAAGCAAGCTTCCCCCAGCAATCAAACCGAGCTTAGGAGAAAGATTTTCTCGTGTTACCATATAGGCACCCCCACCTTGAGGGTAGGCGTGAATGATTTGTCGGTAAGAAATGGTTAGACTAGCAAGTAGCAAGAGGACAAAAATGCCGATAGGGAGACTCCACCAAATAGCAAGCGGAGATAGGCTAGCCAAGACAAGGACGACCTGCTCAGGCCCATAGGCGATAGATGAAAGGGCATCGCTTGAGAGCATTGCAAGTGCTTGTGTTTTTCCAAGAAGTCCTCCTTCACCCTCAGTTAAGGATTTTAGAGGACGACCGATAAAGGTATATTTAAGTTTTGTAAACATTTTCTTTCCTTTTTTGAAATTTTCAACAAGAGCTATTATACTGCTATGAAAAAATACCGTCAAGGGAAAATCATTGATTTCAAAATATTTTTTTCCTATAAGGATGCGACTAGTTTTTTTGGTATAATAGAAGGTAGAAAAAACGAGGAAATATAAATGATTTTTGATACTCATACACATTTAAATATAGAGGAATTTTTGGGACGTGAAGAAGAAGAGCTTGCCTTAGCAGCTGAAATGGGTGTGACTCGGATGAATATTGTTGGTTTTGACAAGCCGACGATTGAGCGTGCTTTAGAATTGGTGGACAAGTATGACCAACTCTATGCGACAATTGGATGGCATCCAACAGAGGCAGGGACCTATACAGAGGATGTTGAGAATTACCTGTTGGAGAAACTAAAACATCCCAAAGTTGTTGCCTTGGGTGAGATTGGTTTGGACTATCACTGGATGACAGCCCCTAAAGAAGTGCAGGAGCAAGTTTTTCGTCGTCAGATTCAGCTATCTAAGGATTTGGATTTGCCTTTTGTGGTCCATACCCGTGATGCGCTAGAAGATACCTATGAGATTATTAAGAGTGAGGGAGTTGGTCCCCGTGGTGGTATCATGCACTCTTTCTCAGGTTCACTGGAGTGGGCTGAGAAGTTTGTAGAGCTTGGCATGACTATTTCCTTTTCTGGGGTGGTAACTTTCAAGAAGGCGACTGACATACAGGAGGCAGCTAAAGAATTACCATTGGACAAGATTTTGGTAGAAACGGATGCCCCTTACTTGGCACCCGTTCCCAAACGTGGTCGCGAAAACAAGACAGCTTATACGCGCTATGTAGTGGATTTTATCGCCGACTTACGTGGCATGACAACAGAAGAAATAGCTACTGCGACCAGTGCCAATGCAGAAGGCATCTTTGGATTGGAACATAAATCATGAAAGAGAAAATTTCCCAAGTCATCGTAGTCGAAGGGCGTGATGATACGGCCAATCTCAAACGTTATTTTGATGTGGAGACCTATGAGACTCGTGGTTCGGCTATCAATGAACAAGACCTTGAACGGATCCAACGTCTACACGAACGTCATGGGGTGATTGTCTTTACAGATCCTGACTTTAATGGGGAACGCATTCGTCGGATGATTATGACAGCTATTCCGACAGTTCAACACGCCTTTCTCAAACGTGATGAGGCAGTGCCTAAGTCCAAGACCAAGGGGCGTTCTCTAGGAATCGAACACGCTAGCTACGAAGACTTGAAAATAGCACTGGAACAAGTGACAGAGCAATTTGAAGTAGAAAGTGATTTTGATATTAGCCGTAGTGACTTGATTCGATTAGGGTTTCTAGCTGGAGCAGACAGCCGAAAACGCAGAGAATATCTAGGAGAGAATCTTCGTATCGGTTATTCCAATGGGAAGCAACTTCTCAAGCGTTTGGAATTATTTGGCATCCGTTTAGCTGAAGTTGAAGATGCCATGAAATCATATGAGAATTGAGAAACTCCCCAAAATGTAAGGGGAATATGATACAATAGAAGTAATCATAAACGGTTTAATTAGGCTTGCTTGCAAGCATTAGAAAAGTGGCTCTAAGTGGAGATAATGAGGAAAAGTTATGGGAATCTTTGATTTTTTAAAAAAGACAGACGCAACAAAAACAACTGAAATAACTGAATCCAATAAGGAAGCAGAAGAGGCGAAAGGCAATGCTTGCTTGGGTGTTCTAGATTTGTTCCCGATGAAGGAAACGAATCAATTATTGATTGTAGGGAGTTTAGAAGGTAGTCTGAATGTTGGGGATCAGTTGCAATTTTGCAATCCCGACCAAGGAATGGAAATTCTTGGCTCTGTAGAAGTAAAAAAACTTAGCAGTCAAAACAAAGATGCAGATAGTCTTACTGATGAAGTTCTCGCGCATCTAGTGGTTGATAGGATTCCTTCTTTGGATAAATTGAAAAAAGGAAGTGTACTCTTTAGTTCAGGTGTTGATGAAGAGCAAAAATTATCTAGCTATTCAGATGCTCTTTATCGTGCTTTTGTAGCCATTCAAGAAGGTCAATTGACTAATGAAGACTATTTGGCATCTAGTCTTGATGATAGCGTAGAGATTTTACGCCTCTTTTTATGGAAATGCCGTCAAAATCAGGAAACTGAAAGTGAAGAAAGCTATCAAGCTAACACCCGCAAGTTAGAGCGTCTAGCAGAAATTGTCAAGGATAAGTTGTTAGCAGCAGATTCTGTTTATGCAGTTTATTCAGAAAAAACAGGCGAACCCTATCTTTTCTCAACGACCTATGACAGGGGAGAAGAGGGATACCTATGTACTGATCCCATGATCATGCTTTTGACACCATCTTGGTATCGCCAATTCAAGGAAACCATTGATAGTCGACCAAACTCAGTCGTAAAACTGATTGAAAATACGGAAGATAAAAAAGGGATTGAGAATTTCCTTGGGACAGCCTTTTACTTAAATGGTGCCTTGGGAGCAATCTTTAATTCCAAGGAAGTTAGCATCAGTGCCTCGGCCTTGGTTCAAAAACCAGATTTTTCTAATTTGCCAGAAATACAAGTTCCTGTAATGAATCCTGACCTAGTAAGATGGATGTTGCTGATGGGACAATTGGATAGCCCGACGACAGAAGATGAAGAAGTAATTTACAAGCTCTATTATAAGTTTTTTTCAGAAGCTATGCTGAAAGCAAAATTCCTAATTCCTTTAGATGCGGCTTCAGAATTTAAGGACGATAGTCAGGAAGGAAGCTCCTTTGTCTTGGAAAAAGATTCTAGTTTCAACATTCCAGTCAAAGAAGGAAAAGATGGCAGAAATTCTGTGCCAGTATTTACCGATTGGAAACGTCTGCGAATGGTCTTTGACGAAAAATGGAATGGAATGATTGAAGAAGCGGGGGGCATGATTGAAGTTTTTGACTATGCCATTAATCCAACGGAGTATTATGAAGCGGGTGCTTATGTTAGCCTAACAGCTTTTAAAGAAATGCAAAAGTTTAGTGAGGAACTAGAAGGCAGAGCTAACGGTTAGAGAGTTTCTTTACATTGGGAAACTATATAGTTTTATCTACATCCTACTTGAACCACTACCTTTTTTCAAAGATTGTGAAAGGAAATGATATGGCAAATAGAAGTTATATTTACTTAAAAAACGGAGATGAAGCTCGTATTCTAACAGAGGGAATTTACACGATACCCTATTTTTGGCAATTGTTTTGGGATGAAGAAGATTTAAGAACTCCTATTGCTCTCTGGAAAACAGCAGAAAAACTCGAAGAAGATGAAGAGCAAGCAGAAAAGTTTTACCAAGAGCAGAATGTAGATATCTTGCTTCCTATTGAAAAATTCCGGCAAAACGCCCTCCAAAACCGGTCTTTTTTAGAAGAAAATGTCCCACAATCCGTGCAACTATATGATGCCTTTGTTCGTTATATTCTTGCAAATGTCAAAGATGGTGATGTACTCGGATTTGATGTCTTAGATGTTGTTTTTATGGACCAAGTGTCTGTTGTTTCTGATAAACTGTTAAAAAATATAGGAGCTATTCGGGAAAATCAACCCAAAGATTTAGATTTTTCTTTGACAGAAAAGAACCTAATTGTTCTTGCTATGGGCTTTCCTGATTATTATGCTTCAGAATTATTGCCAGAAGATAATATTCTAGATTCGGTTGCCTATCAGGATGAACTGAATAAAATGAACCCTCAAGATGATAAGCAAGGGGGCGATATGACTGGAGCCGATACAAAAGCGAACAAGTGGAGGAATGGTTTAGTATATTTGTTTATACTTGCACTAGTAATTCGGTTGATTTTTTATATGATGGTTAAGAGATAGAAAAGAGAATACATGAGAATTGCAGATTATAGCGTGACCAAGGCAGTGCTGGAGCGTCACGGTTTTACCTTTAAAAAGTCCTTCGGACAAAATTTCCTGACCGATACCAATATCCTTCAAAAAATTGTGGATACGGCTGAAATTGATGACCAAGTCAATGTCATCGAGATTGGGCCAGGAATTGGTGCCTTGACTGAGTTTTTAGCTGAGCGTGCAGCTCAAGTCATGGCATTTGAGATTGACCACCGCTTGGTACCAATCCTAGCGGATACTTTGCGGGATTTTGACAATGTGACTGTAGTCAACGAGGACATTCTAAAAGTTGACCTAGCGCAACATATCCAAAATTTCAAAAATCCTGATTTACCAATCAAGGTAGTAGCCAACTTGCCATACTATATCACGACGCCTATTCTCATGCACTTGATTGAAAGTGGCATTTCATTTAGTGAGTTTGTGGTTATGATGCAAAAAGAAGTGGCAGATCGTATCTCTGCTAAGCCAAATACCAAGGCTTACGGTAGCTTGTCGATTGCCGTTCAGTATTACATGACAGCCAAGGTTGCTTTTATCGTACCCCGTACGGTCTTTGTGCCAGCACCAAATGTGGACTCAGCTATCCTGAAAATGGTACGTCGTCCAGAACCGGCTGTAGCAGTGAAAGATGAGAACTTCTTCTTTAAGGTTTCCAAGGCTAGTTTCACTCATCGTCGTAAGACCTTGTGGAACAACTTGATAGGCTACTTTGGGAAAACTGATGAAGTCAAGGATAAGCTGACCAAGGCTTTGGACCAGGCAGGCTTGTCACCGAGTGTGCGTGGTGAAGCTCTGGGCTTAGAAGAATTTGCTAGTCTAGCAGATGCGCTTAAAGGACAAGGACTCTAAGATGCAAGGACAAATCATTAAAGCTTTGGCCGGCTTCTACTATGTGGAAAGTGATGGTCAGGTTTATCAAACACGCGCGCGTGGAAATTTTCGTAAAAAGGGGCATACGCCCTATGTTGGAGATTGGGTAGATTTTTCTGCGGAGGAAAATTCCGAAGGTTATATTCTCAAGATTCATGAACGAAAAAATAGTCTGGTTCGCCCCCCTATTGTCAATATTGATCAAGCTGTGGTGATCATGTCGGTCAAAGAGCCTGACTTTAATAGCAACTTGCTGGATCGCTTCTTGGTTCTTTTGGAGCACAAGGGCATTCATCCTATCGTCTATATTTCCAAAATGGACTTACTGAAAGATGGGAGAGAACTGGATTTCTACGAGAAAACCTATCGTGCTATTGGTTACGATTTTGTGACGAGTAAAGAAGAACTTTTACCCTTGTTGACAGATAAGGTTACGGTCTTTATGGGGCAGACGGGTGTTGGAAAGTCAACTTTGCTCAATAAAATCGCACCTGATCTCAATTTAGAAACGGGAGAAATCTCAGACAGTCTGGGTCGTGGTCGTCACACTACTCGAGCGGTTAGTTTTTACAATCTCAATGGTGGGAAAATCGCAGACACACCAGGTTTTTCATCGCTAGATTACGAAGTAACAACAGCAGAAGACCTTAATCGAGCTTTTCCAGAAATTGCCAGTGTCAGTCGAGACTGCAAGTTCCGTACTTGTACGCATACCCACGAACCTTCTTGCGCGGTTAAGTCTGCAGTAGAAGAGGGCATAATTGCCACCTTCCGTTTTGATAACTACCTACAATTTCTCAGTGAGATTGAAAATCGTAGAGAAACCTATAAAAAAGTCAGCAAAAAAATTCCAAAATAAGGAGAAACCTATGTCTCAATACAAGATTGCTCCGTCAATTCTGGCAGCAGATTATGCCAACTTTGAACGTGAAATTAAACGCCTAGAAGCAACTGGGGCTGAATATGCCCATATCGATATCATGGATGGTCACTTTGTACCTCAGATCAGCTTTGGTGCAGGTGTAGTCGAAAGTCTTCGTCCTCATAGCAAGATGGTCTTTGATTGTCACTTGATGGTAGCTAATCCCGAACATCATTTAGAAGACTTTGCGCGTGCAGGTGCAGACATCATCAGCATCCATGCAGAAGCAACACCTCATATCCATGGGGCCCTTCAAAAAATTCGTTCTCTTGGAGTCAAACCTTCAGTCGTCATTAATCCTGGTACACCTGTTGAGGCGATTAAGCATGTACTACACTTAGTTGACCAAGTATTAGTCATGACAGTTAACCCTGGATTTGGTGGGCAAGCCTTTCTGCCAGAAACCATGGATAAGGTACGTGAATTGGCTGCCCTTCGTGAGGAAAAAGGATTGAATTTTGAAATTGAAGTGGATGGTGGGATTGATGATCAGACCATAGCTCAAGCCAAAGAAGCGGGTGCAACAGTCTTTGTAGCAGGTTCTTATGTCTTCAAGGGAGATGTCAATGAACGAGTGCAAGCTCTCAGAAAAGAACTGGACTAGGGTTGCAGTTTTTGCTGGTGGAGACCGTGGCCACTACCGGACAGATTTTGACTGCTTTGTCGGTGTGGATCGAGGCTCGCTCTGGGTACTGGAGAAAAAACTTCCTCTTGCTTTAGCCGTTGGGGATTTTGATTCTGTGACTGCAGAAGAACGTCATTCAATTCAAAAACGTGCCCAGCATTTTGTTCAAGCCCAACCAGAAAAAGATGATACCGATCTGGAACTAGCACTTTTAACGATTTTTGAAAAAAATCCTCAAGCTCAGGTGACCATTTTTGGTGCCCTAGGTGGTCGTATTGATCATATGCTGGCTAATGTGTTTCTGCCTAGCAATCCTAAATTGGCGCCCTATATGCGTCAGATAGAGATTGAGGATGGACAAAATTTGATTCGTTACTGTCCAGAAGGGACCAGTCAACTTGAACCACGGTCAGACTATGATTATCTTGCTTTTATGCCTGTTAGGGATAGTCAGCTGACCATTATCGGTGCCAAGTACGAATTGACAGAGGAGAACTTTTTCTTTAAGAAAGTCTATGCTTCTAACGAATATATAGATAGGGAAGTTTCGGTAACATGCCCGGATGGCTATGTGGTCGTACTGCATAGTAAGGACAGGAGATAGGATGGAGATTGTATTACTACTGTTATTAATTGCTAACCTAGTCGGCCTCTTTCTCATTTGGCAAAGGCAGGACAAGCAGGAGCAATATTTGACCAAGAGTCTAGAAGATCAGGCAGATAATCTCTCAGACCAGCTGGATTATCGATTTGAGCAAGCCAGACAAGCAAGCCAGCTGGATCAAAAAAATCTTGAAGTGGCTGTCAGCGACCGTTTGCAGGAGGTGCGGATTGAATTGCACCAAGGTCTGACTCAGGTGCGCCAGGAGATGAATGAAAACCTCCTCCAAACCAGAGATAAGACCGACCAACGACTACAGGCCTTGCAGGAGTCAAATGAGCAACGCTTAGAACAGATGCGTCAGACAGTCGAGGAAAAATTAGAAAAAACCTTGCAAACTCGCTTGCAGGCCTCCTTCGAGACAGTTTCCAAGCAACTGGAGTCTGTCAATCGAGGTCTAGGTGAAATGCAGACGGTGGCGCGTGATGTTGGTGCGCTAAATAAAGTTCTTTCTGGAACTAAGACCCGAGGAATTCTGGGTGAATTACAACTGGGACAGATTATTGAAGATATCATGACACCTGCCCAGTATGAACGAGAATTTGCAACGGTTGAAAATTCGAGTGAGCGAGTCGAGTACGCCATCAAGTTGCCTGGGCAAGGTGACCAGGAATATGTTTATCTACCGATTGACTCTAAGTTTCCACTGGCAGCTTATTACCGCCTTGAAGAAGCCTATGAAGCAGGTGATAAGGATGAAATCGAAAATTGTCGCAAATCTCTCCAAACAAGTGTTAAGCGTTTTGCCAAGGATATTAAGAACAAGTACATAGCACCGCCAAGAACGACCAATTTTGGAGTTTTGTTTGTTCCGACAGAAGGTCTCTATTCAGAAATCGTTAGGAATCCGATTTTCTTTGATGGTTTGAGACGGGAGGAGCAGATTATCGTTGCAGGGCCAAGTACCTTATCAGCCCTTCTTAACTCTCTATCAGTTGGCTTCAAAACTCTCAATATCCAAAAGAGTGCCGACCATATCAGCAAGACTCTTGCCAGTGTCAAGACCGAGTTTGGCAAGTTTGGGGGGATTTTGGTCAAGACACAAAAACATCTCCAACATGCCTCTGGCAATATTGATGATTTATTAAACCGTCGTACTACAGCTATCGAGCGAACGCTCCGTCACATTGAGTTATCAGAAGGTGAGCCTGCGCTTGATCTACTCCAGTTCCAAGAAGGTGAGGAAGAATATGAAGATTAGTCACATGAAGAAAGATGAGCTTTTTGAGGGCTTTTACCTAATCAAGTCAGCTGACCTAAGACAGACACGTGCTGGGAAGAATTACCTGGCTTTCACTTTCCAAGATGACAGTGGGGAAATTGAAGGGAAACTCTGGGATGCCCAACCTCATAACGTCGAAGCTTTTACTGCAGGGAAAGTTGTTCACATGCAGGGACGTCGTGAGGTATACAATAACACCCCACAGGTTAATCAAATCACCCTTCGCTTACCACAACCTGGCGAACCAAATGACCCAGCAGATTTTAAGGTAAAATCACCAGTGGATGTTAAGGAAATCCGTGAGTATATGGCGCAGATGATTTTCAAAATTGAAAATCCTATCTGGCAACGAATCGTTCGAGCTCTCTATACCAAATATGATAAAGAATTTTATTCCTATCCAGCTGCAAAAACCAACCACCATGCCTTTGAAACAGGGCTTGCTTATCATACAGCGACTATGGTTCGTTTAGCAGAGGCAATTGCAGATGTCTACCCACAGCTTAATAAGAGCTTGCTCTACGCTGGGATTATGTTGCATGACCTAGCTAAGGTTATTGAGTTGACAGGCCCAGACCAGACAGAGTATACAGTGAGAGGAAATCTTATCGGCCATATCGCTCTGATTGATAGCGAGATTACCAAAGCGGTTATGGAACTTGGCATTGATGATACCCGAGAAGAAGTGGTACTCTTGCGTCATGTGATTCTCAGCCATCATGGTTTGCTTGAGTATGGTAGTCCTGTTCGTCCTCGTGTGATGGAAGCTGAAATTATTCATATGATTGATAATCTAGATGCTAGCATGATGATGATGTCAACAGCTCTCGCCCTTGTTGATGAGGGTGAAATGACCAATAAAGTCTTTGCAATGGACAATCGTTCCTTCTACAAGCCAAAATTAGACTAGAAACTAAAAAATGAGCTTTATTTAGACAATAAAGTTCGTTTTTTTTGCTTTAGTGTGTTATAATGAGAAAAAGACTAATTAAAAAGAATGGTGAATAACTAATGAAATTAAGAAGAAGTGATCGGATGGTTGTTATTTCCAATTATTTGATTAACAATCCATACAAATTAACCAGTCTCAATACCTTTGCGGAAAAGTATGAATCTGCCAAATCTTCTATTTCAGAAGATATTGTCATTATTAAGCGCGCCTTTGAAGAAATTGAAATTGGTCATATCCAAACTGTGACAGGCGCTGGTGGTGGGGTTATTTTCACACCATCTATCTCTACCCTTGAGTCCAAAACAATCATCGAAGAGCTTCGCGATAAACTTTCAGAGAGCGACCGCATTCTTCCAGGTGGCTACATTTATTTGTCTGATCTCCTTAGCACTCCAGCTATTTTGAAAAATATCGGTCGTATTATTGCTAAGAGCTTTATGGACCAAAAGATTGATGCTGTTATGACGGTAGCGACCAAAGGGGTTCCGCTTGCAAATGCAGTAGCCAATGTTCTCAACGTACCTTTTGTCATTGTCCGTCGTGACTTGAAAATCACTGAGGGTTCAACTGTTAGTGTCAACTACGTCTCAGGATCTAGTGACCGTATTGAAAAAATGTTCCTTTCAAAACGTAGTCTTAAGGCAGGAAGTCGTGTCTTGATTGTTGATGACTTCTTGAAAGGCGGAGGGACTATTAATGGTATGATTAGCCTTTTAACAGAGTTTGATTCAGAGTTGGCTGGAGTAGCCGTCTTTGCTGACAATGCTCAAGAAGATCGCGAACAGCAGTTTGACTACAAATCACTCTTGAAAGTCACAAATATTGATGTGAAGAATCAACAAATTGAAGTTGAAGTTGGGAACATCTTCGAAACAGAAAAATAAGAGAGAATATGATACTTAAAGGTTGGAACTTTCGTCCCAGCCTTTCTTTGATAATGAATATAAAGGAGCCCTATGAAAACACCATTTATTAAACGTGAAGCCTTAGAAAAAATCGTCGAAGAGTTTCCAACCCCTTTCCACCTCTACGATGAAAAAGGGATTCGCGAGAAAGCACGCGCAGTTAATCAAGCTTTTTCTTGGAATAAAGGATTTAAAGAATACTTCGCAGTAAAAGCAACCCCAACCCCTGCTATCTTGAAGATTTTGCAAGAAGAAGGATGTGGAGTGGATTGTTCTAGTTATGTAGAACTCTTGATGAGTCATAAGCTAGAATTTGCTGGTTCTGATATGATGTTTTCATCTAACAATACTCCAGACCAAGAGTACGCTTATGCCCGTGAATTAGGTGCGACGATTAATTTAGATGCCTTTGAAGATATAGAGCATTTGGAACGTGCAGCAGGCATCCCTGAGATTATCTCTTGCCGTTATAATCCTGGTGGCGTATTTGAACTAGGGACAGACATTATGGATAATCCTGGTGAAGCTAAGTTCGGGATGACTAAGGAGCAACTCTTTGAAGCCTTTGCTATCCTGAAAGAAAAGGGAGCTAAAACCTTTGGGATTCATTCCTTCCTAGCTTCCAATACTGTGACCCACCTCTACTATCCAGAATTAGCACGTCAGCTCTTTGAGTTAGCAGTAGAAATCAAGGAAAAGTTGGGTATTTCGCTGGACTTTATCAACCTTTCTGGAGGTATCGGAGTCAACTATCGTCCAGATCAAGAGCCAAATGACATCGCCTTGATTGGTGAGGGAGTTCGTCAGGTTTATGAAGAAGTTCTTACGCCAGCAGATCTTGGTCAGGTTAAAATCTTTACAGAACTAGGTCGCTTTATGTTGGCACCTCATGGCATTCTCGTTACAAAAGTTACTCATAAAAAGAAAACCTACCGTACTTATCTAGGAGTAGATGCGTCAGCTGTCAATCTTATGAGACCAGCTATGTACGGTGCTTACCATCATATTACTAACATGATGCATCCTGATGGTCAGACTGAAATGGTTGATGTTGTTGGTTCTCTTTGTGAAAACAACGACAAGTTTGCAGTAAATCGTGAGTTGCCTCAAACAGAAATTGGTGATTTGTTAGTGATTCATGATACAGGTGCCCATGGCTTTTCTATGGGATACCAGTACAATGCCAAACTTCGTTCGGCAGAGATTCTCTATACAGAGGATGGAGGTGCTCGACTAATCCGTAGAGCAGAGCGACCTGAGGACTATTTTGCGACTCTCTATGGCTTTGACTTTGACAAGGACTAGAAGAATTTTGAAAATCATGAAAGTTGAAAGTGAAAAACAGATTGTTTTCTAAAAAATAGACAAAATCTATTGTTTTTCCTTTCAAGCGTGATATAATAAAATTATAAAACGGTTTCAAGGAAGGTGACGTGATGTCAGAAGAAACAATAGACTACGGACAAGTGACAGGAATGGTGCATTCGACAGAGAGTTTTGGGGCGGTAGATGGTCCTGGAATCCGTTTCATTGTCTTTTTGCAGGGCTGTCAGATGCGTTGCCAATATTGCCATAACCCGGATACATGGGCTATGGAGACCAATAAATCTCGTGTTCGAACAGTAGATGATGTCTTGGAAGAAGCCTTTCGCTATCGTGGCTTCTGGGGAGACAAGGGTGGTATTACAGTCAGTGGAGGAGAAGCTCTTCTCCAAATCGATTTCTTGATTGCCCTCTTTACAAAGGCAAAAGAAAAAGGCATCCACTGTACCTTAGATACCTGTGCTCTTCCATTCCGTAACAAGCCACGCTATCTTGAAAAATTTGATAAATTAATGGCTGTGACTGATTTGGTTCTTCTTGATATCAAAGAAATTAATGATGCTCAACATAGGATTGTAACCAGTCAAAGTAACAAAACCATTTTAGCTTGTGCTCAATACTTGTCAGATATTGGGAAACCTGTCTGGATTCGTCACGTTCTCGTACCTGGTTTGACAGATAGAGATGAGGATTTGATTGAACTTGGTAAGTTCGTGAAAACTCTTAAAAACGTTGATAAGTTTGAAATCCTACCTTATCACACGATGGGTGAGTTCAAGTGGCGTGAACTTGGCATTCCGTATTCGCTTGAAGGAGTTAAACCTCCAACAGCAGATCGTGTCAAGAACGCTAAGGAACTAATGGATACAGAAAGCTATCAAGATTACATGAAACGTGTTCATGGATAATATAAAAAATGAGGCCGAGAAACTCGGCCTCTTTTCGATTATAGAAAAGGCTCAGCAATTTATCCGAGCCTTTTATTTTTTATCTAGAATGTTGTTTACCAGCATTGCGTTTTTTGTTTTTCTTCTTGTTAGAAGTTGAGATTACTGCTGCTGATTCAGGAGTCACATCCTTGCGAGCGCCTGAAGTTTTGCTTGCTTTTGGTGGGTTCTTTGCAAATTCTTCGCGTACTTTTTTACGAAGTTTTGGACGAATGATGTAGTTGACGATGAATTGTTGAAGGATCATCATGAAACCACCGACAACCCAGTAAAGTGTGACACTGGCTGGGGAGAAGATTGAGAACATGACAATCATCAACGGACTCATGTAAATCATTTTCTTGAGTTGTTCTCTTTGAGTCTCGTCTTCAACTCCGTGTAGAGAAAGGAGTGATTGGATGTAGTAGAGAACACCTGCGCAGGCAATGAGAATCCAACTTGGAGAACCCAGTGCAATACCTAAGAAGCTAGCTTCAGAAACACCTTCTGTGTGTTGAGCAGCAAAGTAGATAGCAGAGAAGAAAGGCATTTGAATGAGGATAGGGAAACATCCTACACCACCAAACATACTAATACCATGCTCTTTTTGAGCAGCAAAGAGAGCTTGTTGGGCTTCTAGTTTTTCTTCTTGAGTCGTTGCTTCTTTCAGACGAGTCTGATGTGGCTCAAGGACATGCTTGAGGGCGTTCATCTTCTCAGAGTGAAGGGTAGCCTTCCATGATTGGTAGATACCAAGTGGAAGGATAATCAAGCGGACGATAATAGTTACGATGATAATACCAACACCGAAACCAAGACCTTGGTCATTGGCAAAATATTTGATAGCCTCTGCCATAGGTGCTCCGATGGTATTCCAGATAAATCCGGTTGGCTGACCTGTTGCTTTATCAACCTGGACACATCCTGTCAATAATAATAGCATAGCCACTCCCATGATTGAGAGGGCGATTCGTTTAATTGATTTCACTGTTTTTATTCCTTCTTTAAAAATTATACCTTTCTATTCTACTGTTTTTTTTGAAAATATACAATAGTTCTAGAGACCTAATTTGCGACTTTGAAGTCAGAATAGGAAGGAAAGTTACTCAATTGGACGTCGAGATAGGTCACTTTTGAGAAGGGAGTTGGCCCTTTTCGGATCTCTTGGATGAACTTAGCCATGATAGCAGAAGATTCTGTTTGGGCAAGAATTTCGACGGTGCCGTCATCGTTGTTCCAGACCCGACCGGTGATTCCGCCTAGTTCGAGCGCAAGGGTATAGACACCCCAACGAAAGCCAACACCTTGGACGCGTCCCTGTGCAATCATTTTGACCTTTTGCATACCAAACCTCCTTGATTGTGTTATAATATTCCTATGACTATTATAACCTCTAAAGCGAATTCTGTGGTAAAAAATGCCAAGAAATTGCATCAAAAAAAATATCGAAAATCTTCTTATTTAATTGAGGGCTGGCATTTATTTGAGGAAGCTGTTCAGGCAGGAGCAACGATTGAGAAAATTTTTGCCTTGGTAGAACATGGGGGGAAATTAGCTGACTATCCTCAGACAGTCTTGGTAACGGAAGACATCTTGCTTGATTTGGCTGATTCACAAACACCTCAGGGCATTGTAGCTATTGTTCAAAAGGAAGAGGAGCTGTTGCCGGATTTTACCTCAGGTAAATATCTTTTCTTAGAAGATGTGCAGGATCCTGGAAATGTAGGGACCATGATACGGACGGCAGATGCGGCAGGTTTTTCAGGAGTCATCGTTTCCAGCAAGTCGGCTGATATATACAGTCTCAAGACTCTTCGCTCCATGCAGGGTAGCCATTTCCATTTACTTATTTATCGGATGCCTGTTGATACATTTGTTGAAGAGGCGAAAAAGAGTCATTTGCCGATTCTAGCCACTACTTTATCCCAAAACTCTAAAGATTATCGTGAGCTTGCTCGACTAGAGAATTTTGCCTTGGTCATGGGAAATGAAGGTCAGGGCATTAGTTTATTCATGACAAATCAGGCAGACCAACTGGTTCACATTAGCATGAAAGGGCAGGCGGAAAGTCTCAATGTTGCCATTGCGGCAGGCATACTCATGTTTTATTTGAGTTAAATCAATTTATTTTTGTTATAATCAGTAAAAAGATTTCATAAGGAGAAAAAGATATGAATCAAACAATTATTCAAGAACGTTCTGGTTTGAATCAATTTTATGCAAAAGTTTATGCTTTTGTAGGAATTGGGATTGCCTTATCTGCACTTGTTTCAGCCTTGATGTTAACAACCTTCCAAGATGTTCTCGTACAGTTAATGCTTAACGCCCGCATATGGTTAATTGTGACAGGAGTCGTTGAAGTTGCTCTAGTGTTATTTGCAAGTGGTTTAGCGTTAAGGAACAGTCCAGCGGCATTTCCAATATTTCTATTATATTCTGCGGTCAACGGTTTTTCACTAAGTTTCATTGTATCGCTTTACCTTCCTGGTACAGTCCTAACAGCCTTTATCTCCAGTGCAGCCCTTTTCTTTGTCATGGCATTCGTCGGAGTAGTCATCAAAAAGGATTTGAGTGGTATCGGACGTGCTTTGATTGCAGCCTTATTTGGTCTAATATTAGCCATGGTTGTTAATATCTTCTTAAATAGTGGCCTAATGGACTATATCATCAGTATTGTTATGGTACTTGTTTTTGCAGGTTTAATCGCTTGGGATAATCAAAAAATTCGTTATGTTTACGAAGAGTCAGACGGTCAAGTTGCTACAGGTTGGGCAATTTCTTTGGCACTTAGCCTTTACCTTGACTTTATCAACCTATTCCTTAGCTTCTTGCGTATCTTTGGAAGTGACGATTAATAATTTTAGGGCTCAAATGAGCTCCTTTTTATTTTTTACTTTCATTTTTACTAGCAAAAGGGTATAATCTTTTTATTATTCAAAAGGAGGGGTACATATGAAAAAAAGTTTTATTCACCAGCAGGAAGAGATTTCATTTGTAAAAAATACCTTTACTCAGTATTTAAAAGATAAGTTAGAAGTAGTAGAAGTACAAGGGCCAATCTTAAGTAAGGTTGGAGACGGGATGCAGGATAACCTTTCAGGGATTGAACATCCGGTATCTGTTAAGGTTTTACAAATCCCAGATGAAACCTATGAGGTGGTACATTCACTTGCTAAGTGGAAACGCCATACTTTGGCACGTTTTGGTTTCGGTGAAGGAGAAGGTCTCTTTGTTCACATGAAGGCTCTTCGACCAGACGAAGATTCACTAGATGCGACTCACTCTGTTTATGTGGACCAGTGGGACTGGGAAAAGGTTATTCCTAATGGACAACGCAATCTAGCCTACCTCAAAGAAACCGTTGAAAAGATTTATAAGGCCATTCGTTTAACAGAGCTAGCAGTTGAAGCAAGATATGATATTGAGTCAATTTTGCCTAAGCAAATCACCTTTATCCATACAGAAGAGTTGGTTGAACGCTATCCAGACTTGACGCCAAAAGAACGTGAAAATGCTATCTGTAAGGAATTCGGTGCTGTCTTCTTGATTGGTATTGGCGGTATATTGTCGGATGGTAAACCTCATGATGGACGTGCACCAGACTATGATGACTGGACAACTGAATCTGAAAATGGTTATCATGGCTTGAATGGAGATATCCTTGTCTGGAATGATAATTTGGGTGCGGCCTTTGAATTATCTTCAATGGGAATTCGTGTTGATGAAGATACCCTCCGTCGACAAGTAGCTATTACAGGAGATGAAGACCGTCTTTCTTTGGAATGGCATAAGGCCCTCTTAAACGGACTCTTCCCGTTGACAATTGGTGGAGGAATTGGTCAATCACGTATGGCTATGTTCCTACTTCGTAAGAAGCACATCGGTGAAGTTCAAACTAGTGTTTGGCCACAAGAAGTCAGAGATACTTACGACAATATTCTTTAATCAATCGAGCCGCAAGGTTCGATTTTCTTTTTTTTATCAGAATTTGGTATAATATACCTTATGAAAATCGTATCAGGAATCTACGGAGGACGTCCTTTAAAGACGTTGGAGGGCAAAACAACGAGGCCGACATCAGACAAGGTCCGAGGAGCTATTTTCAATATGATTGGTCCTTACTTTGAAGGAGGACGTGTGCTAGATCTCTATGCTGGTAGTGGGGGGTTATCCATTGAAGCAGTTTCAAGAGGGATGTCGAGCGCTGTCCTAGTTGAGAAGGATCGCCGAGCACAGAATATTGTGGCAGAAAATATCCGGATGACCAAGGAAACCTCAAAGTTTCAATTATTGAAAATGGAGTCCAGTCGTGCGTTGGAGCAGGTGGATGGCGTTTTTGATCTCATCTTTTTGGACCCTCCCTATGCAAAGGAACAAATCGTGTCTGATATTGAAAAAATGGCAGAGCGAGATCTTTTTTCAAAAGATGTCATGGTGGTTTGTGAAACAGATAAATCAGTAGAGCTTCCGGAAGAAATAGCCTGTTTGGGCATCTGGAAAGAAAAAATATATGGGATTAGTAAGGTGACGGTTTATGTCAGATAAGATTGGTTTATTCACAGGTTCGTTTGATCCGATAACAAAGGGCCATTTGGACCTCATTGAGCGTGCAAGTGAGCTCTTTGATCAATTGTATGTAGGAATTTTTTATAATCCACACAAAAATAGATTTTTACCGATAGAAAGCCGACTAGAGACGGTTGAAAAAGCAGTGGCACATCTAGAAAATGTCCAAGTCATAGCTTCTCACGATGAGTTAGTGGTTGATGTTGCTAGAAAACTGGGTGTCCATGTTCTTGTTCGTGGTTTGCGTAACGCTGCGGATCTTCAGTATGAAGCTAGTTTTGATTTTTACAATCATCAATTAGCAGGAGAGATTGAGACAGTCTATCTCCATAGCCGCCCAGAACATGTTTACATCAGTTCTTCAGCGGTGAGAGAACTATTGAAATTTGGTCAAGATATCAGTGAGTATGTCCCAAATGCTGTCTTAGAGGAGTTAAATCATGAAGAAAAAAACTAGATGGCCCATATATCTAATTATTGGGCTCGTTATTACTTTTATAGCTTTTACGGTTCCCCTGCCATATTACATTGAGGTTCCAGGGACTTCAGAAGATATTCGAAAAGTCTTACAAGTCAATAATCAAGCTGACCAAGAGGAAGGTTCCTATCAATTTGTGACAGTTGGTGTTAAACATGCTAGACTGGTGGACTTGGTTTATGCTTGGCTGACACCTTTTACGGATATTCGAAGTGCTAAAGAGATGACAGGTGGTTCTTCAGATGCAGAATTTATGCGAATCAACCAGTTTTACATGGAAACTTCGCAAAACATGGCCAAATATCAAGGTCTGAAATCTGCTGGTAAGGAAATAGAGCTCAAATACCTGGGGGTCTATGTTTTGACTGTGACGGATAACTCGACTTTCAAGGGGATTCTCAATATCGCTGACACCGTGACGGCTGTAAACGATAAGACTTTTGAAAGCTCCAAGGAGATGGTCGACTACGTCAACTCTCAAACTCTTGGAGACAAGGTTAAGGTTACCTACCAGGAAGACGGAAAAGTCAAAACTGCTGAAGGAAAAATCATTACTCTGGAAAATGGGAAAAACGGTATCGGAATCGGTTTGATTGACCGCACAGAAGTGTCAAGTGATGTGCCAATCAAGTTTTCAACTGCTGGCATTGGCGGCCCGAGTGCTGGAATGATGTTTAGTTTATCCATCTATACGCAAATTGCAGACCCAACCCTTCGTAATGGACGCATCATTGCTGGTACAGGAAGTATCGACAGAGATGGAAATGTTGGTGATATTGGGGGAATTGACAAAAAAGTTGTTGCTGCTGCAAAAAAAGGAGCTACTGTATTCTTTGCTCCAAACAATCCAGTAACTGAAGAAGCTAAAAAGGCCAATCCTAATGCTAAAAGTAATTATGACACGGCTGTAGAAGCTGCTGAAATGATTAAAACAGACATGAAGATTGTTCCTGTAAAAACACTTCAGGATGCAATTGATTACTTGAAAAACAACCCATAAAATATAGTGCAAGTCCATAGACTAGCGTAGAAAAAGAGAAGATGGTATAATAGGCAGATGATTCAATTGTTTTTTACCCTCAGTAGTCATATGTTTTTTGTCTACCTAGTTTTTCAACTGTTGAAAGATTTGGTCAAATGGGATCAAATTTTAAAGGTAACTAAGGACAATGCGAGGAAGGTACGACTTTTAGTAGTATTGTGTAGTATCGGTTTAGGGTATCTGATTAGTTCTTTTTTCCTAAATCTCTATCAATTATGGCAAGAAGCCATACGGACATTATTTTAAACTCGAAAGTAAAGGAAAATATTTATGGAAAAAATTGTAGTTCGAGGTGGCGATAATCGCCTAGTCGGAAGTGTTACGATTGAAGGTGCGAAAAATGCAGTTTTGCCACTACTTGCGGCGACGATTTTAGCAAGCGAAGGAAAAACAGTTTTAAAAAATGTTCCGATCTTATCAGATGTCTTTACCATGAATCAAGTGGTTCGTGGATTAAATGCGAAAGTGGATTTTGACCAAGAAGCACATATTGTTGAAGTTGATGCGACAGATGACATTACAGAAGAGGCACCTTATAAGTATGTCAGCAAGATGCGTGCATCTATTGTAGTCTTAGGTCCAATCCTGGCTAGAGTTGGTCACGCTAAAGTTTCGATGCCAGGTGGATGTACGATTGGTAGTCGTCCTATTGACCTTCACCTTAAAGGTTTGGAAGCAATGGGAGCTAAGATCACCCAAACAGCTGGTTATATCGAAGCTAAGGCAGAACGCTTGCATGGAGCCCATATCTATATGGACTTTCCTAGTGTTGGGGCAACTCAAAACTTGATGATGGCTGCAACGCTAGCTGATGGCGTAACTGTTATTGAAAATGCTGCGCGTGAGCCTGAGATTGTAGACTTGGCTGTTCTCTTGAATAAAATGGGAGCAAAAGTTAAGGGTGCAGGAACAGAAACTGTGACAATCACTGGTGTTGAAAAGCTACACGGTGCTACACACAATGTTGTTCAGGATCGTATTGAAGCAGGTACCTTTATGGTAGCGGCTGCTATGACAGGTGGAGATGTCTTGATTAAAGATGCCATCTGGGAACACAATCGTCCCCTGATTGCTAAATTGCAAGAAATGGGTGTGGAAGTCATTGATGAAGACGAAGGCATCCGCATTCGTTCTCAACGAGATAAATTGAAAGCCGTTCATGTTAAGACGCTTCCGCATCCAGGATTTCCGACAGACATGCAGGCACAATTCACTGCACTGATGACGGTTGCTCAAGGTGAGTCAACCATGGTGGAAACAGTGTTTGAAAATCGTTTCCAACATTTAGAGGAAATGCGTCGTATGGGCTTGCATTCTGAAATTATCCGTGATACAGCTCGTATCGTCGGTGGGCAACTTCTGCAAGGAGCAGAGGTTTTGTCTACAGACCTACGTGCAAGTGCGGCTTTGATCTTAACAGGTCTAGTAGCTGAAGGGGAGACAGTTGTCGGAAAACTTGTCCATTTGGATAGAGGATATTATCGTTTCCATGAAAAATTGGCTCAGTTAGGAGCTAATATTGAACGGGTAAGTGTGGAAGCTGATGAAGATGAATAAACAAGCAGCGTATGTGCTACGTCGATTTTTATTAGTTATTATTGTTTTGCTTCTAGGAGTCTTGGCGTTGGGTATCGGCTTGATGATTGGCTATGGTATCGTAGGAAAAGGTCAAGATCCATGGGCAATTTTGACACCCGATAAATGGCATGAATTGATTGCAAAATTTACAGGGAAATAGGCTGGGGAACCGGCCTTTTTCTAGGGATAAAAGTAAGGAGGAAATATGAATAAAAAAACCAGACAGGCCCTCATAGGTCTCCTGATTTTTCTACTATTGACGGCAGGAAGTTACTACATTAAAAAAATGCAGGCTTCCAATAATACACCACAAACACAAGTGACACAAAAATCCCAGTCATCCGACACTCCTAGTCAAGAATTGGCAGAGAGTGTACTGACTGACTCGGTCAAAAAACAAATCAAGGGTACAATTGAGTGGAATGGAGCAGGAGCTTTTGTAGTTAATGGAAACAAAACCAATCTAGATGCTAAGGTATCAAGTAAACCTTATGCTGATAATAAAACTAAAACTGTAGGAGGAGAGACAGTTCCTACAGTAGCCAATGCTCTCATGTCAAAAGCAACTCGACAGTATAAGGATCGCGAAGAGACGGGTAATGGTTCGACCTCTTGGACTCCAGCAGGCTGGCATCAGGTCAAGAACCTAAAAGGAAGTTATAATCACGCTGTAGATAGAGGACATTTATTAGGCTATGCCTTGATTGGTGGTCTAGATGGCTTTGATGCATCTACTAGTAATCCTAAAAACATCGCTGTACAAACAGCCTGGGCCAACCAAGCTCGCGCAGAAGATTCAACAGGACAAAACTACTATGAAGGTTTAGTTCGAAAAGCGCTAGATAAGAATAAACGAGTGCGTTACCGCGTTACGCTACTGTATGCGACAGAAGAGGATCTAGTACCTTCTGCCTCTCAAATTGAAGCAAAATCCTCTGACGGAGAATTGGAGTTTAATGTAGTAATTCCTAATGTTCAAAAGGGAATTCGGTTAGATTACCGAACAGGAGAAGTTACGGTTACAAAAGACTAATAAATAGATAATCCCTTATCGTTTTGATAGGGGATTTACTATAGAAATCGAAAATTAATGTGTAGAAATTGAAAAATATGGTATAATAGTCTCAATTATACTTTTTAGGAGAAGGAAAATGGAAGACCCGAGCAGTCAGGATTTGTTACTGCAGTTTGTATTATTAGTTGTTTTGACCTTTTTAAATGCTTTTTTCTCTGCGACAGAGATGGCTATGGTTTCCCTTAGTCGTTCACGTGTTGAACAAAAGGCTGAAGAAGGTGATAAACGTTATATCCGTTTGCTAAAGGTACTTGAAAACCCAAATCACTTTTTATCAACCATTCAAGTTGGTATTACTTTAATTACAATCTTGTCAGGGGCTAAACTTGCAGACTCTCTTGGACAATTGATAGCCTCATGGATGGGGAATAGCGAAACTGCGCATGCAATCGCAAGCTTCCTGTCACTTGCTTTCTTGACCTATATCTCTATCGTTTTTGGTGAGCTCTATCCCAAACGGATTGCGCTAAATCTTAAGGATGCCTTGGCTATCCGAACAGTGCCATTTATTATCGCTCTCGGTAAGATTGTGAGTCCATTTGTTTGGATGTTATCAGCATCAACTAATCTCTTGAGTCGTTTGACGCCAATGACATTTGACGATGCAGATGAAAAAATGACTCGTGATGAGATTGAGTATATGCTTACCAATAGTGAAGAAACCTTGGATGCAGATGAAATCGAAATGTTGCAAGGAATTTTCTCACTAGATGAGCTCATGGCGCGTGAAGTCATGGTTCCTAGAACTGACGCTTTCATGGTAGATATTCAAGATGACACTCAGACGATTATCGAAAGCATCTTAAAACAAAGCTTTTCTCGAATTCCTGTCTATGATGATGACAAGGACAACGTGATTGGTTTGATCCATACAAAGAGTCTGCTAAAAGCAGGATTTACCGATGGTTTTGACAATATCGTATTGAGAAAGATATTACAGGAACCTCTCTTTGTACCTGAAACTATTTTTGTGGATGATCTGTTAAAAGAATTGAGAAATTCACAAAGACAGATGGCAATTCTTCTTGATGAATACGGAGGAATGGCAGGGTTAGTTACTCTTGAGGACTTGCTTGAGGAGATTGTCGGTGAAATTGATGATGAAACCGACCGTGCTGAAGTTTACGTTCATACCATTGCTGAGAACACTCATATTGTCCAAGGTACAATGACCCTAAATGACTTCAATGACTATTTCGATGTCGAACTTGAAAGTGATGACGTAGATACCATCGCGGGTTATTATTTGACCGGTGTGGGAACTATTCCAACATCAGAAAAACTCAGTTATGAGTTAGATAGTGGCAACAAGCATATCACCTTGACAAATGACAAGGTAAAAAATGGTCGTGTCACCAAGCTTAAGGTTCAAATCCAAGAACTTGAATCAGAAGAAGAAACTGAATAAAACAAAAGCTTTATCAGCTAAATACTGATAAAGCTTTTTAAATCGTTAAAAAGAAAAGACTCCTTTAGGAGTCTTTGTTTAAATAGAGGTGGAGTATTCTTATTTGCTTGATTTTTGTCTGTTTTGTTTATTTCAATATTATACCACTAGCGGCAACTAGTCTTTTTTGTTTGCTCAAAAAACACCCCCCGCCCCAAACTCGCCCCAAAAGATTTTTAAAGTTATCCTTTTTTATCCTAAAGAAAAACTAAAAAAGTCCGTAAATACGGACTTTCTTTTCGGATAAATTACTATAAAATAGTATAAAAAAGGCGGTAGACGGATTTGAACCGACGATCAAGCTTTTGCAGAGCCGTGCCTTACCACTTGGCTATACCGCCTTAACTTTTATTATTATACCTTGAAAATTGTTTCTCGTCAATAGTTTTCTTTTCTGAAAACATAAGATTCAAATGTTTAAAAAAACATGCGACAAAATATTCTGAAAATTCGTTTACTTTTTAAAAAAACTGTGGTATAATCTTCAATATCCACAATTTAAAACGAGGAGTTTAAAAATATGAAAAAAAGTCGGATTCTTGCGGTAGCGGGTGTTGCGCTACTTGCTACAGGTGTTCTTGCAGCTTGCGGTTCTTCAAAATCATCAAATGCTGAAGCACCAAAGGCTTATGGCTATACTTATACTGCTGACCCAGAAACATTGGACTACCTAATTTCTGGTAAACAAAGTACAAAAGTTGCTACTTCAAATGGTATCGATGGTCTCTTTACAAATGACCAATATGGAAATCTAACTCCTGCAGTCGCTGAAGACTGGTCAGTATCTCAAGATGGATTGACATATACATACAAGATTCGTAAAGGTGTAAAATGGTTCACATCTGATGGTGAAGAATATGCAGAAGTAACTGCAAATGACTTTGTTACAGGTTTAAAACACGCAGCTGACAATAAATCAGCCGCTCTTTACCTAGCACAAAATTCTGTTAAAGGATTGGCTGACTATATATCAGGGAACAATACAGACTTTTCTGAAGTAGGTATTAAAGCTGTTGATGATTACACTCTTCAATATACATTGAACAAACCTGAACCATACTGGAACTCTAAATTATCTTATGGAATCTTCTGGCCTTTGAATGCAGAGTTTGAAAAATCAAAAGGTAAAGACTTTGGTAAAGCGACAGATCCAACATCATTGCTTTACAATGGTCCATTCTTGCTTAAGGGATTGACAGCTAAGTCTTCTATCGAATTTGCAAAGAATGATCAGTATTGGGATAAAGACAATGTTCACATCGATACTGTAACACTTTCTTACTATGATGGTTCAGACCAAGAGTCACTTGAGCGTAACTTTACAAATGGTGCATATAGTTATGCACGTCTCTTCCCTACTAGCTCAAACTATTCTAAAGTAGCAGAAACATATAAAGATAATATCTACTATACCCCACAGGGAGCTGGTATTGCTGGTTTAGGTGTTAACATTGACCGTCAAAGTTATAAATATACATCAAAAACAACTGACGAGGAAAAGACTTCTACTAAGAAAGCTCTTCTTAACAAAGACTTCCGTCAAGCTTTGAACTTTGCTTTTGACCGTACTGCTTATTCAGCTCAGCTAAATGGTAAGGATGGAGCCGCCCTTGCTGTTCGTAACCTCTTTGTCAAACCTGACTTTGTTTCTGCTGGAGATAAGACATTTGGTGACTTGGTCACTGAGAAGGTCGTTTCTTATGGTGATGAATGGAAAGATGTAAACTTTGCGGATGCTCAAGATGGTCTTTACAATGCTGATAAGGCTAAAGCAGAACTAGCTAAAGCTAAAAAAGTCCTTGAAGCAGATGGTGTAAAATTCCCAATACACTTGGATATTCCAGTTGACCAAACATCTAAAAACTATATCGCTCGTATCCAATCATTTAAACAATCTGTTGAGACGGCTTTGGGTACAGATAATGTAGTCATCGATATTCAACAAATCACTACAGATGAATTACAAAATGCCACATACTACGCAGCTAGTGCGGCAGCAGAAGATTGGGACCTTTCAGGTGCTGTTGGATGGAATCCAGACTATGATGATCCATCGACTTATCTTGATATTTTGAAATCAACTAATAGTGAAACAACTAAGTCCTACATGGGCTATGATAATCCATCAAACCCAGCGGTTGCTCAAGTTGGTTTGAATGATTATGACAAATTAGTTGATGATGCAGCTAGTGAAACAAGCGATCTTAATAAACGTTATGAGAAATATGCAGCAGCTCAAGCTTGGTTGACAGATAGCTCACTCTTCCTTCCAGCTATGTCTTCTTCAGGAGCAGCACCAATCATTTCTCGCGTAGTACCATTCTCAGCATCTTATACTCAATCTGGTGATAAAGGTTCAGATGTTTACTTCAAATATCTTAAATTGCAAGCGAACACTGTAACTGCTAAAGAGTACAAAGAAGCTCGTGAAAAATGGCTCAAAGAAAAAGCTGAATCAAACGAAAAAGCTCAAAAAGAATTAGCGAGCCACGTGAAATAAATAATGCTCATCAGAACTTTCTCTCCAAAAGGAGAAGGTTCTTTTGGGATTTTAAAGGAAAAAATATGAAAAAATATGTTTTTATGCGTATCTTGCGGTCGTTAGTTTCTATCTTTTTAGTAACGACCTTGATTTACACAATCATCTATACGATGGTTCCACGGAAGTTGATCTTCAAACAAGATACTAACTACAATAAAATTGCAACAACAGCTGATAAACGGGATAACTATGAAAATACCGTTTTTGAGCGTATGGGTTATATCGAATATTACGATACGAAAGAGTTGCAGGAAAAAGCTAGTAGCATTGACCCTTCTGTAACTGTTGATGCAAACGATACAAATAAAGCTATCTACGAAAAATATATCCAACAACTTGGGAACGGTTGGACTTTAGGTGAGTTTACAGAGAGCGGTCAATTCTATGCGACTCGTGAAATCCCTATTTTCGAGCGTGTGTTCAAATTCTATGCAAACTTGCTTGATATTGACCATACAAACAAGATTCAAGACCCAGAAAATCCTAACTTAGAGCGTTATTTGCGTTTTGAAAACGATCCAGCTATCGGATGGTCTTTAGTAGGTTCAGGGACTAAACATAAATACCTCTTGTACTTCAACAGTCAGTTCCCATTTGTTCATCAGAACTTTGTGAACTTGAACCTAGGAGATTCTTACCCAACTTATGCGAATACTCCTGTACTTCAAGTTATCACACAAGGGCAAGGACAAACGAAGACTTCTGAAGTTCAATTCCCAACTGGTAAGAAAATGTCATCAGTCAATATCTACTCAAGAACATATAAATCTCCAAGTCAAGCTGATGCGCGTGAAGTAGCGAACTACGGTAAAGGTGATCCATATACAGCTACTGAAAGCAACTATCAGTATCCATCTATGATTACCAGTTCTGCTATTGCTGGTTTGATTGGCCTTGCAATTTCGTACGCGATTGCGGTCCCACTTGGTTCTGCAATGGCTCGTTACAAGAATACTTGGATTGATAGTTTCTCTACAGGAGCTTTAACATTCTTACTTGCTCTTCCAACTATCGCTCTTGTCTATATCATTCGTTTGATTGGTTCTTCAATTGGACTCCCTGATTCATTCCCTATCTTGGGTGCTGGAGACTGGCGTTCATATGTACTACCTGCAGTTATTCTTGGTTTACTTGGTGCTCCTGGTTTGGCTATCTGGATTCGTCGTTACATGATTGACTTACAATCACAAGACTTTGTTCGTTTTGCACGTGCAAAAGGTCTTTCTGAGAAAGAAATTTCAAACAAACACATCTTTAAAAATGCTATGGTACCACTCGTTTCAGGTATTCCAGGTTCTATTATCGGTGTTATTGGTGGAGCTACTCTTACTGAAACAGTCTTCGCCTTCCCAGGTATGGGTAAAATGTTGATTGACTCTGTAAAGGCGTCAAATAATAACATGGTTGTTGGTCTAGTTTTCATCTTTACTTGCGTCTCAATCTTCTCTTACTTAATTGGGGATATTTGGATGACAATTATTGACCCACGTATTAAGTTGACAGAGAAAGGAGGCAAATAATGTCTACAATTAGTAATGATAAATTTCAGTTTGTAAAACGCGATGACTTTGCCTCTGAAGCAATTGATGCTCCTGCCTACTCATATTGGGGTTCTGTTTTTAGACAATTTTTGAAAAAGAAATCAACCATCATCATGCTTGGTATTTTGATTTCAATCGTTTTGATGAGTTTCATCTACCCAATGTTTTCTGATTTCGACTTCAATGATGTAAGTAAGGTAAATGATTTTAGCGCTCGCTACATTAAACCAAATGCGGAACATTGGTTCGGTACAGATAGTAATGGTAAGTCTCTTTTTGATGGTGTCTGGTTTGGAGCCCGTAACTCTATCTTGATTTCCGTTATTGCGACCTTTATCAATATTGTAATTGGTGTTATTGTCGGCGGTATCTGGGGTATTTCAAAATCAGTTGACCGCGTCATGATGGAAGTTTATAACGTTATTTCCAACATCCCACACTTATTGATTGTTATCGTCCTAACATACTCAATCGGAGCAGGTTTCTGGAATTTGATTTTTGCCATGAGTGTAACGACTTGGATTGGGATTGCCTACTCAATTCGTATCCAAATCATGCGTTACCGTGACTTAGAGTACAACCTTGCTTCACGCACACTCGGAACTCCAACATACAAAATTGTCATTAAAAATATCATGCCACAATTGGTATCTGTTATTGTTACGACTACATCACAAATGCTTCCAGCATTTATCTCCTATGAAGCCTTTCTGTCATTCTTTGGACTTGGATTGCCTATTACAGTACCAAGTTTAGGTCGATTGATTTCAGATTATTCACAGAACGTAACAACAAATGCATACCTCTTCTGGATTCCATTGACAACTTTGGTCTTGGTATCCTTGTCACTTTTCGTAGTTGGTCAAAACCTAGCGGATGCTAGTGATCCACGTACACATAGATAGGAGTAGACATGACAAAAGAAAAAAATGTAATTTTGACTGCTCAAGATATTGTCGTGGAATTTGATGTTCGTGACAAAATTTTGACAGCTATTCGTGGAGTATCTCTGGAGTTGATTGAGGGCGAAGTGCTTGCACTCGTTGGAGAATCTGGTTCAGGGAAATCTGTTTTAACAAAAACTTTTACAGGAATGTTGGAAGATAATGGTCGTATTGCGAACGGTAGTATTCTTTACCGTGACCAAGATTTGACTGAATTTTCTTCTCATAAAGATTGGGAGCAAATTCGTGGTGCGAAGATTGCAACGATCTTCCAGGACCCGATGACCAGTCTTGACCCAATCAAAACAATCGGAAGTCAAATCACAGAAGTTATTGTGAAACACCAAGGGAAAACGGCTCAAGAAGCAAAAGACTTGGCGATTGACTATATGAATAAGGTTGGTATCCCTGACGCTGAGAGACGTTTTAATGAATATCCATTCCAGTATTCTGGAGGAATGCGTCAACGTATTGTTATTGCGATTGCCCTTGCCTGTCGTCCAGATGTTTTGATTTGTGATGAACCAACAACAGCCCTTGATGTGACCATCCAAGCTCAGATTATTGACTTGTTGAAAACACTTCAACAAGAATACCACTTTACAACTATCTTTATCACACACGACCTTGGTGTTGTAGCAAGTATTGCTGATAAAGTTGCAGTTATGTATGCTGGTGAAATCGTTGAGTATGGTACAGTTGAAGAAATCTTCTACGATCCACGTCACCCATACACATGGAGCCTCTTATCAAGTTTGCCACAGCTGGCTGACGATAAAGGAGAATTGTATTCAATTCCGGGAACACCTCCATCACTGTATACTGAATTGAAGGGAGATGCTTTTGCTCTTCGTTCAGATTATGCGATGAAGATTGATTTCGAAGAAAAAGCTCCTCAGTTTGCAGTATCTGATACTCACTGGGCTAAAACATGGTTGCTTGATGAACAAGCTCCAAAAGTTGCAAAACCAGCAGTAATTGCAGATTTACACGATAAGATTCGTGAAAAGATGGGCTTTGCTCATCTTGAGGACTAGGAGGAAGGAAATGTCTGAAAAATTAGTAGAAGTTAAAGACTTAGAGATTTCCTTCGGTGAAGGAAGCAAAAAGTTTGTAGCCGTTAAAAATGCAAACTTCTTTATCAACAAAGGTGAAACATTCTCTCTCGTTGGAGAATCTGGTAGTGGTAAGACAACAATTGGTCGTGCCATTATCGGCCTTAATGATACCAGCAAAGGGGATATCATCTTTGATGGACAAAAAATCAATGGTAAAAAATCACGTGAACAAGCAGCGGAATTAATCCGTCGCATTCAAATGATTTTCCAAGACCCAGCCGCAAGTTTGAATGAACGTGCAACAGTTGACTATATCATCTCTGAAGGTCTTTACAACCACCATTTATTTAAAGATGAAGAAGAGAGAAGAGAAAAAGTTCAAAATATCATTCGTGAAGTGGGACTTTTAGCTGAACACTTGACTCGTTACCCACATGAGTTTTCAGGTGGACAACGTCAACGTATCGGGATTGCTCGTGCCTTGGTCATGCAACCTGACTTCGTTATTGCGGATGAGCCGATTTCAGCCTTGGACGTTTCAGTACGTGCTCAAGTTTTGAACTTGCTCAAGAAATTCCAAAAGGAATTAGGATTAACCTATCTCTTTATCGCCCACGATTTGTCAGTAGTTCGTTTCATCTCTGATCGTATTGCGGTAATTTATAAGGGTGTCATTGTAGAAGTGGCTGACACTGAAGAATTGTTTAACAATCCAGTTCATCCATATACACAGGCACTTCTATCAGCTGTTCCTATTCCAGATCCAATCTTGGAACGTAAAAAAGTTTTGAAAGTCTATGATCCAGATCAACATGACTATGAAACTGACAAACCTTCTATGGTTGAAATTCGTCCAGGTCATTACGTTTGGGCTAACCAAGTAGAATTGGAACGCTATAAAAAAGAAATGAAATAATCACTAAAGTTTTATAATCTAGCTAGAAGGCTTCTAGTAAGATTATGAAACTTTTTTATTTTACAGATAAAAGCTTGATTATCTATAAAAAATTGATATACTGAATACAATGAAAACAGAATAGTAATAGTCGGAGTAATCAAGGGAGAATCGCATGGATCAACAACCAAATTTTTTTACCAACATGGCAAGAGTGATTGGAACATGTCTTTGGGTGAAAGGGATGGAAGTATTGACTGAAAAGAAGGAGTCCGAGCCAAAAGCTATAGAGTTTAGTCGCTTTCTTTTGGCGTTAAAACTAGAATCATCCTTACCTTGGATTCTGGGACTTTCTAAGAAAGAAGACAGAAAATGAAATTTATCTTGGATATTTTGTTTTATATCTTAGTGAAGCCACTGATTGCAATTGTAGAATTCATTTGGTATCTCATTTGCTTATTTTTTATGATTTCCTTACGAATGTATTGTATTCGATTTTTAATTGGTTTTTTAGTTTGTTTTAGAAACTAAAAATTGGGAGCAGTTACTTATAGATACTCCTATATAATTTTATTATCATAAAAAAGGATGGGAAATATTCCCTCCTTTTTTGTTTATATCAATAAGATTAACGTGAAAATTTATAAAGTTGATGCAAATAACAGAATTGTAGAGAGTCTAGGAAATAGACTAGATTTAGTTTAATCCATTTATGATGGTATAGGTAACTTTTCAAAGGTGATCACATCACCCTTTTGAGTCGCAAGTTGGATACGGTTATCTTTGAGGCGACTAGGTTGAACTTCCTTGCCATTAATCTTGATGATACTAGCTTCAATATTTGGGTAGTCTACGACTAAGTCTCCACCCGCATTAGAAAGGAAAGATAGTGTTTCAAGATTTCTTTCTTTCCATTTCATGCTGACTTCAAAGTTACCACGAGCTACGAGACCTGAGATTTGTCCGTCTTTCCAGGCATCTGGAAGGGCTGGTAATGGGGCAATGTAGCCTGTGTGAGACTGAAGGAGCATTTCTGCCATACCGCTGGTTGCACCAAAGTTCCCATCAATTTGGAAAGGCGCGTGCGTATCCCAGAGATTTTCTAGGGTTGAGGATCTGAGCTGTTCTGCCAATAAACGGTGGGCACGATTTCCATCTAGGAGACGGGCCCAGAGGTTGATTTTATTAGCCTTAGACCAACCAGTTCCACCATCTCCACGGTGGTTTAGGGTTGCGCGTGCAGCTTCTAGATATTCATGCTGATCCTTGCCAAATAGAGTACCTGGGAAGAGTCCAACTAGATGGGAAACGTGACGGTGGTGGTTTTCAATGCCTTCGTTAGTGAATTGCGGGCTGTCTTCCTCGTACCATTCCTTGATGTGGCCTTCTTGATTGATATGAAGTGGTTTGAGCTTGTCAAATTTAACCTTTACTTCGGTTACCAAATCTTGGTCGACCTTCAGATGATTAGCTGCTTCCATATAGTCGTGGAATAACTGCCAAACTAGAGATTGGTCGAAGGTATTTCCGATCGTGATAGTACCATGCTCTGGCGAGTAAGATGGAGAAGAAACCCAACGGTCACTGGCCTTGTCGTAGTGCAAGAAGGAATTCCAAAACTTGGCAGTTTCCTTGAGCATTGGATAAATCTTTTCTTTGAGATAAGTTTCATCCTTGGTGAATTTGTAGTAGTCATAGACGTTCTGCATCATCCAAGCATTGGCAGCAGGAGACCAACCCCAATAGTAGTTCCAACCAGGAGTAGTCCAGCCAAATGGTGTCGCCTGGGTATGAACCAGCCAACCGTTTTCTTGACCTTCTTTGGACTCGATACCTGCATATTCTTTAGCAGCGATACGGCCATAGTAACGCATATCATCGATATAATTGATCATTGGCTTAGCCGTTTCTGCAAGATTGTTCATGTAGGCAGGCCAGTAGTTCATTTGTAGGTTGACATTGAGGTGGTAGTCAGAATTCCAAGGTGGATTATCTACTGCATTCCAGACTCCTTGCAAGTTAGCAGGAAGGGCATCTGTCCGGTCACGAGAAGAGCTGATGAGGAGGTAACGGCCGTATTGGAAGAAGAGCTCTTCTAGTTGTTGTCCTTTTTTAGGATCATAGGTTTGGAGAGCTTCTTTTGTCGTTTGGCTAGACTTGTTACCGCCAAGATTCAGTTGGACACGATTGAAGAGACTTTGATAGTCCTTGATGTGGTTATTTTTTAGAGTTTCATAATCTTTTGCCTTGGCAGCTTCTACGATAGACTTAACAGTATTTTCTACGTCAATATCCTTGCGGTAATTGGTTTTTGGATTTTGAGCATAATTAGTCTTGGCACTGAGTAAAAGGGTCGCATAGCTGGCTCCAGTGACAGTCAAATAGCCATCTTGGGCAGTGACTTGTCCATCTGTCTTGATTCCAAGATAAGAGGCAAATTGAAGGCCATTGTCTTTGACAGTCCCCTTGAGCAAGATACCATTTGAATCGGTCGTGACTGCCCCTTGTTTATACTTCGAATATTCCCAAGAGTAGTCACCATTCGCAAGTAAATCCTCTGTCAAGCTATTCCAAAGGGTAAAATCGAGAGTCTTATCCCCTTTTTTACTCAAGTGAGTCACAGTAACATCATCCGGATAGCTAGAGAAGGTTTCGCGTTTAAAGTTTGTTCCGTCCTGGCTATAAGAAGTGGTCGTGATAGCTTCGGTAATATCTAAGTCACGGTGATAGTCGGTAACGTTCTCCAAACCTTTCTTTTGATTGTTAAAGACCATAAAGATATCACCGAAAGATAAGTAACGATCATACTGAGCATTGTTTGGACCCACTAGGTTGCGCTCTGCCAATTGTTTGGCTTTTTGACGGTTTCCTTCTTCTAAGGCTTTACGAATTTCTGCTAAGACCTTATAGCGGTCTTGATAGTTCCCCCCATTGTAATCGGTGCTATCAGGTTGTGGCCCACCAGACCAGAGAGTTTTTTCATTGTATTGGATTCTTTCTTCACCGATTAATCCAAAAATCTTAGCCCCCATTTCACCGTTTCCGACAGGCAAGGCTTGTTTTTCCCAGCCGTCATAAGAAGGAGCAGTTGGTTGATCATAATGAAGTTGATAGTTATTTTTATTTTCCATAGTTTTTTATTATTGAAGCAAGTAGTATAGTGAATTCTATGCTTTTACTATAGCAGACACATTAACTTATTGCAAGGTTTTAAAGGCCTCATTTGTTTATTTTAAGGACAGTGTATATTCTAGATTTTATAATGGATAGTATGCAAGCCTTTTTTATAGGTAAAGTGAATTAAAATGTTGCATAGTTGCTTTCTGAAAGCGCAAATCAAACTAGTCAGCAGTGGGACTTTATGGTATAATATAGTAGACTTTAAAAGAAACAGGAGAAATATTATGGATCTTATTTTAGCGATTGTCTTGATTGTTTTAGCTTTTCTAGGAGGTGCTCTAGGAGGCATGTACTTGGTGCGTAAACAAATTGAAAAAGAGTTTGCGGACAACCCACGTTTGAATGCAGAAGCAGTTCGCACCCTTTTGAGTGCTAATGGTCAAAAACCAAGCGAAGCTAAGGTACAACAAGTTTACCACCAAATCATTCGCCAACAAAAAGCAGCTCTTGCTAACAATAAAAAGAAATAAAATAGGAAAAGTCTGGGATGAAAGTTCCAGACTTCTCACTATGTTCAACTGATATTTAGAACTAAGACTTTTTCCTTGCATTCTATTGATATTTGATTATGATTAAGTTGGAGACAACTGATGACGAATCAGTCGGTCGGAAATTTCAGTAAGAAATGTAATGATAATGAACTATCAATCAGAATAATAAGACTAGAAAGAAGACTATATGGATAATCGACCAATCGGTTTTTTGGACTCTGGTGTTGGGGGCTTGACTGTTGTGCGGGAGCTCATGCGTCAGCTTCCTCATGAAGAAATCGTCTATATTGGAGATTCGGCACGGGCGCCATATGGCCCTCGTCCTGCTGAGCAAATTCGTGAATATACTTGGCAGTTGGTCAACTTTCTTTTGACCAAGGATGTCAAGATGATTGTCATTGCTTGTAATACAGCAACAGCAGTCGTCTGGGAAGAAATTAAATCCAAACTGGATATTCCTGTTCTTGGAGTGATTTTACCTGGCGCTTCAGCGGCTATCAAAGCAAGTCAGGGTGGCAAAATCGGAGTGATTGGAACACCGATGACAGTACAATCAGATATCTATCGTCAAAAGATACATGACTTGGATCCGGATTTACAAGTTGAAAGTTTGGCTTGTCCCAAATTTGCTCCTTTGGTCGAGTCAGGTGCTCTATCGACCAGTGTGACTAAGAAAGTCGTATACGAAACCCTACGTCCCTTGGTCGGAAAAGTGGATAGCTTGATTTTAGGTTGTACTCATTATCCGCTTCTTAGACCCATTATCCAAAATGTAATGGGGCCTAAGGTCCAACTAATCGATAGTGGAGCGGAGTGTGTACGCGATATCTCAGTCTTGCTCAACTATTTTGAGATTAACCGTAGTCGAGATGCGGCGCCACTTCAACACCGTTTTTACACAACTGCAAATAGTCAGAGTTTTGCTCAAATCGGAGCAGAATGGCTGGAAAAAAATATTCATGTGGAGCATGTAACATTATGACAAACAAAATTTATGAATACAAGGATGACCAGGACTGGTATGTTGGCTCCTACAGTGTTTTTGGTGGTATCCGTACTTTGACGGATGATGAGTTAGATTTTCCTTTGTTTGATTTAGCCAAAATCTTTCGAGATGAGGAAAGAGGATTTCCGCTTTCAGTTACCGTTTTACGTTATGCTTCAGCCTATCGCCTATTCTCTTTTGTGGTAGATATCCTCAATCAAGAAGCAAATCGAAACTTAGAAGTTATTCAACGCCAAGGAGCTTTGCTCTTAGTGGAAAACGGAAAGCTCTTGCATGTGGAATTGCCTAAAGAAGGAGTAAATGTTCAAGACTTTTTCGAGACAAATAAGGTCAGAGAAACCTTGCTCATAGCGACTCGTAACGAAGGGAAGACCAAGGAATTTCGAGCTATCTTTGACAAACTAGGTTATGACGTAGAAAATCTCAATGATTATCCAGCCCTACCTGAAGTTGCTGAAACGGGTATGACCTTCGAAGAAAATGCCCGCCTCAAAGCAGAAACTATTTCCCAATTAACAGGTAAGATGGTTTTAGCTGATGACTCTGGACTCAAAGTCGATGTGCTTGGTGGTCTACCAGGCGTTTGGTCGGCTCGATTCGCAGGAGTAGGGGCCACTGACCAAGAAAACAACGCCAAACTCTTGCACGAATTAGCCATGGTCTTTGATCTCAAGGACCGCTCAGCGCAATTTCACACAACCTTGGTTGTTGCTAGCCCAGGTAAGGAAAGCTTGGTCGTCGAAGCTGACTGGCCAGGTTACATTAATTTTGAACCTAAGGGTGAAAATGGTTTTGGCTATGATCCGCTATTCTTAGTAGGAGAAACTGGTAAATCATCAGCCGAATTAACCCTTGAAGAAAAAAATAGTCAATCCCACCGTGCCTTAGCCGTTAAGAAACTTTTGGAGGTATTTCCATCATGGCAAAGCAAACCATCATTGTAATGAGTGACTCCCACGGAGATAGCTTGATTGTAGAAGAAATACGTGACCGCTATCTTGGAAAAGTCGATGCTATTTTTCACGATGGTGACTCGGAACTTCGCCCAGATTCACCACTCTGGGAAGGAATCCAGGTAGTCAGAGGAAACATGGATTTTTATTCAGACTATCCAGAACGCTTAGTGACTCAACTGGGTCCTACCAAGATTATCCAGACTCATGGACACTTATTTGATATTAACTTCAACTTCCAAAAGCTTGATTTCTGGGCTCAAGAGGAAGACGCAGATATCTGTCTTTATGGGCACTTGCATGTTCCAAGTGCTTGGATGGAAGGGAAGACTCTCTTTCTAAATCCTGGTTCAATCAGTCAACCACGTGGAACTATCAGAGAATGTCTCTACGCTCGTGTGGAGATTGATGATAGCTACTTTAAAGTAGACTTTTTGACACGTGACCATGAGGTTTATCCAGGCTTGTCCAAGGAGTTTGCTCGATGATTGCCAAAGAATTTGAACAGTTTTTACTGGAGCAAGAGGAAACCTTTTTAACTCCTGCTGAAAATTTGGCTGTGCTCATTGATACTCATAATGCAGATCATGCAATTCTCCTCCTTAGCCAGATGACCTATACCAGAGTACCAGTCGTGACTGATGAGAAAAAATTCGTCGGAACTATTGGTCTTAGAGATATTCTTGCTTACCAGATGGAGCAGGGATTGAGTCAGGAAGCCATGGCAGATACGGATATCGTACACATGACCAAGAAGGATGTTGCAGTGGTAGCTCCGGATTATACATTGACAGATGTTTTACATAAGTTAGTGGATGAATCTTTCCTACCAGTTGTTGATAAGGATGGAATTTTCCAAGGGATTATTACACGGAAATCAATCCTTAAGGCTGTCAATGCCCTTCTGCATGATTTTAGTAAGGAATATGAGATTCGAAGCAAATGAGAGAATGGATTTCAGTATTTTTAGAAGAAAAACAAAATCTATCTAGTAATTCTAAGCAGTCTTATAAGTATGATTTGGAGCAGTTTTTGGATTTTGTTGGAAAACAAATTTCAGAGACAAGTTTAAAAATCTACCAAGCTCAATTATCAAATTTTAAAATGAGTGCCCAAAAGCGCAAAGTTTCTGCTTGCAATCAATTTCTTTACTTTTTATATCAGAAAGGAATGATTGGAACCTTTTACCGTTTGGAATTACTCAAACAGGCTGAGAAAAAACAAGGGAAGTCGGAACTTTTAGACCTCAGTTCTTTCTGGCAAGAAAGTGCTTATCCGGAAGGACGCTTGCTAGCCTTGTTAATAGTAGAATTGGGCCTCTTGCCGAGTGAAATTCTAGCCTTAAAAACAGGGGATGTGAACCTGGATTTTCAAGTTTTGAGAGTCAATAAAGCTTCTCAACAAAGAATCTTGAGCCTTCCCACAAATTTGCTTGCGGAGTTAGAGCCCTTGATGGGGCAGACCTATCTCTTTGAAAAAGCTGGGAAACCGTACTCCCGTCAATGGGCCTTTCGTCAGTTGGAAGCTTTTTTAAAGGAAAAAGGATTTTCAGATTTATCTGCCCAAGGATTGAGAGAACAGTTTATATTAAGACAAATCGAAGAAAAGGTTGACTTGTACGAAATTGCTAAAAAATTAGGATTAAAGACAGTCATGACCTTAGAAAAATATAGATAATGGATATTAAATTAAAAGATTTTGAAGGGCCTTTGGACTTGCTCCTACACTTGGTTTCAAAGTATCAGATGGATATCTATGATGTGCCGATCACAGAGGTTATCGAGCAATATCTAGCCTATATCTCTACATTACAAGCTATGCGTTTAGAAGTTGCAGGCGAATACATGGTGATGGCTAGCCAACTGATGCTGATTAAGAGTCGCAAGCTCTTGCCAAAGGTTGCAGAAGTGACGGATTTAGAGGATGACCTAGAGCAGGATCTCCTTTCTCAGATTGAGGAATACCGTAAATTTAAACTTTTGGGAGAGCAGTTGGAAGTGAAGCACCAGGAACGAGCTCAATATTACTCAAAAGCACCGACAGAGTTGATCTATGAGGATGCAGAACTTGTACATGATAAGACGACGATTGATCTTTTCTTAGCCTTTTCAACCTTACTGACCAAGAAAAAGGAAGAATTCTCTAAAAGTCACACAACAATCCTACGAGATGAGTATAAGATTGAAGATATGATGGTCATCGTTCGAGAAGCCTTGGTTGAAGGTCAACAATTATGTTTGCAGGATTTGTTTAAAGAAACCAAGGATTTACAAGAGGTCATTACACTCTTTTTAGCAACCTTGGAGTTGATTAAAACCCAAGAAATTCTCTTGATTCAAAAAGAGAGTTTTGGAGATATTTATCTCATGAAAAAGAATGAGGAAAATCAAGTAGAGCAGAGTCAAGCTTGATAGAGAGGAAATATGAGTACTTTAGCAGAAATAGAAGCACTCCTGTTTGTAGCGGGGGAGGATGGCATTAGAGTCCGCCAGCTGGCTGAGGTCCTATCGCTTCCACCGACGGGGATTCAGCAAAGCTTAGAAAAGTTAGCCCACAAGTATGAAAAAGACCAGGATTCCAGTTTAGCACTGATTGAGACCGGTGGTGCCTACAGATTGGTGACCAAGCCACAATTTGCAGCGATTTTAAAAGAATACTCTAAGGCGCCAATCAACCAAAGTCTATCTCGTGCCGCCCTTGAAACCTTGTCCATCATTGCTTACAAGCAACCCATCACACGGATCGAAATTGATGCTATTCGGGGGGTTAATTCAAGTGGAGCGCTAGCTAAGTTACAGGCCTTTGAGTTGATACGAGAAGACGGGAAAAAGGAAGTTCTCGGACGCCCTAATCTTTATGTAACGACGGATTATTTCCTGAATTATATGGGGATTAATCACTTGGAAGAGTTGCCCGTGATTGATGAGCTTGATATTCAAGTACAAGAAAGCCAATTATTTGGTGAAAGGATAGAAGAAGATGAGAATCAATAAATATATTGCCCACGCAGGAGTGGCCAGTAGGAGAAAAGCAGAAGAGTTGATCAAGCAAGGCTTGGTGACGGTTAACGGTCAAGTCGTACGTGAACTTGCAACGACCATCAAGTCAGGCGACAAGGTCGAAGTTGAAGGTCAACCAATCTATAACGAAGAAAAAGTCTACTATCTGCTTAACAAACCGCGCGGTGTGATTTCTAGCGTGACAGATGACAAGGGCCGCAAGACAGTTGTCGATCTTTTGCCCAATGTGAAAGAGCGCATCTATCCTGTGGGGCGCTTGGACTGGGATACGTCTGGAGTCTTGATTTTGACCAACGATGGTGACTTTACAGATGAGATGATTCATCCTCGTAATGAGATTGATAAGGTTTATGTTGCGCGTGTGAAAGGAATTGCCAACAAAGAAAATCTCCGTCCCTTGACTCGAGGAGTAGAAATTGATGGCAAGAAAACCAAGCCAGCTGTTTACGAAATTCTCAAAGTAGATCCGGTTAAAAACCGCTCAGTTGTTCAATTGACGATCCATGAAGGGCGTAATCACCAGGTTAAAAAGATGTTTGAAGCTGTTGGTCTCCAAGTGGATAAACTCTCTCGTACTCGTTTTGGACATCTAGACTTAACGGGCCTTCGTCCAGGTGAATCACGTCGTCTTAATAAAAAAGAAATCAGCCAATTACACACCATGGCTGTAAACAATAATAAATAATGAAAAAAATTTTAATTGCGCCAGTGCGCTTTTACCAACGATTTATCTCGCCTGCTTTCCCGCCATCTTGCCGCTTTGAACCGACTTGTTCGAACTACATGATTCAAGCTATCGAAAAGCATGGTGCCAAGGGAGTTCTGATGGGCTTAGCACGGATTTTACGGTGCCATCCTTGGTCCGAAGAGGGTAAAGATCCAGTGCCGGATGTTTTCTCATTAAAAAGAAATTCAAAATAAAAGAATCACATTTGTGATTCTTTTTTGTTGCAGGAAATAAGTTAGATGGTAAAATGTTGATTTCTACTACCTTTCTCCTATAAAAAGTGGTAAAATGGTTGAAAGAAAGAAGGGACTAAAATGACAACATTATTTTCTAAAATCAAAGAAGTAACAGAACTTTCTGCTATCTCAGGTCATGAAGCACCTGTACGTGCTTATCTTCGTGAAAAATTAACACCACACGTGGATGAAGTGGTGACTGATGGCTTGGGGGGTATTTTTGGGGTTAAGCACTCAGAAGCAGCCAATGCACCTCGTGTTTTAGTAGCCTCTCACATGGATGAAGTTGGTTTCATGGTTAGTGAAATCAAAGCAGACGGGACCTTCCGAGTAGTCAGCATTGGTGGTTGGAACCCTATGGTTGTTAGTAGCCAGCGTTTCAAACTCTTTACACGCGAAGGACGTGAAATCCCAGTAATTTCAGGTTCAGTTCCTCCACATTTGACTCGTGGCACAGGTGGACCAACTATGCCAGCTATTTCAGATATCGTTTTTGACGGTGGTTTTGCGGATAAAGCAGAAGCTGAAAGTTTCGGTATCCGTCCAGGAGATACAATTGTTCCAGATAGTAGTGCTATCCTAACTGCTAATGAAAAAAATATCATCTCAAAAGCATGGGATAACCGTTATGGTGTTCTCATGGTAAGCGAGCTAGCAGAAGCCTTGTCAGGTCAAAAACTAGGAAATGAACTTTACCTTGGTGCTAACGTCCAAGAAGAAGTTGGACTTCGTGGTGCCCATGCCTCTACAACAAAATTTGATCCAGAAGTATTCCTTGCTGTGGACTGTTCACCAGCAGGTGATGTCTATGGTGGACAAGGCAAGATTGGTGATGGAACCTTGATTCGTTTCTACGATCCAGGTCACTTGCTTCTCCCAGGTATGAAGGACTTCCTTTTGACAACTGCTGAAGAAGCTGGCATCAAATACCAATACTATTGTGGAAAAGGTGGTACAGATGCAGGAGCAGCTCATCTGAAAAATGCTGGTGTTCCATCTACAACAATCGGTGTCTGCGCTCGTTATATCCACTCTCACCAAACCCTTTATGCAATGGATGACTTCCTTGAAGCTCAAGCTTTCCTACAAGCCTTGGTTAAAAAATTAGATCGCTCTACAGTAGACTTGATTAAAAATTATTAAACTGAAAAGATGAAAGTGATGGGTATGGAAGAACCAAACCTAGAAATCTTGATACGAGAACTTTATAACAATGCCCGCCAAACATTGAGTGAAGACTTAGTGGCTGCACTCCTAGAAACTGCTAAGCAGTTGCTCAGCACCAATGAGCGATTGCTAGCAGTCCGACTTTCAGGGTTAGTCACTCTTGAACTACTCAAGAATCCTAGAACACCTGCGCCAGAGTTAGTCAATCTGGCCCGCTATATCAAAAAGGAAGAAGCTAGGTACAAGGGTGCAGCTACCTCTTCCTTTATGATTGGAGAGTTATTTAAAATGCTTTGATTCGAAAGAATCAAAGCATTTTTTTTATCTTAGATTTGTTCAGCCAAAACTTTTTCAGCAAGGTTCATAGCGTGGTCTGACACACGAGTGTAGTGTGAAATGATGTCGATAAAGTTGACACCTGCTTGGGTAGAACATTCGCCGTTATTAAGACGTTTGATGTGGGTCTTACGAAGAACACGTTCCATCTTGTTAATAGCTTCATGACGTTCGATAAGAGACTCGGCCATCTCGAGGTCGTTATTCTCTACACTTTCGAGAGCATCTTTAACGAATTCACTTGTTTGACGGTAAATATCTTCCAACTCTTCTAGGGCTGAGTTAGAGAATTGAACGTTCTTACGTTGTATGTAGTCATTAAGATTAATTAATGCTTCTGCGTGGTCTCCGATACGTTCCAAGTCACGAGAAGAGTCAAGGATATTTGTTAAGACTTCACTCTCTTTTTGACTCAAAGCTTCACTAGAAAGAGTAATGAGGTAGCGCGTTAATTTCTCATCGATAGTATTGATAGCTTCTTCAGTCTTGTGTCCTTTTTCAGCTACTTTTTCGTTAGAATTGATGATGTAGTCGTAAGAAAGGTCAAATGCTTTAACAGCATAGTTTCCAAGGTGGAGAAGTTCTTTCTTGGCATTTCCTAGGGCGATAGAAGGAGCTTGTTGGATTAGTTGTTCATCCAGATAAAGAGGTTCGTATTTAACAACTTCATCTTCACCAGGGATTAGCTTGGTAACAAAGTAGGCTAGGGCACCGATGAATGGGAATTGTACAATGGTATTACTTACGTTGAAGGCACCATGTGAGAAAGCGATAGTCATCTCTGGTGAGAGGTGAAGTAAAGCTTGGAAGTACTCAATCATCGAAGTGAATGGGCCCAACAAGATTAAGCAGAGGATAGTTCCCAAAACGTTAAAGGTAACGTGCGTTGCTGCAACCCGTTTAGCAGAAACGTTTGCTCCGGCTGCTGCGATAATAACCGTTAAGGTTGTACCGATATTATCCCCGAATAGGACAGGTAGTGAACCTTTGAGGTCGAGGAAGCCTCCGGCGTAGAGACCTTGTAGGATCCCGATGGTTGCAGAAGATGCCTGAATCAGTACGGTAATGACAGCACCAGCCACAACTCCCAAGATAGGATTTTGACCCAAGGTAACCATGTATTCCTTGAACTGAGGTAAGTCTTTAAGAGGACTCATACCAGCACTAATGAGGTTGAGGGCATAGAAGATACCACCAACACCAAAAAGAATACGTCCAATATTGTTTACAGTACGATTTTTTGTAAAGAATAAGAACATGGTTCCAAGGAAAATCAAGGGTAGGGCATATTCACCAAGTTTGAAACCGATGATAAATGACGTTACGGTCGTACCAATATTGGCTCCCATGATAATCCCGATAGCCTGTCTAAGAGTTAAGAGACTAGCACTAACAAGTCCAACTGTAATGACTGTTACACCTGTACTCGACTGAATCAGAGCAGTGACGACAATCCCCACTAAAACCCCTAAGAAAGGATTACTTGTGTACTTATCAATGTAATAACGAAGGCGATCTCCAGCAGCTTGTTGCAAACCGTCTCCCATGGTCTTGATACTATACAAAAATAGTCCCAGACCACCTAAAAAGTGAAAAATAATTTCCTGCCAATTAATGGACATTTCCTTTTTCCTCCGAAAAATAATCACGGAATTTCTCCCATTCTATTTTAAAGGATTAATAGCAATCTAACAAGTAGTAAATGAAGTTTTTTAAGAAAAATGCTAGTAAAAGTAAAAAAATGCTTCTGATTGTCTAATTTATATCATTTATTCACTCCTTTATAGATATTTATGGGCAAGTGTTGACTCTTCCTTTAAATAACGTAAAATAAAAATGAACAGTTCTGCTATTTTAAGAGCAGTTACTTTTTTAAAACAAAAATAAAGCGCTTACTTTTTGAAGTAAAAGGAGGAAAAGATGAAGAATCCATTTTTTGAGCAACGTTGTCGCTATAGTATTCGAAAATTATCAGTGGGTGCCTGCTCTTTGATGATTGGCTCGGTTTTGTTTGCTAACCAAGCTCTAGCAGAAGAAGTTGCTCTTCCAGCAAATGAAACAACGACGACTACCGTAGCTACAGAGCAACCGTCAAATAATACGACTGAACAACCAGCAACTGCTACAACAGAACAACCAACTACAACTTCACCTGAGGTATTAAAGCAGTTGGAGGAGACAGAAAACAAGGTTAGTGAACAACCTATTTCAGAAGAAAAACCAACCTTGGACCAATTGACTACAGCTGATAAGGAAGCAACTAGCCCAGTTACTGAAACTCCTAAGGTTGAAGAAGCACCTGCAACTACAGAAAATAAGCCAGAAGAAAAAGCTACTGTTTCTGATGTTCCTAAGAAAGAAGAAAAAAGTCTTCGACCAAAAGAAATTAAGTTTGACACCTGGGAAGATTTGTTAAAATGGGAACCAGGTGCCCGCGAAGACGATGCTATTAACCGCTCTTCAGTAGAACTAGCCAAGCGCTATCGTGGACATGTTGTCAATGAAAAAGCTAATAAGGATGCCAAGGTTGAGGCTCTTGCTAATACCAACTCTAAGGCTAAAGATCATGCTTCTGTAGGTGGTGAAGAGTTTAAAGCCTACGCTTTTGACTACTGGCAATACTTGAATTCCATGGTCTTCTGGGAAGGCCTCGTTCCAACTCCAGATGTGATTGATGCTGGTCACCGTAATGGTGTTCCTGTGTTGGGAACTCTTTTCTTTAACTGGTCTAATAGTATTGCAGACCAAGAAAAATTTGCTGCAGCTCTTCAACAAGATGAGGATGGAACTTTCCCTATCGCTCGTAAGTTAGTTGATTTGGCTAAATATTATGGATTTGATGGCTACTTTATCAACCAAGAAACAACAGGAGATATCGTAACGCCTCTTGGTAAGAAAATGCGTGACTTCATGCTCTATACCAAGGAATATGCAGCTCAAGTCAACCATCCTGTCAAGTATTCTTGGTACGATGCCATGACTTATGAATATGGCCGTTACCATGAGGATGGACTTGGTGAGTACAACTATCAATTCATGGAAAAAGAAGGCGATAAAGTACCTGCAGATCACTTCTTTGCAAACTTTAACTGGACTAAAGAGAAAAATGATTACTCTGTAACAATGGCGCAATGGCTAGGACGCAGTCAGTATGATGTTTTTGCAGGTTTGGAATTGCAACAAGGTGGTTCTTACAAGACAAAAGTAAAATGGGATGCCCTTTTTGATGAAAATGGCAAACTTCGCTTGTCACTTGGACTCTTTGCACCTGATACTATCACGAGTCTTGGTAAGACTGGAGAAGACTATCACAAGAATGAAAATATCTTCTTCACGGGCTACCAAGGAGATCCAACTGGACAAAAACCAGAAGATCAGGACTGGTACGGAATTGCCAACCTTGTAGCTGACCGTACACCAGCAGTAGGCCGTACCTTTACAACATCCTTTAACACAGGACATGGTAAAAAATGGTTTGTAGACGGTAAAGTCTCTAAGGATTCTGAATGGAACTATCGTTCTGTATCAGGTATTTTGCCTACATGGCGCTGGTGGCAAACTTCATCAGGGGCTAAACTTCAAGCTGATTATGACTTTGAAGATGCCTACAATGGAGGGAATTCACTCAAATTTGTGGGTGATTTAGCTGAAAATACCAACCAAGACGTTCGTCTCTACTCTACAAAACTGGAAGTAACAGATAAAACAAAACTTCGTGTTGCCCATAAGGGTGGTAAGGGAAGTAAGGTTTATGTAGAGTTTGCGACTCAGAAAAATTATACCTATGGTGGAGAGAATGCCCGTAAAGAGCTTACTCTAACTGATGATTGGACAAAAGACGAATTTGACTTGAGTGAATTGGCTGGGCAAAAGATTTATGGAATCAAACTCACCTTTGAAAATACTGCAACTGTCAGGGATTACCAATTCAATCTAGGAGAGTTGACTGTTACAGATAATCAAGAGGCTCCTCAAGCACCAACAACTCTAACAGTAGCTAAGCAATCTCTTAAAAACGCACAAGAGGCAGAAGCCATTGTTCAATTTAAGGGCAATAAAGATGCTGACTTCTATGAAGTCTATGAAAAGGATGGCGATACTTGGCGTCTATTGACAGGATCATCAGCTACTACTATCTACCTACCAAAAGTTAGCCGTTCAGCTAGTGCAACTGGAACTAGCCAAGAGTTGAAGGTTGTTGCAGTTGGTAAGAACGGACTTCGCTCTGAAGCAGCAACCACAAACTTTGACTGGGGAATGACTGTTCAAGATACAAGTCTTCCAAGACCTCTAGCAGAAAACATCGTTCCAGGAGCGACTGTTATTGGAAGTACCTTCCCAGACACAGAAGGCGGCGAAGGTATCGAAGGGATGTTGAATGGAACTATCACTAGCTTATCTGACAAATGGTCTTCTGCTCAGTTGAGTGGTAGCGTAGATATCCGTTTGACACAACCACGCCGTGTCGTTAGATGGGTCATGGACCATGCCGGTGCTGGTGGAGAATCTGTCAACGATGGTTTGATGAATACCAAAGACTTCGACCTCTACTATAAGGATGAAGCAGGAGAATGGAAACTAGCTAAAGCAGTTCGTGGCAATAAAGCCCATGTTTCAGATATTACTCTTGATAGTCCAATTACGGCCCAAGACTGGCGTTTGAATGTTATCACATCTGACAATGGAACACCATGGAAAGCTATCCGTATCTACAACTGGAAGATGTATGAAACTCTTGATACGGAGAGTCAAAACATTCCGATGGCTAAAGTCGCAGCGCGTGTCTTAACAGACAATAAGATTCAGCTTGGGTTCTCAGAAGTTCCTGCTGGAGCTACCATCACAGTCTATGACAAGCCAGATTCAAAAACTCCAATCGCTACCTTGAATACAGTAGTTGGAGGGGATTTGGCGACAGATTCATTAAACTTTGAAAAACGTCCTAGCCTTCTATACTATCGTACACAATTACCAGACAAAGAAATCAGTAATATTCTTGCTGTAACAATTCCTCAGGATGATAGAAAGATTAAGTCTGTCAGTCTAGAAACAGCACCTAAAAAGACAACTTACCAAGATGGCGAGGAATTGAATCTCAAAGGTGGTCTGCTACGTGTCAAATACGAAGGTGAAGAAGCGGATGAAGTTATCAATCTTACACATGCAGGTGTAGTTGTTAAGGGCTATGATACTCATCACCATGGTGAACAAGAGTTGAAAGTGACCTATCTTGGTCTTCCAGTTGCAGGAAGCTTCAAGGTTCAAATGACTGGTGAAGAAGCTGGTCCAAAAGAAGTCGCAGCCCTGTATATTAGCAAACAACCGAAAATTGACTACTTTGTAGGTGATGCTCTGGACTTATCAGAAGGACGCTTTAAGGCTTTGTATGACGATGAAACTGAGACAGAACATAGCTTTACAGACCAAGGAGTCGAAATTACAGGCTATGATTCTCAAAAAACAGGCCGTCAAAAACTTCAATTGCATTATCAAGGTCAAACAGTCGACTTTGATGTCCTAGTTTCACCTAAGGCAGCCATTAACGATGAATATCTGAAACAAGAAATCACATCTGCTCAAGGACGTAAAGGAACGACAGCTTATACATTTGCGGATGCTGAAAAACAAGCAGCTCTCGTTGAGAAGATTGAAGCAGCAAAAGCTATCCTAGAAAACCACGACGCTAGTCAAGAAGCAGTCAACCAAGCCTTGAACGACTTGAAACAAGCAGGTTCTGACTTGAATGGTGTACAGTTTTATCAAACAGCTAAGGAAGAGCTTGAAATTCTCCTAGGAAAAGTTCGTGAAAAAAATGCAGACGATCCAATCATCGCCCAAGCAGAAACTCTTATTGGCTCAACAAATCCAAGTCCAGAAGCTTTTGCAGACATGAAAGAAAAGCTAAATAAGAAACTAGCTCCTGCAGAAGAAAGCCATCATGTAGGTAGCTTAGAAGATGAAACTGCTCCAACAGTTGAAGCTTTACCTGAGTTAGTGATTGAGACAGAAACTCAAGCCTTCGAGCGTCAAGAGCGTTCGTCAGGAGACCTCTTATTGGGTGAACGACGCATTGTTCAGACTGGAGTTGAAGGGCAAATCCGTCACTTTATTGAAGTGGATGCCAAAGGTAACCGTACTCTTCTTCAAACAGAAGTTGTCAAGGAAGCTGTAGCAGAAATTACTGAAGTTGGTAAGAAGGTAGAAAGTCGTGTTCAGCCAGTAGAGGGAGTCAAAGATTTGACCATTACCAATCCTGCATTAGTGATTGAGGAAGAAAAAGTTGCGTACGGACATGAAGAACGAATAAATCCTAGCCTTCAGGCAGGTGAGCGACGTTTAGTTCAATCAGGAGTTGAAGGACTTCGTAGAAATCTTGTAGAAGTTGACGCAGAAGGAAACCGCAGTCTTAAGGGGACAGAAGTAGTTAAAGAAACCGTAACTGAGATTGTTGAGATTGGGCCAAAAGTAGCTAAAGTTCCAAGAACCCAACCAGTTGTGTCTACTCCACAGACTCAGGACACTAAACAGGAAACTATAAAAACAGAACCAAAGACTGAAACATCCGTTGCACCTGCTCCAGTAGCACAAATAGCTAAGCAGAAACCAGCAAAAGCAGAAGCACAAGTTGAAAAACCTGAAGGAAAACAACTGCCAAGTACAAGTGAAGGAGTAGATGCAAATCTTATTGCTCTTGGATTGGTAGGAGTTTTGGGTGGTTTTGGGCTTCTCACTCAAAAGAAAAAAGAAGATTAAGCTAGATAGTGTATCTAACATGTACTTCATACAGTAAAAAGATTTGACTTTTAAGGGTCAAATCTTTTTTTGTATAGAGGAAAGCTGTAGAGTATTCAGTTATGGCTTCAAGAGAAATCCTAATTTACTATCAAGAAATGGTTGAGGGCAAAAGTTTAAGGTTTTTCTATCTCTTTTACTGATTTTGTGATATAATTAACACATAAAAAAAATAAGGAGTCTTTTCAAATGGCAAAATTGACTGTTAAAGATGTTGAGTTGAAAGGGAAAAAAGTTCTCGTTCGTGTTGACTTCAACGTACCTGTAAAAGATGGCGTGATTACTAACGACAACCGTATCACTGCAGCTCTTCCAACTATCAAGTACATCCTTGAACAAGGTGGACGTGCAATCCTCTTCTCTCACCTTGGACGTGTAAAAGAAGAAGCAGATAAAGAAGGTAAATCACTTGCTCCTGTAGCTGCTGACTTGGCTGCTAAATTGGGTCAAGAAGTGAAATTTATCCCAGGTGTTACACGTGGTGCTGAATTGGAAGCAGCTGTTAACGCTCTTGAAGATGGACAAGTTCTCTTGGTTGAAAACACTCGTTTCGAAGATGTTGATGGCAAGAAAGAATCTAAAAACGATCCTGAACTTGGTAAATACTGGGCATCACTTGGAGATGGTATCTTCGTAAACGATGCATTTGGTACTGCTCACCGTGCACACGCATCTAACGTTGGTATCTCAGCAAACGTTGAAAAAGCTGTTGCTGGTTTCCTTCTTGAAAACGAAATTGCTTACATCAAAGAAGCAGTTGAAGCTCCAGAACGTCCATTCGTAGCTATCCTTGGTGGATCTAAAGTATCTGACAAGATCGGTGTTATCGAAAACTTGCTTGAAAAAGCTGATAAAGTTCTTATCGGTGGTGGGATGACTTACACATTCTACAAAGCACAAGGTATCGAAATCGGTAACTCACTTGTAGAAGAAGATAAATTGGATGTGGCTAAAGCTCTTCTTGAAAAATCAAATGGCAAATTGATCTTGCCAGTTGACTCAAAAGAAGCGAACGCATTTGCTGACTACACTGAAGTGAAAGACACTGAAGGTGAAGCAGTTGATCCAGGATTCCTTGGTCTTGATATCGGTCCTAAATCAATCGCTAAATTCGACCAAGAATTGACTGGTGCGAAAACAGTTGTATGGAACGGACCTATGGGTGTATTTGAAAACCCTGACTTCCAAGCTGGTACAATCGGTGTGATGGACGCTATCGTGAAACAACCAGGCGTTAAATCAATCATCGGTGGTGGTGACTCAGCTGCTGCTGCGATCAACCTTGGTCGTGCAGACAAGTTCTCATGGATCTCTACTGGTGGTGGAGCTTCAATGGAACTTCTTGAAGGTAAAGTTCTTCCAGGACTTGCAGCTTTAACTGAAAAATAAGAATATAAAAAAGGAGAACTCGGCTTCTCCTTTTTTTGCGCTCTTTTAAAGTTTGAGAGTCCCGAGGGATAATTGGACAGAATCCAAAAAAAACAGTAAAATAGAGGAATACCAATCTAAATGAAATTTGAGTGATAATCGTGGAAAAAAGAGAGAATCTTACTAAAACAGCTATTTGCGGTATTATCAATGTCACCCCAGATTCTTTTTCTGATGGGGGCCAATTTTATGCTATTGAAGAAGCCTTAAAGCAGGCTCGAAAATTGATAGCTGAAGGTGCCACTATTTTAGATATCGGTGGGGAATCTACTCGACCTGGAAGTAGCTATGTTGAGATTGAAGAGGAAATCCAACGTGTGGTTCCAGTCATTCAGGCTATCCGTCAAGAAAGTGATGTTCTGATTTCGATCGACACTTGGAAGAGTCAGGTTGCAGAAGCGGCTCTAAAGGCTGGGGCCCATATAGTCAATGACATTACAGGTCTTATGGGGGATGAGAAGATGGCAGAAGTGGTTGCCAAAGCAGGAGCTCAGGTGGTCATCATGTTTAATCCAGTCATGGTACGTCCTCAGCACCCTAGTTCACTTATCTTCCCTCATTTTGGATTTGGAGAGCCTTTTACAAAAGAAGACTTGGCTGAATTTGAACAACTGCCAGTAGAAGAATTGATGACAGCTTTCTTTGGCCGTGCACTTGCAAGAGCGAAGGAAGCTGGTATTGCAAAAGAAAACATCATGCTGGATCCAGGTATCGGATTTGGCTTGACCAAAAAGGAAAATCTCATCCTTCTACGTGACCTTGATAAATTGCACGAGATGGGTTATCCTATCTTTCTAGGAGTCTCTCGCAAGCGCTTTGTCATCAATATTCTGGAAGAAAATGGCTTTGAAGTCAATCCAGATACAGAAGTAGGTTTCCGAAATCGTGATATTGCTTCGGCTCATGTAACCAGTATTGCTGCCAGACAAGGTGTGGAAGTGGTGCGTGTACATGATGTAGCCAGTCACAAGATGGCAGTCGAAATTGCGTCTGCTGTCCGCCTAGCAGATGATGCGGAAAATTTAGATTTGAAACAATATAAGTAAGATGAATAAAAACGAAACGAATCAGTGGATAGCAAACTATCGGACAGATCAACCGCATTTCGGCTTGGAGAGGATGGTGGAATTGTTAGCCTTACGTGGTAATCCCCATCTTAAGCTCAAGGTTATCCACATCGGTGGAACCAATGGTAAGGGATCTACCATAGCTTTTTTGAAAAATATGTTGGAAAAGATGGGACTAAGAGTTGGTGTCTTTAGCTCTCCCTATCTGATTCATTATACGGATCAGATAGCCATTAATGGGGAGTCAATCCCAGAAGCTAAACTAGAAGTCTTAATGTCGGAATATCGCTCACTACTTGAAGGGGAGTACGCTCCTGCCTTGCAGGGAACGACAGAATTCGAGATTATCACTGCTATAGCCTATGATTACTTTGCCTCAGAGCAGGTCGATGTGGCGATTATGGAAGTTGGTATGGGTGGACTTTTGGATAGTACCAATGTCTGTCAGCCTATTTTAACAGGTATCACAACCATTGGACTGGATCATGTAGCTTTACTTGGTGATACTTTGGAAGCCATCGCAGAGCAGAAAGCAGGCATTATCAAGCCAGGAGTTATTCTTGTAACGGGGAACATTGTCCCAGAAGCTTTGGCGGTTATTGACCAAATTGCGGAAGCAAAACAGGCTCCTGGCCTGTTCTATGGGGATGCCTATCAGGTTAGCCATCATGAAAGTATTGTCACTGGAGAGGTATTTGACTATACAAGTTCTGTTAGACAAGGTCGCTTTCAAACAGGTCTGCTTGGTTTGCACCAGATAGATAATGCCGGAATGGCACTAACTTTGTTGGATGCCTATTGTCAAGAGACTGGGCGAGAATTGCCAGAAAATGATTTAGTGGCTCAAGCTTTAGAGGAAACAAGCTGGCCTGGACGTTTAGAAGTTGTTTCTAGAAAACCCTTGATGATTTTAGATGGGGCCCACAACCCCCATGCCATCAAGGCTTTATTGGAAACTTTGGATGAACGATTTGCTGACTATCACAAGGAAATCCTCTTTACTTGTATTAAAACCAAGGCTTTAGAGGATATGTTAGATTTATTAGAGAACTTACCGGATACTAATCTTACACTAACACATTTTGATGATGGTCGAGCAACGGATGAAGAAGTGCTAAAGAAAGTAGCTTATTCTAGAAATCTTAGCTACCAGAGTTGGCAGGCATTTCTAGACCAAAATATGATAGATGACGAAGAGAAAAAAACAGTTAGGATAGTCACGGGCTCCTTGTATTTCTTGAGCCAGGTGAGAGCCTATCTAATGGAGAGGAAAAACTAGAGAATGGATACACAAAAGATTGAGACAGCTGTAAAAATGATTATCGAAGCGGTCGGCGAAGATGTCAACCGCGAAGGCTTACAGGAAACTCCTGCTCGGGTAGCTCGCATGTATCAAGAGATTTTTTCAGGACTTGGTCAAACTGCAGAGGAACACTTGTCAAAATCTTTTGAGATTATTGATGATAATATGGTAGTGGAAAAGGATATCTTTTTCCATACCATGTGTGAACATCACTTTTTGCCATTTTATGGAAAAGCTCATATCGCCTACATCCCGGATGGTCGTGTAGCAGGTTTGTCGAAGCTTGCACGTACAGTTGAAGTTTATGCAAAAAAGCCACAGATTCAAGAACGCTTGAATATCGAAGTAGCTGACGCCTTGATGGACTATCTTGGTGCCAAAGGTGCTTTCGTTGTTATTGAAGCAGAGCATATGTGTATGAGTATGCGAGGTGTTCGAAAACCAGGGACTGCTACCTTAACCACTGTAGCTCGTGGAGTCTTTGAAACGGATAAAGACCTCCGAGATCAAGCATACCGTTTGATGGGACTATAAGAAATCTGTTTTAAGTAGATTTTTCTAGAAAGGACTAGTTATGGATCAATTGCGCATTAAGGATCTGGAAGTTTTTGCCTTTCATGGACTCTTCCCTAGTGAGAAGGAATTAGGGCAAAAGTTTGTCATTTCAGCTAGCTTATCCTATGATATGACCAAGGCTGCGACGGAGTTGGACTTGGAGTCTTCTATCCATTATGGGGAACTTTGTCAGCATTGGACGACTTGGTTCCAGGAAACCACTGAAGACCTGATTGAAACAGTAGCCTACAAACTAGTAGAGCGCACTTTTGAGACCTACCCTATCGTTCAAGAAATTGAGCTAGAACTTAAAAAACCATGGGCACCTGTCCATTTACCACTAGATACCTGTTCAGTAACCATCCATCGTCGTAAACAACGAGCTTTTATCGCACTAGGAAGTAATATGGGTGATAAGACAGCTAATCTTGAGCAAGCGATTGACAAAATGCGAGCTCGTGGCATCCATATTCTCAAGGAGTCTAGCGTAATTACGACTGAACCTTGGGGCGGGGTAGAGCAAGATAACTTCGCCAATCAAGTCATTGAAGTGGAAACCTGGTTGCCAGCTCCAATCTTGTTAGAAACCTTGTTGGCGATTGAGTCAGAAATGGGACGAGTTAGAGAGGTACATTGGGGACCACGCTTGATTGACTTGGATTTGCTATTTGTAGAGGATCAAGTGATCTATACTGACGACCTCATCTTGCCACATCCCTATATTCCCGAGCGTCTCTTTGTCCTAGAATCCCTTCAAGAAATAGCTCCGTATTTTATTCATCCAGTGCTAGGACAACCGATTCGTCACTTGTATCGTCAATTGGAGAAAGAAAATGTTTAAGTTTTCCGAAACTTATAGTAAATGGAGAAGTCTAGGGGAAGGTGCAGTAGCCATAACCCTAGGCCTTCTCTTGATTTGTTTTGGGCAGCTGGTACCGATGTTAGGTTACCAGCTATTAATGGGTTATTTTTCTTTGTCTGCCGTTTGGCAACTATTGACGCGATGGTTTCAGGAAAAGTCTCGCAGAGAAAATATTTTTGTAACTCTAGCCAAACTCTTTCTTGCAGTCATTCTATTTGACTCTGTCATCTTGCAGGGGATTGCCCTCTATGTCTTGGTTATTTCTATTGGTAGTTATCAATTGTTTACAGGTCTGATTAGCCTGATTACCTGGTTGATTTATCGGAAGAATCATATTCGCCCAAGGGTCAATTACTTATTCGATGCTTTGTGGATGATGGGATTTGGTCTCTATAGTATCTCCCCTTTTCATGATGCAACAAATTTTGAGTTGCTCCTGCTTGGTTTTTACTTAATCATGTTGGGAGCGAGTAGTGTCAGGGATGGATTCTTTTTTGAAAAAGGGAGAAGTAATCCAAAGCTCAAGCGCAGAATGAGAATGACACTGCCTATATTTGTGACGGCTTTAATTCCTATTAGTACCTTACGAAGATGGAATGAAACCTTAGCTACCCATCAGACGGAAGAAAACGAAGTGCATTTGGAGAGAAAAAATGAAAAATCTGTTGACTTAGAAATTTTCATCCATACTTCAGAATCATCCTTCTTCTTGGCCATGGGCCATGTAGATATTTGCTACCAAGGTCAGGTTATTTCCTACGGTTCTTATGACCCTCACTCAGAGCGCTTGTTTGGGGCAATCGGTGACGGAGTATTATTTAAGGCTAATCGTGAAAAATATATTGAACTTTGTAAGAGAGAAAGCCAGAAAACCCTATTCGCCTATGGTTTAAGCCTGTCTGAACAACAGAAAAAAGCCATCGAAGAACGATTGAGAGAGATAGAAATCCTCTTGATACCTTGGGAGCCAAGTTCACAACTGCTGAAAAGAAGGGAAGGAGAGGTCAAACATACCTACTCTTATCAATTGAAACATGAAGCAGATGCCAGTCTCTATAAGTTTAAATCGTCTAAATACAAAACCTATTTTGTCCTTAGTACCAACTGTGTTCTGTTAGCAGATTCTATCGTTGGAGAAGCTGGGACAGATATCCTGAGCCCGCACGGGTTTATCGTTCCTGGAACCTATCAGGATTATCTGGATTTAGAATTTAAAAAAACAAGTGGGATCGTGGTCAGTCGATCTGTTTATTAATAAAAATAAAACTCTAGTCAGGAGACTAGAGTTTTTAAAATAGGTCATTTTCTTCAGGGAGGAGAATGGTTTCCTTTCCATCTATATCCATTACAAGTACTTTGGGTGGATACAAAGGATCAAAACGATGATTGAAATCAAAGTCAATCGTTGTAGGCAGATGTTTACTAGAAAAGCGGAAGGTGATAGAGCCTTCGTTATTTAATAGTCGAAATTCCAATTCATCTTCTAATTCAAAAACATGCTTTAAAAAATGATCGATAATATACCAGATTGAGTCGATAACATCATCTGGGAGATTAGTTACTACACCAAAACTGGCACAACGTCGATGCGAATCCGTGAAAGCCATCGATGCCTCCTACTTCATTTTTTAATAATCATACTGCAAACATCTCTAAAAATCAAGAAAAGTAAACTGATTTCAGAAAATATGATTTACTGTAAAATTTTTTCAAAGAAAGTTTATATATCCCTTGAAAATGCTTACAATAAATGGTAAACTAGAGGTAGTGTAAACATGAAAACAAAATTTTCAACATTAGAAAGGAAACGGTATGAACACAGATGATACAGTAACAATTTATGACGTTGCCCGAGAAGCAGGAGTTTCAATGGCAACTGTCAGTCGTGTAGTTAATGGCAACAAAAATGTCAAAGAGAACACTCGTAAGAAAGTTCTAGAGGTTATTGATCGCCTTGACTATCGTCCCAATGCAGTTGCTCGTGGTTTGGCAAGCAAACGTACAACAACCGTTGGTGTTGTCATTCCAGATATCACAAACATTTATTTTGCGGCTCTGGCAAAAGGAATTGATGACATTGCAGAGATGTACAAGTACAACATCGTTCTCGCTAATAGCGATGAAGATGATGAAAAAGAAGTAGCCGTAGTAAACACACTTTTTTCAAAACAAGTTGATGGTGTTATCTTTATGGGCTACCATTTGACAGAGAAGATTCGTTCAGAGTTTTCACGCTCACGTACTCCTGTCGTTCTTGCGGGAACAGTGGATGTTGAACACCAACTTCCAAGTGTTAACATTGACTATAAGAATGCTACTGCAGATGCTGTTCGTCATTTGTTGAAACGTAATAAAAAGATTGCTTTTGTGAGCGGTCCCTTGGTAGATGATATCAATGGTAAAGTTCGCTTGGTTGGATACAAGGAAGCTTTGAAAGAAGCTGGAGTCAACTATAGCGAAGGTCTTGTATTTGAATCAAAATATCGCTATGACGATGGTTATGCCTTGGCTGAACGCTTAGTTTCTTCTAAAGCAACAGCAGCTATTGTGACTGGTGATGAATTGGCGGCAGGTCTCTTGAACGGTTTGGCTGACCATGGAGTTTCAGTACCAGAAGACTTTGAAATCATTACGAGTGATGATTCTCAAATCGCTCGCTTTACTCGACCAAACCTGACCACTATCGCACAACCCTTGTATGACCTTGGTGCGATTAGTATGCGTATGTTGACGAAGATTATGCATAAAGAAGAGTTGGAGGAACGTGAAGTCATTCTACCTCATGGTTTGACAGAGCGTAAATCAACACGTAAAGACTAAAAACAAATCCCAAGAAATCACTGATTTCATGGGTTTTTTCTTATCCTTCCATATATGCTCGGAGTTGGTCGCCCTTTAGTCCTGCATTAATTGCAATAAGGAGTTTAAGACGTGCTTTTTGAGCATTTAATTCTTTTACAAAATAAACACCATCTTTTTGAAGGCAAATACCCCCGCCTTCATAGGCATAAACAGGTTCTGCAATCCCATTGAAACAACGAGAAACAAGTGCAATAGGAAGACCAGTTTGGCAGAGAGATTTCAGTTTTTGGGCAGTTTCTTTAGGAACATTCCCAGCTCCAAAAGCCTGGATAATCAGTCCATCTAGCTGATCGACAGGAAGTAGATCGAGAAGCTCCTCAGTCATACCTGCATAAACAGGTACGATAGGAACCAATCCCTGAATGTGATCAAGGTCAAAACGAACACGAGGTTCTGCAGTCTTGAAGTAAAGAATTTCATGCTTCATAATGAGTCCAAGTGGACCGTGAGTCGGTGTTTGAAAGGTACTAACATTTGTAGTATGCGTTTTAGTGACATACTTCGCAGCGTGAATTTCATCATTCATAACGACTAGAACACCCTTATCTGCAGCCTTGTCATCACTAGCCACACGTAAGGCGCTAAGATAATTATAGACGCCATCACTTCCTAGTTCATTGGAAGATCTCATAGCCCCTGTCAAAACGATAGGTATATGAGGGATCTCCATGGTGTCTAGAAAATAGGCTGTCTCTTCTAGAGTATCTGTCCCATGTGTGATGACAATCCCATCGTATGCAGCTGCCTCTTGTTTTATCTTTTTGTAAAGAGCTAACATATGCTTGGGTTTGATATGTGGACTTGGTAGATTGAAAAAATCCAATGAATGGACTTCAACGCCTTCGAGTGGATTAGAGATATGATTCATAGGGTTGTCAGCACTAGTTCTTACAGCTCCAGCTTCATCTGCCTGCATGGAAATAGTACCACCAGTATGTAAAACAAGGATTTTCTTAGTCATGATTCACTCACTTTTTCTGAAATGTGGTATAATCATTGTATCATAAAAGAAAGGAATGAGATAGGATGGAAGTCAAAGCAGTTTTTTTTGATATCGATGGAACGCTTGTAAATGACCGTAAGAGTGTTTTGAAGTCCACTAAAGAAGCTATCAAGATTGTGAAAGAGCAAGGAGTGCTTGTTGGAGTAGCAACAGGGCGAGGACCTTTTTTTGTTAAGGATTTGATGGACGACTTAAACCTGGATTTTGCAGTGACCTACAATGGCCAATATATCTTTAACAAAGACCGTGTTCTTTTTGCTAGCCCTATTGATAAGAGAAGTCTCAGACAAATCATCTCTTATGCTAAGGAAAATCGAAAAGAGATTGCCATGGGAACGAGACAAGATGTTGTCGGTTCTCGAATAATGTCCTTTGGTCTCAGTCCTCTTTCGCAGCTAGTTAGTCGTTTTGTACCAAAATTCTTGACTCGTACTGTTAGTCATTCCTTTAATCGTATGATCAGCAAGGCCCTTCCACAGAAGGAAGAGGATTTGCTGGACCTGATCAACCAACCGGTCTACCAGGTGCTCATGTTGATGACTCCTGAGGAGACAGATCATGCTGCGGAACAATTAAACCATCTCAAGTTTACCAGAAGTAATCCTTTTGCAGCTGATATTATCAATCAGGGAAATTCCAAGTTAGAAGGAATTCGCCGTGTCGGAAAAGAGTATGGCTTTGATCTCAATCAAGTCATGGCTTTTGGTGACTCAGATAATGACTTAGAAATGTTGGCGGGCGTTGGGATGTCTGTTGCCATGGGAAATGGTAGTAGCAGTGTGAAAGAAGTTGCCAAGCATATCACTGCCAGCAACCAAAATGATGGGATTCACAAGGCTTTAGAATATTTTGGAGTCTTGGCTTCTGAAAAAGTCTTTGTCAGTCGCGACTATCATTTCAATAAAGTCAAAACCTTCCATCACATGATGGATGATCGAACTCAAGAAGAACCTATAGCTTGGGATTTAGAAGGGGCGACCCACCGTGCTGGCTTTAAGATTGAAGAGTTAGTTGAATTTGTCCGCGCTGCAAGCAATTCTGAAGAGGAATTCCAACAAGCCGTACAAGATTTACATCAAGCACTCGATAAAGCAGCCGAAAAAGTAAGCAAGTCAACACCAGCTGAGAAAAGCCTCGTTGGTCAAGTAGATGCTTTGATTGATATGCTCTACTTTACTTATGGCAGTTTTGTTTTAATGGGGGTAGACCCAGAGAGAATCTTTGAGATTGTCCATCAAGCGAATATGGGTAAAATCTTCCCAGATGGCAAGGCTCATTTTGATCCTGTGACGCACAAAATTTTGAAACCAGACAACTGGAAAGAAAAATACGCCCCAGAACCTGCTATCAAAAAGGAGATAGAGCGCCAAATAAAGGCTTATGAACGTCATAAGGAAAGAGAAAATAAAAAATAAAAAGGAGCGCATTCGCTCCTTTTTTTAGTGCAATTATAAAGTTTTATCCTTGTCTCGAACAACGAGAAGGTCAACACTTGTATGGCGTAGGATATATTCTGATGAAGATCCGACAAGCAAACGTTCGAAGGCGTTAAGCCCAGTTGCTCCAACCAAAATCAAATCAACATGTTCTTGTTCAGGGATTGTTTTGGCTAAAAGAGTTTTAGGATTTCCCATTTCGATGACAACTTTAATATCTGTAAGACCAGCGTCTCTTGCACGCTTTTCATATTCTGCCATCAAGTCTTTGGCTTCCACTTGTAACTCTTCATAAACTTCAGCATCAAATGTTGAAATGCTTTGAAGAGCCCGAGTATCGATTACATGGGCGATGGTTAGTTTAGCCTGGTTACGCACAGCTGACTGAACTCCCTTAACAAAAGCCAAATCAGCTTCTTTAGAACCGTCGACTGCTACCATGATGTTTTCGTAACGTTGTGTCATAGCAAAAACCTCCTCATTTCTTATCACCCTCATTGTAATCCTTTTCACTAAAAAAGTAAAGTAAAAAATGATAGGAAGGAAAACGCTTTTGACTTTGCTTTTAAGAGTGCTATAATTAAATGTGAGAAAACAAGAGGGATTGATATGACAAAAATTGCGGTACTTTCAGATATTCATGGCAACACAGGAGCATTGGAAGCTGTCCTCGTAGATGCTGAGAAGGCAGGAGTTGAGGAATATTGGCTCTTGGGCGATATTCTCATGCCGGGGACAGGCCGAAAAAATATCCTCAAACGATTGGAGGAATTGCCTATTACGGTTCGGGTTCTGGGGAATTGGGAAGAAAGTTTATGGCGGGCTGCTCACCGAAAATTGGATACAAGTAGGCCCAGTCATCGCTACCTCTTACGGCAATGTCAGTATATCATGGAAGAAATTAGTCTAGATGAGATTGAAGAACTTCAGGATTTTCCTATGCACACCCATCGCCAGTTTGGAAATCTAAAGGTGGGGATTAGTCATCATTTACCGGATAAAAATTGGGGAAGAGAACTGATTCATCTTGGAAAGCAGGAAGATTTTGATCGTTTGGTGACTAATCCTGACTCCGATATTGCCATCTATGGTCATATCCACCAACAATTTTTACGTTATGGAAGTGGTGGGCAACTCATTTTGAATCCAGGTTCGATTGGGCAGCCTTTCTTTTTATCAGCAAGTCTGCGTGAGGATTTACGAGCCCAATATATGATTTTGGAATTTGATGATAAAGGATTGAAGGATGTAGATTTTCGTCGCGTTGATTATGATGTCGAAGCAGAGTTGCAGTTGGCTCGAGAGTTGCAATTGCCCTACTATCAGGTCTATTATGAAAGTTTAGTCAATGGAATTCATCATACCCACAATCAGGACTTGTTGCATGAAATCGCTCAAAATCAAGGGCATGATGCAGAATTGGATGACTGGCTCAGTCGTAACTCTTGACATTACAACTAGAGGAGCTATAATAAATATAAGAGAAGAATGAGCTTAGTTAACGAGAAAGGAGAACTGCATGCAAATTTCAAGTCGCTTTACCATTGCAACCCATATGCTAGTTATCATTGCCCTTGAAGGCAAGGAAAATAAAGTTACTAGTGATTTTCTAGCTAGCAGTGTGGGGGTTAATCCTGTTATTATTCGTAAAACCTTGTCTCAACTGAAAAAAGCAGAATTGATTTCTGTTGCGCGTGGAACTGGAGGAGCCGAAATTATCAAAAATCTTGAAGATATTAGTCTCTTGGATATCTATCAAGCAGTTGAATGTCTCGGGAAGACGGGTCAACTCTTTAGCTTTCATGATAATCCGAATCCAAATTGTCCAGTTGGAGCCAATATTCATGTGGTTTTAGATGAGAAATTGCTAAAAATCCAGCAAGCTATGGAAAAAGAATTGAGCCTAACTAGTCTCGCTCAACTTGTAACTGATACAGAAGCGAGAATTAAAAAATAAATTTTAAACTAAAGAACACCTGAATTTCTAAACTGAAAAGTCTAGTAGTCTAGGTGTTTTTTTGCTTAACGAAACCTGATAAGTGTTAGCTGAAGTGACCTGAAAATTTAGCAAAGAATATGGTCTGAATATCAGGAGAAAAACCAAAAATCGTGTTATAATAAATGAATAGAATCGTAAGAAAGAGTGGATATTTATTTGATAATTCCTACTTATAATTGGCAATTTTCTCCGCAAGTTGAGGATGCGGATTTTACAAAGATTGCCAAGAGTGTAGGCTTGAGTTCTGAAGTCGCTTGTTTGTTGTTTCAACGTGGAATCAAGGACGAAAGCAGCCTTAAGAAATTTTTAGAACCTTCTTTGGAAGATTTACATGATCCTTATCTATTACATGATATGGATAAGGCAGTTGATCGTATTCGCCAGGCTATCGAGCAAGGAGAATTGATTCTCGTCTATGGTGACTACGATGCAGATGGGATGACTTCGGCTTCGATTGTCAAGGAGAGTTTGGAACAATTAGGAGCAGAGTGTCTGGTCTATCTCCCAAATCGCTTTACAGACGGTTATGGTCCAAATGCCAGTGTTTACAAATATTTCATCGAGCAACAGGGTGTGTCTTTGATTGTGACAGTGGATAATGGAGTTGCTGGGCATGAAGCCATTGACTTGGCTCAGTCTATGGGAGTGGATGTCATTGTGACAGACCACCACTCCATGCCAGAGGTTTTACCAGATGCTTATGCAATCGTCCATCCTGAACATCCAGAAGCAGATTATCCTTTTAAACAATTAGCAGGCTGTGGAGTTGCTTTTAAACTAGCTTGTGCCCTCTTGGAGGAAGTGCAGGTTGAGTTGCTTGACTTGGTTGCCATTGGAACCATTGCGGATATGGTCAGCCTGACGGATGAAAATCGTATCATGGTTCAGTATGGTCTTGAAGTTCTGCGCAATACTCAACGAATTGGTCTTCAAGAACTATTTGAAATTGCAGGGATTTCTAGTAGTGATATTACAGAAGAAACAGTTGGTTTTCAGTTGGCACCTCGGTTAAATGCCTTGGGGCGCTTGGATGATCCCAATCCAGCGATTGATTTACTGACTGGCTTTGATGATGAAGAGGTGCATGAGATTGCTCTCATGATTCAAGAAAAAAATGAAGAACGCAAGGAAATCGTTCAAGCCATCTATGATGAAGCTAAAAACATGGTAGATCCTAGTAAAAGTGTTCAGGTTTTGTCAAAGGAAGGCTGGAACCCAGGGGTTCTTGGAATTGTAGCTGGACGCTTACTGGAAGAACTAGGTCAAACAGTTATTGTTCTGAATATTGAAGATGGTCGTGCCAAGGGAAGCGCACGGAGTATTGAAGCAGTCGATATCTTTGAAGCTTTGGATCCGCATCGCGCTCTCTTTATCGCCTTTGGTGGCCATGCAGGTGCCGCAGGTATGACGCTCGAGGCTGAACAGTTAGATGCCTTGTCAGAAATTTTAGAAACCTATGTAAAAGACAAAGGGATAGATGCTAAGGGAAAGAGTAAATTATATCTAGATGAAGAACTAGATTTGGAAAGCCTGAGTTTAGATACGGTTAAAAGCTTTGAGAAGTTAGCTCCTTTTGGAATGGACAATCAAAAACCTGTCTTCTACATTCGAGATTTTCAAGTTGAAAATGCTCGTTCTATGGGAGCAGGAGATAGTCACCTGAAGTTAAAAATTTCCAAAGGAACTGCGAACTTTGAAGTGGTTGCCTTTGGTCAAGGGTCGAAAGCGACAGAATTTGCGCAGACCAAACAGCTGGAGTTAGCAGTCACTCTTTCCGTTAACCAATGGAATGGGCAAACAACTCTACAGTTGATGATGGTAGATGCTCGTGTAGACGGTGTTCAGCTCTTTAATATTCGTGGGAAGAATGCTGTTCTACCAGACGGAGTGCCAGTGCTTGATTTTACTGGAGAATTGCCAGATATTTCATCGAGTCCAGCAGTCGTTGTCAAGAATATCCCAGAAGACATCAGGATTCTTAAGGACATTTTCCAGCAACATGATTTCTCAGCTGTTTACTTTAAAAATGATATCGAGAAGCCCTACTATTTGACAGGGTATGGCACAAGAGAGCAATTTGCAAAGCTCTATAAGACAATCTACCAGTTCCCAGAATTCGATATCCGTTATAAATTAAAAGACTTATCAGCTTATCTAAAAATTGAACAAATCTTATTAATAAAGATGATTCAAATTTTTGAAGAGCTTGGTTTTGTCACCATTGAAAATGGTGTGATGAGGGTTAATAAAGATGCGGCTAAACGGGATATTGCTGAAAGTCAGATTTATCAAAATCTCAAGCAAACTGTTAAAGACCAAGAAATGTTGGCACTAGGTACAGTGCAGGAAATCTATGATTTCTTGATGGGAAAATAGAAGGAAAAAGGCTGAGGTGACCTATCTCAGCTTTTTTTGTTGTCTCATATAATTTTAAATGTTGTGTTCTTTAGCACGTCATGTAGTAAAAGTATACATATTTGTAACATGACTACAACATAACTCTAAAAGAATTGACATGTAAATCAGGTATGATTCTCTTATCAACATAAAAATTAAAAATGATCAATAAAATTTAGGAGAAAATTATTATGAAAAAAACAGTTGCTAAACTGACTCTTGGTTTAACATCTACAGCTATTTTGGCGACAGTTGGAGCTCAAACGGTTAGCGCAGACTCTTACGTTGTTCAAGACGGTGATTCATTTTTTGGTATTGCTGCTGCAAGTGGTATGGATCCTTATGTGTTGGCGGCAAATAATGGAAAAAGCATTTTTGACACCATCCACCCAGGTGATGTACTAGAAGTCAGCGGCCTAACTCAAGCTAGCTATTCATACAATGCTCCATCTTATGAAGCAACTAGCACTGTGAATGGGGTAGCAGTTAATGATGTTGTCGTAAATACTCCAACAAACTACGGGAACTCATATCCTGTTGGTCAGTGTACATGGGGCGTGAAAGAATTGGCGCCTTGGGCTAGCAACTGGTGGGGGAATGCCAATACTTGGGCAATCTACGCAAGTGCTCAAGGTTATAAGACGGGTAGCGTTCCAGTAGTAGGAGCAATCGCCGTTTGGGACGGTGGTGAATATGGTCACGTTGCTTATGTGACAGATGTTCAAAGCGAGACTTCTATTCAAGTATTTGAATGCAACTATGATGGTAGTGGAACTCAACCAATCGGAAACTATCGTGGCTGGTTTAATCCGACAGCATCAAGAGGTACTGTAAGATACATTTATCCAAACTAAAAATACTTAAAAAGATTTAGAATTTCTAAATCTTTTTTTATTGTCTGAGAATTACCCTATTGCTATCTTTTGGCTTAGTAGATATTTGCTATACAATATTACAGGTTCTAAGGTGGACAGAGATTTTGAAAATAAAGAAAGATGCAAAACAATCCGATTAATTATTAGTATGCATGTTCTATATTTGAAATTCTGTATTCATTTTGAAAATTAGTAAAAAAATGGTATAATAAGAGGAAAAGATTCGGATAAAAGTAAATTGAACTTTTAAAAAAGAGAGTTATATAGACTCTATAAACACGTTATAGTAATACTTCGGAGGGGAAATGACCAATATTAAATTAACAACTTTGGGTGGTGTTCGTGAAAATGGTAAAAACATGTACATCGCAGAAATTAACGATTCAATCTTTGTTTTAGATGCAGGTTTAAAATACCCTGAAAATGAGCAATTGGGTGTCGATGTCGTTATTCCAAACATGGAATATCTGTTTGAAAATAGCGATCGTATTGCCGGTGTATTTTTAACACACGGACACGCGGATGCAATCGGAGCTCTTCCTTATCTTTTGTCAGAAGTGAAAGTTCCTGTTTTTGGTTCAGAGTTGACAATTGAGCTTGCTAAGCTTTTTGTTAAAGGAAATGATAGTGCTAAAAAATTCGATGATTTCCATGTTATCGATGAAAACACCGAAATTGACTTTGGTGGAACTGAAGTTTCCTTCTTCCGCACAACTCACTCTATCCCAGAGAGTCTTGGTGTCGTTTTGAAAACATCTGCAGGAAGTATCGTTTATACAGGGGACTTCAAATTTGACCAAACGGCTAGCGAATCATACGCGACTGACTTTGGTCGTTTAGCAGAAATTGGTCGCGAAGGAGTTTTAGCCCTTCTAAGCGACTCAGCAAACGCAGACAGTAATATTCAAGTAGCCAGCGAAAGTGAAGTTGGTGATGAAATTACGCAAACCATTTCTGACTGGGATGGACGTATCATTGTAGCTGCTGTTGCAAGTAACCTTTCTCGTATTCAGCAAGTTTTTGATGCAGCTGCGGAGACAGGACGTCGTGTTGTTTTGACTGGATTTGATATTGAAAATATCGTTCGTACAGCTATTCGCTTGAAAAAATTGTCATTGGCTAACGAAAGTCTCTTGATTAAACCTAAAGATATGCCTCGCTTTGAGGACCACGAGTTAATTATCCTTGAAACCGGTCGTATGGGTGAACCGATTAATGGACTCCGTAAAATGTCAATCGGTCGTCACCGCTATGTTGAAATCAAGGATGGAGACTTGGTTTATATCGTTACAACGCCGTCAATCGCTAAAGAAGCTGTGATGGCACGTGTAGAAAACATGGTCTACCAAGCAGGTGGTGTCGTTAAATCGATTACACAAAGCTTGCGTGTATCAGGACATGGAAATGCGCGTGATCTGCAATTGATGATTAACCTCTTGCAGCCTAAGTATCTTTTCCCTATCCAAGGAGAATACCGTGAATTGGATGCCCATGCCAAAGCCGCTATGGCTGTTGGTATGCTACCAGAACGTATCTTTATCCCTAAAAAAGGAAGTACCATGTCCTATGAACATGGGGATTTCGTTCCATCTGGTGCAGTTGTTGCAGGAGATGTCTTGATTGACGGAAATGCCATTGGGGATGTTGGTAATGTCGTTCTTCGTGACCGTAAGGTCTTGTCAGAAGATGGTATTTTCATTGTGGCTATTACTGTTAACCGTCGTGAGAAGAAAATCATTGCCAAAGCTCGAGTGCATACACGTGGATTTGTCTACCTCAAGAAGAGTCGAGATATTCTGCGCGAAAGTACAGAGTTGGTGAACCAAACAGTTGAAGACTATCTCCAAGGGGAGGACTTTGACTGGGCTAATCTTAAAGGCAAGATTCGTGACAATTTAGCTAAATTCCTTTTTGAACAAACGAAACGTCGTCCAGCCATTTTACCAGTAGTCATGGAAGCAAAATAAGGATTAAATAGCAAGAGAGAAAGTCGAGTTTCGGCTTTTTCTTATCTCAAACGAATAAGGAGCAAGTTATGGCAGTAATGAAGATTGAGTATTACTCAGAAGTTTTAGATATGGAGTGGGGAGTAAATGTTCTTTACCCCGATGCATCTCGGGTGACAGAGCCAAACAGTAAAGATATCCCAGTTCTCTACCTACTTCACGGGATGTCTGGAAACCACAATAGTTGGCTCAAGCGGACCAATGTAGAACGCTTGCTACGAGGGACCAATCTGATTGTTGTCATGCCAAATACAAGTAATGGCTGGTACACAGATACTCAGTATGGCTATAACTACTATACAGCTCTAGCAGAAGAATTGCCTAAGGTGCTCAAACGCTTCTTCCCTAATATGACAAGTAAGCGAGAAAAAACCTTCATTGCTGGTTTATCAATGGGAGGCTACGGTTCCTTCAAATTGGCACTGTCAACTGACCGTTTCTCGCATGCCGCTAGCTTTTCTGGGGCACTTAGTTTCGAGGAGTTTTCTCCTGAGAGTCAAGATTTAGGGACGCGTGCCTACTGGAGAGGTGTTTTTGGTAAAGTTAATGATTGGGTGAATAGCCCTTACTCACTTGAAACACTCGCTAAAAAGTCTGATAAGAAAACCAAGCTTTGGGTATGGTGTGGCGAACAGGATTATCTCTACTCTGCCAATAATCTAGCAGTTAAAAATCTCAAGAAACTTGGTTTCGATGTGACTTATAGTCATAGTGCGGGTAGCCACGAGTGGTATTATTGGGAAAAACAATTGGAACGCTTTTTGGCTACTTTGCCAATCGATTTTGTTTTGGAAGAACGCTTGTCTTGATTTTAGCTTTCTTTTAGTTTGTTTCAGTAAAATAAAGAATCTATCTTTAGAATGGGGATCCATAACTTAAAGATGGGTTCTTATTTTTTTAGAAAGGTGGGCAATTATGGGCTGGATTATTCGTGTGTTATGTCGATTTTTATTAGGGATTTTGCGTATTTTTTGGCGCCTTGTATGGACTTTTGTCCTCTTGATTCTCATCGTTTTTGGTGTTCTCTGGTATGTGTCAGGGGATTTATCAGGCACCTTCAATCAAGTAACTAAACTCGTTCAAGTTGGCCAAGAAGGTTGGCAACAATGGCAAGAAACTGGCAAATTGCAAGGCTTATCTCAGACAGATAATCACCAAGATTCAGGAGCAAAATGGCCAAAGGCGCAAGCAACGATTTATATTGATCCCCAAATGGATGCAACCTTCCAAAAAGCCTACGCTGAGGCTATTGCTAACTGGAATCAGACTGGAGCATTTCATTTTGAACTTGTAAGCGAGCCGGATCAAGCCAATATTTTCGCTACCGAAATGAACGATGGTTCGACAGCTGTTGCTGGCGAGGCAGAGAGTCAAACAAATCTCCTAACCAAACAATTCACTTCAGTGACCGTTCGTTTAAATCATTACTATCTATCTAATCCAAATTATGGCTATACCTACGACCGCATCTTGCATACAGCAGAGCATGAGCTAGGGCATGCCATTGGTTTGGAACATACCAATGAAGTTTCGGTCATGCAGCCAGCGGGGTCATACTATGGTATTCAGGCTCAAGATGTTCAAGCAGTTCAGGAACTTTACGGATCTGGAGAATAAGTCTTTTCAAGCTCAAATAGGACTTCTTGATGTCAGCAATGATAAGGGGTTTTTGCTATAATGGAACTATGAATAACTTGATCAAATCAAAACTGGAGCTCTTGCCGACTAGTCCAGGTTGTTACATCCACAAAGACAAGAATGGCACCATCATCTATGTGGGGAAGGCTAAAAATCTGCGTAATCGTGTACGGTCCTATTTCCGTGGAAGCCATGATACCAAGACAGAAGCCTTAGTATCTGAAATTGTAGATTTTGAGTTTATTGTTACGGAGTCCAATATTGAGGCTCTTCTACTTGAAATCAACCTGATTAAGGAAAACAAGCCTAAATACAATATTATGCTCAAGGACGATAAGTCCTATCCTTTCATCAAAATCACAAATGAGCGTTATCCTCGATTGATGATTACCCGTCAGGTCAAGAAAGACGGAGGACTCTATTTTGGTCCCTATCCGGATGTGGGCGCGGCCAATGAAATCAAACGGCTATTGGATCGGATTTTTCCTTTTCGTAAATGTACCAATCCACCATCAAAGGTCTGCTTTTATTACCATATTGGGCAGTGTATGGCACATACTGTCTGCCATAAAGATGAGGCCTATTTCAAGTCTATGGCTCAGGAGGTTTCTGACTTCCTAAAAGGACAGGATGACAAAATCATCGATGATCTCAAGGGTAAAATGGCAGTGGCAGCCCAAAGTATGGAGTTTGAACGTGCAGCGGAATACCGTGATTTGATTCAGGCCATTGGCACCCTTCGGACTAAGCAACGGGTCATGGCTAAGGATCTCCAAAACCGCGATGTATTTGGCTACTATGTAGATAAGGGTTGGATGTGTGTTCAGGTTTTCTTTGTCCGTCAAGGTAAACTAATTGAACGCGACGTCAATCTCTTTCCATACTACAACGATCCAGACGAGGATTTCTTGACCTATGTGGGACAGTTTTATCAAGAAAAATCTCACTTGGTTCCCAATGAGATTTTGATTCCTCAAGATATTGACGAAGAGGCAGTCAAAGCCTTGGTGGATACCAAGGTTCTCAAGCCTCAACGTGGGGAGAAAAAACAACTGGTCAATCTCGCTAACAAAAATGCGCGTGTTAGTTTAGAGCAGAAATTTAACCTGCTAGAAAAATCAGTTGAAAAGACTCAAGGGGCCATTGAAAACTTGGGACGACTTTTACAAATTCCAACCCCAGTCCGTATCGAGTCTTTTGATAACTCTAATATTATGGGGACTAGTCCAGTCTCTGCTATGGTTGTTTTTGTCAACGGAAAACCGAGCAAGAAGGATTACCGTAAGTATAAAATCAAGACTGTGGTCGGACCAGATGACTATGCAAGTATGCGAGAGGTTATTCGCAGACGCTATGGACGCGTCCAACGTGACGGTTTGACACCGCCAGATTTGATTGTCATTGATGGGGGACAAGGTCAGGTCAATATCGCTAAACAGGTCATTCAAGAAGAGTTGGGGTTAGATATTCCGATCGCAGGCCTGCAAAAGAATGACAAGCACCAAACCCATGAATTGCTCTTTGGCGATCCTCTCCAAGTCATCGAACTCTCACGGACCTCACAGGAATTTTTCCTCCTGCAACGCATTCAGGATGAAGTCCACCGCTTTGCGATTACCTTCCACCGTCAACTACGTTCTAAAAATTCCTTCTCTTCTCAATTAGATGGAATTGAAGGTTTGGGTCCAAAACGCAAGCAGAATTTGATGAAATATTTCAAATCTCTGACAAAAATCAAGGAAGCCAGCGTGGATGAGATTGTCGCCGTTGGTATACCAAGAGCTGTGGCAGAAGCAGTTCATCATCACCTGAATCCAGAAGTAGACTCAGCGTTAGCTCAAGTAGCTGAGAAGCCTGTCGGGTATAAGGAATAAACTAGCAGAGGAATGTTTTAGCTTTAGTGGATGCAAGCTAGTCGGATTTGTGGTAAAATAGATAAGATATGACAAAAGAATTTCATCATGTAACGGTTATGCTCCATGAGACTATTGATATGCTAGATGTGAAACCTGATGGTATTTACGTTGATGCGACCTTGGGAGGAGCAGGGCACAGCGACTATTTATTAAGTAAGTTAAGCGAGAAAGGCCATCTCTATGCCTTTGACCAGGACCAGAATGCCATTGATAATGCGCAAAAACGTCTGGCTCCCTATATCGAAAAGGGCATGGTCACCTTCATCAAGGATAATTTCCGTCATTTGAAGGATCGCTTAAATGGCTTAGGTGTGTCTGAAATTGATGGAATTTGTTATGATTTAGGTGTGTCAAGCCCGCAGTTGGATCAGCGTGAACGTGGTTTTTCTTATAAAAAAGATGCCCCACTGGATATGCGCATGAATCAGGAAGCTAGTTTGACCGCATATGAAGTCGTTAATCACTACGACTACCATGATTTGGTAAGAATCTTTTTCAAATATGGAGAAGACAAGTTTTCCAAACAGATTGCTCGAAAAATTGAACAGGCACGTGAACAGAAACCAATTGAGACCACGACGGAACTGGCAGAGATTATTAAATCTGCCAAACCGGCTAAGGAGCTCAAGAAAAAAGGTCACCCAGCCAAACAAATTTTCCAAGCTATCCGTATTGAGGTCAATGATGAACTGGGGGCTGCGGATGAATCAATCCAGCAGGCGATTGAACTTCTAGCTCTTGATGGAAGAATTTCAGTCATCACATTTCATTCGCTGGAAGATCGCTTGACCAAGCAGTTATTTAAGGAAGCTTCTACAGTTGAAGTTCCTAAAGGACTACCTTTCATCCCGGACGATTTCAAGCCCAAGATGGAATTAGTATCTCGGAAGCCGATTTTACCAAGCAAGGAAGAATTGGAAGCCAATAATCGTTCCCACTCAGCCAAGCTACGAGTGGCAAGAAAAATTCACAAGTAAGAGGAAACAATGGCAGAAAACAGAGGAACAACGAGCCAATTGCTACAAGCTCGTATAAAAAAATTTTCACGTGTTGAAAAGGCCTTTTACCTTTCAATTGCCATCACAGCCCTTGTCTTAGCAATCAGTGTAGTCTATATGCAGACAAAACTTTTTCAGGTCCAGAGTGATTTGACAAGAGTCAATGCACAGATTGAAGAAAAAAAGACAGAGCTAGATGATGCCAAACAAGAAGTTAACGAATTAATCCGATCAGAACGTTTGACCGGAATTGCAAACTCGCAAGACTTGCAATTGAATAATGAAAATATCCGATCGGCGGAGTAGTAAATGAAAAACTGGAAAGAAAGAATCATACGCTTTGCCATAAAAAATCGTAAATCTCCAACAGAAAATCGCAGATTAGTGGGAAAGAATTTGAGCCTTTTGGCCGTTTTTCTCTTTGCTGTTTTTTTGGTTAATTTTGCGGTGATTATTGGTACAGGCTCAAAATTTGGTGTAAATTTAGTTAAAGAAGCAAGTAAGGTCCATCAAACGACTCGGACAGTTCCAGCAAAACGTGGAACAATTTATGATCGTAATGGAACACCGATTGCAGAAGATGCAACATCTTATAACGTCTATGCGATTATCGATAAGGAATATAAATCTGCAAATGGGAAAATTCTCTATGTAGAAGAATCTCAGTATAGCAAGGTTGCAGAAGTCTTTCATAAATATCTAGATATGGATGAGTCCTATGTTAAGGAACAACTTTCTCAACCAAATCTCAAACAAGTTTCCTTTGGTGTAAAGGGTAATGGTATTACCTATGCCAATATGATGTCCATTAAACAGGACTTGGAATCTGCTAAGGTAGAGGGTGTTAATTTTACGACTAGTCCAAATCGAAGTTATCCAAATGGGAAATTTGCATCATCATTTATCGGTCTAGCACAGCTCCATGAAAATGAAGATGGCTCAAAGAGCCTCATCGGAACGTCTGGTGTTGAAAGTTCCTTGAATAGCTTGTTAGCAGGTACAGATGGAATCATTACCTACGAAAAAGATCGCTTGGGTAATATTGTTCCAGGGACAGAACAGGTTACGCGACAAACCATAAACGGAAAAGATGTCTATACAACTCTATCAAGCCCATTACAATCTTTTATGGAAAGTCAAATGGATGCCTTCCAAGAAAAACTAAAAGGCAAGTATATGAATGCGACCTTGGTTAGTGCCAAGACCGGAGAAATTCTTGCCACAACTCAAAGACCGACATTTGATGCGAATACAAAAGAAGGCTTAACGGATGACTTTGTTTGGCGAAATATTTTATATCAAAGTAATTATGAGCCGGGTTCAACCATGAAAGTGATGACCTTGGCAGCAGCTATTGATAATAAAACCTTTAATGGAGGAGAATACTTTAATAGTAGCGAATTAAAAATAGCAGATGCGACTATCAGGGACTGGGATGTTAATGATGGCTTATCAGCAGGGAGTATAATGACTTACTTGCAAGGTTTTGCTCACTCAAGTAATGTGGGTATGACTTTGCTCCAACAAAAGATGGGGGATGCTACTTGGTTAGAATACCTCAATCGATTTAAGTTTGGAGTTCCAACCCGTTTTGGTATGCCTGATGAGTATGCTGGACAACTACCTGCAGATAACGTTGTTGATATTGCCATGAGTGCCTTTGGTCAAGGGATTTCTGTTACCCAAACCCAAATGCTCCGCGCTTTTACTGCCATTGCTAATGATGGGGTTATGCTTGAACCGAAGTTTATTAGTGCCCTCTATGATCCAAATGATCAGACTGTTCGTAAATCACAAAGGGAGATTGTAGGGAATCCTGTTTCTAAAGAAACGGCTAGTTTGACTAGGGAAAACATGATTTTGGTTGGTACAGACCCTATTTATGGGACCATGTATAATCGTAATGATCATAAGCCAGTAATTACTGTTCCTGGTCAGAATGTTTCTGTCAAATCTGGAACAGCTCAAATTGCCGATGAGCAAAACGGAGGATATTTAGTTGGGAAAACCAATTATATCTTTTCTGTAGTAACCATGCATCCTTCTGAAAATCCTGATTTTATTCTTTACGTAACAGTTCAACAGCCAGAACACTTTTCTAACCCTTGGTTTGGAGAATTTGCTAATCCTATTCTTGAACGAGCTTCTGCCATGAAAGAATCTCTTAATCTTCAGTCTACAGCTAAAAATCTGGATCAAGTTACAACAACAACTAGTTATGCAATGCCAGCGACCAAGGACTATAGTCCGGGAGATATGGCAGAGGAACTGAGACGCAATCTTGTTCAACCGATCGTTATTGGTTCAGGGACAAAAATCAAAGACAGTTCAGTAGCAGAAGGAACAAATCTAGATGCCAACGAACAAATCTTACTCCTTTCAGATAAGGTAGAAGTGATGCCTGACTTATATGGCTGGTCTAAGAAAAATGTTGAAACCTTTGCCAAATGGTTGAATCTTGAAGTTGAATTTGAAGGTACAGGAGAAATTGTAAAAAAACAAAATGTTCGTTCTAATACAGCTTTAAAAGATTTACAGAAAATAAAAATAACATTAGGAGATTAGAATGCTAGTTTCTATCTTTCCTGGAATCCTTACTTTTGTTCTTACAGTGGTAGGAATTCCAGCCTTTATCCGTTTTTATCGTAAAGCACAAATCACTGGTCAGCAGATGCACGAGGATGTGAAACAGCATCAAGCAAAAGCTGGAACACCGACAATGGGAGGTATCGTCTTTCTCATAACTGGAGTTTTAGTTAGTTTAGTTCTTGCTCTTTTGACCGATCAACTAACCAATAATGTTGGAATGATCCTCTTTATCCTAGTCTTATATGGTTTGGTCGGTTTCTTAGATGATTTCCTCAAGGTTTTCCGTAAAATCAATGAAGGACTCAATCCTAAACAAAAACTCTTGCTTCAGTTAGTAGGAGGGGTTATCTTCTATTTCTTTTATGAAAGAGGAGGAGATGTCTTAAATGTATTTGGTTATCCATTGCACCTAGGTTTTCTTTACATTTTCTTTGCTCTCTTCTGGCTAGTTGGTTTTTCAAATGCTGTTAACTTGACTGACGGGATTGATGGTTTGGCAAGTATCTCAGTTGTAATCAGCCTATCTACTTATGGCGTCATTGCTTATGTACAAAACCAGTTGGATATCCTGCTAGTCATTATCGCCATGATTGGAGGTCTTCTTGGCTTCTTTGTCTTTAACCATAAACCTGCCAAGGTATTTATGGGAGATGTTGGTAGTCTTGCCTTGGGAGGAATGTTAGCTGCTATTTCCATGGCGCTACACCAAGAATGGACGCTACTCTTGATTGGTATAGTCTATGTTTTTGAAACGACATCTGTCATGATGCAAGTTAGCTACTTTAAGTTGAGTGGAGGAAAGCGTATCTTCCGTATGACACCGGTTCACCACCATTTTGAATTGGGTGGCTTTTCAGGTAAAGGTCAGCCTTGGAGTGAGTGGAAAGTCGATTTCTTCTTCTGGTTAGTCGGTTTGCTAGCTAGTCTCTTAACTTTAGCTTTCATGTATTTATTTTAAATCGTAAATCGTTATCAAAGAGAAGGATTGAACCCTTCTCTTTTTCTGCTTATGAATCCTTTTCTCAAAAAAGTAAAAATATGGTAAAATGGAAAAAAGGAAGTTGAGATTATGAGTTATTTTAAAAAGTATACTTTTGACAAATCTAAGTTTAAGTTAGGGATGCGAACGTTTAAAACAGGAATCGCTGTTTTTTTGGTCCTTATGATTTTTGGTTTTTTTGGATGGAAGGGACTTCAAATCGGAGCGCTAACGGCTGTCTTTAGTTTGAGAGAAGACTTTGATAAGAGTGTTCATTTTGGTACTTCTCGTATTTTAGGGAATAGCATCGGTGGTTTTTATGCACTGATTTTCTTCCTCCTAAATAATTTTTTTCAGGGAGCCTTTTGGGTAACTCTCCTTGTGGTTCCGATATGTACCATGTTAACCATTATGACAAACGTTGCTATGAACAATAAATCAGGAGTCATCGGAGGAGTTGCAGCCATGCTGATTATTACCCTATCAATTCCAAATGGTGAAACTGTTTTGTACGTGTTTGCCCGAGTTTTTGAAACATTTATGGGTGTTTTTGTAGCAATTCTTGTAAATTACGACATTGACCGTTTGCGGAGTAGTTTGCTGAAAAAATAAAATAATGTCACAAAATATGACATAAACAATTGACGATTGATTTTTTTTAGACTATAATAGACAGAAAGAAGGAAGTGTACATGAAGGAAAAAGAATTTCGCCGCAATATGGCAGTTTTCCCTATTGGTAGTGTTATGAAGCTGACCGATCTTTCGGCGCGTCAAATTCGTTATTATGAAGATCAGGAGTTGATAAAACCTGATCGCAACGAAGGTAATCGTCGGATGTATTCTTTAAATGATATGGATCGGTTGCTTGAGATTAAGGATTATATCTCTGAAGGTCTGAACATTGCTGCTATCAAGAAAAAATATGCCGAACGTGAGGCGAAAGCTAAAAAACCAGTCAGTCAAACTGAGGTGCGTCGGGCCCTTCGGAATGAGGTTCTTCAACAAAGTCGCTTTGCTTCTCAACAATCACCTTTTGGTCGCGGTTAGGCAACCGCTAGTCGTCATATATAAGGAGAAAAACCATGCCAATCACAGCTGCAGATATTCGTCGTGAAGTTAAGGAAAAAAATGTAACCTTTATCCGTCTTATGTTTTCAGATATTTTGGGAACAATGAAAAACGTCGAAATTCCTGCTACAGATGAACAACTAGACAAGGTCTTGTCAAACAAGGCTATGTTTGATGGATCTTCTATTGAAGGGTTTGTTCGTATCAATGAATCAGATATGTACTTGTACCCTGACCTAGACACATGGACTGTCTTCCCTTGGGGAGATGAGAACGGTAGTGTCGCAGGATTGATCTGTGATGTCTATACAACAGAAGGAGAGCCATTTGCTGGAGATCCTCGAAGCAACCTTAAACGAGCTCTTCATCACATGGAAAAAGTAGGATTCAAATCTTTCAACCTTGGTCCAGAACCAGAATTCTTCCTATTTAAGCTTGATGAGAATGGAGACCCAACTCTCGAGGTGAATGATAAGGGTGGTTACTTTGATTTGGCGCCTACAGACCTTGCCGATAATACCCGTCGTGAGATTGTTAACGTCTTGACCAAAATGGGATTTGAAGTAGAAGCCAGTCACCACGAAGTGGCCGTAGGTCAACATGAGATTGACTTTAAATACGATGAAGTTCTTCGTGCTTGTGATAAGATTCAAATCTTTAAACTCGTTGTAAAGACAATTGCGCGTAAACATGGTTTGTATGCAACCTTTATGGCTAAACCTAAATTTGGTATCGCTGGTTCAGGAATGCACTGCAATATGTCCTTGTTTGATGCTGAGGGAAATAATGCCTTCTTTGATCCAAATGATCCAAAAGGAATGCAGTTATCAGAAACTGCTTACTACTTCCTTGGTGGTTTGATCAAGCACGCTTACAATTACACAGCTATTATGAACCCAACAGTTAACTCATATAAACGTTTGGTTCCAGGGTATGAAGCACCTGTTTACATCGCTTGGGCTGGTCGTAACCGTTCACCGCTTGTCCGTGTACCAGCTTCACGCGGAATGGGAACACGTTTGGAGTTGCGCTCAGTTGACCCAATGGCTAATCCATACATCGCAATGGCTGTTCTTTTGGAAGTTGGTTTACACGGGATCGAAAACAAAATCGAAGCACCAGCGCCAATCGAAGAAAACATCTATATCATGACTGCAGAAGAGCGTAAAGAGGCTGGCATTACTGACCTTCCATCAACTCTTCACAACGCTTTGAAGGCTTTGACAGAAGACGAAGTCGTTAAGGCTGCTCTGGGTGAACATATCTATACGAGCTTCCTTGAAGCTAAACGCATCGAGTGGGCGAGCTATGCAACCTTTGTCTCACAATGGGAAATTGACAACTACCTAGATCTTTACTAATGATAAATCAGAAAGATTGTCCGTGAGGACGATCTTTTTTTCTTGCAATTTATATCGAGGTGTGATATATTTTATATAACGAAGTGCGATATATCGAACTAAATAGGAGGTCTGGTTAAATGGAATTAACAGATAAGATTAGGCGTGTCTACCTTCCTATGACTGAAACGGGTTTTTATATTCTGTTCTGTCTGCAAAAGGAGAACCATGGTTATGGTATTACACAAAAGGTCAAAGAGATGACAGATTCGCAGGTTTCAATTAGTCCTGGAACTATGTATGGAACCCTGTCAAAGATGGAAAAGGATGGTTTGATTTCCTTTGTCCGAGAAGAGGAAAAACGAAAAATCTATCAGATAACAGACTTGGGCCGAAAAGTTTTAGAGATTGAGTTGAAACGTATTGGACGACTCTACAGAAACAGTCGGGAGGAGCTTTGATGGAAAAGAAAGTTGTTTATAGGATTTGTACCATTGCGGATTATGATAGAGAGGCTCTCTATCTCGGAGAAATGCATGCTCAGGGCTGGAAACTTAAGGAAGTAAGTTACTCTAACTTAGCAGTTGCGGTTAAGTATACTTTTGAAAAGTGCCAACCGGAGCAGGTGGTTTATCAGTTGGACTTTTATCCTATGAAAAAGTCAGAGAGAGCCTCCTATTTACAACTGTTTAAAGATTGTGGCTGGGAGCATATTACAGGATTTAATGGTTTTTCCTATTTTAGAAAACCTTATTCTCAAATTGAATCGGATGCAGAGTTTGAAATTTATAATGATGCGGCCGGGAAGTTAGCCATGATCAAGCGCATTTTAATAATGCGGATGCTTCCTGTTTTGATTCTCTTTTCAGTGCTACTGCCGGTTTTTTTAAAGTTACTCAGTGGAAGAGGTTCTTTCAGTTGGGGAATGTTTTTGATTGTTATCATAGACGGTACTTTATTGATCGTTTTTACGATTCAGATTTCTTATATTTTTTGGAGATTGTTTCAAAAGTGGAAAGAATTATCTGATAAATAAAACCATTTTGGAGGTTAGACAATGAATAGCAAAGTACAATTTCGAATGTTTACCATTTTTGATTTGGATAAGGTAGAAGATTATTTGCATGAGATGCATTTGAAAGGTTGGAAATATAAATCGAATCGTTTTGGTTTTTTCTATTTTGAACAATGCCAACCAGATGATGTGATTTACCGTGTGTGGAATACTAGCTACCTTAGAAAAAATGAGGTAGATTTACAAAGTATTAAGGATAGAGGATGGGAATTTGTGGAAAATTGTTCTTATACTGTTTTTCGAAAAGCAACTTGTGATGTAGATTTAAATGATCAATCTTTCATGAACACTCATCTTCGATGGGATGTTGTGAAATCTGGACTTCGTACATCGACAGTAACCATCTCTGGTGGTCTAGTTGTTTGTATGAGCCTGTTTCGCGAAAATCTCTCTCAGTCTTTCTTTGTTATTTTTGCCCTTTATGCCCTCATGATTTCTTATCTAATCTATAGTTTTTACAGACTTAGACGAAAATATCAGGTTGATTGACATTGGTTTCTAGGTCCTCAGACCGATTTTTAGCACTCTTGACAAAAGAGTGCTAATTTTTTGAGTTTTTGTCTTGACATTCTTTTCTAAGGGTGTATAATAGAATCATAAGTTAGCACTTGGATGCATCGAGTGCTAAAAAAGATCTATCAGAGAGGAGTGACGAGATGGTTACAGAACGTCAGCAGAATATTTTAAATCTGATTATTGACATCTTTACCAAAACGCACGAACCTGTTGGATCTAAGACCTTGCAAGAGTCTATCAACTCTAGTAGTGCTACCATTCGAAATGATATGGCAGCTCTAGAAAAGCAAGGTTTGCTTGAAAAGGCTCATACTTCCAGTGGTCGGATGCCGAGTGTGGCTGGATTTCAATACTATGTCAAACACTCCTTGTCCTTCGACCGTTTAGCTGAGAATCAAGTTTATGAGATTGTAAAAGCATTTGATCAGGAGTTCTTCAAGCTTGAGGATATCCTTCAAGAGGCAACGAAAATCTTGACAGACTTGAGTGGTTGTACGGTTGTAGCACTGGATGTCGAACCAAGTAGGCAGAAGCTGACAGCTTTTGATATTGTTGTCCTCGGACAACATACAGCTCTGGCAGTTTTTACGCTTGATGAGTCTAGAACAGTTACCAGTCAGTTTTTGATTCCGAGAAATTTCTTGCAGGAGGATTTAAATCGCCTCAAGACCATGATTCAAGAACGTTTCCTGAATCAAACTGTTTTGGATATTCACTACAAGATTCGGACAGAGATTCCGCAGATTATCCAACGTTACTTTACAACAACGGATAATGTTATGGATCTTATTGAGCATATCTTCAAAGAGATGTTCAATGAAAATATCGTGGTTTCTGGCAAAGTCAATCTTCTGAATTTCGCTAATTTAGCGGCCTATCAATTTTTTGATCAGCCACAAAAGGTTGCTTTGGAGATTCGAGAGAATCTGATTGGAGACCAGATGCAGAGTGTCCGAGTTGCAGATAGCCAAGAATCTTGTCTTGCTGACTTAGCAGTGATTAGCAGTAAATTCCTGATTCCCTATCGTGGATTTGGAATTCTTGCGATTATAGGTCCAGTCAATTTGAATTATCAACAATTGGTCAATCAACTTAATGTTGTCAATCGAGTTTTGACTATGAAGTTGACGGATTTTTACCGCTATCTCAGCAGCAATCACTATGAAGTGAATTAAGATTGAAATCATTAAAGGAGGCGAAAATGGCCCAAGATATAAAAAATGAAGAAGTAAAAGAAGAGGAAGTTGTGGAAACAACTGAAGAAACAACTCCTGAGAAGTCTGAATTGGACTTGGCGAATGAACGTGCTGAAGAGTTTGAAAACAAATACCTTCGTGCTCATGCAGAAATGCAAAATATTCAACGCCGTGCCAATGAAGAACGCCAACTCTTGCAACGCTATCGTAGCCAAGATTTGGCAAAAGCAATTTTGCCGTCACTTGATAACCTAGAACGTGCTCTTGCTGTTGAAGGGTTGACAGATGATGTGAAGAAGGGCTTGGAAATGGTCCAAGAAAGTTTGGTACATGCTCTGAAAGAAGAAGGAATTGAAGAAATTCCAGCAGATGGAGAGTTTGACCATAACTACCATATGGCTATTCAAACAGTTCCAGCTGATGATGAGCATCCAGCAGATACCATCGCACAAGTCTTCCAAAAAGGATACAAACTCCATGACCGCATCCTAAGACCGGCTATGGTAGTGGTTTATAACTAGGCAATTCTGACGGTAGCTAAAGCAACTCGTCAGAAAACGGCAATCGCTATGGCGTTTGCCTAGCCTCCTTACTAACTCGTCGTCGAAATAATATCGACTTCGACTTCTCGTGTCGTAACATAATAGGAAACTTGTCCGAAACGACACTAAACTATGAAAGAAAGATAAACAATGGTTCAGCTTTACCAATAGTGAGCGAAGCGAACCAAAGGCGATACTCTTCGCCGTGGCGGTATCTTCGCAAACTTTGAGACCTTAGGCTCAAAGTTTAGTCAAAGAGATTGACGAAGTCAAGCTCTGACGGCGTCGCCACTTAAGAAGAGTATCAAAAAGAAAAAAGAATATAAAATTTAAGGAGAAAAACACATGTCTAAAATTATCGGTATTGACTTAGGGACAACAAACTCAGCAGTTGCAGTTCTTGAAGGAACTGAAAGCAAAATCATCGCAAACCCAGAAGGTAACCGCACAACTCCATCTGTAGTTTCATTCAAAAACGGTGAAATCATCGTTGGTGACGCAGCAAAACGTCAAGCAGTAACAAACCCAGATACAGTTATCTCTATCAAATCTAAGATGGGAACTTCTGAAAAAGTTTCTGCTAACGGTAAAGACTACACTCCACAAGAAATCTCAGCTATGATTCTTCAATACTTGAAAGGTTACGCTGAAGACTACCTTGGTGAAAAAGTAACCAAAGCAGTTATCACCGTTCCAGCTTACTTTAACGATGCTCAACGTCAAGCAACTAAAGACGCTGGTAAAATTGCTGGTCTTGAAGTAGAACGTATCGTCAACGAACCAACTGCAGCAGCCCTTGCATACGGTTTGGATAAGACTGACAAAGAAGAAAAAATCTTGGTATTCGACCTTGGTGGTGGTACATTCGACGTATCTATCCTTGAACTTGGTGACGGTGTCTTCGATGTATTGGCAACTGCAGGGGATAACAAACTCGGTGGTGATGACTTTGACCAAAAAATCATCGACTACTTGGTGGCAGAATTCAAGAAAGAAAATGGTATCGACTTGTCAACAGACAAGATGGCTCTTCAACGTTTGAAAGACGCAGCTGAAAAAGCGAAGAAAGACCTTTCTGGTGTGACTTCAACACAAATCAGCTTGCCATTTATCACTGCTGGTGAGGCTGGACCTCTTCACTTGGAAATGACCTTGACTCGTGCGAAATTCGATGATTTGACTCGTGACCTTGTAGAACGTACTAAAGTTCCAGTTCGTCAAGCTCTTTCAGATGCAGGTTTGAGCTTGTCAGATATCGACGAAGTGATTCTTGTCGGTGGTTCAACTCGTATCCCTGCCGTTGTAGAAGCTGTTAAAGCTGAAACTGGTAAAGAACCAAACAAATCAGTGAACCCTGATGAAGTTGTGGCTATGGGTGCTGCAATCCAAGGTGGTGTCATCACTGGTGATGTAAAAGACGTTGTCCTTCTTGACGTAACCCCATTGTCACTTGGTATCGAAACAATGGGTGGAGTATTTACAAAACTTATCGACCGCAACACAACTATTCCAACATCTAAATCACAAGTCTTCTCAACTGCAGCAGACAACCAACCTGCCGTTGATATCCACGTTCTTCAAGGTGAACGCCCAATGGCAGCAGATAACAAGACTCTTGGACGCTTCCAATTGACTGATATCCCAGCTGCACCTCGTGGTATCCCACAAATCGAAGTAACATTTGACATCGACAAGAACGGTATCGTATCTGTTAAGGCCAAAGATCTTGGAACTCAAAAAGAACAAACAATTGTTATCCAATCTAACTCAGGTTTGACAGACGAAGAAATCGATCGCATGATGAAAGATGCAGAAGCTAACGCTGAAGCAGATAAGAAACGTAAAGAAGAAGTAGACCTTCGTAACGAAGTAGACCAAGCTATCTTTGCGACTGAAAAGACAATCAAGGAAACTGAAGGAAAAGGCTTTGACGCAGAACGTGATGCTGCACAAGCTGCCCTTGATGACCTTAAGAAAGCCCAAGAAGACAACAACTTGGACGAAATGAAAGCAAAACTTGAAGCATTGAACGAAAAAGCACAAGGACTTGCCGTTAAACTCTACGAACAAGCCGCAGCAGCGCAACAAGCCCAAGCAGGAGCAGAAGGAGCACAAGCAACAGGAAACGCAGGCGATGACGTCGTAGACGGAGAGTTTACGGAAAAATAAAATAGTCCAGTGGACTATTTTATCCCGAGCTTGAAAATCGGGGAGCGAGGCGTTAATAATGAATACTCACTCTTGTGATTGTCATTCTACGACAATCGCTATGCGCCTTTCCTAAATGCCTAACTAGTAAATGATAAGAAGAAATCCAGAGGTTGCAACCCAGCCTCTGTTTTTCGGTAAAATGGGACGATACTAATATTTTAGTTCGTTTCGCAATACTAGAAAGAAAGGAACAAAGGTGTTCGCAACTGAACACGGGTTCCAAAGTTTCTAATTCAATATAAAAGAAAGGAACTGAACCCGACCTAAATTCTCGGAAAAAAGATAAATCTGTCTAGGAGCATCGCTCCCGCGCCAGATTTCCTATTTTTCAGTCGAATTTTACGGTCTTGGTATCTTAAATGAACAATACTGAATTTTATGACCGTTTGGGCGTTTCAAAGAATGCATCTCAAGATGAGATCAAGAAAGCCTATCGGAAATTATCTAAAAAATATCACCCAGATATCAACAAGGAGCCTGGTGCTGAGGAAAAGTACAAGGAAGTTCAAGAAGCTTATGAGACTTTGAGTGACGAACAAAAACGTGCTGCTTACGACCAATATGGTGCTGCTGGTGCCAATGGTGGCTTTGGTGGTGCAGGCGGTTTCGGTGGCTTCGATGGTGCAGGAGGCTTTGGTGGCTTTGAAGATATCTTCTCAAGTTTTTTCGGCGGAGGCGGTTCTTCTCGCAATCCAAACGCACCTCGTCAAGGGGATGACCTCCAATATCGCGTCAATTTGACTTTTGAAGAAGCCATCTTTGGTACTGAAAAAGAAGTCAAATACAATCGTGAAGCTAGCTGTCGTACTTGTAACGGATCTGGTGCTAAGCCTGGAACAAGTTCAGTTACTTGTGGACGCTGTCACGGTTCTGGTGTTATCAACGTCGATACTCAAACACCGCTTGGTATGATGCGTCGCCAAGTAACCTGTGATGTCTGTCATGGTCGTGGAAAAGAAATCAAAGATCCATGTACAACTTGTCATGGAACAGGTCATGAAAAACAAGCCCACAGTGTCCATGTAAAAATTCCAGCAGGTGTCGAAACTGGTCAACAAATTCGTCTAGCTGGTCAAGGGGAGGCTGGATTTAACGGCGGACCATACGGTGACTTGTATGTTGTTGTTAATGTTGAGCCGAGCGACAAATTTGAACGTGAAGGAACAACTATTTTCTATAAGTTGAACCTCAATATCGTCCAAGCAACTCTTGGTGATACTGTAGATATCCCAACTGTTCACGGTGATGTTGAATTAGTGATTCCAGAGGGAACTCAAACCGGTAAACGATTCCGCCTACGTGGTAAGGGAGCTCCGAGCCTACGTGGTGGTGCTGTTGGTGACCAATATGTCACTGTTAATGTCGTGACTCCAACAGGCTTGAACGAACGTCAAAAAGCAGCCTTGAAAGAATTCGCAGCTGCAGGTGATTTGAAAGTCAATCCAAAGAAAAAAGGATTCTTTGACCACATAAAAGATGCCTTCGAGGGTGAATAAAACAAAAAGAGCCATGAGGCTCTTTTTGTTTGTAGTTAGTAACCGAGAAAAGATTCTCTGACTGATCTGCTATTCAGAACTTTGGCTGAACAAGCCAGCTTCATCCATTTCCTGGATGAGATGCTTGAGTTCTGCTTCTTTTCCAGGTTTCACAGTTACGGTATCAATGTGCTTAATCGCCGAATTATCCTGGATATCCACCAAGGTCAACGCTTTTTCATAGAATGCGATTCCCTTTTTCATACTTTCCGAATCCTTCAAAGTTAGACTTGTGTAAGAAGAATGTGATTTCTTTCCGTTTTCTCGGAAATACTTCTCGCCTTCCTCCTCTAAAAATTGGAATAAACCATGATTGAATAAGTTGTCCTCTACTGAATGGTAGGAAATATCTCCTGTGTTTAGGACATAGACTTTGAGTCGGTTTTTAGTCAGGTTTGGACTTTCTTTTAGGACTGGGTGGCTATTGACAACATCATCAGAGAAAGTCACATAAAAATCTAAGCCTCCTCCTTCGTATTGATAACTGCCATTTGATTCTACTTTCTCAGGAGGTAGGTCAAGGGAGATAAAGATTTGTTTTAAGGCTTCGTTTCCTTTTCTGATGTCACTCGGTGAGGCCTTGAACAGATTCGCCAGTATTAGAAATGCCAGGGTTGCAAGAAGGCAGAGGCCACCAGAAATAATCAAGATGACTTTTAAAAACAGTTTCATTTTTAGTCCCTCCCTTTTCTGTTAGAATCTGGTAATCCAAGGTGAATTTAAGGGGATATAAGAAAAGTTGGAAACTTTCTTTTTCTTAGTCTTCTTCAGTTTCTCGTAATTCTTTTATGACAGCAAGTCTTGCTTGAAGGTCTTTTTCAAAGACTTTAAATTTGTAAGTGAGGTCTTCTTGGTATTCTTTGATGACTTCTTTTTGTTGATTGATAATTTGGAGACTATTTTGTATGACATCCAAATCATCTTTGATTGCTTCAACGCGATCAGTGGTATCTAAAACTTCTTCAGTGATAACTTCACGATTCTTAACGAGGAGGTAAGATCCAACTGCAGAGCCTGCAAAAAGTAGTAAATTTGATAGTTTCATAGGAACTCCTTAAGCGTTTTTGATGGTTTCAGCGACTTGGGCAAGTTTGTCAAAGTCAGGTTCATGGGCGATAAAGTCAATTTTGAGGTCATCCTCGGCACCATAGCGAGGGACGAGGTGGACATGGGTATGAAAGACTGTTTGTCCAGCGACTTCTTCGCAGTTGGCGATGATATTCATACCATCAGCTTGGGTAGCCTTCATGACTTTTTGAGCAATGACTGGAATCTTAGCGAAGAGTTGGCTAGCGCTAGTGGCGTCCATTTCCAAAAGATTGCGATGGTGTTCTTTGGGAACAACCAAGGTATGACCAGGTGTTACTTGAGAAATATCAAGAAAGGCAAGGACTTGTTCATCTTCATAAACCTTTGATGCAGGGATTTCTCCTGCTAAAATCTTACAAAAAATACAATCTGACATAAAAAACCACCTCTTGCGTATTGAATTTTGATATAATATAGCTACATTATACCAGATTCGGAGAAAATATGTTAGAAATTAAAAACCTGACAGGTGGCTATGTCCACGTCCCTGTCTTAAAGGATGTATCCTTTACTGTTGAAAGCGGGCAGTTGGTTGGTTTGATCGGCTTAAATGGTGCAGGTAAATCAACAACCATCAACGAAATTATCGGACTCTTGACTCCTTACAGTGGAAAGATAAGTATTGATGGATTGACTCTAGGTGAGGATGTTACGAACTATCGTAAGAAAATTGGCTACATCCCAGAAACTCCTAGTTTGTATGAAGAATTGACGCTCAGAGAACATATTGAGACGGTTGCTATGGCCTACGGTATTGAACAAACTATCGCTTTCGAACGTGTAGAACCGCTTTTAAAAATGTTTCGTTTGGACCAGAAATTGGATTGGTTCCCGGTTCATTTTTCCAAAGGTATGAAGCAAAAGGTTATGATTATCTGTGCCTTTGTCGTAGATCCAAGTCTCTTTATCGTAGACGAGCCTTTCCTTGGCCTCGACCCCTTGGCGATTTCAGACTTGATTCAACTTCTAGAAGTGGAAAAGAAAAAAGGCAAGTCCATTCTCATGAGTACCCACGTCCTTGATTCAGCTGAAAAGATGTGTGACTCTTTTGTCATTCTCCACAAAGGTCAAGTGAGAGCTCAAGGAAATCTACAACAACTCCGAGAAGCCTTTGCCATGCCAGATGCAAGCCTCAATGATATCTATTTGGCTCTGACCAAAGAGGAGGAGCTATGAAAGACTTGTTTTTAAAACGAAAGCAGGAATTTCGTAAGGAATGCTTGGGCTATCTTCGTTATGTGCTCAATGACCATTTTGTCTTGTTTTTGTTGGTATTACTAGGATTTTTGGCTTACCAGTACAATCAACTATTGCAAAATTTTCCTGCAAATCATTTTCCAATCCTAATTTTGCTTGGGATTATATCTGTTTTACTGTTGTTTTGGGGTGGTATTGCGACTTATCTAGAAGCACCGGACAAACTCTTTCTCTTGGTAGCTGAAGAAGAAGTGAGAGAACACATCCAGAAGCAAAGTCTGGTCTCTTTTATCTTTTGGGTCAATGTACAGACTCTCTTTTTGCTACTTTTTGCCCCTTTATTTCTAGCCATGGGTCTTGGTTTGCCAATTTTTGGAGTCTATCTCCTTATCTTGGGAATCGCAAAATACGTGATTTTTCGTCGAAAATCCAGCAAATTTATTCTTGCAAATGGACTTGATTGGGATTTTGCCATTGCTCAAGAGAGCAAACGCAAGCAGTTCTTGCTTCGGTTTTTTGCCCTCTTTACCCAGGTTAAGGGAATTTCAAACAGTGTTAAGCGTCGAGCTTATCTGGACTTTATTCTCAAAGGAGTTCAGAAAGTACCGGGGAAAATCTGGCAGAATCTTTATCTTCGCTCCTATCTGAGAAATGGAGATTTATTCGCCCTTAGTCTGCGACTGCTAATCCTATCCTTATCAGCTCTCGTCTTTATTGAGCAATCCTGGATTGCAGTTGCAATTGTAATTTTATTCAATTATCTTTTATTGTTTCAGCTTCTAGCTCTCTATCATGCCTTTGATTATCAATATATGACGCAGCTATTTCCAGTAGGAAAGGGGCAAAAAGAGAGAGGTTTGAAGGAAATCTTGAGAGCAATTGGCATGTTTGTCCTAGCCTTGGAAAGTCTCTTAGGATTGCTTGTTTTCAAGGACAAAATTCTAGTTTTAGTCCTTGTGGGAGCAGGCCTTGTATTGCAATATCTTTATTTGCCATATCAACTGAGAAGATTGGTTGACGAATAGCATAAAAATTAGTAGAATAATAAGGAAACTTTATTCGGAGGAAAAAAATGGACTTGGGTGATATTGAGCTAACGCTAACCCCGATTTCTGGGAAGAGCGGGAAAGCTTATATGGGGACTTATCCTGATGGAAAACGTGTTTTTATAAAAATGAATACTTCTCCAATCCTGCCTGGTTTAGCTAGAGAACAAATTGCGCCGCAATTACTCTGGAGCCGTCGTTTGCCAGACGGTCGTGATATGTCTGCTCAGGAATGGTTGTCAGGGAAAATTTTGACGCCAAGCGATATGAACCGTAAACAAATTATCGATATTTTGACACGTTTACACCGTTCACGTCCCTTAATGACCCAGTTGACACGCTTGGGATATGCGATGGAAACACCTTCGGATTTACTTCAGTCATGGATAAATAAGGCCCCTGATGCGTTAAAAAATAACCAGTATCTACGTCTGGTCCTGAGTGATATGCGTGAGAACCTTCCTGGGTTTAGGGAAGATTATGCAACTATAGTACATGGGGATGTTCGTCACAGTAATTGGTTTGAGACAGAGAGCGGTTTGATTTACTTGGTAGACTGGGATTCTGTTCGCTTGACGGATCGTATGTTTGATGTAGCCTATCTGCTTTGTCACTATATTCCAGAGTTTCAATGGCAAGAGTGGCTGACTAATTATGGATACAAGTACAATCAAACGGTTTTGAATAAGTTATATTGGTATGCTCAACTGTCCTTTTTGAGTCTGATTACCAAATACTATGAAAATCAAGATTTGGATAATGTAAATCGGGAGATTTATGCTTTGCGTACCTTCCGAGATAAGTATGGAAAGAAAAAATGAGAGTTAGAAATCGTAAAGGTGCAACTGAACTGTTAGAGGCTAATCCACAGTATGTTGTCTTAAATCCCGCAGAAGCTAAAGGCAAGTGGCGAGATTTATTTGGCAATGACAATCCAATCCATGTAGAGGTTGGTAGTGGGAAAGGGGCTTTTATATCAGGAATGGCCAAACAAAATCCTGATATTAACTATATCGGAATTGATATTCAGGAATCTGTCTTAAGTTATGCTTTAGACAAGGTCTTAGAGGTTGGAGTTCCTAATATCAAACTCCTATGGGTTGATGGTTCAGATTTGACCAATTATTTTGAAGATGGTGAAATTGACCGCTTGTATTTGAATTTCTCGGATCCATGGCCTAAAAAACGACATGAAAAGCGTCGTTTGACCTACAAGAGCTTCTTGGATACCTTTAAGCGTATCTTGCCTGAACATGGTGAAATTCACTTCAAGACCGATAACCGTGGCTTGTTTGAGTATAGTTTAGTGAGTTTTTCTCAATATGGCATGAAGCTCAATGGCGTATGGCTTGATTTGCATGCTAGTGATTTTGAAGGAAATGTCATGACGGAATACGAGCAAAAGTTCTCAAGCAAGGGTCAAGTCATTTACCGAGTTGAAGCGGAATTTTAAGAAAAAGCTTGAATCCAAGCTATTTGGGTGCTTATACTTTACATTAGTACTTAAAAGTGCTATACTAATAGCAAGAATATAAGAAAGAGAGGCGGGGAGATATCTTCGCCTCTTGCTTATGAGGAGGTGGACGCAATCGCAACGATCGTTGAATTAGTCAGAGAAGTCGTAGAACCTGTCATTGAAGCTCCTTTCGAACTCGTAGATATCGAGTATGGAAAGATTGGCAGTGACATGATTCTTAGTATTTTTGTAGACAAGCCTGGAGGAATCACCTTGAATGATACAGCAGACTTGACTGAAATTATCAGTCCTGTCCTAGATACTATCAAGCCGGATCCCTTCCCAGAACAATATTTCCTAGAAATTACCAGTCCAGGATTGGAGCGTCCTTTGAAAACCAAGGAAGCAGTCGCTGGAGCGGTCGGGAAATACATCCATGTCGGGCTCTACCAAGCCATCGATAAGCAAAAGGTTTTTGAAGGAACCTTATTGTCCTTTGAAGAGGATGAATTGACAATGGAATATATGGATAAAACGCGCAAGAAAACAGTCCAAATTCCATATAACTTGGTATCAAAAGCACGTTTAGCAGTAAAATTATAGAAAAGAAAGGATAGCTTTTGAGAATTCAAAAGTAAAAAGAACATGAGTAAAGAAATGCTAGAGGCCTTCCGCATTTTGGAAGAAGACAAGGGAATCAAGAAAGAAGATATCATCGACGCAGTAGTAGAATCACTTCGTTCTGCTTATCGTAGACGCTATGGTCAATCAGATAGCGTAGCTATCGACTTCAACGAAAAAACAGGTGACTTTACAGTCTACACAGTTCGCGAAGTTGTTGATGAAGTATTTGATAGCCGTTTGGAAATCAGCTTGAAAGATGCTCTTGCCATTAATTCAGCCTATGAGCTTGGTGACAAAATCAAATTTGAAGAAGCACCAGGAGAGTTTGGTCGTGTAGCGGCTCAGTCTGCGAAACAAACCATCATGGAAAAAATGCGCAAGCAAACACGTGCTATTACCTACAATACATACAAAGAACATGAACAAGAAATCATGTCAGGTACAGTAGAACGTTTTGACAATCGTTTTATTTATGTCAACCTTGGCAGCATCGAAGCCCAATTGTCAAAACAAGACCAAATTCCTGGAGAAGTTTTTGCTTCTCATGATCGTATCGAAGTCTATGTTTACAAAGTTGAAGACAACCCTCGTGGAGTTAACGTCTTTGTTAGCCGTAGCCATCCAGAAATGATTAAACGTTTGATGGAACAAGAAATTCCAGAAGTCTACGATGGTACTGTTGAGATTATGAGTGTAGCTCGTGAAGCGGGTGACCGTACCAAGGTTGCAGTTCGTAGTCACAATCCAAACGTGGATGCTATCGGAACAATCGTAGGACGCGGTGGTGCTAACATCAAGAAAATCACAAGCAAATTCCATCCAGCTCGTTACGATGCAAAGAGCGACCGCATGGTACCTGTAGAAGAAAACATCGATGTAATCGAGTGGGTAGCAGATCCAGCTGAATTTATTTACAATGCTATTGCTCCTGCAGAAGTTGACCAAGTTATCTTTGATGAAAATGATAGCAAGCGTGCCTTGGTTGTTGTGCCAGATAACAAGCTATCTCTTGCAATCGGTCGTCGTGGACAAAATGTTCGCTTAGCAGCTCATTTGACAGGATACCGCATTGATATCAAGTCAGCTAGTGAGTTTGAAGCGATGGAAGAAGCAGGTCAAGTTGATTACGCTGATACAGACGAATTGACTGAAGAATAAAAGCTGTAAGAGGAGGGAAAGATGAAAACAAGAAAAATCCCTTTGCGAAAGTCTGTTGTTTCCAACGAAGTAATTGATAAGCGAGATTTACTCCGTATTGTCAAGAACAAAGAAGGCGAAGTCTTTATCGATCCGACAGGCAAGGCTAATGGCCGTGGCGCTTATATCAAGCTAGACAATGCAGAAGCCCTAGAGGCTAAAAAGAAAAAAGTCTTTAACCGTAGCTTTAACATGGAAGTTGAAGAAAGTTTTTATGACGAGTTGATCGCTTATGTTGATCGCAAAGTAAAAAGAAGAGAGTTAGGACTTGAATAAGCAAAAAGTAAGTAATCTCTTGGGACTTGCACAACGAGCAGGGAAAATTATCTCGGGTGAAGAAATGGTTGTCAAAGCCATTCAGGAACAGAAAGCTAAGCTGGTATTTCTAGCCCATGATGCTGCTCCCAACCTGACCAAGAAGATTCAAGATAAAAGTCACTATTATCAAGTAGAAGTTGTAACCGTGTTTTCAACACTGGAATTAAGCATAGCAGTTGGAAAATCAAGAAAGGTTTTAGCTGTGACAGATGCTGGATTTACAAAGAAAATGAGGTCTCTTATGGAATAGAAGAGGAGGACATGATTTGTCTAAGAAAAGATTGTACGAAATCGCAAAAGAACTTGGAAAAGAAAGTAAAGAAGTTGTAGCGCGTGCAAAAGAGTTGGGCTTGGAGGTGAAGAGCCACTCGTCAAGCGTTGAAGCTGATGCTGCTGAAAAAATCGTTGCTAGCTTTAAGCCTGCTGCTCCTAAAGCAAAAGCAAAACCTGTAGCACCAAAAGCAAGTGAAGCGAAGGTAGAAAAGAAATCTGAAACACCAGTAGCTCCTAAGGAAGAGAAAGTAGTAGCTGCTAGACCACAAAGCCGAAACTTCAAGGCAGAGCGTGAAGCTCGTGCAAAAGAGCAAGCAGAGCGACGCAAGCAAAACAAGGGCAACAACCGTGACCAACAACAAAATGGCAACCGCCAAAAGAATGAGAACCGTAATGGTGGAAAACCAGGTCAAGGAAACCGCGACAACCGTCGTTTTAATGATCAAGCCAAGAAACAGCAAGGTCAAGGAAATCGTGGGAACGATCGCCGCCAACAAGCGGACAATCGTCCGAACCAAGCTGGCCCACGTATTGATTTCAAGGCTCGTGCAGCAGCCCTGAAGGCGGAGCAAAATGCCGAATACGCACGTTCAAGCGAGGAACGCTTCAAACAGTCACAAGCAGCTAAAGAAGCTTTAACTCAAGTTAATAAACGCAAAGAACCAGAGGAAATCTTTGAAGAAGCTGCTAAGCTAGCTGAACAAACTCAGCAAGTGGTTGAAGTAGCTCCTGTAGTCAAAGAGCCTGTAGTGGATATACGTCGTAAAAAACAAGCCCGACCAGACAAAGATCGTGATGATTACGATCGTGAAGAAGATGGTCCTAGAAAACAACAAAAGAATCGAAGTAGTCAGAATCAAGTGAGAAATCAAAGAAATAGTAACTGGAATAACAATAAGAAAAATAAAAAAGGTAACAAACAAAACAACCGTAACCAGGCTCCAAAACCTGTTACAGAGCGTAAATTCCATGAATTGCCAACAGAATTTGAATATACAGATGGTATGACTGTTGCGGAAATCGCAAAACGTATCAAACGTGAACCAGCTGAGATTGTTAAGAAACTATTTATGATGGGCGTAATGGCCACTCAAAACCAATCTCTGGATGGAGAAACAATTGAACTCCTTATGGTTGATTACGGAATTGAAGCTAAACAAAAGGTTGAAGTGGATAATGCTGATATCGAACGCTTCTTCGTGGAAGATGGATACCTCAATGAAGATGAGTTGGTTGAGCGTCCACCAGTTGTAACCATCATGGGACACGTTGACCATGGTAAAACAACACTTTTGGATACTCTACGTAATTCACGTGTTGCTACAGGAGAAGCAGGTGGTATCACTCAGCATATCGGTGCCTACCAGATCGAAGAAAATGGTAAGAAGATTACCTTCCTCGATACACCAGGACACGCGGCCTTTACTTCTATGCGTGCACGTGGTGCCTCTGTTACTGATATTACCATCTTGGTCGTAGCGGCAGATGACGGGGTTATGCCTCAAACTATCGAAGCTATCAACCACTCAAAAGCGGCTAATGTTCCAATCATCGTTGCCATTAACAAGATTGATAAACCAGGTGCCAATCCAGAACGTGTAATCGGTGAATTGGCTGAACACGGTGTTATGTCAACTGCTTGGGGTGGAGATTCTGAGTTTGTAGAAATCTCAGCCAAATTCAACCAAAATATCGATGAACTCTTGGAAACTGTCCTTCTTGTGGCTGAAATCCAAGAACTTAAAGCAGATCCGACAGTTCGTGCCATCGGTACTGTTATCGAAGCGCGCTTGGATAAAGGAAAAGGTGCGGTTGCAACCCTCCTTGTACAACAAGGTACTTTGAACGTTCAAGACCCAATCGTTGTCGGAAATACCTTCGGTCGTGTACGTGCCATGACCAATGACCTTGGACGTCGTGTGAAGGTGGCTGGACCATCTACTCCGGTTTCTATCACAGGTTTGAACGAAACGCCAATGGCAGGTGACCACTTTGCCGTATACGAAGATGAAAAATCTGCTCGTGCAGCTGGTGAAGAACGTGCTAAACGTGCTCTTATGAAGCAACGTCAAGCTACTCAACGTGTCAGCCTAGAAAATCTATTTGACACTCTTAAAGCTGGTGAACTTAAATCTGTTAACGTCATCATCAAAGCTGACGTACAAGGTTCTGTTGAAGCTCTTGATGCTTCCCTTCAAAAGATTGATGTGGAAGGTGTAAAAGTTACCATCGTTCACTCAGCAGTTGGTGCGATCAATGAATCTGACGTCACCCTTGCCGAAGCTTCAAATGCCTTTATCATTGGTTTCAACGTACGCCCTACACCACAAGCTCGTCAACAAGCAGAAGCAGACGATGTAGAAATCCGTCTCCACAGCATTATCTACAAGGTTATCGAAGAGATGGAAGAAGCTATGAAAGGGATGCTTGATCCAGAATTCGAAGAAAAAGTTATCGGTGAAGCAATCATCCGTGAAACCTTCAAAGTATCTAAAGTCGGAACAATCGGTGGATTTATGGTTACTAGCGGTAAAGTTACTCGTGACTCTAAAGTCCGTGTTATTCGTGACGGAGTCGTTATCTACGATGGTGAACTTGCAAGCTTGAAACACTATAAAGATGATGTCAAAGAAGTTACAAACGGCCGTGAAGGTGGTCTCATGATTGATGGCTACAATGATATCAAGACTGATGATGTGATTGAGGCATACATCATGGAAGAAATTAAGAGATAATAGAGAAACGTTAGCCAATTTGACTCGTCGTCAACAGCGCCTTGATGAACACTTAGTTCTATCTAAGTCTTGTTTCCTAGATTCAAATGGCTCTAGTTCCTCTATCTAATAAAAATAGCTAGGTCTGCTGGCCTAGCTTTTGGTTCAATAGAGAGGAAGGAATAGCATGGGAAATCATTTCCGTACGGACCGTGTGGGCATGGAAATCAAGCGTGAAGTCAATGAGATTTTACAAAAGAAAGTCCGTGATCCACGTGTCCAAGGAGTGACCATCACAGATGTTCAGATGCTAGGTGACTTATCTGTAGCTAAGGTCTACTATACTATTTTGAGTAACCTTGCCTCAGATAATCAAAAAGCTCAAATCGGACTTGAAAAAGCAACCGGAACCATCAAACGTGAACTTGGTCGTAATTTGAAATTGTATAAAATTCCAGACTTAACTTTCGTTAAAGACGAATCCATCGAGTATGGAAACAAGATTGACGAGATGCTACGCAATCTGGATAAGAACTAAGAAAGAGGGGGAACCCTCTTTTTTGTTTTATAAACGAGGACTCTGCTTTACTAAAAGCTTATCAAGAAAAAATGAGTTCAGAAAATTTCTTTTCTAGAATAAATGTGATATGATATAGTTCAAAATTGATAGAAGAAGAGAAAAAAACAAGATGTCTAAACAAGATGTAGCTTTGCAAGTATTGCAACAAGTCGTGAAACTCCCTGTTGTCAAAGTTGATCGGTCAAAATTTTTAGTAGATAAATTTTCCAAACTATTGGATCCAAAGGATATTCCTAGATTATTAGAAGAGGGCCCAACAGCCTTATTGTCTCAAGATGCTTTAGATAAAGTTGCCGATACTTGTATCAAGGATAATGTCTTATTGGCAAGTGGTACTTCTGTAATTGCAGGTATACCAGGTGGTCTAGCTTTGGCAATCACCATCCCAACAGATGTTGCTCAGTTTTATGCTTTTTCCTTAAAACTAGCGCAAGAATTGGGATATATTTATGGCTATGATGATCTTTGGGCTTCTCGAAATGAATTGAGTGAAGAAGCCAAAAATACACTCTTGCTCTATCTCGGAGTTATGCTTGGAGTCAATAGCGCTGGAGCTCTCCTTCGATCTGGTGGAGTTTCAGTTGCTAAACACATCATGAAGACAGTTCCCCAGAAGGCTTTAGCTAAGACTTTGTGGTATCCCATTTTAGAAAAAGTTTTGAAAATTTTTGGGGTAAATCTGACAAAGGGAGGTTTTGCTAAAGGGCTAGGCAAATGTATCCCGATTCTAGGAGGTATCGTTTCAGGTGGTTTAACCTATACAACTATGAAACCGATGGGTAAAAGTTTGCAAAGAGAATTATCCAAACTAGTCAATTACAATGAAATTCAATATCAAAAGGACGTAGAGATAATTCGAAAAGAAGCAGAAATTATCGAAGCAGAGTAATGTGAAGAAACTAGCAGGCTTGTACTGCTAGTTTTTTTATCTAAATCCTTGTGGTATAATAAGAAAAGAAAAACTAGCGAGAGAATATGATGGAGGTTGTGATGGATAATATTATTGATGTATCTATTCCTGTTGCGGAAGTGGTGGACAAGCATCCAGAGGTTTTAGATATTTTAGTTGAGCTTGGTTTTAAACCTCTTGCAAATCCTTTGATGCGCAATACTATAGGTCGAAAGGTTTCGCTCAAACAAGGTTCTAAGCTCGAAGGAACTCCTATGGACAAGATTGTACGAACCCTTGAAGCAAATGGTTACGAAGTGATTGGATTAGACTAATGACAGATGAACGAATTCATGTCCTTCGGGATATTTTATTAGAATTGCATCATGGAGCATCTCCTGAATCCGTTCAGGAACGCTTTGATGCAACCTTCACAGGTGTATCAGCCATTGAGATTTCTCTCATGGAACATGAGCTGATGAACTCAGACTCAGGTGTAACATTTGAGGATGTCATGGAGCTCTGTGATGTCCATGCCAATCTTTTTAAAAATGCTGTTAAGGGTGTTGAGGTTGAGGATACTGAACATCCAGGTCATCCTGTGCGTGTCTTCAAGGATGAAAATCTAGCCCTACGTGCAGCCTTGATTCGTGTTCGTAGATTGTTAGACACATATGAATCTATGGAAGACGAGGAAATGCTGGCGGAGATGCATAAGGGTTTGGTTCGCCAAATGGGACTTGTAGGCCAGTTCGACCGTCACTACCAGCGCAAGGAAGAACTCTTCTTTCCAATCATGGAGCGTTATGGACATGACTCGCCTCCAAAGGTCATGTGGGGAGTGGATGACCAAATCAGGGAACTCTATCAAAAAGCTTTATCATCTGTTAAATCTTTACCAGAGATACCAATTAGCACTGTGAAGGAAGCTTTTGAAGCTTTTGCGACAGAATTTGAGAGTATGATTTTCAAGGAAGAGTCCATCCTACTCATGATTCTGCTCGAATCCTTTACCCAAGATGACTGGATTCAGATTGCCGAGGAAAGTGATGCTTATGGCTATGCTATCATCCGTCCGTCTGAGAAATGGGTTCCAGAACGTCAGAGCTTTGTTGAGGAAAAAAGAGAAGAGGAGCCTGTACAGTTAGATAAGTCAGATGGTCAAGTTCAGAAGATCATTGATACGCCAGAAGGTCAGTTTACCATTACCTTTACACCTAAGGAAAAGGAAACAGTTCTAGACCGTCATAGTCAACAGGCTTTTGGCAACGGTTATCTCTCGGTTGAACAAGCCAATCTTATCCTCAATCATCTGCCTATGGAGATTACCTTTGTTAATAAGGATGATATCTTCCAGTATTACAATGACAATACGCTAGCAGATGAAATGATTTTCAAACGGACACCATCCCAAGTCGGGCGAAATGTTGAGCTTTGTCACCCACCCAAGTACCTAGAAAAGGTAAAGGCCATTATGAAAGGTCTTCGTGAGGGGGAAAAAGACAAGTATGAGATGTGGTTCAAGTCGGAGTCACGGGGCAAGTTTGTCCATATCACCTATGCTGCGGTACACGATGAAGACGGAGAGTTTCAAGGAGTCTTGGAGTATGTTCAGGATATCCAGCCTTACCGTGAGATTGATACAGACTACTATCGAGGAATAGAATAAGGAGAGACAATGAGTTACGAACAAGAATTTATGAAAGAATTTGAAGCTTGGGTCAATACCCAAATCATGATTAACGATATGGCCTTCAAAGAAAGCCAAAAAGTCTATGAAGAAGATCAAGATGAGCGTGCTAAAGATGCCATGATTCGCTACGAAAGTCGCTTGGATGCCTATCAGTTCTTACTTGGTAAGTTTGAAAATTTCAAGGCAGGCAAGGGGTTCCATGAATTGCCAGAAGATTTATTTGGTGAGAGACATTATTAAAATTTAGGAATTAGAAAAGGGAGTTCAACTCCCTTTTTCATTGTTCCTAGAACCTTTTTGTGTTACAATGTTAGCATGAAAACGAAAAATATCATTAAAACAGGTTTGGCATTAGTAGGTCTTGGAGCACTTGCTTTTGGAGCAAAGAAAGTAGCTGATGAGCACAAGCTCATGAAGACGCAGGAAGAGTTGACTGCGATTGTGCGTGACTACTTTTCAGATATGGGTGAAATCGCGACTATCTATGTTCAAGTATACGAAAGCAGCCTAGAACGTCTCGTTGGCGGTGTCATTTTTGAGGATGATCGTCACTATACCTTTGTCTATGAAGATGAAGATATCATCTACGAGGAGGAAGTCTTATGATTTCTCCTAAGAGTTTAGAAGAATTAGCGGATTTAGTAGAGCAGGATGGCAAGAAGGTCTTCCTTTTTGTTGCGGATTGGTGTGGCGATTGCCGTTATATCTATCCCGCTTTGCCAGAGATTGAAGAGACCAATCCAGAGTTTACTTTTATACGAGTCAACCGAGATGAATACATGGAACTTGCTAAACTTTGGGATGTTTACGGGATTCCAAGTCTTGTTGTTTTAGACAAGGACAAGGAGATTGGGCGCTTTGTCAATCGTAACCGTAAAACTAAGGAAGAGATTAATCACTTTTTAGCAGGATTGAAATAGGAGAAAAGAATGATTTTTACATACAATAAAGAATATGTAGGCGATGTCCTTATGGTCATCGTGAAAAACAGTGGTGACGCCAAGCTAGATGCTGAGAGTAAAGGCAATGTGGCGCGTGTTTTTCTAAGGGAAACTGCTGAAACTGTCGCTTGGAATATTTTTGAAGTTTCTAGCTTGTTTGAGATTGAGAATCGTGGTCAAGTATTTCTAACAGACGACCAAGTGGCTCGTTTGAATCAAGAACTACAGGCTCAAGGATTTACTGAAGAAATCATCAATGACAAGGAACCAAAATTTGTCGTTGGAGAAATTGTAGAGATGGTTGCACATCCAGATAGTGACCATTTGAATATCTGCCAAGTTGCTGTTGGAAATGACAAAACAGTACAAATCGTGGCGGGTGCTCCTAATGCGCGTGTCGGCTTGAAAACCATTGTAGCTCTTCCAGGTGCGATGATGCCAAAAGGCAATCTTATTTTTCCAGGGGAACTTCGTGGTGAAAAGAGTTTTGGGATGATGTGTAGTCCTCGTGAACTTGCCTTACCAAATGCTCCGCAAAAGCGTGGTGTTATTGAATTGTCAGAAGACCAAGTTGTTGGAACTCCATTCGATCCGGCTAAACACTGGACAGTTTAATTGGTAACGAGTATCTATTAAACTAGATAGGAGAAAGTAAGATGGCAAAAAATGTAGTGATTACAGGTGCAACATCAGGTATTGGTGAAGCAATCGCGCGTGCCTATCTAGAAAAAGGTGAAAATATTGTTCTCACAGGACGTCGAACAGAAAGACTTGAAGCTCTCAAAGCAGAGTTTGCAGAAGCCTTTCCGAATCAAAATGTTTGGACCTTTCCGCTAGATGTGACCGATATGAATATGGTCAAGACTGTTTGTTCAGATATTCTAGCAACTATAGGTCAGATAGATATCCTAGTTAATAACGCTGGACTTGCTTTAGGCTTAGCTCCCTATCAGGACTATGAAGAGTTGGATATGCTGACCATGCTGGATACCAATGTCAAGGGCTTGATGGCTGTTACTCGTTGTCTCTTGCCTTCCATGGTAGCTGCCAATCAAGGTCATATCATTAACATGGGTTCAACCGCAGGTATTTATTCCTATGCGGGTGCAGCAGTCTATTCAGCAACCAAGGCTGCAGTCAAAACCTTTTCAGATGGGCTTCGGATTGATACAATTGCGACAGATATCAAGGTGACCACTATTCAACCTGGAATTGTAGAGACGGATTTTTCTAAGGTACGTTTTCATGGAGATCAAGCACGGGGTGCGACTGTTTACCAGGGGCTTGAAGCCTTACAGGCACAAGATATCGCTGATGCAGTGGTTTATGTGACCAGTCAACCTCGTCGTGTGCAAATCACAGATATGACCATCATGGCCAATCAACAAGCTACTGGATTTACGATTCACAGAGATTAATATTATTATTAAAAAAGTTACAAATGTTGTAACTTTTTTTGATTTCCTTCGAATAGATAAGTAGGAGGATGAAAAATGTATAATAAAGTGATTATGATTGGACGCTTGACGTCTACACCCGAATTGCACAAAACCAACAATGACAAGTCTGTAGCTCGTGCGACGATTGCTATTAACCGTCGTTTTAAGGATCAAAACGGGGAACGTGAAGCGGACTTCATCAATATTGTTGTCTGGGGGAAATTGGCTGAAACCTTGGCTAGCTACGCGACTAAAGGCAGTCTCATTTCTGTCGATGGGGAGCTCCGTACTCGTAAGTTTGAGAAGAATGGTCAGACCAACTATGTGACCGAAGTTCTCGCTACAGGATTTCAACTTTTGGAAAGTCGCGCCCAACGTGCTATGCGTGAAAATAATGCTGGTCAAGACTTAGCAGATTTAGTTTTGGAAGAGGAGGAACTTCCTTTTTAAAATGACAAGAGTTTGAGAGTTTTCTCGAACTCTTTTTATGCTATAAATCAGACTTTTTTCTTGACTATTTTTGACCAAGTGATACAATAGAACTATGGTTTAGCACTCGTGTATAAAGAGTGCTAAAAATATGATTGGATTATGGAGGAAAGCAGATGTTGAAACCATTAGGAGACCGCGTGGTCTTGAAAATTGAAGAAAAAGAACAAACTGTTGGAGGCTTTGTCCTTGCAGGTTCAGCCCAAGAAAAAACAAAAACAGCTAAAGTTGTAGCTACTGGACAAGGTGTTCGTACCTTGAGTGGTGAACTTGTTGCTCCAAGTGTAAAAGTTGGAGATCAAGTTTTAGTTGAAGCTCATGCAGGTATTGATGTCAAAGATGGTGATGAAAAATATATCATCGTGGGTGAAGCTAATATTTTAGCAATCGTTGAAGAATAATAGGAGGAAGTAAGTATGTCAAAAGAAATTAAATTTTCATCTGATGCACGTTCAGCAATGGTACGTGGGGTTGATATCCTAGCTGATACAGTTAAAGTAACCTTAGGCCCTAAAGGACGTAATGTCGTTCTTGAAAAATCATTTGGTTCACCATTGATTACCAATGACGGGGTGACAATCGCTAAAGAAATTGAACTAGAAGACCATTTTGAAAATATGGGTGCCAAATTGGTATCAGAAGTAGCTTCTAAAACTAACGATATTGCTGGTGACGGGACAACTACTGCAACTGTCTTGACCCAAGCCATCGTTCGTGAAGGAATCAAAAATGTTACGGCTGGCGCAAACCCAATCGGTATCCGTCGTGGGATTGAAACTGCGGTTGCTGCAGCTGTTGAAGCCTTGAAGAACAATGCCATTCCAGTATCAAGCAAGGAAGCAATCGCACAAGTAGCTGCCGTATCCTCTCGCTCTGAAAAAGTTGGTGAGTACATCTCTGAAGCCATGGAAAAAGTTGGCAAAGATGGAGTTATCACTATTGAAGAATCACGTGGTATGGAAACAGAGCTAGAAGTTGTAGAAGGAATGCAGTTTGATCGTGGTTATCTATCACAGTACATGGTCACTGACAATGAAAAAATGGTTGCAGACCTTGAAAATCCATACATTTTAATCACTGACAAGAAAATCTCAAATATCCAAGAAATCTTGCCACTTCTAGAAAGCATTCTTCAAAGTAGCCGTCCACTCTTGATTATTGCAGATGATGTTGACGGTGAAGCCCTCCCAACGCTTGTCTTGAACAAGATTCGAGGAACTTTCAACGTAGTTGCTGTTAAAGCGCCTGGATTTGGGGACCGTCGTAAGGCTATGTTGGAAGATATCGCTATCTTGACAGGCGGAACTGTTATCACAGAAGATCTTGGTCTTGAATTGAAAGATGCTACTATTGAAGCGCTTGGTCAAGCAGCGAGAGTGACTGTAGATAAAGATAGTACTGTTATTGTAGAAGGTGCGGGAAATCCTGAAGCAATTGCTAACCGTGTCGCTGTTATCAAATCACAAATTGAAACAACAACTTCAGAATTCGACCGTGAAAAACTCCAAGAACGCTTGGCCAAATTGTCAGGTGGGGTAGCAGTTATCAAGGTTGGTGCTGCAACTGAAACTGAGTTGAAAGAAATGAAACTCCGCATCGAAGACGCCCTTAATGCGACTCGTGCAGCTGTTGAAGAAGGTATCGTTGCAGGTGGTGGTACTGCCCTTGTTAATGTTATCTCAGCTGTCGCTGCCTTGGAATTAGAAGGCGATGAAGCAACAGGTCGCAATATTGTTCTTCGTGCCTTGGAAGAGCCTGTACGTCAAATTGCCCACAACGCAGGTTATGAAGGTTCAATTGTTATTGATCGTTTGAAAAATGCAGAGCTTGGGACTGGCTTCAACGCTGCAACAGGTGAATGGGTCAATATGATTGAAGCGGGAATCATTGATCCTGTTAAGGTAAGCCGTTCAGCCCTTCAGAACGCAGCTTCAGTAGCAAGTCTCATCTTGACTACCGAAGCAGTTGTAGCTAACAAACCAGAACCAGTAGCCCCAGCTCCAGCAATGGATCCATCTATGATGGGTGGTTACTAAGAAATATAAAAAAACAGGTAGAAATCTTTATTTCTACCTGTTTTTCTTTCTTGTAAATTCTAAAGAGGAAGTTCAGCTTCCTCTTTTTGCATTCAATTAGTTATGGTTTGATAACTTCAGCTCCACCCATGTATGGACGAAGAACTTCTGGAATGGTCACAGAACCATCTTCATTTTGATAGTTTTCAAGAATAGCAGCAACGGTACGTCCAACAGCAAGTCCAGAACCGTTCAAAGTGTGAAGGAGTTTCACTTTTCCATCTGCTTCATCACGGTAACGGATTTGGGCACGACGAGCTTGGAAATCTTCTGTATTTGAACAGCTTGAGATTTCACGATAAGTATTTTGTGCAGGAATCCACACTTCCAAGTCGTAAGTTTTTGCTGCTGAGAAGCCCATATCTCCTGTAGAGAGAGCTACCACACGGTATGGAAGGTTGAGTTTTTGAAGGATGTTTTCAGCGTTAGCTGTCATCTTTTCCAATTCTTCGTATGATTCTTCAGGTTTAGCAAATTTCACCATTTCAACCTTGTGGAATTGGTGCAAACGGATCAAACCGCGAGTATCGCGACCAGCTGAACCAGCTTCAGAACGGAAAGATGGACTCATCGCGGTAAAGTAGATTGGCAAGTCTTTTCCGTCAAGAATTTCATCACGGTAGTAGTTGGTCAGAGGAACCTCAGCTGTAGGAATGAGGACATAGTTTGTGTCTTTCAATTCAAACGTATCTTCCTTGAATTTTGGATATTGACCAGTACCAAACATAGAATCATGGTTGACCATGTAAGGTGTGATAACTTCAGTGTAACCTTCTTTTCCGTGCTCATCCAACATAAAGTTGTAGATAGCACGTTCCAAACGAGCTCCAAGTCCTTTATAGAAGAGGAAACGAGCTCCAGTGACTTTTCCACCACGTTCCCAGTCAAGAATACCAAGGTCTTCTCCAAGATCCCAGTGAGCTTTTGGTTCAAAGCCAAACTCGCGAGGAGTTCCCCAACGGCGAACTTCTACGTTATCGTCTTCGTCAGCACCGATAGGAACACTATCAGCAGGGATGTTGGGAAGAGTTGTGGTAAATTCTGTCAATTTCGCATCGATCTCTGCCAATTCTGCATCCAGAGCTTTGACCTCGGCAGAGAGAGCTTGCATGGCAGCAATTTTATCGTCTGCATTTTCTTTGTTGCGTTTAGCTTGAGCAATCTCAGCAGAAACTGTATTACGTTCCGCTTTAAGCGTTTCAACCTTGACCAAGATATCACGACGTTTTGTATCGATCTCTTTCATCTCGTTCAAGATAGCAGCGTCTACACCACGTGTAGCGAGTTTTTTAGCGACAGCATCAAAGTCTGTACGTATTCGTTTAATATCTAGCATATAAACTCCTTTATGAAAAAAGCACACCTGACAAAGCGTTGGAGTGGCAGGGCCACGGTTCCATCCAACTTCACAGGTGTGCACTTGATTATGTATTTAGTTTGCAACAACGGTAGAATTTCACTTAAGTTTTCTATCTGCTCACAGCACCCGCAGACTTTCTGAAAGATCAACTTAACCTACTTATCCGTTTCTATGATTATACTAAAGTTTCTATTTTTTTGCAAATAGATTTTTAATTTTACGTCCAATGATTTGAAGTAAGGTAGGTAGCTTAACAACCTTGTCATTGCCTAGCTTTTCACGAGCAATTTTAAGGATTTTTCCAGAGTCTTTTGAGGCAAAGAGGAATTTTCCTTGGTCTGTAAAGACTTCAAAATGACGACTGACCTTACGTCCCGAGACGTTGGCTCCGATTTGATTAACGCTAGACCATGGGATTTGAATATAATCCTCGACATTTCGGTCTGCGTAAAATTCTAGTGCTTGATCTCCAACAAGGAATTTTCCGACCTTTCCTGAAATGGAAAGATAGGAAGTTCCAGTTGTTTGTAGGTCAATGACTTTGTTGAGAGATTGTGCCATGTTTAGTCTTCCTTACTTTCACCGAAAAATGCTTGGTAGAGAGCCTTGATGGCAGCTTTTTCTTGGTCTTTTTGAACAACGAACATGATAGAAACTTCGCTAGACCCTTGGGACATCATTTGGATGTTGATATTATTTTCAGACAAGGCGCGAGTAGCAGTAGCAGTTACCCCGATATGACGCTTCATCTTTTCACCAACAATCATAATGATAGAGAGGTCGTGTTCAATTTCAGCATGATCGACTTCTGCTTTTTGCACAAGTTGACGAAGGATTTCTTCTTCTTTAATAGGTGTCAATTCACGTGAACGCAAAATGACAGAAAGGTCATCGATACCAGTCGGCATATGTTCCCAACCGATATTTAAGTCTTCAAGAATTTGAAGTACCTTGCGACCAAAACCAATTTCGCGGTTCATAAGGTACTTAGACATATTGATGCTGACAAAGCCAGAGTCACCAGCAATTCCCACTACTGGGAATTTATCACTGCTATGTTGTAGTACGATACGAGTTCCTGGATGGTCAGGGTTATTGGTGTTCTTGATAACCAAAGGAATTTTCCCGCGGTAGGCTGGCAAGAGAGCTTCGTCATGGAGCACAGAAAATCCAGCATAAGCCAATTCGCGCATTTCACGGTAAGTCAATTCAGGGATTGAGTGTGGTTTGTGAATAATACCAGGGTGAGCCGCAAAAATCCCATTAACATCAGTAAAGTTCTCGTAAAGGTCTGCTTTGACACCGGCAGCAATGATAGAACCTGTGATATCAGATCCTCCACGGGAGAAGGTACAGATTTGGTTTTCTTTTGTGACACCGAAGAATCCAGGAATAACAAGGACTTCTGTGCCGTTATTGAGTTCCTCGATTTTATCATAGCTTGAAGGAATGATACGAGCGTTACCAGGTTCGCTTGTTACAACAATACCGGCTTCTCGTGGATGAACATAGCGTGCATCTAATCCATTTTGGTTGAAGTAAGCTGCGATTAGTTTAGCGTTATTATTTTCCCCTGCAGCGAGGAAAGTATCGTAAAGAAATTCGTTGTTTTCAATTGGAAGAGTAGCGAGTGCTCGGATACTTTTAGAGATTCGTTCTAAAACAGCTGGTTTAAGTCCTAGTTCGCTAACCATTGCAGCGTAACGGTCGATAATCCAGTTTTGACTAGTACTGATATCGTTTCCTGCCACATAGTCACGATAATATTTAATCAAAGCATCTGTAACCTTGGTATCTTCAGCATCACGCTTTCCTGGTGCAGATACAACTACAAAACGACGTTCAGGATCACTTTTTACAATGTCTAAAACCTTTTTCAACTGGCTTGCAGAGGCAAGTGAACTTCCTCCAAATTTTACAACTTTCATAAGAACTCCTAAGATAGTATTTTATACGATTATAGCAGAAAGGAGGTCTTTTTTCAATCTGCAATAGGAAAGCCAGCTTCTTGTAAGAGGTCTGGACATGATTATATCAACCAAACTATTTTAAAGATAGAAAATATATTTACAAAATCGGCTGATACACTTTTTATCGATTTTTGCTTGTGAAAATAGAAATAAAAAGATATACTTTGAAGATAAAATAATTTAATCAGCTTTTTAAATTAAAGGAGTAGCTATGAATCATATTATCTTTCAAATTCAAGACGATTTAGCAACAATTACTTTAAATCGTCCCGAAGTGGCAAATGGTTTCCATATTCCTATGTGTGAAGAAATTTTAGAAGCACTGGAATTGGCTGAAAAAGACGATTCCGTTTCATTTATTCTTATCAATGCAGCAGGAAAGGTATTTTCTGTCGGTGGAGACTTGGTTGAGATGAAACGTGCTGTCGATGAGGATGATATTGCTTCACTTGCACGAATTGCTGAATTGGTTAATACAATTTCTTATAAGATTAAACAGATTCCTAAGCCAGTCATCATGGAAGTTGACGGAGCAGTTGCTGGAGCCACAGCAAATATGGCCTTAGCAGTTGATTTCTGTATTGCATCTGACAAAGCTAAATTCATCCAGGCTTTTGTAGGTGTGGGCTTAGCTCCTGATGCAGGTGGCTTATTCTTGCTTACACGATCTCTAGGTGCAACTCGAGCAACTCAATTAGCAATGACAGGCGAAGCCTTTACCGCTGAAAAAGCCTTTGAAGCAGGAGCTTTGTATCGCCTATGCACTAGTGAACAATTAGAAAAAACTAGAGAACAATTGTTGAAGAAGTTGAGACGCGGTTCTTCAAATTCCTATGCTGCGATTAAGAAACTTGTTTGGGAAAGTGAGTTTAAACAGTGGCATGAATACGCTAAACTTGAATTAGAATTGCAAGAATCACTATCCTACACAGAAGATTTTAAAGAAGGTGTACGTGCACATTCTGAGAGAAGACGTCCAAAATTTGTCGGGAAATAAAAAATGCTTGCACAATTCTTTGAAGTTTGATATACTTTTCTAGTCAAATGTTTTGATTATAAAACTTTTTTTGTAAGGAGGGAAGAGAAATGGACTACCAACAAGTCAATGACTATTTAACATCAATTTTTAACAACGTCCTAGTGATCGAGGAAGTAAGTTTGCGAGGTAGTCGTTTCAAAGATATCTCTATCAAAGAAATGCATACGATTGATGTTATCGGTAAGTATCCAGAAGTGACTCCTAGTCAAGTTTCCAAAGAGTTGATGGTAACACTAGGGACTGTGACAACGAGCTTAAACAATCTGGAGCGAAAAGGATACATCGAACGGATTCGTTCAGATCAGGATCGTCGTGTAGTACATCTACATTTGACAAAGAAAGGTCGCCTTGTACATCGTCTCCATAAACGTTTCCATAAGGCCATGGTCGAAAGAATTATCGAAGGAATGAGCCCTGAGGAAATGGATGTTATGGGTAGAGGGTTGACTAATCTTTATCACTTTTTGGAGGATTTGAAATAATGGCTTTTGCAAAAATAAGCCAGGTCGCTCATTATGCTCCAGAGCAGATTGTCACAAACGAGGACTTGGCTCAGGTCATGGATACGAGTGATGAATGGATTTCAAGTCGGACAGGGATTAAAGAACGTCATATTTCTAAGACAGAATCAACAGGAGATTTAGCGACAGAGGTTGCAAGGCAACTTCTAGAGAAGGCAGGGATTTCTGCTGAAGAGCTAGATTTCATTATTCTGGCTACTATGACACCTGACTCGATGATGCCTTCAACAGCTGCTCGTGTTCAGGCCAAAATCGGCGCTCATAAGGCTTTTGCTTATGATTTAACAGCCGCTTGTAGTGGATTTGTCTTCGCCTTATCAACTGCAGAAAAGTTCATTTCTTCAGGAACATATCGAAAAGGTCTTGTTATCGGTAGTGAGACCATGTCAAAATCTTTGGACTGGTCTGACCGCTCAACAGCTGTCTTGTTTGGAGATGGAGCTGGCGGAGTGCTACTTGAGGCAAGTGATCAAGAACATTTCTTAGCAGAAAGTCTCAATAGCGATGGTTCTCGTGGTGAGTGTCTCACCTATGGAAAGACAGGATTGATTTCACCATTTTCGATTCAAGAAGAACCAGATGTTTTCTTAAAAATGGATGGGAGAGCAGTTTTTGACTTTGCAATTCGAGACGTGGCTAAATCTATTAAACAGACCATCGAAAAAAGTCCAATATCAGCAGATGAACTCGATTATCTCTTGCTTCATCAAGCTAATATTCGTATTTTGGAAAAGATGGCTAGAAAAATCGGTGTCGATCGTGACAAACTTCCTGCTAATATGATGAAGTATGGAAATACCAGTGCGGCAAGTATCCCGATTTTACTTTCTGAGTGTGTAGAAGAAGGGCTCATCAATTTAGATGGTAGCCAAAAAATTCTCTTGTCAGGTTTCGGTGGAGGTTTGACATGGGGCACACTTATTGTTACAATTTAGGTAATCATGTGGTGATCACATTGTTATAAAAAAAACTATTTATTTTAAAGGAGTCTATCATGGCAGTATTTGAAAAAGTACAAGAAATTATCGTTGAAGAACTTGGAAAAGATGCATCAGAAGTAACACTTGAATCTACTTTTGATGATTTGGATGCAGATTCATTGGACTTGTTCCAAGTAATCTCAGAAATCGAAGACGCTTTTGATATCCAAATCGAAGCTGAAGACAACTTGAAAACAGTTGGCGACTTGGTTGCTTACGTTGAAGAGCAAACAAAATAATTAGAATAAATAAAGAAGGAGTAGGGGAGACCCGCTCCCTCTTGTTTAGGTAATAGTTTGATCGTCAAATTATAATAAGGTCGAACTATTACGTAAGCAAGACTTATGGAGGCAATATGAAAACACGTATCACTGAACTATTAAATATTAAATATCCTATCTTCCAAGGTGGAATGGCCTGGGTGGCAGATGGCGATTTGGCTGGAGCTGTTTCAAAAGCTGGTGGTCTCGGAATCATTGGTGGAGGAAACGCACCTAAAGAAGTTGTTAAAGCTAATATCGATAAGATTAAATCTTTAACAGATAAACCTTTTGGTGTCAACATCATGCTCTTATCTCCATTTGTAGATGATATTGTTGACCTCGTTATTGAAGAAGGGGTTAAGGTAGTCACAACTGGTGCAGGAAATCCAAGCAAATACATGGAGCGATTCCATGATGCTGGAATTACCGTTATTCCTGTAGTTCCTAGTGTTGCATTGGCGAAACGCATGGAAAAAATCGGTGCAGATGCCGTCATTGCTGAAGGTATGGAAGCCGGCGGACATATTGGTAAATTAACAACCATGACCTTGGTACGTCAAGTTGCAGCGGCAGTCTCAATTCCTGTAATTGCTGCAGGTGGTATTGCAGACGGCGAGGGAGCTGCAGCTGGATTTATGCTTGGTGCAGAAGCTGTTCAAGTGGGAACTCGTTTTGTAGTTGCTAAAGAATCTAATGCTCATCCAAACTATAAAGCTAAAATTTTAAAAGCCCGAGATATTGATACAACGATTTCAGCACAACATTTTGGACACGCAGTTCGTGCCATCAAAAACCAATTGACTCGTGATTTCGAGCAAGCTGAAAAAGATGCCTTTAAACAAGAAAATCCAGATTTGGAAATTTTTGAGCAAATGGGTGCTGGAGCCTTAGCTAAGGCTGTTGTCCATGGTGATGTGGATGGCGGTTCAGTAATGGCCGGCCAGATTGCAGGTTTGGTTTCTAAAGAAGAAACTGTTGAAGAAATCTTAAAAGATATCTACTACGGTGCAGCTGAAAAGATTCAATCAGAAGCTGCTCGTTGGGCAGGAGTTACAAGAAATGACTAAAACAGCCTTTCTATTTGCAGGTCAAGGAGCTCAATACCTAGGAATGGGTCGCGAGCTCTATGACCAATATGCTATCGTCAAGGAAACAATCGATCAAGCTAGCCAAGTCTTGGGTTATGATCTCCGTGATTTGATTGACAATGATGAAGCAAAGTTAAATCAGACTCGCTACACACAACCAGCTATTTTGGCTACTTCAGTTGCGATTTACCGACTTCTAGAGGAAAAAGGTTACCAGCCTGATATGGTGGCAGGTTTGTCGCTTGGAGAATATTCAGCCCTTGTAGCTAGTGGCGCTTTGAATTTTGAGGATGCAGTGGCACTAGTTGCTAAGCGTGGATCTTATATGGAAGAAGCGGCACCTGCTGGGTCTGGTAAAATGGTAGCCGTACTCAATACTCCAGTTGAAGTTATTGAACAAGCTTGTCAAGATGCTTCTCAATTTGGCGTTGTGACTCCAGCTAACTACAATACTCCAAGCCAGATTGTTATCGGTGGTGAGGTAGCTGCAGTAGATTGTGCAGTTGAACTTTTGCAGGAAGCGGGAGCAAAACGCTTGATTCCTCTAAATGTTTCTGGACCTTTCCATACAGCTTTATTGGAGCCTGCAAGTCAAAAATTAGCACAAGCCCTGACAGCAGTTGAATTTTCTGATTTTGCTTGTCCTCTTGTTGGTAATACAGAAGCAAAGGTCATGGAAAAAGAACGAATTGCAGAACTCTTGACTCGTCAAGTTAAGGAACCTGTTCGTTTTTATGAGAGCATTGCAGTCATGAAAGAAGCGGGAGTCACTTGTTTTATCGAGATTGGTCCTGGAAAAGTCTTGTCAGGATTCGTCAAAAAGATTGATAAAACTGCTCAACTTGCAAATGTTGAAGATCAAGCAAGTTTACAAGCACTCTTAGAAAATTAGATCAAAATAGTAGAAGTTCTGAAAGGAGAAAAATGAAACTAGAACAGAAAAATGTCTTTATTACAGGCTCAAGTCGAGGAATTGGTCTCGCCATTGCTCATAAATTTGCCAGCTTGGGAGCCAACGTTGTCTTGAATAGTCGTGGTGAAATCTCCGAGGAGCTTCTAAACGAGTTTAAACCATATGGTGTGAAGGTACTTGCTATTTCTGGTGATGTCTCAGACTTCACAGATGCAAAACGCATGGTGGATCAAGCGATTGAAGAACTAGGTTCAGTTGATGTCCTAGTGAATAATGCTGGGATTACTCAAGACACCCTCATGCTGAAGATGACAGAAGAAGATTTTGAGAAGGTCTTGAAAATCAATTTGACAGGTGCCTTCAATATGACACAAGCTGTTTTGAAACAGATGATAAAAGCACGTGAAGGTGCCATTATCAACATGTCGAGTGTTGTCGGTTTGATGGGAAATATCGGTCAAGCAAACTACGCTGCTTCTAAAGCTGGTCTGATTGGATTTACTAAATCAGTAGCACGTGAAGTTGCCAATCGAAATGTTCGCGTCAATGCCATTGCTCCAGGAATGATCGAATCAGACATGACTGCGGTTCTATCTGATAAGGTGAAAGATGCTATGTTAGCACAAATTCCGATGAAACAATTTGGCCAAGCTGAGCAAGTCGCAGAGGTCACAGCCTTTCTTGCAAGTCAAGATTATCTAACGGGACAAGTCATTGCAATTGATGGTGGACTAACCATGCAATAAGAGTTAAAATAGAGGTATGAAAATGAAACTAAATCGAGTAGTAGTAACAGGTTATGGATTAACATCTCCAATCGGGAACACACCAGAAGAATTTTGGAACAATCTAAAAGATGGAAACATTGGAATTGGTGAAATCACTAAGTTTGATCACAGCGCTTTTGATGTTCATAATGCAGCAGAAATTAACGATTTTCCGTTTGACAAATACTTTGTAAAAAAGGATACCAATCGTTTCGATGATTATTCTTTATATGCCTTGTATGCAGCTCAAGAAGCGGTGAACAATGCAAATCTTGACGTAGAAGCGCTTGATAAAGATCGCTTTGGTGTCATTGTTGCATCAGGTATCGGTGGAATCAGAGAAATCGAAGATCAAGTCCTTCGACTTCACGAAAAAGGACCAAAACGTGTAAAACCATTGACACTTCCAAAAGCCTTGCCAAATATGGCAGCAGGAAATGTTGCTATGCGCTTTGGTGCAAATGGTATCTGTAAATCTATCAATACAGCTTGTGCTTCATCAAATGATGCTATCGGAGATGCCTTCCGTTCTATCAAGTTTGGTTTCCAAGATATCATGTTGGTTGGTGGTTCAGAATCATCTATTACTCCATTTGCGATTGCAGGTTTCCAAGCCTTAACAGCTCTTTCAACAACAGAAGATCCAACTCGTGCTTCTATTCCATTTGACAAAGACCGTAATGGATTTGTCATGGGTGAAGGATCAGGTATGTTGGTTCTTGAAAGCTTAGAGCACGCAGAAAAACGTGGAGCAACTATCCTTGCCGAAGTTGTTGGTTATGGTAACACTTGTGATGCTTACCACATGACTTCACCACATCCAGAAGGTCAAGGGGCTATTAAAGCTATCAAACTTGCCTTGGATGAAGCTGAGATTACACCAGACCAAGTAGCCTATGTCAATGCCCACGGTACATCAACTCCAGCTAATGAAAAAGGAGAAAGTGGAGCGATTGTAGCGGTTCTTGGTAAGGAAGTACCTGTATCTTCAACCAAGTCATTTACAGGACACTTGCTCGGTGCGGCAGGTGCAGTTGAAGCCATTGCAACAATTGAAGCAATTCGTAACAACTATGTTCCAATGACAGCTGGAACAACAGAATTATCAGACTACATTGAAGCAAACGTAATTTATGGGCAAGGAGTGGAACGTGAAATTCCTTATGCTATCTCAAATACCTTTGGATTTGGTGGACATAATGCAGTTCTTGCTTTCAAACGTTGGGAGAATAAGTAAAGATGAATTTAAATGAAATCAAAGACTTGATGGCACAATTTGACCAGTCAAGCTTGAAAGAATTTTCTTATAAAAATGGAACGGATGAGTTGGTCTTCAGTAAGAATGAAGCAAAACTTGTTGCAGAAACAAGTCCAACACCTCAACCTGTGGTTCCAGCAACTACACCTACAGTTGCACCACAAGTTCCAACTACAACGCCAGCTGCAGAAGCAGCTTCAGAATCAAGTGTTACTGAGTCTGTAGCTGAAGGAGACCTTGTAGAAAGTCCACTTGTCGGAGTTGCTTACTTGGCTGCCGGACCTGATAAACCTAATTTTGTTTCAGTTGGTGATACTGTTAAAAAAGGCCAAACCTTGGTCATCATCGAAGCTATGAAGGTCATGAACGAAATTCCAGCACCTAAAGATGGTGTCGTAACAGAAATTCTTGTTGCCAATGAAGAAATGGTTGAGTTCGGGAAAGGCTTGGTACGTATCAAATGATTGATATTCAAGGAATTAAAGAAGCTTTGCCCCACCGCTATCCGATGCTCTTAGTGGATCGTGTCTTGGAAGTCAGTGAAGATACAATCGTTGCTATTAAAAATGTAACGATTAATGAACCTTTCTTCAACGGACACTTTCCAGCCTATCCTGTAATGCCAGGTGTCTTGATCATGGAAGCTTTGGCACAAACAGCAGGTGTCTTGGAATTATCAAAACCTGAAAACAAAGGGAAGCTTGTTTTCTATGCTGGTATGGACAAAGTGAAATTTAAGAAACAAGTTGTTCCTGGTGATCAGCTTGTCATGACAGCAACTTTTGTCAAGCGTCGTGGCACAATCGCCGTAGTAGAAGCGAAGGCAGAAGTAGATGGTAAGCTTGCAGCAAGCGGTACTCTAACCTTTGCTATTGGAAACTAGGGAGGTTTTCCATGTTTCGTAAGATTTTAATTGCCAATCGTGGTGAAATCGCTGTTCGTATTATTCGTGCGGCACGAGAATTAGGAATTGCAACAGTCGCTGTCTATTCGACTGCTGACAAGGAAGCTCTCCACACGCTTTTGGCTGATGAGGCTATCTGTATCGGCCCTGGGAAGGCTACAGAATCTTATCTGAACATCAATGCCATCCTATCAGCTGCAGTCTTGACTGAAGCTGAAGCTATTCACCCTGGATTTGGTTTTTTAAGTGAAAATTCCAAATTTGCAACCATGTGTGAAGAAGTTGGGATCAAATTTATCGGACCATCAGCCCGTGTCATGGATGTCATGGGAGATAAAATTAACGCCCTTGCTCAAATGATTAAGGCAAACGTGCCTGTCATTCCAGGATCAGATGGAGAGGTCCATACAGCAGAAGAGGCTCTTGCTATTGCTGAAAAAATTGGTTATCCAGTTATGTTGAAAGCTTCAGCTGGAGGTGGTGGAAAAGGGATTCGTAAGGTTGAAAAAGCAGAAGATCTTGTGTCAGCCTTTGAAACAGCCTCTAGTGAAGCCAAAGCCAACTTTGGTAATGGAGCTATGTACCTTGAGCGTGTGATTTATCCTGCTCGCCATATTGAAGTACAGATTCTTGCTGACCAAATGGGACATGTTATTCACCTTGGTGAGCGTGACTGTTCGCTTCAACGGAATAACCAAAAGGTTTTAGAAGAAAGTCCTTCGATTGCTATTGGAAAAACCCTTCGTAATGAAATTGGTGCTGCGGCAGTTCGTGCAGCGGAGTCTGTAGGCTACGAAAATGCTGGTACGATTGAATTCCTACTAGATGAAGCAAGTGGCAAATTCTACTTTATGGAGATGAATACGCGTGTCCAAGTGGAACACCCGGTAACCGAATTTGTTTCAGGTGTAGATATTGTCAAGGAACAAATCCGTATCGCAGCGGGTCAATCATTGACTTTGAAACAAGAAGACATTGTTCTAAAAGGACATGCCATTGAGTGCCGTATCAATGCAGAAAACCCAGCCTTTAATTTTGCACCAAGCCCAGGGAAGATTACCAATCTTTATCTACCAAGTGGTGGTGTGGGCTTGCGTGTTGACTCTGCAGTTTATCCTGGTTATAGCATTCCGCCATACTATGATAGTATGATTGCTAAAATTATTGTTCATGGTGAAAATCGATTTGATGCACTTATGAAAATGCAACGAGCTCTTTATGAACTCGAAATTGAAGGGGTTGTCACCAATGCTGATTTTCAGCTCGATTTGATTTCTGATCGTCGAGTGATAGCAGGAGACTACGATACTTCATTCTTGATGGAAACTTTCTTACCACACTATCAAGAAAAAGAATAATATAAAAAGAGTATGAGACTGAAAAGGGGGATGTATGGCTCTATTTAGTAAAAAAGATAAATATATACGAATTAATCCCAATCGTTCACTTAGAGAAAAGCCCCAAGCTAAACCTGAGGTTCCAGACGAACTCTTCTCAAAATGTCCAGGTTGTAAACACACCATTTACCAAAAAGATTTAGGGAGTGAGCGTATTTGTCCTCACTGTGGCTATACCTTCCGTATCTCAGCACAAGAGCGTCTTTCTTTAACCATTGATATGGGAAGCTTCTTAGAGATGTTTACAGGAATTGAGACGCAGGATCCATTGGAATTTCCAGGCTACCAGAAAAAATTAGCCTCTATGCGTGAAAAAACAGGGCTTGATGAGGCTGTTGTTATAGGAACTGCTTTGATCAAGGGGGAAAAGGTAGCCCTCGGAATCATGGACTCCAACTTTATCATGGCGTCTATGGGAACGGTCGTTGGTGAGAAAATCACTCGCTTGTTCGAATACGCGACAGCTGAAAAATTACCAGTCGTCCTGTTTACAGCATCTGGTGGAGCACGTATGCAAGAAGGAATCATGAGTTTGATGCAGATGGCTAAAATCTCTGCAGCAGTTAAACGTCATTCTAATGCAGGTCTCTTTTACCTAACAATCCTTACTGATCCAACAACTGGTGGTGTTACAGCTTCCTTTGCTATGGAGGGTGATATCATCTTGGCAGAGCCTCAAAGTTTGGTAGGATTTGCTGGACGCCGTGTCATTGAAAATACCGTAAGGGAAGATTTGCCAGAGGATTTCCAGAAGGCAGAGTTTTTGTTAGAACATGGCTTTGTGGATGCGATTGTTAAACGGAGAGAATTGCCAGATATGATTGCTCGATTAGTAAGGTTACATAAGGGGGATTGTTGATGAATATTGCAAAAATCGTCAGAGAAGCACGTGAACAAACCCGCTTAACTGCCTTGGACTTCGCAACAGGAATATTTGATGACTTTGTAGAGCTCCATGGTGATCGCTCTTTCCGAGATGATGGTGCTGTTATTGGTGGTATCGGTTGGTTGGGAGACCAAGCAGTAACTGTTGTTGGAATTCAAAAAGGTAAAAGCTTACAAGATAATCTTAACCGTAACTTTGGACAACCTCATCCTGAAGGTTATCGAAAAGCCCTTCGCTTGATGAAGCAGGCTGAAAAATTTGGCCGTCCTGTTGTAACCTTTATCAACACTGCAGGTGCCTATCCTGGTGTTGGAGCAGAGGAGCGTGGTCAAGGTGAAGCTATTGCTCGTAACCTTATGGAGATGAGCGACCTCAAGGTGCCGATTATTGCCATTATTATCGGTGAAGGTGGTTCTGGTGGAGCCCTAGCTCTAGCAGTAGCAGACCGTGTTTGGATGTTAGAAAACTCGATCTATGCAGTTCTCAGTCCTGAAGGCTTTGCTTCTATTCTTTGGAAGGATGGCAGTCGTGCCATGGAAGCTGCAGAGTTGATGAAAATTACTTCTTTCGAATTGCTAGATATGAAGATTGTAGATAAGGTTATTTCTGAGGTGGGCCTATCAAGTAAAGATCTGATCAAGCAAGTCAAAGAACAACTCCGAGCAGAACTTGATGAACTTGGTAAACTGCCACTAGATCAACTCATTGAAGATCGTTACCAACGCTTTAGAAAATATTAAAAACATAAAAAAGCTAGAACTATTATAAGTTCTAGCTTTTTTGTTAACCTGGACTCCAAGTTTCGATGGAAGTGTAGTAAAAAAGTGTTTGATAATAGTCAAACACTTTTTCTATAGTTAGTTTTCTTCAGTTACAAACTGGCTGAGCAGTCCGTTGATGAAACGGGCTGATTTTTGATCTGAAAAGCTTTTTGCAAGTTCAATAGCTTCGTTCACAGCTACGAGTTGAGGAGTATCAAATGAAGTGATTTCGAAAACTCCCAAACGCAATAAATTCTTTTCAACTAAGGTTAAACGTTCAATCGTCCAACCAGACTTTAAATGCTGAGTGATTTGTTTGTCTAGTTCCTCTTTTTGAGCTTGAACACCAGATACAAGATCGATTAGGAAGCTAGGGAGTTTTACCTCGTCGTCTTCTCGATCATGAGTATAAGCGAAGCGACAAGCTGTTTCAATATCAGAACCATATTCAAGACTCATCAGTGCTTGGAAGGCACATTTTCGTAGTTCGCGTCTAGATTCTAATAATGGACTAGTCATTGAGGAAGTCCTCATCAAACAAATCTTTTAATGCTGGTTTTGGTGTCTTATCTGGTGCAATACCAGCAACGTGAATATTCACAGCATTGAGTTCAACATCAGCCATATTACGAACGGCATCTTTTACAGCTTTTTGAATAGCCATTGCAACCTTAGGAACCTTGACACCATACTCAAGATAGAGATAGATATCAGCTGTTAGCTCTTCTTCAGATTCTTTTAGATAGACACCACGGCCGAGTGAAAGTTTTGAAAGGGTGTCAGATACTGATTTGTTTGAAAAAGAGTGGACACCATCAACTTTAACTGTAGCGATTGCAATGATTTTTTCAAGTACACGTGGGGCGATAACGATTTCGCCTAATTGTTCTTCAATTCCCATAGAATGACCTCTTTCTAGAGATTAGGCACGAGAAACGTAAGTTCCTTCTGCAGTGTTGATAACGAGTTTTTGTCCTGCTTCGATGAAGTCTGGAACGTTAACGACAAGTCCAGTTTCCATTGTAGCTGGTTTACCAGAACCTGTAACAGTAGCACCTTTAATAGATGGTTGTGTTTCAGCAACTGTCAATTCAACAGTTGTAGGTACTGTTACACCGATGACTTCAGTTCCGTAAAATTGAATTTTAACTTCAGAATTTTCAAGGATGTAAAGCAATTCGTTTTCAACATTTACAACAGGAATTTCGTATTGGTCGTAAGTTTCAGTGTTCATGAAATAAGCTGTTTCATCCATTTTGTACAAGTATTGTGCTGGTACAGTTTCAATAATCGCTTGTTCAAATTTTTCCTCTGGACGGTAGCTAGTTTCAAATGTTGAACCAGTACGGACATCACGCAATTTCATACGCATGATAGTGTTTCCTTTACCTGGTTTGTGGTGGCTAGCTTCCAAAACGCGGATTAATTTTCCGTCAGCTGTTTCAAAGGTCATACCAGCCTTTAATTTACTTGCTTCGATCATGTTTTTACCTCTTTAATAAAATAGTTTACTCTTTATTGTATCATAATAGCCCAGAATTCTCAAATGTCAGAGAAGAAGAACTAGTTGACGGGTACAATATCCCCATTTTCATTTCTGGTTACCAAGACATACTTACCATCTACTTCGATGTAAAAGTTTTTATTTGCAGTTTGTTCTGAATTGGTTGATTGTTCAGGTTTAGTGGTTTCTTCTGCAGGACTTGTTACTTCTTGATGAGTAGGTTCCACTGAGTTACTTGCTTGTTCGGGGCTAATAGTCTGTTCAGGATTAACAGATTGTACTGGGCTAGCAACTTGTTCAGGATTTGCAGTTTGTACCGGAGTAAATGCTTGGTTTGGATCAGCGGGTTGTACTGGGGGAACGGTTTGATTTGGGCTAGTAGGTTGAGCTTGTTGGGTGAGTTGGCCACCGAGAGTTTGACCGAGATTCATACCCATAAACATGTTCATACCATTGCCATTACCTTCGTTATTGGCTGCCGCAATGAGAGCTTCGTTACGAGCACGACGTTCTTCAATTTCGATGGTATTGTATTTCATAGCAACGAGTTCGCTATCAAGTTTACGAACAAGTTCCAAGCTTTCTTGGTCGTAGCTCAAATCCTCAAGAAGGATATTGGTTGCTTCAATACCGTAAAGACCAGTCCATACCTTGTTAACTTCTTGTTTAGCGATTTCATTAAAAGTATCTTGATTAGCATTTAGGCTATAGATATCAACTCGGTACTCATTAGTAAATTTGGAAATTGCGATAGCAATTTTAGGAGAGATATTTTGTCGAAGAGTTCCTTGAGCAATATCTTGGAGTGTAAATGGTTTATGTTCTTCAATTTGTTGACTGATCGAGCTAACGTAGAAAAGGACTGGATCAGAAATCTTGATATCAAACAAACCATAGAAACGGATATTGAGCAATTGTTGGTAACGTTCACTGAAGTATTCTACAGCGTTTTGGGTACCAAATTTATTACCCGCAATCGGTTGGATACGGACAAAGATGATTTCTTGTTGAGTTACGACTTGACCAGCGAATGAGAAGCGGTGCTTGAAGTTTTCCCAAGTTCCTCTTATTCCGCCTTTTTCTAGAAGCCAAGCGTTGTCGCCAGAGCGCCATTCATGGCTACCAGCTTCTAAAACATCACCAAGGAAAGTACCGTTATTTACAAGGATAGCAACATACCCTTGTGGCACAATTACGACAGAGCCATCTGTTAAAAGTCCTGTATGTTGATTACTTTGTCTAGAAACTCCGTCAGGGTCTTTTGTAAGAAGAGTTCCTTTAACAGCTAATGCATCTGATGATACGTGGTCTGGAAGCACAACGGCTTCCTTAAATTTACTGTCATTAAGACTATTAATTCCAGCAGATTTGGCAACATCAACAACTCCCTTAATTTGCTCTTTGGCCATACGAATAAATCCCATAATTTCCTCCTAATTATATAATTCGTCTTCATCCACAACGTCATAGGTGTCAAGAACCCATTGGTTTGGACTACGGGTGATATCAGATCCGCAATAGTCACATTTGCTGATTGCTGATATTTTCAGTGGAGCGCCACAGTTTGGACAGCGGTCGCTAACGGCTTCATCTTGAACAGAACTTTCAGTTTGACTGCCATGTTTGCGGATGAAGTTCATTTGATAAACTGTAAATAGATCTTTTTGAGGGTCTCCCTCAATAACCTTACGAGTCTTATCTTCGATGACATAATCTCTCAAGGTAGATGATAAGATAACCACTAAAGTATCGTTTCCATCTGGATTACTATTAAAATCTTTGATTCGAACATTTTCAACACAAACTCGTTCTAAGACATTGGTTGTTTGGGATTGGATATGTTCTTCTAGTTGAGAACTGTGTTGAGAATAGAGACTGGCGCTTTCAAGAGAACGCACCAAGTTCCAATCTTTCTTAGTCCAGGCTGCCTGTAACTGGATGTAGACTTCTTTAACCCATGAAGTGAAAGCAGAGGCATCAAAGTTTGGATCGTAATATCTGAGTCGGTCGATAGCTTGGTTATTATTTTCAACTCTACGATGGCTAATTGGCTCTGGTTCGTAGCTAGTAGTATGTCTTCTATACGGTGTTTCAGATGGAGTATTTTGGTCGTTAAGGTACTTGATGAGCATGAAGAGTAGGAAAGCCCCGACACCAAACATGATAAGAATAGTCATCCCGGTACCTAAAGATCCACCTGAACTTGAGTAACTACCGCCAGAACGATAGCTGCTTCTAGAAGAAGAGCTACCACTTGAACGACTAGAACTACTACTTCGTGAACTGCTGCGACTAGAACTACTACTTCGTGAACTGCTACGGCTAGAGCTACCACTTCGAGAATGTCCAACACCCGCATCGATTGATTGAAGAGGTGTCACAAATAGAAGAAGCAAGAAGGTAGCGATAAGAGTATATAACTTTTTCATATGTCTCCTAACTATGTGAGTACAAAAATAGTTTTTGCTAAATTTTATGTCTATAAGGAGTTTTGGAGTTTTATTGTTTTATTTTCAATAAACCACCCTATAATCCAACCAAATACGAGTAAATAATTCTCGATAGCACCAATCGCATTAACAGGAGAATGATATTCAATAAAATTTAACAAATGATTTGTTCCTATTCCTATACCACCAATAATAAGGGCAAGAAGGGCAATTCTCAGGTAAAACCAATCGTACTTAATATTAACGGCAAGAATAATAATTAAGACAGCTAGATTCCAAATTCCAATTTCTCTTTGCCATCCTGCAGAAATACCGTAACCAGAATGCTCTCCCATATAGGATGGGAGAAAGATTTGTAGAATAGAAGCACCCAACATTGCGATAATAACTAAAATAAATAGTACTCGTAAAAATTTGTTCATTTATTCTCCTTATTCTATTTTTTTGTAGAAAAGGCTATTAACGAAAGTATATTTACTCGTTCTCTTTCAACTTAGCCAATTCTTGGGCAAGTAGTTTAAGAGCAACTTGTGGATTTGCTTGGCCCTTGGTCGCTTTCATGAGGAATCCTGTGAAGGCCTTGTCAGCGTTACGTTTTCCTGACTTGAAGTCGGCAACAGCAACTTCGTTATCAGCAAAGACTTGATGGATGATTGGAATCAAGATATCTGGATCTGAGATCTGAACCAAACCGGCTTTTTCAACGTATTCACGAGCGCCACCGCCATTTTTAGCAAGGTGAACGAAAACTTTCTTAGCAATCTTAGATGAAATAGTTCCATCTTCGATGATGGCAATCATTTCTACCAAGTTTTCTGGAGTCAACTCGATTTGTTCCAGTGTCTTACCTTCAGCATTCAAGAACTGAGCGACTTCACCTTGGAGCCAGTTAGAGACTTGCTTAGCGTCAGCGCCAAGGGCAACAGCTTTCTCAAAGAAGTCAGAAGTGACTTTATTGGCAGTCAACTGACTAGCATCGTAGTCTGATAGGCCAAGGTCAGATACGTAGCGAGCACGGCGTTCTTTTGGAAACTCTGGCAACTCAGTGCGCATTTCCTCAATCCACTCATCTGAGATTTCAAAGAGTGGTAGGTCTGGTTCTGGGAAGTAGCGGTAGTCTGCAGCACCTTCTTTAACACGCATGAGGATGGTTGCTTTGTTCGCTTCATCGTAACGACGTGTTTCTTGGCGAATTTGACCACCAGAGCGAAGAATTTCAGCCTGACGTTGCACTTCGTATTCAAGACCCTTGCGGACATTTGAGAAGGAGTTGAGGTTTTTCAACTCAGTCTTGGTACCGAATTTCTCTTGACCATAAGGACGAAGGGAGATGTTGGCATCCACACGCATAGAACCTTCTTCCATCTTAACGTCGGAAATACCAGCATATTGGATCACTTCCTTGAGGGCTGTTAGATAAGCGTAAGCTTCTTCAGGAGAACGCATGTCGGCTTCAGATACAATCTCAATCAATGGCACTCCTTGACGGTTGAGGTCGACATAAGAGAAACCATCTGTTCCGTGAGTGTTCTTACCGGCATCTTCTTCCAAGTGGGCACGTTCGATACCGATTTTCTTAGTTGTACCGTCCTCAAGTTCTACTTCAATCCAACCGTTGTAACCGATTGGCTCATCAAATTGAGAAATTTGGTAGGCTTTTGGATTATCAGGGTAGAAATAGTTCTTGCGGTCAAAGTGCATCTTTTTGTGGATATCCATGTTGAGGGCAAGAGCGGCCTTGATACCGGCATCAACAACACCTTTATTGAGAACAGGTAGTACCCCAGGAAAAGACCAGTCAATCACGTTTGTATTGGCATTTTGGTCATTTCCAAAGTGGGCAGAAGTAGGTGAGAAGATTTTTGAATTGGTGTTGAGCTCTACGTGGACTTCAAGTCCAATGACTGTTTCAAAGTTCATTAGTTATCACCTCCAAAAATCACGGGTTGTTGTTTGTGGTAGTCTGTTGTTGCTTCAAAAGCAGCAGCAGCTTGGTAAATGGTCTCTTCAGAGTATTTTGGACCAATCAATTGCAAACCTACTGGTAGACCTTGAGCAAATCCTGCAGGAATTGAAATCCCTGGGAGACCTGCCAAGTTGACTGGAATGGTCAAGAGGTCCGCCAAGTACATGGCAACTGGATCGTGGTTGAGCGAATCCAAGTCAAAGGCCACACTTGGAGCTGTTGGACCAAGGATGAGGTCATAATCTGCAAATACTTTTTCGAAATCTTGGATAATAAGGGTACGAACTTGACCAGCTTTCTTGTAGTAGGCATCGTAGTAACCTGATGAAAGACTGAAAGTACCAAGCATGATACGACGTTTGACCTCATCACCAAATCCTTGGCTACGAGTGTTAACGTAAATCTCATCCAAGTTCTTAGCATCTTCAGCACGGAAACCATAGCGGATACCGTCAAATCGTTGCAAGTTTGATGAAGCTTCAGATGAAGCAATGATGTAGTAAACTGCAACACCGTATTTAGAGTGTGGAAGGCTAACTTCTTCTACAACTGCACCTAGTTTTTCAAAGTGTTTGGCTGCGTTGAGGATGGTTTCTTTAACTTCTGGATCAATCCCTTCACCAAGGTATTCCTTAGGAAGGGCAATCTTCATTCCCTTGATGTCTTGGTCGATTTTTGAAGTAAAGTCAGCAATGCGGACAGGAGCAGAAGTAGAGTCTTTGGCATCTTCGCTAGCAATCGCATTGAGCAATAGGGCGTTTTCCTTAACGGTTGGAGCAAAAGGACCAATCTGGTCTAGCGAGCTACCAAAGGCAATCAGACCAAAACGTGAAACTGTTCCGTAGGTTGGTTTGAGACCAACGATCCCGTTAAAGGCAGCCGGTTGGCGGATAGAACCACCAGTATCAGACCCAAGTGACAAGCGGACTTGTCCTGAAGCTACAGAAGCAGCAGAACCGCTAGATGAACCACCGGGAACCTTGCTGTGGTCCCAAGCATTTTTAGTTGCACCGTAGTATGATGTTTCACCAGAACCACCCATGGCAAACTCGTCCATATTAGTTTTTCCGACAACAATCATGCCCTTAGATTTTGCATTGGCAACTGCTGTTGCATCAAAGATTGGCTCGTAGTTATAAAGCATTTTTGACGCTGCAGTTGTCAGAATGCCGTCTGTAGAGATATTATCCTTAACAGCTAGTGGAATTCCTGAAAGGACATTGTCAGCATCGATTCCAGCCTCGTCAATAGCTTTAGCTTGAGCAAGGGCTTGGTCTTCAGCAATCGTAACGAAGGCATTGATTGCCTTTTCACGCGCTTTGATATCTTCAAGAGTCGCTTGGGTTAGTTCCGTTGCAGAAATTTCCTTAGAGACAAGGAGGTTGTGCAACTCTTCAATCGTTTTATTGTTAAAAGTCATTAGGCATCTCCTCCGTCATCTAGGATAGCTGGTACCTTGATATAGTAGTTTTCTTTTTCAGGTACATTTTTAAACAAGCGGTCACGGTCAGTTCCTTTTTCAGCAACATCCGGTCGCAATACGGTCTTACGATCAGCCATGGTAGTCGTTGGTTCAACACCAGTTGTATCAACTTCACTGAGCAACTCAACCATATCAACAATTTTAGACAAGGTTGTCGCAAACTCAGCTGTTTCATTTTCAGTGAATTTTAATTTAGAAAGATTGGCAACGTGAGTCACCTCTTCTTGCGTAATTTTCATCTTTTATCCTTTCGTGAAATGATGATTCTTTATCTGTTCTATTTTACCATATTTTCCTATAAATAAGGCAAGTCAAACTGAAAAGAAATAGAAATTGAAAAATACTTTTTAATTCGATATAATTGAGGAAACTAGAAGAAAGAACAACAGTCGTACTTAGTTGGTAAAAAGAATGTATCATTAACCCAACTAGAACACGTTAAGGATGGCACATGAAGCTTTGGGAGTTACTTTTTACCAGTAAAAAGACAGTCCCTCCTCATTTGGGAGCATTCTACTTTTTACTACCTACTTCTTTGGTAATCATAGCTTTTTTATCGATTCGCTATGCAAGCTCTAAACGTTACCGAGAATTTTGGTATTGGGGACAATTGATTCAGTTGCTCATTATCAACGCTTGGTATATTGCTGCACGCCTGCCCCTATCTGAGGCTCTCCCTTTTTACCATAGTCGCATGGCTATGTGGATTATTCTTTTTGCCCCTAATAAGACCTTTTTCAAGCAATATTTTGCCTTAGTGGGAGTTTTTGGTTCTATCATGGCCTTGGTTTATCCAGTCTTTTATCCTTTTCCCTTCCCTCATGTTTCGTCTGTGAACAATGTTTTCGGACATTGGGCCCTCTTGGCTAACTGCTTGATTTATCTTGTTAGATATTATAAAGTTGAAAAAGGGGATACTTGGAAAATATGCCAGATGACTTTTGGGCTCAATGCCATTATCTTTCTAGCCAACCTCTTGACAGGAGGAAATTATGGCTTTATGAGTAACCCCCCTGTGATTGGGGATCATGGCGCTTTGGTTAACTATCTCATAGTGACCAGTATGATGATAGGAGTTATCATACTCATCAATCAACTTGTTAAATACAAACATAAGAAAAGTTAATGTACAACTGAATTCGTTGCCTTAAGGAGATTTTATGCATCATTTTATCACAAGAACCCAAACCACACCGCCTCCCATTTCCATTTTTTGGTATGGAGTTATGATAGGCCTTCTTGCTTTGTCTATTTATGCTTCTCTTACTTACTACAAAAATCCCAAATTTGTTCGATTGTTTAAGTGGATTCAAATAGCGCAACTGCTAGCTCTTTATACTTGGTATATTGGTTTTAGCATTCCATTTTCAAATAGTCTGCCTCTTTACCATTGTCGTTTAGCTATGTTCGCGGTTGTCTTCCTACCAGACAGATGGAAAACCAAGCAGTATTTTGCCCTTATGGGAGCTAGTGGAGCAGTATTTGCCTTGGGCTACCCTGTTTTCGACCCCTATGATTTTCCACATATTACCAGCTTTTCTTTCTTGATTGGTCATTATGCCCTTTTGGTTAATTCCTTGGTTTATCTCATGAATCACTACGATAAGACCTTGCTGAAAAAGTATCGCATCATCGCTTACACTTTTGTTCTTAATCTTTTTCTAGTCGGAGTTAATCATGTAACGGGTGGGAATTACGGGCTTTTGAATACCACGCCTTTTATCCCAGATGCTCCTATTTGGATCAAGTATCTTTTGGTTTCAATCATTCTTTCTTCAGCCTTGGTGCTCTTTGATATCTTGTTTAAGAAACGCTGGCAAAAGAAAATGGCTTTAGAATCAGCTCTTTCGTAAAACCAATGTAAGTTAAAAAAATACAGATTCGATTGTAAAGCATAAATTGAGACATCCATTATTTAAAAGCAAGTCTAGTATATAGGCCTGCTTTTTCTGATATCAGCAATTGAAAAACTCCCTAAAATCCGATATAATGGAGTGTTGAAAGGAATTTAAGAGTCCAATGTAACAAAGAGTGATTATATATTGAAATCTTTGAAAATAAAAAGAAAAAGAAAGAGAAGTTATGAGTATTCAAGAAGAAATTAAAAGACGCCGTACCTTTGCCATTATCTCCCACCCGGACGCGGGGAAAACGACGATTACAGAGCAGTTGCTCTACTTTGGGGGAGAAATTCGAGAAGCTGGTACCGTAAAAGGGAAGAAAACAGGAAACTTTGCTAAATCCGACTGGATGGATATCGAGAAACAACGTGGGATTTCGGTAACCTCATCTGTCATGCAGTTTGACTACGATGGAAAACGGGTCAATATCCTAGATACACCAGGGCACGAGGACTTCTCAGAAGATACTTACCGTACCTTGATGGCGGTAGACGCTGCCGTCATGGTTGTGGACTCAGCCAAGGGTATCGAGGCCCAAACCAAGAAATTGTTTGAGGTTGTCAAACACCGTGGTATTCCAGTCTTCACTTTTATGAATAAGCTGGACCGTGACGGTCGAGAGCCGCTGGACCTCTTGCAAGAATTGGAAGAAGTATTGGGCATTGCAAGTTATCCAATGAACTGGCCAATCGGGATGGGGAAAGCCTTTGAAGGACTCTATGACCTTTATAACCAACGCTTGGAACTCTACAAAGGGGATGAACGCTTTGCCAGTCTAGAAGATGGAGACAAGCTCTTTGCTAGCAACCCATTCTACGAACAAGTGAAAGAGGATATCGAACTCTTGCAAGAAGCTGGAAATGAATTTTCAGAAGAAGCTATTTTAGCTGGTGGATTAACTCCAGTATTCTTCGGTTCAGCTCTTACTAACTTTGGGGTACAGACTTTCCTTGAGAATTTCCTCAAATTTGCTCCGGAGCCACATGGCCACAAGAAAACAGACGGTGAACTTGTCGATCCTTATGATAAGGATTTCTCAGGCTTTGTCTTTAAAATCCAAGCCAACATGGATCCTCGTCACCGTGACCGCATCGCCTTTGTCCGTATCGTCTCTGGTGAATTCGAGCGTGGTATGAGTGTTAATCTCCCTCGTACCGGTAAGAGTGCTAAACTATCAAATGTTACTCAGTTTATGGCGGAAAGCCGTGAGAATGTCACCAATGCTGTAGCGGGAGATATTATCGGAGTTTATGATACTGGTACTTATCAGGTTGGAGATACCTTGACAGTTGGTAAAAACAAGTTCGAATTTGAACCACTGCCAACCTTTACACCTGAAATTTTCATGAAAGTTTCTGCTAAGAACGTCATGAAGCAAAAATCCTTCCACAAGGGAATCGAGCAATTAGTACAAGAAGGAGCTATTCAGCTCTATACCAACTACCAAACAGGTGAATACATGCTAGGTGCCGTTGGTCAATTGCAGTTTGAAGTTTTCAAACACCGGATGGAAAATGAGTATAATGCAGAAGTCGTTATGAGCCCAATGGGTAAAAAGACCGTTCGCTGGATCAAACCAGAAGACTTAGATGAGCGCATGTCTTCAAGTCGAAATATCTTGGCGAAGGATCGCTTTGACCAGCCTGTCTTCCTCTTTGAAAACGACTTTGCCCTCCGCTGGTTTGCGGACAAGTATCCAGATGTGGAGTTGGAAGAAAAGATGTAAATCGTTACAAATGACTAGCAACACAAAGTTGCTGTCATTTGACGGTAACCGCTATGGCGGTTTACCTAAACGCTTCACTAGGCAAAACCCACGAATGGTATCGATTCGTGGGTTTTATCGTCGTAACAGAAAGGAAGTGGACTAGCTAACTTCCTTACTAACTCGTTGGCGAAAAATAATAGTTTTCGCTTCTTCGTGTCGTAACATTTAGGAGTGGTCTAACTGACTACCTCACTAACTTCGTTTTACAAATAGAATCGATTTGTAAAACTAAGTGTCGTAATCTAATAAACGGCAACCACTATAGCAGTTTACCTAAACGATTCACTAGGCAAAACCCACGAATAGTATTGATTCGTGGGTTTTACCGTCGTAACAGAAAGAAAGTGGTCTAGCTTACTGTCGCTATCTCCGTGTTGCAACTTCTCACACCTAATTCGTGTTTCGATCTTAAATAGACAAAAAAGACTAGAAATTAAATAGATTTCTAGTCTTTTTATTAGTAGTGGTACACCTTCAGTTAGTGAATAACATCTATACCAACAACCTTGATAAGAATTGTCAGAAGGATAAGCATGAGTATGCTCATTCCATTAATTACTAAATGGAGGAAAATAGACATTTCTAGACGTTTGGTGCGATATGCAGTCCAAGTTAGGACGGCAGACATCCAGCCGTAGATCAAGAAAGAAGGTGGATTTGTTGGGATATGGGCCATTGTAAAGAGGAGCCAACCAAAAATGTAACCAATTTTTTCATATCCTTCAAAAAGTTTAGTAGGTATAATACCACGGCAGATAATTTCCTCGCAAATAGGAGCTACCAAGACAACTACGAAAAAGCTTGAAATGATGGAAGTTTCTGACATGAGGCTATTAATAGTTTCTTGATTTGAAGTAGTTGTTTGATTTAGAAGTCTTAGCCAAATTCCACCAACCATATTTACAGCGATAATGGCTGCATAGCTGAGTGCGATTCGAGGGGCATCATTAATGCTAAAGAGTTTCGATTTTAGATTTAAGAGTTTGCTTTTGTGAGCACCATATAAAAAGAGTGTAACAACAGTAGTAGAGACAATCCCTACTATTAAAGATGCCCAAATAGATTCCAGTTGAGTTCTTTGTAGCAATACCCAAGTCAAAATAGGAACTTGAGATAGAAACATTGCTACAAAAAAGATTCCTAACCAAAGCAGTCTTTTACGATAATCTTTAAAAAAATTCATCCAAATATCTCCTAAAAAATTTATTTCATTATAGCATACTTTGGATAGGAATTCTATAAACTACCAAAACATGAGTGTAGAGACAATTAGTAAGATATTTCGTATTAAATGACTGTAGAAGGATAAATCGTGTCTTAATTTTTTGGGGAATAAAAAGCTGAGAAAGCTAACTCCTAATAGGATATAAAAGCTGACAGAAAGTATAGTTCTAGGATTATGCAGAAAAAATAAACTAAAGATCATTAGACTAATTAGTTTTCTTGTCTTATTATGAGTTGGTAAGTTCTTCCATTTCTTGAGCGGTAAAAAAGTTGCAATATCTATTCCAAGCAAGAAAAAGAAAGAGACAAGCATCAAATCCACCACTTCTTTTTGAAGTAGAGTGCCACTACTAGGATTGTCAAATAGGATAAGAGTGACTCCCGCAACATTAATGACAATTATAGTACTATATAATAAAAAGAAAGAACGGCTGCAATTTCGTAGCTGATTGTTGACAGGATCATGGCCCGAAAGATAGTGGATAAAAGTACACATAGCAGCTAGTGCCAGTAATAATAGTAACAAGTAAAAGTATGATTGTTTGAGAGTTAGAGAAATTCCAGGCCAAAATACACAGCTGCAGAGTCCAAGATAGGCTACGGATCCCAATAAGAGAAACTGGATTGATTTTCTAATTTTTTCCATAAATAAACCCCTACGTTTTTTAAAAATTATAACGAAATGGATTCACAAAAAATCAACTTTTTCCCAAGTGTTCGTTTTTGTCTCTCAACTGTCTTTTTCTATTTTTAGATAAAAAAACACACCCTGCAGCTATTTCGTGCAAGATGTGATTTTTGTTAATAAAATTTCTAACGTTTAGACCAGGTTCGTTTCATAAAGAGTAATATGATAGGATAAATTTCAAGACGTCCTGCAATCATTGCAAAGGATAGGAGGAGTTTTGAGAATGGACTAAATATTGAAAAACTTGAAGTCGTTCCTAGAATTGGACCGATATTGTTAAAACAACTGAAAACAGCACTCGTAACAACCATTAAATTGTTAGTATCTAAACTGACGATGAAGATTAAACTTAGTAGAATCATGATGTAAACTACAAAATACTTCAAAATCTTGTGTTGGGTATCCTTGTCGATGACCGTTTTATTAACATGAAGAGTTAAGACACGGTGAGGGGATATAGTAGACAAGAATTGGTTTTTTGCAATTTTAGCGAGGATGACTCCACGGATAACCTTGAGACCCCCAGCAGTAGATCCAGCAGAACCACCAATTGCCATTAACATTAGTAAGATGTATTGAGAAAACAAAGGCCAGTTCGTGATGTCTCCATAACCAAAACCAGTAGTGGTAATGATATTAGAAACTTGGAAGAAGGCCATCTCAAAACTTTGTGAAACGCCACTATAAAGGTGCAGTGTGTTGAGTGTGATTAAGCCGGTAGATATAGCAACAATCAAGAGATAAGCTCGAAGTTCCTCATCGAAAAAGAATTCCTTAAATCGACGAAGCATGAGATAGTAGTAGAGGTTGAAATTGACACCGAACATCAAAACCCCAATACTTGTCAAATAAGTGATGAGAGAACTATGATAGTGGGCAATACCATCGTTATAAACAGTGAATCCCCCAGTTCCAGCTGTTCCCATTGCGATAACAAAGCTATCGTAGAGTGGCATCCCTGCAATATAATAAATAACTACAAAGATGGCGAACATAGCTAAGTAGAGGATGTAGAGGATTTGGGCTGTATTTTTTAGTTTAGACACAACCTTACCAAATACTGGTCCTGGGACCTCAGCCTTCATAACCTCTAAGTGACTGTTTTTTGCATTGTCCATAATAGCGAGGGCGAAAACTAGCACCCCCATCCCTCCAATGAGATGGGTAAAACTCCGCCAAAATAGAAGTGAACGGCTTAAGACCGATACGTCATTTAGGATGGTTGCACCCGTTGTTGTGAAACCAGAACTAACTTCGAAGAAGGCATCTATCATATTGGGGATTTGTCCTGAAAAGACAAAGGGAAGGGCGCCAAAGAAAGACCAGAGAATCCAACATAGAGCAACGATCAAGACCCCTTCTTTTGCATAAATTCGTTGTTTTTTTGGCTTGCTGATGATACCAAGAAGACCCAGGACGACAAGAATACCAATGGTAGAGAAAAGAGCTGTAAACACTTGACTAGATTCTCGATAGTAAAGAGCGATACTGACTGGTACCAAGAGAAGGGCAGCCTCGATTAAGAGTAGCTTTGCAAGAAGAAAGCGTACCATACTTCTATTCATAGCTTACCTCTCTAACAAATCATAAATCTTGGTGATGTTTGATAGCAAAGTGATGACCACTAGCTTATCACCGACTTGGAGCGTATCTTCTCCAGTTGGGAAGATTGTTTTTCCGTTCCGAATAATGGCGGCAATCAAGACATCTTTTTTGAGCTTCAATTGAGACAAGGGTTTGCCAGTCATCTTGTTTGCTTCCTTAATTAGGAACTGAAGGGTTTCTACCTGGCCATTTGCAAGGTGGTGCATAGCTTGAAGGTCAGAATATTGCGCATTTACACGACCGTGAATAAAGTGCATGATAGTATCAACAGCGATTGTCTTAGGCGTGATGATGCTTGAGAAATCCGTCGCGTGGATAATTTCCAAGAGACTAGTACGGTTAACTTTGGTAATGTTTTTTTGAACACCAATACTATCCAAGAACATAGATGTAATGATGTTTTCCTCGTCGACTCCAGTCAAAGTAGCAACAGCATCGTAGTTTTGGGCACTTTCTTCTAAGAGAATATCTTTAGTTGTTCCATCCCCTTGAACGATATAGAGTTTAGGGAATTTTTCACTAAAGAAGGCAGCTCTTTCTTGGTTGACCTCTATCACTTTCGTATCGATTCGACTATCTTTTAAAATACCTAGTAGGTAGTATGCAATCTTACCAGCCCCAATGATGAGCAAGCTCTTGACGACTCTGGACTTGAGATAGTTGTGGAAGAGCATCATATCGACACGATGTCCTGTTACAAAGATGCGGTCTTTATCTTGTAAAATAACATCGCCACTAGGAATCATCAGTTTATGATCGCGTTCAATAGCACAGACGATAACGTTACCGAACTTTTTACGAAAATCAGCAATGGACATCTGACAAATATTGCTATCTTCTCGAACGACGAATTCCATTAGGCTAACCAAGCCACCCACGAAACGTTCAACGGATAGAGCGTTTGGGAAGTCAATGATGTTTGCGATAGCACGAGCAGCTAAGAGTTCTGGGTTAACAATCAGTGAAAATCCGAGAATATTTTTTTCTTTAAAGTAAGGATTAGAATATTCAGGATTTCGAACACGAACGATGGTTTCTTTGGCCCCCATTTTTTTAGCGAGAACGGCTGAAACCATGTTAACTTCATCATACTGCGTCATGGCGATGAAAATATCACAGTCTTGAACATTGGCTGCCTCTAACATAGCAAAGTCAGCACCGTTTCCTGCGATACCGATAATATCAAAGCGACTTGTCATGTAATTTAAAACAGTTTCGTTCTGTTCAATCAAGACAACGTCATGGTTGTCAGCAACAAGCGAACGACAAAGGGCAGAACCGACTTTTCCCCCTCCAACAAGAATAATTTTCATAGTTATATAACCTACTTTTTCATTATGTCTCTATCATACCTTTTTTTCGGAAAAAATGCACTCAACAACCGATTTCTTGCCCCTTTTGAAGAATCAGATTGGCACCCAAAGTAAAATCCGTATTCTATTAGGGATGAGTTCCTATTTTCCAGATTCTAAATACAAGCCAATCCCATGATATAATTGGTTTGATGAACCTTATTTAACTTTTGTAAATATGTTTGTAAAAAAATGAAAAAAATCAAGTCATTTCTATTGACAATCAGGCTGAAAGTGATATACTAAAAAAGTAGTTTCGCTGATTTACTTCAAACCTGTTGTGAGGTAAGTTAACGACGCCTTAACCACGCTGTTTGCTGAGCTTGACTCCGGGCAGTGTGGCTATTTTTTTGCACTAGTGAGAGGAAGCAAGGCATGACCAATCATATTGTATTGTTTGAACCACAAATTCCACAAAATACGGGAAATATTGCACGTACCTGTGCAGCGACGAATGCGCCCCTTCATATTATCAAACCTATGGGCTTTCCTATTGACGATCGTAAAATGAAGCGAGCTGGGCTTGACTATTGGGACAAACTTGATATTTATTTCTATGATAGTCTAGATGAATTTATGGGAAAAATGAATGGACAACTCTACTTGATTTCCAAGTTTGCAGAAAAGGTCTATTCAGATGCTGATTTTACTATTGAAGGAAATCATTATTTTCTCTTTGGTCGTGAAGATAAGGGCTTGCCTGAGGCATTTATGCGTGAACATCCAGAAAAGGCACTTCGAATACCTATGAATGATGAACATGTCCGCAGTCTCAATGTTTCGAATACTGTTTGTATGATCGTATACGAAGCTCTACGTCAACAGAATTTTGCTGGCTTGGACTTGGTTCATATCTATGAGACGGACAAGTTGAAATAATCATGAAAACGAATACTTAATGCTTGCACTTGCAAGCGTTTTTTGTTATGATAAAAGGGTCTTCAGGGCTGGGTGTAATTCCCGACCGGCGGTGACTTTAACTAGCTATTTCGGCTTACTCGTCGTTGTCTTGTCTCGATATACTTTAGTATTATCTTCGACTGCAACGCCTAGATTAATCCCAAATATCTTAGTTAAAGAAGTCCGCGAGCGCAAGCTGATGTGGTGTGATTCCACAACCGACAGTATAGTCTGGATGGGAGAAGACGAAAGAATAATTTTATCTATTCCACTTAAATATATAGGAAGTTCTTTTGGTGTTTTTGACCAATAGATTGTTTTTGATATAGTGAGTTGATAGATAGAGTGGGACTTTCCAACTTCTTCTGATTTTATAGAAAATTGGAGGAACCTGTTATGACAAAAACACGTCGACTTTCGACCATTGCAATTTTATCAGCACTTTCATTTGTGTTGATGTACTTTGACTTTCCACTCTTGCCTGCGGCGTCCTTTTTGAGGATTGAGTTCAGCATCTTACCGGTTTTGGTAGGGTTAATAGTACTCGATTTACCCGCAGCTTTTGTGATAATTTTACTTCGTTCCTTGCTTAAGTTGATTTTAAATAATCAAGGAGTCAGCACCTATATCGGTTTGCCGATGAATATTGTGGCTTTAGGAGTTTTTGTTCTTGCATTTGGTTTGATTTGGAAAAAAGATCGGACGCCAATTCGTTTTGCTCTAGCTTCTCTTTCTGGTACGATTGGTTTGACCTTGGCTATGCTAGTTCTTAACTATGTTTATGCTGTCCCATTATATGCTAAATTTGCTAATTTTGATATTGAGAAAATACTAGGACTAAGCAACTATCTGTTGACAATGGTTTTACCTTTTAACTTAATTGAGGGTATTATCTTTGCACTAGCATTTTGGTTGATTTATGTCTTCCTAAAAGTAACTTTAAAACGTTATGAAAGATAAACAAACATATTTAACAAAGGGCTCTTTTGCCCTTTTACTATTTGTAATTCTGGGTTATGTCGTTAAGTTTTATCCAGAACAATTGATACCATTTGATTCGTCTATCCAGACAGCAATCCGTGGAGATTTACCAGCTATATTGACAACTATCTTTCGTGGGATTACTCGCCTGATTGACTTGCCAATCGTTATTTCTTGGGCAATTCTATTGACTGCAATCTTTTATCTAAAAAAGTGGAAGTCCGAAAGTCTTTTAGTAGCTGGCAATCTTAGCTTGGCTGGAATTTTAATTGTGTCCTTAAAACACCTCTATCAACGTCCCCGACCAGATATTTTACATTTAGTGGAGGAGAAAGGATTTTCTTTCCCAAGTGGGCATTCACTGGCGGTGACCTTACTCATTGGTTCCTTGATTATTATCCTAGGTCAGAGAGTGAAAAACACTACTATAAAGCTAGCTTTGCAAGGACTATTAGGACTTTATTTGATCAGTGTCCTTGTTTCCAGAGTCTATCTGGGAGTTCATTATCCATCAGATGTTCTTGCTAGTCTTTGTGTTGGCCTAGGAGTTCTATTCATTGAATTTCCATTTTATGACAAACTCCGTTTCCAATGGCGCTTTAAAGGAAAGCAGAAGTAGGCAACAAATTCTCTTGAGGAGAAAGAAATGAAAGTCAATATAAGAGATCTTCATCCGACTCAACTATACTTATCAGAAAAGAAGTTGCTAGATATTCAGATGCTTTATCAGTCAGTAGAACTAATTAATGTTGATCCAATTAGCGTTCTTGCATTTGGAGATTGTTTGTTGATTACTGATGGGCATCACAGGGCTTATCAGGCTTTATTGGCAGGTCGGGATACGATTTCTGCTGAGTTTGATAAAGATGGTGGTGATGAACTATATCATCTTTATGCGCAAGCTTGTGAGGAAAGAAAGATTTACTCTATTTTAGATCTAAAAAATCGTATCTTACCTCAAGATGAGTATGAAGCAAAATGGTATAACTGGTGTGATGGTTTTAATCAAGCAGCGGAGCTAGTATTAGGAGTAGAAAATGATGACAAAAATCATTCAGATAGATGATTCTTTACGCCTAGTTCCCTATTTTTTAGCAGATCATCATGATGCAGCTTTGGGCTGGTATCAAGATGTGGATTTGGTAGAACTTGTAGACGGCATTAGAATACCCTATAGTTTGGAAAAATTAAATACCATGTATTCCTATTTAGAGAGTAACGGGGATTTGTTCTGGATTGAGTTTCGAGAAAAGGGGGAGTGGTTTCCAAGTGGTGATGTCACCTTATCTCAGGAGAATCTTCCTATTGTGATTGGCAATCCAACTTATCAGCATCAAGGACTTGGACGCAAAGTTTTGAAGGCTTTGATTGATCTAGCTCGTCAAAGGGGATGGACAGAATTGAAAGTTCAAGAAATCTACACTTTTAATCCTATCTCTAGAAGATGTTTTGAGTCTCTTGGATTTGTGGAAAGTAGAAGGACTGAAAGTGGGGTTGGCTTTCTCTTAAAACTGAACACTAACTAGGCTAAATTATTTTTAAAAATCGATCAAAAATAGAGCGGTTTTTTTAATTTATAGTTTGCAATACTTTTAAAATCGAAATGATAGGCAAATTCAGTTATAAAATTTCTCTAAAAATAGAATTTTTCTCTTGCATTTTGGATAGATTAGTGTATAATAGTAGGGTATGTGTAAAACATACTTGTGGGAGGTAAAAATCTCTAAATTACCGCCAAAACCACAAAGGAGGATTTAAAAATGGCTAAAAAAGTCGAAAAACTTGTAAAATTGCAAATCCCTGCTGGTAAAGCTACACCAGCTCCACCAGTTGGACCTGCTCTTGGTCAAGCTGGTATCAACATCATGGGATTCACAAAAGAGTTCAACGCTCGTACAGCTGACCAAGCTGGTATGATCATTCCAGTTGTTATCTCAGTATACGAAGACAAATCATTTACTTTCGTTACAAAAACACCACCAGCTGCTGTTCTTTTGAAAAAAGCTGCAGGTGTTGAAAAAGGATCAGGTACACCTAACAAAACTAAAGTTGCTACAGTTACTCGTGCACAAATACAAGAAATTGCAGAAACTAAGATGCCAGATTTGAACGCAGCAAACATCGAGTCTGCAATGCGTATGATTGAAGGTACTGCTCGTTCTATGGGATTCACTGTTGTTGACTAATCAATAACGTCCCCAATATAACCCGCAAGACTTCATCATTTCGAGAAGTGACGTGGGAGATGAAAATCGATTGAACCACTTACAAGGAGAATAGAAAATGGCTAAAAAAAGCAAACAACTTCGTGCTGCACTTGAGAAAATCGACAGCACAAAAGCATACAGCGTAGAAGAAGCTGTAGCACTTGCAAAAGAAACTAACTTTGCAAAATTTGACGCAACTGTAGAAGTTGCATACAACTTGAACATCGACGTTAAAAAAGCTGACCAACAAATCCGTGGAGCAATGGTATTGCCAAACGGTACTGGTAAAACTTCACGCGTTCTTGTTTTCGCACGTGGTGCTAAAGCAGAAGAAGCGAAAGCTGCTGGAGCAGACTTCGTAGGTGAAGATGACCTTGTTGCTAAAATCAACGACGGTTGGTTGGACTTCGACGTAGTTATCGCTACACCTGATATGATGGCTCTTGTTGGACGTCTTGGACGTGTCCTTGGACCACGTAACTTGATGCCAAACCCTAAAACTGGTACTGTAACAATGGATGTTGCGAAAGCAGTTGAAGAGTCTAAAGGTGGTAAAATTACTTACCGTGCTGACCGTGCAGGTAACGTTCAAGCAATCATCGGTAAAGTATCATTTGAAGCTGAAAAATTGATTGAAAACTTCAAAGCTTTCAACGAAACAATTCAAAAAGCTAAACCAGCTACAGCTAAAGGTACTTACGTAACAAACTTGACTATCACAACTACTCAAGGTGTTGGTATCAAGGTTGATGTAAACTCACTTTAATTAGTAATTTGTAAAAAGGTTGAAGACGATAAGTCTCAACTTTTTTTTCTATGAAAATGTTAAAAACACGGATAAACTTTGGAATCGATTTGATATTGTAAAGCATCTAGATAGAAAATTCAGAAAATTTCTTCTTTTGTCTTGAAAATTTTTGAAAAAATGGTATTATAGAAACAAGTCATTTTAAGAGAACAGAAAGGGGAACAATGGAGAAAATCATTTTAGATTCACCAAAGTCGGGATCAGAACTTGTTTTGGAAACACTCCGTGATTTAGGAATTGATACGATTTTTGGTTATCCAGGCGGAGCCGTATTGCCTTTGTATGATGCTATTTATAATTTTAAAGGCATTCGTCATATTTTAGGTCGCCATGAACAAGGATGTCTTCATGAAGCTGAAGGTTATGCTAAGTCAACAGGAAAGCTTGGTGTTGCAGTCGTCACAAGTGGACCGGGAGCTACAAATGCCATTACGGGTATTGCAGATGCTATGAGCGACAGTGTTCCTCTTTTGGTTTTCACAGGACAAGTGGCAAGAGCGGGTATCGGTAAAGACGCTTTCCAAGAGGCGGATATTGTCGGTATTACCATGCCAATTACCAAGTACAATTATCAGGTTCGTGAAACAGCCGATATTCCACGTGTGATTACAGAGGCGGTGCATATTGCGACAACAGGTCGTCCAGGACCAGTTGTGATTGATTTACCAAAAGATGTTTCTGCGCTTGAGACTGATTTCATCTACTCACCAGAAGTAATCTTACCAAGTTATCAACCAACCGTTGAGCCAAATGATATGCAAATCAAGAAAATCTTGAAGCAGTTATCTAAAGCTAAAAAACCAGTATTACTTGCTGGTGGTGGTATTAGTTACGCAGAGGCTGCCACAGAGTTGATTGAATTTGCAGAACGGTATCAAATTCCGGTTGTAACCAGTCTTTTGGGACAAGGTACAATTGCAACTAGCCACCCACTGTTTTTGGGGATGGGTGGAATGCATGGTTCCTTTGCAGCTAACATTGCCATGACAGAAGCAGATTTTATGATTTCTATTGGTTGTCGTTTTGATGACCGCTTGACTGGAAATCCTAAGACTTTTGCTAAGAAGGCTAAAGTAGCGCATATTGATATTGATCCTGCAGAGATTGGTAAGATTATCGCAGTCGATATTCCAGTTGTTGGTGATGCTAAAAAAGCCTTACAACAATTACTTGCAGAACCAGTTGTTAATAACAATACTGAAAAATGGATTGAAAAGGTCACAAAAGATAAAAATCGTGTTCGATCTTATGATAAGAAAGAACGGGTCGTCCAACCGCAAGCAGTCATTGAACGCATCGGTGAGTTGACCAAGGGGGATGCCATTGTTGTAACAGACGTTGGCCAACACCAAATGTGGACAGCTCAATACTATCCTTACCAAAATGAGCGCCAATTGGTAACCTCAGGTGGTCTAGGAACGATGGGATTCGGAGTTCCTGCAGCCATCGGAGCAAAAATTGCTAATCCAGATAAAGAGGTCGTCCTCTTTGTCGGTGACGGTGGTTTCCAGATGACCAACCAAGAATTGGCAATCTTAAATATCTATAAGATTCCAATCAAAGTCATCATGCTCAATAACCACTCGCTCGGGATGGTTCGTCAATGGCAAGAAGCCTTCTATGAAGGACGAACATCAGAGTCGGTCTTTGATAGCCTTCCTGATTTCCAATTAATGGCGCAGGCTTACGGGATTAAAAATTATAAATTTGACAATCCTGAAACCTTAGAGAAGGATTTGGAAGTCATCAAAGAGGATGTACCAATGTTTATCGAAGTAGATATTTCTCGTAAAGAGCATGTCTTACCGATGGTACCAGCTGGTAAGAGTAATCATGAGATGTTGGGGGTGAAGTTTAATGCGTAGAATGTTAACAGCCAAACTTCAAAACCGTTCAGGCGTTCTCAATCGCTTTACAGGAGTCTTGTCGAGACGTCAAGTTAATATCGAAAGTATTTCTGTGGGTGCAACGGAGAATCCTAATGTATCACGAATTACTATTATCATTGATGTCGCATCGAATGATGAAGTAGAGCAAATTATCAAACAACTTAACCGTCAGGTCGATGTTATCCGTGTTCGCGATATCACTGATAAACCTCACCTAGAGCGAGAAGTTATCTTGGTTAAGATTGCTGCACCAGCTGAGAAGCGAGCAGAAATTTTGGCAATCATTCAACCTTTCCGTGCAACTGTGGTCGATGTGGCTCCGAGCTCCATTACTGTTCAGATGACTGGGAATGCAGAAAAGAGTGAAGCTTTGATTCGTGTCATTCGACCATACGGTATCAAGAATATTGCTCGTACGGGTGCAACTGGATTTACCCGTGATTAAAAATCCAATCTAAATTTGTTAATTTAGCCTATCAGGCAATAAAAATAGAAATGAGAGAAAAAATTATGGCAGTTCAAATGGAATACGAAAAAGATGTAAAAGTAGCAGCACTTGACGGTAAAAAAATCGCCGTTATCGGTTATGGTTCACAAGGACATGCGCATGCTCAAAATTTGCGTGATTCAGGTCACGATGTGATTATCGGCGTTCGTCCAGGTAAATCATTTGATAAAGCTAAAGAAGATGGTTTTGATACTTACACAGTAGCAGAAGCAACTAAATTGGCTGATGTTATCATGATTTTGGCTCCAGACGAAATTCAACAAGAATTGTACGAGGCAGAAATCGCTCCAAACTTGGAAGCTGGAAATGCAGTTGGTTTTGCACATGGTTTCAACATCCACTTCGAATTCATCAAAGTTCCTGCAGATGTTGATGTCTTCATGTGTGCTCCTAAAGGACCAGGACACTTGGTACGTCGTACTTACGAAGAAGGATTTGGTGTTCCAGCGCTTTACGCCGTATACCAAGATGCTACAGGAAATGCTAAAGACATCGCTATGGACTGGTGTAAAGGTGTTGGTGCAGCGCGTGTAGGTCTTCTTGAAACAACATACAAAGAAGAAACTGAAGAAGATTTGTTTGGTGAACAAGCAGTTCTTTGCGGTGGTTTGACTGCCCTTATCGAAGCTGGTTTTGAAGTCTTGACTGAAGCTGGATACGCTCCAGAATTGGCTTACTTCGAAGTGCTTCACGAAATGAAATTGATCGTTGACTTGATCTACGAAGGTGGATTCAAGAAAATGCGTCAATCAATCTCTAACACAGCTGAATACGGTGACTACGTTTCAGGTCCACGTGTGATCACTGAACAAGTCAAAGAAAACATGAAAGCCGTTCTTGCTGATATCCAAAATGGTAAATTTGCCAACGACTTTGTGAACGACTACAAAGCTGGTCGTCCAAAATTGACTGCTTACCGTGAACAAGCTGCTAACCTTGAAATTGAAAAGGTTGGTGCAGAATTGCGTAAAGCAATGCCATTTGTTGGTAAAAACGACGATGACGCATTCAAAATCTACAACTAATTTTTGAGAATAAAGATAGAAGGCGAGTTGGGGGTACCTAACCCGCTTTTTATCTTGAAAACGAATTAAGGAGAAGATTATGCTTAGTGCAAAAGATGTGGTAAAAGCCCATAAAGTATTGAGTGGTGTAGTAGTCAATACACCGTTAGAATATGATCATTACTTATCAGAGAAATACGGAGCTAAAATTTATCTCAAGAAAGAAAATGCTCAACGTGTTCGGTCATTTAAGATTCGTGGTGCTTATTATGCGATTTCTCAATTGACCAAGGAAGAACGTGAACGTGGTGTAGTGTGTGCTTCAGCGGGAAATCACGCCCAAGGAGTTGCTTACACATGTAATGAGATGAAGATTCCTGCAACAATCTTTATGCCAATTACAACACCTCAACAGAAAATTGGTCAGGTTCGTTTCTTTGGTGGTGATTTTGTAACTATCAAATTGGTAGGAGATACCTTTGATGCGTCAGCCAAGGCAGCTCAAGAGTTTACAGTCGCTGAAAATCGTACCTTTATCGATCCTTTCGATGATCCTTATGTTCAAGCGGGGCAAGGAACTGTTGCCTACGAGATTTTAGAAGAAGCACGCAAAGAATCCATTGATTTTGATACTGTTTTGGTACCTGTAGGAGGTGGAGGTCTTATTTCTGGTGTTTCTACCTATATTAAAGAAACAAATCCAGAAATTGAAGTCATTGGTGTTGAGGCTGAAGGGGCTCGTTCTATGAAGGCGGCGTTTGAAGCTGGAGGACCAGTCAAACTCAAGGAAATTGATAAGTTTGCGGATGGGATTGCTGTGCAAAAGGTAGGACAGTTGACCTATGAGGCAACTCGTAAAAATGTTCAGACTCTTATTGGTGTGGATGAAGGTTTGATTTCTGAGACCCTAATTGATCTCTATTCTAAACAAGGTATCGTAGCAGAACCTGCGGGTGCTGCTAGTGTTGCAGCCCTAGAAGTATTGTCTGATTATATAAAAGGAAAAACTATTTGTTGTATCATTTCTGGAGGAAATAATGACATCAACCGTATGCCAGAGATGGAAGAACGTGCCTTGATCTATGATGGCATCAAGCATTACTTTGTAGTGAATTTCCCACAACGCCCAGGTGCTCTTCGAGAGTTTGTAAATGATATCTTGGGACCGAATGATGATATCACACGTTTTGAATACATCAAACGTGCTAGCAAGGGAACTGGACCTGTTTTGATTGGTGTAGCTCTAGCAGATAAGCACGATTATGCAGGTTTGACTCATCGAATGGAAAAATTCGACCCGTCTTATATTAACTTAAATGGGAACGAAACCCTATATAATATGCTTGTTTAATATCCTATAAAATTTTTATCATATTATTTGCCTAACCTATATGCGAGTGCTATAATGTAAGTGAAGAAAGGGGGAGATTCCCATGGTTTTACCAGTTTTACCAGTTATACTTGTTCTATTAATTCTAATGCTTATTGTGGGAGTTACTATAGTAAGTTCTGTTTATGTCGTTCGTCAACAATCTGTTGCCATTATCGAACGATTTGGTAAATATCAAAAGTTAAGTAATAGTGGTATTCATCTGCGAGCACCATTTGGCATTGACAAAATTGCAGCTCGTGTACAGCTACGCCTTTTACAAAGTGAAATCGTGGTTGAAACCAAAACCCAAGATAACGTTTTTGTGACCATGAATGTCGCAACTCAATACCGTGTAAATGAGCAAAACGTTACAGATGCTTACTATAAATTGATGAGACCGGAAGCTCAAATTAAATCTTATATTGAAGATGCATTACGCTCATCTGTTCCTAGATTAACTTTGGATGAATTGTTTGAGAAAAAAGATGAAATTGCATTAGAAGTTCAAAAACAAGTAGCGGAAGAAATGTCAACGTATGGGTATATTATCGTTAAGACGCTCATTACCAAAGTTGAGCCGGATGCAGAAGTCAAACAATCGATGAACGAAATCAATGCAGCTCAACGTAAGAGAGTGGCCGCTCAAGAATTGGCTGAAGCAGACAAAATAAAGATCGTTACAGCGGCAGAAGCTGAGGCAGAAAAAGATCGTCTTCATGGTGTGGGGATCGCAGAGCAGCGGAAAGCAATTGTTGATGGACTTGCTGATTCTATTAAAGAGTTAAAAGGAGCTAATGTCGAATTAACTGAAGAACAAATTATGTCAATCCTATTAACCAATCAGTATTTAGACACATTGAATAATTTTGCAGACAAACAAGGAAATAATACTATATTCTTGCCAGCAAATCCTAATGGAGTTGAAGATATACGGACCCATATATTATCGGCTTTAAAAGCCAAATAATTGTGTTCTGAGCGCTTTAATTCAGTGTATGTATGCGTTTTTATTGACAAATACTATAAAAACATATAGAATGAAATAGCGCAAAGAAAAAAATAGGAGAATAACATGGCTAAGTCTAACTTTGAAAAAGTAGAATCAGTTGTTAGCTGGGTTCGTGATAAAAAAATCACAGGGTATCGTATTTCTAAGGAAACAAATGCACGTGAAATGTCTATCATTGCTTTAGCTCAAGGACGTGCAAAAGTTAAAAACATTTCCTTTGAAACAGCCCTTGGCTTAATTGATTTCTACGACAAAAATCATGAAAAATTTGAAGATTAGTCTTTGGATATAGGCAGGTTCGAAAAGAACCTGCCTTTTCATTTTAGGAAATATAAAAAGACTGCAGGTTGCAGTCTTTTTTGATTATCCAAGATAGCGTTGTAAAAATTCTTTGGTGCGTTCTTCTTTAGGATTGGTAAATAGCTCTTCAGGTTTGCCTTCTTCTGCAATAACCCCCTTATCCATAAAGATAACACGGTTTGATACATCGCGAGCAAATTCCATTTCGTGGGTTACAACGATCATAGTCAAGCCTTCTTGAGCTAGTTCTTGCATGATTTTGAGAACTTCACCGACCATTTCAGGGTCGAGGGCTGATGTAGGCTCGTCAAAGAGAATGGCATCAGGATTCATAGAAAGAGCACGAGCAATAGCCACACGTTGCTTTTGACCACCAGAAAGTTGCTTTGGTTTGGCTTGCCAGAAACGTTCTCCCATACCAACCTTTTCAAGGTTTTCTTTTGCAATTTTCTCTGCCTCTGAGTGGTCACGTTTGAGAACAGTTGTCTGTGCCACAATCGTATTTTCGAGAACATTGAGATTTTCAAAAAGATTAAAGGACTGGAAAACCATACCTAGTTTTTCACGGTAGTGAGTAAGGTTATATCCTTTTTCAAGGACGTTTTCACCGTGATAAAGGATTTCACCTTCAGTTGGAGTTTCGAGAAGGTTGATAGAACGTAGGAAGGTTGATTTACCACTACCGGAACTTCCGATGATAGAAATCACTTCTCCTTTATGAATAGTGAGGGAGATGTCTTTTAGGACCTCGTTTTGTCCATAGGATTTTTTGAGGTGTTTGATTTCAAGAATGGGTTGATTCATTATTTCAAATCCTCCGTTTGCATTTGGTTAGCACCTGTTGTGTAGGTATCCATATCCATACGTTTTTCAATGTAACGGAGAATACGCGTTACTGTAAAGGTAAGGACAAAGTAAATAACTGCGATGATGGTAAAGGTTTGGAAGTATTGGTAGGTTTGTGTTGCTACTGTATTTCCTGAGAAGTAAAGTTCTACAACAGAGATAACATTCAATACAGAAGTATCCTTGATGTTGATGACGAACTCATTACCAGTTGCTGGTAGAATATTTCGAACAACTTGAGGCAAAACAATCTTACGCATGGTTTGATTATGAGTCATACCAAGTGCAGTTGCCGCTTCGAATTGTCCCTTATCAACAGCCAGAATACCACCACGGACGATTTCTGTCATGTAGGCACCCGTATTGATAGAAACGATAAAGATAGCAGCCAGTGTTCGGTCTAGGTTGATACCAAAGGCTTGTGCAGTACCATAGTAGATAACCATGGCTTGTACAATCATAGGAGTACCACGGAAAATTTCAATATAGACGTTGAGAATCCAGCCAATTAGATTTTGGATTACGTAGATAAATTGATTTTCAGATTGAGGTGCAGTACGGAAGACACCGATAGCAAGACCAATGATGAGACCGACGATAGTACCGATAATGGAAATGAGAAGAGTAATACCTGCACCACGCAAGAGTTGTTGCCAGTTCTCAGATAGAATTTTAGCAACTTGGCCAAAGAAATTACTGTTGCTTTCTTCAGTTGTTGTAGATTCGGCAGGTTGCTCTTTGATCATACGATCCATTAGCGCAACTTGTTCTTCTTTAGAAATGGTTTCAATGCTAGCGTTGATTTGACTGATACGTTCGTCGTCTTTACGTAAACCGATAGCGATAGATGTATCTTCCTCCCCAGTTTTAAAGCCAGGTTCAGGTTGAATCATTTTAAACTTAGCGTTTGCTGACTCGGCAGTTAAGGCTTCTGGACGTTCAGAGACATAGGCATCGATGACCCCAGCTTCAAGAGCTTGTCGCATTTGCGCAAAATCACCCATAGCAGTTTCTTTCTTAGCACCTGAGATTTGTGAAATCAAGTCATAAAGGTAAACACCTTGTTGAGAAGTGATTTTTGCTCCGCTAAAATCCTCTAGTGATTTAGCATTAGCATAGGCAGAATCCTTCTTGACCAAAAGTACTGGTTCGCTAGTGTAGTAGCTGCTTGAGAAGGCAATTTCTTGTTTTCGTTCAGCAGTTGGGCTCATACCTGCAATAATCATATCGATTTTACCAGAGGTAAGGGCTGGAACGAGTCCTTCCCATTTAGTTTTTACAACCAAAGGTTCTTTGCCGAGGTCCTTAGCAATCTTTTTAGCTATTTGGACATCATACCCGTTGGCATATTGATTGGTTCCATCGATTTTGACAGCACCGTTACTGTCATCATCCTGAGTCCAGTTAAAAGGTGCGTAAGCCGCCTCCATTCCGATGCGTAAATATTCATCGGCTTGGACCTGGCTAACTAGTCCTAGAGTAAGGGCTAGGCTAGCAAGGATAGATAAGCATAATTTTTTCATGTTTTCTCCTATTTCTAGTCTAAAAATAGCTCCCTCTATTGTATCTAAAAATGGTGAGATTTTCAATACAAGTAAACCTTTACTTGTAAAAAATGATATAATAGTGAAAAAACTTGGAAGGCAGTGTAAGATGAAAAAGAAATGGCTATTGGCTTTGATATTTACCTGTTTCCTTTTTGTACCGCGCTTGGTTTTTGCTGTAGACTTTGATATTTTATCCTATAAGGGAGATTTGAATATTCATGCAGATAATACAGCAGTTTTCAAAGAAACAATTACCTACCATTTTAAAGATGATTTTAATGGTCAATTGATTGGTCTCGGTAAAGCAGGGAAAATGCCAAAAGGATTTGATATAGATGATGACCCAACTGTCCTTGTATCTAAAAATGGGCAAATCATTCAGGATGTTCTCTCATATACTAAGGAAGAAGAGGATGGCTACAAGGTCTTCGTTCTTAATCCAGGAAATGCAGGAGATACTGTTCGGGTAACCGTTACCTGGCAACTGTCAAATATTCTCTTTTTGTATAACGATATCGCGGAGCTAAATTGGCAACCACTGACAGATAGTTCAGGAGATATCAAAGATTTAGAATTTCGAGTAACTTCAGATAGTCCTGCAGAGAAACTCTTTTTCCATACTGGCAAACTCCTAAACGAGGGAAGTGTCGAAAAAATCAATGATATCTACTGGGTTAAGATGAAGGATCTTCCTAAAAAACGTCAGATTGAACTTCATGCATATTGGCCGAGAGAAGCTTTCTCAAGTGCTCCGAGTCAAGAGTTGAATGAAGATGATTTAAGTAACTTCAAAAGAGTTGAAGTAGAAATAAAAGCCAATAAAGTGCAGGCGAATGTCATGATAAAATGGATTTTCCCAACTTTCTTTATGGCTTTATTGCTACTTACTATCATGTATTATCGAACATTTCGTAAACAGATAAGTCTCCAAAAAGTATATCCAAAGAATCATCGACTCTACGAACCCCCAATGGACTTACCTCCAATGGTTTTGGCAGAAGCCGTTTATTCAACCTCCTTAGAGGAAGTTAGTCCCCTAAATAAGCATAAGTTTGGTAAGTTCACCTTTGAACAACTAATCCAGGCAACCTTGTTGGACTTAGTTGATCGCGGGCATTTATCCATTTTTCAGGGTGAAGAGGAACCGTGGATAAAAATTATTAGTGAAAAAGGCTTGTCTAATTTTGAAAAAGAATGCTTGCGCATGACTCTTTCAACTAAGAAAGAAATTGCTTTATCTGACCTTTTCCTTGAATATAAAGTTTCTTCAACTTTGTTCCATGGTGCTAAGGAAGCTGATGAGAAACATATTCGCGAATTCGGGTTGCACCTCAAACGTTCCTTCGAGAGACGACTTCAACGTATGCAAAGTTGTGTTCGAGACAAGGTGAAAATTTTACGACTTCCGAGCTACTATCGTCCTTTGACGGATACAGAAAATAATCTTGTGAAGAAAATGAAATTCTGTTCGGCTGTAACAGGACTTATCGGCCTTCTCATTTTCTACTATAGTCTAAGAACCTGTGGTTATTTCTCAATTCCTTTACTTTCCCTCGGTTTACTGGGGTTACTTGCTAGTGCCTTAGTTCATTTTGCGACACGAGGGCCATCTCGTGATGGTGTCTTAAATGAAGAAGGAGCAGAAGCATTTTATCTCTGGACAAGTTTTGAAAATATGCTTCGGGATATTGCCCATTTAGAGAAGGCTGAACTAGAGAGTATTGTTGTTTGGAATCGCCTTTTGGTCTATGCAACTCTATATGGATGTGCCAAGAAAGTGAACAAAATCATGAAGCTCCATAACATACAGCTTATAAATGCAGATATGAATCTTTATGTATATTGTGGATGGGATACCAACTTTCATGCATCAACCTCTCATATAAACCATTATGCAGCAATCGCCAATACAGCAAGTACTTTTTCTGTATCATCCGGAAGTGGTAGCTCTGGTGGAGGTTTCTCGGGCGGTGGTGGCGGAGGAAGTATTGGTGCTTTCTAAAGAAAACTAAACACAGCCTTTAAAAGTATGATATAATGGAGGATAGAAAAAGGAGTTATCTATGTATTTTTTTGAAATTTTAAAGTCTATCTTTTTTGGTATTGTTGAAGGAATCACGGAATGGTTGCCGATTTCGAGTACTGGTCACTTGATTTTGGCAGAAGAGTTTATCCAGTATAAAGATCAAAATGAAGCCTTTATGTCTATGTTTAACGTCGTCATTCAACTGGGTGCTATCCTAGCCGTTATGGTTATCTACTTTAACAAACTTAATCCTTTCAAACCAGGCAAGGATAAAGTCGAAGTTCGTAGAACTTGGCAATTATGGTCTAAAGTATTTGTTGCGACACTCCCTCTTCTTCTAGTCTTTAAGTTTGATGATTGGTTTGATACTCACTTCCATAATATGGTATCAGTAGCCATTATGTTGATTGTTTATGGGGTTGCTTTCATTTATCTTGAAAAACGCAACAAAGCACAAGCAATCGAGCCAACAGTAACTGAGCTAGATAAGTTGCCTTATAAAACAGCCCTCTATATCGGACTTTTCCAAGTCTTGGCCCTTTTACCAGGAACTAGCCGTTCAGGTGCCACTATCGTCGGTGGTTTGTTAAATGGAACCAGTCGTTCGGTGGTAACTGAGTTTACCTTCTATCTAGGGATTCCTGTTATGTTTGGAGCTAGTGCCTTGAAGATTTTTAAATTCATCAAGGCAGGAGAAGTTTTGAGTTTTGGTCAATTTTTCTTGCTCTTAGTAGCCATGGTAGTCGCTTTTGCAGTCAGCATGGTTGCCATTCGTTTCTTGACCAGCTATGTTAAAAAACACGACTTCACAGTTTTCGGTAAATACCGTATTGTCCTTGGTAGTGTCTTGTTACTTTATAGCTTTGTTCGATTATTTGTATAAGAAAAAACCTTGAGGGAAGATTCCTTCAAGGTTTTTAAAATCCAGTCACTGTGACTCCCAATAAACGGACGCCTTTATCCTTATCACTGAGTGTTTCGTAGAGTTGAATAATGCATTGAGCGATTTGGTCTGAATCTTGTGTTTGCTGATCTAGGGTTTTTCGCTTAGTCAAAGTAGAAAAGTCAGCGTAGCGAATTTTTAAGATGACAATCTTACCACTTTTTTCATATTTTTGAAGACTAAGAGCGACTTTTTGCGAAAGCAGAGTTAGCTCTTTTTTGATATCTCCTTCCAGACTAAGAATCTTACTATAGGTTTTTTCTTTACCAATAGACTTACGAACACGGTCAGATTTAACGGGAGAATTATCAATCCCACGAGCCTTTCGATAAAGGTCAAATCCAAGTCGTCCAAAACGATCGATAAGCGTAATTTCAGAGATTTCTATGAGATCAGCTCCTGTGAATACATCCATTTGATGCAATTTATCAACAGTTTTCTTGCCAACGCCGTGGAATTTAGCAATATCCATTTGTTTGAGGAAGTTTTCGGCTTCTTCAGGGAGAATAACCGTCAAACCACGAGGTTTTTGATAGTCACTAGCCATTTTAGCTAAAAACTTATTATAAGATACACCGGCAGAAGCGGTCAGATGGAGTTCTTGCCAAATATCCTGCTGAATTAAGCGAGCAATCTTAACTGCAGATTTGATACCGAGTTTGTTTTCAGTTACGTCTAGATAGGCTTCATCGATACTCATAGGCTCAATTTTATCTGTATATCGTTTGAAAATAGCTCGTATCTGTTGACCGACAGCAGTATATTTTTCGTAGTTTCCAGAAATGAAAACGGCTTGCGGACAACGCTCATAGGCCTCTTTGGAACTCATAGCTGAGTGGATGCCAAAGGCTCTCGCTTCATAACTACAAGTCGAAACAACTCCGCGACCTCCTGTTTTTCTTGGGTCGCTACCAATAACAACGGGTTTCCCTTTAAGCTTAGGATTGTCTCTAATTTCTACCGCAGCAAAAAAAGCATCCATGTCAATATGGATGATTTTACGAGATAAATCATTCATCAGTGGAAATATCAGCATGTGATGACCTTTCTTTGGTAGAATTACTAGCTATATTATAACCTTTTTCAGAAAAAATAGAAAATAGGTAAATCTTTTTTCAAAACTATAATACAGTTATTGCGAAAACAACAACTGTATTATAAAAGAAAGTGGGGAAAATTACTTATTTTAGTTGTTGAAATCGTTTACTGTGTGGTATACTGAATACATGAATGTAACAGATGACTGTTACTAGAAAGATAAAAGAGGACATTAACATGGTTGTTAAGACAGTTGTTGAAGCACAGGACATTTTTGACAAAGCCTGGGAAGGCTTTAAAGGTGTTGACTGGAAAGAAAAAGCAAGTGTATCACGCTTTGTACAAGCTAACTACACACCTTATGATGGAGATGAAAGCTTCCTTGCAGGACCAACAGAGCGTTCACTTCACATCAAAAAAATCGTAGAAGAAACTAAAGCACACTACGAAGAAACTCGTTTCCCAATGGATACTCGTCCAACTTCTATTGCTGATATTCCAGCTGGATTTATCGACAAAGAAAACGAATTGATCTTCGGTATCCAAAACGATGAACTCTTCAAATTGAATTTCATGCCAAAAGGTGGTATCCGTATGGCTGAAACTACTTTGAGAGAAAACGGTTATGAGCCAGATCCAGCTGTTCACGAAATTTTCACTAAATACGTTACAACAGTAAACGATGGTATCTTCCGTGCATATACTTCTAACATTCTTCGTGCTCGTCACGCCCACACTGTAACTGGTCTTCCAGACTCATACTCACGTGGACGTATCATTGGTGTGTACGCACGTCTTGCTCTTTATGGAGCTGACTTCTTGATGCAAGAAAAATTGAATGATTGGAATGCTATCAAAGAAATCGATGAAGAGACAATCCGTCTTCGTGAAGAAATCAACCTTCAATACAAAGCATTACAAGAAGTTGTTCGTTTAGGTGACCTTTACGGAGTTGATGTTCGTAAACCAGCGATGAACGTTAAAGAAGCTATCCAATGGGTAAACATTGCCTTCATGGCTGTCTGCCGCGTTATCAACGGTGCAGCTACATCTCTAGGTCGTGTGCCAATCGTCTTGGATATCTTTGCTGAACGTGACCTTGCTCGTGGTACATTTACTGAATCAGAAATCCAAGAGTTTGTTGACGATTTCGTTATGAAACTTCGTACAGTTAAATTCGGTCGTACAAAAGCTTATGACCAATTGTACTCAGGTGACCCAACCTTCATCACAACTTCTATGGCTGGTATGGGTAACGACGGTCGTCACCGTGTTACTAAGATGGACTACCGTTTCTTGAACACTCTTGACAACATCGGTAACTCTCCAGAACCAAACTTGACAGTTCTTTGGACTGACAAATTGCCTTACAACTTCCGTCGCTACTGTATGCACATGAGCCACAAGCACTCTTCTATCCAATACGAAGGTGTTACAACAATGGCTAAAGATGGATACGGTGAAATGAGCTGTATCTCATGTTGTGTGTCTCCACTTGACCCAGAAAACGAAGAACAACGTCACAACATCCAGTACTTCGGTGCTCGCGTTAACGTTCTTAAAGCTCTTCTTACTGGTTTGAACGGTGGTTATGACGATGTTCATAAAGACTACAAAGTATTTGATATCGAACCAATCCGTGACGAAGTTCTTGAATTCGAATCAGTTAAAGCTAACTTCGAAAAATCTCTTGACTGGTTGACTGACACTTATGTAGATGCATTGAACATTATCCACTACATGACTGACAAGTACAACTACGAAGCTGTTCAAATGGCCTTCTTGCCAACTAAACAACGTGCTAACATGGGATTCGGTATCTGTGGATTCGCCAACACTGTTGATACATTGTCAGCTATCAAGTATGCTACAGTTAAACCAATCCGTGACGAAAATGGCTACATCTACGATTATGAAACAATCGGTGAATACCCACGTTGGGGTGAAGATGACCCACGTTCAAACGAATTGGCAGAATGGTTGATCGAAGCTTACACAACTCGTCTACGTAGCCACAAACTTTACAAAGACGCAGAAGCTACAGTATCACTTTTGACAATCACATCTAACGTTGCTTACTCTAAACAAACTGGTAACTCACCAGTCCACAAAGGTGTATACCTCAACGAAGATGGTTCTGTGAACTTGTCTAAACTTGAATTCTTCTCACCAGGTGCTAACCCATCTAACAAAGCTAAAGGTGGATGGTTGCAAAACTTGAACTCACTTGCTAGTCTTGACTTTGGTTATGCAGCTGATGGTATCTCATTGACAACTCAAGTTTCACCTCGCGCTCTTGGTAAAACTCGTGACGAACAAGTTGATAACTTGGTAACAATCCTTGATGGTTACTTCGAAAACGGTGGACAACACGTTAACTTGAACGTTATGGACTTGAACGATGTTTACGAAAAGATCATGTCAGGTGAAGACGTAATCGTTCGTATCTCTGGATACTGTGTAAACACTAAATACCTCACTCCAGAACAAAAAACTGAATTGACACAACGTGTCTTCCACGAAGTTCTTTCAATGGATGATGCATTGAGCTAAGATTCATAAATAGTAAATAAAAACCAGTCATTTTGACTGGTTTTTTGGTATAAAAAAATTTTTAAAAAAAATTAGTCAATTTTGGTCAAATCTCTTGACTAATACTGACCAAAGTGATATACTAAGAACATAAGGATGAGAAAATCCTTAGAAAACCATGATTTTAAGGTGATTTTGTAATTTATCTTAAGATTAAAGTATGGGTAAAACCTAGAAAGAGGTGCAACCTATGTTTACCATTAGTATTTTAGAAAATCCAATTACAAAATCTGTATTGGATAAAGAGAAACCTGAAATTATACGTAGAGTAGCAAATTGCTAGTCTAAAATTTTTAAAACAAAGGTCAGAGAAAGTCAAATTAATTTGACTAACTAATTTTGAATTTAACGAGGTATGAAATATGAATAACAACTTTAATAACTTTAACAACATGGATGATTTGTTTAACCAATTGATGGGTGGTATGCGTGGATACAGTTCTGAAAATCGTCGTTATTTGATTAACGGTCGTGAAGTAACACCTGAAGAATTCGCGATTTACCGTCAAACAGGTCAACTTCCTAGCGAAGGAAGTGATCAAGCTCAGTACGTTCAAGGGAAAGGTATGAAACAAGACGGTATTCTTGCTAAACTTGGACGTAATTTAACTGCTGAAGCTCGTGAAGGGAAGCTAGATCCGGTTATTGGACGTAACAAGGAAATTCAAGAAACTTCTGAAATTCTTTCTCGTCGTACAAAAAACAATCCAGTTCTTGTCGGTGATGCTGGTGTTGGTAAAACTGCTGTAGTAGAAGGCCTTGCACAAGCTATTGTGAATGGTGATGTTCCAGCAGCAATCAAGAACAAAGAAATCATTTCAATTGATATTTCTGGACTTGAAGCTGGTACTCAATACCGTGGTAGCTTTGAAGAAAATATTCAAAACTTGGTAAACGAAGTCAAGGAAGCTGGGAATATTATCCTCTTCTTCGACGAAATTCACCAAATCCTTGGCGCAGGTAGCACAGGGGATGGTCAAGGATCTAAAGGACTTGCTGATATCTTGAAACCAGCTCTTTCACGTGGGGAATTGACAGTGATTGGTGCAACAACTCAAGATGAATATCGTAATACAATCTTGAAAAACGCTGCTCTTGCTCGTCGTTTCAACGAAGTAAAAGTTAATGCACCATCTGCTGAAGATACTTTCAAAATTCTCCAAGGGATCCGTGATCTTTATCAACAACACCACAATGTTATCTTGCCAGATGAAGTATTGAAAGCGGCTGTTGATTACTCTGTTCAATATATTCCACAACGTAGCTTGCCAGATAAGGCTATCGACTTGGTCGATGTGACAGCTGCTCACTTGGCAGCACAACACCCAGTGACAGATGTACATGCTGTGGAACATGAAATTGAAGAAGAAAAAGCTAAACAAGAAGCTGCAGCTGCTAAAGAAGATTATGAAGCAGCTTTAAATGCAAAAGTTCGTATCGAAGAACTTGAAAAGCAAATTGCTAACCATACAGAAGATCACAAGGTTACAGCGACTGTAAATGACGTAGCTGAGTCTGTAGAACGTATGACAGGTATTCCTGTTTCACAAATGGGTGCAACTGATATTGAACGTTTGAAAGATATGGGCCACCGTTTGCAAACTAAGGTTATCGGTCAAGACAAGGCTGTTGAAGCCGTTGCCAAAGCGATTCGTCGGAACCGTGCAGGTTTTGATGAAGGAAATCGCCCAATCGGTAGCTTCCTCTTTGTAGGACCTACTGGTGTTGGTAAAACAGAATTGGCTAAACAATTGGCACTTGATATGTTCGGTACTAAAGATGCCATCATTCGTTTGGACATGTCAGAATACAGCGATCGTACAGCCGTTTCTAAATTGATTGGTACAACAGCTGGTTATGTTGGTTATGATGACAACAACAATACTTTGACAGAACGTGTTCGCCGTAACCCATACTCAATCGTCCTTCTCGACGAAATTGAAAAGGCTGACCCTCAAGTTATCACTCTTCTTCTTCAAGTATTGGATGATGGTCGTTTGACAGATGGTCAAGGTAACACTGTAAACTTCAAGAATACGGTGATTATAGCAACTTCAAATGCAGGCTTTGGCTATGAAGCCAACTTGACAGAAGATGCGGATAAACCAGAATTGATGGATCGTTTGAAACCTTACTTCCGTCCAGAATTCCTCAATCGTTTCAATGCTGTTATTGAATTCTCACATTTGAGTAAGGAAGATCTTTCTAAGATTGTTGATTTGATGTTGATTGATGTCAATAAGACTCTTTCTAAGAAAGAAATCGACTTGGCAGTGAGCGATGCAGCCAAAGAATACATGACTGAAGAAGGTTATGATGAAGTGATGGGTGTTCGTCCACTCCGTCGAGTAGTTGAACAACAAATCCGTGACAAAGTAACAGACTTCCATTTGGATAATCTTGATGCTAAAAACCTTGAAGCTGACATGGAAGATGGTGTCTTGGTCATTCGTGAAAAAGCCTAAATCAAAAATTTGAAAATAAAAAGGAAACAGTTGAAAAGCTGGTTCCTTTTTTATTGTTAAATAACGTGACGTTCAAAGGCATCGTCTGAGATTCCTTGTTGGAGAATCAATTTTGCCCATTCCTTAGCAGAAAAGAGGCTGTGATCCTTGTAGTTTCCGCAAGATTCAATAGTTGTTCCTGGGACATCTTCCCAAGTTGTTGTTTCAGCGATTTCCTTCAGTGAATCCTTGATGACAGCTGCGATTTCAGCGCTAGAATGACGTCCCCACATAATCATATGGAACCCTGTACGACAACCAAATGGTGAACAATCGATCATACCGTCGATGCGAGTACGGATTAGCTTAGCCAAGAGGTGCTCAATAGTATGAAGTCCAGCAGTAGGGATAGAGTCCTCATTTGGTTGAACCAAGCGGATATCAAAGTTAGAAATGATATCTCCTTTCGGTCCAGTCTCTTCTCCGATCAAGCGGACATAAGGAGCTTTTACAATCGTATGATCTAGTTCAAAACTTTCAACAATAACTTCTTTTGACATGGTATTTCCTTTCAACTTTCTTCTTTCATTATATCATAAAGCTATAGTTGATAAATGTCAATGATAGAAATTTTCCTAAAAAGATTTTCATATTAAAACTATAGGAAGAAAAAATTTTCAAATCAATTTGAAAAATTCTGAAAATTGTATTGACACTTGGCGAAAAAGGGACTATAATGTATAAAAAGTCAAAAAGGAGTTTATTATGAAATTTTCAAAAGTAATGGCCCTAGCAGGAGTGACTCTGTTAGCGTCAGGTGTTTTGGCAGCTTGTTCAGGTTCAGGCTCTAGTGCAAAAGGTGAGAAAACTTTTTCTTACGTTTATGAAACAGATCCAGACAGCCTCAACTATTTGACAACAGGTAAGGCTGCGGTTGCTAATATCACAAGTAATGTGGTTGACGGTTTGATGGAGAATGACCGTTACGGAAACTTTGTGCCATCTATGGCAGAAGACTGGTCTGTATCTCAAGACGGTTTGACTTACACTTATACAATCCGTAAAGATGCTAAGTGGTACACTTCTGAAGGTGAAGAGTATGCGCCTGTGAAAGCTCAAGACTTTGTAACAGGTCTTAAATATGCAGCTGATAATAAGTCAGAGGCCCTTTATCTTGTTCAAGAATCCATTAAAGGTCTTGACGCTTATGTCAAAGGTGAAGTAAAAGACTTCTCAGAAGTTGGAATCAAGGCAATTGATGATCAAACTGTTCAATACACTTTGAATAAACCAGAAAGCTTCTGGAACTCTAAGACAACCATGGGTATTCTTGCACCAGTCAATGAAGAATTCCTTACTTCTAAAGGAAGTGACTTTGCCAAAGCAACTGATCCAAGCAGTATTCTTTACAACGGTCCTTTCTTGTTGAAATCATTGGTAGCAAAATCTTCAGTAGAATTTGAAAAGAATCCAAACTACTGGGATAAGGACAATGTTCATATTGATAAAGTAAAACTATCATTCTGGGATGGTCAAGATACAGGCAAACTTGCAGACACCTTTAAGGATGGCGGCTTCTCAATGGCTCGTCTCTTCCCGACAAGTGCAGGATATCCTGAACTTGAAAAAGAGTTTAAGGATAACATCGTTTATACACCACAAGATTCTGCTACTTTCTTAGTTGGGACAAATATTGACCGTCAGTCTTACAAGTACACTTCTAAGACTACAGATGAGCAAAAGACATCAACTAAGAAAGCTCTCCTAAACAAAGACTTCCGTCAAGCTATCGCCTTTGGTTTTGATAGAACAGCCTATGCTTCTCAAGTAAACGGAGAAAGCGGAGCAAGCAAACTTCTTCGTAATTTGTTCGTACCACCAACATTTGTTCAAGCTGATGGTAAAAACTTTGGTGAGTTAGTTAAGGAAAAATTGGTAACCTATGGTGATGAGTGGAAAGATGTTAATCTAGATGATACTCAAGATGGCCTTTACAATCCTGAAAAAGCGAAAGCAGAATTTGCTAAAGCTAAGACAGCTCTCCAAGCAGAGGGCGTTCAATTCCCAATTCATTTGGATATGCCAGTTGACCAAACTAATACTACAAAAGTTCAACGTGTTCAGTCATTGAAACAATCACTTGAAGCAACATTAGGAACTGACAATGTCGTTGTTGATATTCAACAACTTCAAAAAGATGAAGTCTTAAATGTTACCTACTTTGCTGAAACAGCTGCTGGAGAAGATTGGGATCTCTCAGATAACGTTGGATGGTCTCCAGACTACATTGACCCATCTACTTACCTTGATATCATCAAACCATCTGTTGGTGAAAACACGAAGACTTATCTAGGATTTGATGCTGGTACAAACAACGCTGCTGCCAAACAAGTTGGTTTGGAAGATTATGAAAAGATGGTTGTTGAAGCCGGAAACGAAAACACTGATGTTTCAAAACGTTATGATAAATATGCTGCTGCCCAAGCGTGGTTGACAGATAGCGCTTTGATTATTCCAACAACTTCTCAAACTGGACGTCCAATGTTGTCTAAGATGGTACCATATACTCTTCCATTTGCATACTCAGGTAACAAGGGTATGAGTGAAGCCCTCTTGTACAAGTACCTTGAACTTCAAGATAAACCAGTAACTGCTGATGAATATCAAAAAGCTCAAGATAAATGGAAGAAAGAAAAAGAAGAATCTAATAAAAAAGCGCAAGAAGATCTTGCAAACCATGTAAAATAAAAGAAGATGGAGTTAGTGATTAACTCCATCTTTTGGTAAATAAAAACCTAGGAAGATGTTTCCTAGGTTTTTATTGATTATTGTTGTCCTTGAGAATTTTGATTTTGTTGAGGGTTTTGATTTGTATTTGTATTTGGAGCAGTTGGATTCTGAGCGGTATTTGGGCTAGTAGTTTCAGCTACTGAAGTTTGATTTTCAGTTGTTGAGCTGGAAGCTGTTGTTGAGGATTGTTGAGTTGTTTGGGGAATCCAGTTGCTACGTGCCCCATTCTTAAAGACGTAATCACCGCTTCTATAAAGTCCTTCTGGCATGGTCCAATCACCAGGGTGATCATTTTCAGCGAGATACTCCATCATTGAACGATAGATGCTACCAGCAACTCTAAATCCGTCACCAACAATTGGTGTCAATCGGTTGGAGTAACCAGTCCATACTGCCATTGAGTATTTACGTGTATAGCCGACGAACATTTCATCAGGAGCGACATACTGATCGGTTTTAATATGGTTTTCAATCTCTTCATCAGTATAGTTTGATGTACCAGTCTTACCTGCTTGTGGAAGCCATGAAATATAAGCATCTCGACCTATACCAGAGTATAATACTGTTTTCATCATTTCTGTCATCATATAGGCAGTTGTTTCTTTCATAGCGCGAGTACCTTGATCAGAGAACTCTTTTGAACTACCGTCACTGAAGACAATTTTATTGATGTACATTGGTTTATAATAGATACCACCGTTAGCGAAAGCAGCATAGGCAGCAGCCATTTTCTCACTACTTGCACCGTACTGTTTACCTGATTCGGTCGTATTACTTGAAATTGCGTTTGCGTATACCATGGTTGGATAATCAATGCCTAAACCATTTAGGAAACCTTTTGCTTTATCGAGTCCAACTCTATCGAGAGTTTCAACGGCTGGTACGTTACGAGATTGTTGGATAGCAGTTTGAAGGGTAATATTACCATAATACCCCCTATCCCAGTTATAAACAGGAATGTTAGTGCCTGGATAGTTGTACGGAACATCCTTCAGCATGTAGGCAGTAGAGTCATAAATGCCATATTCTAATGCAGGGGCATAGTCTGTGATTGGTTTCATGGTAGAACCCCAGTCACGGTTGGTTTCAACGGCTTGGTTAATACCAAAAGATACGTTGCTGGCTTGGTGGCGAGAGCCGAGTTGAGCAATAACCTTACCATTTGATACATCAATAATAGTAGAAGCTGCTTGGATTTCATCATCTGGATAGTTTACATATTCATCCGTGTTGTATACATCCCAAAGTCGTTTTTGAACGTCTTGGTCTACGTTAGTGTAGACATCCATTCCAGTAGTTAAAAGGTTGTAGCCTGTCTCTGTTTCAACTTGTTCAATCACTTCTTTGAGGTAATTGTCTAAGTATGGAGGATAGGAGTTGCTTCCTCTAAGACTTTGTAAACCATCAGTGATAGGTGTATTTATAGCCGTTTCATATTGTTCAGCTGTTAAATAGCCTTGCTTTTGCATCTCTGATAGGACTAGATTACGACGTTCTGTTGCTTCTTCTGGATGAGAATAAGGATCGTATTGGTTAGGTGCCTGTGGCATTCCGGCTAGAAGAGCAAGTTGTGGAATTGATAGGTCTTTTAAATCTTTACCATAGTAACTTTGAGCTGCAGTTTGCATTCCATAGTTACCATTTGACATGTATACTTTATTGATGTAATATGTCAAAATTTCCTGTTTGGTCGCAGTTCTTTCTAACTGAATAGCTAGCCAAGCTTCTTGGGCCTTACGTGCGATTGTTTGGTCTGATGATGAAGTTGAAAAGTAAGTTAATTTTATCAACTGTTGCGTCAAGGTTGAACCACCTTGGAGGCCACCTCTACTAGTTAAGTTTCGCAGGAAAGCTCCAGCTATTCGAATGCTATCGATTCCTCTGTGATTAAAGAAGCGATGATCTTCAATTGATACTATTGCATTTACAAGTTCAATAGGAATGTCACTGCTTTGAGCATTAACACGACGCTCTGCTCCTAAGTCAGCAACCAATTCGTTTTTACTGTCGTAAATTTTACTTGAAGTTGTTGCGACAAGTTTGCTTTCAGAAAGTTCTGGTGCTTTAGATACATAGTAGAAGAAGACACTTCCACCAATCAATATTGCAGCAATAAAAGCTACTAAAAATCCAATTCCTAGATATTTAGCAATGCGCCAGAAAAAATGTTTATTCATATTGTTTTACCACCTAGTAAATGTTGTTTGACGATATCGAGGTATGGTATTTGAGGAAAGGCTTGTTGTTCAATTACAAAACCGTGCTCTCGAATATAATCAAGCGGCATTGATTTTTTCCCCATATCCTGACGATAAAAACGGATGAGGTCAATTGCCGGTAATAAATACGTTTCCTGATAAGAAGAAAAATGGATTAAGACGAAGCAAATTCCTTTTTGTTCAAGGACCTGTTCCATATGCTGAATCTGATGAGAATGAAAGTTCTTCATCGGAAAAGCTCTTTTTTGTTTAGTTTCCTTGGCTTCGAAATCGATATAAAATCCTTCATAAACACCCGAGTAGTCAGTTGTTGATGCCTGTCTAAAATAGGCTTCGACAATTTTAGCACGACTCCGCTGAGGATAGTCGACTCGTACAATTTGAATCGGGGTTGGCTTTTTATGAATGACTGCCATTCCATGTGAGAGATAGTAGTCGTTCGTAGCGTTGATCATCTTTTCAAAACTCATTCCCCGATTTGCGAAATTTTTAGTTTGAGGTAGGGAAGTTTTGCTTGATTTAGATGCAAGTTTATGTGGATAGTTGACCATAATCCTCCTTATTGGTACAATAACATCACTCTATTATACCACAAAGGTCTTTAGAAAGGGTGAAAAAATGCATACAGCCTTGGTTTTGGGATACTCAGCTTTTGATTTGGGATTATTTAATGAAAAGGATATCCGTTTAAAAATCATCAAAAAAGCTATCCGTAGAGATTTGGAAAGATTAGCTGAAGAAGGCTTGAAATGGCTCGTTTTTACGGGTTCTCTTGGTTTTGAACATTGGGTTTTAGAAGTCGCCAAGGAAATGAAAGAAGACTATGGATTTCAACTAGCGACTATTTTTGACTTTGAGACACATGGTTCGAATTGGAATGAAGCTAATCAGATCAAATTGAGTGATTTTAAACAGGTCGATTTTGTCAAATATGCCTATCCAACTTATGAGCACAAAGGCCAATTGAGAGATTATCAGATTTTTTTACTCGAAAATACGGATGGAGCCTATATTTTTTACGATGAAGATAACGAAACAAAACTGAGATTTTTTTACGAATTGATGAAAAAGAAAGACAACTATATTACAAAAATATTAACATTTGAGGATTTAAATGAAGTGGCCGAAAATTTTTCTGAAAATTGAGGCTTTGACCTTGCTTTTTGTTTGCCTTTTTTTATATAATAATACTAGTAACTGAGAATGGAGAGAGACATGGCAAGTATTATTTTTACAGCAAAGGATATTTTTGAGCAGGATTTCGGAAGAGAAGTACGTGGATACAGTAAAGCAGAGGTAGATGAATTCTTAGATGACGTTATCAAGGACTATGAAACCTATGCAGCGTTGGTTAAATCACTACGTTTGGAAGTCGCAGAATTGAAAGAGCAATTGGCGAACAAACCTCAGGCGGCACCTGTATCTGTAACGTCTGAACCTGCTGAGCTTGGAAGTACTACTTCTATGACTAATTTTGATATCCTGAAACGCTTGAATCGTCTTGAAAAAGAAGTATTTGGCAAACAAATCGTAGAAAATTCTGATTTCTAAGAATTATACAGTTGTGCAATTTTTGGATAATCGCGTGGAGAGTTTATCTTTTCATGAGGAAAGTCCATGCTAGCACAGGCTGTGATGCCTGTAGTGTTTGTGCTAGGCGAAACCATAAGCCTAGGGACGAGAAATCGTTACGGCGAGTGAATAGACTAAGTTTTCGGATATGTTTTAGTAGCTCTGAAAGTGCCACAGTGACGAAGTCTCTCTGGAAACAGAGAGAGTGGAACGCGGTAAACCCCTCAAGCTAGCAACCCAAATTTTGGTCGGGGCATGGAGTGCACGGAAACGAACGTAGTACTCTGACTGCTAGCAGCTTCTAGCTGTTAGTGGTAGACAGATGATTATCGAAAGAAGTGGTCCTAGTCGCTTCTGGAACAAAACATGGCTTATAGAAAATTGCATATAGGTTGGGGCTGAGAAATTTTCTCAACCTCATTTTTTAAAGGTGAACAAGAGAAAGGTCTTTAAAGACTGACATGAAACAAACATTTAACTTAATAGCGACTGCTGCAGCAGGCTTAGAGGCTGTTGTAGGTCGTGAAGTGCGTGCACTTGGCTATGATTGTCAAGTTGAGAATGGTCGCGTTCGCTTTGAAGGGGATGTAAAGACAATTATCGAAACTAATTTGTGGCTACGAGCTACAGATAGGATCAAGATTGTTGTTGGGACTTTTCCCGCAAAAACATTTGAAGAGCTTTTTCAAGGAGTTTTTGCCTTAGATTGGGAAAACTATCTTCCACTCGGAGCACGTTTCCCAATCTCTAAGGCTAAGTGTGTCAAATCAAAACTTCATAACGAACCTAGTGTCCAGGCTATTTCTAAAAAGGCAGTTGTCAAGAAATTGCAGAAACATTATGCTCGACCAGAAGGTGTTCCGCTGATGGAAAATGGTCCAGAGTTTAAAATAGAGGTTTCAATTCTTAAAGATGTTACGACTATCATGATTGACACAAGTGGCTCTAGTCTTTTCAAACGAGGTTATCGTACTGAAAAAGGTGGTGCTCCTATTAAAGAGAACATGGCAGCAGCAATTCTGCAATTATCAAACTGGTATCCTGATAAACCCTTGATTGATCCGACCTGCGGTTCAGGAACCTTCTGTATTGAGGCAGCTATGATTGCTCGTAATATGGCGCCAGGCTTACGCCGTTCCTTTGCTTTCGAGGATTGGAACTGGGTTAGCGACCGGTTGATTCAGGAAGTCCGCACAGAGGCAAGCAAAAAAATCAATCGAGAGATTGAGCTAGATATCATGGGTTGTGATATTGATGGACGCATGGTAGAAATTGCCAAGGCTAATGCCCAGGCAGCAGGAGTTTCTATGGACATCCTCTTTAAACAGATGCGAGTGCAGGATTTGCGAACGGACAAGATCAATGGAGTTATTATTTCGAATCCACCGTATGGAGAACGCTTGTCAGATGATGCAGGAGTAACCAAGCTCTATGCTGAGATGGGAGAAGTATTTGCCCCCCTTAAAACATGGAGTAAATTTATCCTGACTAGTGATGAAGCTTTTGAAAGTAAATATGGTAGTCAGGCAGATAAAAAACGGAAACTCTATAACGGTACCTTGAAAGTTGATTTATATCAATATTTTGGTCAACGAGTGAAAAGACAAGATGTCAAATTAGAAAGGAATGCAAATGAGTAAGAAAAGACGTAACCACCATCATAAGGGTGAGCAAGAATCTAAATTTGAATTTGAAGAAGCGAAAGATTTAACGGTTGGTCAGGCCATTCGTAAGAACGAAGAAGTTGAGGCAGGTGTAACTCCAGAAGATACGGTCTTGGACAAATATATTAAACAACATCGTGAAGAAATCGAAGCTGATAAGTTTGAAAATTTACAAACAAAAAAAGACCAGCCTGCTCAAAGCTTGGATGATATGATTCAGGAAGTGAGAGAAACGACTGAAAAAGAAAATACATCAAGTTCAGAAGGGGAAACAATTGCAGATGCAGTAGCTGCAGAGACCACGGAGATTGTAGCTCAAGAAGTTGATGCTGAAGAAACAAAAGTTCTCGAGCAACCTTTTAAAAACGAATTGGATGCTGTTGAAATGGCTGAAGTTGCTAATTCGCAAGCTGCAGTAGTTGATGAAGAAACTGACGAACAACTGCAACCCTTGTCTCGTTCTGATCAGCCTATTGAGAAGCCAAAAAGTAAGAAAAAATTGGCAATCCTGTCAGTCATTATTTTAGTCTTCCTCTTAATTTTGGGAGGTTCATATTACGTTTATCGCCAAATTTCTCGTTCTTCTCAAGAAATTCAAACGAAAGCGGCAGATTCAGGTCTGGTAAGTAATCAGTCAGTTTTGGAACAATTTAATACTCTCTACGATACATTCTATACCGATGAAAACAAAACGGCTCTTAAAAATAGCCAGTTTAGTCAACTGAATCAATTGAAGGAGCTTCTGGATAAACTTGAGGGAGCGAGAGAATATACTCTTGCCAAATCAAAATATGATAGCTTGGAAACTCAGATAAAAGCAATTCAAGAAGTTAATTCTCAATTTGAAACTCCAGCTATTACAGATGGTGTCTTGGATACAAACGCAAAAATCAAAGCAGACGCGAAATTTACAGATATCAAAACTGGAAATACAGAAATTGATAAATTGCTAGATAAAGCAATCAGTCTTGGTAAGAGTCAACTAGCAAGTACGACGACAGATTCGACAACAGCAGCGAGCCAGGAAGTGTCAAGTCCAACTACAGAAAGCAGTCCCTCTACTTCAATAAGCGATTCTTCTGCATCTACTAATGGTGGCTTATCGAGTGAAGGCGTTAATTTGCAAAGAGGTGTGAGCCGAGTACCGTACAATCAATCAGCTGTTAATGACAGCAGTAACCCTGCTTGGACATTTGCAGATGGTGTCCTTGAAAGAATTCTTGAGACATCACGTGCGCGTGGATACATCACTGGAAACAAATATATCTTGGAACGTGTGAATATTGTTAATGGCAATGGTTACTACAATCTTTATAAACCAGATGGAACTTATCTCTTTACCCTTAACTGTAAGACAGGTTACTTTGTAGGGAATGGTTCTGGCCATGCTGATGATTTAGACTACTAGTCAAATTGTTATAAAATTCTTTCTTTTCACAGATAAACATGATAAAATAAAACATATTGAATAAGAGGAGTGTCACATGACAAAAGCTAACTTTGGTGTTGTTGGTATGGCCGTAATGGGTCGTAACCTTGCCCTTAATATCGAATCTCGTGGTTATACAGTTGCTATTTATAACCGTAGTAAAGAAAAAACTGAAGATGTGATTGCTTGCCATCCTGATAAAAACTTTGTGCCAAGCTATGATATCGAAAGCTTCGTAAACTCTATTGAAAAACCACGTCGTATTATGCTTATGGTTCAAGCAGGACCTGGTACAGATGCAACAATCCAAGCCCTTCTTCCACACTTGGATAAAGGTGATATCTTGATCGATGGAGGGAATACTTTCTATAAAGATACTATTCGTCGTAATGAAGAATTGGCGAACTCAGGTATCAACTTTATCGGTACAGGTGTTTCTGGTGGTGAAAAAGGTGCCCTTGAAGGTCCTTCTATCATGCCTGGGGGACAAAAAGAAGCTTATGACTTGGTAGCAGATGTTCTTGAAGAAATCTCTGCTAAAGCACCAGAAGATGGAAAACCATGTGTAACATACATCGGTCCTGATGGAGCTGGTCACTACGTGAAAATGGTCCACAATGGTATCGAGTACGGTGATATGCAATTGATCGCAGAAAGCTACGATCTTATGCAACACTTGCTTGGTCTTTCAGCAGAAGATATGGCTGAAATCTTCTCTGAGTGGAACAAGGGTGAATTGGACAGCTACTTGATTGAAATCACAGCTGATATCTTGAGCCGTAAAGATGATGAAGGTCATGAAGGACCAATTGTAGACTATATCCTTGATGCTGCAGGTAACAAGGGAACTGGTAAATGGACTAGCCAATCAGCACTTGACCTTGGTGTGCCATTGTCTCTTATCACTGAGTCAGTATTTGCGCGTTACATCTCTACTTACAAAGAAGAACGTGTTCATGCTAGTAAGGTTCTTCCAAAACCAGCTGCTTTCAAATTTGAGGGTGACAAGGCTGAGTTGATCGAAAAAATCCGCCAAGCTCTTTACTTCTCAAAAATCATTTCTTATGCACAAGGTTTTGCGCAATTGCGTGTAGCTTCTAAAGAGAATAACTGGAACTTACCATTTGCTGACATCGCTTCTATCTGGCGCGATGGATGTATCATCCGTTCTCGTTTCTTGCAAAAGATCACAGATGCATACAACCGTGATGCAGATCTTCCTAACCTTCTTTTGGATGAGTACTTCTTAGATGTCACTGCTAAGTACCAACAATCAGTTCGTGATATCGTAGCTCTTGCTGTTCAAGCTGGTGTACCAGTACCAACATTCTCAGCAGCCATTACTTACTTTGATAGCTACCGTTCAGCTGATCTTCCAGCGAACTTGATCCAGGCACAACGTGACTACTTTGGTGCCCACACTTACCAACGTAAGGATAAAGAAGGAACATTCCACTACTCTTGGTATGACGAAAAATAAGTAGGTCAGCCATGGGGAAACGGATTTTATTACTTGAGAAAGAAAGAAATCTAGCTCATTTTTTAAGTCTGGAACTCCAAAAAGAGCAATACCGAGTTGATCAGGTAGAAGAGGGGCAAAAAGCCCTTTCCATGGCTCTTCAGACAGACTATGACTTGATTTTACTGAATGCTCATCTAGGGGATATGACAGCCCAGGATTTTGCAGAACAGTTGAGTCGGACCAAGCCAGCCTCGGTTATCATGATTTTGGATCATCGAGAAGAATTGCAAGACCAACTTGAAACAATCCAGCGTTTCGCTGTTTCGTATATCTATAAACCAGTCATTATCGATGATTTGGTCAGTCGTATTGCAGCGATTTTCCGAGGTCGGGACTTCATTGATCAACATTGTAGTCAGATGAAGGTTCCTACATCCTATCGCAATCTGCGTATGGATTTAGAAAACCACACTGTCTATCGTGGCGATGAGATGATCGCTTTGACTCGGCGTGAGTATGATCTTTTAGCAACCCTTATGGGCAGCAAAAAGGTCTTAACTCGTGAGCAGTTGCTGGAAAGTGTTTGGAAGTATGAAAGTGCGACCGAAACCAATATTGTGGATGTTTATATCCGTTATTTACGTAGCAAGCTTGACGTAAAAGGTCAAAAGAGCTACATCAAAACTGTGCGTGGTGTTGGGTATACCATGCAAGAGTAGAAAAAGTAGTTGCAGTTATGTAACTGCTTTTTTAATATCTAAACAAGTTCAAACCGTTTTTTAAGTTAATCATTAAATATATTTCTTGCTCGGTGAAACTGAAAGGAAACAATCGCTTTTTTTGTGAAAATATAATAAAATAGAAAGGAATAAAGTTCTAAAATTTTATCTAGAAACAGACGCTTTTCGTCTGATAGTAGGATTAAATGACAAAAGAAGTTGGTGTCGGTCAGGCACATAGTAAAATTATTTTAATCGGAGAGCATGCAGTGGTTTATGGCTACCCAGCCATTTCTTTGCCTCTTTTAGAGGTTGAAGTGACTTGTCGAGTGGTACCAGCGGCGACACCATGGCGTCTGTTTGAAGAGGACACCTTGTCTATGGCTGTTTATGCGTCTCTCGAGTATTTAAATATCAAAGATGCTTGCATCCGTTGTCAAATCGACTCGGCTATTCCTGAAAAACGTGGGATGGGATCTTCAGCAGCCATAAGTATTGCAGCCATTCGTGCAGTATTTGATTATTACCAGGCAGAACTTCCGCATGATGTTTTAGAGATTTTGGTCAATCGGGCGGAGATGATTGCCCATATGAATCCTAGTGGTTTAGATGCTAAGACTTGTCTTAGTGACCAACCTATCCGTTTTATCAAGAATGTTGGTTTTGAAGAATTAGCTATGGATTTGTCAGCTTATCTGATCATTGCAGATACTGGAGTTTATGGAAATACTCGTGAAGCTATCCAAGTCGTAGAGAACAAAGGTAAGGAAGCTCTGCCTTTCTTGCATGCATTAGGAGAATTAACCCAAGAAGCAGAAGAAGCAATAAAAACAAAAGATGCCGTGAAGCTAGGAGAAATTCTAACCAAAGCTCATGGAAATTTAAAAGAAATTGGAGTTAGTAGCCCTGAGGCAGATGCCTTGGTTGAAACTGCCCTTGAACATGGTGCCCTAGGTGCCAAGATGAGTGGTGGTGGTCTAGGAGGTTGCATCATTGCTTTGGTTGCTAATGTAAGCCAAGCGCAAGAACTAGCAGAAAGATTAGAAGAGAAAGGAGCTGTTCAGACATGGATCGAAAGCCTGTAACAGTACGTTCCTATGCCAATATTGCTATTATCAAATATTGGGGTAAGAAAAAAGAAAAAGAGATGGTTCCCGCGACTAGCAGTATCTCTCTGACTTTAGAAAATATGTATACGGAGACGACACTTTCACCTTTGCCAGCAGATGCAAGCTCGGATGCTTTCTACATCAATGGTCAGTTGCAAAACGAAGCTGAGCATGTCAAAATGAGTAAAATCATTGACCGCTACCGTCCTGAAGGGGCAGGTTTTGTTCGTATCGATACCAAGAACAATATGCCAACAGCAGCGGGTCTTTCTTCAAGTTCCAGTGGTTTGTCTGCCCTGGTAAAAGCTTGTAATGCCTATTTCCAATTAGGACTAAATCGTAAAGAATTGGCTTTGGAAGCTAAGTTTGCATCGGGCTCTTCATCTCGTAGTTTTTATGGTCCCTTAGCAGCTTGGGACAAGGATAGTGGAGAGATTTATCCAGTTGAAACTGACTTGAAACTCTCTATGATTATGTTGGTCTTGGAAGACCAGAAAAAACCAATCTCTAGTCGAGATGGCATGAAACTCTGTGTGGAAACTTCGACAACTTTTGAGGAGTGGATTCGTCAGTCTGAACAAGATTACAAGGATATGTTGATCTACCTCAAGGAAAATGATTTTGAGAAGGTTGGAGCTTTAACAGAAAAGAACGCTCTTGCAATGCATGCTACGACAAAAACTGCAAATCCGCCGTTCTCTTATCTGACAGATGCGAGTTATGAGGCTATGGATTTCGTTCGTCAGCTTAGAGAACAAGGAGAATCTTGTTACTTCACCATGGATGCGGGGCCTAATGTCAAGGTTCTTTGTTTAGAAAAAGACTTGGAACATCTATCAGAACTTTTAGGTCAACGCTATCGCTTAATCGTTTCAAAGACAAAGGATTTGAGCCAAGATGACGATTGTTAAAACTTGTGGGAAGCTCTACTGGGCTGGTGAGTATGCCATTTTAGAACCAGGGCAGTTGGCACTAATAAAAGCTATTCCCATCTATATGACAGCTGAGATTGAGTCCTCAGAAGTTTATCGACTCTACTCGGATATGTTTACTTATAGTGTAGATATGCGCCCAGATTCTTCCTATGCCTTGATCCAAGAAACAGCTGCCTTGGTGGAGGACTATCTGACTGCCCAAGGAGTTGACTTGCAGCCTTTTTCCCTAGATATTCGTGGGAAAATGGAACGTGAAGGCAAGAAGTTTGGTCTGGGTTCTAGTGGTAGTGTCGTTGTCTTGGTTATCAAGTCCATGCTTGCTCTCTATGAAATACCAGCTGAAAGAGACCTCTTGTTTAAACTAGCGAGTGCTGTACTTCTCAAACGTGGAGACAATGGCTCTATGGGAGACATCGCCTGTATCGTTTCAGAAGCCCTGGTACTCTATCAGTCATTTGATCGGGAGAAAGTGGCACAATGGCTAGAAAAGGAAGACTTGCCAACTGTATTAGCACGTGATTGGGGCTTTTCTATTAGGAGTGTTGAACCGGCCTTGGACTTTGATTTTCTGGTAGGTTGGACCAAGGAAGTAGCGGTGTCTAGTCACATGGTTAAGCAAATCAAGAACAATATGAATGCTAGTTTTTTGCGGGCTTCAAAAGAAACTGTAAGCTCTTTTGTGCAGGCTTTGCATGAAGGCCAAGAAGAAAAGATTATGGAGCTACTAGAACAAGCTAGTCAACTCTTAGAAAACTTGAGTTCAGATATTTACACCCCTTCTCTCAGACAATTAAAAAATGCCAGTCATGACTTGAAAGCTGTTGCTAAAAGTAGTGGCGCCGGTGGTGGAGATTGCGGTATTGCCCTTAGTTTTGACCAAGACTCGACCACATTACTGAAAAAACGCTGGGCTGATCTAGGGATTGAGCTCTTATATCAAGAAAGGATAGGACATGACGACGAACCGGAAGGATGAGCACATCCGCTATGCCCTTGAACAAAAAAGTTCTTACAATAGTTTTGATGAGGTGGAGTTAATCCACTCCTCACTACCCTTATATGACTTAGATGAGATTGATCTTTCGACAGAATTTGCAGGGCGAAAATGGGGTTTTCCTTTTTATATTAACGCCATGACAGGTGGGAGTGACAGGGGCAGAGAAATCAATCAAAAATTGGCTCAGGTGGCAGAGGCCTGTGGAATTTTATTTGTGACAGGTTCTTACAGTGCTGCTCTTAAGGATCCATCGGACGAGTCTTTCTCTGTCAAGTCAAATCACCCTGACCTTCTTTTCGGAACCAATATTGGCTTGGATAAACCTGTTGAACTGGGGCTACAAACGGTCCAAGAGATGAATCCTCTTCTCTTGCAAGTCCATGTTAATGTTATGCAGGAATTGCTCATGCCCGAAGGTGAGCGTCAATTTAGATTGTGGCAAAATAATCTGAAAGATTATGTTGAGCAAATCTCTGTTCCCCTTGTCTTAAAAGAAGTCGGCTTTGGCATGGATGTGAAGACCATTGCTAAGGCGTACGAGATGGGGATACGTACGGTTGATTTGTCTGGCCGTGGGGGAACTAGTTTTGCCTATATCGAAAATCGTCGTAGCGGTCAACGGGACTACCTCAATGATTGGGGGCAATCGACCATGCAGGCTCTTATCAATGCCCAAGACTGGAAAGATAAGATGGAGCTTCTGGTAAGCGGAGGTGTTCGCAATCCACTAGACATCATCAAATGCTTGGTCTTTGGAGCCAAGGCGGTTGGACTCTCACGCACCATGTTAGAGCTGGTTGAGAATTACTCAGTTGATGTCGTTATTTCCATTGTTGAAGGTTGGAAGGAAGACCTACGCTTGATTATGTGTGCCCTTAATTGTGCAAGGATTGAGGATTTGCAAGAGGTCGACTATCTCCTTTATGGAAAATTAAAAGAAGCAAAAGATCAACTATAAGGAGGTCGGGATTTTGGTCCCGGTCTTTTTATCATTCCTCAGACTGATGTGACATTTTGGTTTTGTGATACAATAAAATAGAGAGGACGGTTACATGAGAAAATTTCAAATTTTTCTATTTATTGAAGCTTGTTTATTGACAGGAGCTCTGATTATGATGGTATCAGAGCATTTTTCCCGTTTTCTGCTGATCTTGCTCTTGTTTTTACTGCTGATTCGATACTATACTGGAAGACAGGGTAATAACTTCATATTAGTGGCAGTGAGCATCCTATTTTTCTTTATCATCATGCTCAATCCCTTTGTCATTCTAGCTGTTTTTGTGGCTCTGATTTACAGCCTATTCTTACTTTATCCTATGATGAACCAAGAAAAAGAAGATACCAATCTGATTTTTGAAGAAGTAGTGACGGTAAAGAGGGAGAAAAATCGCTGGTTTGGGAACCTTCATCACTTCTCAAGCTACCAGACTTGCCACTTTGATGATATCAATCTTTTTCGTCTTATGGGAAAAGATACCATTCATCTAGAGCACGTGATTTTGAGCAATCATGATAATGTCATCATCTTGAGAAAATTAATAGGCACAACCAGAATTATTGTACCAGTGGATGTGGAAGTCAGCCTTAGTGTTAATTCTTTGTATGGAGATTTAACCTTCTTTGATCAACCTAAACGTGCTTTACGCAATGAACAATTCCACCAAGAAACCAGAGATTATCTCAAGAGTCCAAAGAGTGTTAAGATTCTTTTGACAACTATGGTTGGAGATGTTGAGGTGGTGCGCGGATGAAAAAACAGCCCTATATTTTAATTGGTCTCACTTCATTCCTCTTTGTCGCCTTTCTATTTCGAAGCATTTTTAAGGTTCTGGATTTAGAGTGGAGCTCTCTTTTTCAGGACCTAGAAAAGACAGAAAAAATCGTGTTTCTGGCTTTGATGTTTAGTTTTGCCCTAGCCTTTTTGTTTGTCCTATTCTGGACAATGGTTGATGAAATTTCTAAAAGAAGAATACAAGCCAATCTCAAACGTCTGCTAGCTGGTAAAGATATTAAAAGCCTTGGAGATGCAGATTTAGACGCAAGTTTTAGAAACTTGTCAGGAAAGCTTGGTTTGTTGACAGAAGCTATCCAAAAAGCAGACAATCAGACCTTGGTCATGGAAGAAGAAATTGTTGAAAAGGAGCGCAAGCGAATCGCGCGTGACTTACATGATACGGTTAGTCAAGAAATTTTTGCTGCCCATATGATTTTATCAGGTCTTAGTCAGCAAGCTTCCAAATTAGACAGAGTGAAGATGCAGACACAACTTCAGAGTGTCACAGCTATTTTGGAAACTGCTCAAAGAGATTTGCGTATTCTACTCTTGCATTTGCGTCCTATTGAACTGGATCAAAAGAGTTTGGTGGAGGGGATTCAGATACTCCTTAAAGAACTAGAAGAAAAAAGTGATCTAAAGGTAAGCTTTAAATATCAGATAACTGCATTACCTAAAAAGATTGAAGAGCATATTTTCCGTATTGTCCAAGAATTGATTAGTAATACCCTTCGGCATGCGCAGGCCTCTTGTCTGGATGTATACCTTTATCAAACTGAAACTGAATTGCAGTTGAAGGTGACAGACGATGGTCGTGGTTTTCAAATAGATGATGGAGATGAACTGAGTTATGGTTTACGGAATATCAAAGAACGAGTGGAAGATATGGCTGGGACTATACAATTATTAACAGCGCCCAAGCAAGGGTTAGCTGTTGATATCCGTATTCCTTTGCTTGATTTGGATAAATAAGAGGAAGTAAGATGAAACTATTATTGGTAGATGACCACCAAATGGTACGTCTGGGTTTAAAAAGTTATTTTGAATTACAAGATGATGTAGAGGTTGTGGGAGAAGCAACTAATGGTGCGGAAGGAATTTCCATGGCTTTGGAGCTTCGTCCTGATGTGATTGTCATGGATATTGTCATGCCTGAAGTCAACGGGATTGATGCGACACTTGCTATTCTCAAAGAATGGCCAGAGGCTAAAATCTTGATCGTGACCTCTTACCTAGACAATGAAAAAATTATGCCGGTCTTGAATGCTGGAGCTAGGGGCTATATGCTCAAGACTTCGAGTGCAGATGAGTTGCTACACGCAGTTCGTAAGGTAGCAGCCGGTGAATTTGCTATTGAACAAGAGGTGAGCAAGAAGGTAGAATACCACCGTAATCACGTCGAACTACACGAGGACTTGACAGCTCGTGAACGGGATGTCCTTCAACTAATAGCTAAGGGCTATGAAAATCAGCGTATAGCTGATGAATTGTTTATCTCCCTCAAGACTGTTAAAACTCATGTTTCAAACATACTTGCTAAACTTCAGGTTAGTGACCGTACACAGGTAGCTGTTTATGCCTTTCAGCACCACTTGGTAGGCCCTGACGAATTTTAGAGAAGTTTGAAAGCAACTTAAGCATGGAGGAAAAGCGCATCCATTACTTGAAAAAATTCGCTACTATATGGTATAATGGACTGTATTAAAAATTTTAAGGAGAAATGACAGAATGTCTGTATCATTTGAAAACAAAGAAACAAACCGTGGTGTCTTGACTTTCACTATCTCTCAAGACCAAATCAAACCAGAATTGGACCGTGTATTTAACTCAGTAAAGAAAACTCTTAATGTTCCTGGTTTCCGTAAAGGTCACCTTCCACGTCCTATCTTCGACCAAAAATTTGGTGAAGAAGCACTTTACCAAGATGCAATGAACGCTCTTTTGCCAGATGCTTATGAAGCAGCTGTAAAAGAAGCTGGACTTGAAGTAGTTGCTCAACCAAAAATTGACGTAACTTCTATGGAAAAAGGTCAAGACTGGGTTATCACTGCAGAAGTTGTTACAAAACCTGAAGTTAAATTGGGTGAATACAAAAACCTTGAAGTATCAGTTGATGTAGATAAAGAAGTAACTGACGCTGATGTAGATGCACGTATCGAACGTGAACGCAACAACTTGGCAGAATTGGTAATCAAAGATGGTGCTGCTGAAGACGGTGACACTGTTGTTATCGACTTCGTTGGTTCTATCGACGGTGTTGAATTTGATGGTGGAAAAGGTGAAAACTTCTCACTTGGACTTGGTTCAGGACAATTCATCCCTGGATTTGAAGACCAATTGGTTGGACACTCAGCTGGTGAAACTGTTGACGTTATCGTAACATTCCCAGAAGACTACCAAGCAGAAGACCTTGCAGGTAAAGAAGCTAAATTCGTAACAACTATTCACGAAGTTAAAGCTAAAGAAGTTCCAGCACTTGATGATGAACTTGCAAAAGACATCGACGAAGAAGTTGAAACTCTTGACGAATTGAAAGAAAAATACCGCAAAGAATTGGCTGCTGCTAAAGAAGAAGCATACAAAGATGCCGTTGAAGGTGCAGCAATCGATAAAGCTGTAGAAAATGCTGAAATCGTTGAGCTTCCAGAAGAAATGATCCACGAAGAAGTTCACCGTTCAGTAAATGAATTCCTTGGCAACTTGCAACGTCAAGGTATCAACCCTGATATGTACTTCCAAATCACTGGAACTACTCAAGAAGACCTTCACAAACAATACGAAGCAGAAGCTGAGTCACGTACGAAGACTAACCTTGTTATCGAAGCAGTTGCGAAAGCTGAAGGATTTGACGCTACTGAAGAAGAAATCCAAAAAGAAATCGAGCAATTGGCTGCAGACTACAACATGGAAGTTGCTCAAGTACAAAGCTTGCTTTCAGCTGATATGTTGAAACACGATATCACAATCAAAAAAGCTGTTGAATTGATCACAAGCACTGCAACAGTAAAATAATCTGAAAAGATAAAAAGCCCACCGGATTCGGTGGGCTTTCTTGTGCTTTATTTTCCGAAAAATTCTTGAAGGTCATCCTGGCTAATTCCAATCATAGCTGGGATACTATACCAGTTGTCCTCGGTTAGAATGTAGGATTGCTGAGAATCAGTCTGATTAGAGGTTTCAAGAATAGGCTCATTTACTTCTTCAGAGCTTTTAGTTAAGTCGCTGAAACGTTCAATCAGATAGGTCTTGCGAGCTGTCCCGATGTGCTTGGTTGCATAGTCAAAGGCCTGAAGTTCACCAAGTAGGATGAGTTTGCTTTTGGCGCGAGTGATAGCAGTGTAGATGAGATTTCGCTCCAGCATGCGCTTGCTAGCACTGGTAATTGGCAGAATCACAACTGGAAACTCACTCCCCTGTGACTTATGGATACTCATAGCATAGGCCAGACGAATCTTGTACCATTCATTTCGAGGATAGGAAACCTCGTTGCCATCAAAATCGATCATGATTTCATCTTGTTTGGATTCAGTGTATTTTCCAGGAATCAGGTCTGTAATATAGCCTAAATCTCCATTAAAGATATTGATTTCAGCATCGTTGACTAGATGAATGACCTTATCGCCTGTGCGATAATGAAACTGACTTGCTTCAAAACTAATTTGTCCCTTTTGAAGAGGATTGAGCAGTTCTTGCATGAGTTGATTGATGGCATCAATCCCTGCTGTACCACGGTACATAGGAGCTAGAACTTGGATATCACGAGCAGAAATGCCACTTCTGATAGCAGCATCTAGGATTTTTTCAATGGTCGCAGGGATATGGTTACTAGCGATTTCAAAGTAGGAACGGTCTGCTTTTTTCTGAGTGAAATCTGCAGGTAAAATTCCCTGACGAATCTGACTAGCAAGGGTGACGATGGTTGATTCTTCGCTCTGACGGTAGATTCTTTCCAAGCGTGTTTGAGGAATGCTTGGAATTTGGAGTAAGTCAGCCAGGACTTGACCAGGGCTAACCGATGGCAGCTGGTCACTATCTCCGACAATGAGAATTTTACTGTTAGAGGAGATATTGGAGAAGAGTTGATTGGCTAGCCAGGTATCCACCATAGAGAACTCGTCTACAATGATAAAATCAGCATCTAGATAATCCTCCAAATGACTGGTATCGTCGTCTCCAGTCATCCCCAAGTGGCGGTGAATCGTTGCACTAGGCAAGCCTGTCAGTTCATTCATGCGACGTGCTGCACGACCGGTTGGAGCAGCAAGGAGAATCGGTAGACTACTTTTTTTCCGAAGGTCGAGCCCCTCTAATAGGGCATAAACACCAATAATCCCATTGATAACAGTGGTCTTACCTGTACCAGGTCCACCTGTCAGGATAAAGACCTTGTTTTGGATAGCGTCGCAGATAGCCTGCTTTTGAATGGCATCGTATTGGATGCCTAATTCCTTCTCAACAGTTGCGATATGCTCCTGGATAGTTTTTATTTCGTGTTTATTGAGGTCTTCTTTTTCAAGAATATGAATGAGGTGATTGTGAATTCCTTCTTCAGCGAAAAAGAGACTGTTGTCAAAGATTTTCGTATCAACCTGCTGAACTTTTTCTTCTTCAATGAGATTGGATAATTCTTGTGCAAGTTGACTGGGTTCTAATTCCACAGGTCGTGAGGATTCAAGTAGGGTTAGAGTCTTTTCTAATAGATCTCTGGCTTCAACATAAGTATTTCCACTTTCCATACATGCATTTAAAAGGCTATGAACAAGGCCAGCTCGAAAGCGTTCAGGTGCCTGACTTTCAATCCCCAATTCCTGCGCCAATTGGTCAGCGATGGTAAAGCCCAAACCCTTGATATCTTCTACCAACTGATAAGGATAATTTTCAACGATATCGATGGTTTCCTCTTTATAGGTATCCTGAATTTGAATAGCTAATTTATTAGGAATCCCGTAGTTTGCAAGCTTGGCCAAAACCATTTCTGTCCCGTAGTTGAGGCGAAGTGTAGAAACGAAGGCCTCACGACTTTTAGAAGATAGTCCTGAGATGGTTTCGAGTTTCTCAGGATGCTTCAGGATTTCATCAATGGTATTGTCTCCATAGAGTTCCACAATCTTTTGGGCAGTTTTGAGCCCAATCCCTTTGAAATGGCTACTTGAGAAATATTTGACCAAGCCCTTACTAGTTGGTTTTGCTCTTTCGTAACGGGTGATTTGGAGTTGTTCTCCGTATTTGGAGTGTTGGACAATTTGTCCCCAAAAAGTGTATTCTTCTCCCTCGATGACATCAGCCATGGTCCCTGTAACAATGATCTCGAAATCATCAAAGTCCTCAGCATTGGTGTCTTCGATATCTAGGAGGAGAATACGATAAAAATTACTGACATTTTCAAAAATAATACGTTCAATCGTACCTGTAAAATAGACTTCCATATAATTCCTTTACATTCATGAATGAAAATCATATCATTCAAAATAGAATGAGAAGAGGCTGAGATTAGTATTCTCGGCCTCTTAGTGATATTAGACTGTTCCGATACGTTTGAGTGGCCAGAAACGGAATTTTGCCTCTCCAATGATATCTTTTGCTTTAAAAGTACCAACATGTCGGCTATCACTAGATACCAGACGGTCATCACCAAGTAGGAGGTATTGCCCCTCTGGAACAGTGAAGGTGAAGCTAGTGTTGTAATTTACATCTAAGGTGAATGCTTGAGCTTTTTCAGCAAGACTTCTGAAGTACTCGCCTTTTTTCCCATCCCAACTATCTCCAGTATAAGTGCTTTGGAGTTTATCTTCTTTAAAGCGTTTGAGATACTCTGCTAGATAAGGTTCATCGGTTTCTTGTCCATTGATATAAAGCTTATCATTTTCATAACGAATAGTATCACCGGGTAATCCGATTACCCGTTTCACAATATCTTTATTTCCCTCATCTTCATGAGCAACCACAATATCAAAACGATTGATTGGGAGATGTTTAACCACAAAGAGGATTTCTCCATCTGCTAGAGTAGGGTCCATTGAGTGTCCTTCTACACGCACATTACTCCAGAGAAAGAGACGGCTGAGCCCTACTAGTGTGATAAGTAGGAAGATAACTCCCCACTCTTTTAAAAACGATTTTAAATATTTCATAATTTACCTTTCTAGCATTTTTTTTGCTTTTTCAGTATTTTTAAAGTGTAGTTTGGCGCAGAAGTTGAGTCCCTGCATACCATAAGCACGAAGGATTTGACTAGCTACCTTATCAGAAGCGGTCCCTGCCCCACTAGGAAGTTTGTAGCCTAACTCTCGGCCTAGATTTTCAAGATTTTCTAGGAAGAGGTCACGCGCGATGATGGAGCTAACTGCTACAGCCAAGTATTTGCTTTCAGCTTTTTCCTCAAGTGTAACTGGATTTGAGAAATGATTGGCTTCATTTTTTAAGTACTTCTCATAGTTTTGAGCACTCGTAAAGGCATCAATAACAATCTTTTCTGGCTGGACTCCCTTTTGAAGGAGGAGAAAAATTGCTTGATTATGGAGAGCCACTTTGACAGAAACAGCATTGTAGCGCTCTCCAATGACTTCGTTATACTTACTTGGTGAAAGAAGCAAGGCTTGATGCTGGATCTTTTCCTTAAGAAGGGGAGCAATCTGACGAATTTTTCGGTCTGTCAGTGTTTTGGAATCCCCTACACCGAGTTTTCGTAAAAAATCATGCTGGTCAGGAGTCACAAAGGATGCTACAACAGCTAGACCACCGAAGTAGGAACCATTTCCGACCTCATCTGTTCCGATCAAAGGGAAATCTTGCCCGCTAGTAACTTGTGCTACTTGATACCCAAAAAAGCTGGCATAGTTTTCAGCGGCTTCACCTTGCAAGAGAACTTTCCCAGATGTATAGATGGAAACACTGGCTTGGGGAAGTTTGAAAAAGTAGCGAATATAAGAATTTTTACTAGGAGCGAGAGCTTGCTCATGCTTTTGAACAAAAACTTGAATTTCCTTTTCACTCGGTGTTAATGTGATACTTGCCATAGTCTCTATTGTACCATAAAAGCAGTAGAATTGGTTAAAACTGACAAACTTAGTGAAATTTGGTATAATATCGTGAGGTGAATTTTATGGCAAATTTAAATCGATTCAAGTTTACATTTGGGAAAAAAACATTAACGCTGACAACTGAACATGACAATCTTTTCATGGAGGAGATTGCGAAAGTTGCAACGGAAAAATATGAAGCAATCAAAGAACAAATGCCTGAAGCTGATGATGAAACAGTAGCTATACTTTTAGCGGTCAACTGCTTATCAACCCAGCTAAGCCGTGAGATCGAGTTTGATGATAAGGAGCAAGAGTTAGAATCACTCCGTTATAAAGTAGTTGCGGCTAAACAAGAACAGAGCAAGATTGAGGACTCTCTATGATTTCCATCCTACTCTTAATAATCCTTGCTTGGGGCTTTTATATTGGCTATCGCAGAGGAATCGTATTACAAGCATTTTATCTTGTGGCGACGATTGTTTCCGCTTATTTAGCAAGCAAGTCTTACCAGTCTTTAGGACAGAAGTTCAACTTGTTAATCCCTTATGCCAATCCCCAGGAAGGACAGGGAACTTTCTTTTTCCCATCCAATCAACTTTTCCAATTGGATAAGGTTTTTTATGCGGGTATCGGTTTCCTCTTGGCCTTTACAGTCTTTTATTGCATCAGTCGTTTGCTTGGTCTTTTTGTAAACCTGGTGCCAACTAAGATACTTGATGGGAAATACTACCGTATCGGTGCGGGTGTGCTATCAGTCGGTGTGACCTTGTTTGTCCTCCAGATGATGCTAACGATTCTCGCGACTGTGCCATTACAAATTGTTCAAAATTCACTTGAAAATAGCTTTGTAGCTAGACATATCATCCAAAGCATTCCATTCACAACCAGTTTGATTAAGCAGCTTTGGGTTACCAAATTAATCGGATAAAAAGGGCGGGAACTATTCCTAGCCTTTTGTTTACAATTTCAAAAGTAAGAGATTGATTTAAAAACTTGAAAATGACAAAAAGCCATAACTTTTTTACTAAGGAAATGAAATGAATACAAAAATACTAGAAACGTTAGAATTTAACAAGGTCAAAGCTCTATTTGAACCCCATCTTTTGACGGAGCAGGGACTAGAGCAGTTAAAAGAACTTACTCCAACGGATAAAGGTGACAAGATAAAACAAGCTTTTGCAGAGATGCAGGAGATGCAGGAGCTTTTTGTGGAGCATCCTCACTTCAGCATTTCAGCAACAAAAGATATTGCTGCAACCTGCAAACGTTTGGAGATGGGGGCTGACCTTAATATCGAGGAAATTCTCCTTCTCAAACGTGTCATATTTGCCAGTCGTGAATTGAAAAACTTCTATGACAATCTTGAAAATGTACGCTTGGATCACCTAGCAAATTGGTTTGAGAAACTTCATGATTTCCCACATCTGCAAGGTAACCTTCAAGCCGTCAATGAAGCAGGATTTATTGAGAATTTTGCCAGTGAAGAACTCGCACGAATCCGCCGGAAAATCCATGACAGTGAGAGCCAAGTTCGTGATGTCTTGCAAGACCTTCTCAAGCAGAAGGCGCAGATGTTGACAGAAGGGATTGTCGCTAGTAGAAATGGTCGCCAAGTTCTTCCAGTTAAAAATACCTATCGGAACAAGATTGCTGGGGTCGTTCACGATATTTCTGCCAGTGGGAACACAGTTTATATTGAACCTCGTGAAGTAGTTAAGCTAAGCGAGGAAATTGCTAGTCTTCGTGCAGATGAACGCTATGAGATGATGCGTATCCTTCAAGAACTCTCTGAACGAGTAAGACCGCATTCGGCTGAAATTGCCAATGATGCCTGGATTATTGGACGTTTGGATTTGATTCGCGCCAAGGTACGTTTTATCCAAGAAACCGGAGCAGTAGTACCTCAAGTCTCTGAGGAACAGGAAATCCAACTCCTCCATGTTTGCCATCCTTTGGTTAAGAATGCTGTCGCAAATGATGTGCACTTTGGGAAGGATTTGACAGCTATCGTCATCACCGGTCCTAATACGGGTGGTAAGACCATCATGCTGAAGACCTTAGGATTGACGCAAGTCATGGCTCAGTCTGGACTGCCAATTTTAGCTGACAAAGGTAGTCGTGTTGGGATTTTCGAGGAGATTTTTGCAGATATCGGAGATGAACAATCCATCGAGCAAAGTCTCTCAACCTTCTCAAGTCATATGACCAATATCGTAGATATTCTTGGTAAAGTTAACCAAAACTCGCTCTTGTTACTAGATGAGCTTGGAGCAGGTACAGATCCCCAAGAAGGGGCTGCTCTTGCCATGTCTATCTTAGAAGACTTGCGTTTGCGTCAGGTTAAGACCATGGCAACCACTCACTATCCTGAACTCAAGGCCTACGGGATTGAAACAGCCTATGTTCAGAATGCCAGCATGGAGTTTGACACAGCTAGCTTGCGCCCAACTTATCGCTTTATGCAAGGAGTTCCAGGTCGAAGTAATGCCTTTGAGATTGCCAAACGTCTAGGATTGTCGGATGTCATTGTAGGTGACGCTAGTAAGCAAATTAACCAAAACAATGATGTCAATCGTATCATTGAGCAGTTGGAAGAGCAGACACTCGAAAGCCACAAACGTCTTGAGAATATTCGCCAAGTCGAGCAAGAGAACCTCAAGATGAATCGTGCGCTTAAAAAACTCTACAACGAGCTTAATCGTGAGAAGGAAACAGAACTCAATAAGGCGCGTGAACAAGCTGCAGAGATTGTTGAATTGGCACTCTCTGAGAGTGACGATATCTTAAAAAATCTTCACAGTAAATCTCAACTGAAACCACATGAAATTATCGAAGCCAAGGCTAAGCTCAAGAAGTTAGCACCTGAAAAAGTTGACCTTTCTAAAAATAAGGTCCTCCAAAAAGCCAAGAAAAAACGAGCTCCAAAAGTTGGAGATGACATCATCGTTTTAAGCTATGGTCAACGGGGTACCTTGACCAATCAACTCAAGGATGGTCGTTGGGAGGCTCAGGTTGGCTTGATTAAGATGACGCTTGAAGAAAAAGAATTTGACTTGGTTCAAGCTCAGCAAGAAGCACCAGTCAAGAAAAAACAAGTCAACGTTGTCAAACTTGCAGGTGGGAAAGGTCCACAGGCTCGACTAGACCTTCGTGGCAAACGCTACGAGGAAGCCATGGAAGCCTTAGACGCTTTTATCGATCAAGCCCTGCTCAACAACATGGCTCAAGTAGATATCATCCATGGTATCGGTACAGGAGTCATTCGTGAAGGTGTAACTAAGTACCTCCAAAGAAACAAGCAGGTCAAGAGCTTTGGCTATGCACCACAAAATGCAGGTGGAAGTGGAGCTACTATCGTAACCTTTAAGGGTTAGAGTAAGGATAGTTGAAAACATCAATAAAACTTTCTGAAAACAATTGACAAGAGTTGCTTTTTCTTGTAAAATAAGTAAAAATTAAATACAACACCGAATGAAGTTTAATAGAAGTGGAAATTCCTTTAACTTCCATGACTGTAAATGGACGGAACTCTGGAGAGACCGTAAAGGCACCGAAGGGGCAAGGCAGGCAACTGCTCAAACTCTCAGGTAAAAGGACAGAGCAATGATAGAGCGCTTTTTGGCATTTATCGATGCATTCCAGAGTACATGTTAGTAAACATGTGCTCTTTCTTTTGGGGTTGAATATATAGGAGAATGGTATGTTAAGTTTGCTAAAAGAGCTGGATGCTCTAGTATGGGGACCACCCCTTTTGATCTTATTGGTTGGTACAGGAATATATTTAACTCTTCGTTTAGGACTTTTACAGATTTTGCGTCTTCCTAAGGCATTTCAACTTATTTTTACTAAGGATAAGGGGCATGGGGATGTATCGAGTTTCGCGGCCTTGTGCACAGCCCTCGCAGCAACTGTTGGTACAGGAAACATCATCGGGGTGGCAACAGCTATCAAGGTCGGTGGCCCAGGGGCCCTCTTTTGGATGTGGATGGCTGCTTTCTTTGGAATGGCAACCAAGTTTGCTGAAGGATTACTTGCTATCAAATACCGGACCAAGGATGACCATGGAGCTGTTGCGGGAGGACCGATGCACTATATTCTTCTGGGGATGGGAGAAAAATGGCGCCCTCTTGCTATCTTCTTTGCTATAGCTGGAGTATTGGTTGCACTTTTGGGAATCGGTACTTTTACCCAGGTGAATTCCATTACAGAATCCGTTCAAAATACAGCTAGTATTGATCCGGCAATTACTGCGATTGTTTTATCTATTTTTGTAGGGATCGCGGTCTTTGGTGGACTCAAGTCCATTTCTAAGGTATCAACTACAGTTGTTCCTTTTATGACCATTATCTATATATTGGGAACCTTGACAGTCATTTTCTTTAATATAGATAAAGTACCGGCAACACTTTCATTGGTTTTTACATCAGCTTTCAGCCCAGTAGCTGCAGTGGGAGGATTTGCAGGAGCTAGTGTTCGGATGGCTATCCAAAATGGTGTGGCGCGTGGGGTTTTCTCAAATGAGTCTGGATTGGGATCAGCTCCGATTGCGGCCGCAGCAGCTAAGACAAATGAACCGGTGGAGCAAGGTTTGATTTCCATGACAGGAACCTTTATTGATACCTTAATTATCTGTACTTTGACTGGTCTGACAATCTTGGTGACTGGAGTTTGGAATGGTAATTTAGACGGGGTTGCCCTTACTCAGTCCGCTTTCTCAACAGTCTTTTCATATTTTGGTCCAGCTCTTTTAACAATTTTCTTGGTGCTTTTTGCCTTTACAACGATTTTGGGCTGGAATTATTATGGAGAGCGTTGCTTTGAGTTTCTATTTGGTGTTCGCTTTATCTGGCTTTATCGAGTGGTCTTTGTTGCCATGGTCTTACTAGGAGGATTCATCGAGTTGGATATGGTCTGGGTCATTGCGGATATCGTCAATGCCCTCATGGCTCTACCAAACTTGATTGCTATCTTGGCCTTATCACCAGTCGTTATCGCTGAGACCAAGAAGTATTTTGCTAAATAAGCTAATCACACATTATGTGTGATTTTTTATTTTCATAAAGAAATCCTATCAAGACAATTAAAAATATATATTATCCAAGAGAGAAATTCTGTGATAGACTAAGTGTCAAGAAAATGAAAAGAGGTCCCTTATGACAACATTTACCATCCATACAGTAGAATCAGCACCAGCAGAAGTCAAAGATGTTCTTGAAACGGTTCAAAAAGATAATAATGGCTACATTCCCAACCTCATCGGACTTTTGGCAAATGCTCCAACAGCTTTAGAAACTTATCGTACTGTAGGTGCTATTAACCGTCGCAATAGTTTAACACCCGTAGAGCACGAAGTAGTCCAAATCACAGCAGCTGTAACCAACGGTTGTGCCTTCTGTGTGGCTGGACATACAGCCTTTTCTATCAAGCAAATCCAGATGAATGATGATCTTCTCCAAGCCCTTCGTAATCGCACTCCGATTGAGGCAGATCCTAAGTTAGATACCCTTGCCAAATTTACCTTGGCAGTCATTAATACCAAAGGACGCGTAGGTGATGAAGCACTCGGAGAGTTTTTGGAAGCTGGCTACACGCAAGAAAATGCCTTAGATGTCGTTCTTGGTGTGAGTTTGGCGACCCTCTGCAACTATGATAATAACTTAGCTAACACGCCGATTAACCCAGAGTTGCAACCTTATGCCTAAACCATAAAAAGAATGGAGTCTGAGAGGTTCGGACTCCATTTTTGTATGCTTTTTTAATGGTTTTTATGATATACTGATAATAACATTATTATTGGAGATTCACATGAAAAAACTTCCCTTAGCTTTTTCAGGTTGTTTATTGGGCTTAGCTGGTGCAGGCAATCTCATCTTGGATACTTTTCCGCTATTGTCCCACGTCTTTAGTTTGTCAGGATTGATTCTATGGATCTATTTTCTAGTAAGTCACCTCAGTCATTGGCAAGAAAGTAAGCAAGAGTTGAAGAAAGCCCCTCTTTTATCAGGTATGGCGACCTTTCCAATGGCAGGGATGATTTTATCGACCTATTTACTACGGACTCTACCAGTTAACTTGAACTTCATTGCGCAGGTTCTCTGGTGGTTTGCCTTTCTACTGGATGCAGGCTTAATCATCTACTTTACTATCAATTACGTACAAGCTAAACCAAGGACGAGCGCAACGCCAAGTTGGACGGTTCTTTATGTGGGAATCGCAGTGGCAAGCTTGACCTACCCAGTAGTGGGGATAGTGGGGATTGCCTATGGAGCTTGGATTTTTGGCTTTATCTTAACCCTTATCCTTTATCCTCTCATTTATCAAGATTTGAAAAGAAATCCATTGCCACTAGCTTTGCTGGGACAAGAAGGAATCTATTGTGCTCCATTTTCTCTACTGTTGGCAGCACTGGTTCGGATAGGAGGTCCAGACCTTCCTAGCTGGATTTTGCTAGTCATGGTCCTTGCATCGCAGGCTTTCTTTTTCTTTGTCCTTAGTCGCTTGCCAAGAATTTTAAAACAGGGCTTCCAACCAGCCTTTTCAGCCCTAACTTTCCCAACCATTATCACAGCAACTTCACTGAAAATGGCCCAGGGCATCCTACAGTTTCCAGCTCTTAACCTCCTCGTTTGGTTAGAAACGATCATTTGTTTAACAATCCTTGTCTACGTATTAGTAGAATATGTAAGATATTTAAGAAACTAAAAGACCCCCTAGCACGGAGAAGTGAGATGAAGAAAGGTGCAGACCTATAACGGTGTAAGGGATAGATAGAATAAATAAATACTAATAAAGAGAGTGTGTAAAATGAACCATAAGATTGCAATTTTATCAGACATTCATGGCAACACGACAGCCTTAGCTGGAGTGCTTGAGGACGCTAAAAATTTGGGAGCGACTGAATATTGGCTTCTGGGAGATATTTTTCTTCCTGGACCGGGAGCAAATGACTTGGTGGCTCTTTTGAAAGACCTTCCCATTACAGCATCTGTTCGAGGAAACTGGGATGATTGTGTGTTAGAGGCTTTAGATGGGCAATATGGTTTAGAGGATCCCCAAGAAATCCAACTTATGCGATTGACCCGATATCTGATGGAGCGTCTAAACCCAGAGCATATTGATTGGTTGAGAAATCTACCTATGGTAGCCAAGAAAGAAGTAGAAGGCTTGCGCTTTTCTCTTTCACATAATTTACCTGAGAAAAATTATGGTGGTGATTTGCTGGTTGAAAATGATACCGAAAAATTTGACCAGTTACTTGATGAAACTACTGATGTAGCCGTCTATGGTCATGTTCACAAGCAGTTGCTTCGCTATGGTAGTCAAGGTCAACAAATCATCAATCCAGGTTCGATTGGTATGCCTTATTTTAATTGGGAAGGGCTGAAAAATCACCGAGCCCAGTATGCCTTGCTTGAAGTTGAAAATGGTGAAATGGTCAATATCCAATTTCGTAAGGTTGCTTATGATTATGAAGCAGAGCTAGAATCAGCTAAGGCCAAAGGTCTTCCTTTTATCGAAATGTATGAAGAATTACGACGTGAGGACAACTATCAAGGCCATAATAGAGATTTGTTAGCTAGTTTAATTGAAAAGCATGGATATGTCGAGGATGTCAAGAATTATTTTGATTTTTTGTAAAAGGTGCTTTAACGAACAAATACTAAATAAAACGATTGGATTAGCCAATCGTTTTAATATATCTTATTGTAATTGAGATTGATCTGGTAAGTAAGAACCACCGAGGTAGGTCTTGCTGAGTTTCTCAAGGGTTCCATCTTGGTAGAGTTCTTTGAGGATCTTGTCGAATTGCTCTTTAAATTCTTTTTGGTCACTTGAGAAGATGATGTAGTTGTTTGGATTGTCGTTGCTTTCCAAGTCAACTACGTTCAAGTCTAAACCTCGGTCTTGGATAATCTTTTGAACATTTTCGATAAATTTAATATAGATTTTAAAAATAGTGAACTCAATGAGCTTTTTAGCTTCAATAATTCGGTAAATGTTTGACAATAAAATTATTTTATTTTAAAATATAGGTATCATAAAACTATTTAAAGGAGATAGTCATGAAAAAACTTCTTACTGCTGGCCTTGTGCTCTTATCAGTTGCAACTTTAGCAGCTTGTGGAAATAAATCTTCTGATTCTGCAAGTAAAGTTTCAAGCACGACTGAACAAACATCAGCTTCATCACAAACAGATAACTCAAAGACAAACACATCTGAAGTTACTCTTCTAACAGATGAAGAAATTGACAACGCTAAAACAATTGGAGATATGAAAACTCTTTTTGGTAAGTTGATTGACGGCTATAAGAAATATGTTGAAGAAATCGGTAACAAAGTTCCTGAGGCTCAAAAAGATGCTTATAAACAACAAGTGGAGCCTGCTCTTAACTCACTAGAAACTTCAAGAAAGGCATTTAATGATGGCTTGTCAAGCGCAGGTTCTGACGATACAGAAATTCCTGCAGAAGCACGTAATGTCTTTCTCCAACAGTTGAAGACTGCACGTGATGGCATGAAACAAGCGATTGAATCTGCAAGTAAAATTGTTTCAGCGCAATAATATGAGCAAAGTAGGCGAGTAATCGTCTACTTTTTCTTATGCAGAAAGTCTCTATTATGAATGTAGTGCTAGTTAGGCGGTTGAAAAGCTTGTGATTTTTACTTAAGAGATGGGATAAAGATCTCTACTTATGAAAAAACTCTGCAAGCTCTTTCAGAATGTGGTAAAATGGAAGCAGTAGAAATAGAAAAGGAACTTGCTTATGAAATTTCTTGAGTTAAATAAAAAACGTCATGCGACTAAGCATTTTATTGATAAACCTGTCGATCCGAAGGATGTTCGTACAGCTATTGAAATCGCAACCTTGGCACCAAGTGCCCACAACAGCCAGCCTTGGAAATTCGTCGTGGTTCGTAAGAAAAATGCTGAATTAGCAAAATTGGCTTACGGTGCAAACTATGAGCAAGTAGCATCTGCACCTGTAACGATTGCCTTGTTTACAGATACAGACTTAGCTAAACGTGCTCGCAAGATTGCCCGTACTGGTGGTGCCAACAATTTCTCAGAAGAGCAACTTCAGTACTTCTTGAAAAATCTTCCAGCTGAGTTTGAGCGTTACAGCGATCAACAAGTTAGTGACTACTTGGCTCTTAATGCAGGACTAGTAGCTATGAACTTGGTCCTTGCACTGACTGACCAGGGAATTGGTTCAAACATTATCCTTGGTTTTGACAAATCAAAAGCCAATGAAGTCTTGGAAATCGAAGAACGTTTCCGTCCAGAACTTTTGATCACAGTTGGTTACACAGATGAGAAGTTAGAACCAAGCTACCGCTTGCCAGTAGATGAAATTATCGAGAAGAGATAGGGAGAAAAAATGACAGTTATTGATTTTACAGCAGAAGTAGAAAAACGCAAAGAAGACCTCTTGGCTGACTTGTTTAGCCTTTTAGAAATCAACTCAGAACGTGATGATAGCAAGGCAGATGCGCAACATCCATTTGGACCTGGTCCAGTAAAAGCCTTGGAGAAATTCCTTGAAATCGCAGACCGTGACGGATACTCAACAAAAAATGTCGACAACTATGCCGGACATTTCGAGTTTGGTGAAGGAGAAGAAGTTCTCGGAATCTTTGCCCACATGGACGTAGTGCCAGCAGGTAGTGGTTGGGACACTGACCCTTACACTCCAACTATCAAAGATGGTCGTCTTTATGCGCGTGGTGCTTCTGATGACAAGGGACCAACTACAGCATGTTACTATGGTTTGAAAATCATCAAAGAATTGGGACTTCCAACTTCTAAGAAAGTTCGTTTCATCGTCGGAACTGACGAAGAGTCAGGTTGGGCAGATATGGACTACTACTTTGAGCATGTAGGACTTGCAAAACCAGACTTTGGCTTCTCTCCAGATGCTGAATTCCCTATCATCAATGGTGAAAAAGGAAATATCACAGAATACCTTCACTTTGCTGGTGAAAATACTGGTGCAGCACGTCTTCACAGCTTTACAGGTGGTTTGCGTGAAAACATGGTACCTGAATCAGCAACTGCAGTCGTTTCAGGTGACTTAGCTGACTTGCAAGGGAAACTAGACGCCTTTGTTGCAGAGCACAAACTCAGAGGAGAAATTCAAGAAGAAAACGGTCAGTACAAGGTGACTGTAATTGGTAAATCAGCTCATGGTGCTATGCCTGCTTCAGGTGTCAATGGTGCGACTTATCTCGCTCTCTTCCTCAGCCAATTTGCTTTTGAAGGACCTGCAAAAGACTACATCGATATTGCTGGTAAGATTCTCTTGAATGACCACGAAGGCAAGAATTTGAAGGTTGCTCATGTAGATGAAAAAATGGGTGCCCTTTCTATGAATGCGGGTGTCTTCCGCTTTGATGAAACAAGTGCTGACAATACTATTGCCCTCAATTTCCGTTATCCAAAAGGAACAAGCCCAGAGCAAATCAAGTCAGTTCTTGAAAGCTTGCCTGTTGCTTCAGTTAGCCTTTCTGAGCATGGTCACACTCCTCACTATGTGCCAATGGAAGATCCACTTGTTCAAACCTTGTTGAATGTTTACGAAAAACAAACAGGTCTTCAAGGTCACGAACAAGTCATCGGTGGAGGAACATTTGGACGTCTATTAGAGCGTGGTGTAGCCTACGGTGCTATGTTCCCAGATTCTATCGATACTATGCACCAGGCTAATGAATTTATCGCCTTGGACGATCTTTTCCGTGCAGCAGCCATCTACGCTGAAGCTATCTATGAATTGATCAAATAATGATCTAGAAGTCTGAGATTTTATGCTTGGACTTCTTTTTGGAGGGAAACAGATGTCTCAAATCGAAAAAATCAAGCAAGCCATCATGGCGGATCCACAGAATGCCAGCTATACTGAGCAAGGCATCGAGCCACTATTTGCAGCACCAAAAACAGCTCGTATCAATATCATTGGGCAAGCTCCTGGACTCAAAACTCAAGAAGCAGGACTTTACTGGAAGGATAAAAGTGGTGACCGCTTGCGAGAGTGGCTAGGTGTGGATGAAGATACGTTTTATAATTCAGGTTACTTTGCAGTCATGCCTATGGATTTCTACTTTCCAGGACATGGGAAATCGGGTGACCTACCACCTCGTCCAGGTTTTGCAGAAAAATGGCACCCAAAACTTTTGAAGGAGTTGCCAGATATTCAATTAACCCTCTTGATTGGCCAGTATGCTCAGGCTTATTATCTGCATGAAAAGGTCAGTGGTAAGGTAACGGATCGTGTGCATCGCTTTAAGGATTATTTGCCTGATTATTTCCCTTTGGTGCATCCGTCACCACGCAACCAAATCTGGATGAAAAAAAATCCTTGGTTTGAAGAAGAAGTTCTACCTGATTTGAAGACTATAGTCAAAAAGATTCTTGGAGAAACAAAATGAAAGAAATTACTTTTAACGATTTTTACCAGCTTTATCAGAAAGAGTCACTTTCTGTGCTGGATGTGAGAGAAGTAGAGGAATTTGAGGCTCTTCATTTAGAAGGTGCTCGTAATTTCCCTCTCAGTCAACTGGCTGATACTTATAAACAACTGGAAAAAGACCAACTTTACTACGTGATTTGTAAATCAGGAATGCGTTCAGCACGCGCTTGTCAATTTTTAGCAGAACAAGGCTATGAGGTTACAAATGTCCAAGGTGGCATGGATGCCTTAGAATAAGAAAAACTCCCTTTGAGACTGAAATAGAAAAGGTCTCGAAGGGAATTATTTTGCTCTAAAATTCCGAAAATTGAAAACATTTTAGAATTATTTCGAGATAGCCTTTTCATGCCTTTAAACATGTTATACTAAGAAAGTATTTTAATTTTATAAGGAGAGTTTATGACTAAAAAAGGTGCTTTAACAGGATTACTTCTGTTTGGAATATTTTTTGGAGCAGGTAACTTGATTTTCCCTCCAACTCTAGGCGCACAGTCTGGAGAAAACTTCCTTCCTGCCATTGCAGGATTTGTATTTTCAGGTGTTGGGATTGCCGTCCTAACTTTGATTATTGGGACCCTTAATCCTAAGGGTTATATCTATGAGATTTCTAAGAAAATTTCTCCATGGTTTGCGACGATTTATCTTGCAGCTTTGTACTTGTCGATTGGTCCATTCTTTGCCATTCCACGTACAGCAACAACATCGTTTGAAGTCGGTATTAGTCCCCTTCTAGCTGAAGCAGATAAGGGTTTAGATTTGATTATCTTTACCATTCTCTACTTTGTTGCAGCCTATTTAATCGCCCTTAATCCTTCAAAGATTTTGGATCGTATTGGACGAATCTTGACTCCAGTATTTGCGATTTTGATTGTTGTTCTGGTTATCCTTGGGGCCTTTAAATATGGTGGGAACGCACCGCAAGCAGCATCAGGTGCCTATCAAACTTCGGCCTTTGGTGCAGGCTTCCTTGAGGGATACAATACACTTGATGCGCTTGCTTCTGTTGCCTTTAGTGTTATCGCTGTTCAAACCTTGAAACAGCTTGGATTTTCAAGTAAGAAAGAATACATTTCAACTATTTGGGTTGTTGGAATCGTTGTGACTCTTGGATTTAGTGCTCTCTATATCGGGTTAGGATTCTTAGGCAATCATTTCCCAGTAACTGCTGAAGCAATGCAAGGAGGAACTCCAGGAGTTTATATCTTGTCACAAGCAACACAAGAAATATTTGGTTCGATAGCGCAATTTTTCCTTGCAGTCATGGTAACTGTGACTTGTTTCACAACGACTGTAGGCTTGATTGTATCAACAGCTGAATTCTTCAACGACCGCTTCCCACAAATCAGCTACAAGGTTTATGCGACTGTCTTTACCTTGATTGGTTTTGCTATCGCAAACCTTGGATTGAGTGCTATTATCAAATACTCAGTTCCAGTACTAGTTGTCTTGTATCCAATCACGATTGCTATTGTCATGATTGTGATTGTTAACAAATTTATCGCCCTTTCTAAACCAGGTATGCAGTTGACTGTTGGACTTGTCACTGCCATTGCTATTGCCAGTGTTTTAGGATCTACATTTAAGATTGACTTTCTTGCAAATATCGTTAACGCGCTACCATTCGCGGATGCCTCTCTACCATGGTTAGTGCCAGCAATTGTTGGAATCTTACTTTCTCTCGTTCTTCCAAATAAACAAGAAAGTGAAGCCTTTGAAATGGAATAATAAAAAACCTTGGCATTAGCCGAGGTTTTTTATTATTGAAAATGACAATTAGTTAGTTTTTTCAGTATATCCAAGATCTTTTAACATTTTCTCAGAGGCGCTAAAGCTAACACTGTCACCAATACCAGAGTATTCATCTGGTAAGGCTTTTTTAAGTTCGTCAAGACTTGCAACTGTGAAGTCAATTTCAGTATGTTGAACGACTTTTCCGTCTTTAATCTCAATGCTATGGGTAACACCTTTAAGACCTTCATAACCTTTATAAGCTTCTTCAACGGATGTTTTGAGTTTTTCTGCAGTAGTACCGATAGCTTCTGGGTCATAGACGTTATGACCTGAATGTTTCAATACGTTATCTCCATCTACAGTATAGGTTAAAGTAGAATTAAGATCACTATGAGTATCATTTACAAAGGTCACTGTTTTTACTTCAGATTTCTTTTCTGTAGTTTCAGCCTCAGTAGTTTTTACTTCACTTGTCTCTGCTTTTGAAGAGTTAGAAGCTGTTGATGATTGTTTAGAACATCCCAACAAGAATGCCAACGGTAAGGCTAAGAGAAGCGTCATTTTGAAATATTTGTTCATATTTTTTCCTTTCATCATAAGAACTACTTTTATTTCACCATAATTTCCTTTCGTTATCAAAGTATTTCAGTTTTTCCTTTTTACACATACTAAAATGGGAAAAGTGATATAATGGTAGCAAGAGGTGAAGAAATGAATCAAACTGTAGAATATATTAAAGAACTAACTGCTATCGCGTCGCCAACAGGTTTTACGCGTGAAATTACCAATTATTTGGTTGAGACGCTTGAAAAGCTTGGATATCAACCTGTCCGTACTGCTAAAGGTGGTGTCAATGTAACAATCAAAGGTCAAAACGACGAACAACAGCGTTATGTGACTGCCCATGTAGATACTTTGGGAGCTATCGTTCGTGCTATTAAACCAGACGGTCGCCTCAAAATGGACCGTATTGGAGGCTATCCTTGGAATATGATTGAAGGTGAAAACTGTACGGTCCATGTGGCTAGTACAGGAAAAACAGTTTCAGGTACGATTTTGATCCACCAAACTTCTTGCCATGTATACAAGGATGCGGGGACAGCTGAACGTACGCAGGACAATATGGAAGTACGTTTGGACGAAAAAGTAACCAATGATAAGGAAACACGCACACTCGGTATCGAAGTTGGAGATTTTATCAGCTTTGACCCTCGAACAATCGTAACTGATACAGGCTTTATCAAGTCTCGTCATTTGGATGACAAGGTGAGTGCAGCTATTCTCCTCAATCTCCTTAAAGTCTATAAAGAAGAAGGGATTGAGCTTCCAGTTACTACTCATTTTGCCTTTTCAGTCTTTGAAGAAGTGGGGCATGGGGCTAACTCAAGTATTCCAAGTCAAGTTGTCGAATATCTAGCAGTAGATATGGGAGCAATGGGAGATGACCAACAGACAGATGAGTACACAGTGTCTATCTGTGTCAAAGATGCTTCAGGTCCTTATCACTACGAGTTCCGCCAACACTTGGTAGCTCTAGCAAAAGAGCAAGACATTCCATTTAAACTAGATATCTATCCATTTTACGGTTCGGATGCTTCTGCAGCTATGTCAGCTGGAGCAGAAGTCAAACACGCTCTTCTTGGTGCAGGTATTGAGTCTAGTCACTCTTACGAGCGGACTCATGTTGATTCTGTAGTGGCTACTGAGCGTATGGTAGATGCTTATCTTAAGAGTGACTTGGTAAACTAAAATGTGCTTGATTTGTGATCGAATTGAATTGATTAAGGCAGGGGAAAATCCCTACTTTGTAAAAGAACTGGAAACAGGCTATGTTGTCATCGGAGACCACCAGTATTTTGAAGGCTACACTCTTTTTCTAGTCAAGGAACATGTCACAGAATTACATCATCTACATCCAACTGTCAAACTCCGCTTTTTAGAGGAAATGAGTCTGGTTCAGGAAGCTGTCTCTAAGGCTTTTTCTGCTGAAAAGATGAATGTAGAGTTGTTGGGAAATGGAGACGCTCATGTTCACTGGCATATTTTTCCAAGACGAGCTGGTGATATGAAGGGACACGGACTTAATGGGCGTGGTCCAGTCTGGTGGGTTCCTTGGGAAGAAATGGCAGCAGAAGATTGCCAAGTGCAACCAAAACAATTACAAAACTTAATCCAATTGTTATCTGTTGAATTGGATAAAGTTATCATATGAGAGGATAAACCATGAAAAAAAGATATCTTGTCTTGTCAAGCTTATTAGCCTTGACATTGGCAGCTTGTTCACAAGAAAAAACAGAGACTTCTGACGCAAAAACTTCTTCAGAGCAATCGACTGTACAAGAAGGAACTGTTGGTAGCAAGTCTCAGGAAGCTAGCCAAAAGAAGGCAGAAGTAGTAGACAAAGGAGATCACTACAGTATTCAAGGTAAGTATGATGAGATTGTTGTAGCTAACAAGCATTATCCTATGTCCAAAGATTATAATCCTGGAGAAAATCCTACCGCAAAGGCAGAACTGTTAAAACTTATTGCAGCAATGCAGCAAGCAGGATTCCCGATTAGCGACCACTATAGTGGATTTAGAAGTTATGAAACTCAGGTTAAACTGTATCAGGATTATGTCAACCAAGATGGCAAGGCTGAGGCTGACCGCTATTCTGCAAGACCTGGCTATAGTGAACACCAAACTGGGCTTGCCTTTGACCTAATAGGAACAAATGGAAACTTAGTGACAGAAGAAAAGGCTGCTCAATGGCTTTTAGACCACGCCGCAGACTATGGCTTTGTCGTTCGTTACCTCAAAGGTAAGGAAAAAGAGACAGGTTATATGGCTGAGGAATGGCACCTTCGCTATGTTGGTAAAGAAGCCAAAGAAATTGCTGCAAGTGGCCTCAGTTTGGAAGAGTATTACGGCTTTGAAGGTGGAGACTATGTTGATTAGGCGCAAAATACCTTGCAAGAATGCTTGAAATTTGATAAAATATTTAGTAATTAAATAGGAATCTGCAAGACTAGTATCTCAGGGGAAGTATATCAGGGAGGAGAGCCGTGACTGAAAGCTCTCTATATGAAAACTGGGTGAATTCACTTGCGCAGGGATTCAGAAATAAAGGTCTGACTTGTCAGATGAAAACGGATGGTACCGCGTGTCAACGCTCCGAGTGGAGTTTTTGGCATGTGGTTTTCTTTTTTTCTGATAATCGACTGATGGAGGAATTATGTCAACTATTGAAGAACAATTAAAAGTGCTTCGTGAAGAAACGCTAGCTAGCTTGAAGCAGATTACTGCTGAAAATGAAAAAGAGATGCAAGAATTGCGTGTCTCAGTCCTTGGGAAAAAAGGGTCACTGACTGAAATCCTTAAAGGGATGAAAGACGTTTCTGCAGAAATGCGTCCTGTTATCGGAAAACACGTAAATGAGGCTCGTGACGTCCTAACAGCTGCCTTTGAAGAAACAGCTAAGCTCTTGGAAGAAAAGAAGGTTGCAGCTCAACTAGCAAGTGAGAGCATCGATGTGACGCTTCCAGGTCGTCCAGTTGCGACTGGTCACCGTCACGTTCTCACACAAACTAGTGAAGAAATCGAAGATATCTTCATCGGTATGGGTTACCAAGTCGTGGATGGATTTGAAGTAGAACAAGACTACTACAACTTCGAGCGTATGAACCTTCCAAAAGACCACCCAGCCCGTGATATGCAGGATACTTTCTACATCACAGAAGAAATCTTGCTCCGTACCCACACGTCTCCAGTTCAGGCGCGTGCGATGGACGCCCATGATTTTTCTAAAGGTCCTTTGAAGATGATCTCACCAGGACGTGTATTCCGTCGTGATACAGACGATGCGACCCACAGTCACCAATTCCACCAAATCGAAGGCTTGGTTGTTGGGAAAAACATCTCTATGGCTGACCTTCAAGGAACTCTTCAGTTGATTGTCCACAAAATGTTTGGTGAAGAGCGCCAGATTCGTCTGCGTCCATCATATTTCCCATTCACAGAGCCTTCTGTTGAGGTTGACGTTTCATGCTTCAAGTGTGGTGGAGATGGCTGTAACGTATGTAAAAAAACAGGTTGGATCGAGATTATGGGTGCCGGAATGGTTCACCCACGTGTCCTTGAGATGAGTGGTATCGATGCAACTGTATACTCTGGTTTTGCCTTTGGTCTTGGTCAAGAGCGTGTCGCTATGCTTCGTTACGGAATCAACGATATCCGTGGATTCTACCAAGGCGATGTCCGCTTCTCAGAACAGTTTAAATAAGATTGAAACCTGAAACACAGTCCTATACTGTACTAATCATCTTCTCTCAATGAGAAATGGTGAGGACTGCCTCAAAGAAAAAGAAAGGAATTGAAAAGGTCTCTCTTACTGGGATCTTACAATCAGAATTATGTTAGTATCTTATAAATGGTTAAAAGAATTGGTGGACATTGATGTGCCATCACAAGAGTTGGCTGAAAAAATGTCAACCACAGGAATCGAAGTAGAAGGTGTGGAATCACCTGCTGCTGGTCTCTCAAAAATTGTCGTCGGAGAAGTCTTGTCTTGTGAAGATGTGCCAGAAACACACTTGCATGTCTGCCAAGTCAATGTGGGTGAAGAAGAAGCCCGTCAAATCGTCTGTGGAGCACCAAATGTGCGTGCAGGCATCAAGGTCATGGTGGCTCTTCCAGGTGCTCGTATTGCTGACAACTACAAGATCAAAAAAGGAAAAATCCGTGGCTTAGAGTCACTCGGGATGATCTGTTCCCTTGGTGAGTTGGGCATTTCTGACTCCGTTGTACCAAAGGAATTTGCAGATGGGATCCAAATCTTGCCTCAAGATGCTGTTCCAGGAGATGAAGTCTTCTCTTACCTAGACTTGGATGATGAAATTATCGAGCTTTCTATCACTCCAAACCGTGCAGACGCTCTTTCTATGCGTGGGGTAGCGTACGAAGTAGCAGCGATTTATGACAAGGCAGTTAACTTTAAAGAATTTGCTCTTTCAGAAACAGACCAAGCTACAGCCGATGCTCTTTCTGTCAGCATTGACACAGACAAGTCTCCATACTATGCAGCCCGTATCTTGGACAATGTGACCATCGCACCAAGTCCACAATGGTTGCAAAACCTCCTCATGAATGAAGGCATCCGTCCAATCAATAACGTGGTGGACGTGACCAACTATATCCTTCTTTACTTTGGTCAGCCGATGCATGCCTTTGACTTGGATACCTTTGAAGGCAGCGAAATCCGTGTGCGTGAAGCGCGTGAAGGTGAAACATTGGTAACCTTGGACGGTGAAGAACGTGAGTTGGAATCAAATGACTTAGTCATCACTGTTGCTGATAAACCAGTAGCCCTTGCAGGTGTTATGGGTGGTCAAGCTACAGAAATCTCTGAAAACTCTAGTCGTGTTGTCCTTGAAGCAGCTGTCTTCAATGGCAAATCAATCCGTAAGACTAGTGGTCGTCTTAACCTTCGTTCTGAATCATCTTCTCGTTTTGAAAAAGGCATCAACGTGGCAACTGTCAATGAAGCCCTTGATGCAGCAGCGAGCATGATTGCAGAGCTTGCAGGTGCAACTGTGCGTAAGGGTATTGTTTCAGCAGGTCAGCTTGATACTTCAGATGTAGAAGTTTCTTCCACTCTTGCAGACGTCAACCGTGTCCTCGGTACAGAGCTTTCCTACGCCGATGTAGAAGATGTCTTCCGTCGCCTTGGATTTGGAATTTCTGGAAATGCTGATCGCTTTACTGTCAGCGTCCCTCGTCGCCGTTGGGATATCACCATTGAAGCTGATCTCTTTGAAGAAATCGCACGTATCTATGGCTATGACCGCTTGCCAACCAGTCTTCCAAAAGACGATGGTACAGCTGGTGAATTGACTGCGACACAAAAACTCCGTCGTCAAGTTCGGACTATTGCTGAGGGAGCAGGATTAACTGAAATCATTACTTATGCTCTGACAACTCCTGAAAAGGCAGTTGAATTTACGATTCAGCCAAGCAACTTAACAGAGCTCATGTGGCCAATGACCGTGGACCGTTCAGTTCTCCGTCAAAATATGGTTTCAGGTATTTTGGATACAGTTGCCTACAATGTAGCACGTAAGAATAAAAACTTGGCTCTTTATGAGATTGGAAAAGTCTTTGAGCAAACTGGTAATCCAAAAGAAGAATTGCCAAACGAAATCAACAGTTTCGCCTTTGCTTTGACTGGTTTAGTCGCTGAAAAAGACTTCCAAACAGCAGCAGTTCCTGTTGACTTCTTCTATGCTAAGGGAATCCTTGAAGCACTCTTTACTCGCCTAGGACTGGAAGTGACTTATACAGCAACCTCTGAAATTACTAGTCTTCACCCAGGACGTACAGCCTTGATCTCACTCGGTGACCAAGTTCTTGGTTTCCTCGGTCAAGTACACCCTGTTACGGCTAAGGCTTACGACATTCCAGAAACTTATGTAGTGGAGCTTAACCTTTCTGCTATTGAAGCATCTCTTCAACCAGCTACTCCATTTGTGGAAATTACTAAGTTCCCAGCAGTCAGCCGTGATATTGCTCTTCTTCTAAAGGCAGAAGTGACTCATCAAGATGTGGTAGACGCCATCAAAGCTGCTGGCGTGAAGCGTTTGACTGATATCAAACTCTTCGATGTCTTCTCTGGCGAAAAACTAGGACTTGGTATGAAGTCAATGGCTTATAGCTTGACCTTCCAAAATCCAGAAGATAGCTTGACTGATGAAGAAGTCGCACGCTACATGGAAAAAATCCAAGCTTCTCTCGAAGAAAAAGTGAATGCAGAAGTGCGTTAAGAACCTTCAATCCATCCCTTGGGATGGATTTTTTTATCTTGGTAAATGCATGGTATTGGAAAGATAAATAAATGTGAATTTTATTATTTTTGTATAAAAAATTCCAAGCGAATTCTACCAATAAAAATGTACATAAATCCTTGTAATGTTTATTAAAAAGAGTATAATGAGGATAAGATTCGTAGGAGGTAGATTATGTTAGAAATCCGCAATCTTGAAAAAAGTTTTGGACCTAAACAAGTTTTGTTTGGTGTAGATTGTCAAGCACGGTCAGGACGTATTTTGGGTCTAGTTGGGAAAAATGGAGCTGGGAAAACAACTATTTTCCACAGTATTTTGAAATTTTTAGAATATCAGGGCGAGATTCAGTTTGATGGCCAGGAAATCCGTCAGGAAACCTATGCTCGGATTGGCTATCTACCCGAAGAACGTAGTCTCATGCCTAAGCTGACAGTCCTTGAACAAGTGCGTTATTTGGCAACATTAAAAGGCATGGATGCAAAAGAGGTCAAAGAAAAACTCCCTCAATGGATGGAAAAACTGGAAGTTAAGGGAAAACTGACAGACAAAATTAAGAGCCTCTCAAAAGGGAATCAACAAAAGATTCAGCTGATCATTACTTTAATGCATGAACCAGATTTGATTATTCTCGATGAACCCTTTAGTGGTTTAGATCCAGTTAATACCGAGTTGCTCAAGCAGGTTATCCTCAAAGAAAAAGAACGTGGAGCGACCATTATCTTTTCTGACCACGTCATGACCAATGTCGAAGAGCTGTGTGATGATATCCTGATGATTCGTGATGGTCGTGTCGTCTTGCATGGACCAGTCCAAGATGTCCGTAATCAATACGGCAAAACTCGTCTCTTTGTTGCAAGTGAAAAGAGTCAGGAAGAGTTGGAAAAACTCCCACATGTCACTCATGCTAGCTTGACCAAGCAGGGGATTTGGAAGCTTATTCTAGATGACGAAAATGCTGGACAGGAGCTCTTTGCTATCTTGACTCAAGGACACTATATTGCGACCTTTGACCAGCAAGCTCCGACAATCGATGAAATCTTTAAACTAGAATCAGGGGTGGAAGTATGAGAAATATGTTGGTTGTAATCAAAGAAACCTATCTACGTCATGTCAAATCCTGGAGTTTCTTCTTTATGGTAATCTCACCATTTCTCTTTATCGGCTTGTCTGGAGGAATTGGGTATCTCCAAGGTTCTTCTCTAGCTCAAAATAATAAAGTGGCAGTAGTTAGTTCGGTGCCTGCTGTAACAGAGGGGCTCAAGTCGACCAATGGCATTAACTTTGACTATAAGGATGAAGCAAGTGCGCAAGAAGCTATCAAGGATGAGAAAATAAAAGGTTATCTGACCATTGATCAAGAAGATAGTGTACTTAAGGTGGTCTATCATGGAGAGACTTCACTAGAGAGTGGCATTAAATTAGCTGTGACTGCTAAGTTGAATGAACTTCAATCCCAACTCAACCGTTCAGAAGCAAATTTGTCTCAGGAACAGGAAAAACGTTTGGCGCAAACAATTCAATTCACAGAGCAGATAGATGAAGCCAAGGAAAATAAAAAGATGGTTCAGACCTTTGCGGCTGCAGGACTAGGTTTGTTTCTTTATATGATTTTGATTACCTATGCTAGTGTCACTGCTCAAGAGGTAGCTAGTGAAAAAGGAACAAAAATTATGGAAGTGGTCTTCTCAAGTATTCGTGCTAGCCATTATTTCTACGCACGGATGATTGCTTTACTTCTTGTCATTTTGACCCATATTGGCATTTATGTCATTGGAGGACTTGTAGCAATCTTATTCTTTAAAGATATGCCCTTATTAGCAAATTCAGGTATTTTAAACCACTTAGGAGAAGCCTTTTCAGTCAATACCTTATTGTTTGTCTTAGTCAGTCTCTTTATGTATGTGGTTTTGGCTGCCTTTCTAGGTTCGATGGTTTCTCGGCCTGAAGACTCTGGTAAAGCCTTGTCGCCTTTGATGCTTTTAATTATGGTAGGATTTATTGGAGTAACTTCCTTAGGAACATCTGGAGATAATTTGGTTTTGAGGATTGGCTCATATATCCCATTTATCTCAACTTTCTTTATGCCTTTTAGAGCTATTAATGGCTATGCAAGTAGTTTAGAAGCATGGATTTCGCTTGCTATAACAGTCATTTTTGCAGTAACTGCAACAGTCTTTATCGGCCGTATGTATGCTAGCTTAGTTCTTCAAACAGATGACTTAGGCATCTGGAAAACCTTTAAACGAGCTTTGAGCTATAAATAAAGTAGTGGACCTGAGAGTGTATCTCCCAGGTCTTTCAATTAGCTGAAATATTTCACATTAATTTCTTCTAAACCTTTGACTAATAACGAAAATTATCGTACAATAAAGAGTACATGATAAAATGAGACCAGAGTTTATATGCTCTGGCGTTAGTAGTAAAAAATGAGGAGAAACGCTTTGGAATTAGAAGTATTTGCTGGGCAAGAAAAAAGTGAACTATCTATGATTGAGGTGGCTCGTGCCATCTTGGAACTCCGTGGTCGCGATCACGAAATGCATTTTAGCGATTTGGTTAATGAAATCCAAAACTATCTTGGTACCTCTAATAGCGATATTCGTGAAGCACTACCTTTGTTCTATACAGAATTGAACTTTGACGGTAGTTTTATCTCACTTGGAGATAACAAATGGGGTCTTCGTTCATGGTATGGAGTAGATGAAATTGATGAAGAAATCATTGCTCTTGAGGAAAGTGACGATGAAGAAGTAGCACCTAAAGCTAAGAAAAAACGCGTTAATGCCTTTATGGACGGAGATGCTGATGCCATTGATTATGGCGCAGATGATCCAGAAGATGAAGATGCCTACGAAGAAGATCCAGCTCTTTCTTATGATGATGAAAATCCAGATGATGAGAAGAACGAAGTAGAAGCATACGACGCTGAAATCAACGAAATTGCACCAGATGATCTTGGAGAAGATGTCGATCTTAATGAAGAAGATGACGAAGATTCTGAGGACGAAGAAGAATAATACAAAAAAGCAAGGGAAATTTCCTTGTTTTTTTAATGATTATTCATACTTGAAGGTAAGATACTAAAATCTGATAGTCAATTTGATTTGACAAATGAGTCGAATTGAGGTAAGATATTGTTCGGGCACCTCTTTTAGAGGTCGGAGCTCCCTAGTTATTAGGGAGCTATTTTTGTTTTTCCGGGAACTTTTATCCTGGATTGTGGTTATTGATGAAGGTCTTGTTTTCTATCTCCCCTACTAGTGAGCAGGACCTTGAGCATTTTAGAAAGAGGAATCTATGTCTACGAAATATATTTTTGTAACTGGTGGAGTGGTGTCGTCTATTGGGAAAGGTATCGTTGCAGCGAGCCTTGGACGTCTTTTAAAAAACCGTGGTTTGAAGGTGACCATTCAAAAATTTGACCCTTATATCAATATAGACCCAGGGACCATGAGCCCATATCAGCATGGGGAAGTCTTTGTAACTGATGATGGGGCTGAGACAGATTTGGACTTGGGTCACTATGAACGTTTCATCGATATCAATCTTAACAAATACTCAAACGTGACAACTGGTAAAATCTACAGCGAAGTTCTTCGTAAGGAACGTCGTGGAGAGTATTTGGGTGCAACTGTCCAAGTTATTCCTCATATCACAGATGCCTTGAAAGAAAAAATCAAGCGTGCTGCTTTAACGACAGACTCTGATGTTATTATTACAGAGGTTGGGGGAACTGTCGGTGATATCGAGTCCCTTCCATTCTTAGAAGCTCTTCGTCAGATGAAGGCAGATGTGGGTGCAGATAATGTCATGTATATCCACACAACCTTGCTTCCTTACCTCAAGGCAGCTGGTGAAATGAAAACCAAACCAACTCAACACTCTGTCAAAGAATTGCGTGGTTTGGGAATCCAGCCTAATATGCTGGTTATCCGCACTGAAAAGCCAGCTGGACAAGGGATTAAAAATAAACTAGCCCAGTTCTGTGATGTGGCACCAGAAGCAGTTATTGAGTCCTTGGACGTGGATCATCTTTACCAAATCCCACTTAATCTGCAAGCACAAGGCATGGATCAAATTGTCTGCGACCATTTGAAGATTGATGCACCTGCAGCAGATATGACAGAATGGTCAGCTATGGTTGATAAGGTTATGAACCTCAAAAAACAAGTCAAGATTGCACTTGTTGGTAAATATGTCGAGTTACAGGATGCCTACATCTCCGTTGTTGAAGCCTTAAAACACTCTGGTTATGCCAATGATGCAGAAGTGAAGATTGATTGGGTCAATGCCAATGACGTGACAGCTGAAATTGTGGCAGAACTCCTATCGGATGCTGACGGGATCATTGTGCCAGGTGGTTTTGGTCAACGTGGAACAGAAGGTAAGATTGAAGCGATTCGCTATGCACGTGAAAATGATGTACCAATGCTTGGAGTCTGCTTGGGTATGCAGTTGACCTGTATCGAGTTTGCACGTAATGTCTTAGGACTTGAAGGAGCTAATTCAGCAGAGTTAAATCCTGATACCAAATATCCTATCATCGATATCATGCGTGATCAGATTGATGTTGAGGACATGGGGGGAACCCTTCGTTTGGGCCTTTATCCTTCTAAGCTAAAACGTGGTACTAAGGCAGCAGCAGCTTATCATAACAAAGAGGTGGTGCAACGCCGTCACCGTCACCGTTATGAGTTTAACAATGCCTTCCGTGAACAGTTTGAAGGAGCAGGATTTGTCTTCTCAGGTGTTTCACCAGACAATCGCTTGGTAGAAATTGTTGAAATCCCAGAAAACAAATTTTTTGTGGCTTGCCAGTACCATCCAGAGCTTTCAAGTCGCCCAAACCGTCCAGAAGAACTCTACACTGCTTTTGTGACAGCTGCAGTTGAAAATCGTAAATAGTAGAATAAACCTTTGAGAGTCAACTCAGAGGTTTTTATTTGATTTCAGTATCATGAAAATCTGGAAAATCAGCTCTGAATTTGGTAAGATAAGATTATGGATTTTGAAAAAATTGAACAAGCATATACCTATTTATTAGAAAATGTCCAAATCATTCAAAACGATTTGGCGACAAGCTTTTATGATGCCTTGATTGAACAAAATGGGATCTATCTCGATGGTCAAACCAATCTGGAGCAAGTCAAAAAAAATAACCAGGCCTTAAAACGCTTAGCGCTTCGAAAAGAGGAGTGGTTACGGACCTATCAATTTTTGCTAATGAAGGCAGCGCAAACAGAACCTCTTCAAGCCAACCACCAGTTCACACCGGATGCCATTGGTCACTTGATGATTTTTATCATAGAACAGCTTTGTCCTACTGAAGATCTAAGTCTGTTAGAGTTAGGTTCTGGAATGGGAATTCTGGGATCTAGCTTCTTGACATCTATGAACAAAAAGGTTGATTACTTTGGAATAGAGCTAGATGATCTCTTGATTGATTTGGCAGCAAGCATGGCTGAAGTTATGGATCTACAAATGGGCTTTGTCCAAGGAGATGCAGTGCGTCCACAAGTATTAAAAGAAAGTGATATCATTGTAAGTGACCTGCCTGTCGGTTACTATCCAGATAATCAGACAGCCTCGCGATATCAAGTGGCAGCCAAGGGCGAACATACCTATGCGCATCATCTGTTAATGGAACAATCGCTCAAGTATCTTAAAACAGGTGGTTATGCGATTTTTCTAGCTCCAACGGACCTCTTGACGAGCCCTCAGAGTGAACTTTTAAAATCATGGCTGACTGAAAAAGCCCAACTAGTAGCAATCATAGCTTTACCAGAGGATCTCTTTGCACACGGAGCTCAGTCTAAAACAATTTTTGTTCTACAGAAGAAGACGGGAGAAGGGATTGAACCATTTGTTTATCCACTTACGAGTCTTCGTGACCCTGAAATTTTGATGGAATTTAAGGAAAAGTTTCAAATTTGGAGTCAATATTCATGAAATTTGAACTGAGATTTGATATAATAGTTGAAAACGCTTAAAAAAGGGGAAAAATTATGTCTAAAACAATTGCAATTAATGCCGGTAGCTCAAGTTTGAAATGGCAACTGTATCAAATGCCAGAAGAACAGGTTCTTGCTAAAGGTTTAATTGAACGCATTGGTTTGAAAGATTCTATCTCAACAGTTAAATTCGATGGTCGTGCTGAAAAAGAAATCACTGATATTGAAAATCATACTGTTGCTGTTAAAATTTTGCTTGATGACTTGATTCGTTTTGATATTATCAAATCTTACGATGAAATCACAGGAGTTGGGCACCGTGTTGTTGCTGGTGGTGAAGTCTTTACAGACTCTGTAGTAGTAGAAGGTGACGTATTGGCTCAAATCGAAGAGTTGGGTCTACTTGCACCACTACATACTCCAGCTAACGTAGCTGGAATTCGCGCCTTCAAGGAATTGTTACCAAACGTAACTAGTGTTGCTGTTTTTGATACATCTTTCCACTCAACTATGCCTGAGAAAGCTTACCGCTACCCACTGCCAACTAAATATTACACAGAAAATAAAGTTCGTAAATATGGTGCTCACGGAACTAGCCACCAATTCGTAGCTCAAGAAGCAGCAAAACTGTTGGGACGTCCACTTGAAGAATTAAAATTAATTACATGTCATATCGGTAATGGTGCTTCTATTACTGCGGTTAAGGGTGGAAAATCTGTTGATACATCTATGGGATTCACTCCACTTGCAGGTGTGATGATGGGAACAAGAACTGGTGATATTGATCCAGCTATTATTCCTTACCTTATGGAACATACAAATGATTTTAATACACCAGAAGATATGATTAATGTTTTGAACCGTGAGTCAGGTTTACAAGGTATTTTTGGTAAATCTAGTGACATGCGTGATGTAGAAGCTGGCGTTGAAGCAGGTGATCCTGATGCAACCTTGGCTCTTGAAATGTACGTTGACCGTATCCAAAAACATATTGGACAATATTTGGCAGTCCTAAACGGAGCTGATGCTATCATCTTTACGGCTGGTGTTGGTGAAAATGCAGCTGATGTACGTGAAAAAGTTATCACTGGTATTTCTTGGTTCGGTTGTGATGTAGATCCAGAGAAAAATGTTTTTGGTGTAACTGGAGACATCTCTACAGATGCTGCAAAAATTCGTGTCCTTGTCATCCCAACTGATGAAGAACTTGTTATTGCGCGTGATGTTGAACGTTTGAAAAAATAAACGATAAGAAAATCGACCTTCTCAATAGAGAGGTCGATTTTTTATATTGTTGACGAGTATTTACTATTTGGTAAGCGAAACTTCACCGCTATTGAGCCAGATTTTTTCACCAGTGGCTAATTCTATCTGCAGTTGGCCCTGATCCGAAATGTCACAGGCTTTTCCTGTGATTATTTCCTGATCCTTCTTGAAGGAAATTTCTTTTCCTAAAACGATGGAGCGTTTTTTATAGAGATAAAGTAGCTCATCTGCATCTGTTTCGTAGAAACATTTCCAAATTTCAGCAATCAGTTCATTGCGAGTGATAGGACTGTTCTGAGAGAAGAGACTTCCAGCTTTCCCTTGTAGATTTTTGGGAAAGTCAGCGATAGAAAAGTTAATCCCAACACCAATAATAACATCTGTAACAAGTCCGGTTTCGATAGAAGTAATGGCTTCAGTTAGGATACCGGCTATTTTTTTCTGATTTAGATAAAGATCATTTACCCACTTGATGTCTAAATCAATCAAGCTCAAATTTTTAACAGCCTTATAAATAGCAGCTGCAGTCAAGAGTGTGTAAGCTGGTAAATCTAGATAAGAAAGATTAGGTTTTAGGTGGAGGGACATATAGATTCCCCCCTTGTCTGGAGAGTAGTAGGGACGCTGAAATCGACCACGGCCCATCGTTTGGCTAGTTGAGAGGTAGAGTGTATCTCCTTTGACACCAGCTTCCATGGCCTCCTTGGCATCAGTCTGGGTCGATTTGGTGATAGGTTTAAATTGAACAGTGATAGGGCTGTTGTTTTCGATTTCTTGAGGTAAGATAAGGTCTCCACGAAGAAGTTTGTAGCCACGGTTTTTGATGCTGTCAATTTCTAAACCTTCCTGTTGGAGACGCTGAATCGCTTTCCAAACAGAAGTTCGAGAGAGGTTTAATACTTCAGCGATTTTTTCTCCACTTACATAATCGGATTCACTAGCTAATATTTTATAGACTTCTTGGTAAGATTTCATGGTAGAGCCTTTCCGGGAAAATTAATTTAATTGTACCATAATTTTACAAAAGATAGACTACTTTTATGAGAGGAATCCTCGTTTCTTATAAAGTTTTACCAAGTTTTAGTTAAGATGATATAGACAAAGTGGTTTTCAAATTCTTTGAAAAATGGTAAAATGTTTTAATAGTTTATATATCTGTGCATTATAGCGCAGAGAGAAAGGATCTGTTGTGAAATCAATAGGTATCATTGAAAAATTGAAAGGCTTCTCTAAGCAGGAACTAGTCTTGCTAGCAGTTATTCTAAGTATTTTCTTGCCTTTTTATATTTTCATCATCATCTTTATCGCTTATTTAATAGGTCTGATATTTACAGGAGAAATGAAGGGGATTCTAAAACGACTCTCTAACCATGCTATTCTTCTTTTATTTATTGGCTATAGTGGTGTCATCTCTCTTCTGGCTCAAAATGTCATGGGGATGGTTGCTACTCTGGGAATGTTCCTCTTTGCGATTTTCTTTTACTATTACCAGGCTCATCTAACTCCTAAATTTTTTAGACTAGTATTACAAGGGATTTTATCGCTTAGTGTGCTAGCCTCGGTTTTCGCAGCTTTGGAGCATTTTCAAATTGTTAAGAAATTTGATTATACCTTCTTATCACCAAAGATGCAGGTTTGGCATCAGAATCGGGCTGAAGTAGCCTTCTTTAATCCTAACTATTATGGGATTATCTGTTGTTTCTGTATCATGATTGGATTTTACTTAATTAGTACAACTAAATTGAGATGGTTGAGAATCTTCTCAGTGATTGCAATCTTTGCGAATTTATTCGGGCTCAACTTTACTCAAAATAGAACGGCATTTCCAGCTATCATATTTGGTGCGATTATTTATCTTTTCACTACCATTAAAAACTGGCGTGCTTTCTGGTTAAGTATTGGAGTCTTTGGTATCGGCTTGGCCTTTCTCTTCTCTAGTGATTTAGGAGTTCGGATGGGAACACTTGATTCATCTATGGAAGAACGTGTGTCTATCTGGAATGCGGGTATGACCTTATTCAAACAAAACCCCTTCTGGGGAGAAGGCCCGCTAACATACATGCATGCTTATCCTCGTATTTTTGCACCTTATCATGAACATGCGCATAGTATCTATATCGATACAATATTGAGTTACGGTGTAGTAGGGACTGTCTTGTTAGGGATTGCTTCTTCAGATCCAATCCGAAAATTAATTGATATGAGTCAAGTACCAAGTAAACGACCGATTCTTGGACTCTATCTTTCATTTTTAACAGTGGTTGCTGTGCATGGAATTTTTGACTTGGCCCTCTTCTGGGTTCAGTCTTCATTTATCTTCCTTCTAGTGATGTGTAGTCTACCACTCAAACATAGTATGATTGCAGAACTTGTTGATTAACAAAAAAAGATAGTAGAAATAACATTTTCTACTATCTTTTTCCTTTTGTTGCAATTATTGAATAGCTTGAAGCAAGTCCTCTGCTTGTTGTTTCAAAGAAGCAGCAATGCTGTCTTCGAGAACTAATTTACCATCTTCCCAAGCAGAATCGTTGACACGAGCTGCAGTGAAACCACCAACAACTTGTGTACGGATGAATGGCAAGAGGTCTTTGTAAATCGCAAAGAGCTGATCATGACCTGCATTCGCAACTGAAGATACTGTAACAATCTTATCTTGAAGTGCAGATGCTCCACGGGTATCAGACAAGTCGATGGCACGTGAAAGCCAGTCAAGCAAGTTTTTCACTGTTCCAGGAATTGAGAAGTTGTAGACTGGAGAGAAAATCCAGATGGCATCAGCAGCTAAAACAGCTTCACGAGCAGCCGCAACAGATGGAAGAGTTGGAACTTCAAGTTCTTGGTTGAAGAGAGGAATGGCTGAGTAGTCAAGGTAGCTTACCTCAGCTTTTCCAGCAAGAGCTTTTTCAGCTTCTAGGGCCATTTGGTGGTTAAAAGAACCTTCACGAAGTGAACCAACGATAAATAATACTTTTTTAGACATAGGGTGTCTCCTTTAAATTTTAATCAGAGTTTTATCTGTTGTTACAATATATGTTACAACAAATGATAATCATTTGCAAATCATTTGCTCACAAATTAAAAATCAATGAATTGTAAGATTAAATTTCTAAATGACGCATGCAGCTAAGCCTGTGGAATCAATGGTTGGTGCTTTAGTTTGAAAGTCTAACAACATCTGGGATATCAAGAAGCCCTCCCTTTATTCACTTGTAATTCACTTGGATAGATGGTAAAATAGACGAGTGAAAAAGAGACAAAAAAAAGAAAAAAATTCCCTATTATTTCAGTATACTATTGGGCTAACCTTGCTGGCTCTAGTTGTGACTTCTTCCTTTCTCTATTTGGTATGGCTTAGTATGAAACCTTATCAAACTGCAAAAGTCGAAGGGGAAAGACTTGCTAAGCAGTATGCGAATCTAGAAACGGTTAACCAGGTTGATATTTTTAATGGTTTAGAAAGCTATTACAGTGTTCTTGGTCAAGATAAGAATCAGAAACCCATTGCTGTTTTAATAGAAAAAAGCAACAACAATATTTATGTTTACCAACTAGAAAATGGAACTTCTCAAGAAAAAGCAGAAGCAGTTGTCAAAGAAAAAGGAGCAACTGAGATCGACAAGATTACTTTCGGACGGTACGCTAATAAACCTGTCTGGGAAATCAAGTCTGGAGGAGACTATTATCTAGTAGATTTTGAATCTGGTACCCTAATCGAAAAGGAGAAGCTATGAAACTATCCAAGCGTGTATTAGAAATGGAAGAAAGTGTCACTCTGGCTAGTGATGCAAGAGCAAAGAAGTTAAAGGCTGAAGGAAAAGATGTTCTTTTCTTAACTTTAGGTCAGCCCGATTTTCATACTCCTGAAAATATTCAAGACGCTGCTGTTGCAGCCACTCGAGATGGGCGTGCTTCTTTCTATACGGTAGCGTCGGGTTTGCCTGAGTTAAAAGCAGCAGTCAATACCTATTTTGAACGTTATTATGGCTATTCTGTGGCAGCAAATGAAGTCACTTTTGCTACAGGTGCCAAGTTCTCCCTTTATACTTTCTTTATGGCTGTGGTCAATCCAGGCGATGAGGTCATTATTCCAACACCATACTGGGTCAGCTATGGTGACCAGGTGAAAATGGCTGGTGGTGTTCCAGTCTTTGTTCAAGCCAAGGAAGACAATCACTTTAAAGTAACTGTAGAGCAATTAGAAGCAGCTCGAACAGATAAGACCAAAGTCTTGGTACTAAACTCACCCTCTAATCCGACTGGGATGATTTATTCTCGTGAGGAACTCTTAGCCATCGGAAACTGGGCAGTTGAACACGATGTTCTCATTCTTGCAGACGATATTTATGGTCGTTTGGTCTATAACGGGAATGAGTTCGTCCCAATCTCAAGTCTGTCAGAAGCTATTCGTAAGCAAACCATTGTCATCAATGGAGTGTCTAAGGCCTATGCTATGACAGGATGGCGTGTTGGTTATGCAGTGGGTGATCCAGAAATTATTGCTGCCATGAGTAAATTGACTGGTCAAACAACTTCTAACCTAACTGCTGTATCTCAATACGCAACAATCGAGGCCTTAACTGGACCGCAAGACTCTGTAGAAACCATGCGCCAAGCTTTTGAAGAACGTTTGAATACCATCTATCCTCTCTTGTGCCAAGTCCCTGGATTTGAGGTTGTCAAACCGCAAGGAGCTTTCTACCTCTTCCCAAATGTTAAAAAGGCAATGGAGATGAAAGGTTATAACGATGTAACAGCATTTACAACGGCTATTCTTGAGGAAGTTGGTCTGGCCTTGATTACAGGAGCCGGATTTGGAGCACCAGAAAATGTTCGTCTCAGCTACGCAACAGACTTGGAAACTCTAAAAGAAGCCATTCGTCGTTTGCACCAATTTATGGAAAAATAAGAAGCTTAACCTCCGTCTTAATAACGGAGGTTTTTATTTTTAAAAACTTATGAATTTCTGTCAAACTAGCTAGCTATCAGGCATTATTTGTGGTACAATAGTGAGTAATAATGTCTTTGGACAAGTTAAACGAATAAAGGAAGATAAATGATGACAAAACGTGTAACAATTATCGAAGTAAAAGACTACGTTGGTCAAGAAGTGACTATCGGTGCTTGGGTTGCTAACAAGTCAGGAAAAGGGAAAATTGCCTTCTTGCAATTGCGTGATGGAACAGCCTTTTTCCAAGGTGTAGCTTTCAAACCAAACTTTATCGAAAAATTTGGAGAAGAAGTGGGGCTTGAAAAATTTGACACCATCAAACGTCTTAGCCAAGAAACATCTGTTTTCGTGACAGGGATTGTTAAAGAAGATGAGCGTTCTAAATTTGGGTATGAATTGGATATTACAGACATCGAAGTTATCGGTGAATCTCAAGATTATCCAATTACTCCAAAAGAACACGGAACAGACTTCTTGATGGACAACCGTCACTTGTGGTTACGTTCACGCAAACAAGTTGCCGTTATGCAAATCCGTAATGCTATCATCTATGCAACTTATGAGTTCTTTGATAAAAATGGCTTCATGAAGTTTGATAGCCCAATTCTTTCAGGAAATGCAGCGGAAGATTCAACTGAATTGTTTGAAACGGACTACTTTGGAACACCAGCCTACTTGAGCCAATCTGGTCAGCTTTATCTTGAAGCGGGTGCTATGGCACTTGGTCGCGTCTTCGACTTTGGTCCAGTATTCCGTGCTGAAAAGTCTAAGACTCGTCGTCACTTGACTGAGTTCTGGATGATGGATGCAGAGTATTCATACTTGACACATGATGAGTCACTTGACTTGCAAGAAGCTTATGTCAAAGCTCTTCTTCAAGGTGTTTTGGACCGTGCTCCTCAAGCCTTAGAAACCTTGGACCGTGATACAGACCTCTTGAAACGCTACATTGCTGAGCCATTCAAACGCATCACTTACGATCAAGCCATTGATCTCTTGCAAGAGCATGAAAATGATACAGATGCTGACTACGAACATCTCGAGCACGGTGATGACTTTGGTTCACCACACGAAACTTGGATTTCAAATCACTTTGGTGTACCAACCTTCGTAATCAACTATCCAGCAGACATCAAGGCCTTCTACATGAAGCCAGTCCCTGGTAATCCAGATCGCGTACTTTGTGCAGACTTGCTTGCTCCAGAAGGTTATGGAGAAATCATCGGTGGCTCTATGCGTGAGGAAGACTACGATGCCCTTGTTGCGAAGATGGAATCACTTGGTATGGATCGTACAGAGTACGAATTCTACCTTGACCTTCGTAAATATGGTACAGTACCACACGGTGGATTTGGTATCGGTATCGAGCGTATGGTAACTTTTGCAGCTGGGACAAAACACATCCGTGAAGCAATTCCATTCCCACGTATGTTGCACCGTATCAAACCTTAATAACTATAAAAACGCCAATTGGCGTTTTTATACTCTTCGAAAATCAAATTCAAACTACGTCAGCTTCACCTTGCCGTACTCAAGTACAGCCTGCGGCTAGCTTCCTAGTTTGCTCTTTGATTTTCATTGAGTATTACTTTAAATGAAAGAGGTGGAGAAAATGTAGGCAAATCTAGGTAAGTCTTTTAGAAACAATCATATTACTTATTGAAAGAGAGAAAACAATGTTTAAAAGAACTTACAAACGCAACATTCCACTCCTAGCAGGACTGGAATTTACATCTTATTTTGGGATTACCAGTTTTTGGATTTTATTTTTCATTCAGAATGGCCTTTCCTTGCTTCAAATCGGTCTCTTAGAGAGTATCTTTCATGGGACAAGTCTCTTATGTGAAATCCCATCTGGTATGTTAGCCGATCGATTTAGCTACAAGACCAATCTCTATTTGGCTCGCTTGGCCAGTATTGTATCCTCTATCTTGATTTTACTTGGTCAGGGGAATTTTTGGATTTATGCTCTTGCCATGATGGTTAGTGCTTGGTCCTATAATTTTGACTCGGGAACCAGCACCGCTTTCTTATATGATTCTGCGGTAGAAGCGGGTCAAAAGGACCGATATCTTCAGATTTCGAGCTTTTTGTCTGGTGTGGCAGAAGTCACCCGAACCCTAGGTACAGTTGTGGCAGGCTTCTTTATTCACGGAGCATTGGCTTGGACCTATCTAATTGCTATTGGATTATCATTTCTTTCTATCATTTTGATTTATTTTATGAAAGAACCAATGGCTAAGAGAGAAAAAAATGAAGTCTTAACCTTTAAAACGATTGTCCTGCAAGTTCGAAAAGAATGGCATGAAAAACCAGTACTCTTTTATTGGATGATGACTTATCAGCTAGTCGGAACACTCATGTGTATGTTTTACTTTTACTATCAGCAGAAAATAAGTGACTTAGCTGGATGGCAGGTATCGCTGGTCATGCTGATTGGTAGTGGCTTAAATCTTATAGCAGTTTATGTAGCTAGTCAAATCGGAAAAAAATGGAATAGCAATCGAGTTTTTCCGACTCTTGTTGCACTAACGGGCTTGGCCTTACTATTGGTATTTTTTGGAACTCCCTTTGCTTTTCTTCTCGTATATCTTTTGACCGATACACTCTATGCAGTTTATCAACCGATCTATTTCAATGACTTACAAGGTTATTTACCGTCCAGTGTTAGAGCAACAATGCTTAGTATCAATTCTATGCTCTTTAGTCTTTCCATGATTGTCATTTTCCCACTGACAGGTTGGTTGATTGATCGTTGGGGTCTTGTAGCTGTCTTTTTAGTTCTAGGCCTTATCTTACTATTAACCTATCCTATCTTAAGAATTTGTCTAAAAAGGATGGGCAAGCTATTAAATCAGGACTTAAAAACTGAATAAAGCACGAAACCTTATTTGCCCAAAGAAAGATCCTGTGGTACAATAGCAAGAAGAAAAGGAGAAGAGCATGATTGATGTAGAAGAAATTCTAAGCAAGATGAATCCCAATCAAAAGATCAACTATGACCGTGTTATGCAAAAAATGGTTCAAGTTTGGGAAAAAAATGAAGAAAGACCAACTATTCTCATGCATGTCTGTTGTGCTCCGTGTAGCACCTACACATTAGAGTATTTAACTAAGTATGCGGATGTGACCATTTATTTTGCAAACTCAAATATTCATCCCAAAGCTGAGTATCACAAGCGTGCATATGTGACCAAAAAGTTTGTCAGTGATTTTAATGAACGAACTGGCAACAAGGTCCAATATCTAGAAGCTCCCTATGAACCAAACGAATATCGTAAACTGGTTCGAGGTTTGGAAGAAGAACCTGAAGGTGGGGACCGGTGCAAGGTTTGTTTTGACTATCGCTTGGATAAGACAGCGCAAGTGGCTATGGAATTAGGATTTGACTACTTTGGCTCAGCCCTAACCATCAGCCCTCACAAAAATTCACAAACAATTAACAGTATTGGGATTGATGTGCAGAAAATCTACACCACCCATTATCTTCCGAGTGATTTTAAGAAAAATCAAGGTTATAAGCGCTCTGTAGAAATGTGTGAAGAGTATGATATCTATCGTCAATGTTACTGTGGTTGTGTCTATGCAGCTCAAGCCCAGAATATAGACTTGGTGCAGGTCAAGAAGGATGCAACAGCCTTTATGGTAGATAAGGATATCGAAAAAGACTATTCGCATATCAAATTTACTGTTACGAAGTTAGATATTTAAAGGAAAACCTGCCTCAAGGCAGGTTTTTTGCTTATAAAAAACGAGGTCAGGATTTTGTTCCTGACCTCTGACAACTTTACCGATTCTTTAGTTCTACGTAGCGTTTGTACCAAATGTTGACATAGGCTTCTGAGAAGGGGCCTCGTTCATTGTTGATCCAGTCAACAAGAATCTTAACATGCTCTTTCAAAATATAGTCTAAATCATCAGGATAATTCATCTTACGCTTATGACGTTCATACTCTTCGACGTCCAAGAGGCGTTTCTCACCATCTGTAAAAACTTTAACATCTAAATCATAGTCGATGTATTTTAAAGCTTCTTCGTCTAGATAATAAGGGCTAGCCATGTTGCAGTAGTAGGAAATCCCATTATCGCGGATCATGGCGATGATATTAAACCAATATTTTTTGTGAAAGTAAACAATAGCCGGTTCTCGAGTCACCCAACGACGACCGTCACTTTCGGTAACAAGTGTGTGGTCGTTGACGCCGATAATAGCGTTCTCTGTTGTTTTTAGTACCATGGTGTCTCTCCAAGTACGGTGGAGACTCCCATCATGCTTATAACTTTGAATTGTAATAAAGTCGCCTTCTTTTGGAAGTTTCATAACTAACCAACTTTCTACAATTTATAAGTTTATCGTTTACTATTGTATCACATTTTTGTTTAAAGTTCTTAGTTTTTCCATGAAAAAATTAAAGATATTCTCTGAGAGCGCTGGCTATATCCGAAAAATCGTAGCCTTTTCTTGCTAAAACTTGTGTCAAACGTTGTTTCAGTTCGTATCCTTCATACTTTCGTGAATATTTCCGATATTGCTTGTCCAACTCTTTAAAAATTAGTTCCTGAACAGTTTCTTCTTCGACTTGGCTATCTAGTTGGTCAAAGGCTGTTTTGGCTTCTGTGTAGGAAAATCCTTTATTGGTTAGACCTTGGATAATCTTATCTTGTAGAGCGCGGGCAGGTAATTTACCCTGATATTTTTTCAGTAGTTTTTCGGCTGTGCGCTCTGCGACTTCCGCCATATCAAATTCTTGTAAGACTTCTTGGATGATGGATTTGGCAACTCCCTTTTGAGAAATCTTCTGCATCAGCATATAGCTTCCCTTATCTCCTGAAAGCTGATTAGAGTTGATAATAGCATAGGCATACTGTCGGTCATTTATCCAGTTGTCATCTTTTAGAGATTGGATGACTTTGGGTATGATGTTCTCATCGATTTCATGTTTACTTAGATAATCTCGGACTTCTTTTTCAGTACGAGCCTTGAAGGATAAGTGATAGAGAGCTAGATTTTTTCCGTAGGAAAATTGTGCAAAGGTCTGAATTTCTGCAAACTCTTCGGGACTAATGTCCTTATCCTTGGTCAACATAAAGCGAACAATGGTATCCTCTGTAATATAGCAGGTTTGCTCCTTGTCAATTTCTAGCAGATAGAGTCTTTTTTTCTTTTCTAGTTTTGTGATTTTCATGGTTTTCCTTTTATCCGAATACTTCAAAGGCAGCAACGAGTCGAAGTTTATTGATATCAATCAGCTCTCTCCCGTAATAGTCGAGAAATAGTTCAGCGTATTTAGAGTCCTGTAGGTTATAGTTGAGAGACCAAACTGCCCAAAAGAGATCGATATGTCGGTCACTAAAATCAGCCAAACCAAGATCAATAAAACAAGAGAAGTGTTCAGCATCTTTTAGAATAAAGTTTGGTAGACAGGCATCACCGTGAATAAAGGCATCTGTTTTTAAAAGGTGGCCCTGCTCTTGAATAAGCTGAAAGGCTTCTTCACGACTATTAATATGAAATTGGGGCAAGAGGACCTTAGCGTAAAATTTGCCCTGTTCATAGTTTTTAAAGGCTCTATCTTTATAGGTCCGTAAATGATTTTCTGAAGGAAAATTTTGTGGGTTTAAGTTGTGAAGCTTTTTAAGAGCCTCTGCCATTGTTCGGCAGATTTTTTCTGGCTGGTCTAAAAAAGCGAGTGCATTATGACCAATAGCTTCTTTCGTCAAAATATAGTCTTTATCTGTCGATAGATAGTGGATGACTGGAGTTCCTATTCCCTCTTGTTCAAACCAATTCGCAATGCTAGCTTCTCGCTCTAAACGTCCCTTTCGATCTATTTTCAAATAGTAACCTGAGTCAAGATAGAGAACCGTTGCTCTTGAATGAGAAGAGCTGTCAGAAAGGGTTGCCCCCTCTATATAAGTTCGTAATTGCTCAGGAAAATCCAATGGGGAAAAATGAGATGTCTCTGTATTCATGGTTTTATTGTAACATATTCTTAACCATTGAGAAACTACGTGGTATAATAGACTTATGAGTCTTAAAGTCAAACAAAAAATTCCATTAAAAATCAAGCGCATGGGGATTAACGGGGAAGGTATCGGATTTTATCAGAAAACCCTCGTTTTTGTCCCAGGTGCTCTCAAGGGTGAAGATATCTATTGTCAGGTGACTTCTGTTAAGCGTAACTACGTTGAGGCTAAACTGCTAGAGGTCAATAAAAAATCTAAGTTTCGAGTGGTTCCAGACTGTACTATTTATAATGAGTGTGGAGGCTGTCAAATTATGCACCTACACTATGACAAGCAGTTGGAATTCAAGACAGATCTTCTCCATCAAGCACTGAAGAAATTTGCCCCTGCTGGCTACGAAAACTTTGAAATCAGACCAACCATTGGCATGCAGAAACCAAAATATTATCGGGCCAAACTACAATTTCAAACACGAAAATTTAAAGGTCAAGTCAAGGCAGGTTTGTATGCTCAGAATTCCCATTATTTGGTCGAGTTAAAGGACTGTCTTGTTCAAGACAAGGAGACGCAATCAATTGCCAATCGCATCGCTGAACTCTTGACTTACCATCAAATTCCGATTACAGATGAACGGAAAATCCTTGGGGTTCGGACCATCATGGTTCGTCGAGCACGGAAAACTGGGCAAGTCCAGATTATCATTGTGACCAATCGTCAATTGAATCTGACTCAATTTGTGAAAGACCTAGTCAAGGATTATCCTGAAGTAGTGACTGTCGCAGTCAATACCAATACTGCTAAAACTAGTGAGGTTTATGGGAATAAGACAGAGATTATTTGGGGGCAGGATAGTATACGCGAGGGTGTATTAGACTATGAGTTTTCTCTTTCACCTCGAGCTTTCTATCAGCTCAATCCCGAACAGACGGAAATTCTCTATAGTGAAGCCGTTAAAGCTTTAGATGTGACTGAGGACGACCATCTGATTGATGCTTATTGTGGTGTTGGGACCATTGGTTTTGCCTTTGCTAAAAAAGTCAAAAGTTTGAGAGGGATGGATATTATTCCAGAAGCCATTGAGGATGCCAAAGAAAATGCTAAGCGTATGGGTTATACCAATACTCATTATGAAGCAGGGACTGCAGAAGAAGTTATCCCTCGTTGGTACAAGGAAGGCTATCGCGCCGATGCTTTGATAGTAGACCCACCACGTACTGGTTTAGATGATAAGCTCTTGGATACCATCGTCAAATACGCTCCTGAAAAGATGGTTTATGTATCCTGTAATGTATCTACCTTGGCGCGTGATTTGGTTAGATTGATGGAGGTCTATGACCTGCATTATATCCAGTCTGTCGATATGTTTCCCCACACGGCTAGAACAGAAGCAGTGGTCAAATTAACGAGGCGTAAGTCAGCTTCCAAATAGAAAGAATAACAGGAAAGTTTTTGAAAAGAAGACTTTTAGTTACAGAGTATGATTTGCAAGCTCCCTCTATTTATGATAAAATAAGTAGAAAATAAAATGAAAAAAGAGGTATGTGAAATGTCACGTAAACCATTTATCGCTGGTAACTGGAAAATGAACAAAAACCCAGAAGAAGCAAAAGCATTCGTTGAAGCTGTAGCATCAAAACTTCCTTCATCAGACCTTGTTGAAGCAGGTATCGCAGCTCCTGCAGTTGACTTGACAACTGTTCTTGCTGCTGCTAAAGGTTCAAACCTTAAAGTTGCTGCTCAAAACTGCTACTTTGAAAATGCAGGTGCTTTCACAGGTGAAACTAGCCCACAAGTTTTGAAAGAAATCGGTACTGACTACGTTGTGATCGGTCACTCAGAACGTCGTGACTACTTCCACGAAACAGACGAAGACATCAACAAAAAAGCAAAAGCAATCTTTGCGAACGGTATGCTTCCAATCATCTGTTGTGGTGAGTCACTTGAAACTTACGAAGCTGGTAAAGCAGCAGAATTCGTAGGTGCTCAAGTTTCAGCTGCTCTTGCTGGATTGACTGCAGAACAAGTCGCTTCAACAGTTATCGCATACGAGCCAATCTGGGCTATCGGTACTGGTAAATCAGCTTCACAAGACGACGCACAAAAAATGTGTAAAGTTGTTCGTGACGTTGTAGCTGCTGACTTTGGTCAAGAAGTAGCTGACAAAGTACGTGTTCAATACGGTGGTTCAGTAAAACCTGAGAACGTTGCTGAATACATGGCTTGTCCAGACGTTGATGGAGCTCTTGTTGGTGGTGCATCACTTGATCCAGAAAGCTTCTTGGCATTGCTTAACTTTGTAAAATAAGCCTCAAATATCTGAGACAGACAGTTCCCTCTCTCGAGGTTAAGACTGCCTGTCTTCTTTTTAGTAAAAAGGCGTGCGTAAGCACGCTCTTTTCTGCATTTTGAATGAAAAAGAAAGGAGAATTATGCTTTATATTTGGTCTTATCTTAAACGTTATCCCAAATGGCTAGTTTTAGACTTCCTTGGAGCTATTTTCTTTGTTATTGTCAATCTTGGACTACCGACTGTTCTGGCCCGCATGATTGACCAGGGAATCAACCAAGGAGACAAGGATAAGCTCTATTTTTGGGCTATTGTCATGTTGGTCATAATCGTCTTGGGAACATGTGGGCGGATTGTTCTAGCCTATGCTGCTAGTAAATTGACCACTAATATGGTTAAGGATATGCGAAATGATGTTTATGCTAAATTACAAGAGTATTCTCATCACGAATATGAACAAATCGGTGTGTCTTCACTAGTTACTCGTATTACCAGTGATGCCTTTGTCCTCATGCAGTTTGCAGAACAGACGCTTAAGTTGGGTGTTATCACACCCATGATGATGCTGTCGAGTATTCTCATGATTTTCTTGACGAGTCCTTCACTGGCCTGGATTGTAGCTTTTTCCGTACCTTTTCTAGCTGTTGTTGTCATTTATGTGGCGGTAAAAACGCGCCCCTTATCTGAAAAACAACAAAAAACACTGGACAAGATTAATCAGTATGTCCGTGAAAATTTGATGGGTTTGAGAGTGATTCGTGCCTTTGCTCGTGAAGACTTCCAAGAAAAACGTTTTGAAGAGAAAAATGCAATCTATGCGGATAATTCGAATCGCTTGTTTAAATTAACTGGTTTGACGGAACCGCTTTTTGTGCAAATTATTATTGCCATGATTGTGGCTATCGTTTGGTTTGCTTTGGATCCCCTCAAGCAAGGAAATTTGCAGATTGGGGATTTGGTTGCCTTTATCGAGTATAGTTTCCACGCTCTCTTATCCTTCCTCTTCTTGTCAAACCTCTTTACCATGTATCCACGTACGGCTGTATCTAGTGAGCGTTTGAAGGAAATCATGGACATGCCCATTTCCATTGATCCAAATGAGGATGGAATTCAAGAAACAGAAACTCATGGATATCTAGAATTTGATAATGTGACCTTTGCCTATCCTGGGGAAACAGAAAGCCCTGTTTTGCATAATATTTCCTTCACTGCTAAACCGGGAGAAACCATTGCATTTATCGGTTCAACTGGGTCAGGTAAGTCTACTCTAGTTCAATTGATTCCTCGTTTCTACGATGTTACGCTAGGGAAAATCAAGGTCGATGGTGTTGATGTCCGGGATTACCGTCTCAAATCACTCCGTCAGAAGATTGGATTTATTCCACAAAAGGCCTTGCTTTTTACTGGGACTATCGCAGACAATCTCCGTTACGGGAAAGAGGATGCCAGTCATGAGGACTTGCACCAAGCAGCCGATGTAGCCCAGGCCAAAGACTTTATCGAAAGTCGAGAAGAAGGTTTTGCGACGCATCTGGCAGAAGGCGGAAGCAACCTATCAGGTGGTCAGAAACAACGTTTGTCGATAGCACGAGCAGTCATCAAGGGTCCAGATATCTATATCTTTGATGATTCTTTCTCAGCCTTGGACTACCGTACAGATGCTATTTTGCGCCGTCGTCTCAAGGAAGTGACACAAGATGCTACGGTATTGATTGTCGCGCAGCGTGTTGGAACTATCATGGATGCTGACCAGATTATCGTCCTTGATAAGGGTGAAATTGTTGGTCGTGGGCGTCATGAAGAATTGATGGAAACCAATGACATTTATCGAGAAATTGCTGAGTCGCAGTTGAAAAATGCGTCTCTAACAGAAGAATAGGAGGTAAAGGATGAAACAACAATCTAGTCTAGCTCGTCTATGGAGCTATTTGAAAGCCTACCGTTTTTCTGTTTTCTTTGCAGTCTTCTTGAAAATAGTCAGCGTCATTATGAGTGTTATCGAGCCATTCGTATTGGGGCTTGCTATCACTGAGTTAACCAGCAACCTCCTTGCCATGGCAAATGGTGTTGCAGGAGCGGGTATCAATACCAGCTATATCGCAGTAATTCTAGTGATTTATCTCTTGCGTGGTCTTCTCTATGAGTTGGGGTCATATTATTCAAACTACTTTATGACCAATGCGGTGCAGTCCATGATACAGGATTTGCGAAATGAAATGAGCGAAAAAATCAATCGCATTCCTTTGTCCTACTTTGACAAGCACCAGTTTGGAGATTTGCTAGGTCGTTTTACCAGTGATGTAGAGACTGTTTCAAACGCTCTGCAACAATCTTTCTTACAGATCGTCAATGCAGTCTTTACCATTCTTTTTGTTATGGGAATGGTCCTCTATCTAAATCTTCAGTTGGCCATTGTTGTCATCTTGTCGATTCCAGTGACTTACTTTGGGGCTAAAACCATTCTAAATCGCTCCCAACCATACTTTAAACAGCAAGCAGCTATTCTGGGACAAATGAATGGATTTGTACAGGAAAGCTTGACTGGTTTCAATGTTCTTAAACTTTTCGGACGTGAAGAGAAATCTCAAGAGAGATTTGAAAAAATTACGGATGAATTGCAACAAATTGGATTCAAGGCTAGCTTCATTTCAGGTTTGATGATGCCTGCCTTACACATTGTATCTGACTTAACTTATTTGATAGTCGCTGTCCTAGGTGGTTTGCAGGTTATTGCAGGACGCTTAACCATTGGTAATATGCAAGCTTTCGTTCAGTATGTGTGGCAGGTTAGTCAACCGATCCAAAATATCACTCAATTAGCGGGACAAATGCAAAGTGCTAAATCTTCGCTTGACCGTGTCTTTGAAGTTTTGGATGAACAGGAAGAAGTTCAAACTGCTAAAGTAAAAGAACTGGCGCCATTAACAGGACAAGTTAGCTTCAAGAATGTTGATTTCCAATACGTGGAAAATAAACCATTGATTCGCAATTTCAACCTAGATGTTGAACCTGGAGAGATGGTAGCTATCGTTGGACCTACTGGAGCAGGAAAAACAACCTTGATTAACCTTCTCATGCGTTTTTATGATGTAACTGCTGGAGCTATTTTAGTGGATGGCCAAGATATTCGTGACCTGTCTCGTCAGGACTATCGTCGACAGTTTGGGATGGTATTGCAGGATGCCTGGCTCTATGAAGGCAGTATCAAGGAAAATCTTCGCTTTGGGAATCTTGAGGCAACAGATGAAGAAATCGTTGAAGCTGCTAAGGCTGCCAATGTTGACCACTTTATCCGCACCCTTCCTGGTGGTTACAACATGGAAATGAACCAAGAGTCAAGTAATATTTCTCTTGGTCAGAAGCAACTTTTGACTATTGCGCGTGCACTCTTGGCTGATCCAAAAATTCTAATCCTTGACGAAGCGACCTCATCAGTCGATACGCGTCTAGAACTCTTGATTCAAAAAGCCATGAAGCGTTTGATGAAGGGGAGAACAAGCTTTGTTATCGCCCATCGCCTTTCTACTATTCAGGAAGCGGACAAGATTTTGGTGCTGAAAGATGGACAGATTATCGAACAAGGAAATCATGAAAGTCTCTTAGCTTCAAAAGGTTTCTATTATGACCTTTATCAAAGCCAATTCTCTCGGAAAGATACTGAAAATAACTAAAAAGATATCTGCTCATTTTCTTAAATTATCAGTCTATTACAACTTTTTTAATATGGGTTAATTTTCTTGCTTTTGTCTACTAGGTGTAGTATACTGAGATAGTAATCAATAAATATGGTTGCAAAAATAATATTATGAGGTGAGAAAAATGGTAGAATTGAAAAAAGATGCATTAAAAGACGTAGCAACATTATCTAAACCAGCGGCAGAAGCGCTAGTAAATACAAAGGAAGTTTTGAATCAAGCAGTAGCAGATTTGTATGTAGCCCATATTGCTCTACATCAAGTACACTGGTACATGCGTGGACGTGGTTTTATGGTATGGCATCCTAAGATGGATGAATACATGGATAGCCTTGATGGTTACCTAGATGAAATCAGCGAACGCTTGATTACACTCGGTGGTAAACCATACTCTACTTTGACAGAATTCCTTCAACACAGTGAAATCGAAGAAGGTGTTGGAGAGTTCCGTAACGTAGAAGAAAGCTTGGAACGTGTCCTTGAAATTTATCGTTACCTCATCAATCTGTTCCAAAAAGCATTGGATGTTACTGATGAAGAAGGTGATGATGTAACAAACGACATCTTCGTTGGTGCTAAGGCAGATCTTGAAAAAACTGTCTGGATGATTGCAGCAGAATTGGGACAAGCACCTGGTTTGTAAGATACTGAATTTTTCTAAAAATCCGTAGAAGTTTTCTACGGATTTTTTCTATTCAGGAGGGCATTCCAAAACAGTCTTTTTTGAAGATTTTTGATAAAATAGAACTATCAATGAAAAGGATGAGAGCATGACAAAAAAAATCGTAGCCATCTGGGCTCAAGATGAAAAGGGTGTAATCGGAAAAGAGGATCGCTTGCCATGGCATTTGCCAGCAGAGTTAAAGCATTTTAAAGAAACAACCTTGAATCATGCCATTTTGATGGGGCGTGTAACCTTTGATGGAATGGGACGACGTTTGCTTCCAGGACGTGAGACCCTGATTTTGACGCGCAACCCTGAAGAGTCAATTGAGGGTGTTCTGGTTTTCCAAAATGTTGAGGACGTTTTAGACTGGTATCAGAACCAGGATAAAAATCTCTATATCATTGGGGGTAAGCAGATTTTTCAGCTTTTTGAACCTTATCTCGATGAAATTATTGTGACACAAATCCATGCTCAAGTTGAAGGGGATACTTTTTTCCCGGAAGATTTTGACTTGACTGTTTTTGAGACTGTTGCAAGCAAATCTTATACTAGAGATGAGAAAAATGCCTATGATTTTACCATCGAATATAGAAAGAGAAAGGAAGTCTAATGGAGCGTAGTATTTTTGGATTTTTTACAGCTCTTTTGTGTGCTGTCTGTTTTGTAGCTGGAACACACGCTTTTCGTAAAAAGCGTTTTGGACTTGCTACTCTACTTTGGCTTAATGCCTTCACAAACTTGGTGAATAGCATTCATGCTTTTTATATGACCTTATTTTAGAGAGAATGAATAATTAGAACGGAAGGGAATCATGCCTACAAATAGGAAAAATGATATGATGGTTTATTGCTCATTTTGTGGCAAAAGCCAAGAAGAAGTTAAAAAAATAATCGCTGGGAACAACGCTTTTATCTGTAATGAGTGTGTGGAGTTGGCTCAGGAAATTATTCGTGAGGAGTTGGCAGAGGAAGTCCTAGCAGACTTGTCTGAAGTACCAAAACCAATCGAACTCTTAAACATCTTGAACCACTATGTGATTGGTCAAGATCGTGCTAAACGTGCTTTGGCAGTGGCTGTATATAACCACTACAAACGCATCAATTTCCATGACACTCGTGAAGAGTCAGAAGATGTGGATTTGCAAAAATCAAACATTTTGATGATTGGCCCAACTGGTTCAGGGAAGACTTTCCTTGCTCAAACACTTGCTAGAAGTTTGAATGTACCTTTTGCCATTGCAGATGCAACAGCTCTTACTGAGGCTGGTTATGTAGGTGAGGACGTGGAGAATATCCTCCTCAAACTCTTGCAGGCTGCTGACTTCAACATCGAACGTGCAGAACGTGGAATTATCTATGTAGATGAGATTGACAAGATTGCCAAGAAGAGCGAGAACGTGTCTATCACACGTGATGTTTCTGGTGAAGGGGTACAACAAGCCCTCCTCAAAATTATCGAAGGAACTGTAGCCAGCGTACCACCTCAAGGTGGACGCAAACATCCACAACAAGAAATGATTCAAGTGGATACAAAAAATATCCTCTTTATCGTGGGTGGTGCCTTCGATGGCATCGAAGAGATTGTCAAACAGCGTCTAGGTGAAAAAGTGATTGGTTTCGGACAAAACAACAAGGCCATTGATGAAAATAGTTCTTACATGCAAGAAATCATCGCAGAAGATATTCAAAAATTCGGTATTATTCCTGAGTTGATTGGACGCTTGCCTGTCTTTGCAGCCCTGGAGCAGTTGACTGTAGATGATTTGGTTCGCATCTTGAAGGAACCAAGAAATGCTTTGGTTAAACAATACCAGACCTTGCTTTCTTATGATGATGTGGAGCTTGAATTTGACGACGAAGCTCTCCAAGAAATTGCTAACAAAGCCATCGAACGTAAGACTGGTGCGCGTGGTCTTCGCTCAATCATCGAAGAAACTATGCTAGACGTAATGTTTGAAGTTCCAAGTCAAGAAAATGTGAAAACAGTTCGTATCACAAAAGAAGCGGTTGACGGAACGGCTAAGCCAATTCTAGAGACAGCCTAGAGGTGACTATGGAAATCAATACACACAATGCTGAGATTTTGCTGAGTGCAGCCAACAAGTCCCACTATCCGCAGGATGAACTTCCTGAGATTGCTCTTGCAGGGCGATCAAATGTTGGGAAATCAAGCTTTATCAACACCATGCTCAATCGTAAGAATCTGGCTCGTACTTCTGGAAAACCAGGAAAAACACAACTACTCAATTTCTTTAACATTGATGACAAGATGCGTTTTGTGGATGTGCCTGGTTATGGTTATGCCCGTGTTTCCAAAAAGGAACGTGAAAAATGGGGTCGTATGATTGAGGAGTACTTGACTACTCGAGAAAATCTTCGAGCGGTTGTTAGTCTCGTTGACCTTCGTCATGATCCGACGGCAGATGATGTGCAGATGTACGAATTCCTTAAATATTACGAAATTCCTGTCATCATTGTGGCGACCAAGGCAGACAAGATTCCGCGTGGGAAATGGAACAAGCACGAATCAGCTATTAAAAAGAAATTAAACTTTGATCCAAGTGATGATTTTATCCTCTTTTCATCCGTAACAAAAGCAGGAATGGATCAAGCTTGGGATGCTATTTTAGAAAAATTATGAGGAATACATATGGCAAAAACAATTCATACAGATAAAGCTCCAAAAGCAATCGGACCTTACGTTCAAGGAAAAATCGTTGGCAACCTTTTGTTCGCTAGCGGTCAAGTACCTCTATCTCCTGAAACTGGAGAAATCGTAGGAGAAACAATCCAAGAACAGACAGAACAAGTCTTGAAAAACATTGGAGCTATTTTAGCAGAAGCAGGTACAGATTTTGACCATGTTGTTAAAACAACTTGTTTCTTGAGTGATATGAACGACTTTGTACCTTTTAATGAGGTATACCAAACAGCCTTTAACAAGGAATTTCCAGCTCGTTCAGCTGTGGAAGTAGCTCGTCTTCCTCGCGATGTAAAAGTCGAAATTGAAGTCATCGCAGAGATTGGATAAGCTAGTAGAAGTTTGGTTCTTCCAAACTTCTTTTGATATAAGGAGACTATGATGACAAAGAAACAACTTCACCTGGTGATTGTGACAGGGATGAGTGGTGCAGGGAAAACGGTAGCCATTCAGTCCTTTGAAGATTTAGGATATTTTACCATTGATAATATGCCGCCTGCTCTCTTGCCAAAGTTTTTGCAGTTGGTCGAGACCAAGGATGATGACCACAAGTTAGCTTTAGTGGTTGATATGCGTAGTCGTTCTTTCTTTTCAGAGATTCAGGCTGTCTTGGATGAGTTGGAAAATCAAGATGATTTAGACTTTAAAATCCTCTTTTTGGATGCGGCTGATAAGGAATTAGTGGCACGTTATAAGGAAACAAGAAGAAGTCACCCACTAGCAGCAGATGGTCGTATCTTGGACGGGATTAAGCTGGAACGCGAACTCTTGGCGCCTTTGAAAAATATGAGTCAAAACGTGGTAGACACGACAGAGTTAACTCCACGTGAACTTCGAAAGACCATTGCAGAACAGTTTTCAGACCAAGAACAAACGCAGTCTTTCCGTATCGAGGTTATGTCTTTTGGGTTTAAATACGGAATTCCAATTGATGCCGATTTGGTATTTGATGTTCGTTTTTTGCCAAATCCTTACTATCTACCTGAACTCCGTAATCAGACGGGTGAGGATCAGGCAGTTTATGATTATGTTATGAATCATGAGGAATCTGAAGATTTCTACCGTCATTTGCTAGCCCTGATTGAACCGATTCTCCCTGGCTATAAAAAAGAAGGTAAATCAGTTTTAACCATTGCAGTGGGTTGTACAGGTGGGCAACACCGAAGCGTTGCCTTTGCAAAGCGTTTAGCCAATGATTTGGCGAAACATTGGCCTGTAAACGAAAGCCATCGTGATAAAGACCGAAGAAAGGAAACGGTAAACCGTTCATGAGAAAACCCAAAATTACGGTGATCGGTGGAGGAACCGGAATCCCTGTTATTTTAAATAGTCTACGGGAAAAAGACGTCGAAATTGCAGCCATAGTAACCGTTGCGGATGATGGTGGTTCTTCAGGTGAATTGCGTAAGAATATTCAACAGTTGACACCTCCAGGGGATTTACGTAATGTCCTTGTGGCCATGTCAGATATGCCAAAATTCTATGAAAAGGTCTTTCAATACCGTTTTTCAGAGGATGCAGGTGCTTTTGCTGGTCATCCATTAGGAAACATTATCATAGCTGGATTATCTGAAATGCAGGGTTCGACCTATAATGCCATGCAATTGCTGAGTAAATTCTTCCATACTACAGGAAAGATTTATCCCTCTAGTGACCATCCTTTGACACTCCATGCTGTCTTTAAAGATGGTTCAGAAGTTGCTGGGGAAAGTCACATTGCAGATCATCCAGGTATGATTGACCATGTCTATGTTACCAACACTCTAGATGATGAAAAACCGCAGGCTAGCCGTCGAGTTGTCAATACTATTCTTGAGAGTGATATGATTGTCTTGGGACCAGGTTCACTCTTTACTTCGATTTTGCCCAATATTGTCATTGAGGAGATTGGACAGGCACTTCTTGAGACCAAGGCAGAAATTGCCTATGTCTGCAACATCATGACCCAGCGTGGAGAGACAGAACATTTCTCAGATAGTGATCACGTAGAAGTCTTACATCGTCATTTGGGCCGTCCATTTATCGATACCGTTCTTGTTAATATTGAAAAGGTTCCGAGAGATTATATGGATACCAACCGTTTTGATGAATATTTGGTGCAGGTTGAGCATGATTTTGAAGGTTTGCGCAAACAAGTACCTCGTGTCATTTCATCAAACTTCCTACGTTTGGAAAATGGTGGAGCCTTCCATGATGGAGATCTAATCGTAGATGAGCTCATGCGAATTATACAGGTGAGAAAATGAGTTTCACAGTAGCAGTAAAAGAAGAAATCCTAGGTCAGCACCATCTGAGTCGCTATGAGTTATCAGCAATTATCAAGATGTCTGGTAGTGTAGGTTTATCTAGCTCTGGTTTGACATTATCCGTCATTACAGAAAACGCTAAGTTAGCTCGTCACCTCTATGAATCTTTCCTGCACTTCTATGGTATTAAGTCGGAGATTCGTCACCATCAGAGAAGTAATCTTCGGAAAAATCGTGTTTATACCGTGTTTACTGATGAGCGAGTTCAAGAACTTTTAGCGGATTTGCGTTTGGCTGATTCTTTCTTTGGCCTAGAGACTGGGATTGATCCAGATATTTTAGGAGATGAGGAAGCTGGACGTGCTTACCTTTGTGGAGCCTTTTTGGCAAATGGGAGTATTCGGGATCCTGAGTCAGGAAAGTATCAGTTAGAAATTAGTTCCGTCTATGTGGACCATGCGCAAGGGATTGCTTCGCTTTTGCAGCAGTTCTTGTTAGATGCCAAGGTTATCGAACGAAAAAAGGGAGCAGTAACCTATCTCCAAAGAGCCGAAGATATAATGGATTTCCTGATTTTAGTGGGAGCCATGCAGGCGCGTGATACTTTTGAAGGGGTCAAGATTCTCCGAGAAACTCGAAATGATCTCAATCGAGCTAATAATGCAGAGACAGCTAATATTGCACGTACGGTTTCTGCAAGCATGAAAACTATTAACAATATCAGTAAAATCATGGATACCATTGGTCTAGATAGTCTACCAGTCGATTTGCAGGAAGTAGCACATCTGCGTATCCAGCATCCAGACTATTCTATTCAACAATTGGCAGACAGTTTGACAAATCCACTCACCAAAAGTGGTGTCAATCATAGATTGCGAAAGATCAACAAAATTGCCGATGAACTTTAAAACCACGAATCAAAGGATTCGTGGTTTTTTCTTATAGACTAGTAGAGTGTTTTGGTTGTACTTTTTGCTCTGGGTCAATGTAGTTAATGGCATTGTTAACTGCAGTTGGTGCTTCACCAAGACCTGTCGCAATCAAGTCAATCTTACCTTCGTAGTAGCAACAGTCACCGATGGCGTAAATTCCTTCTTGACTTGATTCTTGCTTGCTATTGACGATAATCTTATGACGATTCAGTTCTAATCCCCAATTTTTAAGATTACCGACAGAAGATTTGAAGCCATAGTTGACGAAGAGGTGGTCGAGTTCAATGGTTTCAGTCTCATCGGATTTGACTTTTGTAATTTCAAGCTTATCTAAAGTTTTTCCATCTCCAAGGAGTTGACTTGGCACAAATGGTGTTTTGATACTTACAGATGATTCTTTTAGGGCTTGTACACTATGTTCAAGGGCACGGAAGTTATCTCTACGGTGAACAAGTGTAGTAGGGGCAATCTTTTCAAAAGCTAAGGCCCAGTCCACAGCAGAATCTCCACCACCCAGAATAGTTACTTTCTGACCAGCATATTGTTGAATGTTAGAAACGTGATAGTGGATATTTTCATAACCTTCAACGCCTTCTAATTCGAGTGGACGAGGTTTAAAGGCGCCACCACCCATAGCAATAATAACAGCTTTGCTAGTGTGACTTCCTTTAGTGGTTGTGATAGTAAAGATACCATCTTCTTTTTCAATCTCAAGAACGGTTTCGTTGAGGTAAAAAGGTGTCTCGAATCCTTCGAGTTGTTCCAAGAGACGGTTAGTCAATTCTTCCCCTGTAAGGTTTAGGAAACCTGGCACATCGAGAATTTGTTTTTCAGGATAAAGGATAGCAGGTTGACCACCTAGTTGTGGGAGAGAATCAATGATTTGTACTTTGGCTTGACGAAGATGAGCGTAAAAGGCTGCGAAAAGACCAACAGGTCCACCACCTACAATGGTGATATCATATAGTTCAGACATGGCTTCTCCTTAATTCATTTCTATCTTTTTATTTTATCATATTTTCTACCAATTTAAAATCAAGTAGGGGGAGAAAATTTTCATAGAAAATGGTATAATGAAGAGAAGCTTTTTTTATGGAGAGGAGTCCCAGGATGAATTTTCAGCAATTATCTAATCTCCAATACTGGTCTAGTTTATTTTCCAGTCCTTGGAGTATTGTGATAAATTTGATTGATATTCTAATCGTTGCTTATATCTTATATCAATTTACAAAATCAATTGCAGGAACCAAGATTATGATTCTGGTTCGAGGCGTTTTAGTTTTTATCTTAACTCAGATAGCAGCTAACTTTTTAGGCCTGACAACTATTTCCTGGTTGATTAATCAATTGATTACCTATGGAGTTATCGCAGCGGTTGTTATCTTTTCTCCAGAAATTCGGACAGGTTTGGAACGATTAGGTCGAGCTACGGACTTCTTTTCAAATACTCCTATGAGTTCAGAAGAGCAGATGGTCCAGGCTTTTGTAAAATCGGTTGAGTACATGAGCCCACGGAAGATTGGAGCTTTGGTAGCTATTCAACGTGTGAGAACCTTGCAGGAGTATATCGTTACAGGAATTCCTTTGGATGCTAAGATTTCTGCTGAGTTATTGATTAACATCTTTATCCCTAATACTCCTCTCCATGACGGTGCAGTTATTATCAGTGGAGATCGAATTGCTGTTACCTCTGCTTATCTACCATTGACTGAAAACACTGGGATTTCTAAAGAATTCGGGACACGTCACCGTGCAGCCATTGGTTTATCCGAAGTTTCAGATGCTCTCACTTTTGTGGTATCAGAGGAAACTGGTGGAATTTCGATTACCTACAATGGTGTCTTCAAACATGATTTGAGTTTGGAAGAATTCGAGGAAGAACTACGCCGTATCTTGATACCTGAGGACACACCAGAGCTAACTTTAAAAGAACGTATTTTTGGAGGGTGGAATAATGAAAAGAAATAGTCTGTATATTATCTCCTCGCTCCTATTCGCATGTGTCTTATTTGTCTATGCGACATCGATTAATTATCAAAACAATACCAGCGCAAGATCAACTAAAACAGAAACTTATACCAACACGGTAGTAAATGTACCGATTGATATCCATTATGATAGTGATCAATATTTCATCAGTGGCTTTAGTTCAGAAGTGACAGTGTTTCTAACGGGTTCAAATCGCGTAACCTTGGCCAGTGAAATGCAGGAGAGCACACGTAAATTCAAAGTTACTGCTGATTTGTCACAAGCTACAGAAGGAACAATCGAAGTTCCTTTAACCATTGAAAACCTTCCAAGTGGTTTAACAGCTGTCGCAACACCACAGAAGATTACAGTCAAAATTGGTAAGAAGGTCACTAGGGATAACGTACCTGTGGTTCCTCAAATCGATACCAGTCAAATTGATGAGCGGATTATAATCGAACGTGTTACTGTTTCTGATGAAAAAGTTTCAGTAACCAGCGACGCAGATACTCTATCTAAGATTGATCGTATTGTTGCAGTTTTGCCAACGAGTGAACAGATTACAGGAAATTACTCTGGTTCAGTTCCACTACAAGCTGTTGATAAAAATGGAGCTGTCTTACCAACAGTTATCACACCTTTTGAAACTACTATGAAAGTAACGACCAAAGCTGTCAGAGCAACAAGTAGTACAACTTCAACAAGTAATGGTTCGTCAACAGAAAACTCTTCAACGACAGCAGCAGAGACGAAGTCAGAATCTTAAAATAAACATTATACTAGAAAAGGAATCTTAAAATGGGTAAATATTTTGGAACGGACGGAGTCCGTGGAGAAGCAAACGTAGAATTAACGCCAGAATTGGCCTTTAAATTGGGTCGCTTTGGAGGATATGTCCTCAGTCAACATGCGACAGAAGCGCCTAAGGTTTTTGTTGGACGCGATACACGTATTTCAGGGGAAATGTTAGAAGCAGCCTTGATTGCTGGTCTTCTTTCTGTGGGAATTCACGTTTATAAACTTGGTGTACTTGCTACGCCTGCAGTAGCATACTTGGTGAAAACTGAGGGAGCGAGCGCAGGTGTCATGATTTCAGCTAGCCACAATCCAGCCCTTGATAACGGGATTAAATTCTTTGGTGGAGATGGCTTTAAGCTAGACGATGAAAAAGAAGCAGAAATCGAAGCCTTACTTGATGCCAGTGAAGATACTCTTCCACGTCCAAGTGCAGAAGGATTAGGTACGGTTGTTGATTACCCAGAAGGATTACGCAAGTATGAAGCCTACCTGGTTTCAACTGGAACAGCTCTTGAAGGGATGAAGGTTGCCTTGGATACTGCAAATGGAGCAGCTTCTACTAGTGCTCGCCAAATCTTTGCAGATTTAGGTGCTCAAATCACTGTCATTGGAGAAACTCCAGATGGTTTGAACATTAACTTGAATGTTGGTTCAACTCATCCAGAAGCCTTGCAAGAACTTGTAAAAGAAAGCCAATCTGCCATTGGCTTGGCCTTTGATGGCGACAGTGACCGTCTGATTGCGGTTGATGAAAATGGAGAAATTGTCGATGGTGACAAGATTATGTATATCATCGGTAAATATCTCTCTGAAAAAGGCCAATTAGCACAAAATACAATCGTAACAACTGTGATGTCTAACCTTGGTTTCCATAAAGCCTTGGATCGTGAAGGTATCAATAAAGCCGTCACTGCAGTTGGAGATCGTTATGTCGTTGAAGAAATGAGAAAATCAGGCTACAATCTCGGTGGAGAGCAGTCAGGTCACGTTATCTTGATGGATTACAATACCACAGGTGATGGTCAGCTTTCAGCGGTTCAATTGACCAAAATCATGCAAGAAACAGGTAAGAGCTTATCTCAGTTGGCTTCAGAAGTAACGATTTACCCACAAAAATTGGTCAATATCCGTGTTGAAAATGCCATGAAAGAAAAAGCCATGGAAGTACCAGCTATCAAGGCTATTATCGATAAGATGGAAGAAGAGATGGCAGGTAACGGACGTATCCTCGTACGCCCAAGTGGAACTGAGCCACTCTTGCGTGTCATGGCCGAAGCTCCAACAACTGAAGAAGTAGACTACTATGTGGATACTATTGCCGAAGTTGTGAAAGCAGAAATTGGAATTTAGGAAAGTTAGCAGAAAATAAGAAAATATGTTACAATGTCAAAGTAAATTGTAACCATGGAGAATATGATGAATTTAAAACGTGAACAAGAATTTGTTAGTCAGTATCACTTTGATGCACGTAATTTTGAATGGGAAAATGAAAACGGAATTCCTGAAACAAAGGTTGATGTCAACTTTCAACTACTTCAACATGATCAAGAAAACCAAGTGACTTCTCTCGTAGTTGTTTTGAGCTTTATGATTGTCTTTGATAAATTTGTTATCAGTGGTACTATTTCTCAAGTTAACCACGTTGAAGGTCGTATCGTTGATCAACCAAGTGACTTTAGTCAAGAAGAAGTTGAGACACTTGCTCGTCCTTGTTTGGATATGCTAAACCGTTTGACTTATGAAGTGACGGAAATTGCACTAGATTTACCAGGAATTAATTTGGAGTTTTAAAAAATGAAATTAGCGGTCATAACAGACTCATCTGCTTTTCTACAAGCGGAAACCTTGCGGAAAGAAGATTTATTTGTGCTAGACATTCCTGTGAATATCGACGGACAGGAGTATGTTGAAGGTGTAAATCTAACCGCTCAAGAATTTTATGAAAAAATGGCTCGTTCATCTGAGCTACCTAAAACAAGTCAACCAAGTATTGCTAAGTTGGATGAAATTTTGTCATCATTAAAAGAAAAGGGCTATACTCATGTTCTGGGGCTCTTCCTTTCTTCTGGAATCTCAGGATTTCATCAGAATATCCAATATATGACGGATGAGTTCGAAGGATTAACCATTGCTTTTCCTGATACTCGTATTACAAGTGCACCACTAGGTTTCATGGTGGAAAGTGTCTTTCAATGGGTTGAGCAGGGAGATGATTTCCAGTCTATACTAGTTAAGTTAACAGAACAGATTGAAAATACTTCTGCCTTTATCATGGTAGATGATCTTGATCATTTGGTTAAAGGTGGTCGTTTATCAAACGGCGCAGCCATTTTAGGAAATCTTCTTAGCATTAAACCAATTCTATATTTTAATGACCAAGGTGTTATCGAAGTTTATGAGAAGGTTCGTACAGAGAAGAAAGCAACAAAACGTCTGGTTGAAATTGTCAAAGAAGTAACAAGTAATGGAAATTATCAGATTACTGTAATTCATGGGAATGCTCCTCAAAAAGCAGCCGATTTACGTCAGCTTTTGCTAGATAGTGGAGTAGCTACAGATGTTGAGATTGCAACCTTTGGTAGTGTCATTGGAACCCACCTGGGAGAAGGAAGCATTGCTTTGGCATACACACCAATCGTCTAGATTTGTCTTACAGTCTTGGTATCTTAAAATTGAGCATAGACTATCTGCCTCTTGAAAAAAGATGCCAGTCTTGCCTTTTACGGAAAGTCGGCGCTATTCCCTATTTTTCATGGGCAGCTAACGTCCTTTGTATCTTAGAATTGAACACGCCTGGAACCCTGTGTGAAAAAGATAGTTCTTCCAAGGAGAAGAAACTCCTTGATCAGAACTCCTATTTTCACTTTGTGTTCTTACAGGCTTTGTATCTTAGATAGGAGTAAAGATGAGTATTCAAGTAATTATCGCAGGTTTTAAGGGGAGAATGGGCCAAGCTGCTTGTCAGATGGTTTTGTCTGATCCTGAACTTGAACTAGTAGCCGTTTTGGATCCTTTTGAGTCTGCATCTGAGTGGCAAGGAATTCCTGTTTTCAATGATAAGAATGACTTGGCAGGTTTTGAGGCAGATGTTTGGGTAGACTTTACCACACCATCTGTCGCTTATGAGAATACACGTTTTGCTCTTGAAAATGGCTTTGCTCCAGTCGTTGGAACAACAGGCTTTACTAGTCAAGAAATAGAAGAACTAAAAGATTTTTCTCGTTCCAAAGGTTTGGGTGGATTAATTGCTCCTAACTTTGCCTTGGGTGCTGTCTTACTCATGCAATTTGCGGCACAGGCAGCTAAATACTTCCCAAATGTAGAGATTATTGAACTGCATCATGATAAGAAGAAAGATGCTCCGAGTGGAACAGCTATTAAAACAGCTGAATTGATGGCTCAAGTTCGCGAATCTATCCAACAAGGTGTGCCTGATGAGGAAGAACTCATTGCTGGTGCACGTGGAGCTAATTTTGATGGCATGCGTATCCATTCGGTTCGTTTGCCCGGTTTGGTAGCTCATCAGGAAGTTATTTTTGGAAATCAAGGAGAAGGTTTGACTCTGCGTCATGACTCCTATGATCGTAGCTCCTTCATGACAGGGGTGAATTTGGGAATCAAGGAAGTTGTCAAGCGTCATGAGCTTGTCTATGGATTAGAACACTTATTATGAGATTAACACAAATGCCTTCTGAATTTCAGAAGGCTTTACCAGTATTAGAAAAAATTAAAGAAGCAGGATTTGAGGCTTATTTTGTTGGTGGATCCGTTAGGGATGCCCTGCTCAATCGTCCTATCCACGATGTGGACATCGCGACGTCATCCTATCCAGAAGAAACCAAGCAGATTTTTCCACGGACAGCTGATATTGGCATTGAGCATGGAACCGTCTTGGTTTTAGATGGAGATGAAGAGTACGAAGTAACCACATTCAGAACGGAAGATGTCTATGTAGACTACCGTAGACCAAGTTCAGTTTCTTTTGTTCGTTCGTTAGAAGAGGACCTCAAACGACGTGATTTCACAGTCAATGCCTTTGCCTTGGATGAGACAGGGGAAATCGTTGATTTATTTGATGGTTTACAAGATCTAGAAAATCAAGTCCTGCGAGCAGTTGGTGTAGCGAGCGAACGTTTCAACGAAGATGCTTTACGCATCATGCGTGGATTTCGTTTCCAAGCTAGTCTTGGTTTTGAACTTGAACAAGAAACGTTTGAAGCGATGAAGACCTTAACGCCACTCTTAGAGAAAATTTCTGTGGAACGTACTTTTGTAGAATTTGATAAACTTCTACTAGCCCCTCATTGGAGAGTAGGCTTATCTTCTATGATTGCAAGTAAAGCTTATGATTATCTTCCAGATATGGCAGGTAGTCAGGGCAAGCTCCAGTCTTTATTTGACTTAAAAGATAATTTCACCTTTGAATCTTCTGAACAAGCCTGGGCAGCACTTTTAAGGGTTTTAAAAGTGGAAGATGCTCAAAAATTTTTAAAACATTGGAAGACATCACGACAATTTGCCAAGCAAGTACAGGATTTATTGACTATTTTGGCTCTTCGAGAAGAAGGGAAACTCGGCAAGCGTGATTGTTACCGATTTGATTTGGACTTGCTTCTACAGGCTGAAAATATACGCAGAGCTCAAGGTAAAGAAGTCAATCTGCAAGCTATCACAGAAACCTATGAGAGTTTGACCATTCATGATAAGAAAGAAATGCAAATCAATGGTGGCATTCTCATCAAAGAATACGGCTATCAGACTGGTCCTGAATTAGGGGATGTTTTAGAAGAAATTGAGTATGCTATTGTTGATGGAGAATTGGAAAATGACCGTCAAGCCATCCATGACTACCTAAGGGAGAGAAAATGAGTGACTTTATCGTTGAAAAACTAAGTAAATCCGTTGGAGATAAGACTGTCTTTAAAGATATTTCCTTTATCATCCATGACTTGGACAGAATTGGTCTTATCGGTGTCAACGGAACCGGGAAAACCACCCTTTTAGATGTGCTTTCTGGCGTTTCAGGTTTTGATGGTGATGTTAGCCCATTTTCAGCAAAGAATGATTACAAGATTGGCTACTTAACCCAGGATCCGGATTTTGATGACAGCAAGACTGTCTTGGATACTGTCCTATCAAGTGATTTGAAAGAAATCCAGTTAATTCGTGAGTATGAACTGCTCATGCTTAACTATAGTGAAGACAAACAGACCCGTTTGGAACGGGTTATGGCTGAGATGGATTCCCTTCAAGCTTGGGAAATTGAGAGTCAGGTCAAGACGGTTCTCAGTAAACTAGGCATTCAGAACTTATCTACTCCTGTTGGGGCTTTATCTGGAGGGTTACGTAGACGGGTTCAGTTGGCGCAAGTCCTTCTTGGAAACCATGATCTCTTGCTTCTTGATGAGCCTACCAACCACTTGGATATTGCGACCATTGAGTGGCTAACCCTCTTCTTGAAAAATTCCAAGAAAACAGTATTATTTATCACCCACGATCGCTATTTCCTAGATGCTCTTTCTACGCGAATCTTTGAGTTGGACAGAGCAGGTTTGACAGAATATCAAGGAAATTACCAAGATTATGTTCGTCTCAAGGCTGAACAGGATGAGCGCGACGCAGCTCTTCTTCACAAAAAAGAACAACTCTATAAACAGGAATTAGCCTGGATGAGAAGACAACCACAAGCTCGTGCAACCAAGCAACAGGCGCGTATCAATCGTTTCCATGACTTGAAGAAGGAAGTTTCAGATACTAGTTTTGAGACAGACTTAAGCATGAATTTTGAAACTAGCCGTATCGGTAAAAAGGTCATCGAGTTTAAGGATGTTTCCTTTGCCTATGATGACAAACCGATTTTGCAAGATTTTAACCTTTTGGTCCAAGCCAAAGACCGTATCGGAATCGTTGGGGATAATGGTGTTGGGAAGTCAACTCTTCTCAATCTCATTGCAGGAAGTCTCGAGCCAACTGAAGGTCAAGTTATTATCGGAGAAACGGTTCGCATCGCTTATTTCTCTCAACAAATCGAAGGTTTGGATGAAAGCAAGCGGGTTATTAACTACCTGCAGGAAGTGGCAGAAGAAGTCAAGACCAGTGGTGGTTCTACGACATCTATCGCTGAGTTGCTAGAGCAGTTCCTTTTCCCACGATCAACGCATGGTACCTTGATTGAGAAGTTATCTGGTGGAGAGAAGAAACGTCTTTATCTCCTCAAATTACTTCTTGAAAAGCCTAATGTCCTCCTCTTAGACGAGCCAACAAATGATTTAGATATTGCAACCTTAACGGTTTTAGAAAATTTCTTACAAGGTTTTGCAGGTCCAGTTCTGACAGTTAGTCACGACCGTTATTTTCTTGATAAGGTTGCGACTAAGATCCTTGCCTTTGAGAATGGAACCATCCGTCCTTTCTTTGGACATTACACAGACTACCTAGATGAAAAAGCTTTTGAAGCAGAAACGGTAACTCAAAACCAAAAAGCTGACAAGGAAAAAGTCGTCAAAGTTCGTGAAGAAAAGAAACGGATGACCTACCAAGAAAAGCAGGAGTGGACATGTATTGAAGGTGACATCGAAGCCTTGGAAAACCGCATTGTAGAGATTGAAGAAGAGATGCAGGCAAATGGTTCTGACTTTGGGAAACTAGCCACCCTTCAAAAGGAGCTGGATGAAAAGAATGAAGCCTTACTTGAAAAATATGAACGCTATGAATATTTAAGTGAGTTGGTTTAATGGAAGAGAAAATCATCAAATGGAGCAGTAAGAAAATCATTTGGACTATTGTTCTCTGCTTAGTTGAGTTAGCTTTTCTTCTTTGGATCCTATCTTTTATGATGACCTATCCCAAGGAGGCACCTGTGGGATTGGTGGCATTAAGACTCTTTGTCTTATTCTTAATCATCATTGTTGGATGGCTCTCGTATGAACGGATACAGATTCTTCTATCAGATAAAGAGTATTTAAAATGTACGGCTCAAGGTTTTTCCTATAAGCCACACCCGAAAAAAGACTGGCAGTTTTATTCTTGGGGAGATATAGAAAAATTTGCTCTTATGAGAATTAAGGGCAGTAGAAATTCAAGGGATTTTTATACTATTGATGTTCATTTTTATGATACAAATCTTTTGAACAATAACTCTCTATGGCGACGTCTACGAAGTAGATTTACAAGTTCGAAAGATTCTAACGTTTTAAAAATTCCAATCCACTTGCTGGATGTTGGTTTGCCAAAGAGAGTATTTGAAACTATGTCTTACCTTGAGCGAGAGTGGCGCATTGAACAAAATCGTCATCGCAACCAAACCTCTAAAAATAAATAGAAGTAGGAACTTCATTGAGCTAGTGAGTAGCAACATTGAAGAATAAAAGAGAATTCTTAGACCAAGTTTCAAGACTTCTTTCTATTTTGCTTTTCTAGGAAATATGGTATAATAGGGAGTAAAAACTTAAAAAGAAAGAAATGCTATGAACTTAAAAGATTACATTGCAAGTATTGAAAATTACCCACAAGAAGGCATTACGTTCCGTGATATCAGCCCTTTGATGGCTAACGGAAATGCCTACAGCTATGCTGTTCGTGAAATTGTTCAATATGCTACTGACAAAAAGATTGATATGATCGTAGGACCAGAAGCGCGTGGATTTATCGTTGGATGTCCAGTTGCTTTTGAGTTGGGAATTGGTTTTGCGCCTGTACGTAAACCAGGAAAATTGCCACGTGAAGTCATTTCAGCTGACTACGAAAAAGAATATGGGGTTGATACTTTGACTATGCACGCAGATGCCATCAAACCAGGTCAACGTGTTCTGATCGTAGATGACCTCTTGGCAACAGGTGGTACTGTCAAAGCAACCATCGAAATGATTGAAAAACTTGGTGGTATCGTAGCTGGTTGTGCCTTCTTGATTGAGCTTGATGAGCTTAAAGGTCGTGAAGCTATCGGAGATTACGATTACAAAGTGCTCATGCATTATTAAAGAAAAAACAGTCCTTAGGGCTGTTTTCTCTTCATAGTGATATAAAAAAAGGCTATACCTAGTTAGAGAAAAACTATAATTGAAAACTATACCTTCTTACAGTATAATAAAGGGAAGAAGTGTCGTCAGCTGGATTATTCCATTTGATGACAGTCAGGTTACTTGAGTCCAGTATGATACAGTTAGGAGATTTCCATGCCGATTCGAATTGATAAAAAATTACCAGCAGTTGAGATTTTACGAACGGAAAATATTTTCGTCATGGATGACCAGCGAGCGGCTCATCAGGATATTCGACCACTGAAAATTTTGATTTTAAACTTAATGCCACAAAAGATGGTGACAGAGGCCCAGCTTTTGCGACATTTAGCTAATACTCCACTTCAGTTGGATATTGACTTTTTATATATGGAAAGTCACCAATCAAAAACAACTCGCTCAGAGCATATGGAGACATTTTATAAGACCTTCTCAGAAATCAAAGACGAGTATTTTGACGGGTTGATCATTACAGGAGCTCCGGTTGAACATCTTCCCTTCGAAGAAGTGGACTACTGGGAGGAATTTACCCAAGTGATTGATTGGTCTAAAACTCATGTCTACTCGACCCTCCATATTTGTTGGGGTGCTCAGGCAGCTCTTTACTATCGATATGGTGTAGATAAACACCAGATGGCCCAAAAGCTTTCTGGAATTTATCCTCAGGATGTTTTAAAAGAAGGTCATCTTTTGCTGAGAGGATTTGATGATCTCTATGTATCGCCTCATTCTCGTCATACAGAAATTCTCAAAGAGGATATCTTGAATAAAACTAATTTAGAGATTTTAGCATCAGGAAAAGAGGTGGGAATCTCTATCCTTGCGAGTCGAGATTTGAGAGAAGTCTATAGCTTTGGGCATTTGGAGTATGATCGTGATACGCTCGCGAAAGAATATTTTAGAGATCTAGATGCTGGTTTAGATCCACATATACCAGAAAATTATTTCAAAAATGATGACATTCACGAACTTCCATGCATGCGCTGGAGTTCATCTGCAGCCCTCTTTTTCGGTAACTGGGTAAATTATGCAGTTTACCAAGAAACGCCTTTTGAGTGGAAAAGTGCGGAAGAAGATGTGTCTCATTTTGGATATTTATAAGAGGAATTATGACATATTTAGATGCTTTTAAATCAGGGAACTTGGTGTTACCGAGTGATCTGCTTTTGAATTACAATCAACTCTTCTCGTCAAGCGATGATTTCTTGATTTGGCAATTCTTTTACCTACAAAATACAACGGCTTTGGGTGAGTTGTCGCCAAGTCAAATCGCTGAAAAAATTGGCAAAGAGGTCACTGAAGTCAATCAAGCCATTTCACGATTGACCGATAAAGGATTACTCCAATATCGTACAATTGAGCTAAATGGAGAGATTGAAGTTATTTTTGACGCAACCCTTGCCTTGGAGCGCCTAGACCAACTATTTGAAAAACAAGCTCCAAATCAAGTGAAACCAGCTCAGAATGACTTGAAGAGCTTGGTGGAAACTTTCCAACAGGAGCTAGGTCGTCTCTTGAGTCCCTTTGAAATCGAAGATTTGGAAAAGAGTTTGAAAGAAGATGGGACGAGTGCGGATTTGATAAAAGAAGCTCTACGTGAAGCTGTTTTGAATGGAAAACCAAACTGGAAATATATCCAAGCAATCCTACGAAACTGGCGACATGAGGGTATTAAGAGTGTAGCCCAGGTAGAAGCGAAACGTCAGGAGAGAGAGGCAACAAACCCTCAAAATGTTCAAGTTTCATCTGATTTTAAGAATGCCATGGATTTATGGAAGGACTAATATTTAATATAAAAAAACTTGTCTAATGGCAAGTTTTTTTGTGTCATTATTCAGTACGTCCCCAGACACTTACAGAGCCTTCAGCAACTGGGAAGTCGCCGTATCCTTCGGCAGTAATAGTTACTTGTTCTGGATGGTTCCCAAGCAAATCAACAAATGTTCGATTTGCCCACTCTTGACCGACATACATGGTTTTGTAATTTTCTTGAGCGTTTGAGATAAGAACGGCGATAGGTGATTGGTTGTCAGTGCCAGAACGGACCCAACCGATACAATTAGGGTCATCAAAGTAGTCCGTTTGCTCACCGTAAGCTAACTCTTTTCGGATAGTTAGCAAACGGTTAAGGACATCTTTAAAGTCTTGCTGGGCAAATTGACCAGAAATACCGTAGTAGTCTCCGTAAAAGACACAGGGAAGACCCTGTTCACGCAAAAGAATAAGAGCATAGGCTGCTGGCTTAAACCATTCTTCAACAGTAGATTCGAGGGCTTGACCGCGTTGTGTATCATGGTTTTCGACAAAGGTCACAGCTCGATCCGGATTGATTTGAGCCAGACTATCATCAAAAATAGTTGTTAAATCATAGTCAGCTCCTGCCCGGCTTGCCTCAAAGAGATTCATATGAAGGCGAACATCAACAAGATCAAAGCGTTCTTCAATCTTTTCAAGATAATCCAGATTAGCTTCCTTATCAGGATTCCAGAATTCTCCGAAAACATAGAAGTCTTGACCATATTTTTCCTTGATATCGCGTATGAAATTGCGCATAAAGAAAGAGTCAATATGCTTAACTGCATCTAAGCGAAAGCCTGATACACCAGTCGTTTCGATAAACCAATTTGCCCAGTCATAGATATTCTGGATGACTTCGGGGTGTTTGAAATCCAGGTCTGCGTACATGAGATAGTCGTAATTTCCGTTCTCATTGTCGACTAATTCTTCATGAGCCCAACCTTTATTCTCTCCCTGAATGAGATAGATGCCAGACTTACGACGTTTAGCATCGTAGTCAGTTCCTGTGAAGTGGTACCAGTGCCAGTGAAAATCGTTGTAGGTGTTTTGTCTACCATCAAAAGTAAAACCGGTCCAACCATTGATGGTGAAAGGTTCTCCTAGTTCGATTGTGCGGTCTTCTGGATCCACTTCGATAACTTGAAAGGATTCTAAATGATCTGCAGCTGCCTTGTGGTTTAAGACGACATCAGCCATCGGTTGGATTCCGTGAGATTTAAGTGTTTGAATGGCTTGGAGATAATCTTCTTTGAAGCCATACTTGGTACGAACAGTTCCTTTTTGGTCAAATTCACCAAGGTCGAATAGATCATAGACTCCATAACCAACATCTTTTTCGTTTGTAGCCTTAAAAGCAGGTGGCATCCAGATATGACTAATTCCTGAGTTAGCTAGGTGTTCAGCATCGTTAGTTAGTCGTTCCCAGTGTTTTCCGTCATGGGGGAGATACCACTCAAAATATTGCATTAGGGTTTGATTTTTCATAGATAGTCCTCATACTTAACAATTTGACAATCATTTTACCACAAAGCTGTACAATACGCAAACGTTTGCGCTGTGAAAATATACGGGGGGTATTTTATGTCTATTTTTTATCTTAGACATTAGAAAAATATGAAGGGGGAGACTGTCTGTTGAAAGCGATTGATGAAAATGAAGGATAAAGGGCCATCTTTCCTATGAAATCAATGCAGAAAACCAGTTTCTGTTTTGTGAAATTTCAACAAATTTGATATAATTGTATCTATGAAAAAAGTATTCGTCAGCCGGCGTGTCGAAAAAAAGCTGAATAAGGGTCAGATGGTTTTGGAAGAGATTGATTTTCCAGAGCTATCTGAAACTGATCAAGAAGTTGAGCTTTTCAATCAAAGTAAACAGTTTTTAGGAAAGGCTTATTTATCACGTCAAAATAAGGGAATTGGATGGTTTGTATCTAACCAGAAAGTTTCTTTTGACCAATCCTTCTTTGAAAGTTTGTTTGAAAAAGCCAAACAAAGACGCGCTAACTACTATCAAGATGAGTTGACAACTGCCTTTCGTTTGTTTAATCAAGAAGGCGATGGATTTGGTGGCATGACACTGGATCTTTATGGAGATTATGTTGTTTTTTCTTGGTATAACTCCTATATCTATAGCCTTCGTCCAGAGATTATAGCCGCCTTTGCTCAGGTGTTTCCAGAAGTCCTAGGTGCCTATGAAAAAATTCGTTTTAAAGGTTTGAATTATGAGTCTGCTCACGTCTATGGTCAAGAAGCAGCTGATTTTTTCACTGTTCTTGAAAATGGAGTCTTGTACCAAGTCTTTATGAACGACGGCCTTATGACAGGGATTTTCTTGGATCAGCATGAAGTTCGTGGGAGCCTGGTTGATGGTCTAGCTATGGGGAAATCCTTACTCAATATGTTTTCCTATACAGCCGCTTTCTCAGTTGCTGCAGCCATGGGAGGTGCCAGTGAAACGACTTCTGTGGATCTAGCCAAGCGTTCGAGAGAACTATCAGAAGCTCATTTTCATGCTAATGGACTGAGTCTTGATCATCATCGATTGATTGTCATGGATGTCTTTGAATACTTTAAATATGCTAAGAGGAAGGGGTTGAGCTACGACGTGATTGTTCTGGATCCGCCTAGCTTTGCCCGAAATAAAAAACAAACCTTCTCTGTAGCGAAGGATTATCACAAGTTGATTTCCCAAAGCCTAGAAATTTTAAACCCCGGTGGAATCATTATCGCTAGTACCAATGCGGCTAATGTTTCTCGTCAAAAATTCACAGAACAAATCAACAAAGGATTTGCAGGAAGAAAGTACCAGATTTTAAATAAATATGGACTTCCAGCAGACTTTGTCTACAACGAAAAAGATGAAAGTAGTAATTACCTCAAAGTGATTACCATGAAGGTTAGTAAATGAAATTAATTGTTTCCGTAATGCCAAGAAGTTTAGAGGAGGCTCAGGCTATTGATGCGATGCGCTACCATGATGCCGATATCATTGAGTGGCGAGCTGACTTCTTATCCAAGGAAGCTATTTTGCAGGTAGCACCCGCTATTTTTGAAAAATTCGCGGGTCGTGAGCTTGTTTTTACCTTGCGTACTCGTGCTGAGGGTGGTCAAATTGAACTCTCGTCAGAAGAATATGTTCAAATTATCAAGGAAGTAGCCCAGCTTTATCAACCAGATTATATTGATTTTGAGTATTTTAGTTATAGAGATGTTTTTGAGGAGATGTTAGAATTTCCAAACCTGGTCTTAAGCTATCATAATTTCCAAGAAACACCGGAAAATCTAATGGAAATCTTGTCTGAGTTGACAAGTTTAAATCCTAAAGTTGTAAAAATCGCGGTTATGGCTCATACAGAACAAGATGTATTGGATTTGATGAACTTTACACGTGGCTTTAAAACATTGAACCCAGAACAAGAATATGTGACGATTTCTATGGGGAAAATGGGTAAGGTTTCTCGTATCACTTCAGATGTGACGGGTTCTAGCTGGTCTTTTGCGAGTCTGGACGAAGCCAGTGCTCCAGGACAGATTTCACTTTCTAGCATGAAAAAAATTTGGGAGATACTAAATGAAGATTGATGGCTACACACGTTTAGCAGCTGTAGTCGCCAATCCTATCAAACACTCCATTTCACCCTTCATTCACAACAGAGCTTTTGAAGCAACCAATACCAATGGGGTTTATCTTGCTTGGGAGGTAGAAGGAACTGACTTGGCAGAAACAGTTGCCAATATTCGTCGTTATAAGATGTTTGGAATTAATCTTTCTATGCCCTACAAGGAGCAGGTCATTCCTTATCTGGATCAATTGAGTGAAGAAGCTCGTTTGATTGGTGCTGTCAATACGGTTGTGAATCGAGAGGGAACTTTAATTGGATATAACACAGATGGCAAGGGACTCTTTAAGAGCTTGCCTTCTTTTAAAATATCTGGAAAAAGAATGGTTCTGTTAGGGGCAGGTGGTGCAGCTAAAGCAATTTTGACGCAGGCAATCTTAGATGGGGTCAGTCAAGTTTCTGTCTTTGTACGATCGGCTTCAATGGGAAAAACACAACCTTACTTAGAGAAGCTACAGCATGAAACAGGATTTAGAGTAGATTTGTTTGCCTTAGAGGATGCTCAAGAGCTCCAAGAGAACATTCGAAAAGCGGAACTCTTGGTCAATGCGACCAGTGTGGGGATGGATGGGGCATCTCAGCCAATCCCAACAAGTATTGTTTTACCAGAGAAGCTATTGGTAGCAGATGTGATTTATCAACCCTTTGAAACACCATTTCTAAAGTGGGCAAGGAGCCAGGGAAATCACGCTGTTAATGGCCTAGGCATGTTGCTTTACCAAGCAGCTGAAGCTTTTCAGTTATGGACCGGCAAGGAAATGCCAACAGATCAAATCTGGGAATTATTAAAACAAAAGTATCAATAAAGAAAAAGGAGAACTGCTATGAAAATCAAAATAGACCTTCCCCAACATCCCTATGATATTCAGATTGAAAAAGGATGCTTGTCTCAAGCAGGAAAATGGTTGCGGGAACTTTGGCAACCGCAAAAAGTCGTTATCATTACCGATAACCATGTGGCTTCTCTCTATGCAGAAAAAGTAAAATTGAGCCTAGAGGATGCTGGTTTTCAAGTGGCAGTTTTTGACTTCCTAGAGGGTGAAGAGCGAAAAAATCTAACCACGGTTCAAAAGGCTTATGAATTTCTAGTTAAGCAAGACTTGACTCGTAGCGATGGTATCGTAGCTCTAGGTGGTGGAGTTGTTGGTGATTTGGCTGGCTTTGTAGCCTCAACTTACATGCGAGGTATTCATTTTGTTCAAATTCCGACCAGTTTGACTGCTCAAGTGGACTCTTCAATCGGTGGTAAGACAGGAGTGAATACTCCTTTTGCCAAGAATATGGTAGGAACTTTTGCCCAGCCAGACGGTGTTTTGATTGACCCAACTGTTCTTGAAACCTTAGGGAAGAGAGAATTGATTGAAGGAATGGGTGAAGTCATCAAGTATGGCTTAATTGAAGATCCAGAACTCTGGGACATATTATCTGAAATGGATGGTTCTGTCGAAAGCATATTGGAACATTCAGAAAGTTTGATTGAGCACTCTTGCCAGGTCAAGCGCAAGATGGTGGTTGAAGACGAATTGGACAATGGCATTCGTTTGTATCTCAACTTTGGTCATACCATTGGCCATGCTATTGAAGCAACTGCTGGTTATGGACGTGTCATGCACGGTGAGGCAGTAGCGATGGGAATGGTTCAGGTCTCAAAGATCGCAGAACAAAAAGGCCTCATGCCAGTGGGAATCACTCAGTCAATCCGAGAAATGTGTCAGAAATTTGGACTTCCTGTTGATTATGAAAACTGGGATGTTGATAAGCTTTATCAGGCCTTGACTCATGATAAAAAAGCGCGTGGAAACACTATGAAGTTAGTTTTGGTACCAGAACTTGGTTCAGCCACTATTCACCCCGTCTCACTCGAAGAAATGAAAGATTACTTGGTAAAATAAGGAGAATGTATGAGATATTTAACAGCAGGAGAATCACACGGCCCTCGTTTGACAGCGATTATTGAAGGAATTCCAGCAGGTCTTCCTTTGACTGCCGAGGATATCAATGAGGATCTCAAACGTCGCCAAGGTGGTTACGGTCGTGGTGGACGCATGAAGATTGAGAGTGATCAGGTTGTCTTCACTTCAGGTGTTCGTCATGGAAAGACGACAGGGGCTCCCATTACCATGGATGTCATTAACAAAGACCACCAAAAATGGTTGGATATCATGTCTGCAGAGGATATTGAAGACAAACTTAAAAGCAAACGAAAAATCACTCATCCTCGCCCTGGTCACGCTGACTTGGTAGGAGGTATCAAATACCGCTTTGATGATTTGAGAAATTCCCTAGAACGTTCATCTGCCCGTGAAACGACTATGCGAGTAGCAGTCGGGGCTGTGGCTAAACGACTATTGGCTGAACTTGATATTGAAATTGCTAACCATGTTGTTGTCTTTGGTGGTAAGGAAATTGATGTTCCAGAAAACTTAACAGTTGCAGAGATCAAAAAACTAGCTGCCCAGTCAGAAGTTTCTATCGTTAACCAAGAACGTGAGCAGGAGATCAAGGACTATATTGACCAAATCAAACGCGATGGAGATACCATCGGTGGTGTTGTTGAAACGGTTGTCGGTGGTGTTCCGGTTGGTCTGGGTTCTTATGTTCAATGGGACCGCAAACTAGATGCAAGATTAGCTCAAGCAGTTGTTTCAATCAATGCCTTTAAGGGAGTGGAGTTTGGACTAGGCTTTAAAGCAGGTTATCTCAAGGGGAGCCAGGTCATGGATGAAATCCTCTGGTCACCAGAAGATGGCTATACTCGTCGTACTAATAATCTTGGTGGTTTCGAAGGTGGTATGACCAATGGCCAACCGATTATTGTTCGTGGGGTTATGAAACCAATTCCAACTCTCTATAAACCATTGATGAGCGTTGATATTGAAACCCATGAGCCTTATAAAGCAACAGTAGAGAGAAGTGATCCGACTGCTCTTCCAGCAGCAGGCGTCGTTATGGAGGCAGTAGTAGCAACGGTCTTGGCTCAAGAAATCCTTGAGAAATTCTCTTCAGATAATCTGGAAGAATTAAAAGAAGCTGTTACAAAACATCGGGAGTATACAAAGAATTATTAAGGAGTTCTTATGGCAAAAACCATCTATATCGCAGGACTGGGTTTGATTGGTGCTTCGATGGCACTGGGAATCAAGCGGGATCATCCTGATTATAAAATTTTAGGATACAATCGCAGTCAGGCATCTAGAGATATTGCCTTGGAGCGAGGAATGATTGATCGTGCGACGGATGATTTTGCCAGTTTTGCTCCACTTGCAGACGTCATCATTCTTACCCTGCCAATTAAGCAAACCATTACTTTTTTACAAGAATTGGCAACTTTGGATTTGAAAGAAGGTGTCATTATTTCTGATGCTGGATCGACCAAGTCAGCTATCGTGGCTACAGCTGAGAACTGTTTTGCAGATAAGCCTGTTCGCTTTGTAGGGGCTCATCCTATGGCAGGGAGTCATAAGACAGGAGCGGCTTCTGCCGATGTTAATCTTTTTGAAAATGCCTACTATATCTTCACACCTTCGAGCCTAACGACTCCAAACACGCTTGAAGAAATGAAGGACTTGCTGTCAGGTCTGCACGCTTGTTTCATTGAAATCGATGCTGAAGAGCATGACAGAGTGACTTCTCAGATCAGTCATTTTCCGCATATCTTAGCATCAGGTTTGATGGAACAAACTGCTAGTTATGCTGAAGAGCATGAGATGTCCCGACGTTTTGCGGCAGGTGGTTTCCGTGATATGACTCGAATCGTCGAAAGTGAGCCAGGCATGTGGACTTCTATCCTCTTATCCAATCGGGAGACCATTATTGAACGCATCGAGGATTTCAAGGGGCGTTTGGACGAGATTGAGCAAGCAATCAGCAAGGGTGATGAAAACCAAATCTGGAACTTTTTCAATCAAGCGCGGGAACAACGCCAAGCTATGGAAATCCATAAACGTGGCGGTGTTGACAGTTCTTATGACCTCTATGTCGATGTTCCCGATGAGGAAGATGTGATTTTACGCATCTTGGAATTGCTAAGAGGAACTTCCTTGGTCAATATCCATATAAATGAGGAAAACCGTGAAGATGTTCACGGGATTCTGCAAATTTCCTTCAAAAATGCTCAGGATTTAAAACGTGCTGAGCAAGTCATTACAGAAAATACTGACTACACAGTCGTTATCAAATAAGGAGGACAATTATGTCAAATATTTATGATAGTGCAAATGCACTTAGTCGCGGACTACGCGAATTGCCTGAATACAAAGCAGTTAAAGAAGCTAGAGATGCTATCCAAGTAGATGCAGAAGCAAGCAAAATCTTTGCAGATTATATTGCTTTTCAGCATGAAATCCAAGTCATGGCCCAAACTGGTCAAATGCCAGACGCTTCTTTCCAAGAAAAAATGGAAAGCTTTGGCAAGTTGATTCAGGGCAACGCTCTTTTATCAGCCTTCTTTGCCAAACAGCAACAACTTTCTATCTACCTTTCTGATATTGAAAAAATTGTCTTTGAACCAATTTCAGAACTTCTAAAATAAGAATTTACCTCATAAAGTCAGGAATTTTTAAGAAATTTCTGACTTTTTATGATAAAATAAGAAAAAGTATTGTCAGTATGAGGTCTAGTATGAAGTTAAAAACAAACGTTAGGCATTTGAATGGTAGTATTCGCGTACCAGGGGATAAGTCCATCAGTCATCGCTCTATCATTTTTGGGAGCTTAGCTGAGGGCGAGACCAAGGTTTATGATATCTTACGTGGTGAGGATGTTTTGTCAACTATGCAAGTTTTTCGCGACCTCGGCGTTGAGATTGAGGACAAGGACGTTGTCGTTACCATTCAAGGTGTCGGTATGGATGGTTTGAAAGTTCCTCAAAATGCTCTAGATATGGGGAATTCTGGGACCTCTATTCGTTTGATTTCAGGTGCCCTTGCTGGTGCAGATTTTGAAGTGGAGATGTTTGGGGATGACAGTCTTTCCAAACGTCCGATGGACCGTGTGACTCTCCCTTTGAAAGAAATGGGTGTTACTATTTATGGCCAAACAGAACGAGACTTGCCACCCTTATACTTAAAAGGGACAACAAAATTAAGACCTATTCATTATGAATTGCCGATTGCCTCTGCTCAAGTTAAGTCAGCTTTGATTTTTGCAGCATTGCAGGCTCGGGGTCAGTCAGTCATCATTGAAAAGGAGTGCACTCGTAATCATACAGAAGATATGTTACGTCAATTTGGAGGAGACTTGAGTGTCGATGGTAAGAAAATCACTGTCCAGGGACCACAGAAACTAAGTGGACAAAAGGTTGTCGTTCCAGGAGATATTTCGAGTGCAGCTTTCTGGTTAGTAGCTGGTTTGATTGTTCCAAATTCTCGAGTGGTGCTCAAGAATGTTGGTATTAATGAAACACGAACAGGTATTATCGATGTTATCCGTGCTATGGGTGGTAAATTGGACATTACTGATATTGATCCAATTGCTAAGTCTGCAACCTTGACTGTCGAAACTTCAGACCTCAAAGGAACCGAGATTGGTGGAGCTTTGATTCCGCGTTTAATTGATGAATTACCAATTATCACGCTCCTTGCTACCCAAGCTCAAGGGCAAACAGTTATCAAAGATGCAGAGGAACTTAAGGTTAAAGAAACTGACCGTATTCAAGTTGTTGCTGATGCTTTAAATAACATGGGGGCAGCTATTACTCCTACAGCAGACGGAATGATTATCAAAGGAAAATCTGCTCTTCATGGAGCCAGAGTCAATACATTTGGTGACCACCGTATCGGCATGATGACAGCCATTGCAGCTCTTTTAGTTGCAAATGGAGAGGTCGAATTGGATCGTGCAGAAGCTATTAATACTAGCTACCCAAGCTTCTTTGATGATTTGGAGACCTTGATCCATGGCTAAGGTTTTACTAGGTTTTATGGGTGCAGGAAAATCTACCATCGCTAGAGGATTAGATCCTGACTTCGTAGACATGGATGCCATGCTGGAAGAACGACTGGGGATGTCGATTGCTCGTTTCTTTGAAGAAAAAGGAGAAGCAGCCTTCCGTCAAGTAGAAGAAGAAGTTTTGGCTGATTTGCTAAAGACAGATCAAGTTATCTCCACAGGTGGAGGAATAGTCATTTCTCCTCGAAATCGTGACTTGCTGAAGGAAAATTCCGACAACATTTATCTAAAAGCAGATTTTGAGACCCTTTACCAGCGAATTTCAGCTGATAAGGACAATCAACGTCCGCTATTTTTAAACAATAGCAAGGAAGATTTAGCTGCGATTTTTGATGAAAGACAGGCTTGGTATGAAGAAGTAGCAAATAAGATTGTAGATGTATCAAGCTTAAGCCCAGAGGAAATTATAGAGGAACTGAGATGAAAATTGCCTATCTAGGCCCTAAAGGATCTTTTTCGCACCATGTGGTGCAGACGGCTTTTCCTCATGAGGAACTAGAGCCTTTTTCAAATATTACGGATGTTATCAAGGCCTATGAACAGGGATTAGCAGACTATTCAGTAGTGCCGGTTGAAAATTCCATTGAAGGTAGTGTTCATGAGACCTTGGACTATCTCTTCCACCAGGCTCGGATTCAAGCAGTGGCTGAGATTGTGCAGCCAATCCATCAACAGTTGATGGCAGTGCCAGGGCAATCTAAAATTGAGAAAATCTTTTCTCACCCACAGGCCTTGGCCCAAGGGAAGAAATTTATCGATGAGCATTATCCATATGCTCAATTAGAAGTAACGGCCAGTACAGCCTATGCTGCGCGATATGTTTCTGAGCATCCTGATCAACCATTTGCAGCCATTGCTCCAAAAAGCTCTGCTGAGGAATATGGATTAAAACTGGTTGCTCAAGATATTCAAGAGATGGAAGCCAATTTCACTCGCTTTTGGGTTTTGGGGCCTAACTTACCACAAATCCCTTTGAAAGCAAGTTCTGAAAAGATGAGCCTGGCCTTGACCTTGCCGGATAATCTACCAGGAGCCTTATATAAGGCACTTTCTACCTTTGCTTGGCGCGGGATTGACCTGACTAAGATTGAGAGTCGTCCCCTTAAAACAGCCTTGGGTGAATACTTTTTTATCATTGATGTGGACTATGCTGATAAAGAATTGGTCTATTTTGCTCAAAAAGAATTAGAAACGATTGGTATCCAGTATAAAATACTTGGAGCATACCCTATCTATACCATACAGGATAAAGGGAAGGAGAAGGAATGACTAGAGAAAATCCTCTGACACACCATGAAAAATTACGTTATGACTATCTCTTGAAAAATATTCATTATCTCAATGAAAAGGAAAGAAGAGAGTTTGCTTTTTTGCAAGCTAAATTAGATGGTCAACAGAACGTACGTCCAGTTGTAACAGAAGAGGCAGATGATGTAGCCTATCAAGAATTTACTGAATCTAACATAGGCCTACCTAGTTATACAAATCGTAGTCGTGCAAGTCGTCGTACTGGCCAACCCCAACCAAAAACTAAGCTTCCAAAGCAAAAGAAACCTAAGAAAAAAAGAGTTTTTCGAATCAAACGTATTCTCGCATGGTTAGGAATGCTTTTGATTTGTGCGGCGGTTGGAATGATTTTCATGTTCTTAAAGGGATTCCAATCAGCGAATCCAAATAGCTCAAATGGACCGAAAGATGCCAAAGCCGCACAGGTTGAAGTTTTCAATGGGCAGGATACCCGAGATGGTGTCAATATTCTTATTTTGGGAACAGATGGCCGTATCGGACAGAATAGTTCAGAAACACGGACGGATTCTATCATGGTTCTGAATGTTAGTGGTAAAGATAAGAAGCTTAAGCTGGTTAGTTTTATGCGAGATAACCTAGTTTATATCGATGGCTATAGCCAAGTTATTAACGGTCAAAAACAAGCAGACCATAAGTTGAACCTGGCCTACGAATTAGGTGAGCAAGAAGGAAAACAAGGAGCTGAAATGGTCCGTAAGGTCCTAAAAGATAATTTTGACTTGGATATCAAATACTATGCCCTTGTCGATTTCCAAGCCTTTGCGACTGCTATTGACACGCTATTCCCTGACGGCGTGACCATTGATGCTCAATTTTCAACCCTAAACGGTGTTCCAGTTACAGAAGCTACAGTTGGGGATGATTTGCATGCGACAGAAACCGAATCACCTACACAGACTATTAAAGTTGGGACGCAACAAATGAACGGTTCAACACTTCTCAACTATGCACGCTTCCGTGATGATGATGAAGGAGATTATGGACGAACTCGTAGACAGCAACAAGTCATAACTGCTATTTTACAGCAGATAAAGGATCCTACAAAACTTTTCACAGGATCAGAAGCACTTGGTAAAGTATTCGCTATGACGTCTACCAACATTCCATATACTTTCTTATTGACTAATGGTTTGTCTGTCCTTGAAGGAGGTCAAAATGGTGTTGAAAAACTAACAATACCAGAGCTTGGAGACTGGGTAGACGACTACGATGTCTATGGAGGCCAAGCCCTTCGAGTAGATCAGAAAGCTTATCAGAACAAGCTAGCTCAAATGGGATTTAGATAATAGCTAACAAATCAATCAAAGCTTGAAACATCTAATAAAATAGGTGCTTCAGGCTTTGATTTTTCACATAATCAGATGGATTTTTTGACCATTTTTATGGTATAATGAAATAATGTAATTCTATAGAAGAGGAAGAGAATGGGATGAGTGATTTAAAGGCAATTCAAGCTCGTAGTTTAGAGATGGCTGAATATTTTGTGGCCTTTTGTAAAGAACATGGCTTGCTCTGTTATTTGTGTGGTGGAGGAGCGATTGGAGCTTTACGACATAAAGGGTTTATCCCCTGGGATGATGACTTAGATTTCTTTATGCCGCGCAAGGATTATGAAAAATTAGCTGAGTTATGGCCTCAATACGCGGATGAGCGATATTTCCTATCAAAGAGTGATAAAAACTTTGTCGATCGCAATCTCTTTATCACTATTCGAGACAAGGAAACAACATGCATCAAGCCCTATCAACAGGACTTGGACCTTCCGCACGGCTTGGCCTTGGATGTTCTTCCCTTGGACTACTACCCTAAAAATCCAACAGAGCGCAAGAAACAGGTCCGTTGGGCTTTGATTTATTCCCTCTTCTGTGCACAAACCATTCCAGAAAAGCATGGAGCTCTTATGAAGTGGGGTAGTACCATTTTACTAGGAGTAACTCCTAAAGCCCTTCGCTATCGTATCTGGAAAAAGGCTGAAAAAGAAATGACCAAGTATGGACCAGCCGAAAGTGATGGCATTACAGAATTATGTTCAGGTCCAGGATACATGAAGAAGAAATATCCAATTCAGGCCTTTGAAGATAGTATTTTCTTACCTTTCGAAGGAACAGAGATGCCTATTCCAGTTGGTTACGATGCCTATCTCAGCACAGCTTTTGGTGACTATATGACACCACCACCAGCAGAAAAACAAGTGCCTCACCACGATGCCATTATAGCAGATATGGATAAAAGCTATACAGAATATAAGGGAGAATATGGTGGATAAGAAGAAAATTCTATTTTTTATGTGGTCCTTCTCTCTAGGTGGAGGTGCAGAAAAAATCCTTTCAACGATTGTTTCAAACTTAGATCCGGAAAAGTATGGCATTGACATTCTTGAAATGGAACATTTTGATAAAGGATACGAATCTGTTCCTGAAAATGTAAAAATTTTAAAAGCTTTTCAAGATTATCGCCAACCAAGATGGTTAAGAGCGCTTTTATGGAGATTGAGAATTTATTTTCCGAGACTTACAAGACGTTTACTTCTAAAAGATCAATATGATGTAGAGGTTTCCTTTACAATCATGAATCCTCCTCTTTTATTTTCTAAACGAAAAGAAGTGAAGAAGATTTCTTGGATTCATGGAAGTATTGAAGAATTCTTAACAGATAGATCAAAGCGTGAATCTCATAGACGACAATTGGATGCTGCTGATACGATTGTGGGGATTTCAAAGAAAACCAGCAATTCTATCAGAGAAGTTTATCCAGAATACTCACAGAAATTGACTACAGTCTATAATGGTTATGATTTTGAAAGTATTTTAGAAAAATCAAAAGAGAAAGTAGCAATAGACATAGCTCCTCAAAGTATCTGTACCATTGGACGTATTGAGGAAAATAAAGGTTCTGACCGAGTAGTAGAAGTTATACGACTGTTGCACCAACAAGGTAAGAAATATCACCTCTACTTTATAGGTGCTGGAGAGATGGAAAGTGAATTGAAAAAAAGAGTGCTAGAATACCAACTTGAAGACTACATTCATTTTTTAGGCTATCAAAAGAACCCTTATCAGTATCTCTCTCATATGAAAGTCCTATTATCCATGTCCAAACAGGAAGGTTTTCCTGGGGTCTATGTTGAGGCCTTGAGTCTAGGGGTCCCCTTTGTGTCTACCGAGGTTGGCGGAGCAGAAGAATTATCTCAGGAAGGTCGATTTGGTAAAGTCATTGATAGTAATCAAGAAGCAGCTCAAGCGATTGATAACTACATGACAGGTGTATCAAGCTTTGATGTTAATGAAGCTAGCCAATTTATTCAACAGTTTACAATTGCTAAACAAATTGAACAAGTAGAAAAACTAATAGAGGAGTAGCATGGAAACTGCATTAATTAGTGTCATTGTTCCAGTCTATAATGTGGCGCAATACCTTGAAAAATCAATAGCATCCATTCAGCAACAAACCTATAAAAATCTCGAAATTATTCTTGTTGATGATGGGGCGACAGATGAAAGTGGTCGCTTGTGTGAACAAATTGCTGAGCAAGATGAAAGAGTTTTGGTCTATCACAAAGAAAATGAAGGCTTATCTCAAGCTCGAAATGATGGATTGAAGCAAGCGCGCGGGGACTATGTTATTTTTATAGATTCGGATGATTACATTCATCTTGAAATGATTGCTAGTTTATATCAACAATTAATCAAAGAAGATGCTGACGTTTCCAGCTGTGGGGTCATGAATGTCTATGCCAATAGTGAGAGTCCCCAAACTGAAAACCAGGATGATTATTTTGTATGTGATACTGAAACATTCCTTAGAGAATATTTAATTGGTGAGAAAATACCTGGTACTATTTGTAACAAACTTATCAAGAAAGAGATTGCAACACAGTTAAGTTTTCCAAAGGGCTTGATTTATGAAGATGCCTATTATCATTTTGATCTCATTAAAGTAGCTAAAAAGTATGTTGTAAATACCAAACCATACTATTACTATTTCCACCGAGGAGACAGTATTACTACCAAACCATATGCGAAAAAAGATTTAGCCTACATTGATATTTATCAAAAATTTTATAATGAAGTGGTTAAAGACTATCCAAGCTTAACAGAAGTAGCTTTCTTTAGACTTGCATATGCGCATTTCTTTATTTTAGATAAGATGCTCTTAGATGATAATTTCAAAGAGTTTAAAGACTATCCAAGAATTTATCGTTATTTGAAAAAACATGCCTTTGCTATTTTCAAAAATACCATTTTTAGAAAAGGAAGACGTATTAGTGCTTTAGCATTATTTGTAAATGTAAGATTGTATAGAATATTATTGTTCAAAAATATTGAGCAATCGAAAAAAATTAATTAGAAAAGGAGGGTAGAGATGATTGATGGCAAACGAATGTTGCTAACTGTTACAATTTTTAGTTATATCATAACCATAATAAGCGGTTTTGCTTATTTGTTCACCAGTAATAACGTTGGACTACTGACAACTTTACTTTTACTTTTAATTAGTAGTCTGTTACTTTGCTGGAATAATATCAAATATTATTTGATTCACTTTATATTCTTTATTACAATTTTTATATTTTTGGTTTCTAGACCTACTATTGATTATTTCAGGAATGGAGCACTAGATACCTATCAACCGATTGCTTATCGATTTGCTTTCTTAGTTGTTATCGTATCCATTTTAGGACTGACAGTAGGTGGCTTTATAGCAAGTTATTATCTTACTCGAAACAGCAAAACTGATGTAAGAGTGGAAAAAAAATCAAATGTCAATTATGTAAAAAATTTGCGATTTGTTTCATTGAGTGTATTTTTGCTTACCTATCCTTTTTATTTCCTTAGACTATTTGAGCGCTTGCTATTCCGTTTGCAAACTTCTTATTACAATTATTATGCAAATTTTGAAAGTCAACTGCCCTACTTTACTTATATCTTGTCGACTTTCACAGTTTATGCTATGTGTGTGTACCTAGCGACAAAACCTAAAAAGTCACATGCGACAATGGTATTAGTAGCTTTTATCACAGCTAACTTAATCCACTTAGTGATTGGTACCAGAAATCCCTTCATTCTAAGTTTGATTTTTGCCTTTGTATACTACTTTATGCGTGAACAAACGGAGAAAGGTAAATGGATTGGTTTCAAAGAAAAAATAGCCATTTATCTTGGGACACCGGTTCTCATGCTTGCGATGGGAGCACTAAACTATGTTCGTGATAATGCTCAAGTGTCCCATAGTGGAGTTTTTGATCTATTACTCGATTTCATTTATAAACAAGGAACTAGTTTTGGAGTTTTAGCCAGAGGATTCTTGTACAATAGTAGTCTTCCGTATAGAGACTTCCGTAATTTCACTTTTGGTCCGATTGTCGACTATTTTGCAAGAGGTAGTATTGGAATCATCTTCGGTGCTAAACCATTTGAACATACGACAAATAGTATCGAACTAGCGATTGACAGTAATAGTTACGCCCATAATCTGTCCTATCTCGTTTTAAATAAAGAATACTTAAAAGGGCATGGGATTGGAAGTAGTTACATCATGGAATTGTATACTGATTATGGTATGTTGGGACTATTTCTACTAAGTTTGTTACTTGGTATGCTCTTTATAGCTATGCTACAAGTAGCTTATCGCTCAAGACCAATCCTATTTGCTTTATCTTTGTTAATCTTGAATAATTTATTCTTTATGCCTAGAAGTAGCTTCTCAGAAAGTTTCTTTAATCTTTTTACAATGCAGTTCTGGGGAATTGTACTTCTTATCATTTTCGTAGCAAAAATGCTTACCAAAGAAAATCATCACTTAATTAAAAAAGGGGAAATACATGTTTGAACATTATTCTGTAGCTGATTTGTTTGCAAATCTTTATAAAAAACGTAAAGTGAATTTATTAGCTTTACTAGTCTTATTTGCTCTCATAGCTGTACCATTTACTTTAAAAGCTGTTAAAAATAAAAATACAGTCAAAGATTCTACTAGCTATTCAACTTATATTACTTATAAGATAACTGCTCCATCTGAATCATCAAAAACAATTTTGAATCATCAAGTTGGTGGCTATAGTGACTTCTATGCAAAACTAATTGATGGTAATCTAAACGGTGCTTTTCTTTTCAATGATGTTGATTCTGATAAAATGAAAGAAATCGCAAATGATTTAGATACAACAGAAACAGCATTAAAAAATTCTGCAAGCGACTATTGGACAAAAAAATTAACGATCAATCCATTAATTGATGATGCAGGTGTAACTGTTAAAATTTTAACTCCAAGTAAGGAAGTAAATGATTTCCTTGAAAGCAAATTTGACTCGTTGATTGATAAGTTTAAGTCCACTTTTACAGATGTTAAAATTGAAAAACTTGAAACAGTTAACTCTACAGAATTGACTCCGAATGGAGAAGTTGCGCTTGGATTTAACTTGAAAAACCTTATTTTACGCTTAGTGATTATTGGTATCCTCTGTGTAGTCTTAGTTATTTTAGCAAATATCCTAGTATATCTCTTTAATCCAACTATCAATCGTGCAGGTGATTTTTCTGCTTATCAAGTAGATTTCGTTTCAACTATTACCACTGTTGAAAATCTTTCTGAACTCCTAAGTTATATGTGCCAAGGCCAACCATTAGCAATTGTAAGTTCAGATAATCATATCTTGAATAAATTGAAGTCAGAATACAAGTTGAATCTTGAAGGAGTTCAGTTTGTTAATTTGCAGAATGTCAAAGAACTTTTAGCATTTGAGAATGTACTATTTGTAGAAGGATATGGTGTCACTCGCTATAAGAAATTTGAAGAAAGTTTGCAAGAAGTGAGAAATCTCAATCGTTCTGTTTTAGGTGTTATTGCTTTTGCGCTCTAATATCAATCATCAAGGAAAAATTAAGAATACAGAAAAAGAGGACTGAAGGTTCCTCTTTTTTTCACCGATAATCATCGAGTAAGAAATAGGATTTTAAGCTAAGTAGGCTTTTTAACTAAGTTTATGATATAATAAATCGACGAGGTAAATTGAATGAAAAGTATTAAGTTAAATGCCCTGGCTTATATGGGTATTCGTGTTTTAAATATCATTTTTCCAATTTTGACGGGTACTTATGTCGCGCGTGTTTTAGATCGTACAGATTATGGTTATTTTAACTCTGTCGATACTATTCTATCTTTTTTCTTGCCTTTTGCGACCTATGGAGTCTATAGTTACGGACTTCGTGCTATTAGTAATGTAAAAGACAATAAAAGAGAACTAAATAAAGTCTTTTCAAGCCTTTTTTATTTATGTGTAGTTTGTACGATTTTAACAAGTATTGTCTATCTGTTCTCCTATCCCTTATTCTTTAATAGCAATCCTGTTATCAAAAAAATCTTTTTGGTAATGGGAGTTCAGCTGATTGCTCAAATATTTTCAATCGAATGGGTCAATGAGGCGCTTGAAAATTATAGTTTTTTATTTTATAAAACAGCTTTCATACGTGTTCTCATGCTTGTATCCATCTTTGTGTTTGTAAGAAATGAGCATGATATTGTTGTGTATACACTAATTATGAGTCTATCAACTCTCATTAATTATCTTATTAGTTATTTTTGGATTAAAAAAGATATCAAATTTGTAAAGGTTTCCTTGGGGGAATTTAAGCCTCTCTTTCTTCCTTTAACGGCCATGTTAATCTTTGCAAATGCCAATATGTTATTTACTTTCCTAGATCGTCTATTTCTGGTAAAAACTGGAGTTGATGTAAATGTCAGCTACTATACAATCGCACAACGCATTGTGACTGTCATCGCTGGTGTAGTTACAGGTGCGATTGGAGTCAGTGTCCCTCGCTTGAGCTATTATCTAGGAATCGGGAAAAAAGAAGAATATGTAAATTTGGTGAATCGAGGAAGTCGGATTTTTAACTTCTTCATCATCCCTCTTAGTTTTGGCTTGATGATTTTAGGACCCTATGCAATCCTTTTATATGGTAGTGAAAAATATATTGGTGGTGGAATCTTAACATCCCTCTTTGCATTTCGTACCATTATTCTTGCCCTAGATACGATTTTAGGATCTCAAATTCTTTTTACAAATGGATTTGAAAAAAGAATTACGGTTTATACGATATTTGCTGGTGGATTGAATTTAGTTATGGATAGTCTTCTCTATTTTAATAACATTATTACACCAGAGTATTATCTGATTACGACTATGATATCAGAAAGTTTTTTACTAATTCTTTATGTTATCTTTATTCATAAGACTAATCTCATTAGTTTAGGACATATTTTCAAATATACTCTACGTTATTCTCTTTTCGCATCGACATTTGTTCCTATCTACTTTTTAGTTAATCTTGTTTATCCAGTTAAAATGGTTATCAACCTATCCTTCTTAATCAATATGCTGATTATTATCTTTTTATCGGCAATTAGCTATATTGGTTTACTTGTTTGGACAAAAGATAGTATCTTTTATGAATTTTTAGGACATTTTGTTTCGCTTAAAAGACGTATAAAAAAATCTTAGGAGGATTAGATGAGAAAATTAAGCATTGAAGAAGCTAAGCAGATTGAGCTTGATATTTTAGCCTATATTGACTCTTTTTGTAAGAAGCATAATATTGACTATTTTATTAATTATGGTACCTTGATTGGGGCTATCCGTCACAAAGGTTTTATTCCTTGGGATGATGATATAGACCTCTCTATGACACGAGATAACTACGAACGCTTTATCCAGTTATTTAATCAAGAGCAGTCTAAGTATAAGATTTTAGCATTAGAAACTGATGAAAGATACTATAATAATTTTATTAAGGTTGTAGATACGACAACAAAAATAGAAGATACTCGAAATACGAAAACTTATGAATCTGGAATTTTCATTGATATTTTTCCAATGGATTCTTTCAATGATCCTAAAGTTATCGATGTGTGCTATAAGTTGGAAAGCTTTAAATTATTGTCTTTCAGTAAACATAAGAATATTGTTTATGGAGATAGCAAGTTAAAAGACTTGATTCGTACCTTCTTCTGGTTTATTTTTCGTCCTATTTCTCCCCGTTATTTTGCAAGTCAAATTGAAAAGCAAATTCAAAAGTATAGGGTAAAAGATGGGAAATATATCGCTTTTATTCCTTCCAAGTTTAAGGAAAAAGAAGTCTTTGCTAAAGAAGTTTTTGAAGATTTAATTGAAGTTCCTTTTGAACATCTGATGCTTTCAGCACCGAAACAATACGATACTATTTTGAAGCAGTATTATGGTGATTATATGACTCTCCCACCAAAAGAAAAACAGTTTTATAGTCACGAATTTGAAGCCTATAAATTGGAGGATTAAATGCAGTACTTAGAAAAAAATGAAATTAAAGAAATTCAACTAGGTATTCTGGACTATGTTGATGAAATTTGTAAAAAAAATGACATTCCTTATTTCCTCAGCTATGGAACCATGTTGGGAGCTGTTCGTCATAAGGGAATGATTCCTTGGGATGATGATATCGATATTTCACTGTATAGAAAAGACTATGAGCGTCTATTAAAAGCGATTGAGGAAGATAATCATCCTATTTATCGAGTTCTTTCTTACGATACTTCTTCATGGTATTTCCATAATTTTGCAGCTATTCTTGATACATCAACAGTTATTGAAGATAACGTAAAATATAAGCGTCATGATACGAGTTTGTTTATTGATGTCTTTCCAATCGATCATTTTTCAGATTTGAGCATCGTTGATAAGAGCTATAAATATGTTGCCTTGCGTCAGCTTGCCTATATCAAAAAAGAACGTGCAGTACACGGGGATAGCAAATTAAAAGATTTCCTTCGTTTGTGTATCTGGTATCCTCTTAGACTTGTTAATCCGAGATATTTCTATAAGAAAATAGATCAATTAGTTAAAAATAGTGTGGCAGAAAATCCTGCATATGAAGGAGCCATTGGAGTTGGGAAAGAAAAAATGAAAGAAGTATTTCCAGCAGGGACTTTAAAAGAACTGATTTTAACAGAGTTTGAAGGTCGGATGGTACCTATTCCAAAGAACTATGATGCTTTTCTAACACAAATGTATGGGGATTATATGACTCCTCCATCAAAAGAAATGCAGGAGTGGTATAGCCATAGTATAAAAGCCTATCGAAAATAAATATTTTATAGGCTAGATAGATGTTCTAAAGATGCTCGCTTGATTCATCAAGTGAGCATCTTTAGACTTAATTCCAACGCCATTCTTTTGATAAAATCATTTAAATCTTGTATAATAAATAGAACTGAAAGTATGAGGTTACGAACTATGAAAATGAAACAAATCAGTGATACAACTTTAAAAATCACGATGTCTCTAGAAGATTTGATGGATCGTGGAATGGAAATCGCTGACTTTCTCGTTCCACAAGAAAAAACAGAAGAGTTTTTCTATGCAATCTTGGATGAGCTAGAATGCCCAGACAGTTTTTTAGATACAGGAATGCTTAGCTTCCGAGTGACACCGAAGCCTGACAAGGTTGATGTCTTTGTAACGAAATCTAAGATTGACCAGAACTTGGATTTTGAAGATTTGGCAGATCTTCCAGATATGGATGAGTTGGCGAAAATGTCTCCAGATGAGTTTTTGAAGACTTTGGAGAAAACCATGGCAGAGAAAACTAAAGAGGATATTGAAGCCATTCAATCTTTAGAGCAGGTTGAAAAAGAAGAGGAAGCAGCGATTGATGAAATTGCTGAGGTGGATGAAGGGAAAAGAGAACCTTATATCTACTACATCTTACGATTTGACGACTTAACTAGTTTGGTTTCTTTTGCTAAAACAGTTGATTACCAAATGGAAGCTTCAGAACTCTACAAAATGAATGACCAATACTATCTAACAGTCTTGGTAGATGTAGAGAATCATCCAAGTCTTTATCCAGCATGGTTATTGGCACGGATGCGCGAATTTGCGGATGATAGTGATATTAGTCGCTCAGTACTTCAAGAATATGGACAAGTTATCATCAATCATGATGCTGTTCAAGGACTTCAAAAAGTATAACTATGTTTATAAATGAGGCAGAGAGAATTTCTCTGTCTTTTTCGATTTGAATAATATAGAACAGTCTATTTGAAGTAGGACCATATTCCCAGCTTGATTAAATGATAAAAAAACGATATCATAGAAGGAAGTAAGCGAGGTAAAGTATGGACCAAGGACATTTACAAAAAGAGGTTGAGGAAATCCTAGAAGATGTATTGGCAAAGGCTTGTCTCCATGAGGGAGCTCTCTTTGTTTTGGGCTTATCTTCTAGCGAGGTGATAGGAGGTCGCATCGGGAAAGCCTCCAGCCAAGAAATTGGAGAATTAATTGTTCAAAAAATCTTAGAAATCTTGTCAGCAAGAGGGATCCATCTAGCAGTTCAGGGATGCGAACATGTTAACCGTGCCTTGGTAGTGGAACGAGAGGTCGCAATCAAATACAATCTGGAGATTGTAAGTGTTTTACCGACTCTGCATGCAGGAGGTTCTGGTCAATTGGCAGCCTTTCGTTATATGAAAGACCCAGTTGAGGTTGAATTTATTAAGGCAGATGCAGGGATCGATATTGGTGACACAGCTATAGGGATGCATATCAAGCATGTTCAAGTGCCTATACGTCCAGTCTTGAAATCAATCGGCCATGCACATGTAACTGCCCTTGCTAGTCGTCCGAAATTAATCGGTGGGGCGCGTGCTCAATATCCACAAGACTTTATCAGAAAAATATAGTAAAAAACGAAATCTCTCACCTGCTAAGCAGGTGGGAGTTTTTTGTGTCCCAAAAGATGCCTTATTTTCCAAACAGATTTCAAGTATTTTTAGGGTGATAGGTATATAATAGAGCTATAATACAATATCTATATTCATATGATGAGCGAGAAAGGTGATGAAAATGAAAAAATGGCAAGCAACTATATTGGTCTGCGCTAGTCTACTCTGTCTGTCAGCTTGTAAAAATCAGACGACGAGCGAGGCTGATAAACAAAATGGAGACAAACAAGCGCAAGTCAGCTCTCAAACTGCAAAAAAAGGAGAAGAAGTTCCAGACTTTGAACTCACAGGAGTTGATGGTAAAACTTATCGCCTATCGGATTATAAAGGTAAAAAGGTCTATCTCAAATTTTGGGCATCTTGGTGCTCTATTTGTCTAGCTAGCCTCCCTGATACCGATGAACTTGCAAAAGAAGCAGGCGATGACTATGTTGTCTTGACAGTGGTTTCTCCTGGTCAAAAAGGTGAGCAAGCTGAAGAGTCCTTCAAAAAATGGTATCAAGGATTGGACTATAAAGCTTTACCAGTATTGCTAGACCCTTCGGGACAACTTTTAGCGAGTTACGGAGTTCGTTCTTATCCGACTCAGGCTTTTATCGATAAAGAAGGCAAACTAGTCAAGACCCAGCCAGGTTTTATGGACAAGGAAACTATTTTACAGACGCTAAAAAGCATAGATTAGAGGCTCATCATGAATGATAAATTAAAAATAATCCTGTCGATTGGAATCATTATCTTCCTTATTTTAGGAGTTTTATTTCTTTGGGAAAAAAGAAGCGCTAGCTACACTGATACCTCTCAAATTGAGAAGGCAGCAGTTAGTCAGGGGAAACATGCTAAGAAAAATACTGAGCCAAGAAAAGATGCTGACCTACATGATATTTATCTAGCGGGAGGTTGTTTCTGGGGTGTCGAAGAGTATTTTTCACGAGTGGCAGGTGTGACAGATGCTGTTTCGGGCTATGCTAATGGTAGAGGAGAAACAACCCAGTATGAATTGATTGGCCAAACCGGGCATGCTGAGACTGTTCATGTGACCTATGATGCCAATCAAATCTCTTTAAAAGAAATCTTGCTTCATTATTTCCGGATTATTAATCCAATCAGCAAGAATAAGCAGGGTAATGATGTGGGAACCCAGTATCGGACTGGTGTCTACTATAAGGACGAGCAAGACCTAGAAGTTATCAATCAAGTCTTTGATCAAGTTGCTCAGAAGTACGACCAGCCTCTAGCGGTTGAAAAGGAAGCCTTAAGCAATTTTATCGTGGCTGAAGACTACCACCAAGACTATCTCCAGAAAAATCCTAACGGCTATTGCCATATCAATGTCAATCAAGCAGCCTATCCTGTTATTGATGCGAGTAAATATCCAAAACCAAGTGACGATGAATTGAAAAAACTCCTTTCTCCAGAGGAGTATGCTGTGACTCAAAACGGTCAAACAGAACGTGCCTTTTCTAATCGTTACTGGGATAAATTTGAAGCAGGTATTTATGTGGATGTTGCGACTGGCGAACCCCTCTTTTCTTCGAAAGATAAATTTGAATCGGGTTGTGGTTGGCCAAGTTTTACCCAGCCTATCAGTCCAGATGTTGCGACCTACAAGGAAGACAAGTCTTATAATATGGTCAGAACAGAAGTCAGAAGTCGAACTGGCAATTCTCATCTAGGACATGTCTTTACAGATGGGCCTAAGGACAAGGGAGGTTTACGCTATTGTATCAATAGTCTATCCATTCGCTTTATTCCTAAAGATCAGATGGAAGGAAAGGGTTATGGATATTTGTTGGATTATGTTGAGTAAGTTTTCTCAACCATATAAGTTAAAAAGCCAGATCTCCTGTTTGGGGTCTGGCTTTTATGGTATACTTAGGATATGCATAGAAAAACAGTGATTGATTTTAGGGCTTTGGGCGAGAGATATACCTTTACCCAGCCTATCAAAGAGTTAAAAACCAGAGATTTAACGGAAGTGGCAGACCTGCTGGCACAAGTGGAAAGCTATCAAGAGCAAGGCTATTATGTGGTAGGCTATGTCAGCTATGAGGCCGCACCTGCTTTTGAGGAAACATTAGCAGTACACTCAGGCCCCTTGTTAGGAGAGTATTTGCTTTACTTCACTGTTCATAACAGTGTTGAAACATCTAACATTCCTCTGACTTATGAGGAGGTGAAGTTACCATCAAACTGGCAGGAAGTAACATCTGCTGAGGACTATGAAAAGGCTATTGCGCAAATTCACCATCATTTACGACAAGGGGATACTTATCAGGTTAATTATACGGTTCAACTTAAACAGAATTTAAGTGCTAATCCTTTTGCTATCTACAATCGTATGGTGGTAGAGCAGGAAGCAGGTTACAATGCCTATGTTGAACATGACGACATGGCAGTAATTTCAATGAGTCCAGAACTCTTTTTTGAACAAAATGGTCGTGAATTGACGACTCGTCCTATGAAGGGGACGACTAAACGTGGTCTGACTGATGCTGAAGACTTGAAAGAGGCGGCTTGGTTGGAACAAGATCCCAAAAATCGTTCAGAAAACATGATGATTGTGGACCTCTTGCGCAATGATATGAATCGTCTGTCTGAGGTAGGGAGTGAGCATGTGGAGCGTTTATGCCAAGTGGAACAGTATTCTACAGTTTGGCAGATGACTTCAACTATCAAGAGTCAGTTACGACCAGATGTTGACCTAGTTGAAATCTTTCGTTCGCTCTTTCCATGTGGCTCCATCACAGGAGCTCCCAAGATAGCGACCATGGAAATTATCAAGGACTTGGAGCCCCAACCCAGAGGAGTTTACTGTGGAACTGTTGGCCTCTTACTTCCCAATGGACGACGAATTTTTAATGTGGCTATTCGAACCATTCAACTGCATGGAGGGCAAGCCATCTATGGAGTTGGTGGAGGCATCACTTGGGATAGCACTTGGGAGTCAGAATACCGTGAAGTCCAGCAAAAGGCTGCTGTTCTTTATCGCAAACAGCCTCGTTTTCAGCTAATTACGACAGGGAAAATCAGCCAGAAAAAATTGCTCTTTGAAAAGCAACATCTAGAAAGATTGCAAAAGGCTAGTCGTTATTTTGCCTTTCCATTTGACCAAGAAGTTTTGAGACAAAAGTTAGAGAAGGAGTGCCAGACTTGTGAACTTCATCAAGACTACCGTTTGCGAATCAGTATCAGCAAGTCTGGAGAAATAGAAATTGATCGACAAGTATTGACACCGCTTAGCTCTAGTTTTTATCAGGCCAAGCTTTGTCAGCAAGAAGCTGATTTGGAGCAGGCCTTTACCTATTTTAAGACGACACACCGACCGCATTTGACAATGGGAGAGCAGGAAATCATCTATTACACTGCTGATGGAAAATTGCTTGAAACCTCTATTGGGAATCTGGTCTTAAAAATGGATGGCAAGCTCTATACACCTCCTAGTCAGCTAGGCCTGTTACCAGGGATTTATCGCCAGCATTTACTTGAAAGCGGGCAAGTAGAAGAGAAGGTCTTAACTTTATCAGATTTGAAAGAAGCAGAAGTTATTTATGCCTGTAATGCAGTCAGAGGCTTGTATGAATTGTCAGTAAAGGAGAACTAATTGAAACTCGTATTTTTACACGGTTTGGGACAGTCAGCAGATAGTTGGAAAGAAGTTCAGGATTTGCTGGCAGATTATCCCTCTGAAGCACTGGACTTATTTCCTTCAGGAGTTGGGACCTACCAAGAAGCCAAAGAGCGCATTTATCAGCACTTATCAGAGGAGACAGAACCTTTTGTCCTAGTCGGTTTGTCTTTAGGGGCTGCACTTGCATTAGAATTGTCAAGTTACGATCTGCCAAATCTTCAGGCCTTGGTTTTATCAGGTTGTCCATTGAAATTAGCGGGAAACATCCCTTTTTATATTCAATCTCTGATATTTAAACTACTCCCAAAAAGGATATTTGAGAAGCAGGGAGCAGACAAATCGCTTTTAGTTGGAGTATCTGAAGAATTAAAAACACTTGATTTAAGAGAGATTGCAAAGAATTGTTCATATCCAACTTTGTTAATCTGTGGTAGTCAGGATAAGCCTAATCTAAAGTCTATGAAAGGTCTGCAACAACTGATTCCAAATTCTCAGATTCAGATTATTCTTGATGGACCTCATGTTCTGAATAGGGCCAAACCAAAAGAGTTTGCAGAAATAACTAGAAGTTTTCTTGAATTGCTGAAACAAGTTTGATAAAATAATATTGAGATTGATATTGATATTATAATTTTAGGAGAAAATTATGAACAAACGTCATTTATTAAAACTAGGCCTAGTTTCTTTACCTGTCCTTACTCTGTTTTTACAACCTGTTGTGGCAGATGAAAGTATCCATTTTTCGAGCTGTAAGGAAGCTTGGGAGAATGGATATGCAGATATTCATAAGGGAGAACCAGGTTATTCTGTTACTCTGGATAAGGATCATGATGGAATCGCTTGTGAATCGAAGAATGCGCCTAAGGGAGTTTTAAAAGAGAAAAAGACGAGTACATCTCAAGCTAACAACAATGTAGCACCAAATAGTGCAGCACCTGCTCCTAGTGCAGAAGCTGTAAGTGGTTGGGTTCGTCAAAATGGATCTTGGTACTATTTTTCTGCAAATGGGAAACCAGTAACAAATACTTGGCAGGGTGCATACTACCTCAAATCAGATGGAAGAATGGCTGAGAATGAGTGGGTATACGATAACTATTACCAAGCTTGGTATTACCTCAAATCATATGGTTCCTATGCCCGCAATACATGGCAAGGAAGTTACTATCTCAAATCAGATGGTAAGATGGCTCAGAATGAATGGATTTATGATTCTTACTACAAAGCCTGGTATTACCTCAAATCAGATGGATCTTATGCGCATAATGCGTGGCAAGGTGCATACTACCTCAAGTCAAATGGTAAAATGGCTCAGAGTGAATGGGTTTATAATTCTTCTTACCAATCTTGGTACTATTTAAAATCAGATGGTTCTTATGCTCGTAATGCATGGCAAGGAAACTATTATTTAAAATCAGATGGTAAAATGGCAAAAAATGAGCGAGTTGATGGCGGACGCTACTATGTAGACGCCTCTGGTTTGTGGAAACCATAGAATAGAAAAAATTTGGGAAATCAATGCAAACCTTTGCACTGATTGGCAGATTTTGTTATACTAGTACTGTAAGCATTTTCAATTGAGAATAAGGAGAAAAAGATGAGTCAAAAGATTATTGGGATTGACCTTGGTGGGACATCTATCAAGTTTGCTATTTTAACGCTGGAAGGAGAAATCCAAGAAAAATGGTCTATCAAGACTAACATTTTGGATGAAGGAAGCCATATCGTAGACGATATGATTGAATCGATTCAACACCGTTTGGGCTTACTTGGATTATCTGCTGAAGATTTTCGTGGAATTGGTATGGGTTCACCTGGTGTGGTTGACCGTGAAAAAGGAACTGTTATCGGTGCCTATAACCTCAACTGGAAAACTCTTCAACCAATCAAAGAAAAAATGGAAAAAGCCTTAGGTATTCCATTCTTTATCGACAATGACGCCAACGTAGCCGCTCTTGGTGAACGTTGGATGGGTGCTGGTGAAAACCAACCAGACGTTGTCTTTATGACACTTGGTACAGGTGTTGGTGGCGGTATCGTGGCAGAAGGGAAATTGCTCCACGGTGTTGCTGGTGCTGCAGGTGAACTTGGACATATCACAGTTGACTTTGACCAACCAATCGCATGTACGTGTGGTAAAAAAGGCTGTCTTGAGACAGTAGCTTCAGCTACAGGGATTGTCAACTTGACTCGTCGTTATGCAGATGAGTACGAAGGCGATGCAGAGTTGAAACGCTTGATTGACGACGGTGAAGAAGTAACTGCTAAAACTGTCTTTGATTTGGCAAAAGAAGGGGATGACCTTGCTTTGATCGTTTACCGTAACTTCTCACGTTACTTGGGTATTGCATGTGCCAACATCGGTTCAATCCTAAACCCATCAACAATCGTTATCGGTGGAGGGGTATCAGCTGCAGGAGATTTCCTTCTTCAGGGAGTGCAAAAGGTTTACGACGAAAATACCTTCCCTCAAGTTCGCACAACCACTAAATTGGCTCTTGCAACTTTAGGAAATGACGCTGGAGTTATCGGTGCTGCGTCCCTTGTCTTGCAATAAGAATTAAAAGGAGAAAATCACTTTCTTGAAGCGAGTGATTTTCCTCCTTTCTTTTTTTATGCTATACTAGTTAAGACAATGATTGAGGTGAGAGTAAATGACAAAAGCAGATAAGATTTTTAAAGAAAATATTGAGCAAATTCTCAATGAAGGTGTCTTTTCAGAACAAGCTCGTCCCAAGTATAAGGATGGAACAGTGGCTAACTCTAAGTACATCACAGGTGCTTTTGCAGAGTATGATTTGTCTAAGGGTGAATTTCCAATCACGACTTTGCGTCCCATTGCTATCAAATCAGCTATCAAAGAAGTGCTCTGGATTTATCAAGACCAGACAAATAGCCTAGAAGTTCTCAATGACAAGTACAATGTTCACTACTGGAATGATTGGGAAGTGGGAGACACAGGTACTATTGGGGAGCGTTATGGGGCTGTGGTTAAGAAGCACGACATCATCAATAAAATCCTCAAACAGTTGGAAGCCAATCCTTGGAACCGTCGCAATATCATCTCGCTTTGGGATTATCAGGCCTTTGAGGAGACAGACGGCCTCCTTCCATGTGCCTTTCAGACCATGTTTGATGTCCGTCGAGTAGATGGGGACATCTATCTAGATGCGACCTTGACCCAGCGTTCTAATGATATGCTGGTAGCTCACCACATCAATGCCATGCAGTATGTGGCGCTTCAAATGATGATTGCTAAACACTTTGGATGGAAAGTAGGGAAATTTTTCTACTTCATCAATAACCTTCACATCTATGACAATCAATTTGAACAAGCGGAGGAACTGCTTCGTCGTGAACCTTCAAACTGCCAACCACGTTTGGTCTTGAATGTACCAGATAAGACCAACTTCTTTGATATTAAAGCAGAAGATTTTGAGTTAGTTGACTATGATCCAGTGAAACCGCAGTTGAAGTTTGACCTGGCTATTTAAGAACAAAAAAAGAAGTTGGATTTCCCAACTTCTTTTTTTGTTTATTAACGTGATACGCGACGGCGAGCTGCTTTTTTACGGTTTTCTTCGATGAAAGCTGCTTTTTGTTCTTCTGGTTCAATCACTTTCTTTTTGAATGCGTATACTGCACCTGCAACAGCAGCAACAGTTCCTGCAACACCTGTTACGAGACCTTTAGCAAATCCTTTAGCCATGAGTCTTCCTCCTTTTATTTATAAATCAGACGGAAATAGCTCAAGAGATAGCATTTTTCTGCCTGTCCATTTTGTGATATAATAATAGTAACGAAAAAATGGGAATTTTTCAAGGAAAAACGATGAAAACAAAAATAATTGTGATTGTTGGTCCAACAGCTGTTGGAAAGACTGCACTTGCCATTGAAGTTGCTCAGCGATTTAATGGAGAAATAGTTAGTGGAGATAGCCAACAAGTCTACCGAGGCCTAGATATTGGGACTGCCAAGGCTAGTCCAGAGGAGCAGGCAACTGTCCCTCATCATTTAATCGATGTGAGAGATGTAACCGAGTCTTACTCGGCTTTTGATTTTGTTTCAGAAGCTAAGGTAGCCATTGAGGACATTCAAAGTCGTGATAAGCTTGCTATTATTGCAGGTGGGACAGGACTTTATATCCAAAGCCTGCTAGAAGGATATCATTTAGGTGGAGAGACACCACATGAGGACATTTTAGCCTATCGCGCTAGTCTAGAGCCTTTTTCGGATGAGGAGTTAGCCCATTTGGTGGATCAAGCAGGCCTTGAAATTCCCCAGTTTAATCGTCGTCGTGCTATGCGTGCCTTGGAAATTGCCCATTTTGGACAAGATTTGGAAAATCAAGAAAGTTTATATGAGCCTCTGATTATTTGCTTGGATGATGAGCGCAGTCAACTCTATGAGCGGATTAACCACCGAGTGGATTTGATGTTCGAAGCTGGACTTTTGGACGAAGCAAAGTGGCTCTTTGATCATTTTCCAAATGTGCAAGCTGCTAAAGGCATTGGCTACAAGGAACTCTTTCCCTATTTTCGAGGAGAGCAAAGTTTGGAGGAGGCTAGCGATAGTCTCAAGCAAGCGACACGCCGTTTTGCCAAGCGTCAGCTAACCTGGTTCCGTAATCGCATGCAGGTGACCTTTTATCAGATAGGAGAATCCGGTGTAAAAGAGCGAATTTTAAGCCAGATTGAGGAGTTTTTAAATGATTGAAACGGAGAAAAAAGAGGAGCGAGTCCTGCTGATTGGTGTTGAACTTCAGGGCATGGATAATTTTGACCTCTCCATGGAAGAGCTGGCGAGTCTGGCTAAGACGGCTGGTGCAGTTGTAGTCGATAGCTACAGACAAAAACGAGAAAAATACGACTCCAAGACCTTTGTAGGTTCTGGTAAGTTGGAAGAAATTGCTCAAATGGTGGATGCAGAAGAAATCACGACTGTCATCGTCAACAACCGTCTGACACCTCGACAAAATGTCAATTTAGAGGAAGTTTTGGGTGTTAAGGTAATTGACCGTATGCAGTTGATTTTGGATATCTTTGCCATGAGAGCTCGAAGCCATGAAGGGAAGCTCCAAGTTCATCTTGCCCAACTCAAGTATCTCCTGCCTCGTCTAGTTGGTCAAGGGATCATGCTTAGCCGTCAGGCAGGGGGCATTGGTTCTCGTGGTCCAGGTGAGAGTCAGCTGGAGCTTAATCGTCGTAGTGTTCGCAACCAAATCACAGATATCGAGCGTCAGCTTAAAGTGGTTGAGAAAAATCGAGCGACAGTTCGAGAAAAACGTTTGGAGTCAAGCACCTTTAAGATTGGTTTGATTGGCTACACCAATGCTGGGAAATCAACTATCATGAACACCTTGACCAGTAAGACCCAGTATGAGGCGGATGAGCTCTTTGCGACTCTGGATGCGACAACTAAGAGCATTCATCTGGAGGGCAATCTTCAGGTTACCTTGACTGACACCGTTGGGTTTATTCAAGATTTGCCGACAGAGTTGGTGTCTAGTTTCAAGTCGACCTTGGAAGAAAGCAAGCATGTAGATCTTCTGGTTCATGTTATTGATGCCAGCAATCCTTACCATGAGGAACATGAAAAAACAGTCCTGTCTATCATGAAAGATTTGGATATGGAGGATATTCCTCGTTTGACCCTTTATAATAAAGCGGATTTGGTGGAGGATTTCACGCCGACTCAAACGCCTTATGCATTGATTTCTGCTAAGTCTAAAGATAGTCGCGAACAGCTGCAGGCTATACTGCTAGATAAGATCAAGGAAATTTTTGAACCCTTTACTCTGCGCGTGCCTTTTTCTAAATCCTATAAGATTCACGATTTAGAGAGTGTTGCTATCCTAGAAGAAAGGGATTATCAAGATGACGGCGAAGTCATCAGAGGCTACATTTCTGAGAAAAATAAATGGAGATTAGAAGAATTTTATGACTGATATCAAAACATTAGCACTCAAGTATGGTGGCTATACAAGTCTAGACAAGGTCTATTTGGACCAGCTACTAGCTGGTAGGTCTGAAGAGGAGCAGCTAGCTCTCATCACCCCTCCCCCCAGTGTAGTGAATGCCTACTTTGCAGAACTTTATCAGAAAAAGAGCCCTCAAGCTGCGACAGATTATTTTGCGGAAGTAAGTCAGGAGCTGAATCTATACAATGTTGAGCCAAGTTTCACGGAAGAAAGCAAACCCTTTATCCGCCTCAATCTCTCAGGGAAGTCTTTTGGTTTCTGCTATGAGAGAGAAGGACTAGGTCGGATTTTCTCAGAAGCTGAGGAGCTAATTACAGATGAATTACTCTTTGAGATTGCGCAAATCTTCCCTCATCAACTAGTCTTTGAGGAGTCTGGAAAGATTTACATGAAGCCAATCGAAGAAGAGGAAGTTGTTAACGTGGAAAATCTCACAGCCTTGACAGATTTGGAAAGTTTGGCAGATGGTCGCAAGCGTCTCAAAGGTTATAGTCAAGAAGATTTATTACAAGAAGCTAAAGCCTATACTGGTAAGCTTTATTATCGCTCAGAAAACCGCACCGCTATGTTATATTTTGATTAATTAGAAAGTATCGAATGGATATTCAATTTTTAGGAACGGGGGCTGGTCAGCCCTCTAAAGCCCGCAACGTTTCAAGCCTTGCCCTGAAACTCTTGGACGAGATTAATGAAGTTTGGCTCTTTGACTGTGGAGAAGGAACGCAAAATCGCATTCTGGAAACCACGATTCGACCACGAAAAATCAGCAAAATTTTTATCACCCACTTGCACGGAGACCATATCTTTGGCTTGCCAGGTTTCCTCTCCAGTCGTGCTTTTCAAGCCAATGAAGAGCAGACAGATTTGGAAATCTATGGACCTCAAGGTATCAAGTCTTTTGTTTTGACTAGTCTACGTGTGTCTGGATCACGTTTGCCCTACAAGATTCATTTCCATGAATTTGACCAAGATTCTCTTGGGAAAATCCTTGAAACGGATAAGTTTACCGTTTATGCAGAAGAGTTGGACCACACTGTTTTCTGCGTTGGTTATCGTATCATGCAAAAGGATCTAGAAGGGACCTTGGACGCTGAGAAACTCAAGGCTGCTGGTGTTCCATTCGGCCCTCTTTTTGGAAAAATTAAAAACGGTCAGGATGTCGTCTTAGAAGACGGCACCGAGATCAAGGCAGCAGATTATATTTCAGCACCGCGACCTGGTAAGATTATTACAATTTTAGGGGATACTCGAAAAACAGATGCTAGTGTGCGTCTTGGTGTCAATGCAGATGTTCTTGTCCATGAGTCCACTTATGGTAAAGGTGATGAGAAAATTGCCCGCAATCATGGCCACTCAACCAATATGCAGGCTGCGCAGGTTGCAACAGAAGCGGGAGCCAAACGACTCTTGCTCAACCATATCAGCGCCCGTTTTCTTTCAAAAGACATTAGCCAGCTTAAGAAAGATGCTGCAACGATTTTTGAAAATGTCCATGTAGTTAAAGATTTGGAAGAAGTGGAAATCTAGAAGATTGAGAAAGGATAAGGATGCGTACTGTTCTCATTACGGGAGCTAGAGGAGGTCTAGCCCAAGAAATGGTCAAACTCTTGCCAGATGACCAACTCATCTTACTCGGCAGAGATAAGGAAAAACTAGCTCAACTATACGGAAATCATCCTCAGGCAGAATTGGTCGAGATGGACATTACCGATGCTCAAGCCCTAGAAGACCTAGTAGCTGAACTTTACCAGCGCTATGGAAAGATTGATGTTTTGATTAATAACGCAGGATATGGGATTTTTGAGGATTTCGATAAGATTTCTAATCAAGATATTCGTCAGATGTTTGAGGTTAATACCTTTGCTCTCATGAATCTGTCTCGTTTGGTTGGAACTCTTATGAAGGAGACTCGAAAAGGACATATCATCAATATCGTCAGCATGGCAGGATTGATAGCGACTAGCAAGTCCAGTCTCTACTCAGCGACCAAATTTGCGGCCATTGGTTTTTCAAATGCTTTACGTCTCGAACTCATGCCCTATGGTGTCTATGTGACGACTGTTAATCCAGGACCTATCCGTACAGGGTTTTTCGACCAGGCTGACCCAGACGGCAGTTATCTAAAATCAGTTGACCGTTTCCTACTCGAACCAGATGATGTAACGAAAAAGATTATCAAGACCATAGGAAAAAACAAACGGGAACTCAATCTCCCAGTATTGCTCCATTTAGCTCATAAATTTTATACTCTCTTTCCCAAGTTAGCGGATAAGTTGGCAGGAGAGACCTTTAATTATAAGTGATAAAGCTGTTCCTTTTAGGAAGGGCTTTTTGCTTTAATTAGGAGGTGTTCATCGAAAATAATCCCTGAACATACTGGTAGTTTTCCCCTATTTGATAGTTTTGGAGTATAATTGAGATAAGAAAGGTCATTAGATAAATGAAGTCCCAAACCAGCTAGCTTACCCTAGATAATGCCCTATGTATAGTCGGAGGTCGACAATGGAATTATTGACAATTGACCAAATCATTTCCCTTACCCAAGAAGAAACACAAGAACTGGACCCTGAGATAAGAGAAGGGATTGTCCTGAATAAAACAGATTTGCCAGTGTCTGAAATGGATCGTTTGAAAAGCCAACTTCAAATCCAAGATTTGGATCCGATTTTTAGGAAGTATATTCTGGCCTATAACTGGGGGCAGATAGGTTTTTTAAGTTACCAATTTGGATATGGGGACGGCACTAGTCTTACTTGGCTGATCATTCGCAATTTGGAATACTATGATTACTCAACTCTACAAGAAAGTAGCTTGATCATCATTGCAAATGGAGATCCCTACACTATTTTGCTGGATTGTCAATCTGGGGCGGTCTATGCTGTTGATGCAGAGATGACATATGATGAAAAAATATGGCTGGCACCAGATTTTCTAGCATTTGTTAGAGCCATGGGAACGGCTCAATCTGCAGTTTGGAAGGGTTGTGAAAGTGACTTCATCCACTTGATGACTAGAAAATGCCATGCGTCCAGTTTGATATTCTGGCAGAGTCTGGTCGGATTTTATGATTGAAAATAGAAGGAGCAGGTCATGGAATTTATAATAGCTGAGGAAGGAATTCCTCAAAATATCGGATGTCAGGGAGCCTTGATTGCCTATTATGGCAGTGAGATAGAATTTCATTATGAAACCGTGCCACCCCACGGGGATGAGATTTTTTCTGCCAAGTTGCCTTTGTTAGAACTTGAACTGCCCTTTTGGATCTATGGGAGAAATCTCATATTTTTAGACGCTTACTATCTTTTAGCTGAAACTGTTAAGAAAGGAACGTGGGATCCGATAACCAGTATACTCATCAACATTCATATGGGGAAATACGCCAGCCTAGACCACTGGTACAATAATATATCTATTAAGCAAGACGGTCTTGAATTGAAAAATGATTATGATGGACAAGCACTGACTTTGAAAACTGTTGACAATCTTCATTGGCTTGCCCTAGATGATGTATCAGAAGAAAGGAACTAAAGATGGCAAAGAAAAGAGTTACATTACCAAAAGAGTTTAAGGATTTAATGGATGAAGGAAATATTGAAGCCCTTAAAGCAGTCTATAATCGTTGTGAATTAACCGCACATGATGGAAGATTTAGCTTATGTACACCACTTCATATGGGAGGAGTCCCGGATGAATTGGTTATCTGGCTGGTGGAAAAGGGCTTGGATATCAATATCCCTGATTATTATGGAGCGACTCCCTTGTACCGTCAAGCAATCTTGGGGAGAGATACAGTAAAACTCTTGCTTGAATTGGGGGCAGACATTGGAAAACCTAATACCTATGGTGAGACCCCCCTACATGTAGCAGCTGAGTTTTTCCATCCTAAGACTGTCAAACTTTTGATTGATAAGGGAGCAGATGTCAATGCTAAAAATGATATGGGAAGAACCCCACTAGCTTCAGTCTTGATGGTTTGTCGGGGGATTTATATTGCTCAAACAGCTGAAATCGCCACAATGCTACTGGATGCTGGTGCTAAGAAAACGCCAGCTATGAAAGAAAAGGTCGAAAATATCGGGAAGGATTTTGAGTTTCATAGAGAAGGAATCAATCCCGACTATCTAGAAGCCGCAGATCAGGGTCTAGAAAAACTTTATGCTTTGTTTGATGTTAAGCCAGTCGCCAAACGAATAACCCATGATGGCAGTGCACCAATCTTGGTCAAAGAAGGAATTTGGGAGGAGCAATATGAGGAACTTTGGTCCTTCTTGATTCCTTCAAGTGGAGCAGCAAAAACTGTTCAGGGGGAAGTTATCCGTATACCAGGCAGAGTTCGAGATGAACTAGATCGCAATGGTGGGGTCAACTGGGACAGGGACTATAGAAAGATGCTTCAGGCTCTCCCTCAATACTTGTCTCTAGGAAGCTCTCTTTCAGAACAAGAATTAGCAGAGACTAAAGAGCTTATTGCTCAAGTTCATGGGAAAGATTTTGATGACGAGCCTCGCCTAGACCGCCTGTGTCAGCTAGCTATTGCTTGGATTAAGCAAAATCCTGAGCCCATTTCCCTAGAAAAAACAAGTTATAATCGTTAAAAAGCATTGGAAGATAGATAAAACAAAGAACTCATGGTGAAATGATGCAACTAAGTGACCAAGTTAAAAAAATAGAAACTTATATTTGTGAGTGTTTTGAAGACTGGGATTTGGATGATCCTGTAGAGGAAGGATATCTGGAAGATTATCAGGACATTTCTGGTGCTTCCGAGGAAGAGCTTCAAGCCTTTGAGGAAATATTTGGCATTCGTCTACCTAGTGACTTCAAAGAGCTTTATAGATACAAAAATGGGAGTAAATACTTCTCTATTTTACCTTGTGTGATTGACCAGAGAGAGCTGACTTTTTCTCTCATGAGTCTACAGGAAATTAAGGCATGTAAAAAGTACTTTCAAAATAGAGATGCTCTGTTAACAGAATTTCCCGACTATTTTTCTAGTCAAGACCTAGAAAACATGCATGATAGTAGAATTAAGTCTTATCTTTTTAATAAAAAATGGCTTCCTTTTGCTCAGTATTGTGACTCTTGTTATCTTATGCTGGATTTTGATCCAGACCAGGAGGGTCAGGAAGGTCAGGTTATTTGCTACATCCATGATCCTGATGAAATTATCTATGTAGCAGAAAGTCTTACGGAGTTGATTGAAGAGATAATGGATGAGATCGTATGAACGGACAAATGTACCAAATAGCCTGTATCGTGGCAGCAGCTAGGAAGGCTTTAAAAAATGATCAGGCAATCTTGTATCATCCTGACCAATATATCAATAAGATTTGCTTTCAAATTTTGCCGTCAGAAAAGGGGGAAGTTATAGAACTATCTGTATCTGATTGGTTTGAAAACCTTAAGGAAAAAGGTTTGAAGGACTTGAAATTATTTTGCCCTATCTCAGTAAATGACAGAAGTATTTTAGGTTTCTCCAATACGACACAGAGTTCAATTCTCTGTTTTTATAAAGATGGGAAGGCAAGTTATTTCCTACCAAATTGGGACGTTGCTTCCCCAGGCAAGGGCTGGGATGTTACCTATACCGAGTATGAATGGGAAAGGCCTTTTCAAGACCTTCCCCACTATGAAAATAATATCGAAGAATTTAAGGACATATTGACTCGTATAGAAAATCTAGCAAGTAAAATTGAATGTGACAACTTTGCCAAAGTCTTTCACTCTGCCAGAAACTTTTTGCTAGACCCAGAATCTGGTAAAGGACTGGCAGAACCTCAAATTCCACCGCAACATCTAAGCATATTTAGAGCTGCAAGTGCAGCGGATGTTTATGGAGCAATGGGCTCCTGGAATGATGAACCTGGCTGGCTTGCACAAGATAAAGGACTGGGTCAAGTATACGATGAACTTTCGGATCAGTTGCTCAGAAATATTCGATTAGCCATTCTATTTGCCATCAATGAATGGTGATTGTTTATACTCTTCAAAAATCAAATTCAAACCACGTCAGCTTCGCCTTGCCGTACTCGAGTACAGTCTTTGGCTAGCTTCCTAGTTTGCTCTTTGATTTTCATTGAGTATTAGGAGGAAGAAAATGGGGAAGTTAAAGTTAAGCCTATTGAACAAATGGGAACTAGACAAGGACTACAATAGTGTTTTCAATTCTGTCATGTTACATGATGGTAGAGCCTTTGTATTGACCAGTGAGAAGGAAGCTTTTAATCGCTACTGTCTGCTAGAAGTGTCTCCTTTGGGAGTCAAGGAGATAGATACTTGGGCTTGTAACCATGTTTGGGAGGAAGAGCCTCTACTCTATACAGATGGACATAATATTGGTATCATCAAGGCTGGCAAGGAAATAGTCTATTATACTGGTGATTTTTCTCATCCAGGAATCATTGCCATAAAGGATTCGCAAAGTATACTTCCTAAAAAGGCACAAGAGAGATATTTTCAAATAGTATCAGATAGCGACCAGATACCCGTGTGTTTTGAAGATCAAGTTTATACAAATCAGGCAAGAAACTTTGCCCTTTTAGAATTTGATAGAGAGAACAAGCAGGCGAAGTGGACCACTTATTCGCATATTGATAAAAAAGCTTTAAACTACCACGACACGAACTCTGATGCTTGTCCTAAAATCGATAGTCTGAAATATTGGCAGCAAGAGCTCTATGCCTTTAGCTCTGGAGAAAGTCAAACCTCTGTCAATAAATGGGGCATGGACTATTATGCCCTAGTTAAAATCTCTAGTGATGGTCGTATTATCGAAAAGTTATTAGAATCTGAACATTTAAAGGCTTTAGGCAAAAAAGCTGGTGTCAATGGAATTTTTACGGATTCGCCTTATCTTATCCTGAGTCCCCTATTTAAAAATGATGACTGGAAGGGCAAGCAAAAGCTATTTTCTCTGGCAACAAGAGAATTGTGCGATATAGCCTTGCCTAGAGGAATGAGTAAACACAAGGTTCAAAATATAACAGACAACTTTTGTTTAACCTTCATGTACGACAGAGGATTAAAAGAACTTGCTCTTTGTCAGATTGACTAGGCTGTGAGGCTGAGTTTGGGAGCTTTTTATTGATAGGTGCTGAAATTTCTTGATTATTCTACAGTATCTAATTTGAGCTGTTTTCTTGTGAAACTTGACCCAGTATTGCAATTTAACTTGTAAAATAGTATACTAGAAATATCGTTTATGAAAACGTTTGCGTTTTTATTGATTATAGGAGACAAGACATGGAATTAACAGCCATTTATCATAGACCAGAATCAGAGTATGCTTATCTTTACAAAGAAGGTCAGCTACATATCCGAATCAGAACCAAGAAAGATGATGTCCAGCAGGTCATTTTACATTATGGAGATCCCTTTATCTTCATCGAGGATAAGTATGAAGCCAAGAAAGAAATGACTAAAGTAACCTCGGATGCTTTATTTGATTATTGGCAGGTCACGGTCTCCGTTGATTTTGCACGCATTCAATATCTCTTTGAGCTCCTTGATAAAGAAGGTCAAGGTGTTTATTACGGTGATAAGGGATGTGTAGAATATACTCAGGAAAACTTGGATGCTGAAGATAATGGTTTCAAGCTTCCTTACATTCACGAAATCGATGGTTGTCAGGTTCCAAGTTGGGTTTCAAATACTGTTTGGTATCAGATTTTCCCTGAACGCTTCGCTAATGGAAACCCAAAGTTGACTCCTGATGGAGCTCGAGAGTGGGATGCTGAGCTTGCGCCTAACAGGGATGACTTTTTTGGTGGAGACTTGCAAGGAATTATCGACCATTTAGACTATCTTAAAGATTTGGGAATCACTGGACTTTATCTATGCCCGATTTTTGAAGCTACGACCAATCACAAGTATGATACGACAGATTATTTTGAAATTGATCGTCATTTTGGTGATAAGGAAGTCTTTCGTAATCTAGTCGATGAAGCTCATAAACGGGGCATCAAGATTATGCTAGATGCGGTATTTAATCATATCGGCTATCAGTCGGCTCAGTGGCAAGATGTTCTGAAGAATGGAGAAAATTCCCCTTATAAAGACTGGTTCCATATTCAAGAATTTCCAATTACTGAGGATAAACTGAAGAAGCCAAAAGAACTACCGTATCATACCTTTGCCTTTGCTAGCTATATGCCTAAGTTAAATACAGCCAATCCGGAAGTTAAAGAATTTCTTTTAAGTGTTGCGACCTATTGGATTGAGAATTTTGATATTGATGCTTGGCGCTTGGACGTTGCCAATGAAATTGACCACCAGTTCTGGAGAGATTTCAGAAAGGCAGTTCTGGCTAAAAAGCCTGATTTGTATATTTTAGGTGAAATCTGGCATACATCTCAGCCTTGGCTAAAAGGGGATGAGTTCCATGCAGTTATGAACTACCCTCTTTCTGAAAGTATCAAGGATTATTTCTTGCGTCAGCATAAAAAGACGGAGCAGTTTATTTCAGAAATCAACAGCCAGTCTATGTACTACAAGCAACAAATCTCGGAAGTGATGTTTAACCTTTTAGACTCTCACGATACAGAGCGTATCCTCACGACCGCTAAAGGAAATATCCAGCATGTCAAGGCTGCTCTCGCCTTCCTCTATCTTCAAAAAGGGGCTCCTTGTATCTATTATGGAACAGAGCTGGCACTTAAAGGTGGACCAGATCCCGATTGCCGTCGTGTCATGCCATGGGATCGTGTTTCTGGGGACAATGATATGCTGAATTTCATGAAGAAATTAATCAAGGTCCGTAAGGAAATTTCAAGCATTATTCAATATGGAATCAATAAGCTAGAAGAAGTGAAACCAGATATTCTTTCCTTGAAGTGGAGCTACGAAGGAAAAGAAGTTCAGGCTATCTTTAATCAGTCTAAGGAAAATTTTGTCTTGGATAGATATTCAGTTGATTTAGCGAGTCATTGTCAGGTTATGGAGGGACAACAAATCATCTTACCAGATGGATTTGTAGTCTATATTTCTGAGTAAAAAAGGATTAAAATAATGGCACTCAAGGAAGTTTATGATTATTTTCGTCACTATGATAAGGACACTTATCAAGTTGTCGCTTGCATGGGCAATGAACCATCGGAAGAAGATGTTCAGGATTTTGAAACTCAATATGGCATTCGTCTTCCAGAAGATTTCAGAGAATTCACCATGTCAGCTCTGGGAGGTCTCTTTATGGAAGTCAGGGAAGAGCTATGGCCAAGAGCCAAGGCTTACGATGTAGCCCCTTTTTGGACCTTCTGCCGAGGTATTAAGGTTTTTGGAATTGCAAATGGCATCCCAGATTTCTTAGATATTCGAATTAAAACCAAGGAATTACACGCTCTGGGCTTTGAGGATTATATTCCATTTCTGTCTGTCATCGGGGATGGAGATGTAATTTTCTGCTTTGATAAGGACAATCACATAGTAGCTTTGGATTGGTATAACAGTGGAGAAACGGAAGAGCTTAATTGTGATTTTTCAGGACTTTTACTCCAGCAAATTTCAGAGCTAGAAGAACGTAAAAATGAGATGCTCAAGATGTTAAAAGAAAAGAAGGATAATCAGTAATCGAAGGTAAATTCAGAATAGTTTTTCAGTAACAGCTGTTTCTATAAGTGAAACAGCTGTTTTGACGTATTTTTCTAAATGCACATTTTAAAATTTAAGCTTTTCTACAAATTATAGAAAAATAAATCAAAAGTATGATTTTTATAGGGATTCTATTGAAGTATCTTATGTTATTTAATAAAATAGAAATAATAAAAACAAAAAAGTATAACGTTTTCACAAAAAATAGAAGCGGTTCCTTAATAAGGAGAAGCCTATGGGAAAAGATCATTGGAATCGAAAAAGAGTCTATAGCATCCGTAAATTTACGGTCGGGACATGCTCAGTGCTTATCGGAACATGCGCTATTTTATTTGGAACCAATCTAGCTGGTGAAAGTACTGTATCTGCAGATGAAACACCAGTTGCTGTTGTTGAGGAAAATATAGATAAGGAAACCACTAAGGAAGATGCTGTAGAATCAAAAGCTTCTGAACAACCTGTAACAACAGAAACTGTTACCAGTGAAGCAGTAGAAACCAATCATGAAGGAGAGAAAAAAGAGGAGGCTCCAACTAATGAGGTTACTTCTGAGAATAAAGAAAATTCTGATGTAGAGAAGCAAGCTCCAGCTGTGACTCAGGATCAATCTGCTCAAACAGAAAAACCAGAGCTCAAACCTGCAACTAATGATGAGGTAAAACAGTTGATTGAGGATAGAAAAGTAGAATTTAACCAAAACTGGCACTTCAAACTCAATGCCAATGCAAAAGATGCTATCAAACCAGATGCCGATGTATCAAGCTGGAAGAAATTAGACCTTCCTCATGACTGGAGTATTTACAATGACTTCGACCATGATTCTCCTGCCCAAAATGAGGGTGGACAGCTAAATGGTGGTGATGCTTGGTATCGTAAGACCTTTAAACTTGATGAGGAAGATCTCAATAAGAATGTTCGTATCACATTTGATGGGGTTTATATGGATTCTCAGGTCTATGTCAATGGCCAGCTAGTTGGTCACTATCCAAATGGTTATAACCAATTCTCATATGACATTACTGACTATCTCAATAAAGACGGTCGCGAAAATGTCGTCGCAGTCCATGCCATTAATAAACAACCAAGTAGTCGTTGGTATTCAGGAAGTGGTATTTACCGTGATGTTAACCTTCAAGTTACAGATAAGGTCCATGCTGAAAAGAATGGAACAACCATCTTAACACCAGACCTTGAGAAACAACAGAATGGCAAGGTTGATACTCATGTAACAAGTAAGATTGTCAACACAGATGACAAAGATCATGAAATTCTTGCTGAATACCAAATTATTGAACGTAACGGTCAAGCTGTAACAGACTTGGTTAGTACAGATAGCCAAGTCTTGAAAGCACATCAATCGACAAGCTTAAATGCTATTTTACAAGTTGAAAAACCAAAACTCTGGACAGTTCTTAATGATAAACCAGCCCTTTATGAATTAGTGACTCGTGTTTATCGTGATGGTCAATTGGTCGATGCTAAGAAGGACTTGTTTGGTTACCGTTACTACAACTGGACACCAAATGAAGGCTTCTCTTTGAATGGTGAACGCATCAAATTCCATGGAGTTTCTCTTCACCACGACCACGGAGCTCTAGGGGCTGAAGAAAACTATAAGGCAGAATACCGTCGCCTGAAACAGATGAAGGATATGGGTGTGAACTCTATCCGTACAACCCACAACCCAGCTAGTGAGCAGACCTTGCAGATTGCTGCAGAACTAGGTTTGTTGGTCCAAGAAGAAGCCTTTGACACTTGGTACGGTGGTAAGAAACAATATGACTACGGACGTTTCTTTGACAAAGACGCCACTCACCCAGATGCTAAAAAAGGTGAAAAATGGTCTGACTTTGACCTTCGTACCATGGTCGAAAGAGGAAAGAATAACCCTGCTATCGTCATGTGGTCTATCGGTAACGAAATCGGTGAAGCAGACGGGAAAGCTCGTTCTCTAGCAACTGTTAAACGCTTAGTTCAAGTGATCAAGGCAGTTGATAAGACACGCTATGTCACTATGGGAGCAGACAAGTTCCGCTTTGGTGATGGTAGCGGTGACCATGAAAAGATTGCCAATGAACTTGATGCCGTTGGATTTAACTACTCAGAGGATAACTACAAGAAGCTTCGTGCGAAACATCCAAATTGGTTGATTTACGGTTCAGAAACTTCTTCAGCAACTCGTACACGTGGCAGCTATTTCCGTCCAGAAAGTGAGTTAGTTCACAGTAACCAAGCTTACCGTCATTATGAGCAATCAGACTATGGTAATGACCGTGTTGGTTGGGGAAAAACAGCTACATCGTCTTGGACTTTTGATCGTGATAATGCAGGCTATGCTGGTCAGTTTATCTGGACAGGTACCGACTATATCGGTGAGCCTACTCCATGGCACAACCAAAATCAAACTCCAGTTAAGAGTTCTTACTTTGGTATCGTAGATACAGCTGGAATTCCAAAGAATGACTACTACTTGTACCAAAGCCAATGGGTTTCTGCTCAGAAGAAACCAATGGTTCATCTTCTTCCTCACTGGAATTGGGAAGATTCTACCCTAAAAGAAAATGTAGCTGATGCTGATGGTAAGATCCCTGTTCGTGCATTTTCAAATGCTGCAAGTGTAGAACTATATTTGAATGGTGAAACTCTAGGCAAGAAGACATTTACTAAAAAACAAACAAGCGATGGACGCACTTACCAAGAAGGTGCCAATGCGAATGAACTTTATCTTGAGTGGAAGGTCGAATATCAACCTGGAACCTTGGAATCAGTAGCGCGTGATGAGGAAGGAAATATCATTGCTCGGGATAAGATTACGACTGCTGGAGAACCTGCAGGGGTTCGTTTGGTCAAAGAAGAAAATGCTATCGCAGCTGATGGAAAAGACCTTACTTATATCTATTACGAAATTGTTGACAGTAAAGGTAACGTAGTTCCTACAGCCAATAACCTTGTTCGCTTCCAGTTACATGGTCAAGGTCTGATTGTTGGGGTGGACAATGGGGAACAAGCCAGCCGTGAACGTTACAAAGAACAAGCAGATGGTTCATGGATTCGAAAGGCCTTTAATGGTAAGGGTGTTGTGATTGTTAAATCAACCGAGCAAGCAGGTAAATTCACCTTGACAGCTCACTCTGATTTCTTGAAATCTGGTCAAACAACCATTTTCACAGGTAAGAAAGACCAGGCTGAAAAAACTGTTTTAGGTACAGAGGTTCCTAAAGTTCGTACAGTTATTGGTCAAGCAGCGAAAATGCCTTCAAAAGTAGGATTTATCTACAGTGATGGCAGTCGTGTAAAACTTCCAGTAGAATGGTCAGCAGTTGATGTCAACCAACCTGGTATTTTTACTGTTAAAGGTGTGGCAGACGGTCGCGATGTAGAAGCGCGTGTTGAAGTCTTGGCACTCGAAGCAGAATTGCCTGTAGTTAAGAGAATTGCACCAACTACAGATCTAAGTACGGTTGATCCATCTGTTACCTATGTGTTGTCAGATGGTACTGTAGGAAGCTATGACGTTGATAGGTGGGAAGTTGCAGCTGAAGATCAAGCTAAACTAGCTATCCCAGGTTCTCGCATTCAGGTTAAAGGAATATCAGGAGATGATGAAATCGCTGCTACATTCGTAGTTGCCGAAGGTCAACCTGCTGGTCCAGTAGTACCGACTGTAACAGTAGCAGACCAAGCAGTAGAAGGTCTCTCAACTGACCAACCAGTTCTATACCATAAACTTGCTTATGGAACTGCTTTACCTGAAGTCAAAGCTTTAGCTGAAAATGCTCAAGTAACAGTTATTCAAGCTAACGAAGCAAATGGTATGCGTGCAAGCATTTATGTTCAACCAAATGATGGTGGAGCACTCCAAACGTATGCTATCCAATTCTTACAAGAAGCACCGCAGATTGAACGTTTGAGCCTAGAAGTAGAAAATGCAGATGGACTGAAAGCAGACCAAACAGTTGGCATCAAGGTATTTGCTCACTATCAAGATGGTACTCAGGCAGTCTTGAAAGCCGACAAGGTAACCTTCTCTACATCAGGTGAAGGAGACGTAGCCGTTCGTAAAGGCATGCTTGAATTGCACAAACCTGGTCAAGTAACTCTGAAAGCTCAATTTGAAGGAGCTGAAGGTCACATTGACTTGAACATTCAAGCAAATATAGAAAGTAAAGTTGTCAAAGCCATTCGTCCAGTTAGCGTCGTGACAGGTTTGAACCAAGAACCAAGTCTACCTGATACAGTAACCGTAGAGTACGATAAAGGATTTCCAAAAGTTCACAAGGTGACTTGGCAAGCAGTTGCTAAGGAAGACCTTGCTAAATACCATAGCTTTGATGTTCTAGGTAAAGTAGAAGGAATTGCAGACGAAGCTCATGCTAAAGTTTCTGTAGAAGGTATCATTGCAGTCGAAGAAGTGACTACAACAACTCCGGTTTCAGAAGCTCCTCAATTACCAGAAAGTGTTCGTACTTACCACTCAAACGGCCAAGTATCTGCAGCTAAAGTGACTTGGGATGCTATTGACCCAAGCCAATATGCAAATGAAGGCAGCTTTACCGTTACAGGACATGTGGAAGGGACTCAGTTACCAACCAAGCTTCATGTTCGTGTGTCTGCTCAGACAGAAACTGGTGCTAACATTTCTGACCAGTGGACAGGTTCAGAGTTGCCACTTGCCTTTGCATCAGACTCAAATCCAAGTGACTCGGTAGCAAATGTTAATGATAAACTAATCTCATTTAATGATCAACCGGCAAACCGTTGGACAAACTGGAACCGTACAAGTGAAGCATCAGTGGGAATTCTCTTTGGTGATTCTGGTATTCTGTCTAAACGTTCGGTTGACAATCTCAATGTTGCCTTCCACGAAGACCACGGTGTTGGTGCACCTAAGTCTTATGTCATCGAATACTATGTAGGAACAGATGTTCCAACAGTGCCTAAGAATCCAAGTTTTGTAGCTGGTGAAGACCACGTCTTTAACGATGACAATAATTGGAAACAAGTGACAAATCTTAAAGCTCCAGATCAAGTGAGAGCTGGAGAAATGACTCACTTTAGCTTTGATAAAGTTAACACTTACGCAGTCCGTATCCGTATGGTTAGACCAGATGGTAAATGGGGCACTTCGATTACAGAAATTCAAATCTTCTCTAAACAAGTAGCTGCAGCTAAGAAAGCTCAAGCGCAAATTCAAGTAGATGGAAAAGATCTACCGAACTTTAACCCTAGCTTGACTGACTATTATCTAGAAGCTAAAGCAGACCAAGCACTAACTGTAACAGCAAGTGTATCAGATAATGGTATTGCTACAGTGATTCCAAGTGTTCGTGAAGGGGATCCAGTTCGAGTTGTCGTTAAGGCTGAAAACGGAGATATTCTAGGGGAATACCGCCTACACTATATGGTGACAAGTGATTGTTAAAATATAGAGTAAATCAAAGTAGAGAGAACCACAGTGTTCTCTCTTTTCTATCTTATATTTGCTTTTATTCTCCCTTCAAAAGAGTTATAATAAGGGTGAAAAAAGGGGGGAGGAAAGGAGGAAATGAAATGGCCTATATAGAGATGAAACATAGCTATAAGAGGTATCATACTGGAGATACAGAAATCGTAGCCAATCGAGATGTCAACTTCGAGATTGAAAAGGGAGAACTAGTCATTATCCTTGGGTCATCTGGTGCAGGGAAGTCAACAGTTTTAAATATTCTTGGTGGTATGGATACAAACGATGAAGGGCAAGTCTGGATTGATGGAACCAATATCTCGAATTTCACTTCTCATCAGAGAACTAACTATCGTAGAGATGACGTTGGCTTTGTTTTTCAGTTTTATAACTTAGTTTCTAACTTGACTGCCAAGGAAAATGTTGAGCTAGCTTCAGAAATTGTTGCCGATGCCTTGGATCCTGAGCAGGTTTTAAAGGACGTAGGATTAGGACATCGTCTCAATAATTTTCCAGCCCAGCTGTCTGGCGGTGAGCAGCAACGGGTATCCATTGCTCGAGCCGTGGCTAAAAATCCTAAAATTCTCCTTTGTGATGAACCAACGGGAGCTTTGGACTACCAGACTGGTAAGCAGGTTCTAAAGATTCTTCAAGATATGTCACGTAAGAAGGGGGCCACCGTTATCATCGTGACCCATAATGCCTCCCTAGCTCCTATAGCCGATCGGGTGATTCAGATGCATGATGCCAGTGTCAAGAGTGTTGTCCTCAATCCTCAACCACAGGATATTGATGATTTGGAGTACTAAGATGAAAAGAAAGACATATTGGAAAGACCTGCTCCAGTCTTTCACAGGTTCAAAGGGACGGTTTTTATCCATCCTAACTCTGATGATGTTAGGTTCTTTAGCCGTGGTTGGTCTCAAAGTAGCCAGTCCCAATATGGAGCGAACAGCTTGGGATTATCTGAAAGATACCAATGCGGCAGATTTGACTATCATAGCAGATTATGGTCTAGATCAGGCAGACCAGGAAGAATTGCAAACTCTATTGGGAGCAGATGTTGAATTTGGCTATATGACAGATTTGACTCTGGCAAACAGTGAAGATGCCATACGGATCTTTTCAAATACTGAAAAGATTTCAAAATTTCAAGTAACGGAAGGGCGTTTGCCTGAGCAAGAGGATGAATTGGCCTTGGCGGACTTTTGGAAAGATCGTTATCAGATTGGTCAAGTCATTCAGTTGGGCCAAAAGAAGGGCAGCAATTCTCAATTGAAGCGGGATAGTTATACCATTACAGGCTTCATCCACTCTCCAGATATTTTCTCAAAATCGGATATGGGGAGTTCAGCCAGTGGTAATGGGAACTTAGCAGCCTATGGTGTCGTAACTGAAGAAAATTTTAAGAGTTCTGTTTACACGATTGCCCGCCTACGTTTTGCTAGCCTAACAGATGTCAATCCCTTCTCTAGTGATTACGAAAAGAAGCTAGAGGAAGAAGAAGCAACTCTCAAAGACCTAGTTGCTGATAATGGTCAAGCGCGGCTAGAAAAAATGAAGAAGGACGCCCAAGAGTCCCTTGATGAGGGCAAGAAACAACTAGACGAGGCAGAGACCAACTTGACAGCTGGCAAGAAACGCCTACAGGAAATCGAAACGCGTCTACAAGCTCAAGAAAATCAAGTGAGCCAACTACCAGAACCACAAAAAAGTCAGGCATCTAGTCAGCTAGAAGAAGCAAAAGACCAACTAAAGCAAGAAAAGGAAAAGCTAAGCCAAGCTGAAACGAATCTGGCGAGCGAAAAGGATAAGTGGCAGACCAGTCAGGATGAGGTCAATGCTCTGACAGCGCCAACCTATCATGTCTACAATCGCAAGAGTTCTCCTACTGGTCAAGGTTACCTCATGTATAGTAACTCGGCTATGAGTATTCGTGCCGTAGGGAATATATTTCCAGTTGTTCTCTATGCCGTTGCAGCCATGGTTACCTTTACCACCATGACTCGTTTTGTAGATGAGGAGAGAACCAATGCTGGTATTTTCAAAGCTCTAGGCTACCATAGCAAAGACATCATTGCTAAGTTTGTGATTTACGGTCTGGTTGCTGGTACTCTTGGAACCCTTCTAGGGATTTTGCTTGGGCATTACGTCTTGGCACCTACAATCTCTCATATTATCACTGAGCGAATGATTGTTGGAGAGAGTCAGCAGAATTTCTATTGGACCTATAGTTGCTTGGCTCTGGGACTAAGCTTAATAGCTAGCGCTTTACCTGCCTACCTTGTATCTCGCAGAGAATTGCATGAAGAAGCAGCGCAATTATTACTACCTAAGCCACCAGTCAAGGGTTCTAAAATTCTCTTGGAGCGGATAACATTTATCTGGTCACGTTTGAGTTTTACTCAGAAGGTAACAGCCCGCAACATTTTCCGTTACAAACAACGCATGCTGATGACCATTTTTGGAGTTGCTGGTTCAGTAGCCCTCCTCTTTGCAGGACTTGGGATTCAATCCTCTGTGGTTGGCGTGGCCGACAGGCAGTTTAAGGATCTGCAACAATACCAGATGATTCTCTCTGTCAATTCTCGAGCTTCTGATTCTGATAAGGCTAAGCTAGAGGAAAAACTGAAAAGTGATGAAGTAGAAAACTACCGTTTGATTTTTTCTAAGCAGACTGAAGAGAAGTATCCGGGCAAGGCTGGAATTCAGACAGTGACCATCATGGTAACAGATAAGGCTGACCTGGCTCCATTTGTCCGTTTAGAAAAAAATGGGGAAAAACTTGACTTATCTAACGGAGTTGTCTTGACAGAAAAATTAGCTCAGTTGGCAGGAGTTTCCGTTGGTGAAAACTTTACAATAGATGGAAAAACGTTTAAAGTAGGTGGCATCACGGAGCATTATGTAGGCCATTTTGTTTATATGAATCAGGAGACCTATGAGAAAATTTATGGTCAAACTCCTAAGATGAATACCTATCTAGTCCAACTCAAGGATAAAAGTGAAGGCAATACTGAAAGAGTTGCAAGAGAATTTATGGAGCAGGCGGCTGTCAATGGTGTCGTGCAAAATGCTTCAACCATTCAGCTATTTGAAAGTTTTGCCAGTTCCCTTAACCAAACCATGGCAATTTTGGTTCTGGTATCGGTACTTCTAGCAGTTGTGATTCTCTATAATCTGACCAATATCAATGTTGCTGAACGAATTCGTGAACTCTCTACTATCAAGGTTCTTGGTTTTCACAATAAAGAAGTGACCCTTTATATCTATCGGGAGACCATCATACTGTCACTGGTTGGAATGATTGTAGGTTTGGTATCAGGCTTTTATCTCCATCAATTTCTAATTCAGATGATTGCACCGGGCACCTTCCGTTTTCAACCACAGGTCGGTTGGGAAGTGTATCTAATCCCAGTTTTAGCTGTTGGTATCATCTTGACCATACTCGGTTTTTTTGTCAATCACTATCTCCGAAAGGTCGATATGCTAGAAGCCCTCAAGTCGGTAGAATAGTTTTTTTATAACAAAAAACAAATAAGAAAGCCCTTTGTGGCTTTTTTATTTTCATAAAAATGGTAAAATAGTAAGAGTAGAAATGGAGTTCTAGAAATGAAACGAATTGATCAATTTAAAAATAAGAAAGTATTAGTCCTAGGTTTGGCTAAATCTGGTGAATCTGCAGCTCGTCTCTTGGACAAGCTAGGTGCCATCGTAACGGTTAATGACGGTAAACCATTTGAGGAAAATCCGGCAGCTCAAAGTCTTTTGGAAGAGGGCATCAAGGTTGTCACTGGTGGACATCCTTTGGAATTATTAGATGAGGATTTTGCCCTCATGGTAAAAAATCCAGGGATCCCTTATAGCAATCCGATGATTGAAAAAGCACTAGAAAAAGGCATTCCAGTATTGACTGAAGTTGAGTTAGCTTACTTGATTTCAGAAGCACCAATCGTCGGTATAACTGGTTCAAATGGGAAGACAACGACAACAACCATGATTGGAGAAGTTCTGACTGCGGCTGGGCAAAATGGCCTCTTATCAGGGAACATAGGTTATCCTGCTAGTCAAGTGGCCCAAACTGCGACAGATAAGGATACCCTTGTCATGGAACTTTCTTCTTTCCAATTAATGGGAATCCAGGAATTCCATCCTGAAATTGCTGTTATCACCAACCTTATGCCAACACATATTGACTATCACGGTTCTTTTGAAGCTTATGTTGAAGCTAAGTGGAATATCCAAAGTAATATGACAGCAGCTGATTACCTAGTATTGAACTTCAACCAGGAATTAGCTAAAGAACTTGCGACAAAGACAAATGCGACTGTAGTACCATTCTCAACACTAGAAAAGGTTGACGGAGTTTATCTTGAAGGTGGTTATCTATACTTCCGTGGCGAAAAAGTCATGGCAGCTGATGAGATTGGTGTTCCAGGTAGCCACAATGTAGAAAATGCTCTTGCAACCATTGCTGTAGCTAAACTTCGTGGTGTTGACAATGAAACCATTAAGGAAACCTTGTCAGCCTTTGGTGGTGTGAAACACCGTCTCCAATTCGTAGATGAAATCAAGGGTGTGAAATTCTACAATGATAGTAAGTCAACCAATATCTTAGCAACTCAAAAAGCCTTGTCTGGATTTGACAATAGCAAGGTTATCTTGATAGCTGGTGGTTTGGACCGTGGTAACGAGTTTGACGAATTGGTGCCAGATATCACTGGACTTAAGAAAATGGTCATTCTAGGTCAATCTGCAGAACGTGTCAAACGTGCAGCGGATAAGGCTGGTGTGGCTTATGTCGACGCAACTGATATTGCAGATGCAACTCGCAAGGCTTATGAACTTGCAGAAGAAGGAGATGTGGTTCTCCTCAGTCCTGCTAATGCAAGCTGGGATATGTATGCTAACTTTGAAGTACGTGGAGATCTTTTCATCGACACTGTAGCGGAGTTAAAGGGATAATATGAAAAAAATAGTATTTACAGGTGGGGGAACGGTTGGACACGTTACCCTCAACCTTTTGTTAATGCCTAAGTTTATCGAAGATGGCTGGGAAGTTCACTATATTGGTGATAAGAACGGGATTGAGCATCATGAAATTCTCAAGTCAGGTTTGGACGTCACCTTCCATTCTATTGCAACAGGAAAACTTCGTCGTTATTTCTCATGGCAAAATATGGTTGACGTCTTTAAAGTTGCGTTTGGAATTCTTCAATCGCTCTTTATCATGCTTCGAGTTCGTCCACAAGCCCTCTTTTCTAAGGGTGGATTTGTATCTGTTCCGCCTGTTATCGCAGCGCGAGTATGCAGAGTACCAGTCTTCATCCACGAGTCTGACCTCTCTATGGGCTTGGCCAATAAAATCGCCTATAAGTTTGCGACCAAGATGTACTCTACTTTTGAACAAGCGTCTAGTCTCACTAAGGTAGAGCATGTTGGAGCCGTGACTAAGGTTTCTGGTCCAGTTGAGGAAGAACCTGAAGAAATGGTGGACATTCGAACTTATTTTGATAGTAAGTTACCAACTCTTCTCTTTGTTGGAGGTTCTGCTGGGGCGCGTGTCTTTAACCAATTAGTTACAGACCACAAGGAAGAGCTGACTAGTCGCTATAATATCATCAACCTGACAGGGGATGCTAGTTTAAATGAACTAAGCTCAAACCTCTACCGTGTTGACTATGCGACGGAACTCTATCAACCACTCATGAATCTGGCTGATGTGGTCATCACTCGTGGTGGTGCCAATACTATTTTTGAACTTCTTGCTATGGCTAAATTGCACGTCATTGTGCCACTGGGTCGTGAAGCCAGCCGTGGAGATCAGATTGAAAATGCAGCCTATTTTGTGAAGAAAGGCTATGCAGAGGAGTTGCAAGAGAGTGACTTGACCTTGTCTACTTTGGAAGAAAAAGTAAATCAACTTTTGACTAACAAAGAGATTTACCAAAATACGATGAAGAATTCTCAGGAATTAAAATCTGTGGCAGATTTTTATGAGCTACTAAAAAAAGATTTATCATAAGGAAAATTGATGTCAAAGGATAAAAAGAATCAGGACACTCAAGGCAAGGAATTGTCGGAGTGGCAAAAACGAAATCAAGAATATCTTCGAAAAAAAGCTGAAGAAGAGGCAAAACGAGCTGAAGATGAAGCTCGTGAAAAAGAAGAACAAGCAGCAAAGTCTGCTTCTGAAAATACTCAAGAATTGTCAGAATGGCAAAAACAAAATCAAGAGTATTTGAGTAAAAAAGCGGAAGAGGAATCCGCAAGTTCTGATGAAGTGGACCAAGAATCCGAAAAATCTGAAGAGAAGGATTCAGATACTAGTGATGAAGCTTCAACTGAAGAGAAGGATTCAGAGAAAAATTCACAAGAAGACGTTAAGAGCCAGGAGCAAGTAGAGGAAGAAAAAGCTCAAGAAAAGGTTCAGAAAGAGAAAAAAGTTAAGACTAAGAATAAACCTCCTAAACCTCCTATTCCATCTGTCCATATCTGGCGAGCAGTTACAATCCTTGTCCCAAGCTTTTTAATCTTGTTCTTGTCTATTTATCTTCTAACTCCCTTGTCTACTCTGAAACATATTGAGGTTACGGGGACTGTTCAGACAACTGCAGACCAAGTCAAAGAAGCTTCTGGTATTCGGGATAGTGACTATACAATTAGCTTGCTCTTAAATAAAGATAAGCATGCAGAAATGGTTAAATCAGATCACTGGATTGAATCGGCTAAGATAGTTTATCAATTCCCAGTTCATTTCACTATTGAGGTTAAAGAATTTGAAATTGTAGCTTATTCAGTTTCAGGAGATAACTATTATCCAATCTTATCTAGTGGAAGTATTGAACCAACAGCTGTTAATGCGGCTAACCTACCTGAAAAATACATATCTGTTCTCTTTAACGATGAGGAACAGATAAAAACATTAATTTCTCAGCTAAAGGACATTAGTCCTGAAATTAAGCAAGAAATCCAGAAGATTGAACTTGCACCAAGTAAGGCAACTAGTGACCTTCTAAAGATTACCATGTATGACTCAGATGAAATTTTAGTTCCTCTATCAGAACTAGGGAAAAAATTGCCTTACTATAGTAAGATAAAACCACAGTTGACAGTGCCTAGCGGTATTGACATGGAGGTCGGTATCTATAGCTATAGTCTAGTGGATAAGGCTCTGGATGACGAAAGAGTCAAAGCCAAAGAAGAGGAAAAGAAGAAGCAGGAAGAAGAGAAGAAAAAACAAACTGAGCAAGGAAATCAAGATCAAACAACACAGACGACTCAAACCACACAAAGTCGCTAAGTTTCAGATGATTCGTTCAGTTACTTGTTTTTACTTGACAACTACCGCTTTAAATAATAGAATAGTAAAAAACCTTTAAAGCAGTCCAGAGAGGCAGCTAAGGTTAGACGGTGAAAGGGTGAATTCTACCCATTTTTCGTGGAACCTTGCTGTAGGCAGGTTCCTTTTTTCATACTCTCTTGCGAACAAAGGTAAAAGGAGAAAAGTATGCGCGAATCTCGTCCGGTTATTGCTCTTGATTTTCCAAGTATTGAGGCAGTCAAGCAATTTTTAGCTCTTTTTCCAGCAGAAGAGAGCCTCTATCTGAAAGTTGGTATGGAGCTCTATTACGCTACAGGTCCAGAGATAGTCTCTTATTTGAAAGGCTTGGGACATAGTGTCTTTCTGGATCTTAAACTCCATGATATTCCCAATACGGTTAAGTCAGCCATGAAGGTTTTGTCTCATCTGGGTGTTGACATGACCAATGTTCATGCCGCAGGTGGTGTAGAGATGATGAAGGCTGCGCGTGAAGGTCTTGGAAAAGAAGCCAAATTGATTGCTGTTACCCAGTTGACTTCAACTTCTGAAGAGCAAATGAGAGACTTTCAAAATATCCAAACCAGTCTTCAAGAATCAGTCATTCATTATGCCAAGAAAACTGCTGAAGCCGGTTTAGATGGTGTGGTTTGCTCGGCTCAGGAAGTTAAACTCATCAAAGAGGCGACAAGCAAAGATTTTATCTGCCTGACACCGGGTATTCGACCAGCAGGCGCTGCAGTTGGAGACCAAAAACGAGTCATGACGCCAGCAGATGCTTATCATATTGGTAGTGACTATATCGTTGTCGGACGCCCAATCACTCAAGCCACGGATCCAGTAGCAGCTTATCATGCTATCAAGGATGAGTGGAACCAAGACTGAAATTAAAAAAATAGATTATAAAAACAAAAGGAGTAGACCATGACACTTGCTAAAGACATTGCTAGCCATCTATTGAAAATTCAAGCCGTTTACCTCAAACCAGAAGAACCCTTCACTTGGGCATCTGGTATCAAGTCGCCGATTTATACAGATAACCGAGTGACGCTTGCTTATCCAGATACTCGTACCTTGATTGAGAATGGTTTTGTAGAAGCCATCAAGTCAGAATTCCCAGAGGTAGAAGTGATTGCAGGAACAGCGACTGCGGGTATCCCACATGGTGCTATTATAGCTGACAAGATGAACCTGCCATTTGCTTACATCCGTAGCAAACCAAAAGACCATGGGGCTGGAAACCAAATCGAAGGCCGTGTAGCCCAAGGCCAAAAAATGGTCGTTGTTGAAGATTTGATTTCAACTGGGGGCTCAGTTTTAGAAGCCGTAGTTGCTGCCAAACGTGAAGGAGCAGATGTTCTTGGTGTTGTGGCTATCTTCAGCTATCAATTGCCAAAAGCAGATAAAAACTTTGCAGATGCTGGTGTCAAACTGGTGACACTTTCAAACTACAGTGAGCTTATCCACCTAGCCCAAGAAGAAGGCTACATCACACCAGAAGGACTTGCTCTCCTCAAACGCTTTAAAGAAGACCAAGAAAATTGGCAAAATGTATAAATAGATACACACTCAGGTATTCTTAGAACTACCTGAGTTTTTTATTTAATGGAAGGTTTATAACCATAGTCTCTGTTTAGAGTAAGATAGGCGGAGTGAATCTGTATCATCTTTAACTTCTAGTTCTTAATCTGTTTACCTTTATGATGAAAAGTACAGACAAAATTTTTGAAAACATCATGAAAAAGGTTTAAACTATTCTAGTAAACAAAAGTAAACGTTTACGTTTAAGGAGGACTGTAGATGTCATATAAAACAAGCAATGCAGAAGGACCTGTAGATTTTATAAATACCTATGATTTGGAGCCTATGGCCCAACAAGTTATTCCCAAAGCTTCTTTTGGGTATATTGCAAGTGGTGCAGAGGACACTTTTACTTTGAGAGAGAATATTCGAGCTTTTAACCACAAACTCATTGTTCCTCGGACCTTATGTGATGTGGAAAATCCAAGCACAGAGATTGAATTTGATGGTGAAAAACTATCTTCACCAATCATTATGGCACCTGTTGCAGCCCATAAACTAGCTAATGAGCAAGGAGAAGTTGCGACTGCGCGTGGAGTACACGAGTTCGGTTCACTCTATACAACTAGTTCCTACTCAACAGTTGACCTGCCAGAAATTTCTCAAGCCCTTCAAGGTACACCTCATTGGTTCCAATTCTACTTTAGTAAAGATGATGGCATTAACCGTCACATTATGGATCGCGTCAAGGCAGAAGGTTATAAGGCTATTGTCTTGACTGCCGATGCGACAGTAGGAGGTAACCGTGAGGTAGACAAACGCAATGGTTTTGTGTTCCCAGTTGGCATGCCTATCGTAGAAGAATACCTACCTCAAGGTGCTGGTAAGTCAATGGACTATGTCTATAAATCAGCCAAACAACGCCTATCTCCACGAGATGTTGAGTTTATAGCAGAATACTCAGGACTTCCTGTTTATGTCAAGGGGCCACAATGCCGTGAAGACGTTGAACGCTCACTGGATGCAGGGGCTTCAGGTATTTGGGTAACCAACCACGGTGGTCGACAAATTGATGGTGGACCTGCTGCTTTTGACTCGCTACAAGAAGTGGCTGAAGCAGTAAATAAACGTGTGCCAATCGTTTTTGACTCGGGTGTTCGTCGTGGTCGGCACGTCTTTAAAGCCTTGGCTTCAGGAGCTGACTTAGTAGCCATTGGACGACCTGTCATTTATGGTTTAGCCCTTGGTGGTAGCGTTGGTGTACGCCAAGTCTTTGAACATTTGAATGATGAATTGAAGACAGTTATGCAGTTATCTGGAACACAGACAATTGAAGATGTGAAACGATTCAAGCTTCGTCACAATCCATATGATCCAAGTTTCCCAGCTGATTCACATGATTTAAAATTGTATTAGTAGTAAAACAAACCTCCACTCCAAGTGGAGGTTTTTGAGTTATGTCTTTGTAAACATGAAAGAGAGTTTAAAAAGTGGACTTAACGAGTATATAAGAAAAAATTTTAATACATTTTAAACTATTTTAAAATTTTTAGGAAATTTAGTTGACAAATGTAGATTTTGAGAGTATACTGATAATTGTAATTGACAAATGTAGATTTTGGAGGTGTGCTGATGCAGATTTCAGATGCAGAATGGCAGGTCATGAAGATTATCTGGATGCAGGGAGAACAGACTAGTACTGATCTCATCAAAGTATTAGAGAAAAGGTTTAGCTGGTCCAAATCCACGATCCAGACACTCTTGGCACGTTTGGTGGAGAAAGAATGTTTGACTCGGGAAAAACAGGGCAAGTCCTTTATCTATTCAGCCCTGTTGACACAGGAAGATAGCAAGAAGTTACTTGTCCAAGATATCAAAGATAAGCTTTGTTCTCGCAGAATAAAGCTCTTACTAGCTGATTTGATTGAAGAATGTGACTTTACCCTAGCTGACTTGGAAGGCTTGGAAGAAGTCATTTCTAAGAAAAAAGCAAGTTCTGTGGCAGAAGTAAGATGTAATTGTATGTAAAGGAGACGATATGTTAAATCTATTTGTATCTATTGTTGTTTTAGGAATGATTGCTTTTATCCTCTTTTGGTTTTTCAAAAAACCGCAAGAAGATGCTAAGAGAGCCCAGCAAAAAAATGGCTATCAGGAGATTCGAGTGGAGGTCATGGGGGGATACACTCCAGGAACTATTATCCTCAAAAAATCGCAACCAGCTCGTATTATTTTTGATCGAAAAGATCCTTCACCTTGCTTGGACCAAATCGTTTTCCCAGACTTTGGTGTGCATGCTGATCTGCCTATGGGAGACCAATATGTGGTTGAAATCACTCCTGAAGAAGCAGGTGAGTATGGTTTCTCTTGTGGCATGAATATGATGCACGGTAAGATGATTGTAGAATAGGAGAATGATATGACTGAAATTGTAAAAGCAAGCCTTGAAAATGGTGTTCAAAAAATCCGTATCACGGCAGACAAAGGCTACCATCCAGCCCACATTCAACTGCAAAAAGGGATTCCTGCTGAGATTACCTTTCACCGTGTGACACCTTCAAACTGTTATAAAGAGATTCTCTTCGAAGAAGAAGGGATTCTAGAACCAATCGCTCAAGACGAGGAAAAAGTCATTCGCTTTACGCCTCAAGACTTAGGCGAGCATGAATTTTCATGCGGCATGAAGATGCAAAAGGGGACCTACACCGTTGTTGAAAAAACCAAAAAGTCTCTCAGTCTTTTACAACGTTTTTGGATTACTAGTATCTTTACTGTGCCTCTTGTGATTCTCATGATTGGGATGTCTACAGGAGGAATTAGTCACCAAGTTATGCGTTGGGGCACCTTTTTAGCCACAACACCCATTATGCTGGTAGCTGGAGTTCCATATATCAGAAGCGCCTGGGCTAGTTTTAAAAAGCACAATTCCAATATGGATACCTTGGTTGCTCTGGGAACCCTAGTGGCCTATTTCTATAGCTTAGTTGCCCTCTTCACTGGTCTGCCCGTTTACTTTGAAAGTGCTGCATTTATCCTCTTCTTCATTCTTTTGGGAGCAGTTTTTGAGGAAAAAATGCGAAAAAATACTTCGCAGGCAGTCGAAAAATTATTAGACCTACAAGCAAAAACAGCAGAGGTTTTGCGTGATGATGTTTATGTTCAAATACCTCTAGAACAGGTCAAAGTTGGGGATCTCATTCGCGTTCGACCAGGTGAAAGAATTGCCGTTGATGGGACTGTGTTAGAAGGTGAAACGAGTATTGATGAATCAATGGTGACTGGGGAAAGTATTCCAGTCGATAAATCAGTTGGAGATGCTGTTATTGGGTCAACTATCAATAATAGTGGTACGATCATCTTTAGAGCTGAAAAAGTGGGTTCTGAGACTATGCTGGCTCAGATTGTGGACTTTGTGAAAAAAGCGCAAACGAGTCGTGCTCCTATTCAAGATTTGACAGACAAGATTTCTGGGATTTTTGTACCAGCAGTTGTCATTTTAGGACTTCTTACTTTTTGGATTTGGTTTGTCTTGCTTGGAGAAAGCTTTGTGACTTCCCTTCTTTACGGAGTTGCTGTCTTGATAATTGCCTGTCCTTGTGCACTAGGACTCGCGACACCGACAGCACTCATGGTTGGAACAGGACGAAGTGCCAAGATGGGGATTCTTCTCAAAAATGGTACAGTTCTACAGGAAATCCAAAAAGTCCAAACCATTGTTTTTGATAAGACAGGAACCTTGACCGAAGGGAAGCCAGTAGTGACAGATGTTATTGGTGATGAAAGAGAAGTGCTAAGTTTGGCTGCTTCATTGGAAGATGTATCTCAACACCCGCTAGCTCAAGCTATTGTTAATCGTGCATCTGAACTAGGAATTAGCCTTTACCCAGTGGAAAACTTCCAAGCCTTGCATGGAAAAGGTGTGACTGGGACTATTAATGGGAAACAAGTCTTGCTGGGTAATGCTAAACTTTTAGCTGACCTTGCTATTCCACATGATTATCAAGAACGATTTGATTTGCTTGAGAAGGAAGCAAAAACAGTTGTCTTCCTATCCGTAGATGGTCAGTTAAAAGGCTTAATTGCCTTGCAGGATGTCCCTAAGGAAAATGCTCGAGAAGCTATTGCTAAATTGAAAAAACGTGGTCTTAGAACGGTCATGCTTACCGGAGATAATGCTGGAGTAGCGCATGCGATTGCAGAGCAAATTGGAATCGAAGAAGTGATCGCAAATGTCTTGCCAGAGGAAAAGGCACATGAAATTCACAAGCTTCAAAAGAATGGCAAATTGGCCTTTGTTGGAGATGGGATCAATGATGCACCGGCCCTCAGTGTAGCCGATGTCGGAATTGCCATGGGCTCTGGTACAGATATTGCTATCGAATCAGCAGATCTTGTCCTTACAACCAACAATTTACTAGGATTGGCACGTGCTTTTGATATGAGTAAGAAGACCTTTAATCGTATTCTACTCAATCTTTTCTGGGCTTCTATCTATAACCTCATTGGTATTCCGATTGCAGCAGGAGTTTTTTCAGGACTTGGTTTAGTGCTCAATCCAGAACTTGCAGGATTGGCCATGGCCTTTAGTTCAGTCTCTGTTCTAATCAGCTCTCTCTTGCTTAATTTTACTAAAGTCGATTAAAAAGGCGGTCTTAACCGCTTTTTTTGCTATTCTAAAACAGATTTTCAAACCGCTTTCAAACTGTACTGTAATAGAGAATGGAGTATTCTGAGCATATACTTAGAAATCTAAAATCAAATGTGATAAATTAGGATTGTAAATTTACAGAATCGTTTTCAATTACTATATAAAAGCGTTTTTTGTAAATATATGAAATTATTTTGAAGGAGAGTTATCATTATGACTCAAGGGAAAATTACTGCATCAGCAGCAATGCTTAACGTATTGAAAACATGGGGCGTAGACACTATCTACGGTATCCCATCAGGAACACTCAGCTCACTTATGGACGCTTTGGCTGAAGACAAAGATATCCGTTTCTTGCAAGTTCGCCACGAAGAAACAGGTGCTCTTGCAGCGGTTATGCAAGCTAAATTTGGCGGATCTATCGGTGTTGCAGTTGGTTCAGGTGGACCTGGTGCAACTCACTTGATCAACGGTGTTTACGATGCAGCTATGGATAACACTCCATTCCTTGCTATCCTTGGATCACGTCCAGTTAACGAATTGAACATGGATGCCTTCCAAGAATTGAACCAAAATCCAATGTACAACGGTATCGCTGTTTACAACAAACGTGTAGCTTATGCAGAGCAATTGCCAAAAGTGATTGACGAAGCTTGCCGTGCTGCCGTTTCTAAAAAAGGTCCAGCTGTCGTTGAAATTCCAGTAAACTTCGGTTTCCAAGAAATCGACGAAAACTCATACTACGGATCAGGTTCTTACGAGCGTTCATTCATCGCTCCTGCTTTGAACGAAGTTGAAATCGACAAAGCTGTTGAAATTTTGAACAATGCTGAACGCCCAGTTATCTACGCTGGTTTCGGTGGTGTTGGTGCTGGTGATGTGATCACTGAATTGTCACGTAAAATCAAAGCCCCAATCATCACAACTGGTAAAAACTTTGAAGCTTTCGAATGGGACTACGAAGGTTTGACAGGTTCTGCTTACCGTGTTGGTTGGAAACCAGCCAACGAAGTAGTCTTTGAAGCAGACACTGTTCTCTTCCTAGGTTCAAACTTCCCATTTGCTGAAGTTTACGAAGCATTCAAAAACACTGAAAAATTCATCCAAGTGGATATCGACCCTTACAAACTTGGTAAACGTCACGCCCTTGACGCTTCAATCCTTGGAGATGCAGGTCAAGCAGCTAAAGCTATCCTTGACAAAGTAAATCCAGTGGAATCTACTCCATGGTGGCGTGCAAACGTGAAAAACAACCAAAACTGGCGCGACTACATGAACAAACTCGAAGGCAAAACTGAGGGTGCGCTTCAATTGTACCAAGTTTACAACGCTATCAACAAATACGCTGACGAAGATGCGATCTTCTCAATCGACGTCGGTGACTCTACTCAAACATCAACTCGTCACCTTCACATGACACCTAAGAACATGTGGCGTACATCTCCACTCTTTGCGACAATGGGTATCGCCCTTCCTGGTGGTATCGCTGCTAAGAAAGACAATCCAGATCGCCAAGTATGGAACATCATGGGTGATGGTGCATTCAACATGTGCTACCCAGACGTGATCACTAACGTTCAATACAACCTTCCAGTTATTAACGTGGTCTTCTCAAATGGTGAATATGCCTTCATCAAGGACAAATACCAAGACACAAACAAACACTTGTTTGGTTGTGACTTCCCTAATGCTGACTATGCGAAAATCGCTGAAGCGCAAGGTGCTGTAGGATTCACTGTAAACCGTATCGAAGATATTGATGCAGTCGTTGCAGAAGCTGTTAAATTGAACAAAGAAGGTAAGACAGTTGTGATCGATGCCCGCATCACACAACACCGTCCACTTCCAGTAGAAGTACTTGAGTTGGATCCAAAACAACACTCAGAAGAAGCAATCAAAGCCTTCAAGGAAAAATACGAAGCTGAAGAGCTTGTACCATTCCGCCTCTTCTTGGAAGAAGAAGGATTGCAATCACGCGCAATTAAATAATTCCTCTCGAGGAACTGAAAAAGATCGGAGTAATCCGGTCTTTTTATGGAGGATAGTAAATGAATTTAAATCAACTAGATATTATCGTTTCAGATGTTCCCCAAGTCTGTGCTAGCTTGGAGCGTATTTTGGATAAAAAAGCCGATTATGTTGACGACAGTTTTGCTCAGTTCACGATTGGCAGTCACTGTCTCATGTTGTCTCAGAATCATTTGGTTCCTTTGGAAAGTTTTCAGTCAGGAATCATTCTACACATTGAAGTTGAAGATTTGGAACAGAATCAAAAGCGTGTGAAAGAATTAGGGATTGAGATTTTACATGGGCCAGTTGTAACTGATTGGGGAACCGAATCCCTGCTAGTAAGTGGCCCTGCTGCTCTAGTGATTGATTTTTATCGTATGAGATAAGACGCTTAGTCATTTGAAGTTAACCATAATGATTCTTAAAAAAGAATGTGCGCATATGAACTATTGAAAGATCGGAGAAATCCGGTCTTTTTCTTTTATCTCTTTTCTGTTAAAATAGATTCATTAGGATATTTGAAGGAGAAAAAATATGCCAACAACTTTCTTTCTATTATTTGGCTTAATGAGTTTAGGCTTTGCTGCCTTCACCTATTTCATGTTCGACTTTTTTATCTTGAGTAATTACAGAAATGCCAAGAGATGCACCGAAAGAACGGAAGGAGTTATTATCCGATATTCCTATGCTCTTTATAACGGAATTAGTCTCCCAGTGGTCGAGTACGCTGTTGATGGGAACCAATACAAGGTTGTCGGGCCGAAATTTCTATCTGCGATTTCAAATACAATCAGTACTCCCTTAGGTTCGATCGTATCTGATGTTAAAATGGATAATTTTGAAGATGGGGAAATTCCTCAGGTGTTAAGATACAAAATTTATAGGAACAGTTTCATCTCTTTAACAAAATCACCTTTAATGGAACGATTTCCAATTGGAGGAAAGGTAACTGTTTATTATGATCCTAAAAAACCAAAACATTCCTATGTAGAAAGACCTTTAAAACCAGGTCGTTATGCATGGTTGACTAAATGTGTTGTCTATCTCCTTGTTTTTATGATGATTGCCATGGCATTCTTTATCGTGTTCATTCTTCCAAATCTTGTCAATTAAGTCTTTCGATATAATAAGAAGTCTATATCGTTACTATTTTTATAAAATCTTCTCCCTACTTTATAAGATAAGAAAAAGAGTTCAATTAGGACTCTTTTTTTGCTATAATGAGGGTGAAAAATTAGACAGGAGATGTAACATGTCAGAACCATTATTTTTAAATTCCGTAATGCAAGAAAAAATCTGGGGTGGTACTAAACTTCGTGATGAGTTTGGCTACGACATTCCAAGCGAAAAAATCGGAGAATATTGGGCAATTTCAGCTCACCCAAATGGTGTTTCTAAGATAGCTAATGGCCGTTTTGAGGGAACTGACCTAGCTACTTTATATGCGGAACACCGTGAGTTATTTGGCAACCGTCCAGAGCCAGTATTTCCACTCTTGACCAAAATCCTTGATGCCAATGACTGGCTCAGTGTTCAAGTCCACCCAGATGATGCTTATGGACTAGAGCATGAAGGCGAACTTGGAAAGACAGAGTGCTGGTATATTATCGCAGCAGACGAAGGTTCAGAGATTATCTATGGCCACAATGCCAAGTCAAAAGAGGAGCTCCGTCAGCAAATCGAAGATAAGAACTGGGATGCCTTGTTAACCAAAGTACCTGTAAAAGCTGGAGATTTCTTCTATGTACCAAGTGGCACCATGCACGCTATCGGTTCAGGTATCTTAATCCTTGAAACGCAACAGTCTAGTGATACAACTTACCGTGTCTATGACTTTGATCGTAAGGACGATAATGGCAACTTGCGCGAGCTCCACCTTGAAAAATCCATCGATGTTTTAAATATCGGTGAGCCTGCTAACAGCCGACCTGTGACTGTTAAAGCAGATGACCTGCGTTCAACTCTTCTTGTGTCTAATGATTTCTTCGCAGTTTACAAGTGGGAAATCACTGGAAAAGTTGACTTTGAAAAGACAGTTGACTACAGCTTGTTTAGTGTCTTGGCTGGTCAAGGGAAACTGACTGTTGATGGAAAAGATTATCCAATCCAAAAAGGTAGCCACTTTATCCTTCCAAGTGATGTTGAAGCTTGGACTTTGGAAGGATCAGATTTAGAATTGATTGTAAGCCATCCATAAAAAGAAAAGACTTGAGATTGATTCTCAAGTCTTTTTTAATGATTACATAAATTGGGCAATAAAAACCACGATGATGATGATTGGTATGATATAACGAAGAAGGAAGAGCCAAACTTTGAAAAGTCCTCGTTTCCAAGGTGTTTCATCTAGATGAAGTTCTTTCATAGCCAGTGCTTTTTTGAAGATATAGCCTGTAAAAAGTGATAAACAGAGGGCACCAAAAGGCATGAGGAGGTTGGATACCAAGAAATCCATGGCGTCAAAGAAGGTCTTTCCAAAGATTTGGACATCTGCCATGACACCGTATGAAAGGGCTGAAGGGATACCAAAGACAAAAGTCAATACCCCTAAAATCATACTCCACTTAGCACGTTTACGATTGTCCTGATTGGTGATGTTACCAACGTTGATCTCAAGCATGACGACTGAAGAAGTTATCGTCGCAAAGAGGAAGAGCAAGAGAAAGAGAATATAAAAAATCGTACCAAAGGGCATATTGTCAAAGAGTTGTGGTAAAACGATAAAGAGGAGACTAGGTCCACCTTCAGACTGGATATTAAAGGATGACATAGCAGGGAAAATCGCAAGTCCTGCCATGATCGATACAGAAATGTTCAAGGCTACGATGGAAATTCCTGATTGGACCATATTGGTCTTCTTGTCCAGGTAGGAAGCGTAGGTCAGCATGGCGGTAACTCCAAGTGATAGAGCAAAGAAAGATTGGCCCAGTGCATAGAGGAGTCCAGTACTTGTCAGTTTTGAAAAGTCCGGTTTGAGGAAGTAAACCACACCTTCCATGGCATTAGGCAAGCTGAGAGAGCGCCCGATAATAATGACAAAGATAATAAAGAGTAGGGGCATCATGACCTTAGATGCTCTTTCAATTCCTTTTTGAACGCCGTGTGAAACAATGAAAATATTCAAGAAGATAAAGGCTGCTTGTGCTCCTAGGGCAATAACTGGATTAGAAATGATGGAAGAGAACTGCTGGGCATAATCTCCAATTCCGATTAGGTGGAATAATCTTCCAATTTCGATACCAAGGTATACCAGAATCCAACCCCCAATAACACTATAAAATGAGAGAAGGATGAAAAGGGCAAAGGCGCCAATCCAACCAATAAAATTGTATTTATGATTGTTTCCAAGCTTACCAAAGGTTTTGATTGCTGATACTCCAGCGCTTCGACCAAGGGCAAATTCAGCCAGTAAGAGAGGAAATCCAATCAAAAGTGTCGAGATGAGAAAGACTAGTAAAAATCCTCCACCACCATTGGCAGCAGTCATGTAAGGGAACTTCCAAACAGCTCCAAGACCAATAGCAGAGCCAGCAGACGCAAGAATGAAGCCCAGTTTCGAGCCCCATTGCGATTTTTCAGACATAGTTAAAACTCCAATCTATTTTCTAAAATAAGAAAAGGCTACTTGAGTTGTCAAATAGCCTTCTCTCAATTGCTCTTTATGAGCTTTTTATTTGATTGATAGACTTGAATATCCTATCATGTTTTCTGAAGTCTGTCAAGAAAGCGATTTTCATGTTTTCATAAGCTTTACATTTGTATTCTTCTATAGTTTTAAAAATAAAAGGATCTAGTATAGATTGACATGGAATGATAAAGAGACAAAAATCGGCAGAGATTACTCCGCCGATTTGTTATTTTAGGTCATAAAGCCAATCGTCACCATCTTTGTAGTAAAAGAACTCACTGAGATCTTCTTCAAGAAAAACACGAAGCATATCAGACATATCCTCGGTAGCAAGTTTCAGATGAGATAGATTTTCAAAATCCTCCCACCAAACATTTCCTTCTTTCGAAGATTGGAGCTCACCAGTAAAGTGTTCTGTTTTGTATAAGAGGACAACATAACGATAGTCCTCGTCATCATACCAATGTTTGATACCACAGAGTTGGGGTTTGGAAATGGTCAGACCAGTTTCTTCCTTCACTTCACGAATGACGGCATCGACAAAGGATTCACCACGTTCAACATGCCCACCAGGAAAAGTAATGCCAGGCCAGTCAGGATTAACTCGGTCTTGAACCAGAACCTTGTCCCCATTTTTAATCATACACATGTTAACAAATTCGACTGATTCTCTTCTGTTCATAGGCTTCTCCTTCGTATGTCTTAATCATAATGTAGACTTCCTGCCACCCATCCGGTGCAGAGGGCAGAAGTGATGTTAAAGCCACCTGTGTGGGCATTGATATCTAGTACCTCGCCAGCAAAGTGAAGTCCAGGAACCAATTTACTTTCCAGTGTTTTAGGATTGATTTCCTTGAGACTAACACCTCCTTTGGTCACAAAGGATTTAGCCAAGGACATCTTACCAGTCACAGGGATTTTGAGGGCCTTGATAGACTGGACAAGTTGATCGCGTTCCTTTTCAGTTAGTTGTTTGACTTTTTCTGGGTATCCTTGCGAGAAGAAATCAGCCAAGCGTTCTGGCAATAAAGATTTCAAGGCATTTTTCAAGGATTTTTCACGGTTTTCTTCTAGAAGATTTACTAAGTCGCCTTCAGAAAGTTGTGGCAAGACATCCAATGAGAGAACCTCTCCACCCTTGACAAAACTAGACATACGAAGAGCAGCGGGACCTGATAAACCAAAGTGAGTAAAGAGGAGGTCATGGGTAATAACATGCTTGCCATAGCTTAGAGTCACATCATCCAGTGAAATCCCCTGCAAGGCTTTATGTGGGAAATCCGTCAATAATGGACTCTCGGCTGCCTCAAGCTCGGTAATAGTATGTTTGAAGTGGCGAGCGATATCGTGGCCAAAACCAGTCGAACCAGTGGAAGGATAGGACTTACCACCTGTTGTGACGATGAGTTTATGACAAGTGAAAGTCTGGTCTGCGGACTTAAGGACAAACTGGTCGTCTATCTTTTTAACAGAAACAATCTCTGTTTGAGTCATGACTTGTCCGCCCAATTCAGAGATTTTCTTTTCTAAAGCTTCGATAATAGTCCGAGATTTGTCGCTAGCAGGAAAGACACGCCCGTGATCCTCTACCTTGAGTTTGACGCCATTTTCCGTAAAAAAGTTGATAATATCATGATTATCAAACTGGGAGAAGACGCTGTAAAGAAAGCGCCCATTTCCAGGAATGCCGGCTAATAGGTCATCCAGGGTTCCGTTGTTAGTGACGTTGCAACGACCACCACCAGTTCCAGCTAATTTTTTTCCAAGTTTTCTATTTTTTTCGATGAGAAGTGTTTTCTGCCCGTAAAAGCTACTGGAAATAGTAGCCATCATTCCAGCAGGACCACCTCCGATGACAATCGTATCAAAATGTTTCATAAAAGTATTGTACCATAAAAAAACAAGAGATGATAAGTCATCCCTTGTTTGATTGATTAACCAATTTCATATCCCATGAGAAGTCCACCTTCTTCTGCATAAAAACTGCAGAGTCCAGAAGTTGGGAGAATTTTAATATTCGCTGCTGGGAATTTTTCACGCAAGAGCTCTGAGAGCTGCTGGCAGAATTTTTCATTACTGCGGTGAGCCATGACGATACGGCCACCGGCATAGCCAGCTTTAATCAACTCTTCATAGGCAGCTTGGAGGGATTTTTTAGCACCACGAGCCTTTTGAAGCAATTCTAAGGTTCCAGTTTCACTTGCTTCCCCAACCATACGGATATTGAGGAGCCCAACAACTGTACCAATAAGCTTACTCAAGCGACCGTTTTTAACCAGGTTATCAACCTTAGCAAGAACGAACAACAACTTCGTTTTTTCTTGGTAAGTAGTAATAACTTCAACCACTTCTTCAAAAGAAAGTCCTTGGTTGATCAAGTCATTGATTTTCTCAACAATTAGGTCAACTTCCCCACCAGCAGACAAACTATCAATAACGTGAATCTGAGTATCAGGGTGTTCTTCGAGATAGATATTCTTAGCTAATTGAGCGCTATTGTGACTACCAGAGAGAGTTCCGGTGATGGTTACTACAAAAATATGTTTGGCACCTTCAAATGCTCGTAAATAATCATCAGGACTAGGGCAAGCTGATTTAGAAGCTTCAGAAGTCGCATACATAGTTTCCATCATCTGATCAATATCCAGATTGGCATCATCGACAAAGACCTGGTCCGCAACTTGAATCGTTAATGGGACACTGACAAATTCAGTATCAAAAGCAGGATTTGCCAGTTGACGATAATCACAACCAGAGTCAGCTATAATCTTCCAAGTCATAGAATTTCTCCATCTTTATCACTTATACATTGACAAAGGTTCTGTCTTTTTTTACAATTATATCATGAAAGCCCTTGAAACAAAAGTAGTACCTCTCTGTTGTCACAAGTAGAAAGAAATTGTTATGTCTGAACGTAAAATATCTGAAAAATCGCTTGAAAATCTTAGAAAGTCCAATCAAGAATCTAATTTGCTAACCAGAGAAGCGATTGAAACAGCACTTTTGCAACTCTTAGAGAAAAAGGAGTTGGCTAAGATTAGCATTTCTGAGTTAGTTAAGCGTGCTGGCGTTTCTCGTGCAGCCTTTTATCGAAACTATGACTCCAAAGAAGAGATTTTAGAAAGCGTCTTTAAACGTAGCGTCCATAATATCATGGAGCAACTAAGTCATTACGATGTCAAGACGGATCTCTATCTGGTTTGGGTTCATCTTTTCCGAGAAGCCAAGAAAGAAGCCAAGGTTATTCAGCTTGCCCTGGACTATCACCTGGAAAAAATCTTTGTGCAAGCCATGCAAGAGTTTCTAGAAAAATACTACGGGAAATCGAAAGGTGTCAGCTCTTACCTGCATTCTTTTTGGAGTTCTGCCATCGTATCCGTTTTGCTAAAATGGATCAAGGATGGAATGAAGGTTCCTGCTGAGAAAATTGCAGATTTACGCTTGCCATTTTTCAAAAAATAAGTTAAGAGGAGAAAAACTATGTCAGAAAAAAGACTGGCTTGGGATGAGTATTTCGCTGCTCAAGCTCTATTGATTGCCAATCGTTCAACCTGTAAACGTGCCAAGGTAGGAGCCGTTTTAGTTAAGGATAACAAGGTTGTTTCAACAGGCTATAATGGCTCTGTATCAGGAACAGAACATTGTATTGACCACGACTGTCTGGTGATTGAGGGCCACTGTGTCCGCACTCTTCATGCAGAGGTAAATGCTATTTTACAAGGGGCAGAACGTGGCGTTCCAAAGGGCTTTACAGCCTACGTTACTCATTTTCCTTGTCTCAACTGTACCAAGCAACTGTTGCAGGTGGGATGTGAACGTGTTGTTTATATCAATCAATACCGTATGGATGACTATGCCCAACATCTTTATCAAGAAAAGGGAACAGAATTAACTCACCTACCACTTGAAACAGTACAAGCAGCTCTCCAAGAGGCTCACCTAATCTAGAAATTATAAAAAATAAATGGTTTAGAAAGCTTTTTAAGCCATTTTTTGATATAATAAGAAGAATAAATTGAAAGAAGGAATTCTGAAAATGGGAAAACTTGAAGTTATTAATCATCCACTGATTCAACACAAATTGTCAATCTTGCGTCGCACTGACACTTCTACAAAAGCTTTTCGTGAGTTAGTTAACGAGATTGCAATGTTGATGGGATATGAAGTACTTCGTGATCTTCCACTTGAAGACGTTGAAATCGAAACACCTATCACAAAAACAGTTCAAAAACAATTGGCTGGTAAAAAATTAGCGATTGTTCCAATCTTACGTGCAGGTATTGGAATGGTTGATGGATTGTTGAGCTTGGTTCCAGCAGCAAAAGTTGGGCACATCGGTATGTATCGTGATGAAGAAACCCTTCAACCAGTAGAATACTTGGTAAAATTACCTGAAGATATCGACCAACGTCAAATCTTTGTGGTTGACCCTATGCTTGCAACTGGTGGTTCAGCAATCTTGGCTGTTGATTCCCTTAAAAAACGTGGGGCTTCAAACATCAAGTTTGTCTGCTTGGTATCTGCTCCTGAAGGAGTAAAAGCTCTCCAAGAAGCTCACCCAGATGTAGAAATCTTTACGGCAGCTTTAGACGAACGTTTGAACGAACATGGCTATATTGTTCCAGGTCTTGGTGACGCAGGAGACCGCTTGTTCGGTACAAAATAAGATTCTAAGCATACACTAAAACTGTTCATTGGTTTTAGTCTCGAAAGGAGGTTGAATTTTTGTGTCTGTCTTTAGAATGGAGCAAAAATTTGACCTTTTTTGACCAAAAAGATATAATAATCCTGTATCGAGTCGTTTGACTAAGAAATATTGAAATCAGAAGGAGAAAAGAATGATTCCTGTAGTTATTGAACAAACAAGTCGTGGAGAACGTTCATATGACATTTACTCACGTCTTTTAAAAGATCGTATCATCATGTTGAATGGACCAGTCGAAGACAATATGGCAAACTCAGTCATCGCCCAATTGCTCTTCTTGGATGCCCAAGATAGTACAAAAGATATTTACCTTTATGTAAATACACCAGGTGGGTCTGTATCAGCTGGTTTGGCAATCGTTGATACCATGAACTTTATCAAGGCAGATGTCCAAACTATCGTTATGGGGATGGCAGCTTCAATGGGAACAATTATTGCCTCAAGTGGAGCAAAAGGCAAACGTTTCATGCTTCCAAATGCAGAGTACATGATTCACCAACCAATGGGTGGTACAGGTGGTGGTACTCAGCAAACAGATATGGCTATCGCTGCTGAACATTTGCTTAAAACTCGTAAGACTTTAGAGCAAATTCTTGCAGATAACTCTGGTAAATCAGTTGAGCAAATACATGCAGATGCTGAACGTGATTACTGGATGAGTGCTCAAGAAACACTTGAATATGGTTTCATTGATGAAATTATGGCTAATAATTCTTTGAGTTAATCTACTAAAGCAAGCTCGACTGAGCTTGTTTTTTTTGATATAATAGAAGGAAGATTGTTAAAAGGAAGTTGAATTATGTTTCAAAAAGAAAATCGGTCTGGTCTGATTATCTACCTATACTATAATCGTGATGCAAAAAAACTGGCAAATTATGGCGATATTTGTTATCACTCAAAAAAACACCGTTATCTACAACTTTATGTTCCAACAGAAGAAGTAGAAGGCCTGGTAGGTCGTTTAGATAAAGAGAAATTTATCAAGAAAGTGAGACGATGTCACATCCAAGAATTAGAAACTCCTTTCGTTGGTAACCTCTATAAAAATACCGAAAACGTTATCATTTAAAAAAAGAGATAAACTTGTTGACAATTTTCTGATAATTCGGTATATTCTTAACATGTAATTTAAATTGAAAATAAAAAGGAGATAAACATGAAGAAAAAATTTGCATTGTCACTTGTAGCTCTTGCAGGTGTAGCTGTTTTAACAGCTTGTGGTGAAGTGAAATCAGGAGCATCGAATGCAACTGGTAACCCAGTAGATGAAAAAGTTATTAAAATTGGTTTCAACTTTGAGGAGACTGGAGCAGTAGCTGCTTACGGTACATCTGAACAAAAGGGTGCTCAACTTGCAGTTGATCAAATCAATGCTGCTGGTGGTGTCGATGGAAAACAAATCGAAGTAGTTGATAAAGATAACAAATCTGAAACTGCTGAAGCTGCTTCTGTTTCAACAAATCTTGTTACTCAATCTAAAGTAGCAGCTATCGTAGGACCTGCGACTTCAGGTGCAACTGCAGCAGCAGTAGCAAATGCTACACAAGCTGGAGTGCCATTGATTTCTCCAAGTGCTACGCAAGATGGTTTGACAAAAGGACAAGACTTCCTATTTATTGGAACATTCCAAGATAGCTACCAAGGGAAAATCATCTCTAACTACGTTTCAAATAAATTGAACGCTAAGAAAGTTGTTTTGTATACTGATAACTCAAGTGACTATGCTAAAGGTGTTGCAAAAGCTTTCCGTGAATCATTTAAAGGTGAAATCGTAGCTGATGAAACATTTGTATCAGGAGATACTGACTTCCAAGCAGCTCTTACAAAAATTAAAGATAAAGAATTTGATGCAATCGTATTACCAGGTTACTACACTGAAGCAGGTAAAATTGTAAACCAAGCTCGTGGTATGGGTATTGACAAACCAATCATTGGTGGTGATGGATTTAATGGTGAAGAGTTTGTTCAACAAGCAACAGCAGAACGCGCATCAAACATTTACTTCATCTCTGGTTTCTCATCAACAGTTGATGTGTCAGATAAGGCGAAAGCTTTCCTTGAAGCATACCGTGCGAAATACAATGAAGAGCCTTCAACTTTTGCAGCTCTTGCTTATGACTCAGTTTACCTTGTAGCTAACGCAGCAAAAGGTGCAAAAACTTCAGTCGATCTCAAGAACAACCTTGCTAAAACACAAAACTTCGAAGGTGTTACAGGTCAAACAAGCTTTGATGCAGATCATAACACTGTGAAAACAGCCTTCATGATGACCATGAATAATGGTAAAGTAGAAGCAGCAGAAGTCGTAAAACCTTAATTTTATAGATATCGTAAATGGGGAATGAGCTTTTACTCACTCCCTGTTTCGGTGTTTATAAAGGGATTATTTTTTTATATAAATCCTAAGAAAAATAATTAGAAAGAGTGAACCATATGCTTCAACAACTTGTCAATGGTTTGATCCTAGGAAGTGTTTATGCGCTGCTAGCCTTGGGTTATACCATGGTTTATGGAATTATCAAACTCATTAACTTTGCCCACGGTGATATCTATATGATGGGTGCTTTCATGGGTTATTTCTTGATTAATGCCCTACAATTAAATTTCTTTTTAGCCTTAATTTTGTCCATGATTGGTTCAGCCATTCTCGGTGTTATCATTGAGTTTCTAGCTTATCGCCCACTGCGTCATTCAACTCGTATCTCTGTACTGATTACAGCTATCGGGGTATCCTTCTTATTGGAATACGGAATGGTCTATCTGGTGGGTGCCAATACACGTGCCTTCCCTCAAGCAATCCAAACTGTACGATACGACTTGGGACCAATTAGTCTTACAAATATCCAATTGTTGATTTTGACTGTCTCAATTGTCTTAATGATTCTTTTGCAACTTATCGTACAAAAAACCAAGATGGGGAAAGCTATGCGTGCTGTATCTGTAGATAGTGATGCTGCTCAGTTGATGGGAATTAACGTGAACCGTACAATCAGCTTTACCTTTGCTTTGGGTTCAGCTTTGGCTGGAGCAGCAGGTGTCTTGATTGCCCTTTATTACAACTCTCTCGAACCATTGATGGGAATGACTCCAGGTATTAAATCTTTCGTTGCTGCCGTTCTTGGTGGTATCGGTATCATCCCTGGTGCAGCTCTTGGAGGTTTTGTAATTGGTCTATTGGAAACTTTTGCAATTGCTTTTGGATTGTCAGATTTCCGTGATGCCATCGTGTATGGAATCTTGCTCTTAATCTTGATTGTTCGTCCAGCTGGTATTCTTGGTAAGAATGTGAAAGAGAAGGTGTAAACAATGAAATTAAATGTAAAAGCTAATATTCTCTGGATATTCCTTTTGTTGCTTGGATATGGTATGATTAGCCTCTTAGTTTCACTTGGTATTTTAAACCTTTTCCATATTCAGATTCTGGAACAAATCGGTATTAATATTATTCTTGCGGTAGGACTTAACCTGATTGTTGGTTTCTCTGGTCAATTTTCACTCGGACATGCTGGATTTATGGCTATTGGTGCTTATGCTGCAGCTATTATCGGTTCAAAATCTCCAACTTATGGTGCTTTCTTTGGAGCTATGCTGCTCGGTGCTATTATTGCTGGTTTGGTTGCCCTCATCGTAGGAATTCCTACCCTCCGATTGAAGGGGGACTATCTTGCAGTTGCGACACTTGGTGTTGCTGAGATTATTCGTATCTTGATTGTCAATGGTGGTAGCCTAACTAATGGAGCAGCAGGTATTTTAGGGATTCCAAGCTTCACTAACTGGCAAATGGTATATATCTTTGCCGTGATTACAACTATTTTAACACTGAACTTTTTACGAAGTCCAATCGGTCGTTTAACCTTGTCTGTTCGTGAAGATGAAATTGCGGCTGAGTCAGTAGGGGTCAATACAACAAAAATCAAAATTATTGCTTTTGTATTTGGAGCTATGACTGCAAGTATTGCAGGATCACTCCAAGCAGGATTTGTCGGTTCAGTTGTACCAAAAGATTATAGTTTTATCAACTCTATCAACGTTTTAATCATCGTTGTATTTGGTGGTTTGGGATCAATCACAGGATCAATTGTCGCGGCCATTGTTCTTGGAATTTTGAACATGTTACTCCAAGACGTTGCTAGCGTTCGTATGATTATCTATGCTTTGGCTTTGGTACTTGTTATGATTTTCAGACCAGGTGGACTCCTTGGTACATGGGAATTGAGCCTATCACGTCTCTTTAAAAAAGGTAAGAAGGAGGGACAAAACTAATGGCATTACTTGAAGTAAAAAACTTAACCAAACATTTTGGTGGTTTGACGGCTGTTGGAGATGTAACTCTCGAATTGAATGAAGGTGAACTTGTTGGCTTGATTGGACCAAATGGAGCGGGGAAAACAACTCTTTTCAACTTGCTGACAGGAGTTTATGAACCGAGTGAAGGAACTGTTACTTTGGATGGGCACCTACTAAATGGAAAGCAACCTTATAAAATCGCATCCCTTGGTTTAGGGCGTACCTTCCAAAATATTCGTCTTTTTAAAGACTTAACTGTTTTAGACAATGTTCTCATTGCATTTAGCAATCATCATAAACAACATGTATTTGCTAGTTTCTTACGCTTACCAGCTTTTTACAAGAATGAAAAAGAATTGAAAGCTAAAGCCTTAGAATTACTAAAAATCTTTGATTTGGATGGAGATGCTGAAACTTTAGCAAAAAACCTAGCTTATGGTCAACAACGTCGTTTGGAGATTGTTCGTGCTCTTGCTACAGAGCCTAAAATTCTTTTCTTGGATGAGCCTGCAGCTGGTATGAATCCACAAGAAACGGCAGAATTGACTGAGTTGATTCGTCGTATCAAAGATGAATTTAACATTACCATCATGCTGATTGAACATGATATGAACTTGGTCATGGAGGTCACAGAGCGTATCTATGTTCTTGAGTATGGTCGTTTGATTGCTCATGGAACACCAGATGAAATCAAGAACAATAAACGTGTTATCGAAGCTTATCTTGGAGGTGAAGCCTAATGTCTATGTTAAAAGTTGAAAACCTCTCAGTACACTATGGTATGATTCAAGCTGTACGTGATGTGAGCTTTGAAGTCAATGAAGGAGAAGTTGTTTCTCTTATCGGTGCTAACGGTGCTGGTAAAACAACCATCCTTCGTACTCTATCAGGACTTGTTCGTCCAAGTTCTGGTCGAATTGAATTTTTGGGTCAAGAAATCCAAAAGATGCCTGCACAGAAGATTGTGGCTTCAGGACTTTCTCAAGTACCAGAAGGTCGTCATGTCTTCCCTGGTTTGACAGTTATGGAAAACTTGGAGATGGGAGCTTTTCTTAAGAAAAATCGTGAAGAGAACCAAGCTAATTTGAAGAAGGTATTTTCACGTTTCCCACGTTTGGAAGAACGTAAAAATCAAGATGCGGCTACCCTATCTGGTGGTGAACAGCAGATGCTTGCCATGGGGCGTGCACTTATGTCGACACCAAAACTTCTTCTTTTGGATGAGCCATCAATGGGACTGGCACCAATTTTCATTCAAGAAATTTTTGATATCATCCAAGATATTCAAAAACAAGGGACAACCGTTCTTTTGATTGAACAAAATGCCAATAAAGCACTTGCCATCGCAGATCGAGGATATGTACTTGAAACAGGTAAGATTGTTCTTTCAGGAACAGGTAAAGAACTCGCAGCTTCAGACGAAGTCAGAAAAGCATATCTAGGTGGCTAAAAAGGTCCGGGGGACCTTTTTAGTCGGTAGATAAGGATTACGTAAGTAATTATCCAATCCAGTGGATTGTTTTAGTCGGCGGATAAGGATTGCGTAGTAATCTTCGTATAATCTGGGAGACTAGTTTAGGTTGCGGATAAGGATTGCGCAAGCAATCCACATTATTCCGGGGGACCTTTTTAGTCGGCGGATAGAGATTGCAAAGCAACCATAGAATCCACATAAGTAAATGATTAAGAGCTCTTAGGTGGAGCTCTTTTTCGTAAAGTTCACCAGATTTTTCTGAATCTTGAAAAAGAGATGAAAGCGTTTGATAGCTTTCCGTAAAAAGTGTATAATAAAACTATAAACATAAAGGAGATTTCCTATGGCAGTTAAAGATTTTATGACTCGTAAGGTCGTTTATATTAGTCCTGATACAACTGTTGCGCATGCAGCAGATTTAATGCGTGAACAAGGCTTGCACCGTCTTCCTGTTATTGAAAATGATAAATTAGTAGGATTGGTGACAGAAGGAACAATTGCTGAAGCTAGTCCATCAAAAGCAACTAGTCTTTCAATCTTTGAGATGAACTACTTGCTTAACAAGACAAAGGTAAAAGATGTCATGATTCGTGATGTTGTTACTGTTTCAGGATATGCTAGTTTGGAAGATGCAACCTATCTCATGTTGAAAAATAAGATTGGTATCTTACCAGTTGTTGATAACGGTCAATTGTATGGCGTTATAACAGATCGAGATGTATTCGGAGCCTTTCTTGAAATTGCTGGTTATGGTGAAGAGGGAATCCGTGTTCGTTTTATCACAGAAAATGAAGTTGGGGTACTCGGTAAGATTGTTTCTTTAATCGTTGAGGAAAATCTTAATATTTCTCATACTGTTAATATTCCACGTAAAGATGGTAAGATTGTTATCGAAGTCCAAATTGAGGGAACGGTTGATCTTAGTTCCTTGAAGAAGAAATTTGAAGAAGAGAATATTTTCGTAGATGAAATTACCAAAACTGCAGCAAAAAAACTCTAAAAAATAAACTATCATTGTTTTATACTTGCGAAAAAAATTTTTTTCTAGTATAATAGTTTATTGTGAGCAAACCTCACTTACCCCATGCAAAGACTTGGGGTCATTAGACCAAAAGGAGGAACATATCAATGGCTAAATACGAAATTCTTTATATCATTCGTCCAAACATTGAAGAAGAAGCGAAAAACGCTTTGGTAGCACGTTTTGACTCTATCTTGACTGACAACGGTGCAACTGTTGTTGAATCAAAAGATTGGGAAAAACGTCGTCTTGCATACGAAATCCAAGATTTCCGTGAAGGACTTTACCACATCGTTAACGTTGAAGCAAACGATGACGCAGCTCTTAAAGAGTTTGACCGTTTGTCAAAAATCAACGCTGACATTCTTCGTCACATGATCGTCAAACTTGACGCGTAAGAAGGTAGATTATGATTAACAATGTTGTACTTGTAGGGCGTATGGTACGTGACGCTGAGTTGCGTTATACCCCATCAAATGTAGCAGTAGCTACTTTTACTCTTGCAGTAAACCGTACATTTAAGAGTCAAAATGGTGAACGTGAAGCTGATTTTATCAATGTCGTCATGTGGCGCCAACAGGCTGAAAACCTTGCTAACTGGGCTAAAAAAGGCTCACTTATTGGGGTGACAGGTCGTATCCAGACTCGTAGTTACGATAACCAGCAAGGACAACGTGTCTACGTGACTGAAGTCGTAGCTGAGAATTTCCAAATGTTGGAAAGCCGTAGCGTACGTGAAGGTCAAACTGGTGGAACTCATTCTGCACCAAGTTCAAACTATTCAGCACCTACACAATCAGCACCTGACTTTTCACGTGATGAAAATCCATTTGGAACAACAAATCCATTGGATATTTCAGACGATGATTTACCATTCTAATGGACAATTAATACTATAAAGGAGAGAAAAACATGGCTCAACAACGTCGTGGCGGATTCAAACGCCGTAAAAAAGTTGATTACATCGCAGCAAACAAAATTGAATATGTTGATTACAAAGATACTGAGCTTCTTAGCCGTTTCGTTTCAGAACGTGGGAAAATCCTTCCACGTCGTGTAACTGGAACTTCAGCTAAAAACCAACGTAAAGTAACAACAGCTATCAAACGCGCTCGCGTAATGGCTTTGATGCCTTTCGTAAACGAAGATTAAAGAAAAGACCCTTATGGGTCTTTTTTTCAGGACCGGGTGGACCTCTTTTTCATGAGCTTGAAAATAAGAAAGCGAATTAAGACCCCAACGAGTCTTTTTTTAGGTCCAGGGGACCTCTTTTTCATGAGTTCAGCGAGTCAAGGCCCGGCTGTTTCCTTTTTTTCTCTATAAAGGTGCTATAATGATAGTAGGAATTTTTAAAGGAGTATCTTATGAAGGGAAACGCTATTATTAGAAAAATGATTGAATCGGATATCCAACACCTGTCCCAAAGTTTTATCAATCAGGGTTGGCCTGGTAGAGAGGATAATTTAACTCGATACTTTAAGGAGCAAGAAAGTGGGGAGAGAGAAGTCTTAGTTGCAGAGGTTGAGAGTGCTGTAGCGGGCTACATTACCATTTTGCCTTCTGCTAAACATGGTCCTTTTGCAGAAATCTATCCAGAATTATCAGATTTCAATGTCTTTGAGCTTTTTCAAAATCAAGGTATTGGAAATCTCTTGATGGAAGAAGCGGAAAAACGAGTTAAACTCGTATCGGATAAGGTTACGCTTGGTGTTGGGCTCCACTCAGGTTATGGACCTGCTCAGAGATTGTACATCAAACGAGGTTATATTCCAGATGGGACAGGTGTCTGGTATCGAAATCAACCCTTGGAAATGAATGCAACTAGCCAAAATAATGATGATTTGGTTTTGTATCTAGTAAAGGAATTCGGATAAGAGAAAAGGACTTTATTGGAGATGTGGGATTTGCCTACTTTATGGTATAATGGAAAGAGTGAATTAAAGGAGGTCTTACAATGGATGCCAAGTTAAGATACAAGGCTAAGAAGATTAAGATTATCTTTTTTGATATAGATGATACTTTACGAAATTCAAAGACTGGCTTTATTCCAAGCACTATTCCAACAGTGTTTCAACAATTACGCGAGAAGGGAATCTTGACAGGAATTGCGACTGGTCGAGGTATTTTCGGCGTCGTACCAGAGATTAAAGCCCTCAAACCTGATTTCTTTGTAACCTTGAATGGTGCTTATATTGAGGACAAAAAGGGTAATGTCATATATAGTAATAAAATTGCTAGAGATAAGGTTGAAGAGTATATTGCTTGGACTAAGGAAGTTGGGATTGACTACGGTTTGGTCGGTAGTCATGAGGCTAAACTATCTAGACGAACAGAAATGATTAGCCAGGCTATTGATCCAATTTATCCTGATTTAGAGGTGGACCCTGATTTTTACCAAAAAGAAGATATTTATCAGATGTGGACCTTTGAGGATCAGGGAGATGACTTGACGTTGCCTGAAAGTTTAGCATCGACTTTACGTATGGTACGCTGGCATGAACATTCATCAGATGTTGTGTCAATTTCCGGTTCAAAAGCTGCTGGAGTTGCCAAGGTGGTAGACCAATTAGGTTTAAAACCTGAAATCGTTATGGTTTTTGGGGACGGTCTTAACGATTTTGAACTCTTTGATTATGCTGGCATTAGTGTTGCTATGGGAATTTCTCATGATAAAATCAAAGAAAAAGCAGATTATATTACAAAAACATTAGAAGAAGATGGCATTTTTGATGCCTTAGAAGGATTTGGTATGGTAGAAAAAGAATTACATTTTCCACAAGTAGACATTGAAGCAGTAGATGGTCCAATTGCGACTATTAAGACAAATCATGGAGATATGCGCATCAAGCTTTTCCCTGATCACGCACCAAAAACAGTAGCCAACTTTATTGCTCTTTCAAAAGATGGTTACTATGACGGTGTCATTTTCCATCGTATTATTAAAGACTTTATGATTCAAGGTGGAGACCCAACTGGTACTGGTATGGGTGGCGAGTCTATCTATGGTGAGTCATTTGAAGATGAATTTTCAGAAGAGCTTTACAATGTTCGCGGAGCTCTTTCTATGGCAAATGCTGGACCAAATACAAATGGTAGCCAGTTCTTTATCGTGCAAAATCAACACTTGCCTTATTCTAAGAAAGAAATTGCTCGTGGTGGCTGGCCAGAACCAATTGCGGAAATTTATGCTGAACAAGGTGGGACTCCTCACCTAGACCGCCGTCACACAGTATTCGGTCAACTTGCGGATGAAGCTTCTTATGAAGTTCTGGATGCAATTGCAGGTGTAGAAACAGGTGCAATGGACAAGCCAGTTGACGACGTAGTCATTGAAACTATTGAAATTGAGGACTAAAATGAAAATCGGTGATAAGCTAAATGGCCGTATTACTGGGATTCAGCCTTATGGTGCTTTTGTTGAGCTTGAGACAGGAGTGACTGGACTGATTCATATCTCAGAGATTCGGACAGGATTTATCGAAAATATCTGTGAAGTTTTAAAAATCGGTGATGAAGTCCAGGTACAGGTAGTAGATTTTGATGAATATACTGGGAAAGCTAGCCTTTCCATTCGTACCTTGGAAGAAGAAAAGCATCAACTTCCTAGACGGAGACGTTTTTCGAATGATCGCATCAAACATGGTTTTGCACCGCTTGGTCGCATGATGCCTATTTGGACTCGAGAAGCCTTGGAGCATTTAAAGAAAAACAGTAATTGATAAATTTCTAACCATCTTTGATGTTATTTAATTTGTGGCAATAGAAGTATGAACGAAGAACAATTATTAAAATCAGGAGAGCGCATTAACCAACTCTTCTCTACAGATATCAAGATTATTCAAAATAGAGAGGTTTTCAGCTATTCAGTGGATAGTGTTCTCCTGTCTCGTTTTCCTCGTTTTCCTAAAAATGGGTTGATAGTGGATTTCTGTGCAGGTAATGGAGCTGTTGGACTATTTGCCAGTAGTCGTACCAAGGCTAAAATTCTCTCTGTAGAAATCCAAGAACGCCTAGCTGATATGGCTGAACGGTCGGTTCGTTTAAATGGCTTAGAAGAGCAGATGCAGGTTATTTGTGATGATTTGAAAAATATGCCTAGCTACATTCAGGGGAGCAAGGTCGATTTGATTTTGTGCAATCCTCCTTATTTTAAGGTAGATCCAAATTCTAATCTGAACGAAAGCGAACATTACCTTTTAGCTCGGCATGAAATTACGACCAATCTCAAAGAAATCTGTCGTAGTGCTCAAAGTATTCTCAAATCAAATGGGCGTTTGGCAATGGTTCATCGTCCAGATAGATTATTAGATATCTTAGCTACACTCCAACAGCATAATCTAGCTCCAAAGCGCCTACAATTTGTTTACCCTAAACGGGAGAAGGAAGCCAATATGCTTTTGATTGAGGCTATCAAAGACGGTTCCACTAGTGGTTTTAAGGTTTTACCACCGCTAATCGTTCATAATGATGACGGCTCCTATACACCAGAAATTCAAGAGATTTATTATGGTTCATAAGGCTTATATGTATGTGGTTGAGTGTTGTGATGGTTCCTACTACACAGGCTATACAACAGATGTGAAGAAACGAGTTGCTGTCCACAATAGTGGCAAAGGAGCCAAGTATACACGAGCTCGATTGCCGGTAAAACTCATCTATGCAGAAGGTTTTGATAGTAAGGAAGAAGCAATGTCGGCTGAAGCCCTTTTCAAACGTCAAACACGCTTGCAAAAAGAACATTATCTCAAAGAGTATCAAAATAAAAATTTAGTCAATACTTTTGACTTGTAACGAGGAGTCCTTTGACTCCTCTTACTTTTGTCAAAAATTGAAAAAAATGCTACAATAAAGAGAATAAAGAAACGAGGTATTATCATGTCTAAGATTCTAGTATTTGGTCACCAAAATCCAGATTCAGATGCTATCGGTTCATCTGTAGCCTTTGCTTATCTTGCAAAAGAAGCATACGGTTTGGATACAGAAGCGGTGGCTCTTGGAACTCCAAATGAAGAAACAGCTTTCGTATTGGACTATTTTGGTGTGGAAGCACCACGCGTGATCACATCAGTTAAAGCAGAAGGTGCAGAGCAAGTCATTTTGACTGACCACAATGAATTCCAACAATCTATTTCAGATATTGCTGAAGTTGAAGTTTATGGTGTGGTGGATCATCACCGTGTGGCTAACTTTGAAACTGCCAGCCCACTATACATGCGTTTGGAACCAGTTGGGTCAGCATCATCTATCGTTTACCGCATGTTCAAAGAACACGGGGTAGCAGTGCCAAAAGAATTGGCTGGTTTGATGCTTTCAGGTTTGATTTCAGATACCCTTCTTTTGAAATCTCCAACCACTCACCCATCAGATAAAGTCATTGCTCTTGAATTGGCTGAATTGGCTGGTGTGAACTTGGAAGTATACGGTCTTGCTATGCTCAAGGCTGGTACAAACTTGGCAAGCAAGTCAGCAGAAGAATTGATTGATATTGATGCTAAGACATTTGAACTCAACGGAAACAATGTCCGTGTGGCTCAAGTGAATACAGTTGATATTGCTGAAGTATTGGAACGCCAAGCTGAAATCGAAGCAGCTATCCAAGCAGCAAATGTCGCTAACGGATACTCTGACTTTGTTTTGATGATTACAGACATCGTCAACTCAAACTCAGAAATTTTGGCTCTTGGTGCTAACATGAACAAAGTTGAAGCAGCTTTCAACTTCAAACTTGAAAACAACCACGCTTTCCTTCCAGGTGCTGTTTCACGTAAGAAACAAGTGGTACCACAATTGACTGAAAGCTTTAATGCATAATTCTAAAATGAAAATGGGGATACCCATTGTAATAAAAAGGAGTTTCGACTCCTTTTTTGCTAGGAGAGAAGTATGTTAGAAAATGGTGATTTAATCTTTGTGAAAGATAGTTCGGATATAGGGAAAGCCATCCAGGAATCTACTGGCAACTATAGCCATGTGGCCATTTTTTTAGACGGTTTCATCTATCATGCAACAACTGAAGGCGGTGTCATTGCCCAGGCTTCTGAAGATTTCTTTGTAGCTGGAAAAGTCTATGACCTTTATCGCTATGCGGAGATTGATTGTACAGAAGTCAAAAAGCGGGCAGAGAGCCACTTAGGTGCACCCTATAATGTTTCCTTTTACCCAGATGGTGATGGTTTCTATTGCTCTCAATTTATTGCAGACATTCTACCTATTTTTGAGACCATTTCTATGAAGTTTGGGGATGATACACAGGAAATCAGTGATTTCTGGAGTCAATATTATAGAGAGCTAGGACTCACTGTACCTCTGAATCAGCCTGGCACTAACCCGAGTCAATTAGCAGCATCACCACTTTTAGTTTGTAAAGAAAGGAATCTTCATGATTAAGATTTTTAATCCATCTCGTTTGACACGACAACCATTCTTTAGAGATTTGGTTGACTATCTTGATCAGCATGATGATGTGATCCTCCGTGAAATCAAGGCTCAGTTTCCAGGGATTCCGGTTGACAAGCTCTTGGAAGAATACATTAAAGCTGGTTTCATCCTTCGAGAAAACAAACATTATTATCTCAATCTCCCCTTTCTAGAGTCTACGGAATCTCTTGAATTGGATCAAGAAGTCTTTGTAAGAGATGATAGTCCCATCTATCAAGAAATCCTGGAGAAAGATTTTCAGACTGAATTGTGCAATCAAACCAATGCAGCAATCCTAGAAGAGTATACGGATTTTGCTAGGGAAAAGATGACCTTGTCTAATTACTTTTATAAGGTTAAGCACCAGTATCCACTGACGGAAGATCAGCAGAAACTCTATGCAGTTTTAGGGGATGTCAACCCTGAGTATGCTCTCAAGTATATGACAACCTTTTTGCTTAAATTTCTCAAAAAAGACCAACTTATGCAGAAACGTCGTGATATCTTTGTTGATAGTTTAGTTTTATTGGGCTACATTATTCAAAATGAAGATGGGAAATATGAGTTAGCTGTAGAATTTGATAAAGAAAGACTCATCTTTATAAAAAAATAAAGGCTAGGAATTTTCCTAGCCTTCTTTAAATATACTATAGATAACGTTCTGCAACAGCAGCATCTCCAGGATAGTCTTCTTTCTTACCTTGGATGATTTGGTAGCAATCAGCTCCTTTACCAGCGATAATCACAGCGTCCAGTTCTTGACTTGTGATAGACATAGCAGCCTTGATAGCCTGATCACGATCAGCAATCTTTTCAACAGGATGATGGATATAGCTACTGATTTCATCCGCAATAGCCATTGGATCTTCATAGTTGGGATCGTCCGCTGTGAGGAAGACTTGGATTTCAGGATGTTGATTGAGGAGAAGTCCAAAGTCCTTACGACGGCTTTCTCCCTTGTTTCCAGTTGAACCAAGTACTAAAGCAATCTTTCCAGTTTGATGAGTTTCAACGACAGAGATTAGTTTTTTAAGACTGTCACCATTGTGGGCGTAGTCGATGAAAACTTTTGCACCATTTTTCTGAGTGAGAACTTCCATACGACCAGGTACGCGAGTAGTCGCAATCCCTTTTTTGATGGCTTCAAGACTAGCACCTAAACGAAGGCAAGCAAGTCCAGCAGCGACTGCATTTTCTTGGTTGAAGTGCCCAATCAACTGAATATCATAGTCTCCAGCTAATTTACCAGTAGCTGAGAAGCTAAAGGCTTTAGAGTTTTCAATTTGGTTACTTGATTGGTTACCGTAGAAGTCATGGTCTTGGTTCTCAACTTGTTCTTTCAGAACAGAGAAATGATCCATATCGCTATTAATGACAACTGCTCGACTATTTTTCATCAAGAGACGTTTGTGATAGAAATAATCTTCAAAGGTCGGATGCTCAATAGGACCAATATGGTCAGGACTAATGTTGAGGAAGACACCGACATCAAAGGTCAGGCCGTAAACCCGTTTCACCAAGTAGGCTTGGCTGGATACTTCCATAATAAGATGAGTTCTTCCATTATCAACTGCCTGGGCCATCATCTCAAAGAGATCAATGCTTTCAGGAGTTGTTAGAGCAGATTTAAAGAAAGTCTTACCGTCCAAAGTAGTGTTCATGGTTGACAACATAGCTGGACGATATTCTTGATTTAAGATGTTATAAGCAAAGTAAGCTGCTGTAGTTTTTCCTTTAGTTCCAGTGAAAGCAAGTAATTTTAATTTCTCTTGAGGGTTGCCATAAAACTCCATGGCAATCAAACTCATGGCTTTCTTGATATCGCTAACAACAATAACAGGGATCCCTACTTCATAATCCTGTTCCGCTACATACCATCCAAGTCCTTGTTCAATTGCCGAAAGGAGAAATTCTTTTTTGAAGGCTGCTCCTTTGACAAAAAAGAGACTATTTTCTCGAGCTTTTCGACTATCGTAGCAGATGCTATTAAAAACGACATCACTGTAAAAATAATGGTAATGTTCTTGGTCGATAATCTCGCGGAAGAGATCATCTTTTTTTAAAATATCTAATACGGTTTCAATCTTTATCATACTTTCTATTGTAAACTGAAAGTCTGAATTTTACAAGTAACAAGGAAAAGTTTATAATGGAAGATAAGGAACATTTCCTAGTTATTAAAAATGAATGAGGAAGTTATGTCTAACGAAAATAATCATCAGCAGGCCCAGATGTTACGAGGGACTGCCTGGCTAACAGCAAGTAACTTTATCAGTCGCCTCCTCGGGGCTATCTACATTATCCCATGGTATATCTGGATGGGGACTTATGCTGCAACGGCTAACGGTCTCTTTACCATGGGCTATAATATCTACGCCTGGTTCTTGTTGATTTCGACAGCAGGTATTCCAGTTGCAGTTGCTAAGCAAGTCGCTAAATACAATACCATGCAAGAAGAAGAGCATAGTTTTGCCCTGATTCGAAGTTTCTTGGGCTTTATGACTGTGCTGGGACTTGCCTTTGCCTTGATCTTATACCTCTTTGCACCTTGGTTGGCGGACCTTTCCGGAGTCGGTAAGGACTTAATTCCAATTATGCAAAGTTTAGCGTGGGCGGTCTTGATTTTCCCATCTATGAGTGTTATCCGTGGATTTTTCCAAGGGATGAATAATCTCAAGCCTTATGCTATGAGCCAAATCGCTGAGCAGGTTATCCGTGTTATTTGGATGCTCTTAGCGACCTTTATCATCATGAAGCTTGGTTCAAAAGATTATCTATCAGCAGTTACCCAATCTACCTTTGCGGCTTTTGTAGGAATGGTAGCTAGCTTTGCGGTCTTGCTTTATTTCCTTTATAAAGAAGGGTTACTTCAAAAAGTTTTTGAAACGCGAGATAAGATTGATAGTAAGAGTCTACTGGTTGATACGATTAAGGAAGCTATTCCTTTTATTATAACAGGTTCAGCTATTCAACTTTTCCAAATCTTGGACCAAATGACCTTTATCAATAGCATGAAGTGGTTTACCAACTATAGTAATGAAGATTTGGTTGTCATGTTTTCTTATTTCTCTGCCAATCCTAATAAGATCACCATGATTTTGATTTCCGTAGGAGTATCAATCGGTAGCGTTGGTTTGCCTCTCTTGACTGAGAACTATGTCAAGGGTGATTTACCAGCAGCTTCTCGGTTGGTGCAAGATAGTATTACCATGCTCTTCTTATTCCTACTACCTGCAACGGTTGGAGTAGTCATGGTAGGAGAACCCCTCTATACAGTCTTTTACGGTAAACCTGATAGTTTGGCTTTGGGCTTGTTTGTCTTTGCAGTCTTGCAGTCAACTATCCTCGGTTTATACATGGTCTTATCACCAATGCTTCAAGCTATGTTCCGTAACCGTAAGGCAGTCTTGTATTTTGTCTATGGTTCGCTTGCTAAGCTCTTTTTACAACTACCATCAATAGCGATTTTTCACAGTTATGGACCATTAATTTCAACGACCATCGGCCTCATCATCCCAATTGTTTTAATGTACCGTGAAATCTGTCAGATTACAGGCGCTCGCCAAAAGATTATCTTGAAGAGAACAATCTTAGTCACTATTTTAACTTTAGTCATGTTTATCCTTGTTGGATTCTTGCAATGGATTTTTGGACTTGTCTTCCATCCAACTGGACGTTTCTGGAGCTTCATATATGTCGCCTTAATTGGTACAATTGGTGGTGGGCTCTATGGAGTCATGAGTCTCTATACTCGACTCTTGGATAAGGTTATTGGTCAGGCAAAAGCGGACCAGTTACGAGCGCGCTTAAAATTATCATAATATTTAATAAATAAAACGAACGATTTGAACTTTTTACGTAAAAAGGTCTAAATTGTTCTTTTTTTCTTGAAAAAATACAAAAAAATATAAAAAATGTAGAAAAAAATAAATTTTTAGAGCATAAGACTTGACTAAAAAAAACAATAGCTGTATAATGATACAAAAATTTAAATTTGGAGGTTCTGTTTATGAAAAAGTCTAAGGCAAAATATCTGACGCTAGCAGGCGTTGCCCTAAGTGCCGGTCTGCTATTGGCGGCTTGTAGCAACTCAGCTAGTTCTACAAAGACATATAATTATGTATATGGTAATGACCCCTCAAGTCTTAACTATCTCCTAGAAAACCGTGCAACTACAGGTGATGTTGTGACAAACTTGGTTGATGGTTTGATGGAAAATGATCAATACGGGAACTACATTCCTTCATTGGCAGAAGATTGGACTGTTTCCAAAGATGGTTTGACTTATACTTACAAACTTCGTAAGGACGCCAAATGGTATACAGCAGATGGTGAAGAGTATGCACCAGTGACAGCACAAGATTTTGTGACAGGATTGAAGTATGCTGCGGATAAAAATTCAGAAGCCTTGTATCTAGTGCAAGATTCTGTTGCTGGTTTGGCAGACTATGTTAGCGGAAAAACTACAGACTTTTCAACAGTTGGAGTAAAAGCTATTGACGACCAGACTGTTCAATATACTTTGACTCAACCAGAACCTTATTGGAATTCAAAAACAACTGCAACTATTCTGTTCCCAGTAAATGCTGATTTCTTGAACTCAAAAGGGGATGATTTTGGTAAGGTGGATCCAGCAAACATCTTGTATAATGGTCCATTTATTCTCAAATCGTTCACATCTAAATCTGTACTTGAATACAAGAAAAATCCAAACTATTGGGATGCAAAAAATGTATTTGTAGATGATGTCAAGTTGACTTACTATGATGGAAGTGACCAAGATGCGCTTGTTCGTAACTTTAGCGAAGGTGTCTATAGTTTTGCCCGTCTCTATCCAAATAGTTCAAGTTTTGCAGGTGTGCAAGAGAAATACAAGGATAATATTATCTACAGTATGCAAACTGCGACTTCTTTCTACTTTAACTTTAACTTAGATAGAAAATCTTATAACCACACATCAAAAACGACAGACGCTGAAAAGACAGCCCAACAAGAAGCAGTTTTAAACAAATCATTCCGTCAAGCCATTAACTTTGCCTATGACCGTACAGCTTATGGAGCTCAGTCACAGGGGGAAGAGGGAGCAACAAAGATTATCAGAAACTTGCTCGTTCCACCTTCATTTGTAACACTTGATGGTAAAGATTTTGGTGATGTCGTCGCTTCTAAGATGGTTAACTACGGCCAAGTATGGCAAAATATTAACTTTGCTGACGGACAAGATGCCTACTATAATGCTGATAAGGCTAAAGAAGCTTTTGCACAAGCTAAGAAAGAATTGGAAGCTAAGGGTGTTCAATTCCCTATCCACCTAGACTTACCAGTTGACCAGTCTGTGAAGAAGGGTGTCCAAGAGGCAAGTTCATTTAAGCAATCTATTGAGTCTGTCTTAGGCACAGATAACGTCGTTATCGATATTCAAATGTTGAGTACAGAAGAAATGGATAGTATCGGTTACCTTGCGAATACAGCGGCTCAAAAAGACTATGACCTCTACAATGGTGGTTGGGGACCTGACTATCAGGATCCATCAACTTATCTTGATACCCTTAACCTTACAAATGGTGGTTCATTGCAAAACCTTGGATTAGAACCTGGTGAAAGTAATACTAAAGCAACTGCAGTTGGTTTGGATACCTATACTAAGATGCTGGAAGAGGCTAATGCTGAACAAGATTTGAACAAACGTTATGACAAATATGCTGAAGCTCAAGCATGGTTGGTGGACAGCTCTCTAGCAATTCCAAACGTGTCTCTTGGTGGAACACCAGGAATCAGAAAAACAGTTCCATTCTCTACTGCCTTCTCTCAAGCGGGTAACAAGGGTGTTGAATCATACAAATACCTTAAGTTACAAGATAAGATTGTCACAACGGCTGAGTATGAAGAAGCTAGACAAAAATGGCTGAAAGAAAAAGAAGAATCTAATAAAAAAGCCCAAGAAGAATTAGCTAAACACGTTAAATAATCAGTCTATTCAACAGGAAAAACGATAGTTTCTCAGGAAGCTATCGTTTTTGTATAGTTTGAAACTATAACTAGCTCTTGAAAACAAGAAAACGAAGGATCCAAAATAAGTGGTACAATAGTTACTATAGATTTGGAGGTAAAGTATGAGCAAATTATTTCATATCAACACAATTTTAGCACAAGCAGGGATCAAGTCTGATGAAGCAACAGGTGCTTTGGTTACACCAATCCACTTTTCAACGACTTATCAGCATCCAGAATTTGGTCAATCCACTGGATTTGACTATACTCGCACTAAAAACCCAACTCGTAGTAAGGCAGAGGAAGTCTTGGCAGCTATTGAATCAGCCAAGTATGCTTTAGCGACTAGTTCAGGTATGTCTGCCATTGTACTTGCCTTTAGTGTCTTCCCAGTAGGAAGCAAGGTTTTGGCTGTCCGTGACCTTTACGGTGGTTCTTTCCGCTGGTTCAATCAAGTGGAACAGGAAGGACGTTTCCACTTTACTTATGCAAACACAGAAGAAGAGCTAATTGCTGAGCTAGAAAAGGATGTGGATGTACTTTATATTGAAACACCAACCAACCCTTTGATGTTGGAATTTGATATCGAAAAATTGTCAACATTAGCTCATGCTAAAGGTGCTAAAGTTGTCGTTGATAATACCTTCTATAGCCCGATTTACCAACGTCCAATTGAAGACGGGGCAGATATCGTCCTTCATTCAGCGACAAAATACCTTGCAGGACATAATGATGTTCTAGCTGGTGTAGTTGTGACAGACAGTGCGGATTTATACGAAAAACTCTTTTACAATCTCAATACGACTGGGGCTGTTTTGTCACCATTTGATAGTTATCAATTGATTCGTGGTCTTAAGACCTTGTCACTTCGTATGGAGCGCTCAACAGCCAATGCCCAAGAAATTGTAGCCTTTTTAGAACAATCACCTGCAGTTAAAGAAGTCCTGTATACAGGACGTGGGGGGATGATTTCCTTTAAAGTAGCTGATGAGAAGCGTATTCCTCATATCTTAAATACCTTGAAAGTATTCTCTTTTGCTGAAAGTTTAGGTGGGGTTGAAAGTCTGATTACATACCCAACTACTCAAACCCATGCAGATATTCCTGCAGAGGTTCGTCATTCTTATGGATTGACAGATGACCTCTTACGTTTGTCTATTGGAATTGAGGATGTTAGAGATTTGATTGAAGACTTGCGTCAAGCCTTGTAAGGATAAAACTATGGGAAAATATGATTTTACGACCTTGCCCAATCGTTTTGGACACCATACATACAAATGGAAAGAAGCAGAAACTGACCGTCAAGTATTACCGGCTTGGATTGCTGATATGGACTTTGAGGTGTTACCTGAGATTCGTCAGACAGTCCATGACTATGCAGAGCAATTAGTCTATGGCTATACCTATGCTAGTGATGGGTTGATTGAAGCTGTTCAAAATTGGGAGGAAAAGCAGCATGGTTATCGCTTTGATAAGGATGCCCTAGTCTTTATCGAGGGAGTGGTACCTGCCATTTCAACAGCTATTCAAGCCTTCACCAAGGAAGGTGAAGCAGTGCTCATTAACACACCGGTTTATCCTCCTTTTGCTCGCAGTATTAAGCTCAATAATCGTAGACTAATCACCAACTCTCTAGTAGAAAAAGACGGACTTTTTGAGATTGATTTTGATCAATTAGAGAAAGATTTTGTCGAAGAGGATGTGAAACTCTACGTTCTCTGCAATCCTCATAATCCTGGTGGACGTGTTTGGGGAAAAGAGGTTTTGGAGAAGATTGGACAACTGTGTCAAAAACATGGAGTTTTGCTAGTTTCTGATGAGATTCACCAAGATTTAGCCTTGTTTGGAAACAAGCACCAGTCATTCAATACGGTAAATGAAGCCTTCAAAGAATTTTCACTGATTTTAAGCAGTGCTACCAAGACCTTCAACATTGCCGGAACGAAAAATTCCTACGCTGTCATCGAGAATCCAAAGTTGAGACTTGCTTTCCAAAAGCGCCAGCTTGCTAATAATCAACATGAAATCTCAGGTTTAGGATATTTGGCAACAGAAGCAGCCTATCGCTATGGGGAAGATTGGTTGTCAGAACTCAAAGAACTAATCGAGAAACACATCAATTATGTAGTCGATTTGTTTGGGAAAGAAACGAAAATCAAGGTCATGAAACCTCAAGGGACCTATCTTATTTGGCTTGATTTTTCAGCCTATGAAATTAGCGATGAAGAACTAAGAAAACTCTTGAGAGACGAAGCCAAGGTTATCCTGAATAGGGGCTTGGACTTTGGTGAAGAAGGAGCCCTTCACGCTCGCTTAAATGTAGCCATGCCTACATCTGTCTTGGAAGAAGTTTGTCAACGAATCATTGCCACTTTTTCAAATTATTAAAAACCTAGCCTTTTAGGAGAAAAGTACTCCTAGAAGGCTATTTTTATAGGCAGAAATGTGGTATAATTAAGAGATAAAGTAAAGGGGAAACTATGGCTAAATTGATTCCAGGAAAGCTTCGAATGGAGGGAGTAGAACTCTACGAAACTGGTCAGATTGAAATCATCAAAGAACAAGACCATCGCATCTATGCGCGTGTAGCGGATGAAGAAATTCGCTATAGTTTGGATGATGATTTGATTTTTTGTACCTGTGCTTTTTTCAAAAAAAGAGGTTACTGTGTTCATTTGGCGGCATTGGAATATTACCTAAAAAATGACCAACTAGGACAAAAAATTTTACTCAATCTAGAGGCTAATCAGGAAGAAAAGGAAACTGTTGAGACACAAGTGACTTTCGGAGGAAAATTCTTGGAGTCTATCCAAACACCTAGTCAGTCTGACCGCTATCAGCTTTCTGCTCAAGGACAGGTGGAAGCAGGAACCAATCGCATTATCTGGACCTTAAGAATTGGTCTTTCTAAGCAAGAAAAGTTTTATGTGATTAGGGATATCCCTCTTTTCTTAAAAGTCATAGAGGCCGCTAAACCATACATGATAGGAAAACATTACGAGACCTCATTAAGACTTGAGTATTTTGATAAAGCCAGCCAAGAAGTTTTGAGTTTCTTGCTAGGCTTGATTGAGGAGAAAACAGTCAACCCTACTTTTTTCCAAAATCAAGGGCGACATCTCTATTTCCCTAAGACTTTTTTTGAGCAAGGTGTCAGCCTTCTGATGGGCTTAGATGTATTCCAATTTGATCACCAGCTTACAACATATCATCATCTTCTTTTCCAAGATTTTGATGGTCAAGCAGGTTTGTTTTCTTTTGAGATTAAAGAACAATCCAACTATTATGAGATGGAAATCCTCGAACGGACAGGGGTCAATGTCTTTTATGGGGGACAAGTCTTATTCTCTAAAGGCAATTTTTGCCTGATGACGAAAAAACAGGCTAGTTTATTAGATGCGCTTAGAAAAGTTCCTTTAGATCATAGTGGCAGGAAAATCTTGCAGTTTGATAGTAGCGTTCGAGATCTCTTAGCTTCGACTCTGTTCCAGTTTAAAGAACTCGGAAAAGTAGAGGCACCTGAGTCTCTTAAAATCCAATCTTTTCGTCCCTCTTTCTACATGGAACGAGAAGAGGACGGATCTATTCGTTTAGATATGCAGTTCCAATATGAAACTTGCTTAGTAACTACTCGAAATGAACTAGAGAATCTCCCTTTTGCGAGTGATATTCAACTAGAAAAACAGATTTTTCAGTTGGCTTTATCTGCTGGATTTGAAGCAGATTTTCGTTCATGGCGTCAGAGTTTGAAAGCTGATGCAGTCCATACGTTCTTTCAGGAAATTTTGCCAGCCTTTGTGGCCCTTGGAGAATTAAAGATTTCTGAGAGCTTGCAAAATCTTTATCAGGTTCAGAAACCTCAAATTCATATCTCATCCAAGGGAAGTCTTTTAGAAATTCAATTTGATTTTCAAGATATAGATCAAGAAGAAATCAATCGAGCAATGAAGGCTCTGGTTGAAAAGCAAGATTATTATATTTCTTCCACTAACCAGGTTTATTATTTCGACGAAGAGACCAAACGTATCCGTCAGGATTTGGATGATTTGGGAATGGAAGAGATAGAGAGTGATTCTTTCCATGCTCGCAAGTCTTTGGCTTATACCCTATCTCATCTGTTTAAGGATCAAGACCAAGTAACATTTACCGAAGAATTTCGTCATTTGGCCCACGATTTGACGCATCCAGAGGATTTTCCGATGACAGCTCTGAATATCAAAGCTGATCTCAGAGATTATCAGAAAAAGGGGATTCAATGGCTTCAAATGCTTCACCATTATGGATTTGGTGGGATTTTGGCGGATGATATGGGACTTGGTAAGACCTTGCAAGCTATTGCCTTTCTGAGTAGCCAGCTTCAGGAGAATAGCCGTGTCTTGATTCTTGCTCCATCGGGTCTCATCTATAATTGGGCCGATGAGTTTCAAAAATTTGCACCAAATTTGGATGTAGTTGTTGTGCATGGATTGAAGCCTTATCGCGAGACTATTTTAGCAGAAAAACATCAGATTTATGTGACTAGTTATGCTACTTTCAGGCAAGATAGCGAGATTTATCAGGATTTATCTTTTGACTTTCTATTTCTAGATGAAGCCCAGGTGATGAAAAATGCCCAGACTAAAATCGCGAAAACGTTGAGAAAGTTTGTGGTACCATCAGTTTTTGCTCTATCTGGAACACCGATTGAAAATAACATTGGCGAATTGTGGTCTATTTTTCAAATAGTCTTGCCAGGACTTTTGCCAGCAAAAAAAGACTTTATGAAATTGCCTGCTGAGAGAGTGGCACAGTTTATCAAACCATTTGTCATGCGTCGAAAAAAAGAGGATGTTCTTACAGAGCTACCTGATTTGATAGAAGTTGTTTATAAGAATGAACTGGAAGACCAGCAAAAGGCCATCTATCTAGCTCAACTTCAACAGATGCAAGAGCGTTTGGGTCAGGTGACTGATTCAGAATTTCAACGAAATCGAGTTGAAATTTTAACAGGACTCATGCGCCTTCGCCAGATTTGTGATACTCCTGCCCTATTTATGGAAGATTATAAGGGAGATAGCGGGAAGCTTGATAGTTTGCGAGATTTGCTAAGTCAAATTGCTGAGGGAAATCATCGTGTACTCATCTTCTCTCAATTTAGGGGAATGTTGGACCGCATAGAAAAGGAGTTGCCACAGCTTGGCTTGACATCCTTTAAAATTACAGGTTCAACTCCTTCACAGGAACGCCAAGAAATGACCAAGGCCTTTAACCAAGGTGAGTGCGATGTATTTTTGATTTCTCTAAAAGCTGGTGGGGTTGGTCTCAATCTTACTGGTGCGGACACGGTTATTCTGGTCGACTTATGGTGGAATCCAGCAGTCGAATCGCAGGCTATTGGTAGGGCTCATCGCATGGGACAAGAACAAGCTGTTGAAGTTTATCGCCTAGTAACTCGAGGAACAATCGAAGAGAAGATTCAAGAGCTACAAGAGCAGAAAAGAAATCTGGTCTCAGAAGTCTTGGACGGAACAGAGTCTCGTGGAAGTCTGACACTTTCTGAAATTCAAGAAATATTAGGAATTTCTGAAGCCAAGACTTGAAAAATCAAGACTTTACGCTATAATGGAGTATTGAAAGGAAATAAAAATGAAGCAAGAACGATTTCCAATAGTGTCAGATGATGAGATCATGCTGACAGAGATGCCATTTATGAATTTATATGATGAGTCGGATCTCATCAGTAATATCAAGGGAGACTACCAGGACAAAAACTACTTGGAATGGTCACCAATTACTACCGAAAAAAAGTCACCGGTTCAAGCATCAGATAAGCTACCTGATAAGAAGGAAAAATCCTATGCTGAACTTGCTCGTGAAGAAGCAAGAGCTGATCTAAAACGGAAACGTTCAGCAAAGTATTTGACTCAAGATGTTAGTTTTACGAAACGTTATAAACCTTCAATTAATGTAGTAAGACAGGCAAATCAGCCTACGGCTCCTTTCCAAAAGGAAAATCCTGGGGAGCTAGCAAAATTTAGTGACAAACTAACTCAGAGCCATTATATTTTGGCTGAAATGACACCTCAGATGCAGCAAACTACCAAAGAAGAGCATCTCGGACCAAAAAAGAATAATTATGATTTTCTAAAGAAAAGCCAGATTTATAACAAAAAAGTAAATCAAACAGAAAAAGAACGTAAAATTGCTCAAGAGTTGAACTTGACAAATATGACAGAGTAAAGGGGAAAAAGATGGCAAAAACCTATCATTTTATCGGAATTAAAGGATCAGGAATGAGTGCCTTGGCTTTGATGTTGCACCAAATGGGGCACAAGGTCCAAGGATCTGATGTGGAAAAATATTACTTTACACAACGTGGGCTAGAGCAAGCAGGAATTAAAATTTTACCTTTCGATGAGAAAAATCTTCAAGGTGATTTAGAAATTATCGCTGGGAATGCCTTTCGTCCAGATAACAACGTTGAAATCGCCTATGCAGACAAGAATGGGCTAAGCTACAAACGTTATCATGAGTTTCTTGGTAGCTTTATGCGTGACTTTATCAGCATGGGGGTTGCTGGTGCACACGGTAAGACCTCAACAACTGGGATGCTTTCTCACGTCTTGTCACACATTACTGATACTAGCTATCTAATTGGAGATGGTACAGGTCGTGGCTCTGAAAATGCCAAGTATTTTGTATTTGAATCAGACGAGTATGAACGCCACTTTATGCCATATCACCCAGAGTACTCTATCATTACTAATATCGACTTTGACCACCCTGACTATTTTACAAGTTTAGAGGATGTCTTCAACGCCTTCAATGATTATGCGAAACAAATCAGCAAAGGTTTGTTTGTCTATGGTGAAGATCCAGAGTTGCGTAAGATTACGTCTGATGCTCCAATCTATTATTATGGCTTTGAAGCAGAGGGCAATGACTTTGTAGCTAGCGAACTTCTACGTTCTACGACAGGGTCAACTTTTACAGTTCACTTCCGTGGTCAAGAACTGGGTCAATTCCACATTCCAACTTTCGGACGCCACAATATCATGAATGCAACAGCAGTGATTGGTTTGCTTTATACTGCTGGCTTTGACTTGAATTTAGTACGTGAACACTTGAATACTTTTGGAGGCGTTAAGCGTCGCTTTACAGAAAAGATTGTCAATGATACTGTTATCATCGATGATTTTGCGCATCACCCAACTGAAATTATCGCAACTCTAGATGCTGCACGTCAAAAATACCCAAGCAAGGAAATCGTTGCTATTTTCCAACCGCATACCTTTACTCGTACAATTGCTTTGTTGGATGATTTTGCGCAAGCCTTGAACCAGGCTGATGCAGTTTACTTAGCAAAAATCTATGGTTCTGCTCGTGAAGTTGACCATGGTGATGTTAAGGTTGAAGATTTAGCAGCCAAGATTGATAAAAAACATCAAGTCATCACTGTTGAAAATGTATCTCCTCTCCTAGACCATGATAATGCTGTCTATGTCTTCATGGGAGCTGGCGATATTCAATCATATGAATACTCATTCGAACGTCTCTTGTCAAATTTGACAAGCAATGTTCAGTAAGGAAAATTATGGAATTTCCAATTAATATCAGGGAAGCTCAGGTTTCAGATATCGAACACATTTGTTTGATACAAGAGAGTAGCCAGAATTCCCAAGATATATTGACTCGAGAAATATTAGAAGAACGTATCCGCAATTTTGCGGATACGTTTCTCTTAGCTAGTCTGAATGAGCAAGGGATTGCTTATATCTCAGCGACGATTCTCACGAACGACTCTTTAGACAAATGGATAGTAACTATTAGTAAGGAAGATTTTAGGCGAGATAACGCAATCATCCTTGAAGAGATATCCGTACATCCAGACTTTCAGAAACAAGGTTTTGGAACCTTGTTACTTGCAAGTCTTAAGGAAGTTGCCTGTCAGAAAAATAGTCCAGCTATTTATTTGCTCTGTAAAGATGAGTTGCTTTCCTACTTTGAAATGAATGGGTTTCTGGAACAAGGAATTGTAGAAGGGGAAAGGAGCAGTGAAGTTGCCTTTCTTATGTGTTGGAGAAATCCTTTTTACCAGGAGGAATTATGATTATTCGACAAGCTAGACTTAGTGACTTAGATCGTATTTTGGAAATTGAATTAGAGAATTTCTCAATTGAAGAAGCCATACCTCGCTCTGTTTTTGAAGCACATTTAAAGGAGATTAAAACTAGTTTTCTAGTTGCAGAAAAAGAAGGTGAGATTCTCGGTTATATTGAAGGTCCAGTAGTCCCTCATCGCTATTTGCAGGACCAATCCTTTACAGAAGAAACAGAAGACCACAGTCATCAAGAAGGTGGGTATATATCTGTGACATGTCTGTCTGTTGCAAAGAAGGCTCAATCCTTGGGGCTTGGAAGAAAACTCTTAACTGCCTTAAAGGAGGTGGCTCTCAAGCATGAACGTGAGGGGATCAATCTGACCTGCCACGACTACCTCATTGAATACTATGAAAAGCATGGTTTTGTGAATGAAGGCAAGTCTAAGTCTCAATTTGCTGGAGAAGAATGGTATGACATGGTCTGGGAAAATAGGAATTAGAGGGGAGAAAGGCTTATAAGGTTGCTTTTCTCTAGTTTTTAAGATATAATATTAAGGATTATCAACAAGGAGGTAAATACCTTTGAGCGAAAATTCAAATGAAGAAGAAAAGTTAAGTTTTAAAGAGCAAATTTTACGCGATTTAGAACGACTTAAAAGAGAGGCCAACGAAGCCGAACAAACTGATGATCTCTTTTCAGCTTTAGAAGATTCTTCTAAATCAACTCCAGAAAAAAAAGAACCAAGTATTTCTGAAGAAGAGTTAATTGCAAAAACAGTTTCAACTGTGGACCAATTGATTGATAATGCACCAGTTGTCCCTCCGCGTCCAACTGTTACAGAAGAAACTGCAGAAGAGGTAGTCGAGTCACCTCAAACAATCTCTGAAAAAGAAGAAAAATACTCGATTCCAACTAGGGTTTCAGTTTCTTACCAAACTCAAGATGCTTCTCCCGATGAAGATAAAGCAGTAAGCTTTGCCTCAAGCAAAGAAGAGTTTACAAATGAAAATCATGCTGAAGATAAATCTGAAGCGGCAGAACTTCCTAGAAGAAGTCGTAGAGAATCTGTAAAACCAATTAAGAAAAAGAAAAAATCTCGCTTAAAAGGATGTTTAGTAACAACGTTGGTACTATTGATTCTATTTGGTGCGGGTGGATTCTTTGGCCTTAGTTATGCTAAATCAGCCCTACAACCTGTAGACCCAAATTCTAAACAATATGTGAGAGTTCAAATTCCAGATGGAGCCAATACACAACAAATTGGTTCAGCTTTAGAAAAATCTGGAGTCATTAAAAATGGTTTGGTCTTTACAGTATATGCCAAGTATAAAAACTACACTGAATTGAAGTCTGGTTATTACAACTTGCAAAAGAGCATGAGTGTTGAGGATGTGATTAAAGAATTACAAAAGGGTGGCACACCTGAACCTCAAGAAGTTACTCTTGCAGAATTAACGATTCCTGAAGGTTATACTTTGGAACAGATTGCTCATACTGTTGGTCAACTTCAAGGTGAATTTAAAGAGCCTATGACAGCAGAAGCTTTCATGGCTAAGGTCCAAGATGAGACCTTTATTGCCCAAGAGGTTGCCAAATATCCAAACTTACTTGAAAGCTTACCAGCTAAAGATAGCGGTGTCCGTTATCGCTTAGAAGGATATCTTTTCCCTGCAACATATGCTATCAAAGAAAGCACTACAATTGAAAGCTTAATTGATAACATGCTTGCAGCTATGGACAAGAACCTCTCTCCACATTATGCGGCTATCAAGGAAAAGAACTTAACTGTTAATGAGCTCTTGACAATTGCGTCACTTGTTGAGAAAGAAGGAGCAAAAACAGAGGATCGTAAGTTGATTGCTGGAATTTTCTACAATCGCTTGAATCAAAATATGCCTCTTCAAAGTAATATTGCTATCCTTTATGCAGAAGGTAAACTTGGTCAAAACATCAGTCTTGCTGATGATGCAGCTATTGATACTTCTATTGATTCACCTTACAATGTCTATACAAAAGTAGGTCTAATGCCTGGACCGGTTGATAGTCCAAGCTTAGATGCTATCGAATCAAGTATCAATCAAACAAAGAGTGACTATCTCTACTTTGTGGCCAATGTTCAAGATGGTAAAGTTTACTATGCAACAACACGAGAAGAACATGACCGTAACGTTCAAGAACATATCAATAGTAAATTACATCAATCAAATAGCACAAACTAAAATTATGTGGTTTTCCACATAATTTTGCTTTAAAAAAGTAAAATATATTTAAAAAATTAAAAGAAAGTTGAGAAAAATGGTAGAAAAAACTTATCCAATGACATTGGAAGAAAAGGAAAAACTAGAAAAAGAATTAGAAGAATTAAAATTAGTGCGTCGTCCTGAAGTCGTAGAACGTATCAAGATTGCTCGTTCATACGGTGATTTGTCCGAAAATAGTGAGTATGAAGCAGCTAAGGATGAACAAGCCTTTGTTGAAGGACAAATCTCAAGCTTGGAGACAAAAATTCGTTATGCAGAAATCGTTAATAGCGATGCAGTTGCTCAAGATGAAGTTGCCATTGGAAAAACTGTAACCATCCAAGAAGTTGGAGAAGACGAAGAGGAAGTTTACATTATCGTTGGTTCAGCTGGTGCAGACGCTTTTGCAGGTAAAGTATCAAATGAAAGTCCAATTGGTCAAGCCTTGATTGGTAAGAAAACAGGTGATATTGCTACAATCGAAACACCTGCTGGAAGCTATGATGTTAAGATTTTAAAAGTTGAAAAAACAGTTTAATAGGATAGAAAAGAAGGAGTAGATACAGGGAAAGCGCTTCCTATCACTCCTTTTCTTCATTCTAAAAACTTGAGGAGACTAGATGAATTCAGAAAATAAACATAAAAAGAAAAGTAAAATGGAACGTGGATTAACCAATCGTCACGTTCAGGTGATGGCCATTGCGGGAACAATTGGGACTGGACTATTTTTGGGAGCTGGTCGCTCTATTAGTTTAACGGGACCTTCGATTGTCCTTGTCTATATGATTACGGGTGGTTTTATGTATCTCATGATGCGAGCTATCGGAGAGATGTTGTACCAGGACCCAGAGCAACATACCTTTATCAATTTTATTACTCGTTATCTAGGTAAGGGCTGGGGCTATTTCTCAGTTTGGTCTTATTGGTTATCGGTGATCTTTATCGGAATGGCTGAAATAACAGCCATCTCTCACTATGTTCAGTTTTGGTTTCCATCCTGGCCATCTTGGTTGATTCAGGTTGTTTTTCTAACAATTTTAGGACTGGTCAATCTGATTGCTGTTAAAATCTTTGGAGAAGTAGAATTTTGGTTTGCCATGATTAAAATTGTGGCTATTCTTGCCATGATTGCGACAGGTGTTTTTATGGTTTTGACCGGCTTTGAAACTCCTTATGGTTCAGCAAGCCTGACAAATATCAGTGAGCATTTCTCCCTTTTCCCAAATGGTGGTATGAACTTTGTCATGGCCTTCCAGATGGTTTTCTTTGCCTACTTGATGATTGAATTTATCGGTGTTACTACATCTGAAACTAAGGATCCAAGAAAAGTATTGCCTAAGGCTGTTAAGGAAATTCCTTTGCGAATTATCTTTTTCTACGGTGGAGCTCTCTTAGCTATTATGTCTATTATTCCTTGGCGTGAGCTTTCTGCAGCAGATTCACCATTTGTAACGGTATTTGAACTTGTTGGTCTTAAGTGGGCGGCTGCTTTGATTAACTTTGTTGTCTTGACTTCAGCAGCGTCAGCCTTGAATTCAACCCTTTACTCAACAGGTCGTCACTTGTATCAAATTGCCCATGATTCACCCAATCGTTTCTTGAAGGCTATTAAGGCAGATACTCTCTCACGACACAACGTTCCTCAGAATGCAATCATTGCTTCTGCCGTATTGATTGGTTTTGCTGCCTTCATCAATGTTCTTCCTGGAGTATCAGATGCCTTTGCTTTGATTACAGCTTCTTCATCAGGTGTTTATATCGCTATCTACATCTTGATCATGGTAGCCCATCTCAAATATCGTAAGTCTAAAGACTTTATGGCAGATGGCTATCTCATGCCTCAATATCGCTTGCTAAATCCTCTGACCATGCTCTTCTTTATCTTTGTGTTTGGAACACTCTTCTTACAAGAGTCAACTGTAATGGGAGCTAGAGGTTCAGCAATCTGGATTGTCGCTTTTGGGATTTACAGCCAATGGAAGTTTAGAAAATAAGTCAGAAGCTCATCAACTCAGGTTGGTGAGTTTTTTTAATTTGACAGTTATTTAAAATAGGAATATAATCAAGGCGTAAGTGTCTTTGAGGAGGGTTTGATGCATATTAGATTGGAGAATACAGAGTCTCAGAAAGCACAAGAAATAGGGAATTTGATTCGCTCTTATAATCGTTCTATAAGGGAAACTGCTGAAAGTGAGCCACTTAATCTTTATATCGAAGATGAACAAGGTCAACTCCTAGCTGGCTTAGTAGCAGAGACTTTCGGGAATTGGTTAGAAATTGAGTATTTGTTTGTGAAGGATGACTTGCGAGGACAAGGAATTGGTTCCCAACTATTGCAGCGAGCAGAAAGTGAAGCTAAGAATAGAAATTGTCGCTACGTTTTTGTGAATACGTATCAGTTTCAAGCGCCAGCCTTCTATCAGAAACATGATTACCAGGAAGTCTTTACCTTAAAAGACTATCCCTGCACTGGACAAAGGCACTATTATCAAAAAGATTTGTAAATTAAAATTGGGAATGAAATAAAGTGATTAGATACATAATGATGGAGATAGGCTAATGGATATCATACTAGATATGGGAAATGTTCTATTGGAATGGAACAAGGATAAGATTTTGAAAGCTGTAGCTAAAACCCAGAAAGATTATCTGATATTAGACAAGGCTATTTTTCAGTCGGGACTATGGGAAAGGTTGGACCTGGGGACCTTGACTCGAGAAGAATTGGTTGATAAGGTTCTTTCCCTATTAGGAGATTGCTATCAGAAAAAGGTTGAAGAAGTCATTTGGAACTGGCCTGCCTATATCGATATTTACACGGAAGTCTTTCCGCTTCTTGCACGTTTAAAGGAAAAAGGCCATCGTATTTTTGTCCTATCTAATACCTCACCAGTTTTTTATGAATTATTGAAAGATCAACTAGCACCTCTAGAAAAGATTTTAGATGGGTTTGTTCTTTCCTGTGATATCAAGGCTATCAAACCTGATCGAAAAATGTTTGAAGAAATCCTCCGTAAATATCAGTTGGATCCAGCAAATTGTGTCTTTCTTGATGATATAGCAGACAACACTAACATGGCTGAAAGTTTAGGCATCAAAGCCTATCAAGTCAAACAGAGAAGTGACGTTGTAGATATTTTGAAAAAATTTGAATAAGCTGAAAACTCTCTATCATTTAGTTGGTAGAGAGTTTTTGTTAAAAAAATCGTACAAAATGACAGATATATATTGCATAATGTAAATTATATGATATAATGAACTTGGAAAGAAGCGAAACTTTTTTAAATCTAAAAGGAGGTAAGAAGTGGCTAAGAATTTAAAATTAAAACTCGCTCGAGTGGAGCTTGAACTGACACAAGGTGACTTGGCAGAAGCTGTGGGTGTGACTAGACAAACTATCGGTTTAATAGAAGCTGGGAAATACAATCCTAGTCTTTCCCTTTGCCAATCCATTTGTAGATGCTTAGGGAAAACTTTAGATCAATTATTTTGGGAGGAAGAAGATGAAAAATAGATTTTATTATTATCAATTATTGGATGAAAGAGAAGAACAACTGATGAATAAAGCTGGTGCAGAGAGTTTTCATATTTCTATCGGATTATTGTTTCTAGCTTATTTCATATCAGTGTTAGCACCAAGCTTTTTTAATCCTAGCATGCTTCTCGCTATTATTATCATAGGGAATTTTTACTTTATCAATCGTGCTCGCAATCTCGGTGTGACCTACTATAGTCGTTTTCATTTTACAATTTTAGGTTGCCTATTATTAACTCTAGTGATTACAGCTACCTTGATGCTACAGAACTACCAGTTCAATATCGAAATTTATCAGCACAACCCTCTACATATTAAGTATATTTATGCATGGGTCATTACATATCTCCTTTATCTTCCTTGGGTCTTTATTGGAAACTTAGGATTAAAAAGTTATGGTGAATGGGCTCAGAAAAAGTATGAAAAAGATATGGATAAGCTCGAGAGCATGGAATAGCTTGTTAGCTTTTTATCAATATCGATAAATTGTGTTATAATAGTACTAAATTATGAGAAAAGAAGAAACATTTTCATCTTTTTACAAATAGGGAAGAAGGACAGTATATGTACCCAGATGACAGTTTAACTTTGCACACAGATTTGTATCAGATTAACATGATGCAGGTTTACTTCGACCAAGGCATTCATAACAAGAAAGCAGTTTTTGAAGTTTTTTTCCGCCAACAACCTTTCAAAAACGGTTATGCTGTATTTGCAGGTTTGGAACGAATTGTGAACTACTTAGAAAACCTGCGCTTTTCTGAGAGCGATATTGCTTATTTGGAATCACTTGGTTATCATGGTGCCTTCTTGGAATATCTCCGTAATCTCAAGTTGGAATTGACTGTACGTTCTGCTCAAGAAGGAGACTTGGTATTTGCCAATGAACCGATTGTTCAAGTGGAAGGTCCTTTGGCTCAGTGTCAATTAGTTGAAACAGCCCTCTTGAATATCGTCAACTTTCAAACATTGATTGCGACTAAGGCGGCTCGTATTCGTTCAGTCATTGATGATGAACCTTTGATGGAATTCGGAACACGTCGTGCGCAAGAAATGGATGCAGCTATCTGGGGAACTCGTGCGGCTGTTATTGGTGGTGCCAATGGAACTAGTAATGTACGCGCAGGGAAGCTCTTTGGTATTCCGGTTTTAGGGACTCATGCCCATGCTTTAGTACAAGTTTATGGAAATGATTATCAGGCTTTCAAGGCTTATGCCTCAACGCACAAAAACTGTGTCTTTCTAGTAGATACATACGATACTCTTCGCATCGGTGTTCCAGCAGCGATTCAGGTTGCGCGTGAACTTGGTGACAAGATTAATTTCCTTGGTGTCCGCATTGACTCTGGAGATATGGCCTATATCTCTAAAAAAGTTCGTCAACAACTGGATGAAGCAGGATTTACGGATGCTAAGATCTATGCATCCAATGATCTTGATGAAAATACCATCCTTAACCTCAAGATGCAAAAAGCTAAGATTGACGTCTGGGGTGTAGGTACTAAACTCATCACTGCTTATGACCAACCAGCACTTGGAGCAGTTTACAAAGTTGTTGCTATTGAAGACGAGAATGGTCATATGCGCAATACCATTAAACTTTCAAATAATGCAGAGAAAGTTTCAACACCAGGTAAGAAACAAGTTTGGCGCATCACCAGTCGTGAAAAAGGTAAGTCAGAAGGTGACTATATTACCTATGATGGTGTCGATGTTGCTAGCATGACTGAAATCAAGATGTTCCATCCAACCTATACTTACATCAAGAAAACTGTCCGTAATTTTGATGCTGTTCCACTCTTGGTAGACATTTTCAAGGAAGGTAAGCTGGTTTATGACTTACCAAGTCTGCCTGAAATTCAAGCCTATGCTCGTAAGGAATTTGATAAGCTCTGGGATGAATACAAACGCGTACTGAACCCACAACATTATCCTGTGGACTTGGCTCGTGACGTATGGCAAGACAAGATGGACTTGATTGATAAGATGCGTAAGGAAGCTCTAGGCGAAGGAGAAGAAGAATGAGTTTACAAGAGACCATTATCCAGCAACTAGGTGTAAAACCAGTGATTGACGCCAAGGAAGAAATCCGTCGTTCGATTGACTTTCTAAAAAGATATTTAAAGAAACATCCTTTCCTAAAAACTTTTGTATTGGGTATTTCTGGAGGACAAGACTCGACCTTGGCAGGACGCTTGGCTCAACTAGCTATAGAAGAAATGAGAGCTGAAACAGGGGATGATAGTTATAAATTCATCGCAGTTCGCCTGCCTTATGGGGTGCAAGCTGACGAGGATGATGCTCAAAAAGCCCTAGCTTTTATTCAGCCAGATGTTAGTTTGGTAGTCAACATTAAAGAGTCTGTAGATGCTATGGCAGTGGCTGTAGAAGCAACAGGGAGTGCAGTTTCCGATTTTAACAAAGGAAATATCAAGGCTCGTAGCCGAATGATTGCCCAATATGCCCTTGCAGGTGCTCATAGCGGAGCTGTTATCGGGACGGACCATGCTGCGGAAAATATCACAGGTTTCTTTACCAAGTTTGGTGACGGTGGTGCAGATATTCTCCCACTCTATCGCCTCAATAAACGCCAAGGAAAACAACTCTTGAAGGAGCTTGGAGCTGATCCAGCCCTCTATGAAAAAGTTCCAACAGCAGATTTGGAAGAGGAAAAACCAGGCATTGCAGACGAAGTAGCCTTGGGAGTCACTTACAATGAAATTGATGATTACCTCGAAGGTAAACAAGTAAGCCCAGAAGCCCAAGCAACCATTGAAAAATGGTGGTACAAAGGCCAACACAAACGCCACCTACCAATCACAGTGTTTGATACGTTTTGGGAGTAAAAAAGTCCGGGGGACTTTTTTAGCCCGAGCATAGAAATGAGAAAGCGAAGAAGGTTCAAAGGGACCTTTTTCGCTTTATAACTTGAATAGGGGAATAAGATAGGTCAATGCAAGTTTGAACCCAACCATAAAATAGAAAGTGAGTTACGATTATGAAAGCACTAGGTACACAAACTATTGAGACAGAACGTTTGATACTAAGGAGATTTGTGGAAGATGATGCTCAAGCCATGTTTGATAATTGGGCTTCACGCTCAGAAAATCTGACCTATGTGACTTGGGATCCACACCTAAATGTCGAACAGACTCGAAATTCTATAGGCAATTGGGTAAAATCCTATGACGATCCAGATTATTACAAATGGGCTATTTGTCTCAAAGAAAGTCCAACACATGTCATTGGAGATATTAGTCTGGTCAGTGTGGATGAAGAAAACTCTAGCTGTGAGATAGGATATATCTTAGGGATGGACTACTGGGGACGAGGAATCATGACAGAAGCCTTGAAGTCAGTTTTATCATTCTGTCTGGATGAGATTAGATTTAAAGAGGTTGATGCTTGCTATGTAAGTCTAAACCCAGCATCTGGTCGTGTTATGGAAAAGGCGGGTATGACTTTTTGGAAGACGATTCCAAATGCAGTTGAACGAAAAGGCTATATAGCTGATAAAATTTATTATCAAATCAAAAAATAAGATGGAAAAGTCTCACTTTTCCATCTTATTTTTTATAGATTGATTTTAATCAAAGTAAAGCAAATCTTTGATGGTACTTGTAAAGAGGTCAAAACCGTCTTTTGTAACAACACCACAGTCTTCGATGCGTACTCCGACTTTACCAGGGATATAGATACCAGGCTCAACTGAGAAGCACATACCTTCTTCGATAACCATGTCGTTTCCTTCCATGATTGAAGGGAATTCGTGGACATCCATACCGATACCGTGTCCGAGACGGTGGTTGAAGTATTCACCATAGCCAGCTTTTTCGATAACTTCACGGGCAGCACGGTCTACTTCATGTGCAGTCACACCAGGTTTGATAAAGTCAAGGGCAGCTTGTTGTGCTTCCAGAGTCAAGTTGTATATATCTTTCTTGAATTGGTCAGGTTTACCAACAGCGACTGTACGAGTCATATCTGATGCATAACCATTCACCATCACACCGAGGTCAAAGAGGAGAAGGGCATTGTTTTCGACCTTGTTGGCTCCAGGAATACCATGTGGATTTGCAGCGTTATCACCTGTCAAAACCATAGTATCAAAACTCATTTCATAGCCTTCGCGTTTCATGGCAAAATCAATCTGTGCGATAATATCAGTTTCAGTATTATCAAGAGAGATATTGTCAAAACCAACTTTGACAGACTTGTCTGCATAGACACCTGCTACCATCATCTTTTGCACTTCGTCAGCTGACTTGATCAAGCGCATACGCTGGATCAGTGGAGTCAAGTTTTCAAATTCGGCAGTTTCAAAGACAGATTTTAAACCGTGGTATTTAGTCAAGATGAGGTTGTCAAACTCAACTGCTACACGTTTGAAATCAAGTTGTGGCAAGGCGTTTTGGATTTTTTTCCAAGGATTTTCAGAGTCCACATAACCAACAACCGGGAATGAAACAGTGCTAGTTGCTCGCTCAACTTCAAGGGCTGGGACAAAGAGAAGTGGTTCCTGGTCTCCAAGGACAAAGAGGAACATTTGGCGTTCGTGTGGATCACTGTAAAAACCAGTGAGGTAATTGATAGTGACGGGGTCAGATACGACTGCGACGTCTAACTTTTCAGATTCGAGATATGTTACAATTTGTTGTAATTTAGACATATGTTACCTTCTTTCTACCCCTCTATTTTTGCAAAAATTAGTAGAAATTGCAAGAGAGAAGGGGAAAAGAGCCTAAAAAAATTCCAACAGCTAATAGCATGTTGGAATAGAAAGATTAGTTGAATTCTGCCTTGCTTTTCACATCGCTGTATTCTTCAGCGACTTCTTGGCTCAGGATATCCTCATAAGCTGGAAGGACGATGTCCTGACCATACTTTTTCTTGAGGGCAGTAGTGACCAAGCGATAGGCTAGGTTGGCATTACGAGATAAGATAGGCCCGTGGAAATAAGAACCGAAAACATTTTTATAGTGAACACCTTCTCCGATTTTCTCTTCATTATTTCCATTTCCGTATACGACCTGCCCGAGTGGTTTTTGGTCATCTGAGAGGAAGGTACGGCCTTGGTGGTTTTCAAAACCATAATAGGTTTCATCGAATTCTTCGTTATGAATTTTAATATCACCAATAAAGCGGTTGTTGGTTTGGTTGAGTGTGTAGTGTCCCATGACACCCAAGCCTTCGATACGTCTTCCAGAAGCTTCGATATAGTATTGTCCCAACAGTTGGAAGCCACCGCAGATAGCAAGGACAACACCATCATTTTGGATAAAGTTATCGATGCTTTCTTTTTTAGCAGGCAAATCACCAGCAATGATACTTTGTTCAAAGTCTTGGCCACCACCGAAAAAGGCGATGTCGTAGTGATTTTCATCGAAATCATCATGAAGTGAAACGATATCAACTGTTACATGGGCCCCAAGCTTTTCAGCTACGTACTTGAGCATGAGGATATTCCCGTTATCTCCGTAGGTATTCATGAGGTTACCATAGAGGTGGGCGATATTTAGCTGGTAAGGATAGTTGCCGTCTTTTGAGGAAAGTGAAGTATAAACCATTAGTTCATCTCCTTTCTAACAAGCTGACGATTGGCTAGTAATTCTCGGAATTCCAACATAGCTGTATAGGTCGCAAGGATATAGGCATGCTTGCAGTCTTGAGCTTCTATCGTTTTGAGAACTTGTTCCAGGCTACTTGTTTCAGTGATTTTATCGGCTGGATAGCCAGTCACTCGAAGACGACGAGCAATTTCAGAATGACGAACGCCACCGGCGTTGATTTCTGGGATATCCATCTCAGTAATTTGTTCAAAATCAGCATCCCAAATCCAGCTGGTATCAATTCCATCTGCATAGTTGGCATTTAGGAGAACAGAAAGGCTAAACGGATAAGGAGCTAATTTTATCATCTCAATAGCTTGGGTAGCACCAACAGGATTCTTGATGAGAACCAGCGTGCACTCCTTATCACCGATATGGAAGGTCTCCTGGCGACCGAATACAGCGCGACTCTTGTCAAATCCTTGCTTAATCAGTTGAGAATCAGCACCAAGGTAACGCGCGATAGCTACCGCAGCGAGAGCGTTGTAGATATTGTAGAGTCCACCGATTTGAATACCGTATTCCTGTCCGTCAATAACAAAGCGGGAACGATTATTGGTCAGCTCAACCAATTCTGTCAGACGGTAGTCCAAGTCAGGACGTTTACATCCACAGTTTTCGCAGATATAAGCTCCTAAATTGGCATAAGTATTAAGCTCATATTTCAAAATACTTTGACAGTCTGGACAGAGAATACCTTCAGTATTGTAGTGAGCCAGTTGTGCTGGACCTTTTTCCATATCAAAGCCAAAATACTGAACTGGATTTGGAATAGCAGGCTTGTAGAAAAGTGGACTATCACCGTTTAGCAGAACAGTGGCAGTAGGAACTTTGCGAATAGCGTCCAAAATCATGTTATAGGTTGTGTAAATCTCACCGTATCGGTCCATTTGGTCACGGAAGATATTGGTAATGACGAAAAGATTAGGCTGGATATAGTCACAGATGTGTGAGAGACTAGCTTCATCGATTTCAAGAACCGCAATATTTTTTCCAGTTTTTGAAGATTTTGCAGTCAAGAAAGTAGTCGTAATCCCTGTGATCATATTGGCACCACTTGGATTAGTTAAAACTTGACCATAAATTTCCTTTAGGATACCGACAGTGAGAGCGGTTGTCAAGGTTTTCCCATTGGTACCAGTTACCACAACAATTTCGTAGTTCTTCGCTAAATTTTGTAGAATATCTTTATCAAATTGAAGGGCGAGTTTTCCAGGTAGCGTACTTCCACGGCCAAGACGGCTCAAAATAAAGTGAGAAGAACGCCCAGCAAGAAGGCCCAAAGTAGTTTTAAATTTCATGTTTCTATTATATCATAAAAGCTTGAAAAGATAGATTTGAGATTTCAGTGAAGAAAAAACAGCCCGACGAGGGCTGCTTTCTAAAATTATACTCAATGAAAATCAAAGAGCAAACTAGGAAGCTAGCCGTAGGTAGTACTTGAGTACGGCAAGGTGAAGCTGACGTGGTTTGAATTTGATTTTCGAAGAGTATTAAATCGCAAACAAATCGTTTAGGTTCTCAGCCATAGTTGGGTGAGTAAAGATTTGTTTAGCCAAATCTGTGTATGGGATATGATGGTTCATAGCAAGAGTAATCAAATTGATAATTTCATGAGATTCTTGACCAAAGAGGGTCACACCCAAGATTTCCTTAGTTTCAGGGTTTACCACAGCTTTGAAGGCACCACGCAAATCGCCATTAACATGACCACGAGGCATGCCAGCAACTGGAAGTTCCTTGACAGCAACTGGTCCACCTGCTGCTCTGGCTTGGTCTTCAGTAAGACCAACTTGTGCCAAAGGTGGGTTGAGGAACATAGCGGTTGGAACAGCTCCACGTGTTTCAAGATTATAGCTACCATCCCCTGTCAAGTAATTAAAGACAATACGGAAATCATCTAATGAAATATAAGTGAATTGAAGACCACCATTGACATCACCTACTGCAAAGACACCTGGAACGCTTGTTTCCAAATGCTTATTAACCTGGATACCACCACGCTCAGTCAAGGCAATATCGGTGTTTTCCAAGTGAAGAGGTTCAATATTAGGCTTGCGTCCTGTCGCATAAAGGAGTGCATCAAAACGGAAGTCTCCTTTATCAGTAACAACGACAACTTCATCACCGTCATTCTTAACTTCGGAAGTTTTAACACCTTGCTCAAAGACAATGCCGTCCTCTTCCATGTATTCCTTAGCCAACTTAGCAATAGATGGCTCCACACGTGGCAAGAAGCTAGTCGCTGCATCCAAGACAGTCACTTGGCTACCCAAACGGTTATAAAGGCCAGCAAATTCAAGACCGATATTACCACCACCTAAGACACCTAAACGTTTTGGCAAGGCTTCAAGGGTTTGAATACCAGTTGAATCGTAGACATGCTCAGTTGTTGTCAACCCAGGAATCGGCAAGACATTAGACACAGCACCTGTATTGATGACAATAGTTTCAGCCGTAAGCTCTTGGCGGTCATCACCAGCCACTACTTCGATGACCTTATTTGACACGAAATGTGCCTCTGCATCAATGACATCAACGCCATTGTCTGCCAACATTTTATAATTCTTAGCGTTAAGACGACCAGTCACCGCACCACGCTCTTTCATGGTATCGTCAAATGACCAGCCCTTTTCAGCTGCTACAATCATAGTCTTGGTTGGGATACAAGCAAAATTAATGCAAATACCACCATACATCGCTTTACTGCGCTCGATGACAGCAACTTTCTTACCAGCCGCATTCATCTTAGCAGCCAAAGTCTTACCGGCTTTACCAAATCCAATTACAATTAAATCGTATGTTAACATTTTTAAATCCTCCTATTTGATTTCATTCTAGCACAAGAAAAAAACTTTTGCACAAATCTGCTACGGGAAAAAATATTGGACTAAAATAGTCTAACGAAAGCTTTCGGGAATCAAGTTCAAAAAATAGAAAAATCGTTTACATGTTTTAATCAAGTGGTTAGACTATCTTTTGGCCCTCTCTTGTGATATACTAGATAAGTTGCAAAGAAAGCAGTACTTTTCTTTAGTGGAAAAGAAGCAACACGATCTTTCATAAAAAGATATGAAAAACCGTCATGAAAAGAAAAGTATAAATTAAGCGCTATAGGATGGCTTCGCACCATCTTTAGAAAGAAGAAAAACGTGAAATTTAATGAATTTAATCTTTCTGCTGATTTGTTAGCAGAAATTGAAAAAGCAGGATTTGTAGAAGCAAGTCCTATCCAAGAGCAAACCATTCCTTTAGCTCTTGAAGGGAAAGATGTTATCGGTCAAGCACAGACTGGTACAGGAAAAACAGCAGCCTTTGGCTTGCCAACCCTTGAAAAAATTCGTACAGAAGAAGCAACTATCCAAGCTTTGGTAATTGCTCCAACTCGTGAACTTGCAGTTCAAAGCCAGGAAGAGCTTTTCCGCTTTGGTCGAAGCAAGGGTGTGAAAGTCCGTTCAGTATACGGTGGTTCAAGTATTGAAAAACAAATCAAGGCTCTTAAATCAGGGGCTCATATCGTTGTAGGAACACCAGGACGACTACTTGACCTCATTAAACGTAAGGCTCTGAAATTACATGATATTGAAACCTTGATCTTAGACGAAGCTGATGAAATGCTTAACATGGGATTCCTTGAAGACATCGAAGCAATTATCTCACGTGTCCCAGAAAAACGTCAAACTCTACTCTTTTCAGCAACTATGCCAGATGCCATCAAACGTATTGGTGTTCAGTTCATGAAAGAACCAGAGCATGTGAAGATTGCTGCCAAAGAATTAACAACAGAACTGGTTGACCAGTACTATATCCGTGTTAAAGAACAAGAAAAATTCGACACAATGACTCGTCTTATGGATGTTGAACAACCTGAGTTGTCAATCGTTTTTGGTCGTACAAAACGACGTGTAGACGAATTAACTCGTGGGCTTAAAATCCGTGGTTTCCGTGCAGAAGGGATTCATGGAGATTTGGACCAAAACAAACGCCTTCGTGTCCTTCGTGATTTTAAAAATGGCAATCTCGATGTCCTAGTTGCAACAGACGTGGCTGCACGTGGTTTGGATATCTCAGGTGTGACCCATGTATACAACTACGATATTCCTCAAGACCCTGAGAGTTATGTTCACCGTATTGGTCGTACAGGGCGTGCAGGTAAGTCAGGTCAATCGATTACTTTCGTAGCACCAAATGAGATGGGCTACCTCCAAATCATCGAAAACTTGACCAAGAAACGCATGAAGGGCTTGAAACCTGCGACAGCAGAAGAAGCCTTCCAAGCTAAAAAGCATGTTGCGCTGAAGAAAATTGAACGTGACTTTGCGGATGAATCTATTCGTGGAAACTTTGACAAATTCGCAAAAGATGCCCGTAAATTAGCAGCCGAATTCAGCCCAGAAGAATTGGCCATGTACATCCTTAGCTTAACGGTTCAGGATCCAGATAGTCTTCCAGAAGTTGAAATTGCACGTGAGAAACCATTACCATTCAAACCATCTGGTGGTGGATTTGGTGCAAAAGGCAAGTCTGGTCGTAGTGGCCGTCGTGGTGACGACCGTCGAGATCGTGATCGCCGTGGCAATGGTCGTCGTGATGATTTCAAAAAAGGCAGTCGCAAGAACGACCGCTTTGAGAAGGAAAAACGTTACCGTAAGGATAATAAAAAACCACGTAATACTTCAAGCGAGAAGAAGACAGGCTTTGTGATTCGTAACAAAGGAGATAAATAACAAAAAAAGCGGTTCACTGTGGTGGATCGCTTTTATATATAAGGAGACCAAAAGTCAAGAAAATAATCATACGAGAGTTTGTATTTATATATTTGTTATCTTGTAATATTATCTTATCAAAAATATAGAAAGCTGTCAATAAGAAAATACAAAAAATTAGCAAAAATTTTCGAATACGCTTGAATTGCAATTCAATAAATAATTTTCAGATAATTGTTGAAATAGTCGCAATTTTATGATATACTGAAAGCGATTATATGCGAGGTAAAACATGGCAAATTTATTAGAAAAAACAAGAAAAATTACGTCTATCCTGAAGCGTGCGGAAGAAAAGCTTCAAGATGACCTACCATACAATGCAATTACACGTCAATTGGCTGATATTATTGACTGTAATGCCTGTATTTTAAACAGTAAGGGACGTCTTCTAGGATATTTTATGCGCTACAAGACCAATAATGACCGTGTAGAGCAATTTTTCCAATCAAAGATTTTCCCTGATGAATATATTCAAGGGGCTAACATGATCTACGATACGGAGGCTAACCTCCCGGTGGAGCATGATTTGACCGTTTTCCCAACAGAAAGTCGTTCAGACTTTCCTGATGGATTGACTACGATTGCTCCGATTCATGTTTCTGGTATCCGCTTGGGTTCTTTGATTATTTGGCGTAATGACAAGAAATTTGAAGAAGAGGACTTGATCCTTGTTGAGATTGCAAGCACTGTAGTTGGAATTCAATTGTTGAACTTCCAACGTGAAGAAGACGAGAAAAATATTCGTCGTCGTACAGCAGTCACTATGGCAGTTAATACCCTTTCTTATTCTGAATTGCGAGCAGTATCAGCTATTTTAGGAGAACTAAATGGTAATGAAGGTCAATTGACAGCTTCTATCATTGCAGATCGTATCGGTATTACACGTTCGGTGATTGTCAATGCTCTTCGTAAACTCGAATCAGCAGGGATTATTGAAAGTCGTTCTCTTGGTATGAAAGGAACTTATCTCAAAGTTCTAATCCCAGATATTTTTGAAGAAGTGAAAAAGAGGAACTATTAATGGCTAAAGCACTAATTTCTATTGATTATACAGAAGATTTTGTAGCGGATCATGGGAAACTGACTGCGGGTGCTCCAGCTCAAGCAATATCTGATGATATATATGGGGTGACCCAAAAGGCTTTTGAACGTGGAGATTATATCTTTTTCACCATCGATGCCCATGAAGAAAATGATGTTTTTCATCCTGAAAGTAAACTCTTCCCGCCACATAACATTATTGGGACTAGTGGACGAAATTTGTATGGCAAGTTAGCCGACTTCTATCAGGAACATGCTGATGATAGTCGTGTTTTCTGGATGGACAAGCGTCATTATTCAGCATTTTCTGGGACAGATTTGGATATCCGTCTCAGAGAGCGTAAAGTGGATACTGTCATTTTGACGGGAGTTCTTACAGATATTTGTGTCTTGCATACAGCCATTGATGCTTATAATCTTGGTTATCAGATAGAAGTTGTGAAACCGGCAGTAGCATCCATTTGGCCTGAGAATCATGCCTTTGCACTTGGACATTTTAAGAATACACTTGGTGCGAAATTGGTTGATGAAAATTTGCTTGAAATTACAGAATAATACATTTCAAGATGAAAAAATCTGAAAAAAGTCTTGACAATTTTTTTCAAAGTTGATATACTAGTAAAGTAATCGACGCGGGGATGGCGGAATTGGCAGACGCGCAGGACTAAGGATCCTGTGACCGCTTTAGGTCGTGAGGGTTCAAGTCCCTCTCTCCGCATAGGAAAAGAGTTAGCTTTGGCTAGCTCTTTATTTTTTTACCATTTGAGGGCAAATTTTATTTGCTCTTTTTTATTTCATAAACATTTCATATTTGAATATTATAATGGATTTACAAATATGGAGGTGCTATATGAATTCCATTCAAAGAGCATGGGCTTACGTCAGCAGAAAAAGACTGAGAAGTTTCCTATTATTTTTGATTCTCTTTGTCTTATTGGCAGGTATATCTGCTTGTTTGACGCTCATGAAGTCCAACAAAACGGTAGAAAATAATCTCTATCGCTCACTGAATATGTCTTTTTCGATTAAAAGAATAGAAGCAGATCAGACTTTTCAACTGTCTCAACTAGATGACCTTAAAAAGATAAAGGGCCTTGAGAAGATTTCACCTGAGCTAGAAACAATAGCCAAGTTAACTGACAAAGAAGTCGTTACTGGAGAACAAAGTATCCAAAGGGATGATTTGACAGAGGCTGAAAAAAATCTTATCAGTTTGATTGCTTTGGAAGATTCTTCCAAGGATGTTTCTTTTACAAGTTCAGCCTTTACCCTTAAAGAAGGAAGACATATCGAAAAAGGGGATCGAAAAAAAATCTTAATCCACGAAGATTTAGCCAAGAAAAACAATCTAAAAGTAGGAGAGAAGATTAGCTTAAACCCTGCTCAAGTAGAAGGAAATAGTGGACAAACACTAGATTATGAAATCGTAGGTGTTTTCTCAGGTCAGAAGCAAGAGAAATTTACCGGTCTATCATCAGACTTTAGTGAAAATACGGTCTATACAGACTACGAAAGTAGCCAAAATTTACTTGGCAACAAGGAAGCTCAAGTTACTGCAGCCCGTTTCTATCTTGAAAATCCAAAAGATATGGATGGTATCATTCAAGAGGTTGAAAAGTTATCCCTGGAAAACCAAGGGTTCCAAGTTGAAAAGGAAAATAAGGCCTTTGAACAAATCAAGGATTCAGTTTCGACCTTCCAAACCTTCTTACAGATTTTCCTCTATGGCATTATGATTGCTGGTGTAGGGGCGCTGATATTGGTCTTGTCACTTTGGTTACGAGAGCGAGTCTACGAGGTTGGTATTCTATTGGCACTAGGGAAGGGAAAAGGAGCAATCTTTAGCCAATTCTGCCTGGAAGTCATCATAGTTTCATTGGCAGCTATTTTACCAGCATTTCTTGCAGGAAATGCCATTACTTCCTATCTTTTAAAAACTGTACTAGCAAGTGGCGATCAAGCTGCACTACAAGATACGCTAGCAAAAGCAACTAATCTTTCAACAAGTCTTCTTTCATTTGGAGAATCTTATGTTTTTCTCCTTGTGATTAGCTCCTTGTCAGTTGCACTTTGTTTTATCTTTTTATTTAGAAAATCACCGAAAGAAATTTTATCATCTATTAGTTAATAAAGGAGAAATCATGACTTTACTACAATTACAAGATCTTACTTATCGTTACAAAAACACTGCAGAAGCAGTATTATATAAAATCAATTACGATTTTGAACCTGGAAAATTCTATAGCATCATTGGAGAATCAGGAGCTGGGAAATCTACCCTCTTATCACTATTAGCAGGCCTTGATAGCCCAGTAGAAGGTGCTATTAAGTTTGAGGGTAAGGACATTCGTGAACAAGGTTATTCTTATCACCGTATGCACCATATCTCGCTAGTTTTCCAAAACTATAACTTGATTGATTATCTTTCTCCGTTGGAAAATATCCGCTTGGTCAATAAAAAAGCTAGTAAGGATACCCTTCTTGAACTTGGTTTAGATGAAAGTCAAATCAAGCGGAATGTTCTCCAATTATCAGGTGGGCAGCAACAACGTGTTGCCATTGCTCGTAGCCTTGTATCTGAAGCACCAGTGATTTTAGCTGATGAACCAACCGGAAACCTAGATCCTAAGACAGCTGGGGATATCATCGAACTCCTCAAATCTCTTGCTGAGAAAACAGGCAAGTGTGTGATAGTTGTGACCCACAGTAAGGAAGTAGCACAGGCGTCAGATATTACACTGGAATTGAAGGATAAAAAGCTGACTGAAACAAGAAAAAAAAGTAACTAAATCTTTTAAATATATATAAGTGAAGTAAATCTAGAAAGGAATCTTATGTTACACAACGCATTTGCCTATGTCACAAGAAAATTCTTTAAGTCGCTTGTGATCTTTCTCATCATTCTCTTGATGGCTAGTTTGAGTTTAGTCGGCTTGTCTATCAAGGGTGCGACAGCCAAGGCTTCTCAGGAAACCTTTAAAAATATCACCAATAGTTTTTCTATGCAAATCAACCGCAGGGTCAACCAAGGAACTCCACGTGGTGCAGGGAATATCAAGGGTGAAGATATTAAAAAAATTACTGAAAATAAGGCTATCGAATCCTACATCAAACGAATCAATGCTATCGGTGATTTAACTGGTTATGAACTAATTGAAACGCCTGAAACCAAGAAAAATCTAACGTCTGATCGAGCTCAACGTTTTGGAAGCGGCTTGATGATAACAGGTGTCAACGACTCTTCTAAGGAAGATAAGTTTGTATCAGGCTCTTACAAGCTGGTCGAAGGTGAGCATTTAAAAAATGACGACAAGTACCAGATTCTCATGCATAAAGATTTGGCAGAAAAGCATGGATGGAAGGTAGGAGACAAGGTCAAACTTAACTCCAATATCTACGATGCGGATAATGAAAAAGGAGCCAAGGAAACTGTAGAAGTCACTATCAAAGGACTTTTTGATGGACATAACAAATCTGCTGTGACCTACTCACAGGAACTATATGAAAATACAGCAATCACAGATATTCACACAGCTGCCCAACTCTATGGATATACAGAAGATACAGCTATCTATGGAGATGCTACCTTCTTTGTGGCTGGAGATAAGAACATCGATACGGTCATGCAAGAAATAGGATCCATCAACGGTATCAACTGGAAGATGTATAGCTTAATCAAGAGTTCATCAAACTATCCTGCTCTTGAACAATCCATCTCAGGCATGTACAAGATGGCTAATCTCCTCTTCTGGGGTAGCTTGAGCTTCTCAGTTCTCCTACTTGCTCTCTTACTCACGCTATGGATTAACGCCCGTCGTAAAGAGGTTGGAATTCTTCTTTCCATTGGTCTTAAACAAGTAAGTATTCTAGGTCAATTTATCACAGAAGCAGTTATGATTGCAATTCCAGCACTAATTTCAGCTTACTTCTTAGCTAACTATACTGCTCGTGCCATTGGAAATACAGTGCTTGCAAATGTCACATCAGATGTGGCTAAGCAAGCTAGTAAGGCAGCCCAAGCCTCTAATCTTGGTGGTGGTGCAGAAGTGGACGGCTTTAGCAAGACTCTTTCAAGTTTAGATATATCCATTCAACCTTCTGACTTTGCTATTATCTTTGTACTTGGCTTGGTTCTAGTGGTACTAGTTATGGCACTTGCTTCAAGTAATCTCCTATTTAAGCAACCAAAAGAACTTTTGATAGATAGTGAATAAAAAAACCTGCTACCTATTCTCACTCAAATGAGATATAATATAGGTAGCATTTTTGATAGAAAAGGATTTATATGAAAATTCTAATTGTAGAAGATGAAGACATGATCCGTGAGGGAATTAGTGATTACTTGGCGGATTGTGGATATGAAACCATTCAGGCTGCAGATGGTCAAGAAGCCTTAGAACAATTTTCAAATCACCAAATAGCTCTGGTTCTCTTAGATATTCAAATGCCTAAACTCAATGGTTTAGAGGTTTTGTCAGAAATCCGTAAGACCAGCCAAGTTCCAGTCTTGATGTTGACAGCCTTTCAGGACGAAGAGTATAAAATGAGTGCCTTTGCCTCACTAGCAGATGGATATCTAGAAAAGCCTTTTTCCCTATCTTTGTTAAAGGTACGAGTAGATGCTATTTTCAAGCGTTATTATGATACTGGTCGAACCTTTTCCTATAAGGATACCAAGGTTGATTTTGACAGTTATAGAGCTAGTGTAGCGGGGAAAGATGTTTCTGTGAATGCAAAAGAACTAGAAATCTTAGATTATCTGGTCAAAAATGAAGGTAAAGCCTTAACTCGGTCGCAGATTATCGATGCTGTTTGGAAGGTGACAGATGAGGTTCCATTTGACCGAGTGATCGATGTCTATATCAAGGAACTACGGAAAAAACTAGACTTAGACTGTATTCTTACCGTGCGGAATGTCGGCTATAAATTGGAGAGAACATGAAAAGACTGAGTTTATTTAAAAAGATTTTTATCTATACCTTCTCGGTATTCTGTACCTTAGTCATTTGTTTGCATTTGGCCATCTATTTCCTCTTTCCTACTACCTATCTCAGTCATCGTCAGGAGAGTATCGGACAGAAGGCAACAGAAATTGCTCAAACCCTCCAAGGAAAAGACAGTCAAACTATCCAGGAAGTACTTGAACTTTATTCTCAAAGTAGCGATATAAAGGGAACCATCAAGGGTGAAATGACTCAGGATAAGTTAGAAGTCAACGACAATCTTCCAATTGATAGAGATCGACAGACGGCCTCCTTGGTCATTGAGGAAAGAGAGGTCCAATCTAAGGATGATCAGACCTTGACCATACAGTTTATTGCTTCTATGGATTTGCAGAAAGAAGCAGAAGATATGAGTCTGCAATTCCTACCCTATACTCTGTTAGCTTCCTTTCTGATTTCACTCCTGATTGCTTATATCTATGCGAGAACTATCGTAGCTCCAATATTGGAAATCAAGCGAGTAACTCGAAGGATGATGGACTTGGATGCAGAAGTGAGATTGCGCGTGGATTCCAAGGATGAGATTGGGGATCTCAAGGAGCAAATCAATAGTCTCTATCAGCATCTCTTGACCGTCATTGCGGACTTGCATGAGAAAAATGAATCCATCCTCCAGTTAGAAAAGATGAAGGTTGAGTTTTTGCGAGGAGCTTCCCATGAACTGAAAACACCTCTAGCTAGTCTGAAAATTCTTCTGGAAAATATGCAAGCAAACATTGGGCGCTACAAAGACCGTGACTATTACCTGGGAGTTTCTTTGGGTATCGTGGATGATTTAAGCCACCACGTCCAGCAGATTTTATCCCTTTCTTCCGTTCAGGAATTACGAGATAAAAAGGAGGAAATCAACCTTCTTGAGATGACTAATCTTCTATTGAAGGACTATGACTTGTTAGCCAAGGAGAGAGAAATCACTGTAGAGAATCAACTCACTAACCAACAAACTTATCTAAATCCTTCTGTACTCAAGCTGATTCTTTCAAATCTTATCAGTAATGCGGTGAAGCATTCTATCCAAGGTGGCTATCTAAAAATTGGGACAGAAGATGACTGGTTTTTTATTGAAAATACCTGTACAACAGAAGAGCAAGATAAGTTTGAACAATCTTTTACAACTTCTAGTCGCCAAAGTAAGGGAGCTGGTTTGGGACTATTTGTGGTCAAGAGTTTATTAGAGAACGAAGAAATTGACTATTATTTTGAAAGAGATGAGAATCACTTAGTATTTTTCATGAAGCTACCACAGGTCAATCCGGAAAGTGATTAAGAAAGGGTTTACATCAATCTGATTGGAAGAAATTCAATCTAAAGTATGGGAAAAACTAGATTTTTTTATCAAAAAGTGATAAAATGAACAATGTAAATGGGATATCCCATAAAAATATACAGGAGGCCTGATAAAATGGCAATCGTTTCAGCAGAAAAATTTGTCCAAGCAGCTCGTGACAACGGTTATGCAGTTGGTGGATTTAACACAAACAACCTTGAGTGGACTCAAGCTATCTTGCGTGCAGCAGAAGCTAAAAAAGCTCCAGTTTTGATCCAAACTTCAATGGGTGCTGCTAAATACATGGGTGGTTACAAAGTTGCTCGCAACTTGATCGCTAACCTTGTAGAATCAATGGGTATCACTGTACCAGTAGCTATCCACCTTGACCACGGTCACTACGAAGATGCACTTGAGTGTATTCAAGTTGGTTATACTTCAGTAATGTTTGACGGTTCACACCTTCCAGTTGAAGAAAACCTTGAAAAAGCTCGTAAAGTTGTAGAATTTGCTCATGCAAATGGTGTATCAGTAGAAGCTGAAGTTGGAACTATCGGTGGTGAAGAAGACGGAATCATCGGTGATGGCGAATTGGCTCCAATCGAAGACGCTAAAGCAATGGTTGCAACTGGTATCGACTTCTTGGCAGCTGGTATTGGTAACATCCACGGTCCTTACCCTGCAAACTGGAAAGGTCTTCACCTTGACCACTTGCAAAAATTGACTGAAGCTGTACCAGGATTCCCAATCGTATTGCACGGTGGATCAGGTATTCCTGATGACCAAATCCAAGCAGCTATCAAACTTGGTGTTGCTAAAGTTAACGTTAACACTGAATGCCAAATCGCATTCGCTAACGCAACTCGTAAATTTGCTCGTGACTACGAAGCAAACGAAGCAGAATACGACAAGAAAAAACTCTTCGACCCACGTAAATTCTTGGCTGACGGTGTAAAAGCTATCCAAGCATCAGTTGAAGAACGTATCGACGTATTCGGTTCAGAAGGTAAAGCTTAATCTAGCTTAACCCTATAAAACAGAAACCTGCCCGTGAGGGTGGGTTTTTTCGTTTTCTAACTCTTCTCAATCGTATTTAAAAAGTGATATAATGAAGATGGAAGAAAGCATTTAGTGATTTTTGGTAAAACTAGCTTTTTAATCAACCCTTGAAAGGAAAGATAGCCATGATATTCGACCAGTCCTTGCAAGCCTACCTACATGAAGTAGATGGTGTTTTTCTAGCTTGGGAAGAAAAACCAAGTGGAAATTTTGAGATGGAGGCTCAGTTGCTTGCATCCAATTACCATAAAAACAGGTCTCGTATTCTTGCATTTATATTGCCTCGTTTACAAGAATTTTATGGGTATTTGACAGATGAAGAAGCTACTGAAAAATTGGGTAAACCCATCATCGAGCCAGAAAGACAAACCGTTACTTTCTGCGATCAAACTTTTGATGATATTCATATCTTTTCTTTTGACTATCAGGGGCAGGCATTTGAGTGTCTGGAGAATTTTGCCATTGATGGTTAGTTAAGGTCTGTTTTCAGTTTTAAAAAGAAGGAGAGAGACTGATGAGTACTGCTGATTTTGTCTTTATTGAGAGTAAAGACCCCATATTCCTAGATTTACAAGCCTTTTGTACTGCTTTGAGAGAAAAGTTCCCAGGTATTTTGATCAGAGAAAGGACGAATCCTGAAAAAGCTTACTCGCTTTCTTGGGATTATCAAAGTCCTCAGCTTACTTTGGAAAGTTCACTGAGTAGCAAAAAAATATTTTTGTGATTGATTACTTTGATTCAACGAACAGGTTACAAGATTATGCCTCCTATATCGTCTGGCTTCGGAAATGGTTTCCACCTGAAGAGAAGGTTTCCTTTTGTGATGAAGGATATGAGTATGTGTTTGAACTTCCTAGTGATTTATCCCAAAAGGAGTTTAAAAACTACTTACGAACAAGATTTGATGAGTGAAGAAGAAGTGTGAAAATGAAATATAGAATACTAGAGAAAAACCAATCTAAAGTTGCTAAAAGACTCTAATTTTTGTACAATAATGCTATGAAAAAACTAAAAAAATGCTGTCTTGGACTTCTTAGTTTCATTCTTTTGTTTTTAGGGGCAACATTCATCTTTCATCGTATCAGCTTGGAAAAGGAACAAGCCTTACTAACACCTGTGGGACAGCAAGTTCTTGTCAATGGGCACCAAATGAATGTTTACGTTGAAGGGGACGGTTCAGAGACTATAGTATTTCTATCCGGTGCTGGGATTGCTTCTCCAATCTTGGATTTTAAGGATATATCGGATTCCTTATCAAAAAAATATAAGGTAGTCATCGTGGAACGTGCTGGCTATGGTTATAGTAATGATAGCAATCAATCAAGAGATGTGATGGAGGTTTTGTCTGAGACTCGTCAAGCACTTTCACAAGCAAATGTAACAGGTCCTTTTATCATTCTGTCTCATTCCATAGCGAGTCTTGAGAGTCTGGCTTGGCAGGAGAAGTATCCTAATGAAGTGAAAGCCTTGGTTGGTCTAGATTGGGCATTGCCATCAAGTTATGAGGATTTAAAGGATAATCAAGCCCTACTTTCTGTAGCCTACTGGAGCAGCAAGATTGGTTTGTTACGCTATTTCCCTGAGTCTTTTTATATCAAAAATCCAACGCTGACCGAAAGTGAACGACAACAATATAAATTACTAGCATATAAACAGTTGATGTCACAAGCCATGCTTCATGAATCCCGTTTGGTAAAGGAAAATGCCAAGAAAGTTCCTTCTAGCATCAATCCTAAAATTCCTACCTTACTCATGGTTTCTAATGGTGAAGGCACGACTTTTAGCCAATCAGAGTGGCAACGTTATGTAGAGAGATTTTCTAGTGACCAGTCTAATGTGAAAGTCATCTATATGGATGCACCACATGACCTCTATCATTATCAAAGCGATGCTATTGTTTCTCACATTGAAGAATTTTTAGAGAATAATTGAGGGACTAGAAATTTATTTCAGATTGACGAACATGATTAAATACTGAAAGCTTAGTACTAGAATAATGATAAAATAATGTCTTTTATAAACATCCAGTCTGTTTTTTAAGACAGGCTGGATGTTTTTTTCAAGTATCAAAACTGTTTACTTTTTACTAGAAAAACACTTGTTTCCCCTTATCGATTACATTATAATAGAATGTAATTAAGACCTTTGTGTATAAATTATATAGAGGAGCCCGTTTTAGGATTCAAGAAATGAAATTTGACCATTAAGTAGTATGAATTAATGGTTCTTTTCTAAAGGGAGAGATATATGGCAATGATAGAAGTGGAACATCTTCAGAAAAATTTTGTGAAGACAGTAAAGGAGCCAGGTTTGAAGGGGGCTTTGCGTTCCTTTATTCATCCTGAAAAGCAGACCTTTGAAGCGGTCAAGGATTTGACTTTTGAAGTACCCAAGGGGCAGATTCTAGGCTTTATCGGAGCTAATGGTGCTGGGAAGTCGACAACCATCAAAATGCTAACAGGGATTTTGAAACCGACATCTGGTTTTTGTCGGATTAACGGCAAGATTCCCCAGGATAATCGCCAAGATTATGTCAAGGATATTGGAGTCGTTTTCGGACAACGTACCCAGCTATGGTGGGATTTGGCACTGCAAGAGACCTACACGGTTTTGAAGGAGATTTACGATGTGCCAGACTCGCTTTTCCATAAGCGTATGGACTTTTTGAATGAAGTTTTGGATTTGAAGGAATTTATCAAGGATCCTGTGCGGACTCTTTCATTGGGTCAACGGATGCGGGCGGATATTGCGGCTTCCTTGCTTCACAATCCCAAAGTTCTCTTTTTAGATGAGCCGACTATTGGTTTGGATGTGTCGGTCAAGGATAACATTCGACGTGCTATCACCCAGATTAATCAGGAGGAAGAGACAACTATTCTCTTGACCACTCACGACTTGAGCGATATTGAGCAACTCTGTGATCGGATTTTTATGATTGACAAGGGGCAGGAGATTTTTGATGGGACGGTGAGCCAGCTCAAGGAGACCTTTGGCAAGATGAAGACTCTCTCCTTCGATCTGACGCCAGGTCAAAGTCATCTCGTCTCTCATTATGAAGGATTACCTGATATATCCATTGATAGACAAGGAAATAACCTGACTATTGAATTTGATAGTTCCCGCTACCAATCAGCTGATATTATCAAGCAAACCTTATCTGATTTTGAAGTCCGTGATTTGAAGATGGTAGATACGGATATTGAAGATATTATCCGTCGCTTCTATCGAAAGGAGCTCTAAGATGGTCAAATTGTGGAGACGTTATAAACCCTTTATCAATGCAGGGATTCAGGAGTTGATTACCTATCGAGTAAACTTTCTTCTTTATCGGATTGGCGATGTCATGGGGGCTTTTGTGGCCTTTTATCTCTGGAAGGCTGTCTTTGATTCCTCGCAAAATCCTTTGATTCAGGGCTTCAGTATGGCGGATATCACCCTCTATATCATCATGAGTTTTGTGACTAATTTATTAACTGAGTCAGATAGCTCCTTTATGATCGGTGATGAGGTAAAAGATGGCTCTATTATCATGCGCTTATTAAGACCAGTCCATTTTGCGGCCTCTTATCTTTTCACCGAGCTTGGTTCCAAGTGGTTGATTTTTATCTCTGTTGGACTGCCATTTTTAAGTGTCATTGTTTTGATGAAAATCTTATCTGGGCAAGGGATTGTAGAAGTGCTGGGACTAACTACCCTTTATCTTTTTAGCTTAACGCTGGCCTATCTGATTAACTTTTTCTTTAATATCTGTTTTGGTTTTTCAGCATTTGTGTTTAAAAATTTATGGGGTTCTCAAGTATTTAAGGCTTCACTAGTATCCTTTATGTCTGGGAGTTTGATTCCCTTGGCTTTCTTTCCAAAGGTCATTTCAGATATTCTGTCCTTCTTACCTTTCTCATCCTTAATTTACACTCCGGTCATGATTATTGTTGGGAAATACGATGCTAGCCAGATTCTTCAAGCACTTTTGCTTCAGCTTTTCTGGCTTATAGTGATGGTGGGCTTGTCTCAGTTGATTTGGAAACGAGTCCAGTCATTTATCACCATTCAGGGAGGTTAGTATGAAAAAATATCAACGCATGCATCTGATTTTTATCAGACAGTACATCAAGCAAATCATGGAATACAAGATAGATTTTGTGGTTGGTGTGTTGGGAGTCTTTCTGACTCAAGGCCTGAACCTCTTGTTTCTTAATGTACTCTTTCAACACATCCCCTCGCTAGAAGGTTGGACCTTTCAAGAGATTGCCTTTATCTATGGATTTTCCTTAATTCCAAAGGGATTAGATCATCTCTTTTTTGACAATCTCTGGGCTTTAGGTCAACGACTAGTTCGAAAAGGGGAGTTTGACAAGTATCTGACTCGTCCTATCAATCCTCTCTTTCACATCCTCGTTGAGACCTTTCAAATTGATGCCTTGGGTGAACTTTTGGTCGGTGGAATTTTACTAGCGACAACGGCGACTAGCATTGCTTGGACTCTTCCAAAATTCCTGATTTTTCTAGTTTGTATTCCTTTTGCGACCTTGATTTATACTTCCTTGAAAATTGCTACAGCCAGCATCGCTTTTTGGACCAAGCAGTCAGGTGCCATGATTTACATTTTCTATATGTTTAATGATTTTGCCAAGTATCCTATTTCTATTTACAATTCGTTCCTTCGTTGGTTAATTAGCTTTATTGTACCTTTTGCCTTTACGGCCTACTATCCTGCCAGCTATTTCTTGCAGGGCAAGGATGGACTCTTTAATATCGGTGGTTTGATTCTGATTTCCCTTGTCTTCTTTGTCATTTCTTTGAAACTATGGGACAGGGGCTTGGATGCCTACGAAAGTGCGGGTTCGTAAAAGGAAGAAACTCAAAGTCTCGTCTTAGGACAGGCTTTTTTTAATGGAGATAAAATTCCTTGACATCCTTCCTTATAGTGCTATACTATAAGAGTAATCGCCGATTTAGCTCAGTTGGTAGAGCAACGCACTCGTAACGCGTAGGTCACAGGTTCGATCCCTGCAATCGGCAGTGTGAAAGAAGTCCTCTCGGACTTCTTTTTTCTTTTAATAAGATTTTGACCACATAGTCTATCATGACTACCACATAGACAAAACCTATTGTTTAGGTTTTTTATTTCTGTTATAGTATTAACTGTCAAAGGGAGATAAAGCTTCCTATCAAAATAGAAAATGAGGTAGAATTATGAAAAAAGTATTAGGGATCGGATTTTTAGTTATTGCAGTAGCGGTCTTGTATTTTGGTTTTGTTGGATGGCCAAGTTTGGATGTCAACATCTGGGCCCTCTTTCCAGTAGGTCTATTTCTATTCTTTACACTTGAAAATCTAGTGAAAAAAGATTACAAGGCTAGTCTCATGTGCCTGATCATTGCTTTTATCATTGCAAATGCTATTCTGGATATCTTACCACTTTCAAGTGGTTTGGTTATCGGTGCTGGAGTGCTGGCTTGCGTGGGAATTGGATTTCTCTTTCCAGATGTTAAAAAGAAAGAAGCGTAATACAAAAAAGTCTCGAGTTTTCTCGAGACTTTTATTTTATTTACCTGCGTAATATTTTTGAATACCTTTGACAATCCCAGCAACCAATCTATTTTGGTAGGCATCGCTACGAATTTGTTGGTTTTCATTGAAATTGTCAATATAACCAAGCTCCAATAGAACGGCTGGTTTATCAGTTTCTCGAAGGACCGCAAAGCTACTTTGGAGGAGGCCAGCATCCTTAGCGCCAGTTTCAGCTAGGAGTGAAGAGTGGATATCAGCAGCAAGGCGATTGCTTTCACTGATACGATCAGGGTGATTATGCCAGTATGAATTAATCCGAGAAGGATAGCCAGCAGCTTCTTCGTAAGAATAAGTCTGAATACCAGAACGGTTAGAAGCAGGGCTTCCGCTAGCATTGAAGTGGATGCTAATGAAGATATCGGAGTTCGTGTTATTGGCTATTTTTGAACGTTCGGTGACAAAGTCGACATAGACATCACTATCTCTCGAAGAAAGAACTGTATAACCAAGACCTTGGAGTTCCTTGCGTAGTTTTTTATAAACTTGCATGGTGAGGTCTTTTTCATTAGTGTTATAATAAACAGCACCTGGATCTTTACCACCGTGTCCTGGATCTAAGAAAACGGTATATGTGTATTTTCCTTTTTCAAATCCACGACTTACTGGCACTTCACCAATCCATTTTCCATTACTTTGGAACTGATGTGCTTTTCCATCGATTTTATGAGTTCCTGTGACATAGACCCCGCTATCTTCTAGGTAATACCAAGCATTATAGTAGTTATCAAAAATCCATTCATTCTTGGCCATGTAACCACCTGACTTAAGGTAGTAGGAGCCAATCCATTCACGCGCAGCGTATGCACCACCTGATTTCAAGTAGAACCAGCTATCATAGTTTTTATCGAAAATCCATTCTTTTTCAGCCATAGCCCCACTAGCTTTTAGGTAGTAGCTACCTTGCCATTGGTTACTTGCCATAGTGGCATCTTTGTTAAAGTAGTACCAGATACCACCAATTTTATCCCACTTATTTTTGATTAATCTACCAGAAGATTGAGCATAGTACCATTGTCCATCTTGTTTGACCCAAGCCCTCTCAGCCATAGCCCCACTATTGGTAAAGAGATAATCATCAAAAATGGTGTTGCTGAGCATGATACCGTCTTTATCAAAGTAGTACCATACACCGCCAATCTTTTTCCAATCTTGTTTAACGATTTTTCCAGATGGATTAGCATAATACCAGTTATCTTTAATTTTAGCCCAGCCACTACTGACCATAGCCCCGCTGCTAGTCAGAATGTACCCATCATAGATCGTATCGCTGAGCATGATACCATCCTTATCAAAGTAGTACCATTTTCCGTGAATTTTTTTCCAATTGACTGTAGCCTTGTTAGCTTCATAGAAGCGCCAGATATTTTCTTCAAATATCCAACCATCTTTTTTATCTTTTGGAACCTGGCTTTCTTCTTTCTTAGCTGAAGTTTTACTTGGGTTTGTTGTAGAAGTTGTTGGTATGCTTGAACTTGCTTCAGTAGAAGGAACTGGTTCCTTTGTTTCAACCTTGTTAGCTGTTGTAGTTTGTTGCGTCGTCTCTGCTGAAGTAGTTTGTACTTTATTTTCTTCAGCTAAAGCTGGGTTTGTTGCAAATCCTAGGTAAGTAAGCGTGATGGCACTTGCCAAGAACGTTTTTTTCACTTATTTGATCTCCTATTTATTTTTTAATAATCTCTTTTTAAAATGTCATTAGAAAAGCACCTCAAATGGAACATCGGATTGCCAACTTTGTTGAGGTGCTGGCGAAAATTGATAGTGATTTATTTCATCATAAAGATTTGAACAATCATGATGATGTAGATGAGCAATGTGAGTAGGAATCCAGCTCTCCAAAAGAATTTCAGAAATTTTGGATAATAAAAACTACGTTTTTTGCTCAAGAAGAAAAAGGCTAGAATGATAGCCAGCAAGGATAATGCTGCTCCCAAAACGGGAAGTTGATTGTGTGTAAAAACCTTAGCACTGATAAAATAATATTCAAAAATTAGAAAAGGAAAAGCCAAATCAGCAAAGTTGATGCCCCTTTTCTTTAACTTAAAGAATCTGCTCAGAATAATTGCTAAAGCCAAGGTTAATACCAAAAGCAAGACGGAAGCGAGTTTCATTAAAATCATAACAATATTGTATCATAAAACTTGAATAATAGAAAAGCATATTCTTTGATTTAACAGTGTTTTTCTAAAAATTTTTGTTTAGAAATTGATTTTTTATACTTTATACAAATTCAGTGTATGTTGAATACAAAAATGGTAATAGTTTGAGTCTTCAATATAAATCTTTTTTATGGTGACCATAGAAAATATATATTAGTCAGAAGAGAAGGTTAGTAGTAGAATGAGTAGCAAATAAAACAAAGGAGTTTCTTATGAAATTAGTTACGTTATGGTCAAAACTCTCACTAGGAATCCAATTATTGGTGGCTTTGGTCTTGGGTGTGATTGCTGCGGTCATATGGCCACAGTTCGCAGGATTTTATCAGTTTTTAGGTCAAGCCTTTATTAAATTGATCAATATGGTTATCATTCCACTAATCTTTCCAACTATTGTTGTTGCAGTAGCCGGCGTTATCGGGAAAAAATCTTTCGGGAAAATCTTGACCAAGAGCTTGGTTTACTTTTTTGCCGTGACAACTGCTATTACGCTCTTGTTTGTATTTGCTAGTTACTATTTAGGATTTGGACAAGGTGTGAACATTGGTCAAACTGGCGGAAACCTTGATGGAATTGCCAATAATGTAAAATTTAGCGAATTTCTCCTTGGTTTTATTCCGTCAAATATCGTCAAATCTCTTTCAGATGGTGCTCTATTGCCGATTATCGTTTTTGATATCTTTCTTGGTTACGGAATTGGTAATCTTAAGTCTGAGAAATCTCAGAAAATTATCGAAGGTTTCCAAATCTGGATTGAAGCCATCTACAAGATTGTTGCAGTGATTGTTAAATTATCACCGATTGGGATTTTTGGATTTATCGCCAAAGATGTTGCAACGACTGGTGTTGACAAGTTGATTGGGCTTGGTCAATTTGTAATCGGAACTTACTTGGCTTACGCTGTTTTAGTTCTCCTTATTTTCCCTTTGATTGCTCTATTCTTTAAAGTACCATATTTGTCAGCCTTTCGTGAAAATTGGAGTCTTTTGACACTGGCTTTTGTTACTGGTAGTTCTAGTGTTGTCTTGCCTTCACTTCTTAAAGATTTGAAAAAACAGGGCCATGACGAGCATACAATTGATTTAGTTGTTCCTTTAGGATATACTTTTAACTTAGAAGGAGCAGCAGTTTATTTCTCTGTAGCTACGATTTTTATCGCGCATACCTACGGCATTCAATTTTCTTTATCAAGTCTCTTGTTCACTGTTTTACTTTTGACTTTGATTGGAAAAACTGCGGCAACCGTACCATCAGGAGCTATCGTGGTTCTATTAGCTGCAGCACCTCAACTGGGCTTGCCAGTTGAAGGAGTAGCCTTGATCTTTGCAGTTGATTTCTTTGTCAATGCTGGCCGTACTATGATTAATGTTTTGGGTCAAATCTTAACAGTCAGCGTTATCGAAAAAACAGAAGGATATATTTTAGAAGAAGAAAAGGAAAGCCAACTATCAGTCAGCTTTTCTTAAGGAGATGATAAGTAATGAGTGAAGCAAAAGTTTATGTGATTCATGAGAATCTTGAATGGACCAAGCATTTGATCAAATGGTTGGAAGAACTAGAAGTCCCTTATGAACTGTGGGATTTGTCTAGTGGAATTTTGGATCTGCAAAGTCCACCGCCACAGGGTATCTTCTACAATCGTATGTCTGCGTCTTCTCACACAAGAGGACATCGCTATGCGCCAGAATTTACAGAGCAGGTGATTACTTGGTTAGAAGCCCACGGACGCAAGGTTGTGAATGGAACTGGGGCTATCAACCTAGAAATCAGTAAAGTCAAACAATATTTGAAGCTACATGAGTCTGGCATTGAGACTCCTTCGACAGTTGCAGTTTTGGGCCAAGAAAATATCATTGAAGCAGCCAGAAAATTGAACATCTATCCATTGATTACCAAGCACAATCGAGCAGGTAAGGGGTTAGGAGTTCAACTCTTCCAAAATGAAGAGGAACTGGCAGCTTATGTCAATAGTCCTCTCTTTGAACCATCAGTGGACGGGATTACCTTGTTACAAGCCTACATCAAACCAAGTGATGGACGCATCCGTCGTTCAGAGTTTATCAATCAGAAGTTTCTCTATACTGTTTCAATCGATTCTTCAGATGGATTCCAACTTTGTCCAGCAGATGGTTGTCAAATTGGCAAGAGACCAGAACAACTAGAAACGTCTGAAAAATTCCAGATTACAGAACCTTTACCAGATTCTCGAAGAGAAGCTTATGAGAACTTCCTTAAGAATGCTCAGATTGAAGTTGCTGCTATTGAATGGGTTCAGTCAGAGAGTGGTGATATTTATGTTTATGATGTAAATACCAACACAAACTACAATCCTACCGCAGAAAAAAATGCCAATATTTTTGCTCACCAACATTTGGCTCAATATCTAAAATCAGAGTTGCAAGCCCTAACGAGTGGACAATAAAGTACTAAAGAAAATCCCCCAGTATTAAATGACTGGGGGATTGATTTGTTTATACTTTTCGAAAATCTCTTCAAACAACGTCAGCTTCGCCTTGCCGTACTCAAGTACAGCCTGCGGCTCGCTTCCTAGTTTGCTCTTTGATTTTCATTGAGTATTAATCGATAAAAAATTATTGATTAACCTTGAAGTCTGGATCTTTAAGACTTTGGACACTCGCATTAATCACAGCACCGACAATCAATAACTTGGCAATGATAATGAACCAAAACATCATGACAACAACAATGATGGAACTGAAAAATCGAACGTCGACAAGATAGTTGACATAGTTATTGAAATAAGCTGAAAAGATGGTTAATAAAGAAATAAGAGTAACGAATACGAATAGACTTCCAGGAAGGACGTAACGAATACGACCGATTTTCACGTTTGGAAGTAAGTAATAAATCATGATGAGGATTGCAAAGAGGAATACATAAACTAAAGGCCCTGTAAAATTTTGTAAGTAACTAAATAGGGAACTCTCAGATTTCCAGTAGTTCTTAAGAAAGTCTAGTAACATATGACCAAACATACTAAAGAAGAGAATGATGGCAAAGAGAATCTGTAGACCCAAACTTACCAGGATACTCATCAGTTGATGAGAAATAAGACCTCTGTTCTTAGCGATTCCATAAGCTTTATTAAAAGCCTTTTGGAGGAAATTCATGGATTTTGAGAAGGTCCAAAGGGCTGATATCACCGCAAAACTCAAGAGTCCAGCAGATGGTTGTGTCAATACTTCGCGGGCAATCTTTGCTACTACGTCATAGATTGTATCTGGTAAAAATTCCTTTAGTGAAATCAGAAAATCAGAGATTGGAATCTGAAAATAGGGAAGTATATTGACCACTATCATGAGAAGTGGAAAGATTGAAATCAACCAATAATAGGCCACAGCTACACTGGTTAATTCAATATCTGAAACACGATAGTAGTGTAAAAAAGCTTTCAATAAGGGCCTATTAGTTAGTTGTTTCCACAACTCTTTCATTGCATAATCCTCCACAATATAGTCTCTCTTTTAACCTAAATCTTAATTTCTGCGAACTAATTCCATCATATCATAAGGTAGCGTGTTGGCTGATTCTTTTAGGGAATAAGTTTCTAGGTTGTTTACATTTTGTCGTAGTTTTTTAGCATACTGGGCTGAGATGAGTTTTTGTTTCTCGTACTCAAAGATGCATTTACGTTCTAGATAATAACCTCTCAACATTTCGTCGATATTATTGGGTTTAATACGATTGATAACCCGCTCCACAAAGGCACCACTGGTAATATGACTGGTTTCACGTAGACGAGAATCCTGCATAAAGCTAATTAGAGAACTCTTATAAATTCCTTTGAGGTTTTCCAAACTTTCGATGATGATTTCAGTGTTGGCTAGGTAGAGTTCAGCAATCTGGTCATAGTCAATAGCCAGAAGTCTTTGGGTTTCTTTGTTCTTCAAGGAACGAAGGGTTTTGCCAAATGTGAGCAACTCGTGTAGGAGAAAACGTATAATCCGAATAGAAACAAGGAAGTAGTAGGTTAGTCGAGAAGTGAAGTTTCGTTTAATATTTTTCTCCATGCTTTTCAGATAACGTTGGTAGACACGATATCCTCTTTCGCCGATTTTGCCTTCTTCGTAGGCCTGCTCCAAACCATCGCTCTCGATACTGAGAATCAATAGTTTCAGAGCTTCCCAGTCTTCCTGGATTTCCTTATTTTCCAGGCTGAGGATGAGGTTTTCAATCCGTCCATGATAATTATCGATCGCCGCATAGAGGGGAACCTTATTTTTGGTATTGTCCAAATCTTTCTCTAACTCCATGGCAACATCGTTTAAGATAGCGATGTGCATGAGCTGATCTTTAGATGGTTCTTGCTCTTCCGAAAGGTGTGGCAAAACTACTAAACCAGTAAGAAAACTGACCAGTGTTACACCTGCGACGAGAAAGAGAAGGAGAGGATATTCTTGCTCTAGATTTGACGGTATCAAGAGGATAGTAGCAATAGAAACTGTTCCCTTAACTCCAGAAAATGTTAGAAGAAGCATATCTTTGACATACTTGTGGAGACTTTTTTGAAGTTTCTTAATACGCAAAGCGTAAAACCCATAAATCATTACAAAGCGGATGGCAAAGAGTAGGAAGGTTAAAAGAAAGACTGTGACGAGAAGAAGCACTTTGTTGTAAAAAGCACTCTTCAGAATCGGCTCCGCAATCATCTCCAGTTCCATTCCCAACAGAACGAAGACAGAACCATTGAGCATAAAGGTTACAGTGTGCCAGACGGTTTCAGTCACAGTATCCACCTGGGCTTCGAGAAGATTTATCTTTTTAAAACGACTCGCTTTTAAAATACCAGCAACAACGACTGCGATAATTCCAGAAACATGAATTCCTTCAGCGATGAAGAAGGTTAGAAGTGGTAAACTAAGATCTAGCAGCAGTTCACTGGCTATATCAGTAGCACGGACACTGAGTAGGAAGGAGTGGAGGAATCGATTGATTAAAGCCGTCATAAGACCAACTGCAATCCCTCCAACGATAGAGATCGCCAGAGATATTCCTGCTTGAGTGATTGAAAAAGTTCCAGTTGTCCATGCGATGAGGGCTACACGAAAAGCAATTAGCCCAGAAGCGTCATTTAACAGGCCTTCTCCTTTTAAGATATTTGAAATGCGTTTTGGAAAGGTAAAACGTTCAGAAAGGGAAGCAAAAGCAACGAGATCTGTAGGACCAAGTGCAGCACCGACTGCGACGCAGGCAGCTAATGGCAAGCCAATCCAAAGGACATGGGCAAGGCCTCCCATACTCAATGTTGATACAAAGATAACAGGGAAAATAAGGTAGAGAACAATTTTCCAGTGCTTTAGAATAGAGGTTACATCTGCCTCTTGAGCCTCGCGAAAGAGGAGAGGACCAATCACTAAAGCTAGAAACAATTCAGTGTCTAAGTGATACTGGTTATTCGGTAAGCACAGACCAATCCCAATCCCCAGAAGTATTTGAATCAGGGGCATGGGTAAAAAGGGAAGTAGTTTATTGGTCGTACTAGAAACAATTAGAACAAGTAAAAATATCAAGAGATAAAAAAGTAAATCCATCTTCTACCTCCTTATTTTTGTTTTCGATAAGCTTCAAAAAGTTCCTTTTGTTCTTGGATTTTTTGATCAATCTTCGAGCAATCCTTGTGCTCGATTTTCTTTTGACAACGCTCCATTTCAAGTGTGATCATTTTTTTCTTGATTTTTAGCATCTTTTTGCTCATATGAGCTTCATCTAACATACCAACTTCCCGTTCATGTTGGGTTGATTCAACGAATTTGTGGCGAAGTCCTTCTATTTTATCTCGTAGGTATTGTTTATCCATGGCGATACCTTTCTAATTTTTCAATCATAACTAAAAATGGTGGATTGTTGATTTGGTTGAGGGTACGATAGATCGTAGCGGTATATTCTTGTTGTGGCAACTGACTGACAAAATCTAAGACAGCATCTCGCTCTATATTTCCCCCCTCATGCCCGTAGTATATCATGATGGCTATCCGTCCGCCCTTAACAAGCACCTGACAGAGTTTTTCTAGTGCCTCAAGGGTTGTCTGAGGTTGAGTGATAATGCTTTTATCAGCAGAAGGCAAATAACCTAGATTGAAGATAACCGCCTTGACTTCTGTCACATATTGATCCACAGTTTCGTGGCCCTGCAGGATTAAGTCTACATTGGTCAAACCTGCTTCTTGGATACGTTGACTTGTTTTTTCCAGAGCTTGTTCTTGGATGTCAAAAGCATAGACTTGTTTAGCCAATTTGGCAAGAAAAAGTGTATCGTAGCCATTTCCCATGGTCGCATCCACAACAATATCCTCTGGGGTAATGACTTGGGCAAGAAAATCATGCGCCATTTCAAGTGGTCTTTTCATTCATAAACTCCTGTTTTAAAGCCTTGCAACCTTGTACACTTCCTCGACGTCTCATTTCGGCTTCAATGCTATTTAAAACTTCCCATTTGTTGAGACTCCACATAGGACCAATCAACATATCTATAGGTGCATCTCCTGTAATTCGATGAATGACAATATGTTTGGGAATAATTTCTAGCTGGTCGCAGATGACTTTGACATATGCATCTTGACTCATCAGTTGCAAGCGCCCTTCATGATAATCCCGTTGCATTCGAGTGTTGGTCATGAGGTGAAGTAGGTGAAGCTTAATCCCTTGAATATCATTATCTGTAACACAACGGCGAACATTTTCAACCATCATCTCATGGGTTTCACCTGGCAAACCATTAATCAAGTGAGCAACAATCTCAATCTTAGGATATTTTCTTAAGCGTTTGACAGTCTCCACGTAGAGTTCATAGGAGTGGGCACGGTTTATCAATTCAGAAGTTTCTTCATAAGTAGTTTGTAAGCCTAACTCTACAGTAACATGCATTCGCTCTGATAACTCTGCCAAGTATTCGATAGTCTCATCAGGAAGACAGTCAGGTCGAGTACCGATATTGATGCCGACAACACCTGGTTCATTGATGGCTTGCTCATAACGCTCGCGAATCACTTCCAACTTTTCATGTGTATTGGTGAAATTTTGGAAATAAACCAAATACTTTTTGACATCAGGCCATTTACGATGCATAAAGTCAATCTCTTTATAGAATTGCTCGCGAATAGGAGCATCAGGAGCAACGATTGCATCTCCAGATCCAGAAACCGTACAAAAAGTACATCCTCCATGGGCTACGGTACCATCACGGTTGGGACAGTCAAAACCTGCATCGATAGGAACTTTAAATGTCTTTTCTCCAAATAAATTTCGATAATAATCATTCAAGGTATTATAAGATTTCATAGCTCATATTATATCAAAAATCACCAGCAAACTCAAAATCGGTAAACCTTTGAAGATTGTTAAAAAGTTTGAACATCAAAAAAAATAAAAAAAATCCTTTACAAAAAAATTTAAAGTGGTATAATAGAGGTGTTAAAAGTGCAAACGTTTTCGTAAAACGTTTGCCGAATAAATATAAAGGAGATTTGAATGATGAAAGCTACATTCAAAAATGTCTTGTCTTTCGAGTTTTGGCAGAAATTCGGTAAGGCTCTAATGGTGGTTATCGCTGTTATGCCAGCGGCTGGATTGATGATTTCAATCGGTAAGTCACTTGCATTGATTGACCCAAACCTTGCTCCCCTAGTTATTACTGGTGGCGTACTAGAGCAAATTGGTTGGGGAGTTATCGGTAACCTACATATCTTATTTGCTCTTGCTATCGGTGGTAGCTGGGCTAAAGAACGTGCTGGCGGTGCTTTTGCCGCTGGGCTTGCTTTTATTCTTATCAACCGCATCACTGGTACAATCTTTAGTGTAAGTAGTGATATGTTGAAAGATCCTAACGCTATGGTTTCAACACTCTTTGGTAACTCTATCAAGGTTTCTGATTATTTCATCAGTGTGCTTGAAGCTCCAGCTCTTAACATGGGTGTGTTTGTAGGGATTATCTCAGGTTTTGTAGGGGCAACTGCCTTTAACAAATACTATAATTTCCGTAAACTTCCTGATGCCCTCTCATTCTTTAACGGGAAACGTTTTGTACCATTTGTAGTTATTCTTCGCTCAGCAATCGCTGCAATTCTTCTTTCAGCTTTCTGGCCAGTTGTTCAAACAGGTATTAATAACTTCGGTATCTGGATTGCTAATTCACAAGAAACAGCACCAGTTCTTGCACCATTCTTGTATGGTACTTTGGAACGCTTGCTCTTGCCATTTGGTCTTCACCATATGTTGACTATCCCAATGAACTATACAGCTCTTGGTGGTACTTACGATATTTTAACTGGTGCAGCAAAAGGCACTCAAGTATTTGGACAAGATCCACTTTGGCTTGCATGGGTAACAGACCTTGTAAACCTTAAAGGTACTGATGCTAGTCAATACCAAACATTGCTAGATACAGTTCATCCAGCTCGTTTCAAAGTTGGACAAATGATTGGTTCATTCGGTATTTTAATGGGTGTGGCTGCTGCTATTTACCGTAATGTTGAAGCAGACAAGAAACACCAATACAAAGGTATGATGATTGCGACAGCTCTTGCAACTTTCTTGACTGGTGTTACTGAGCCAATTGAATATATGTTCATGTTCGTTGCAACACCTCTTTACCTTGTCTACGCTGTTGTTCAAGGTGCTGCCTTTGCTATGGCTGATATTGTTCACCTTCGTGTGCACTCATTCGGTTCAATTGAATTCTTGACTCGTACTCCACTAGCTATCAATGCTGGTCTTGGTATGGATATCATTAACTTTATCTGGGTAACAGCACTATTTGCAGTTATCATGTACTTTATCGCCAACTTTATGATTCAAAAATTCAACTATGCTACTCCAGGACGTAACGGAAACTACGAAACTGCTGAAGGTTCATCAGAATCTGCTGCTTCTGGTGAGTCAAAAGTTGCAGAAGCTTCTCAAGCTGTCAATATCATTAATCTTCTTGGTGGACGTGCGAACATCGTTGATGTGGATGCATGTATGACTCGTCTTCGTGTTACTGTACAAGATGCTGAAAAAGTTGGAACAGAAGAACAATGGAAAGCTGAAGGAGCTATGGGACTTGTCATGAAAGGACAAGGTGTCCAAGCTATCTACGGACCTAAAGCTGACGTTTTGAAATCAGATATCCAAGACCTTCTTGACTCAGGTGAAGTGATTCCTGAAACTCTTCCAAGTCAAATGGCAGCTTCTCAAAAAGGCGCTGTTGTATACAAAGGTGTGACGGAAGAAGTTTACTCAGTTGCTGATGGTCAAGTGATTGAATTGGAACAAGTGAAAGACCCAGTCTTCTCACAAAAAATGATGGGGGATGGATTTGCAGTGGAACCAGCAAATGGAAACATTGTATCTCCAGTTTCAGGTACTGTATCAAGTATCTTCCCAACTAAACATGCTCTTGGTCTTGTGACTGCAGAAGGCCTCGAAGTACTTGTTCACATCGGTCTTGATACTGTAAGCCTTGAAGGAAAACCATTTGATGTGAAGGTTTCTGAAGGCCAAGCAGTAGCTGCTGGTGATCTCTTAGTCAAAGCTGACCTTGGTGCTATTCAAGCAGCCGGTCGTGAAACTACAACTGTAGTTGTCTTTACAAATGGCGATGCAATTAAATCAGTTAAATTAGAGCAAACAGGTTCTCTTGCAGCTAAAACACCAGTTGCTAAAGTAGAATTGTAATCGATTAGGGGTTGGAAGTATTTTTCCAACCTCTTGTTTATAGGAGAAAAGCATGAAGTTTTTAACCCTTAATACTCATAGTTGGATGGAAAAAGATCCTGAAGAAAAATTTCAGCTCTTGTTGCAAGATATACTTGAAAACAAGTATGATTTAATTTGTTTTCAGGAAATTAACCAAGAAATCACCTCCGAGCAAGTAGAGGCTGGTCCACTTTATCATCCGTTACCTTCAGCAGAACTGATTCACCAAGACCACTATGTCCGCCTTATGGTAGAGAAATTAGCTGCAAAAGGACTCAAATACTATTGGACATGGGCTTATAACCATATTGGTTATGATCGTTACCATGAAGGTGTTGCAATCCTATCTAAAACACCAATTGAAGTGCGTGAAATTTTAGTTTCAGATGTGGATGATCCGACAGATTACCACACACGACGAGTTGCTTTAGCAGAAACAGTAGTTGAAGGTAAAGAACTTGCTGTTGCGAGTGTGCATCTCTCTTGGTGGGATAAAGGCTTCCAAGAGGAATGGGCGCGTTTTGAAGCAGTTCTGAAAGAATTAAATAAGCTTCTCTTATTAGCAGGTGATTTTAATAATCCTGCAGGCCAAGAGGGCTACCAAGCTATTTTAGCTAGTCCACTAAACTTACAAGATGCATTTGAAGTTGCAAAAGAAAGAAGTGGTAGTTATACTGTTCCGCCTGAAATTGATGGTTGGAAAGGAAATACTGAACCTCTACGAATTGATTATGTCTTTACAAGTAAAGATATTCAGGTAGAGCGTCTGCAAGTAGTTTTCGATGGCAAACAAAGTCCTCAAGTTAGCGATCACTATGGTCTTCAGGCAGAACTCTCATGGAAAAACTAAACCAGGATTTTTAGTAAAAATAAATAACTTCCCCTTCTACTGACAGAAGGGGTTGATTTATTTAAAGAGTTAATATAGTTAAAGTTTTTTATTGAATAACTTGTAAAATATCATAAAATCCTTTAAAATAAAAATGTTGGAGGAATTTATGATTGTAAATCAAATTATGCGTATGATCCCGACGCTAAAGGTAAATAATAGAAATTTAAATGAATCATTTTATATTGAGACTTTGGGTATGAAACCCTTACTTGAAGAGTCAGCCTTCTTATCATTAGGAGACAAATCAGGCATTGAAAAGTTAGTTTTAGAAGAATCACCAAGTATGAGAAGCCGTAAGGTTGAAGGGGTAAAAAAATTAGCTAGATTGATTGTAAAAGTAGAAAATCCATCTGAGATTGAAGCGCTACTAGCTAGAACGGAAAAGCTTCCTCAACTCTATAAAGGAAACAAGGGATATGCTTTTGAGGTTCTTTCTCCAGAAGGCGATTGTGTCCTTGTCCATGCGGAAGATGATATTAGAGATTTGGAAAAGGTTGAAGATGAATTCACTTTTTCAAAAGACGAGAACATGCAATATTTGACGGCGTTTGAAATCTCAGTGGAAGTTAACTTGCCAGAAGATACAAGCAGCCTACTTGAAAAAGAAGAAATCGAAAATCGAATCGCTTTTAGAGAAGCTCAAGGCGGTGATTTACTTGTTGAAAATAATGTAACTTGGGACTTGTCCATGTTGAAATTCCAAGTGAAAGAACTTGACCTAGCAAGTCTTCGCCAACGTTTTGAAGCTACAGGTTACTTTATTCCTAAATCTGAGAAGTTCTTCCTAACTAAGGATACCAACAATGTCGAATTGTGGTTTGAAGCAGTATGAAACAAAAAATCATTCAAAAAATAGAGCAACAAATTGAGGCAGGGATTTATCCTGGTGCCTCTTTTGCGTATTATCAGGATGGCGTTTGGTCAGACTGGTATCTAGGAAAAGCAAATCCTGAAATTGGTGAGAAGACGCGTGAAGGGTTGGTCTATGATTTAGCAAGTGTGAGCAAGGTCGTTGGAGTTGGGACGGTTTTAACTTTCTTGTGGAAGGAAGGAAAAATCGAGTTAGACCAGTCCATAACAGCTTATCTACCAGAGGCGGATTACCCAGATATCACCATTCGACAACTCCTCACTCATGCCACAGACTTGGACCCTTATATTCCCAATCGTGACCAGTTGAATGCAGAAGAATTGAAAGAAGCTATGTTTCATCTGAATCGTCGAGAGAAAAGAGCTTTTCTATACTCAGATGTGCACTTTCTCTTACTAGGTTTTCTTTTAGAATCTTATTTTGAAAAGGATTTGGATCAGATTTTACAAGAGCAAGTTTTGAATCCTTGGGGAATGAAGGAAACTCGGTTTGGTCCAGTTAGCAGTGCTGTTCCAACGGTTCGTGGACAGAAAGCAGGAGTGGTACATGATCCCAAGGCGCGTTTACTAGGTAGACACGCTGGGAGTGCAGGTTTATTTTCAACTGTTCATGATTTAAAAATCTTCCTAGAGCATTATTTACAGGATTCCTTTGCTGAAGACTTAAGTCAAAATTATTCAGACTTGGATGACAAGGAACGTTCATTGGCTTGGAATGTAGAAGGTGATTGGCTGGATCACACAGGTTATACTGGAACTTTTATCATGTGGAATCGACAGAAACAAGAGGCGGCAATCTTTTTATCTAATCGAACTTATGAGAAAGATGAGCGTGCTCAGTGGATATTCGATCGTAATCAGGTCATGGACTTGATTCGTGAAGCAGACTAAGGAGGGCCCATGTCTAAAGCGTTAAAAGGAACTCTTTTTACAGTGATTGCAGGTATCGCATGGGGTCTATCAGGGACTAGCGGTCAATACTTAATGGCTCATGGAATTTCTGCTCTTGTTTTAACCAATATCCGTTTGATTATTGCAGGACTCCTTTTGGTTCTTTTGTCCTATATCAAGTCTAAGGAGCAATTCATATCTTTTCTAAAAGATAAATCAAGTCTGTTTTCTCTCTTGTCATTTTCTTTGTTTGGGCTCTTTTTAAATCAATTGGCCTATTTATCAGCTATTCAGGAGACAAATGCTGGAACAGCGACGGTCTTACAGTATGTCTGTCCAGTTGGAATCTTAGCTTATACTTGTATAAAAGATAGGGTAACGCCTTCTATAGCTGAAATTATTTCTATGATTTTGGCTATAGGTGGGACCTTTCTCATTGCAACCCATGGGCAGTTGGATCAGCTTTCTATGACACCAGCTGGACTCTTCTGGGGCTTATTCTCAGCTCTGACCTATGCTCTTTATATCATTTTACCCATTAATTTGATTCAAAAGTGGGGGAGTATTTTGGTCATCGGTGTGGGAATGATGATCTCAGGTTTTCTAGCAGTGCCTTTTACAGGGATTATCGGGGCTAGTATTCCCTTATCTTTTGATATCTTTCTAGCTTTTGCAGGAATCATTCTGATAGGAACGGTCTTTGCCTATACTGCCTTTCTTAAAGGTGCCAGTATGATTGGACCAGTCAAGTCTAGCCTTCTAGCTTCGATTGAGCCCATCTCTGCAGTATTTTTTGCCTTCATGATTATGGGAGATATTTTTTATCCTGTAGATTTTCTAGGTATGGCAATGATTTTACTGGCTGTGACTATTATTTCTTTGAAGGATTTAATGTTAGAAAAGAAACAGACTCCAAAAAGGTCATAAAAAATCCACTCTTTATTTAAGTGGATTTTTTATGTTTAGATATTTAAATATTTAATTTTTGTTTTCGTATGGCAAGATCAAGTTCAAGATGATACCTGTCATAGCTGAGAGAGCAGTACCAGAAAGTGTAACAGGTCCAAGTTTAAGGATTGCTCCACCAAGTCCAAGTACCAACATCGCACTTGCGATGATTAGGTTACGCATTTGACCAAAATCAACACGTTCCTTGATCAAGACTTTCAAACCGTTGCTTGCGATAACCCCGTATAGAAGGATTGACATACCACCAAGTACAGCGTTTGGAATTGTAGAAATCAAGGCAGTAAATTTACCAAGGAAGCTAAGGGCGATAGCGATAAAAGCAGCGTTACGGATAACAGAGACAGAAGCGATGCGAGTCATACCAATAACCCCTGTATTTTCACCGTAAGTTGTATTTGCTGGTCCACCAAGGAAGGCAGAAACAGAAGTTGCGATACCATCACCGAGAAGGGTGCGGTGAAGACCTGGATCTTTCAAGAATTGGCGTCCACAGATTTGACTTAGAACGGTGTGGTCACCGATATGTTCAGAAATGGTTACGATAGCGATTGGTAAGATGGCGATTGTTTCAGGACCAAAGTAAAGGTCGTATTGTTTGAAGGCACCACCTGTATTGAATGGTAGGTAGAAGCCAGGAATTTCAATCCAGTTAGCTTGAAGAACAGGAGTGAAGTCAACCAAGCCGAGCGCTAGCGCAAAGAGATATCCACCGATAATGGCAAAGAGGAAAGGAATAATACGAAGGAAACCTTTTCCTTTCGTATTGATAAAAGCAGCAATCAAGAAAGTAACAACGGATACAAGAGCGTTTTTCCAGTTGCCGTCTGCGACAAGGCCAGCGTTGGTTACAGCAGAACTTGCAAGTCCAAGACCGATAACGATGATCATTGGTCCGATAATGATTGGAGGCAAGAGTTTATCAATCCATTTTGTACCTGCGAAGCGAACACTTGCAGCAACAAGGACATAAACAAAACCAGTCAGGATAACCCCTGTTTGAGCAGCAGATACATCACCCCCCATTTCTTTCATGGCAAGTGACATGGCTGTAATAAAGGCGAAAGAAGAACCAAGATAAACAGGAACTCTAAAACCTGTTGCAATCATATAGATGAGGGTACCAACCCCTGAAGCAAAGAGGGCAACGGATACAGGCATTCCCAAAATCAGTGGGACCAAAATTGTTGCACCAAACATAGCAAAAACGTGCTGGAAGCTGAGAAGAATTCCCTTACCAGCAGAAGGACGTTGGTCGACGTCTAATAACAAATCAACAGTTGATTCTTGTTTCATAAATACCTCACTTTTGGGCATCAAAAAAGAGCCCATTATTTTACAGCAATAGGCTCTCAGAGTAAGACTTCATTAAAAAATAATTGACCACATTTTAATGAATGTTATGTATATCTGCGTCTTCGTCACCTCACGGGATGACATTAAAAACCTTTGCTTAGGATAGTATAGCAGAAAAAATTCGTTTTGTAAACGAATTTTTCCCTAGCCCAGAAATAAGAAAGCGAGGTATGATTTTGTAAATCATTTTTTCCCGAGCCTAGAAATAAGAAAGCGAGGTTGATTTTGGCAGATGTCCGATTAATCATTCTAAAGTGGGCGTTTATTTGGCAAACCTGCTTTTCTTGGGTATTTATTTGGAGTTTCTTTTTTCTTTTCTACTATTGTTATGTAACGAGGGTCTCCATTGGGAAGAGTATAGCTGATGTTGTCCTCAACTTTGCTAAAGAGAAGGTTAAGAGCATTTTTTGCCTCTGTCAATTCCTCGGGTGCATTGCTTGCCTTGAGTGCGAGTAATTTGCCACCAACTTTTAGAAAAGGAATGGTTAATTCAGATAAGACTTGCATACGAGCAACTGCTCGAGCTGTGACGATATCAAACTGAGCACGAAAATTCTTGTCTTGACCGAAATCTTCTGCACGTCCATGGTAGAAGTGAACATTTTCTAACCCTAATTCTTGGGCTAAGAGATTAAGGAAGTTGATTCGCTTGTTTAGAGAGTCAATAATGGTCACATCTAGCTGAGGGTAGAGAATCTTCATAGGAAGACTTGGGAATCCTGCACCAGCGCCAATATCAAGTAACTTAATTTCTTGGTTTTCTATCAACCCTTGTAGGATAGGAGCGATGGAATCATAAAAGTGTTTAAGATAAACTTCTTCCTTTTCAGTAATTGCAGTCAGGTTGATTTTTTGGTTCCACTCGACTAAGAGTTCAAAATAGTGCTCAAATTGTGCTTTTTGCTGGTCAGTAAGATTAATATTCTGTTCAGCAAGTAGTGTGTAAAAAGTTTCTGGTTTCATAGTTATATCCTTCTTGTATATCATCTTATTTTACCACAAAAACATGGAAATTTGATATACTTGTACTAATCAAAAGGCAGAAAGGAGCTTTATGATGAATTGGATTTTTTATGGACTTCTTGCTCTAATTATTTTCTTGGTAATTGACTGCTATAATAAATTGGTGAAAAATCGTATGCAGACCAAGGAAGCTTGGAGTCAGATTGATGTTCAGTTGAAGCGTCGAAATGATCTCTTACCAAACTTAATTGAAACAGTAAAAGGTTACGCTAAATACGAAAGTTCTACTCTAGAAAAGGTGACTGAACTCCGTAGACAAGTAGCTGCAGCAACTACACCTGCAGAAGCCATGAAAGCTAGTGATGCACTGACTCGTCAGGTAACTGGTATTTTTGCGGTTGCAGAGAATTATCCTGACTTGAAGGCTAGTAGCAATTTTGCTCACTTACAAGAAGAACTGACTAACACAGAAAATAAAATTTCTTATTCACGTCAGCTCTATAATAGTGTCGTTAGCAACTACAATGTTAAATTAGAAACTTTCCCAAGTAATCTGGTTGCAGCTATATTTAGCTTCAAGGCAGCGGATTTCCTTCAAACTCCAGAAGAAGAAAAGGCTGTGCCTAGAGTTGATTTTAATGGTTTAGGTGACTAAGATGCTGTACAAACAAATTGCTAGTAATAAACGTAAAACTTGGATTCTTTTAATTGTCTTCTTTCTTTTGCTAGCCATAGTTGGTTATGCGGTTGGTTTTCTGTTCATGAACTCAGGTATCTGGGGCGTGACCATAGCTATGATTATCGGTTTCATCTATGCCTTGACCATGATTTTTCAATCTACAGAGATTGTCATGAGTATGAATGGTGCGCGTGAGGTTGATAGAAACGAAGAACCTGTTCTCTATCATGTTGTCGAGGATATGGCAATGGTGGCACAGATTCCTATGCCACGAGTTTATGTAATTGATGACCCGGGTTTGAATGCCTTCGCCACCGGTTCGAATCCTCAAAATGCTGCTGTTGCTGCTACGTCAGGCCTTCTAGAGATTATGAATCGTGAGGAGTTAGAGGCAGTAATCGGGCATGAAGTTAGTCACATTCGCAACTTAGATATTCGAATCTCTACTATTGCTGTTGCTCTTGCTAGTGCCATCACTCTTTTATCGAGTATGGCTGGTCGTATGATGTGGTGGGGTGGAGCTAGTCGTAGTCGTAGAAGTAATGACCGTGATGGTGGAGGAATTGAAGTGATTATGTTAGTTGTTTCTCTCCTAGCCATCGTTCTAGCACCTCTTGCAGCAACTTTGGTGCAGTTAGCTATCTCTCGCCAACGAGAATTTTTAGCGGATGCTTCAAGTGTGGAATTAACACGCAATCCTCAGGGGATGATCAATGCCCTCCTTAAACTAGACAATAGTCAACCCATGAGTCATCATGTAGATGATGCTAGTAGTGCCCTTTATATCAATGATCCTCAAAAACCAGGTTTCTTGAAAAAACTATTTTATACTCATCCGCCCATTTCAGAGCGGATTGAACGTTTGAAAAATATGTAAAAAACATCCAGAGGTTTTTCTCTGGATGTTTGCTATTTTCTACAGTTATAAATCTTGTAAATCAACGACTTCCAACCCATTTTCGCTTAAATGATAGATACTCCTACAGACTTCTTTTAAGAAACGTCGATCATGCGAAACAGTGACAAGACCACCAGGATAATTAGCAAAGAGTTTTCTAATTTCTGGTTGAGAAGTTGGAGAAAAGTTTCGTGTGGGTTCATCCAGAAGGAGAAAGTTTGGTTTTCGCAGAACTAAATTCAAAAGAAGGAGTTTGCCTTGTTGGCCGCCAGATAACGAGCGGATTTGCTGGTGCATCTCTGGATAGCTGAAATTAAGACTGGCTAAGCGAGATTGGATTTTCTGTATTTCCTCTTTGTGTCCAGTTTGGCTGAGAAATTCTACTGGCGATAGAGCCAATTGCAGTGTTTCTTGGTAATTTTGTGGCATAAAACCAAGCGAAATCTCTCTTTTGCCACTTAGTAGTTGATGTAACTTTGCTAAAAGAGTGGATTTGCCAACGCCATTGGGACCGATAATGCCGATTTTATCTTGACCACGGACAGTTAGTTGTAACTCCTGAGCTAAAACATGCTCACCAATGGACAAATTTTCCTTTTCCAGTCGAATTAAGACTTTAGAAGTTGCTAATGGCTCTATATCTGAAAAGAAAAGTTGGATTTGTTCCTCTTCAAGTGGTTTTTGGATCATGGACTGAGCTTCCTTTTCAAAGCGTTTTTCTTGAGAGAGAATAGTTTTCATCTTTTTAGCCAATAGGCGACCAGCAGTACTGTCTTTGGTAGCTCGAAGTGCAGTTTCTACATTTTGCTTAACTCGGCGATGTTTTTCCATGGTTTTGTCATAGGTTCTCTGGTCGTTGGCAGCTTGCTGGCTTTGCCTGGCAAAATTAGCCTTTCTCTGCTCACTATAGCGATCATAGTCTAAATGCTCGACTAGCGTTTCCGCTTCTTTCCGATGCTTGACCAGTCGCAAGTGGACGATAGTATCAGACGTTTGAGAAAGAAAGTCTTCATCATGGGAAATGAAAATAACTGTTTGCTTCATCTTCTGTATCTTCCTCTTTAGCCAATCAACCGTCTCAAGGTCTAGGTCATTTGAAGGTTCATCTAAAAATAGAACCTCAAAAGGTTTGGATAACTCGTGGATGAGCTGAATTTTCAAAGCTTCGCCCCCTGATAGACTGCCAATTTCTTGGTCGCTAGCAAAACGGTCGCTGTCAAAGTGCAACTCCTCCGCAAAACGATAGAGGATATTGTAGTCTAAATCAGCAGGATCCAAAAAGAAGTAGTCCTGCAGAGATCTTTTTTTCAGTTCTTCAGGGAGATGTTGGGGAATGTAGGCTAGGGACTGAAGGTCAGATTGGATTTCTCCCCTGATAGAGAAATCAGCTAATTTTTCTCCCATTAAACTTTTAAGTAAGGTTGATTTTCCATTTCCTTCTTCGCCTATAATAGCGACTTTTTCTCCGTCTTGGATGGTAATGTTTAAATCGGAAACAAGGTCTCTTAAATCTTTGTTTTGTGTAATGGTCAGATGATTGATGTTTATCATATTATTGCCCTTTCTAGAATGTCCATATTGCATAACAAAAAGGTCTACTTTACCTAGTAGAGCCAATCGTCTATGTCAAAAAAACTCTTTTAAAAGGGCTGAAAATCCAGCAGAAAAAGAGCACACAAAAAAGAGACAGAAACAAGATCTACTAAATAAAGGTTCTTTATTTGATAGACTTAGTTGTTCATGTCTCCCTTACCTCCGAATATTATTGCAATCATCATACTCTTTTTGAGAAAATTTGTCAAGATTAAGCTAGAAAATCCTCTATTTTTAAAACCCAAAAACAGGTCCATAGAGTGTCAAAACGTGCTTAACTTGATCGTAATGAAACTTGTCATAGTTTCGCCAAGCAGTGCGAGCTTGATTGTTTAGTTTTAGACTACCAAGTCCAATCAAAAGGCTAGTCCGTTGGTAAAAAGATTCCAGTTCAATTAAGATGGCGTTGTCTACTTTCTCAGCTTTTTTAAGCGCTCTGAGAATTTCGTCTATATTTTGCTGTAAGCGTAGATCATCAGGCAATCCCTGTTTACAACTTTGTATTGTTTGATTTATTTTGAAACGAGTCGATAAGCTTCTTTTAAAAGAGCTTTGTCTTCCATATTAGCGTCCTCCTTTGCTCATGTATTAATGCCGATAGTATAGCACAAAAAATATATTTGTCATAATAAATATATCAAAAAACGCAGAAAGATGTTTTAAAAGTTTAGAGGCTTTACTTGACCTCCTTTCATGGTATAATCAAGGGAGTAAATCTTTATGGAGGAAGTATGAAATTAAATATTCAAGAAATCCGTAAGCAGCCTGAGGGTTTGTATTTTGAGCAACCTCTAGACTTGTCAGCTGACTTACTTAAACGTAATCAAGAAATTTTAAATGTAAAAGATATTGTCGCAGTAGGAAAAGTCCAGTATGAAGACCGTATGTTTTTCCTAGACTATCTCTTGTCTTATACAATCGTTCTAGCTTCTAGCCGCAGTATGGAGCCGGTAGAATTGAAAGAGTCTTACCCAGTGACAGAAGTCTTTATGGAAGGTGCTACCAATCAATTGGACCAAGAAGTTCTAGATGATGACTTAGTATTACCGATTGAAAATGGTGAAATCGACCTTTCTGAGAGCGTATCTGATAATATCTTGCTAAATATTCCAATAAAGGTCTTAACAGCAGAAGAAGAAGCTGGTCAGGGTTTTGTCTCTGGAAATGACTGGCAAATCATGTCTGAGGAAGAATATCAAGCTCAACAAGCAGTTAAGAAAGAAGAAAATAGTCCTTTTGCAGGGTTGCAAGGGCTGTTTAACGGAGATGAGTAGATGGTTTTATCCAAAAAACGTGCTCGTCATGTCATAGAAGAAATCATAGCTCTTTTTCCTGATGCGAAACCAAGTCTAGATTTTCGCAATCATTTTGAACTTTTAGTTGCCGTTATGCTATCTGCTCAGACGACAGATGCTGCGGTCAACAAGGCCACACCAGGCCTCTTTGCAGCTTTTCCAACGCCTCAAGCTATGGCAGATGCAAGCGAGAGTGAAATTTCTAAACATATTTCTCGTCTAGGTCTCTATCGCAATAAGGCTAAGTTTCTTAAGAAATGTGCCCAGCAGTTACTAGACGATTTTGATGGCCAAGTCCCTCAGACTAGGGAAGAATTAGAGAGTTTGGCAGGAGTTGGCCGTAAAACAGCTAACGTAGTTTTGAGTGTAGGTTTCGGTATTCCAGCTTTTGCAGTTGATACTCACGTAGAACGTATCTGCAAACACCATGATATTGTTAAAAAATCAGCTACGCCACTTGAAGTTGAAAAACGTGTCATGGATGTCTTGCCACCAGAAGAATGGTTGGCAGCCCATCAGGCTATGATTTACTTTGGTCGTGCTATTTGCCATCCGAAAAATCCAGAATGCGAACACTATCCACAGTTGTACGATTTTAGTTCTTTATAAGGCCGAGTATTGAATGTTTTTACTTGCTTTGAACTAGGCTTTGTGATATAGTAAGGACAATAAAATATTCCTTTAAACCTGTCCCGTGAGGCAGGCAAGGAGCTCGATAAAGTAGAAGGGTAAGTCTATACTGTTTACAGTAAGGCTCGCTTAGTTATACATTCTCAAGTCTCCTTGAAAAAGGAGACTTTTCTTTTTGGAGGTTTGTCATGAAGACAAAAGAAGTTGTAGACGAATTAACCGTCAAGCGAGCAATTACGCGTATCACTTATGAAATCATCGAACGCAATAAAGATTTGAATAAAATCATTTTAGCGGGTATCAAAACACGTGGTGTCTTTATTGCTCACCGTATCCAAGAACGTTTGGAACAATTGGAAAATATCTCTGTTCCTGTTGTAGAATTAGATACTAAACCTTTCCGTGACGATGTTAAAAGTGGTGAGGATACTTCATTGATTTCTGTCGATGTGACAGACCGCGAAGTCATTTTGGTGGATGATGTGCTCTATACAGGCCGTACAATTCGAGCTGCTATCGATAACATTGTTGGACACGGTCGTCCAGCGCGCGTGAGTCTTGCGGTGCTAGTTGACCGTGGACACAGAGAATTGCCAATTCGACCAGATTACGTTGGGAAAAATATTCCAACCAGTCGTTCTGAAGAAATCATCGTTGAGATGACAGAACTTGATGGCCAAGATAGAGTTTTGATTACTGAAGAAGCTTAATAGCTAAAGGAGTAGCCATGTCAGAAAATCAACAAGCACTCAACCATGTGGTGTCCATGGAAGATCTCACTGTGGATCAGGTTATGAAATTGATTAAACGAGGGATTGAGTTTAAGAATGGAGCTCAGTTGCCTTACGAAGACCATCCCATTGTTTCCAATCTTTTCTTTGAAAATTCGACAAGAACGCATAAATCGTTCGAAGTTGCAGAGATTAAACTAGGATTGGAACGACTTGACTTTGATGTAAAGACAAGTTCAGTCAACAAGGGTGAGACACTCTATGATACCATCCTGACTTTGTCAGCGCTTGGTGTAGATGTCTGCGTTATTCGTCACCCTGAAGTTGATTACTACAGAGAATTGATTGCGAGTCCGACGATCACGACTTCGATTATCAACGGTGGCGACGGTTCAGGGCAACATCCTAGTCAGAGTCTGCTTGATTTAATGACAATTTACGAAGAATTCGGACATTTTGAAGGACTAAAGGTCGCGATTGCTGGAGACTTGGATCATTCACGTGTTGCCAAATCCAATATGCAGATTTTGAAACGTTTGGGAGCTGAACTTTACTTTGCAGGACCTGAGGAATGGAGAAGCCAAGAATTTTCTGACTATGGCCAGTTTGTTACCATTGATGAGATTGTTGACCAGGTGGATGTTCTGATGTTGCTTCGAGTCCAACATGAACGCCACGAGAGTGGAGCCGTCTTTTCAAAAGAAGGCTATCATGCTCAACATGGCTTGAACCAAGAACGCTACAATCGCTTAAAAGAAGAAGCAATCATTATGCATCCAGCTCCAGTAAATCGGGATGTAGAAATTGCTGACCACTTGGTTGAAGCTCCAAAGTCACGTATTGTCCAACAAATGACTAATGGAGTCTTTGTTCGAATGGCAATCTTAGAATCCGTATTGGCAAGTAGAAAAGCCAAATAAGACACAAAACGTTAAAAGACGCCAGTGAGCGTCCACGAGAGGTGAGAATATGACAAAAAGACTTCTAGTTTTAGAAGATGGCACAGTTTTTGAAGGTAAAGCCTTCGGTGCAGATATTGATGTAACAGGGGAAATCGTCTTTAACACAGGGATGACAGGTTATCAAGAATCCATTACAGACCAGTCTTATAATGGACAAATCTTGACCTTCACTTATCCACTGGTAGGGAATTATGGGATTAACCGTGATGACTACGAATCTATCAGCCCTACTTGTAAGGGAGTTGTAGTTTTCGAAGAGGCACGTAGAGCAAGTAACTGGCGGAATCAAATGACGCTGGATGAGTTCTTGAAAGCTAAGAAAATTCCAGGTATTTCAGGAATTGATACACGTGCGCTTACAAAGATTATCCGTAAACATGGAACCATGCGAGCAACCTTGACACACGCTGGAGACAGTATGGATCATGTTGCTGATCAACTTCAAGCAACTGTTTTGCCAACTGATAATATCAGACAAGTTTCCACCAAGACTTCTTATCCAGCTCCAGGAGTTGGTTTGAGTGTTGTTTTAGTAGACTTTGGACTTAAACATTCTATTTTACGAGAACTTTCAAAACGTGATTGTAATGTGACTGTAGTTCCATACACAACTACAGCTGAGGAAATCCTACATTTGAATCCTGACGGAGTTATGTTATCAAACGGTCCGGGAAATCCAGAAGATGTACCGGAAGCACTTGATATGATTCGTGGTATTCTAGGGAAGATTCCAATCTTTGGTATTTGTATGGGGCATCAACTCTTTGCAATGGCAAATGGAGCTAAGACGTACAAGATGAAGTTTGGTCACCGTGGTTTCAACCATGCAGTTCGTGAAATTGCAACTGGGCGCGTGGATTTCACTAGTCAAAACCATGGCTACGCCGTTAGCCGTGAGGATTTACCAGATCACTTGATAATTACCCACGAAGAAATCAATGATAAGTCAGTTGAAGGTGTACGTCACAGATACCAACCAGGTTTCTCTGTGCAATTCCACCCAGACGCAGCTCCTGGACCACATGATGCAAGTTATCTATTTGACGAGTTCATCGAGATGATGGAAGCCTTCAAACAAACAAATTAATGACGAGTGTAAAATCGTCGGAGAATTTATTTAATGTCGCCCTGTGAGGCGACGAATAGAAAGGAGAAGGGTGGTCCGTATTTGCTGAACTGAATACGGGCTACGGACTAAGCTAAAAAGATAGTTATTCCTAGAACTAGCAGTTCTTCGTCATAACTCCTATTTTAGCTTTGTCCGCTTGACGCCCTTAATATCTTATAAATGCCTAAACGTACTGATATCAAAAAAATTATGGTGATTGGTTCTGGTCCAATTATTATTGGTCAGGCTGCTGAGTTTGACTATGCTGGAACCCAGGCTTGCTTGTCTTTGAAAGAGGAAGGTTACGAGGTTGTCTTGGTAAACTCCAACCCTGCAACCATCATGACTGATAAGGAAATTGCAGACAAGGTTTATATCGAGCCAATCACACTCGAGTTTGTGACTCGTATTCTCCGTAAGGAACGTCCAGATGCTTTACTTCCAACTCTTGGAGGTCAAACAGGGCTTAATATGGCCATGGAATTGTCTAAAAACGGGATTTTAGATGAGCTTGGTGTGGAGCTTCTCGGGACTAAATTGTCTGCCATTGACCAAGCTGAGGACCGTGATCTCTTTAAACAATTGATGGAAGAGCTTAAACAACCGATTCCAGAATCAGAAATTGTAAATACAGTTGAAGAAGCTGTTGCCTTTGCTGCGACTATTGGATACCCAGTTATCGTCCGTCCTGCCTTTACTCTAGGTGGTACTGGTGGTGGTATGTGTGCCAACGAGGAAGAACTGCGTGAAATTGCTGAAAATGGTTTGAAATTGTCACCTGTTACCCAGTGTTTGATTGAGCGTTCTATTGCAGGTTTCAAGGAAATCGAGTACGAGGTCATGCGTGACTCAGCTGACAATGCCCTTGTTGTGTGTAACATGGAAAACTTTGACCCAGTTGGGATTCACACAGGAGACTCCATCGTATTTGCCCCAGCACAAACCATGTCAGACTATGAAAACCAAATGCTTCGTGACGCCAGCTTGAGCATTATCCGCGCTCTCAAGATTGAAGGTGGATGTAACGTTCAGTTGGCTCTTGATCCAAATAGCTTTAAGTACTATGTCATCGAAGTAAACCCTCGTGTATCTCGTTCTTCTGCCCTTGCTTCTAAGGCGACAGGTTACCCAATCGCTAAATTGGCTGCTAAGATTGCAGTAGGTTTGACATTGGATGAGGTTATTAACCCTGTTACAGGTTCAACTTATGCTATGTTTGAACCAGCCCTTGACTACGTTGTTGCTAAGATTCCGCGTTTCCCATTTGATAAATTTGAAAAGGGTGAACGTCGTCTCGGTACCCAGATGAAGGCAACTGGAGAAGTTATGGCTATCGGTCGTAACATTGAGGAATCTCTCCTTAAAGCTTGTCGCTCACTTGAAATTGGAGTTCACCACAATGAAATGCCTGAACTTGCAGAAGTCTCAGATGATGCCTTGATTGAAAAAGTTGTCAAAGCACAGGATGATCGTCTCTTCTACGTATCAGAAGCCATTCGTCGTGGTTATACACCAGAAGAGATTGCTGACTTGACTAAGATTGATATCTTCTATCTTGATAAACTCTTGCATATCTTTGAGATTGAGCAAGAGTTAGGATCACATCCACAAGATGTAGCAGTCCTAAAAACAGCAAAACTCAATGGTTTCTCAGATCGTAAAATCGCAGAACTCTGGGGAACTACAGCTGACCAAGTTCGCCAACTACGTTTGGAAAACAAGATTGTCCCAGTTTACAAGATGGTAGATACTTGTGCCGCAGAATTTGAATCAGAAACTCCTTACTTCTATTCAACCTATGGTTGGGAAAATGAATCTATCAAATCTGATAAGGAATCCGTTCTAGTCTTGGGTTCTGGTCCAATCCGTATCGGTCAAGGGGTAGAGTTTGACTACGCAACAGTTCACTCTGTTAAGGCGATTCAAGCTGCTGGTTACGAAGCTATCATCATGAACTCAAACCCCGAAACCGTTTCAACAGACTTCTCTGTGTCTGACAAGCTCTACTTTGAACCATTAACATTCGAAGATGTTATGAATGTCATTGATCTTGAACAACCAAAAGGCGTTATTGTTCAATTTGGTGGTCAAACAGCTATCAACCTTGCGGAGCCCTTAGCAAAAGCTGGGGTGACTATCCTTGGTACGCAAGTTGCGGACTTGGACCGTGCGGAAGACCGTGACCTCTTCGAACAAGCCCTCAAAGACTTGGATATTCCACAACCTCCTGGACAAACAGCAACCAATGAAGAAGAAGCAGTACTTGCTGCACGTAAAATTGGTTTCCCAGTTCTCGTTCGCCCATCTTATGTCTTAGGGGGGCGTGCTATGGAAATCGTAGAGAATGAAGAAGACCTTCGCTCTTATATGCGTACTGCGGTTAAGGCCAGTCCAGACCACCCTGTTCTTGTTGACTCTTATATCGTTGGTCAAGAGTGTGAAGTCGATGCTATCTCAGACGGAGAAAATGTCCTCATTCCAGGTATCATGGAGCATATCGAACGCGCTGGTGTCCACTCAGGTGACTCCATGGCGGTTTATCCTCCACAAACCTTGTCTCAAAAGGTTCAAGAAACGATTGCGGACTACACTAAACGTCTTGCAATTGGCCTCAACTGTCTTGGTATGATGAACATTCAGTTTGTTATCAAGGATGAGAAAGTATACGTCATTGAAGTAAACCCTCGTGCTAGCCGTACTGTTCCATTCCTTTCTAAAGTAACCAATATCCCAATGGCACAGGTAGCGACTAAGTTGATTCTTGGTCAAAGTCTCGAAGAACTTGGTTACCAAGATGGACTTTACCCAGAAAGTACTCGCGTCCATATCAAGGCACCAGTCTTCTCCTTTACTAAACTAGCTAAGGTAGACAGCCTTCTTGGTCCTGAAATGAAGTCAACAGGGGAAGTTATGGGGTCTGATACCACTCTTGAAAAAGCCCTCTATAAAGCTTTTGAAGCTTCATACCTCCACTTGCCAACCTTTGGGAATGTTGTCTTTACCATCGCAGACGATGCAAAAGAAGAAGCCTTGGAATTGGCGCGTCGTTTCCAAAATATTGGCTACGGAATCCTTGCAACTGCAGGAACAGCTGAGTTCTTTGCAAGTCATGGATTGCAAGCCCAACTCGTTGGTAAGATTGGTGATGATGAACACGATATCCCAAGCTATGTCCGCAAAGGAAAAATTCAAGCTATCATCAATACTGTTGGTACCAAACGGACAGCCGATGAAGATGGAGAGCAAATCAGACGTTCAGCTATCGAACATGGGGTGCCTCTCTTTACAGCTTTGGATACAGCAGATGCCATGCTAAAAGTATTAGAAAGCAGAAGTTTTGTCACAGAAGCGATTTAAAAAATAAGATTCTCTTTGGAGAATCTTTTTTTATTTATGAAAACAATGATAAGGTTTTCACAATCATTAAAATGTAATCAAATTGAAATATTTAGAAAAATAAATATAATAAATAAAAAGATCTTGTATATAAGGAATGATTTATGCATACATGTAAATATATATTATAAATTATAGATAGCTAAAAAAACTGTTAAAATCCATAAGAAAGCGTTTTCCAGAGTGTATAGTTAATTGAATTAATATTGATTTTTTGATATGATGGAAATGCTAAAGTGGGTAAATTCTAGCTTTCAATTATTGTTCATAGGGTACAAGATTTTTAGAAATATTACCTTCTGTTAGTGAAATATATAAAAGGAGAACTTATCCATATGATAAGAAAGGAACAACAACGTTTTTCTTTGAGAAAATATAAGGTAGGTGTTGCATCTGTATTTTTAGGGACAACTCTTAGCTTTTTGATGGCTAATGGTGGTGCAGTTCAAGCTTCTGAGCTTCCTACACAACCAGCTTCTGAAGAAAAAACTGAGTTGGTGAAAAAGGATGTCAGAAGTGAGGATTCCTCTAAAAAGGAACAAGATGTTGTAGCAAATGTTCCAACAGCTGAGCTTGCTGAAGAAAATAAAGTAGAAGAAGCAAAACCTACTTCTGAGTCTAAAGTAGAAGAAGCTAAATCTGAAGCTACTACTTCAGAAAAAGCATCAGAGGTAAAACCTGCTTTAACTGAGACTGAGGTTGCTAATAAGGAAACTGCTAAGCCGGTTGAAAAAGCTGAAGAAACTAAGCCAGCTATTTCAGAAGGTGATAAACCTAAAGTTCGTAATCGTCGTGCTACAACTGAAGATGCAGTTTCTGGAGATCACAACTCTAAACCAGTCAGTGTTAGTACATATCTAAAAGACGGTGAAACTGTTGCCCCTGATATCACAAATCCAAATGGAGCTAAGGTTGAGTCACAAACTGTTCCTTCTGGTTATGCAAGAAAAGAAGGTGATTACTATACATATGCGGTTTGGGATTTAACTGAATTCAATAATCGTTATGGTACAAAATACTATGCACGTGCTTATAAGAGATTTGATGAATCTACAGATACAACAGTTGAATTGATTGATAAAACAACTGGTAATGTCGTAGAAACAAAAACAGTTACAGCTACAAGTGGTGTTCAAAAATTCACAACTACTACAACAGCGTCTAATAGTCAATTAACGTTCCAAGTAGATTATCAAGCTGGTACTGCTGAAAGAGGTAAAACAACTCAGCCATTTATTCAAAATGGTTATGAAGTTGGAAAGAGCATCACAGATTTAGTCGCACCAGGTCATAACCTTACACCTGCTGAACAAGCTCTTTATACTGCGGTTTATAACGCTCGTACGACAACAGATATTTTAAACGTTTTAGAACCAGTTTATAACGGTCGTACAGTTACCGATTCAAATGTAAAAATCCCAGATGCAGTTGAAAAAACAACTTACTATAGAGTAGTTGATAAAAACAATCCGACATTCAACGCAAATAAGACAGATAAAACTGTTCAAGACTATGTACCAAATGGTAATGAAGTAGACCTAGCTAGATATACTCTTAAAGCTATGGAAGGACAAAGCTTTACAGCATCAGGTGAGCGTCAATTTGATGGCTACAAGTTGTATCAAACAGCTGATGCAAACGATAAATCAGGCTATGTAAGTCGCCCATACAAAGTCGGTACTAAATTTATGGACGCTGAGCGTGCAGGAATTAAACGTATTAAAGAAATCGTCGGCGAAGATGGAACTGTAGTCGTTCGTGTTTATCTTCTTGATCCAAAACAACAAAGCAAACGTTCTGATGGTTCATTAAGTACAGACGGTTACATGTTGCTTGCAGAAACAAAACCGATTAAACCAGGTGATTATAATAAAGAAGATTTAGTATATAAGATATCACATCTTACAACTATTCCGTACACAGTAACAGATTATTTTACTGGAGCAAAAACAGAATATCCAAATGGTAGAGAACTTCCATTTGACTTCCAAACAGCACCAGGATTCACACCTAAGAAAACTGTATTCGTACCATTCTTGGGAGATAAGATCGGTCATCTTTCTCCAAATTATCAATTGGAAAGTGGAATTAATGGAATCGGTACAAACGTTGACTTGCTCAACTCATTAACACCATACAAACAACCAATTTATTACTACGTCAAACAAAATCCAGTTGAAGTGACTCCGGAAGTTGAAAAACAATTGGACGGACGTGTCTTGACAGACGGTGAGTTTACATTCAAATTAACAGAAGAGAAAAGTACACCTGACAAACATGAAGAAACAGTTAGCAATAAAGATGGAAAAGCTACATTCAGCAAGCTTTCCTTTAACAAAGTTGGTACTTATAAATACAAGATCACTGAACAAAAGGGCTCTGATGCAAATGTAGATTATGATTCAATGACAGTTACCATGACTGTCAATGTAACTGAGAACACTCAGGGGGACTTGGAAGCTACAGTTAAATACAGTTCAGAAGGTGGATTTAGCGCAAGTAATGATGATAAAATCTTCAATAACTATGTGGTTTCTCCAGTTGTAACGAAATTTGACTTCACTAAGAAGTTGGCTGGACGTGAATTGAAAGCCGGTGAATTCAGCTTCGTATTGAAAGATGCTGCTGGTCACGAAGTTGAAACAGTGAAAAATGATGCTGCTGGTAACGTAACTTTCTCAGAACTGTCATTCGACAATACAAAAGTTGGTACTCATACGTATACAGTAGAAGAAGTGATTCCTGCAGATAAAGAATTTGGAATGACTTACGACCAAATGAAAGCAACTGTTACAGTTGAAGTTGCTAAGAACGGTCACTCATTGACAACTGTTACAAACGTTACATCAACTGGTGGTAAAGATGCCAACGGTAAGGCTACTGATGGTACTGCAGATAAAGAATTCAACAACAAAGTTACTCCTCCAGAAACTCCAGAATTCCAACCAGAAAAATTTGTCGTTTCTAAAGAGAAATATGACATCACTGGTAACAAGTTGATGGATGACGACGATGAGTTGACAAATGAATACACTGAAACAAATGCGGATCCATATGTAGACAAGACAACTAACAACGAACCAGAAAACTTGAATACCAAGACAGTTAAACGTGGTTCTAAATTGGTTTACCAAGTATGGCTTGATACGACTAAATTCACTGAAGCGAACAACATCCAATACGTTGGTGTATCTGATACATACGACGCTGATAAATTGGACGTCAATGCAGCGGACATCAAAGCATATGATTCAGTAACTGGTGCAGAAGTAACCAATAAATTCGACATCAAAGTTGAAAATGGTAAAATCACTGCAACTTCTAAAGATGAATTTATCAAAGATAAAGTAAATGCTCCTGTTATCGATACAACTAAGTTCGAGTTTGAACGTTACTATAAATTTGATATTCCAGCAACTGTGAAAGAATCTGTTAAAGCTGGTGCTGATATTGAAAATACAGCCAACCAAACAGTTCACGTTTACAACCCAGTAAGCAAGACAGTTGAAAAACCTGAAAAACCAACACAAAAACGTGTCAACAGCGTTCCAGTTCCAGTGGAAATGAACTTCACTAAACGTTTGGAAGGTCGTAAACTTCAAGCCAACGAATTCGAATTCGTATTGAAGAAAGACGGCGTTGAAGTTGAACGCGTGAAGAATGACGCTGCTGGTAAGATTGTCTTCAAGACTCTTGAGTTCGGTCGTGATGATCTTGGTAAGACTTACAACTACACAGTAGAAGAAACTCCTGGTACAGATGCAACTGTCAAATACGACACAATGGTTGCTACTGTTAAAGTAGTTGTATCACATGATGGTACAGCAAAGGCAATTGTTGCCAACGTAACAGATGCTGCTGATAAAGAGTTCAACAATACAGTTACTCCTCCAGAAGAACCTAAGTTCCAACCAGAGAAATACGTTGTTTCTAAAGAGAAATATGATATCACTGGTGATAAGCTCGCTGATGACGATTCTGAGTTGACAGATAAATATGGTGAAACAAATACAAACCCATATGTGGATACAACTAACAACAACGAAGATGAAAATTTGAATACGAAACCAGTTGAACGTGGTCAAAAACTTTACTATCAAGTATGGTTGGATACAACTAAATTTGACGCAAACAACAAAGATAATATCCAAACAGTAGGAATCACAGATAACTACGACAAGGATAAATTGACTGTTAATGCTTCAGATATCAAGGTTTACGATTCCGTTACTGGTGCAGATGTTACGACGAAATTCGATATCTCTGATAACAATGGTGTTCTGACAGCTAACCTGAAAGATGGCTTCACGAAGTCACTTGGCGACGCTGAAAACACACAAGTGATCGATACAACTAAATTCAAATTCGGACGTTACTACAAGTTCGATATCCCAGCAACAGTGAAAGATGATGTCGTAGCTGGTGCAGATATTGAAAACAAGGCAGCACAAGTCGTTAACTACTACAACCCAGTAAGCAAGACTGTTGAAAAACCAAACAAACCAACTGAAAAACGTGTCAACAGTGTTCCAATCTCAGTAGAATTTAACTTCACTAAGAAATTGGAAGGTCGTGAACTGAAAGCTAACGAATTCAGATTCGAGTTGAAAGACAGCGACAATGTTGTGATTGCGACTGCAACCAATGATGCGGCTGGTAAGATCAAGTTTGCTCCAGTAGATTACACTAATAAAGCTGGTGAAACTGTTACTGCCCTTAAATACAAGAAGGGTCAAGAAGGTACTTACAAGTACACTGTAACAGAGGTTAAGGGTACAGACGCAACTGTATCATACGATACAATGAAAGCAGAAGTAACTGTAACAGTATCTCATGACGGTACTGCGAAAGCCTTGATCACAAACGTGACAAAACCTGCGGATAAAGAATTTAACAACCGTGTGACTCCACCAGAAACTCCTGAGTTTAACCCAGAAAAATATATTCTTAATGAAGAAAAATTTGATATTACTGGAACTAAACTTCTGGATGATGATAAAGAGTTGACTGATAAAGTAGCTGATACCAACAAAGATCCATATGTGGACAATGTTGATAATAATGAAAAGCAAAATATCAATACTCAAACACTCCATAAAGGTGATAAGGTTGTTTACCAAGTATGGTTGGATACAACTAAATTCAAAGAAGGTCACAATATTCAATCTGTAGGAATTACAGATAAATATGACAACGAAAACTTGGATGTTAATGTATCTGAAATTAAGGCTTACGATTCAGTAACTGGAGCTGATGTGACTGACAAGTTCGATATCAAGGTTGAAGATGGTGTTATTACTGCTACGTCTAAGGTTGATTTGACTAAATCACTCGGTGATGCGGAAGATACACAAGTAATTGATACTACTAAGCTAGCGTTTGGTCGTTACTATAAGTTTGATATTCTTGCACATATCAAGGACACTGCTAAGGAAGGTGTAGATATTGAAAATACAGCTTCTCAAATTGTTCACCAATATGATCCAACTAAGAAATCAGTTGAAAAACCAGAAAAACCAACTGAAAAACGTGTTGTTAATATCCCAGTAAAAGTTGAATTCAACTTCACGAAGAAATTGGAAGGACGTGCGTTGAAAGCTGGAGAATTCAGCTTCGTATTGAAAGACAAAGATGGCAACGTAATTGAAACTGTAAGTAACGATGCAGAAGGTAAGATCAAGTTCTCAGCTCTTGAGTTCAAACGTGGTCAAGAAGGCACTCATATCTATCATGTAGAAGAAGTGAAAGGTACAGAGGCTGGAGTTGAGTATGACAAGATGGTAGTGACTGTTGGAGTTACTGTAACTAAGGATGGTAAAGTGTTGACCCTTACTTCACAAATGCCTGAAGATACTGAGTTTAACAACAAGGTAACACCGCCAACACCACCAACACCACCAACACCGCCAACACCACCAACACCACCAACGCCGCCAACACCACCAACGCCGCCAACACCGCCAACACCACCAACACCGCCAACACCACCAACACCACCAACACCGCCAACACCACCAACGCCGCCAACGCCGCCAACACCACCAACACCACCAACGCCGGTAACACCACCAACACCAGAAAAACCTAAAGGTCCTGAGTTGCCAAATACTGGTGAACAATCTAAATCTGGAGTTGCTGCACTTGGTGCTGCGCTTGGTCTTGTAGGTCTAGGTTTGGTTGTAAAACGTAAAAAACGTGAAGAATAAAATATACAAAATCGCATTCATTTAGCGATGAACTAACGATTTTAGTTCTGAAATGAAGAGGCTTTGCTCGAAAGAGCAAGGCCTTTTTATTATTTTTAAATGTCTATGAAATTTTATTGAAAGAAAATGAAAATTATTGAAATCACATATTTTTTTTGATAAAATTAGTATGTTTTTAAGAATCAAATCTTTTTCTTGAGAATGTTTTAAATCTTAAATAAAAGAAGGAGTTTGTCATGTCATCGTTAAAGAATAATAAAACGATTAAGTATGCTTTGAGAAAAACCTCAGTTGCTTTTGGTTCTGTTGCAGTCGCAACAATGATTGCTGCTGCAGGTATTGCCACTGTATCAGCCGATGAAACTTCATCAGTAACGACACCTGTTACTTCAACTACAACAGTAGCTGGAGAAGAAACAAAAGAAGTAGCGGTTCCAGAGAAGTTGGAAGAAGCTAAAACTGCTGCCACAAATGAAGGTCTTGAAGTTAAAGAAACTGAGACTAAAAAGCAAGATTCAGAGGAAGCTGCTGCTAAAGATTACGAAAAACAAGTTACTGATATTAATAAAATTGTAGCTGATTATAAAGCTGAAGTAGCAGCAAATCAAGAAGCTTACGAAAAAGAAAAAGCTGAAGTTGATGCTAAAAATGCTGCTGCACAAGCAAACTACGATAAAGAGCTTGAAGCTTACAACGAAAAACTTACTGCTTATAAAAAAGAATTGACTGAAAAATCAGCAGAAAAAACAGCAGTAGAACAGAGTAATGAAGAAGCACGTGTTGCTTATGAAAAAGCGCTTGAAGAATATAACACAGCACTTGCAGCATACAATGCATCTGTAACAGCAAATCAAGAAGCTACTGAAAGTAATAAATTAGCTCAAGCAGAATATGAAGCTAAATTAGCTGACTACAAGACTAAAAAAGCTGCTTATGATGAAGCACAAGCTGCTTACTTGATTGAGCTCGAAATTTACAACAAGAAAAAAGCACAATACGATGATGCTAAAGATGCCTTCAATAAGATGGTTGCAGAGCGTGGTGGAAATCCTGAGAAATACAAACAAGATTTGACATTCCTCTCTGAAGAACTTGCTGATGGTGAAACAACTAAAATTACACACCAAACAACTGGATTAACAACTTACTTGACAAAAGAAGGTCAAGCTCGTATGTACGGTGATGGTAAAGCTACTAAGATGTATGAAACTAAGAATCTACAAGATTCCGATTTGACAACTACAAACCCATATGCTAACAATGAAATCGAGTGGGGTCTTGTAAAAGTCGGAGATAAATTTGATGTGACATACACAGGACTTACTCAAGCTAAAATTGTAAAAGGTAGCGAAGAAAAACGTATTGCAAAAGTTGTTTATAAATACGAAGTGAAGAGCCTTCCATCATCAGATGGAAAAGGAATCGTTCAAATTTATAACGATCCAGCGGTTACAATGACAATTGGTAGCTCAACAGATACTGAAAACCCAGTAACTGTTGGTGTTGATATTGAGTTTTACGATGAAAATGACCAATTGATTGATTTGTCACAACACAATGCAATTCTTGCCCTTAACTCACTTAACCACTGGAATGGTGCATCTTATGTTGAAAATGACAAACCTCGTCCTCTAGTTGTTGAAGCTAAAGATAGCGAAGGCAATACAGTTCGTGGAACTTGGGATCCATATTCAGATGGAAGTGAACCAAAACTTGATGGTGCAGACGTCGTTGTGAAAAGCGGTAAAGCTGACTTCGGTAGTGCAGAAGTTGATATCAATGCTGATAATCCTTTGAAAATTATTGCTCAAAAAGCAACATGGGATGATGATGCCTTCAAAGTAACTGAAGAAACAACAGTTGATGCTACAACAGTGAACGCATCTGGTGGCGGAAATGGTCACTCAGTTGGTACTGAAGATTACACATTCGGTGATAAATCAGACGTTATCGGTTCTTACACTGTAGACGCTACATCAGGTGTTTTGAGATACACACCAAAAATGAAACACCAAGATACTCCTCACATTGAGTCTGTAAACATTGGTGACAAAGAGTTTATTAAACTTCCAAATTCAAGTGTAGACCAAGATTCATCGACAAAAGAAGTATCTGCTAAAGAACAAAATCAATACATGGCTCAAGGTGCTACATTTAATGCAGACTCTTCAAGTGAAACTAAGGGTTGGGATGATCCTAAGAACCCTTACCTTTACTATGGTGGTGGTGCTGTTATTTTGAAAGATGGTCATCTTGAATTTACAGCAAAAGGTGCTAACGCAACAGGCGAAGCAACTCTTTATTGGTTCTCTATTAGCTCAAATGTTGCCTTCCCTCAAGATCCAGGTGAAGAGCCAGTTAAACCAACAGAACCAACACCTCCAGTTAAACCTGAAAAACCAGAATTGACTGAAGTTCCAACTGTTAAAGAGAAACCAGTTCCACCAACAGAACCAGAATATAAAACTGTACCTGTTTTACCAAGTGAGCCAGTTAAACCAGAAGCACCTGAGTTACTTAAGGATCCTGTTAAGAAAGAAACAGAAAAACCAGTTGTTGAATGGAATAAAAATGTTGTGCTTATCAAGGAAAATGAAAAACCACAACCTAAGCCAGAACCTAAGCCAGAACCAAAACCAGAGCCTAAGCCAGAATCAAAACCAGAATCAAAACCAGAATCATCTAAGAAATCATTGCCAAATACTGGTTCAGTTGAACAATCATTCATGACTTATTCAGCACTTATTGGTTTAGCTACTGCCGGTTATGCTTTGTCAAGAAAGAAAAAAGAAGACTAATTCATTCTGACAGTTTAAAAAGAGAAGACTAGTTTAGTCTTCTTTTTTTACTTAACTTTATCCTATAAAATTTAAAATATTAAACCGTTTACACTTGACAAAAATTGGTCTATACCATATAATGAAATAAAGAAATATGGAGGAACAATTATGAAAGTTATTCAAGTAAAAAATCCTGAAGAAGGTGGAAAAGTAGCTTTTGAAATTTTAAAAGAAAAGTTAGCAAATGGTGCTCAAACATTAGGACTTGCGACAGGTAGCAGTCCACTTGAGTTCTACAGAGAAATCGTAGAGAGTGACCTTGATTTTTCAAACCTTACAAGTGTCAACTTGGACGAATATGTAGGATTAGATGGAGATAATCCTCAATCTTATCGTTATTTCATGCAAGAACATCTGTTCAATAAAAAGCCATTTAAAGAAAGCTTTTTGCCTCGTGGAGTCAAAGACAATGCAGAAGAAGAAGTAGAACGCTATAATCAAATTCTTGCTGATCATCCGGTTGATTTGCAAATCTTGGGAATTGGTCGAAATGGTCACATTGGATTTAACGAACCAGGAACTCCGTTCGATAGCCAAACTCATCTTGTAGACCTTGATCAGTCTACCATTGAGGCTAATGCTCGTTTCTTTGATAAAATCGAAGACGTACCAACACAAGCTATTTCAATGGGTATTAAAAATATCTTAGATGCAAAATCTATTCTTCTCTTCGCTTATGGCCCATCAAAAGCAGAAGCTATTGCCGGAACTGTTGAAGGTCCAGTGACTGAAAATCTACCAGCAAGTAGTTTGCAAAATCATTCGGATGTGACTATTATTGCGGATGCAGAAGCACTTAGCTTGTTAAAGAAATAAGTTGACATTTATATAGACCAATCTATGGTTTACTTTGATTGGTCTTTTTGTTTGATATTTGATAAGTAAACATTTAAAAATATCTAGCAGTCAGATTTAAAAAAGAACGAATTATAAAATAACAACACCTAATAAACGTAAAATATATAAAAAGTGTTTTTTATAAATATATTTCAAACTATTTTATGAATAAAACTAGACTTTAGTAGAAAATACTGGTATACTGAATCGTTTAATGTCTAAACAATTAAATTTAAGGAGACTATTTAAGGTAAATAAGAAAAAAATAGCTTTTTTTCGTTCATTATTTGCTTATTTACGATCATTTTTTCTCTTAGCTTGAACAAAGCTTTTGCAGAAAATGCAGCAAGTAGTAAGACTATTGATGCCATAACATCATTAGATATTGCAAATAATTCAGGTGGTAATCTTGAGAAAGATTTGGAACAGTGGGTTACATTTAGGCTTAACGCAACATATGATTTGACAGATAAAGATGTTAAAGCTGGTGATACCACGGTTGTAGATTTGTCAGATGCTTTATATATCGAATCAGAAAATTTTAAGATTCGTGATGAAAAAACAAATGAAGTCATTGCAAATGCTAAGATTGATGAAACAAAAAAACATATTGTCTTGACTTATACAGATTATGTTGAAAAGCATTCTGATACAAGTGGATCTTTCTTTGTCTATACTCGAGTGGATTTCCAAAAACACCCTGAAAAAGGAGAAATCCCTATCGAGGTTACCATTAATGGGAAAACACGAGTCGTTGGTAAGGTTAACTTTACTGGAGTTGGAGATGGAAATCCTGAATTAATCAATAAAACTGGATGGGTAAGTAGCGAAGATCAAAAAACACTTTCTTACACCATTTCAATTAACCGTACCAAAGAATCCCTTCAAGATGCAACTGTAGAAGACACTTTGAAGTTTTCTAACGCATCTTATATCAAAGATAGTATTCGTATTATCAAGGGTAAATTTGACTATGTGAAAGGTCTATGGGAATTTACAGATAGAACAGATGTAACAGACCAACATACTGTTACAGTCAGTGAAGATGGTCAGTCATTTGTTATTCAACTTGGTGATATTACAGAAAATGACCAGTACCGCATTGAATATAATGTTCAAGCCAATTATTCACCAGCAGATGGCGAAATCTTGAATAATGACGCTGTCTTAAAAGGTAAAGGAATAACTATTAAAGAGGTTGTACAATCAACTGTAGTTCAAGTATCTGGTGGGTCAGGTATTGGATATGTATTCACGATTCATATCCATAAAGTTGATGATGAAAACCAACCGGTAGCTGGTGCTAAATTTAAGGTTGTTCGACAAGCTAACAATCAAGTGATTGGTGAGTATATTACAGATGCTGAAGGGAAAATTACAGTAACTGGCCTTTTGAAAGACAAGTATATCTTAACTGAAGTTGAAGCACCAACAGGTTATGTGATAAATGCAGCAGACACAGAAGTGAATGCAACAGATTTTGGAGCTGATAAATCAGTTACAAAAACAATCGTCAATCCAAAAGAACAAACCACAACTACGACAACCACAACAGAAGCGCCGACGACAACATCAACAATCACTTCAAAACCAGAAGTATCTGAGACAACTACTACAGAAGATAAGCCAGGTCTTCCATATACTGGTGAGTCTACAGGTATTGCATTAGTAATTGCTGGTGTATCTATCTTGGCAGGTAGTCTCGTTATGAAAAAGAAATTTTCTAAATAATTGAGTTTAGAAAAAGATAGTTAATAAAAAGGACTTTAGGGTCCTTTTTATTTGTCAATGAAAAATAATGAAATGCACTATTTTTCTTGACAATTTTCATCAATACATGTAAAATAGAATAGATCTTGAACTTGAAGGGAGTGAAAATAATGTCTAAAACAGTAGTACGTAAGAATGAATCTCTTGACGATGCACTTCGTCGTTTCAAACGTGCGGTTACTAAAGCTGGTACTCTTCAAGAAACACGCAAACGTGAATTCTATGAAAAACCTTCTGTAAAACGTAAACGTAAATCAGAAGCAGCTCGTAAACGTAAAAAATTCTAATTTGAAATGAAAGACTAGACTTATCTAGTCTTTTTTTGCTAATCACAAAGAGTAAAATCACAGTGAAGATTGTTAATTCAGTGTTAAACAGATATTCTAAACTTGGAAGCTTTTTGATTGTAGTTAGGTGTTTTATATAAAGTTAAAATGTTGACGTTGAGAAAGTATCCTCGTTGAGGAAATTAAAAACATACTGACAGAAGTATAGGAAAACTGCTAGATATAGGTGCTGACAAAAACTATTAAAAGTCAATTTTTGAGAATAGATTTACTGATAAAAGAAAATTAAAACTCATCAATTAATCTGAAATAGTGTTGCTAAAGTCATTTGGCGCAGTAAAAATGACATTTTGTATTTTACCCCCCCTTTTTTCTTGTTTTTTTGGTATAATTATATATATTAGTAGAAAAAATCTGAGAGGGCTTTATCATGAGAAAAACAAAAGTCGCAGTCGCTTTAGGAGCATTTTTGTTTCTTAGTGTCGGCGCGAGAGTAGAGGCGGACACAACTTCGCGGTCCGACGTCAATCGGATTCATTTCATTAATACCAAAGGAAGTCCAGGGACTGATGCCATTTTACTTGAAAGTAACGGGCATTATGCGTTGATAGATATGGGTGAAGACTATGACTTTCCAGATGGAAGCGATCCGCTTTATCCATTAAGAACGGGTATTATTACTTCAAATGTCTATGCAATTGAAGATCGACTTTTCCGTCATCTTGACCATGTAGGTGTTAAGAAGTTGGACTTTATGCTTGGAACGCATGTCCATAGTGACCATATTGGTGGAGCTGATGAAGTTCTAAAAAAATATAAGGTTGATAAATTTTATCTAAAACGATATTCGGATGATCGAATTGCCACTCAATGGGGCTTGTGGGATAATCTTTTTAACTATAATAATGCACTGAATGCCGCTAGAAAATATGGCGTTAATCTTATTCAAGATATCTCAGATAATGATAGTCATTTCAAATTGGGTGATATGGATATTCAGTTGTATAACTACAAAAATGAATATGGCCCAGATGGGAAATTAAAGAAAGTATATGATGACAATCCCAATTCTATTGTTGCTGTAGTTACAGTAAATGGGAAGAAAATTTATCTGGGTGGGGATCTTGATAACGTTTATGGAGCTGAAGATCGCTTAGGCCCACAAATTGGGAAAGTCGATTTAATGAAATGGAACCATCACCTTGACGGAAAAGTTTCAAACAGCATTAATTTTCTTAATAATCTTTCCCCATCTATTGTTGTGCAAACAACAGGATTGGATATAAATGTCCAAGCAACGAGAGATAAATTGAAACAGATGAATGTCCAAGTTGTTCATGCTTCAAGTGATAAGAAAGATGCGACTGTTTTTGATATAAAAACAGATGGCATTAATAATATTTCTCAAGAATTCCCAGATATTCCGAATACGAATTCACGTTGGATCACTGAAGATGGATATAAGAAGTATTATTTCGCTGATGATCAGATGGCAACAGGTTGGCATACAATTGATGGAGCAAAATACTTCTTCAATGGGAAAGGACATCTGCAACAAGATAAATGGCTTCAAGATTTTGATGACGAAGGTACTCTTAAGTCTTTATATATGGATAAAGATGGGAAGTTACAAACTTCCAAATGGCTTCAAATTGACAAGCAATGGTATTATGTGGATTCTAAGGGATATCGAAAAGAATCTGAGTTAGCTATCATTAATGGTAAGACCTACTACTTTGATGAAAAAGGGATTATGCAAACTGGCACCAGAACAGTGAATGGAGCAACTCTGGTCTTTGATGATACAGGTGCGCTTTCAAATGAGGTAAGAGCATCATCTTGGAATAAAATCGGTAATAAATGGTATTACCTAGATGAAAATAAAAATATGACCATTGGTTTCAAAGAAATTGATGGAAAGATGTACTATTTCAATGAAGCCGGAGAAATGGAAACTTATTGGCAATATACGCACCAAAAATGGTATTACTTTGGCGCTTCAGGTGAAATGAAACGTGGTTGGCTCAATGATGCAGGTAAATGGTATTATCTAGATCCTAAAACTGGAGAAATGTTCACTGGTTTAAATAAAATTGATGGTAAACTCTATCGCTTCAATGATGGAGGCGTCATGGCAACTGGTTGGGAACAGTTTGATAGCAAATGGTACTATTATACATCCAGTGGCGATCAGAAAAAAGGCTGGCTTAAATACAATAATGACTGGTACTATCTCGAACTGAAGGATGGAGAGATGGTTACAGGAAACAAAGAAATCGATGGACAACAATATAGCTTTAAAGACAGTGGTGCTATGGTTACTGGTTGGAAACAAACAGATGACAAATGGTACTATTATGCATCAAGTGGTGAACTGAAAAAAGGCTGGATTAAATATGCTGGTGATTGGTACTATCTTGATTCGAAAGATGGAGAGATGGTTACAGGAACCAAAGAAATCGATGGGCAACAATATAGCTTTAAGACTAGTGGTGCTATGGTTACTGGCTGGAAACAAGCGGAAGACAAATGGTACTATTATGCATCAAGCGGTGAGCAGAAAAAAGGTTGGATAAAATCTGCAGGTAAATGGTACTACTTGAATCAAAATGACGGCGTTATGGTGACCGGTAGACAGGAAATTGATGGTGTCAAATATAGCTTTAACCAATCTGGAGCTATGGAAACCGGATGGGTATTTGACGGCAAAGATTGGTACTATCATAAAGAATCTGGAGCCATGGAAACTGGTTGGTTTAAATATTCTGGCAAATGGTTCTTCCTAGATGGTGATTCTGGAAAAATGCTTACTGGTATCCATGAAATCTCTGGAGATAACTATTACTTTAATATTGCTGGTGAAATGCAAGTTGGCTGGATTCAAAAAAAAGGGGACTGGTATTATTTCAAACCAAGTGGTGAAATGCTTCGTGATGGAATTACACCTGATGGCTATAAAGTCGCTAGTGATGGTAGATGGCGTTCAAATGGAGTGACTACCACAACGACGAGTGTAGAAGAAACAACTTCAAAAGATTCATCGCTTAGAGAAGCTTTTGAACCTACAACAGATGCTACCCAAACTAGTGAGGAAAAATCAGTTCCAGTTAGTGATGACAAAGCTTCTAACTAATCACTTTTTCGAATAGATTTTAAAGAAGGGATTAAATAACAGTTTGTTGTTTAATCTCTTTTTCTATAGGTTAAATCTTTTAAAGAGTTCTTCCTAAATAAATAGCGTAAAGACTGTTAAAAACATAAACTTATTTCTACAATCTGATATAATAGTAGGAGAACCTTATTGAAGGAGAAAAATATGTCGGTTTTAGTTAAAGAAGTAATTGATAAACTCAGACTAGACATTGTCTATGGTGAGCCAGAATTACTTGAAAAGGAAATCAATACGGGCGATATTTGTCGACCAGGTCTCGAAATGACGAGCTATTTTGATTACTATACTCCAGAACGTATCCAACTGTTGGGAATGAAGGAGTGGTCCTATCTCATTAGTATGTCTTCTCACAACCGCTACCAGGTTTTGAAGAAATTATTTCAACCAGAAACACCTGCAGTTATTGTTTCGCGTGGTTTAGTAGTTCCAGAAGAAATGCTAAAGGCTGCTAGAGAATGTAAAATCGCTATTTTAACAAGTCGTACTGCAACCAGTCGTCTATCTGGTGAACTATCAAGTTACTTGGACTCTCGTTTGGCCGAACGCGCAAGTGTGCATGGTGTTTTGATGGATATCTATGGTATGGGTGTTCTGATTCAAGGTGATAGTGGTATCGGTAAGAGTGAAACTGGACTTGAACTTGTCAAACGTGGTCACCGTTTAGTTGCAGATGACCGTGTGGATATTTATGCTAAAGATGAGATGACACTTTGGGGTGAGCCAGCAGAAATCTTGAAACATTTGTTAGAAATCCGCGGCTTTGGTATTATTGATATCATGAGCCTTTATGGGGCTAGTGCCGTTAAGGATTCTTCACAAGTTCAATTGGCTGTCTATCTAGAAAATTACGATACCGATAAGGTCTTTGACCGTTTGGGGAATAATGCGGAAGAATTGGAAATCTCAGGTGTTTCTATTCCACGTATTCGTATCCCAGTAAAAACAGGACGTAATATCTCTGTCGTTATCGAGGCGGCTGCAATGAATTATCGTTCGAAGGAGATGGGCTTTGATGCGACACGCCTCTTTGAAGAACGATTGACAAAACTAATTGAAAGGAACGAGATGAAGAATGATTGATCCAGTTGCTTTTCAAATTGGTCCTTTGGGTATTAGATGGTATGCACTCTGCATCGTTTCAGGTCTTATTTTAGCAGTCTATCTTGCAAGTAAAGAAGCACCAAAAAAGAACATCTTATCCGATGACATTTTAGACTTTATTTTAATTGCTTTTCCTTTAGCTATCATTGGTGCTCGACTTTATTATGTCATTTTTAGATTTGACTACTATAGTCAGCATATGGGAGAGATTTTTGCCATCTGGAATGGTGGTCTTGCCATATACGGCGGTTTAATCACCGGAGCAATCGTACTCTATTTCTTTTCTGATCGTAGATTAATCAACACATGGGATTTCTTGGATATTGCAGCTCCGAGCGTTATGATTGCGCAGAGTCTAGGACGTTGGGGAAATTTCTTTAACCAGGAAGCCTACGGAGCAGCTGTTGAAAATCTTGATTACCTACCTGGTTTTATTAAGAATCAGATGTATATCGATGGCTCATATCGGCAACCAACCTTCCTTTATGAATCTATCTGGAATCTCATTGGGTTTACGTTGATTATTATTTTTAGACGTCGATTAAAGAGTATTCGTCGTGGTTATATCACTGCCTTCTATCTAATTTGGTATGGATTTGGACGTATGATCATTGAAGGTATGCGAACAGATAGTCTCATGTTCTTTGGACTTCGAGTATCTCAATGGTTGTCAGTTCTATTAATTGGACTTGGAATTTATATTATCGTTTATCAAAATCGAAAAAAAGCACCATTTTATAATGTGAAAAAGGAGAATTAAAATGTTAGAAGTTGCTTATATCATTGTGGCAATTGCCTTGGTTGTATTCTTAGTTTATCTGATTATTACCCTTCAAAAAGTTGGTCGTGTAATCGATGAAACTGAAACGACTGTTAAAACCTTAACTTCAGATGTAAATGTTACTCTACATCACACAAACGAACTACTTGCAAAGGTCAATGTTCTTGCTGACGATATCAATGTTAAAGTTGCAACGATTGATCCACTCTTTACAGCAGTTGCAGATCTTTCTGTTTCTGTTTCTGATCTAAATGAGCAAGCTCGTGTCTTGAGTAAAAAAGCTTCATCTGCAGGTTCAAAAACTTTAAAGACTAGTGCTGGTTTGTCTGCCATTCGTGTTGCAAGTAAATTTTTTAAAAAATAAAAAGGAGATAGCTCATGGGTAAATTATCATCAATCCTTTTAGGAACTGTTTCAGGTGTTGCCGTTGCTTTATTCCTAACAAGTGAAAAAGGGAAACGAGTTACGAGTCGAGCACAAGACTTTATTGAAGATTTGAAAGAAGATCCTGAATACGCTAAAGAACAAGTCTGCGAAAAGTTGACTGATGTCAAAGATCAAACCAAAGAATTTGTTCTTAAAACAAAAGAACAAATCGAATCTGGGGAAATTACTCTCGATACCGTCCTCGATAAAGCAAAATATCACGCTCAACAAGCTACTGAAGCTTCGAAAGAAACCTTGAACAGTCTCAAAGAACAATTGGAAGAAAAAGTAGTTGTTGAAGATCAAGAAGATGGTCAAGAAATTGTCATCGATATTCAAGAAGACTAAATAGAATCGCCATTTCCTGATTTTCAAATGAATCAGGAATGGTGATTTTTTTCTTGAGTGAACTCTTTGTGGTATAATAAATACTATGCAGAAGAAACCGACATCAGCTTATGTGCACATTCCATTTTGTACACAAATCTGTTATTATTGTGACTTTTCAAAAGTTTTTATCAAGAATCAACCGGTGGATAGCTATCTAGAGCATCTACTGCAAGAATTTCATTCTTATGATATTCAAAAATTACGTACACTCTATATTGGAGGTGGAACACCGACAGCCTTGTCTGCGCCACAGTTAGAGTTGCTTCTGGATGGATTGACTAAAAACTTAGATTTATCAGTCTTAGAAGAATTGACCATTGAGGCCAATCCCGGTGATTTGGATGCTGATAAGATTGCTGTTTTGAAAAATTCTGCAGTCAATCGTGTTTCACTAGGTGTTCAGACCTTTGATGACAAAATGTTGAAAAAAATAGGGCGTAGTCATTTGGAGAAGGATATTTATGAAAATATTGACCGCCTCAAATTGGCTGGTTTTGATAATATCTCTATTGATTTAATCTACGCACTTCCTGGTCAGACTATGGACCAGGTTAAGGAGAATGTTGCCAAGGCTATCGCTCTGGATATTCCTCATATGAGCCTTTATAGTTTGATTTTGGAAAACCATACGGTCTTTATGAATCGTATGAGACGAGGGAAATTACCTCTTCCTAAGGAAGAATTAGAAGCTGAGATGTTTGAGTATATCATTTCAAAGCTAGAAAAAGCTGGCTTCGAGCATTATGAGATTTCTAATTTTTCTAAACCAGGATTTGAAAGTCGTCACAATCTTATGTACTGGGATAATGCTGAGTATTATGGTATTGGTGCAGGTGCATCTGGCTATGTAGATGGTATTCGCTATAAAAATCATGGGCCTATTCGCCATTATTTAAAGGCAGTAGAAGATGGGAATGCTCGTATCAACGAAGAACATCTGACTCAAAGGGAGCAAATGGAAGAAGAGATGTTCCTTGGACTTCGCAAGAAGTCTGGAGTTTCCATGGAGAGATTTGAAGAAAAATTTGGACAGTCTTTCCAAGAACTTTATGGGGACATCATCAAAGACTTGATTCAACAAGGTCTTATGCAGGTTGATGGCGATCATGTTCGTATGACTAAGAGAGGTCTCTTCTTAGGTGATACAGTAGCAGAAAGATTTATATTGGAGTAAAATTATGGGCTTAACTTATCAAATGAAAACTAAAATCCCTTTTGATATGGCTGACATGAACGGTCATATCAAGCTACCAGATGTTATCTTGTTATCCCTACAAGTATCAGGAATGCAATCAATTAATCTAGGAGTGAGTGACAAGGATGTTTTAGAACAGTATAATCTAGTTTGGATTATCACTGATTATGATATCGATGTGATTAGACTTCCTCGTTTTGCTGAGGAAATTACCATCGAAACAGAGGCCTTGAGCTACAATCGTCTATTTTGCTACCGCCGATTTACTATTTATGATGAAGATGGTCAAGAAATCATTCGCATGGTAGCTACATTTGTCCTTATGGATCGTGATAGTCGGAAGGTTCATCCTGTAGAACCTGAAATAGTCTCACCTTATCAATCTGAGTTTTCTAAGAAACTGATCCGTGGACCAAAATACGCTGAGTTGGAAGAAGCGATTAGCAAGGACTATCATGTCCGTTTTTACGACTTAGATATGAATGGCCATGTCAATAATAGCAAATACCTAGACTGGGTTTTTGAAGTTATGGGGGCAGATTTTCTAACCAATCATATTCCTAAAAAAATCAACCTCAAATATGTCAAGGAAGTTCGACCAGGTGGTATGATTACTTCTAGTTATGAATTGAATCAACTAGAAAGCAATCACCAAGTCACAAGTGATGGCGATATCAATGCTCAGGCAAAGATAACTTGGCAAAAAATTAACAAAGATTAGAAAGAAACGTATGACTTATAAAGGTTATTTAATCGATTTAGACGGAACGATTTACAAGGGTAAAGACCGCATCCCTGAAGGAGAAGCTTTTGTTCATGACTTGCAAAAGCGTAGAATTCCCTACCTTTTTGTAACTAACAATACAACTCGCACACCTGAAAGTGTTCAGGAAATGTTGGCTAAGCAGTTTGATATTGATACTCCTGTGTCAACCATTTATACTGCAACCTTAGCGACTATTGATTACATGAATGATTTGGGGCTTAAAAAGACAGTCTATGTGATTGGAGAAGCAGGGCTCAAGGAAGCCATTCAAGCAGCAGGCTACGTTGAAGATAAAGAAAATCCAGCCTATGTTGTTGTTGGTTTGGACTGGCAGGTCGACTATGAAAAATTTGCTACAGCGACCCTAGCTATCCATAAAGGTGCTCATTTTATCGGTACTAATCCAGATTTGAACATCCCAACGGAACGAGGCCTTTTACCTGGTGCTGGTTCGCTGATTACTCTGCTCGAAGCAGCAACTCGCGTAAAGCCAGTTTATATTGGGAAACCTAATGCGATTATTATGGACAAAGCTGTTGAACATCTAGGACTTGAACGTCAAGAAATTGTCATGGTGGGGGATAATTATCTTACTGATATTCGAGCTGGTATCGATAATGGAATTCCAACTTTGTTAGTAACTACTGGTTTTACAAAACCTGAAGAAGTAGCGGATTTACCAATCGCCCCAACCCATGTCCTCTCAAGTCTAGCGGAGTGGAATTTTGATGAAAACTAAGTTAACTTTTGGAGGAAGTCTCCTTTTCCTCCTTTCGCTTTCTATTTTATTGACCATTTATCTAGCTTGGTTCATTTATCCTCTGGAAATTTCTTGGTTAAACTTGACAAATCGTGTTCATCTGCAACCTCAGACCATCCAACATAACTTTAATGTTTTGATGGATTATTTGACCAATCCATTGAGTCAAGTATTGAAAATGCCAGATTTTCCTTCGTCTGCCTCTGGGATTCATCATTTTGAGGTTGTCAAGGGACTCTTTCACCTAGCGCAAGGAGTAGCGATAGTTACCCTACCGATTTTTTATCTTTTTTGGAAGCAAGTCATTCAGAAAGGTTTTCTGTCTCTACATCGCAGAGGTCTCTTGATTATGCTGTCTTTACCTTTGGTTCTTGGTTTAGTTGGTGTCTTCATTGGGTTTGAACAATTCTTTACCTTGTTTCATCAAATTCTTTTTGTAGGTGATGATACCTGGCTTTTTGATCCAGCAAAAGATCCAGTCATTCTCATCCTACCAGAGGACTTTTTCCTGCATGCCTTTCTCCTATTTTTCTGCTTATATGAGTTAATTTTTGGATTTATGTACCTTAAAAGTCGAAAAACAGGCAATTAAAAGATTAGATGCATAAAAATGTTTTAAAAGAATGTGCGAAAAACCTATTTTTCTTGAAAAAATAGGTTTTTTTACGGAAATAACTAGTCAAGCGCTTTATTTTTTTGTATAATAGAATGAGAAAAGTATGCAAAGAAGAGAATAGCATGATTACACTATTTTTATCACCGAGTTGTACATCATGTCGTAAGGCAAAGGCCTGGCTAGATAATCATAAGGTGCCTTTCCAAGAGCACAATATTATGACCAGTCCTTTATCAAGAAAAGAATTGCAACAAATTCTTTCCTTGACCGAAAACGGTACCGATGACATCATTTCAACTCGTTCAAAAATTTTCCAAAAGTTAAATATCGATGTGGAAAGTATCTCGGTGACGGAGTTGCTTAGTTTAATTGAGCAATACCCTAGTCTTTTGCGTCGTCCTATTATCATTGATGATAAACGTATGCAGATTGGCTTTAATGAAGATGAGATTCGTGCGTTTCTTCCTCGTAGTTATCGTAAGCAAGAATTGAAAGAGGCTACATTGAGAGCTGGTATTAATTAGATGAATAAACAGTATAGTTACCCACTAGATTTGTCGTGGAGCACTGAAGAACTTGCTTCAGTGCTTTCTTTTTTTAATGATGTTGAAGCTGCCTATGAAACCAAGGTAGAAGCAAAACAACTATTAGATTCCTACAAGGTATTCAAATCAGTTGTGCCCAGCAAGAGCGAAGAAAAACGTTTGGGACGTGAATTTGAAGCAGTTAGTGGATATTCTTTCTACCGTGCAGTCCAATTGGCAAAAGAAAAAGGAGAAGGGAAGATTTCACTTGGAAAATAAATTTACATTTGCCAAAGAAATTGTTAGGGAAGCTGGAGAGTATATTCTCGAGCATATGAAAGAAGATCTCCATGTTGAGAGAAAATCTTCGCCTACAGATTTGGTCACTAAGTTAGATAAAGAAGTTCAAGCCTTTCTTATTGAGAAAATTCGTTCTCGCTATCCAGATGATTTGTTTTGTGCAGAAGAAGGATGTATGCGTGCAGCAGTTGGACAAGGTTGTGTATGGATTATTGATCCTATTGATGGAACCAATAACTTCGTAGCACAGGGGGAAGATTTTGCAGTAATGCTAGCCTATTTTGAGGATGGTGTTGGGAAATTTGGGATTATCTATGATGTTATGAAAGGCGATTGCTACCATGGTGGAGGAGACTTTCCGCCTTGTCGCAATGATGAACCTTTACCAGCATTTAAAAAGAAACCGTTAAGAGAATTTTTGGTGGCTGGTAATTCTGGTATGCTAGAAACCAACGAATGGGGCTTAGCAGACTTGGGAAATGCTGCACTTGGCACACGAGTTTATGGCAGCGCTGCGATTAGTTTTGCAAAGGTGCTATCAGGTCGACTACTAACGTATATCACTTATCTTCAACCCTGGGATTATGCAGCAGCGAGTATCCTAGGTGAAAGTTTAGGTTATAAGGTTCTTACGATTGCTGGTGAGGAAGTTGATTTCCAAACACGGCAGGCCGTAATGATGGTACCAGTCGAGATGCAAGATGAAATTCAATCCTATATCTACGAAAGGAAATAATCTTAAATGCAATTTCCAGAAGGATTTGTAAAAAAATATGAAACAATATTGGGAGATGAGGCAAGAGCTTTTCTTGCCTCTTTTGATGATGAAGCCGTTTCTGCTTTTCGTGTCAATCCCTTAAAAGAAAGTCAAGTTTCTTTTTCAGACGCTATTCCAAATACACCTTGGGGCTACTATGGTAAGGTTTCTGGAAAGTCTCCAGAGCATGTAACTGGTCTGGTCTATTCCCAAGAACCAGCTGCACAAATGGTGGCGCAAGTAGCTCATCCAACTCCTGGCATGAAGGTCTTGGATTTGGCAGCAGCACCAGGTGGAAAATCGACACAATTGGCAGCCTATCTAGAAGGTGAGGGGCTTCTCGTTTCCAATGAAATTTCAAGTAAGCGAGCAAAAATACTGGTTGAAAATATGGAACGTTTTGGTGCGACTAATGTCGTTGTGACCAATGAATCAGCAGACCGTTTAGCTAAGATTTTTAAAGGCTATTTTGACCTAATCGTTTTAGATGCACCTTGCTCAGGAGAAGGGATGTTTCGTAAACAACCTGACGCTATGGATTATTGGAGTGTCGATTATCCTAGTCAGTGCGCTAGTTTACAACGTGAGATTTTAGCAGATGCAGTTACTATGTTGGCTGATGGTGGTCGACTAATCTATTCAACCTGTACCTGGGCGCCAGAAGAAAATGAAGAAATCATTAGCTGGCTCATGGATAATTATGACTTTGAACTCATTCCAGTAGAACATATAAATGGTATGTCACAAGGAATCAACCAAGCTGAGACTGCTAGAATGTACCCTCATCACTTTAAGGGAGAAGGTCAGTTCGTGGCCCATCTTCAGTTTAAAGGTCAAAACAAGGCTGGGAAGTTCAAACCTTCTAAATCAAACCTTTCTCGTGAACAACTTTCCTTGTGGCAGGATTTTGAGAAGAAACATTTAAAAGAAAAATTGACTGGAGTCTTACAAGTTTTTGGAGACCAACTGTATTTGTTACCAGAAGTTCTACCGGATTTAGGAAAACTTAGAATTGCTCGGAATGGACTACATCTTGGAACTTTTAAGAAAAAACGTTTTGAACCAAGCTTTGCTCTTGGCCTGGCTTTAAAACCGAGTCAAGTAAAGCAAGTTATTGAGATTCATCAAGAAGATTTTGTCAAATACGTATCTGGTGAAACAGTTCAATTGTCTGAAACTCAGCAAAATGGTTGGTACCAAGTTTTAGTTGGTGGGAATGGTCTGGGCTTTGCAAAAGTGACCGGAAATACTCTAAAGAATTATTTCCCTAAGGGCTTGAGGTTTAAGGTAAAAAACTAGTCAAAATCAGTATTCTATGTTATAGTGGAAGTATGGAATTTTCGTGAAAATTAATGGAAAATAAGGGCGAAATTCCAAGCTATTCATCATTATTTTCAAGGAGACAAATAGTGAAAAAATTTAAAAAACTCACCATTTCTCTTGCAACTCTTTTACTTGCTGGTTCGCTAGCAGGATGTGCAAGTTGGATTGACCGTGGGGAGTCTATGACGGCTGTTGGTTCAACCGCCCTTCAACCTTTAGTCGAGGCGGCAGCAGATGATCTTGCGTCAACTCACATCGGTAAAACAGTCAATGTTCAAGGTGGTGGATCTGGTACAGGTCTATCTCAAGTTCAGTCAGGTGCAGTAGATGTTGGAAACTCTGATGTATTTGCTGAGGAGAAAGACGGGATTGATGCAACTGCTCTAGTTGACCATAAGGTAGCCGTTGCTGGAATTGCTGTTATTATTAATAAAGAGGTGGATGTCGATGATCTAACGACAGACCAGCTCCGTCAAATCTTTACAGGAGAAATTACCAACTGGAAAGAAGTTGGTGGGAAAGATTTGGCTATTTCTATTATCAACCGTGCTGCGAGTTCAGGTTCTCGTGCGACCTTTGATAGTGTGATTATGAATGGTCAATCAGCGATTCAGAGTCAGGAGCAAGATTCAAATGGTATGGTTAAATCAATCGTTTCCCAAACCCCTGGAGCTATTTCCTACCTAGCATTTGCATATGTTGATGATTCCGTTGGGACCATCAAACTTAATGGTTATGAACCAATCTCTGAAAATGTAACCACTAATAATTGGCCTTTGTGGTCTTATGAACACATGTATACTCTTGGTGAGCCAAATGAATTGGTTGCAGAATTCTTAAACTTTGTCCTTTCAGACGAAGTTCAGAACGGAATCGTTAAGGGAATGGGCTATATTTCTGTCAAGGAAATGAAAGTCGAAAAAGATGCTGCAGGTACTGTGACAGCGCTAGAAGGGAGCCAATAATGAATCAAGAAGAATTATCTAAAAAATTGCTCTCTCCGTCAAAGAACTCTCGTCTTGAGAAATTAGGGAAAAGTCTGACTTTTGCCTGCCTCTCTTTGATTGTTATTATTGTGGCTATGATTTTAATCTTTGTAGCCCAAAAAGGCTTGTCCACTTTCTTTGTTAATGGTGTGAATATCTTTGATTTTCTTTTTGGTGCAACTTGGAATCCGTCAGGTAAACAATTTGGTGCTCTTCCAATGATTTTAGGTTCCTTTATTGTTACTATCCTGTCAGCTCTTATTGCAACACCATTTGCCATTGGTGCAGCAGTCTTTATGACAGAAGTATCACCAAAAGGGGCAAAGATTTTGCAACCTGCTATTGAACTCCTAGTTGGGATTCCTTCAGTAGTTTATGGATTTATCGGTTTGCAGGTCGTAGTACCATTTGTACGCACTGTCTTTGGTGGTACTGGTTTTGGGATTTTGTCAGGGATTTTCGTTCTCTTTGTTATGATTTTGCCAACTGTAACCTTCATGACAACTGATAGCCTACGTGCGGTTCCACGTCACTACCGTGAAGCAAGTTTAGCTATGGGAGCAACTCGTTGGCAGACCATTTGGCGTGTAACCTTGAAGGCTGCTCGTTCAGGTATTTTTACGGCTGTAGTCTTTGGTATGGCGCGTGCTTTCGGTGAAGCCCTTGCGATTCAGATGGTTGTTGGTAACTCAGCAGTTGTTCCAACATCATTGACAACACCAGCAGCGACGTTAACATCTGTATTGACTATGGGAATTGGTAATACAGTTATGGGAACTGTTGATAATAATGTTCTTTGGTCACTGGCCTTAGTATTGCTCTTGATGAGTTTGGCCTTTAACAGTGTGATTAAATTGATTACGAAAGAAAGAGGAAAGAAAAACTATGCACGCTAAGAAATTAGATAAACTTGCAACAGCTGTCCTCTATACCATCGCAGGAATCATTGTCACTATTCTGGCTTCCTTGATTCTTTATATCTTGGTTCGAGGCTTACCTCATGTTTCATGGTCCTTCTTGACTGGGAAATCATCTTCTTACCAAGCAGGTGGAGGTATTGGAATTCAGCTTTATAATTCCTTCTTCCTTTTGGTCATTACCCTGTTCATCTCTGTTCCCCTATCAATGGGGGCTGGAATTTACTTGGCTGAGTATGCTAAAAAAGGTCGTGTTACCAATTTCGTTCGTACCTGTATTGAGATTTTGTCTTCTCTACCATCTGTTGTTGTAGGTCTCTTTGGTTACCTCATCTTTGTAGTTCAGTTTGAGTATGGATTTTCTATTATTTCAGGTGCCTTGGCTTTAACGGTCTTTAACCTTCCGCAGATGACTCGTAACGTTGAAGACAGTTTGAAGCACGTTCACCATACACAACGTGAAGCTGGTTTGGCGCTTGGACTTTCTCGTTGGGAAACAGTTCTTCATGTTGTCATTCCTGAAGCTCTTCCCGGTATTGTAACGGGGATCGTGCTTGCATCAGGTCGTATCTTTGGTGAAGCTGCAGCCCTAATCTACACAGCAGGACAATCTGCTCCAGCTCTTGACTGGTCAAACTGGAATATTCTCAGCGTAACAAGTCCAATCTCAATTTTCCGTCAAGCAGAAACCTTGGCTGTCCATATCTGGAAAGTCAACAGTGAAGGAACTATTCCTGATGGAACTCTTGTTTCAGCAGGTTCTGCTGCGGTGCTTCTCATCTTTATCTTGATCTTTAACTTTGGAGCACGTAAACTTGGAAGCTATCTACATAAGAAATTAACAGCTGCCTAAAGGAGAAGCCATGTCAAAATATAATTGGGATGAAAAGCATATCATTACCTTTCCAGAAGAAAAAGTGGCCCTCTCTACTAAGGATTTACATGTTTACTACGGTAAAAACGAATCCATTAAGGGCGTCGATATGCAATTCGAAAAAAATAAAATCACAGCCTTGATTGGTCCGTCTGGATCAGGGAAATCAACCTACCTTCGCAGTCTCAACCGTATGAATGATACCATTGATATTGCTAAGGTGACAGGACAAATTCTCTATCGAGGTATTGACGTTAACCGTCCTGAAATTAATGTTTATGAAATGCGTAAACATATCGGAATGGTGTTCCAACGTCCAAATCCATTTGCTAAATCAATCTACCGCAACATCACCTTTGCACATGAACGTGCAGGAGTTAAGGACAAGAAAGTTCTTGATGAAATTGTAGAAACCTCACTTCGCCAGGCTGCCCTTTGGGATCAGGTAAAAGATGACCTTCATAAGTCAGCCTTGATGCTTTCAGGTGGTCAGCAGCAACGTCTCTGCATTGCTCGTGCTATTTCTGTAAAACCAGATATTCTCTTGATGGACGAACCTGCATCAGCCTTGGATCCGATTGCAACAGCTCAACTTGAGGAAACTATGTTGGAGTTGAAGAAAGACTTTACCATTATCATCGTAACCCACAGTATGCAACAGGCTGCGCGTGCTAGTGACTATACAGGATTTTTCTACTTGGGTGATTTGATTGAGTATGATAAAACTGCTAATATTTTCCAAAATGCTAAGCTACAGTCAACCAATGACTACGTAACTGGACACTTTGGTTAGAAAGGGAACAGTATGACAGAACCGATTTTGCAGGTTAAAGACCTGTCTGTTTATTACAATAAAAAGAAGGCTTTGAATAGTGTTTCCTTATCTTTCCAACCCAAGGAAATCACAGCTCTTATCGGACCATCAGGCTCAGGGAAGTCAACCCTACTCAAAGCTATTAACCGAATGGGTGACCTTAATCCTGAAGTGACGACAACTGGATCAGTGGTTTATAATGGGCACAATATCTATAGTCCGCGTACTGACACGGTTGAATTACGTAAGGAAATCGGGATGGTTTTCCAACAACCTAATCCATTCCCAATGTCTATCTACGAAAATGTTGTTTATGGTCTCCGCATTAATGGGGAAAAAGATAAGAACGTTTTGGATGAAGCGGTGGAGAAAGCTTTACAGCGTGCTTCAATCTGGGATGAGGTCAAAGATCGCTTGCATGATTCAGCAATTGGTCTTTCAGGCGGTCAACAGCAACGTGTCTGTGTAGCCCGTGTCTTGGCGACTAGTCCAAAGATTATTCTTTTGGATGAGCCAACCTCGGCCTTAGACCCTATCTCAGCTGGAAAAATCGAAGAAACCCTATATAGTCTCAAGGACAAGTACACTATGCTCTTGGTAACTCGTTCTATGCAGCAAGCATCTCGAATCTCTGATAAAACAGGCTTTTTCCTTGATGGAGATTTGATTGAATTTAACGATACCAAGGAAATGTTCCTCTACCCACAACATAAGGAAACAGAGGATTATATTTCAGGTAAATTTGGATAAGGAGAAAAAGATGTTACGATCTCAATTTGAAGAAGATTTAGAGAAATTGCATAATCAATTTTATGCTATGGGACAAGAAGTTCTTTCCCAAATCAATCGTACAGTACGAGCTTTTGTGACACATGACCGTGACTTGGCAAAAGAAGTTATCGAGGAAGACGCAGAAGTAAATGAATACGAAGTAAAACTTGAAAAGAAATCATTTGAAATTATTGCACTTCAACAGCCTGTTTCACAAGACTTGCGTACAGTGTTGACAGTCCTAAAAGCTGTATCAGACTTAGAACGTATGGGTGACCATGCGGTATCTATTGCGGAAGCAACTATTCGTATGAAGGGTGAACAACGTATCCCAGCAGTTGAGGAAGAAATCAAAAACATGGGACGCGATGTTAAAGATTTTGTGGAAACAACTCTTGAACTTTACCTTAACGGATCAGTTGATAAGGCCTACGAAGTTGCAACCATGGATGAAAAAATCAACCATTACTTTGAAAATATTCGAGATCTGGCAACTGAAGAAATCAGAAAGAATCCAGATGCTATTGTCACAGGTCGCGATTACTTCCAAGTGATTTCATACTTGGAGCGCATCGGTGACTATGCAAAGAATATCTGTGAATGGGTTGTTTACTTTGAAACAGGTAAGATTGTCGAATTGTAAAATTGATTAAATATACAGAAAAAGAAGCCTAATAATGAATAAAAGCTTCTTTTTTTGTTTAAGAGAATGAAAAAATAAATAAATATTAAATTTATACTTGACAAGCGAGGCTTACTGAGTTATAATTATACAAAATTGATAGAGAGGTTGTTTATTTATGAAATTAAAAAAATGGATATTTGTCTTATGTAGTTTTCTTGCAAGTTTCTTTTTAGTTGCTTGCCAATCATCTAGCTCAAGCTCACAGTCTGCAGTAGAGGCAATCAAACAAAAAGGTAAATTAGTGGTCGCAACTAGCCCAGACTATGCACCATTTGAATTTCAAGCACTTGTGGATGGCAAGAACCAAGTCGTCGGTGCTGATATTGATATGGCACAAGCTATTGCTGATGAACTTGGAGTGAAATTGGAAGTTTCAAGCATGAGTTTTGATAATGTCTTGACCAGTCTTCAAACAGGGAAAGCAGATTTGGCCATTGCGGGAATCAGTGCAACTGAAGAAAGAAAAGAAGTCTTTGATTTCTCAATTCCTTACTATGAGAACAAGATTAGCTTCCTAATCAGAAAAACTGATCTTGAAAAATACAAAGATTTGGATTCTCTAGCAAGTGCAAATATTGCAGCTCAAAAAGGAACTGTCCCTGAATCTATGGTCAAAGAGCAACTTCCTAAAGCGCAGTTGACTTCATTGACAAATATGGGTGAAGCTGTTAATGAACTTCAATCAGGTAAGGTTGATGCTGTTCATATGGACGAGCCAGTAGCCCTCAGCTATGCAACAAAAAATGCTGACTTGGCTGTCGCAACAGTAAGCTTAACTATGAAAGAAGGCGAAGAAAATGCAATTGCTATCAAGAAAGGCAATTCAGATTTGAAGGAAGTAGTTGATAAGGTTATTCAAAAACTGAAAGATGACGGTACTTATCAAACATATCTTGAAAAAGCTGCCAAGCTAACAGAAGTAGAGCAATAAAAAATAACAGAGGCTGGGACAAAAGTCCTAGCCTCTCAATTGTCATTGGATTATCAAGCAAGACGCAGTGGTTGAGTGGGCTCTACTACGCTGATTTCATCAGCTTTTACAGCCTTACTCAACTGTGCGGAGGTGGGACGACGAAATCGAATTCTAACGAATTACCGATTTCTGTCCCACTCTCTGTTTTTAAGTAATTTAATGTTGTTTCAAGATTTTCTAAAGGAATCTTAGCAAATTGATAAGGGCAAGTCTCAATGTAGGACGATTCGAAAAAGTCTAGATTTAAAGAGCTATGTTTGAGGCTTGCAATCTTAGGATAGTTCCTGAGATCAAGCAGAAGTCCATCATGGAGAGGATAGTTTGGTAGGGAAAGGGGATAAGATTTTAATAGCTTATGAATGAAGTCTTGACTTTTCTCTTGCAGTGCCAATCTTGCTACTCTATTTTTTTCAAAGAGTTGACTATCAATATAGAGTGATAAAGCCTTTTGCATAATGAGGTTGTTATCATAGTCCAGAATGTTTTTATAGGCCACAAAAGGACCTTTAATAGGATTTGGAAGTATGAGAGCAGTGATTCGAAGTGCAGGGAAAATACTTGTAGAAAAAGACTTGATGTAGATGACCAAATCATTTTGGTCCAAATAATGAAAGGTTTGTCCCATTTTAGGATCTAGATCTCCTAGATAATCATCTTCAACGATATAAATTTGATATTTGGCTGCTAGATCAAGGATAGCACGTTTCTCCTCTTCAGAATATGAATGACCCAGAGGATAGTGGAATCGAGGAATGGTGTAGAAAAATTTAATGTTACCACTTTTAAAATGTTTCTCAAGTTCTTTCAGGTCAATGCCATCCACCCGACGTTCAATGGTTTGATAGGGAAGATTTTGAGCCAGCAGAAGTTGGTTCATTCGGTGATAGGTTGGTTGTTCGACCAGTATTTCTTGGCCCTTACCTGGAAAGTCAATTTGAGAAAGAATAAACAGTGCTTGCTGGGTTCCAGTTGTCATGACTAACTGGTCTGGTTTGCTATAGATTGCTTGGTCAAAGAGTAAGGAATGAACAGACTTTCGTAATTCTTCTAAGCCTTCTTGGTGTTCATAGTAGTTGTAGAGATAGTTTTCTCGACCAATTAAGCTTTCATTAACACAAAGGCGAAAGTCGTCATAGGCAGCAACATGCTCGTCATTCACTGAAATTAATAGGTCTTCGTGACTACTTTGTTGTTCTAAAACATAATAGCCACTTTGAGGTTTGGAGTAGATGTATTTCTCGTGTCGGAGTTCCAAGAGTGCACGCTGAATGGTGTCCTTACTGCAGCGAAATTCCTGACTGAGTTTTCGGATAGAAGGCAGGCGACTTCCTGTTTGAAGTTTTCCTGATTCAATCTCTTCTTTTAGATAGCGAACAACTTGTTCATACTTGCTTTCTTGCTTCATTCCAGACCTCTCTTGATTTTGTTACATTGTACCTTTTTTTTGGACGTTTGACAATGTTATACTCTTTGAAAATCTCTTCAAACCGTGTCAACGTCGCCTTGCCGTATATATGTTACTGACTACGTCAGTCTTATCTACAACCACAAAGCAGAGCTTTGAGCTGACTACGTCAGTCTTATCCACAACCTCAAAACAGTGTTTTGAGCAACCTGTGGCTAGTTTCCTAGTTTGCTCTTTGATTTTCATTGTGTATTAAAAGGGAGTCTAGCATTCAATTCTAGTAAGAAATATGATATACTTAGAAAGTAAAATTTTCAAAGAATAGTGAGATGATGAAGGTGCAAGAACCAGTGAAATTATTCCAATATAATACTTTGGGAGCCTTGATGGCAGGACTTTACGGTGGAACCATGACCGTTGGTGAATTGCTTGAACATGGTGATTTAGGGTTAGGAACCCTGGATTCTATCGATGGAGAGTTAATTGTCTTAGATGGTAAAGCCTATCAGGCTAAAGGGTCAGGTGACAAACCTGAAATCGTAGAAGTTTCACCAGATGCCTTGATTCCTTATGCGGCAGTCGTACCCCACCAGGCAGAAGTTATTTTCCGTCAGCGTTTTGAAATGACTGATCAGGAACTAGAAAAACGTATCGAGTCCTATTATGATGGAGAAAATCTTTTCCGTTCGATTAAGATTCATGGTGATTTTAAACACATGCATGTTCGCATGATACCAAAATCGACAAGCGAAACTAAGTTTGCTGAGGTTGCGACTCATCAGCCTGAATATAGTTGCGAAAATATCTCTGGGACTATCGTTGGATTCTGGACACCTGAAATTTTCCATGGTGTTAGTGTTGCAGGCTATCATTTGCACTTTATCTCAGATGACCTAACCTTTGGTGGTCACGTGATGGATTTTGTCATCAAGGAAGGTATTGTAGAGGTTGGAGCTGTCGATCAGTTGGATCAACGTTTTCCTGTCCAAGACCGTCAGTACCTCTTTGCTAAGTTTAATGTTGATGAGATGAAAAAAGATATCGATCAGGCTGAATAAAAGGAGAAAAGTATGAAAATTCATGTAATAATTACTATGATAGCTTTAGTTGTATTTCTTATAGCAGCTATTTGGTACGCAAGAAAGAAATACAAGATTAATTTTGCAGTATTGGGATTGGGGGCAGTTGCATTCTTTGTTTCTTCTCAAGTCTTAGAGAAAATTGTTCATCTCCTAGTTCTTCATCCACAAAAGGATGGGACTATTTCGCTCATGACGGAAAATCCTCTTCTCTATGTAATTTATGGAATCAGTATGGCTGCTCTCTTTGAAGAAACAGCTCGCCTTGTTTTCTTTAAATGGTTGGAGAAGAAGAGAAACTTGGAAGATTCAGATGCCCTAGCTTATGGATTGGGGCATGGTGGATTGGAGTTGCTCTACCTAGGAATGGGAAGTTTGATTAGTCTTTTGATTCTTTTTTCATTATTAGAGTCTTCAAATCCCGATGTAGCAAATCTCCTTCCCAAAACTACTCTCGAAACAGTTCAATCTCTATCTGCTTGGCAGGTTTATTTACTAGGTGTTGAACGTATACTTGCTCTGGTGATGCAAATTGGTCTCTCTTTCTGGGTTTATCAAGCAGTCCGTCAAAAGAATTGGATTTATCTAGTAGCTGCTTATGGTTTACATGCCTTCTTTGATCTAGCTCCTAGTCTTTCACAGGTTGGTTGGATTTCAAATCCGCTTCTTGTCGAAGGATTGTTAGCAGTGGAAGTTGTTTTATTTGTATACTTTACAAAAACTATCTTGTATAAAAAACAATAAACTAAAAGAGGCCTAGCCTCTTTTTCATTTGTATCAATAAAAAAGCTCATCAAATCATCGAAAAAAATCGCTAAAAATGGTATAATGGAATGAATTTTATTAAAGGATAAGAAAGATGACTGTATTAGATAAATTAAAAGAAACCTTAGAAGGAATTGATATTCGATTCGATGAGCCATTGAAAACTTATACCTACACCAAAGTTGGAGGAAAGGCAGATTATCTAGTTTTTCCTCGTAATCGCTACGAGATGGCTCGTGTCGTTAAATTTGCCAATCAAGAAAATATCCCATGGATGGTTCTTGGAAATGCAAGTAATATTATCGTTCGTGAAGGTGGCGTTCGTGGTTTTGTCATCATGTGTGACAAGTTAAATAATGTCACAGTTGATGGTTATACGATTGAGGCAGAAGCTGGAGCTAACTTGATTGAAACGACTCGTATAGCTCTTCGTCATAGTTTGACGGGTTTTGAGTTTGCTTGTGGAATTCCAGGAAGCGTCGGTGGTGCTGTCTTTATGAACGCTGGTGCCTATGGTGGTGAGATTGCTCATATCTTGCAATCGTGTCAGGTTTTAACAAAAGATGGTGAAATTGAGACTTTAGCTGCCAAAGACTTAGCCTTTGGTTATCGTCATTCAGCCATTCAAGAATCTGGAGCAGTCGTCTTATCAGCTAAATTCGCACTATCTCCAGGAAATTATGAGACTATCAAACAAGAAATGGAACGCTTGACTCATTTACGAGAACTCAAACAACCGTTGGAGTATCCATCTTGTGGTTCTGTCTTTAAACGTCCGGTTGGGCATTTTGCAGGGCAATTGATTTCAGAAGCTGGTTTGAAGGGCTACCGTATCGGTGGTGTAGAAGTCTCAGAAAAGCATGCAGGCTTTATGATAAATGTAGCTGATGGAACTGCTAGAGATTATGAAGACTTAATTGAGTCTGTCATTGAAAAAGTTAAAGAACATTCAGGCGTTACCCTCGAGAGAGAAGTTCGTATCCTGGGTGAGCACGAATAACATTATTTTTACACATCATTCAAAGATTGGGATTTTATCGCTAGATGAGATTTAGGGCATTTTATGTCCTAAGCTTCTTTCTAGCATTCAAAAAGGTCCCAATCTGTTAATTTACGAAGAAAAAGGAATTTAGAGGAATTGAAAAAACCAATTATCGAATTCAGAAACGTTTCTAAAGTTTTTGAAGATAGCGACACCAAGGTTCTCAAGGATATTAACTTTGAGTTGGAAGAAGGAAAGTTCTACACGCTTTTAGGAGCATCTGGTTCAGGGAAATCAACTATTCTGAATATCATCGCAGGTTTGCTGGATGCAACGACTGGTGATATTTTGTTGGACGGCGTGCGAATCAATGATATCCCGACCAACAAGCGTGATGTTCATACAGTCTTCCAGTCTTATGCCTTGTTCCCGCATATGAATGTCTTTGAAAATGTTGCCTTTCCATTGCGTTTGCGTAAGGTCGATAAGAAAGAAATCGAAAAACGTGTCTTAGAGGTTCTCAAGATGGTTCAGTTAGAAGGTTTTGAAAAACGTTCGATTCGTAAGCTATCTGGAGGACAACGTCAGCGTGTAGCTATTGCGCGTGCGATTATCAACCAGCCTCGAGTGGTGCTCTTGGATGAGCCTTTGTCAGCACTTGACTTGAAGTTGCGGACAGACATGCAGTACGAACTGCGTGAACTGCAACAACGCTTGGGTATCACCTTTGTTTTTGTTACCCACGATCAGGAAGAAGCCCTGGCTATGAGTGACTGGATTTTCGTTATGAATGACGGAGAAATCGTTCAGTCTGGTACACCAGTTGATATCTACGATGAGCCCATCAACCACTTTGTTGCTACCTTCATCGGGGAATCAAACATTCTTCCAGGAACCATGATTGAGGACTACTTGGTCGAGTTCAATGGCAAACGATTTGAAGCGGTCGACGGTGGGATGAAGCCAAATGAGCCAGTCGAAGTCGTCATTCGTCCAGAGGACTTGCGTATTACTCTTCCAGAGGAAGGAAAACTTCAAGTTAAGGTCGATACGCAGCTCTTCCGTGGGGTTCACTATGAGATTATCGCCTATGATGAACTTGGCAACGAATGGATGATTCACTCAACTCGTAAGGCCATCGTTGGTGAGGAAATCGGTCTGGACTTTGAACCAGAAGACATCCACATCATGCGTCTCAATGAAACAGAAGAAGAGTTCGATGCTCGTATCGAAGAATACGTAGAAATCGAAGAGCAAGAAGCAGGTTTGATTAACGCTATTGAGGAGGAAAGAGATGAAGAAAACAACCTCTAAACTCTTTGTAGTGCCCTACATGCTTTGGATTGCCCTCTTTGTATTGGCACCCTTGGTCTTGATTTTTGGACAATCATTTTTCAACATCGAAGGTCAGTTTAGTATAGAAAACTATAAATCCTATTTTGCGTCACAAAACTTAACCTATCTCAAAATGAGCTTCAACTCTGTTCTCTATGCAGGGATTGTGACTTTAGTGACACTCTTGATTAGCTATCCAACAGCCCTCTTTTTGACTCGTCTCAAACACCGTCAACTCTGGCTCATGCTAATCATTTTGCCAACTTGGATCAACCTACTCCTTAAGGCTTATGCCTTTATCGGAATTTTTGGTCAAAATGGCTCTATTAACCAATTCTTAGAATTTATCGGAATTGGTTCTCAGCAGTTGCTATTTACAGATTTCTCATTTATCTTTGTCGCAAGCTATATCGAGCTTCCATTTATGATTTTGCCCATCTTCAATGTTTTGGATGATATGGATAACAATCTCATTAATGCCAGCTATGACCTCGGTGCAACCAAGTGGGAAACCTTCCGCCATGTCATCTTCCCTCTGTCTATGAACGGGGTGCGAAGCGGAGTCCAATCTGTCTTTATCCCAAGTTTGAGTCTCTTCATGTTGACACGCTTGATTGGAGGGAACCGAGTGATTACCTTGGGGACTGCCATTGAGCAGAACTTCTTAACCAATGACAACTATGGTATGGGTTCAACTATCGGTGTTGTTCTTATCCTGACTATGTTTATCACTATGTGGGTGACTAAGGAAAGGAGAGAACGATGAAAAAATTATCAAATCTTTACCTAGCCTTTGTCTTTATCGTCCTTTATTTGCCAATCTTTTACCTAATCGGATATGCCTTCAATGCCGGGGATGATATGAATAGCTTTACAGGCTTTAGTTTGTCTCACTTTGAAACCATGTTTGGAGATGGAAGACTCATGCTCATCTTGGTTCAGACCTTTTTACTAGCCTTTCTATCAGCCTTGATTGCGACAGTGATTGGAACTTTTGGTGCTATTTACATTTATCAATCACGTAAAAAATACCAAGAAGCCTTTCTATCACTCAATAATATCCTCATGGTTGCACCCGACGTTATGATTGGTGCTAGCTTCTTGATTCTCTTTACCCAACTCAAGTTCTCTCTTGGATTTCTGACTGTTTTATTCAGTCACGTGGCTTTCTCGATTCCAATCGTAGTGCTCATGGTCTTGCCACGATTGAAAGAGATGAATGGAGATATGATCCATGCAGCCTATGACCTTGGAGCTAGTCAGTTCCAAATGTTCAAGGAAATTATGTTGCCATATCTGACACCTTCTATCATCGCTGGTTACTTCATGGCTTTCACCTATTCACTAGATGACTTTGCCGTGACCTTCTTTGTAACGGGGAATGGTTTTTCAACTCTCTCAGTCGAGTTTTACTCTCGGGCTCGTAAGGGAATTTCGCTGGAAATCAATGCTCTCTCAGCCTTGGTCTTTCTCTTTAGTATTATCCTAGTAGTTGGATATTACTTCATTTCACGTGAGAAGGAGGAGAAAGCATGAAACGACTCTATTCATTTTTAGCTGGAATTTTAGCCATTATCCTTGTCTTGTGGGGAATTTCTTACCATCTTGATAGTAAAATCAATAGCCGGGATAGTCAAAAATTGGTCATCTACAACTGGGGAGATTATATCGATCCTGAACTTCTGGAGAAATTTACAGAAGAAACAGGAATCCAAGTCCAGTACGAAACCTTTGACTCCAACGAAGCCATGTACACGAAAATCAAGCAGGGTGGGACAACCTATGATATTGCCATCCCAAGTGAGTACATGATTAACAAAATGAAGGATGAAGACCTTTTAGTTCCATTAGATTATAGTAAGATTAAGGGCATTGAGAATATCGGTCCAGAATTTCTCAATCAGTCTTTTGATCCAAATAACCAGTACTCTATCCCATACTTCTGGGGAACTTTGGGAATTGTCTACAATGAAACCATGGTGGAAGAAGCGCCTGAACATTGGGACGACCTCTGGAAACCTGAATACAAGGATTCGATCATGCTCTTTGATGGGGCGCGTGAAGTGCTTGGTTTAGGTCTTAACTCACTAGGCTATAGCCTTAACTCAAAAGATCCTCAACAACTATCACAAACGGTCGATAAACTGTATGAGCTAACTCCTAATATCAAGGCTATTGTAGCCGATGAGATGAAGGGTTATATGATTCAGAACAATGCTGCTATCGGTGTGACTTTCTCAGGAGAAGCCAGTCAGATGTTGGAAAAGAATCCTAACCTCAAATATGTTGTGCCGACAGAAGCAAGTAACCTCTGGTTTGACAACATGGTTATTCCTAAAACTGTCAAGAACCAGGATGCGGCCTATGCCTTTATCAACTTCATGTTGAAGCCTGAAAATGCTCTCAAGAATGCAGAGTATGTCGGCTATTCAACACCAAACAATGCTGCTAAGGAAATGCTCCCAGAGGAGACAAAAGAGGACAAGTCCTTCTATCCAGATGCAGATACCATGAAACACCTAGAAGTTTATGAGAAGTTTGACCATAAATGGACAGGAATCTATAGTGACCTCTTCCTACAATTTAAGATGTATCGGAAGTAGGAGATTATCTACTATCGGAAATAATTTCAATCAGACAAAAAAATAAAACCTAGCCATAGAAAATTAACTATTTTATGGCTAGGTTATTTATTAAAATAGAACATGAATTAGTAGAAAAATATACTTAATTATGCTATAATTTCGATAGAGTTAAAGGCATTTTAGTTTATGATTGAGGTAGTAGCTATGATTAAAAAAGCTATTTTTAGAGGAATTATTCCTTTTGTCATTATGACCAGTTTAGCAATTTTTATGAGACTTCAAGGGATTGATATTTTTCAGGTTAAAAGTACATTTTTGGTTGGCATTATTGCTACCTCAATAGCATCAGCCTCGGTAATTTATGAAATTGAAAAATGGTCGCTATTTAAACAATCTATTATACATTTTATCATTATGCTATTTACTGTTCTTCCCTGTCTTCTATTTAGTGGATGGTATAAGTTAGTCTCAATTTTGGATTATCTCATTGTTTTAGGTCAATTCTTATTGGTTGGAAGTTTCTTGTGGTCTATCGCCTATATAATATTTGGGAAACTTCTAAAGAAATGAGTTGGCCATTAACCTTGACGAAATCCTTTAAAAACGATATAATAATAAAGTTGAGAATTGATTTTCTCTCCATCTTAGTTCAGAGAATTGGCGGTGCTGCGAGCCATCTAAGATAGAAAATCATGCTACTCGATTGTAACAATTGCATAAGAATCAAGAATGACAAGTTCATTGAATGAAGGTGGTACCGCGGTTTTTCGCCCTTCGTGATATGGATTTGTCTTTTATTTTTGGAGGTACTTATGAGAACATTTCTTGTCAAACAAAAATTTCGCCTAGGTGGCGAACGCTTTGATATCAAGGATGAGTTGGGCAATATCGCCTATCAAGTTGAGGGTTCTTTTTTAAGTTACCTAAAACCTTTACCATCTATGATGCAGCCGGTGAGCAGGTAAGCGAGATTAGTAAAGAAATTCTGACCTTCATGCCCCGCTTTGAGATTCAACTCAGTAATGGAGATAGTTTTTATATCCGAAAGAAGTTGACTTTCTTCAGAGATAAGTATGAGTTTGACAACCTCGGACTTCGTATCGAAGGAAATATCTGGGATTTGAATTTTAAACTTCTGGATGACCGTGATCAAGTGATTGCGGAAATCGCCAAGGAACTTTTCCATTTAACCTCTACCTACACTGTAACAGTCTATGACGAATCTTATGCAGACCTAGTTATTTCCCTCTGTGTCGCTATCGACTATGTGGAAATGCTAGAAAGAGACTCAAATTAGTAAAAAGGAGATACATATGAAACAATTATCTAGTGCACAAGTTCGCCAAATGTGGCTTGATTTCTGGGCTAGTAAAGGCCACTCTGTAGAACCATCAGTAAGTTTGGTTCCAGTAAACGATCCAACCCTTTTGTGGATCAACTCAGGGGTTGCAACTCTTAAGAAATACTTTGATGGGACTATCATCCCTGAAAATCCACGTATTACCAATGCACAAAAGGCAATCCGTACCAACGATATCGAAAACGTAGGGAAGACGGCTCGTCACCATACTATGTTTGAAATGTTAGGGAACTTCTCCATTGGAGATTACTTCCGTGATGAAGCCATTACCTGGGCATATGAGCTTTTGACAAGTCCTGAGTGGTTTGACTTCCCTAAAGACAAACTCTACATGACCTACTATCCAGATGATACAGATTCTTACAACCGCTGGATTGAAGTAGGAGTGGACCCAAGCCACTTGATCCCAATCGAAGACAACTTCTGGGAAATCGGTGCGGGACCTTCTGGACCTGATACTGAAATCTTCTTTGACCGTGGAGAAGCCTTTGACCCAGAAAATATCGGTCTTCGTCTTCTTGCAGAAGATATCGAAAACGACCGTTACATCGAAATCTGGAACATCGTTTTGTCACAATTTAATGCAGACCCTGCTGTTCCTCGTAGCGAGTACAAGGAATTGCCACACAAAAACATTGATACGGGCGCTGGTTTGGAGCGTTTGGTGGCGGTGATTCAAGGTGCTAAGACCAATTTTGAAACAGACCTCTTCATGCCAATCATCCGTGAAGTTGAGAAATTGTCTGGTAAGGTTTACGACCAAGATGGCGACAACATGAGCTTCAAGGTCATCGCTGACCACATCCGTTCACTTTCATTTGCTATCGGTGATGGCGCCCTTCCTGGAAATGAAGGTCGTGGCTATGTTCTCCGTCGTCTCCTCCGTCGTGCGTCAATGCATGGTCAAAAATTGGGTATCAATGAGCCTTTCCTTTACAAACTGGTTCCAACTGTTGGAAAGATCATGGAAAGCTACTACCCAGAAGTGCTTGAAAAACGTGACTTTATCGAAAAAATCGTTAAGAGTGAAGAAGAGTCATTTGCACGTACCCTTCACTCAGGTCAACACTTTGCAGAAACAATCGTAGCAGACTTGAAAGAAAAAGGTCAAAGCGTTATCGCTGGTCAAGATGTCTTCAAACTCTACGATACTTACGGATTCCCAGTAGAATTGACAGAAGAAATTGCTGAAGAAGCAGGAATGACTGTAGACCGTGAAGGCTTTGAAGCAGCCATGAAGGAACAACAAGAACGTGCGCGTGCATCTGCTGTCAAAGGCGGATCAATGGGGATGCAAAACGAAACCCTTCAAAACATCACTGTGGAAAGTGTCTTCAACTACAATGCTAGTCAATTACTTTCTAAGTTGGTGGCTATCGTAGCAGATAATGCAGAAGTAGAAGCTGTTTCAGAAGGAACTGCATCACTGATCTTTGCAGAAACACCATTCTACGCTGAAATGGGTGGACAGGTTGCGGACCACGGTCAAATCTTGGATGCTGCAGGAAATGTCGTAGCGACGGTAACAGATGTACAAAAGGCACCAAACGGACAACCACTCCATACCGTTGAAGTTCTTGCGCCACTTGCTTTGAACCAAGACTACACCTTGGCTATCGATACCAACCGTCGTCACCGTGTTATGAAGAACCACACAGCCACTCACTTGCTCCATGCAGCTCTTCATAATATCCTTGGTCACCATGCAACTCAAGCAGGTTCACTTAATGAAGTAGAATTCCTTCGTTTTGACTTCACTCACTTCCAAGCTGTCACTCCAGAAGAGTTGCGTGCTATTGAGCAACAAGTCAATGAGAAGATTTGGGAAGCCATCGCAGTGGAAACTGTTGAGACAGACATTGATACTGCTAAAGAAATGGGAGCTATGGCCCTCTTTGGTGAAAAATACGGTAAGGAAGTCCGTGTTGTAACGATTGGTGATTACTCTGTTGAGCTCTGTGGTGGTACTCACGTAGGTAATACTTCTGAGATTGGTCTCTTCAAGATTGTCAAGGAAGAAGGAATTGGCTCAGGAACTCGTCGTATCTTGGCAGTGACTGGTAAGGAAGCCTTTGAAGCGTATCGTGAACAAGAAGATGCTCTGAAAGCAGTTGCAGCAACCTTGAAAGCTCCTCAACTCAAAGAAGTACCTCACAAAGTTGAAGGACTTCAAGAACAACTCCGTCAATTGCAAAAAGAAAATGCAGAATTGAAGGAAAAAGCTGCAGCTGCAGCCGCAGGCGATATCTTCAAGAATGTTCAAGAAGCAAACGGACACCGTTACATTGCTAGCCAAGTGTCTGTATCAGATGCAGGTGCTCTTCGTACATTTGCGGATAACTGGAAGCAAAAAGACTACTCTGATGTGCTTGTTCTTGTCGCAGCCATCGGTGACAAGGTGAATGTCCTTGTAGCCAGCAAGACAAAAGATGTGCACGCAGGTAACTTGGTTAAGGAATTAGCTCCAATCGTCGATGGACGTGGTGGTGGTAAACCAGACATGGCCATGGCTGGAGGAAGCAACCAAGCGAAAATCCAAGAATTATTGGATGCAGTAGCAGGTAAATTATAAGAAAATAAAGATCTATCTATTCGGATAGGTCTTTTTGTTTAAAAATCATAGAGCAGTTGATTTCTTTGAAGAATAAGCGTATAATATATAAAAATTAATTGAGTATTCACTCAATTTGTTAGGGATTAGGAGAATTAGATAATGGTTATTAAAGCAATACAGTATAATCGTTTTGGTAATGAAAAAGTCCTAGAATTAGTAAATATTACATCTGAATCATTAAGAATGAATCAAGTTAGGGTAAAAGTATTTGCTGTTGGTTTAAATCCTATTGATTACAAAACTTTCGAGGGGGCGAAGCCACTTCGTTTTTTGAGTTTTTTGACAAAATTAAAACAACCAAGTCGTTGGTTTGAATCAAAATCATCTTTATTTCCAAGAGGTGTCGCTAGGGATTTTGCTGGTGTTATCACAGAAATTGGTGAAGGAGTGAGCCATTTTTCAGTAGGTGACAAGGTTTTTGGAACAATAATAAGTGATCCTGGACTTGGTACTAAGAGGGGTGCGTTAGCAACAGAAATTTGTGTTTGTGAATCGGAAATCGCATTGAAACCAGAGAAGATTGACATGAATCATGCTGCTACTATGGGCGTGGCCTCTTTAACAGTAGGTGGAGCTTTTAGAAGAATTCATTTAAATTCAAAAGATGTTGTAGTTATTTCGGTTGCTTCAGGTGGCATTGGTAGCATTGCAGTACAGTATGCGGTTGCTAAGGGCGCAACTGTTATTGGTATTGCGAGCAAGAATAATGCAAAATATTTAGAGTCTTTAGGAGCTATACCAGTAACTTATGAAGAGGATGTCCAAAAGTCTCTTTTATCAGTAGCTCCAAAACCTATTACAAAATTCTTGGATTGCTATGGTGGTGATTACGTTAAATTAGCTTTCCATCTTGGATTGAACGGAACTGATATTGGAACTTTAGTACCTTCACCATTTGTTATGATCAAAGGGGCTCAGTTCACTGGGCCAAGACATTCTACATATGATGATTTAAGAATTCTAGAGGAGATGGTTTCAGATGGAAAAGTTCAGCTAAATATTGAGAAAGAGTATAGTTTTTCTCTGGAGTCTGTTAGAGAGGCATATCGTAGTCTGAAATTGGGACATACTCGTGGTAAAAGAATTATTAAAATAAGAGAGTAGATAGAGTAGATAGAGGGGGTAGCAATGGAAAGTATAGAATATAAATTTGCTGAGACATTAAAAAGCAGTGAATTAAGTTTAAAACAACGTCAAGTATTAATATCCAGTTTAAAATTATTTTCCGAGATCGGTTTTGAAAATACAACTTCTCATCTTATTGCTGAACACGCTGGAGTCTCAGAAGGAACCGTTTTTAGTTATTTTAAAACCAAGGAAGGTATCCTAGATGCTATTTTATCTAAATTTCTAGAGCAAGTTATTCCAGAAGTGATTGCTGATTTTTCGGATAAGAGATTTACAATAGAGCAAGATTCTTTTTCACTTTTTCTAAGAAGCATCGTTCGGGATAGGTTAGTTTTTATTAGGAACAATAAAATGCAAGTTAAAATACTTTTGAGTCGATCACTTATTGATAAAACTATTTCTGAAGAACTAGGAAATATTATTGTTCATTCTATCATTAATCCAATTACACCAGTTTTGAATCAGTTTAAAAAAAATGGTGTTATTCGAGATTGGTCAAATGAAAGGATTGTTCGCTATATTTTAGCTTTAAGTCTTTCTTATATTGTTCCTATGATTATAAATGACAAAGAAGATATAAACATTGATAAAGTAACAAATGAAATTGTTGAATGTCTTTCTTTTGCCTTAGTTACAGTAAAATAACTATTAATTTTAAGCTCACTAAAAAATTTAGTGAGCTCTTTTTAAAACCAAAATAAAAATCCCCAATCAAAGTGATTGAGGATTTTTGTATTGAATTATTTTACACGATACCTTGTGCGATCATAGCGTTTGCTACGTTTTCGAAAGCAGCGATATTTGCACCTGCAAGGTAGTCAGTTCCAAGACCGTAAGTTTCTGCAGTTGTTTTAGCAGTGTTGAAGATGTTCGTCATGATATCTTTCAAACGACCGTCAACTTCTTCACGTGTCCATGAAAGGCGAAGGCTGTTTTGGCTCATTTCAAGAGCAGATACAGCTACACCACCAGCATTGGCAGCTTTAGCAGGTCCGTAAAGGATTCCATTTTCCTTGTAGACTTTGATAGCTTCAAGGTCGCTAGGCATGTTAGCACCTTCAGATACACAGATAACTCCTTGAGCAACCAAGCGTTTCGCAGCTTCTCCGTTGATTTCGTTTTGAGTCGCACATGGAAGAGCGATGTCATAGTTACCAGTGTAAGTCCATACAGAACCTTCGTAGTAAGTAGCAGTTGGTTTTTCTGCAGCATACTCAGTCAAACGAGCACGACGTTTTTCTTTTACATCTGTAAGAAGGTCAAAGTCAATACCATTTTCATCGATGACATAACCATTTGAGTCAGATACAGAGATAACAGTTGCACCAAGTTCAGTTGCTTTTTGAAGAGCGTATTGAGCTACGTTACCAGAACCTGAGATAACAACTTTCTTACCAGCAAAGCTGTTGCCGTTAGCTTTAAGCATTTCTTCAGTGTAGTAAACCAAACCGTAACCAGTTGCTTCTGGACGAATCAAGCTACCACCAAATCCAAGAGGTTTACCAGTCAAGACACCAGCATCAAATTGGTTAAGGCGTTTGTATTGTCCGTAAAGGTAACCAATTTCACGCCCACCAACACCGATATCACCAGCAGGTACGTCAAGAGATGGTCCGATGTATTTTTGTAATTCGGTCATGAAGCTTTGGCAGAAACGCATCACTTCAGCGTCAGTCTTTCCTTTAGGATCGAAGTCTGATCCCCCTTTACCTCCACCGATTGGAAGTCCAGTCAAAACGTTTTTAAAGATTTGTTCGAATCCGAGGAATTTCAAGATCCCTTGGTTTACAGTTGGGTGGAAACGAAGTCCGCCTTTATATGGTCCAACAGCTGAGTTAAATTGAACACGGTAACCACGGTTAACTTGAACTTTTCCATCACGGTCAACCCAAGGAACACGGAAAGAAATTACGCGCTCAGGCTCAGTGATACGTGCCAAGATATTTTCTTCAATATACTCAGGGTGTTTTTCAAAGACAGGCTCCAAAGTGCTGAAGAATTCTTCAACCGCCTGGAGAAATTCAGCCTCATGCCCGTTACGAGCTTTTACAGTTTCAAACACGCTTTGGATATATTCTTTAGCAGATGTCATATCGTTCTCCTTTTTGTTGTCATATTTTATTACATGAGACATTATAGCAGAAAAATTTTTTACTGTAAAGGAAAAAACACAAATTTTCTAAAAATTCTTTCAATTTAGCAACAGCTCTATTTTTCAGCTAAAAAAGCCAACATTTTTATAAGGTCAGTTTTATTAAAAAGGTCCTATCAAAGTATGGTATAATAGTAGGGAGATTAAGGAATCTGGAGGAATAGAATCATGGTATCAACTAAAACACAGATTGCTGGTTTTGAATTTGATAATTGCTTGATGAATGCGGCAGGAGTTGCTTGTATGACCATTGAGGAATTGGAAGGTGTTAAAAACTCAGCAGCAGGAACCTTTGTCACTAAAACAGCAACCTTGGAATTTCGTCAGGGGAATCCTGAACCACGCTACCAAGATGTTCCACTTGGCTCTATCAACTCTATGGGTCTGCCAAATAATGGTTTAGACTATTACTTGAACTACCTTTTGGAATTGCAAGAGAAGGAACCAAATCGTACCTTCTTTTTATCATTAGTTGGAATGTCTCCAGAGGAAACTCATACCATTTTGAAGAAGGTTCAAGATAGTGATTTCCGCGGGCTAACTGAGCTCAATCTTTCATGTCCCAATGTTCCAGGTAAGCCACAGATTGCCTATGACTTTGAAACTACAGACCGTATCTTATCAGAAGTCTTTGAGTATTTTACAAAACCTCTAGGAATTAAGCTTCCACCTTATTTTGATATTGTACATTTTGATCAGGCTGCAGAAATTTTCAACAAATACTCGCTCAAGTTTGTCAATTGTGTCAACTCTATCGGAAATGGTCTTTATATTGAGGATGAAAAAGTGGTTATTCGCCCTAAAAATGGCTTTGGCGGTATTGGTGGAGAATACATTAAACCAACTGCCCTTGCCAATGTCCATGCCTTTTATCAACGCTTAAATCCAGAAATTCAAATCATTGGAACTGGTGGAGTATTAACAGGGCGTGATGCTTTTGAACATATCCTATGTGGTGCCAGCATGGTGCAAGTAGGAACTACTCTACACAAAGAAGGAGTAGGTGCTTTTGAACGTATTACCAAGGAACTCAAAGAAATTATGGCGCAAAAAGGTTATCAAAACCTTGATGATTTCCGTGGTAAATTACATTATATTGATTAAATAAAAGTGAAACTAAAAAGAAAGGAGAATAGATGCTAGCTATAGAAGAAAGCCGAAAACTGTCCTTAGCGAACCTTCCGAGTTTGACCCTGTTTACAGGGGCTGATCAAGGACAGTACGACATTATGAAAACTCAGGTTCTAAAGCAAATCGGATACGATCCTGCAGATTTGAATTTTGCTTATTTTGACATGAAAGAAGTAGACTACAAAAGCTTGGAACTTGAGTTGGTCAGTCTTCCTTTCTTTGCGGATGAAAAAATTGTTATTTTAGATCATTTTCTCGATATTACAACTGCTAAAAAACGCTATCTAACTGATGATGAGCTCAAGGCCTTTGAAGGCTATCTGGAAAATCCTGTACCTTCTAGTAAACTAGTCATTTTTGCTGAAGGAAAACTGGATAGTAAGAGACGTTTGGTCAAATTGCTCAAGCGGGATTCGAAGGTTTTCGAAGCCATCGAGCCTAAAGAGCAAGAAATACGAACTTATTTTCAAAAGTGGGCTCAGGAACAAGGACTTACCTTTGCTGGAAAATCCTTCGAACAGTTGCTTATCAAATCAGGTTTTCAATTTAGTGAAATTCAGAAAAATCTACTCTTCTTACAGTCTTACAAAGATACTGGTTTCATTACAGAAGAAGACATTGTTGAAGCCATACCGAAGACTTTACAGGATAATATCTTTGATTTGACCCAATTGATTTTAGGGAAGAAGATTGATCAGGCGCGAGATTTAGTCAAAGATTTGACCTTGCAGGGTGAAGATGAAATCAAACTAATTGCCATTATGCTGGGTCAGTTTAGACTCTATACACAGGTAAAAATATTGCAAGAGTCTGGTCAGACAGAGTCCCAGATGGTCAGCAGTTTGGGTCACTATCTTGGTCGCAATCCGAATCCCTATCAAATAAAATTTGCCCTTCGTGATACGCGAGGATTGTCCTTGAATTTCTTACAGGATTCTATCCGTTATCTCATCCAGGCTGATTACCAAATTAAGACTGGTGTTTACGAAAAAGGCTACCTGTTTGAGAAGGCTTTGTTGCAAATTGCAAGCCAGTCAAATTGAGCAAATAACTTGAAAAAATAGGTTGTTTGCGTTATCATTTTTATATAAAAAGAAAAAGAGGTATTACAGATGGCTATTATCTTACCAGATCTTTCATACGCTTACGATGCATTGGAACCATACATCGATGCTGAAACAATGCACTTGCACCATGACAAACACCACCAAACATACGTAAATAATGCAAACGCAGCTCTTGAAAAACACCCTGAAATCGGTGAAGACCTCGAAGCATTACTTTCAGATGTTGAATCTATCCCAGCTGATATCCGTCAAGCGCTTATCAATAACGGTGGTGGACACTTGAACCACGCTCTTTTCTGGGAATTGATGACTCCTGAAAAAACAGCTCCTTCAGCAGAACTTGCAGCAGCAATCAATGAAGCTTTTGGTTCATTCGAAGAATTCCAAGCAGCTTTCACTGCAGCAGCAACAACTCGTTTCGGTTCTGGATGGGCATGGTTGGTTGTTAATAAAGAAGGTAAACTTGAAGTGACTTCAACTGCAAACCAAGATACACCAATCTCAGAAGGTAAGAAACCAATCTTGGGCTTGGATGTTTGGGAACATGCTTACTACGTGAAATACCGCAACGTTCGTCCTGACTACATCAAAGCTTTCTTCTCAGTGATTAACTGGAACAAAGTAGACGAGCTTTACGCAGCAACTAAATAATAGTAACACTAACACCTTTTGGTTAGAATTTTATCTACCTTAAAAGGTGTTTTTTGTTTGCTTTGATTAGAACTATCTGCCTCATGATTTTCCTTTGTTGGATAGGCTTGATTTATGGTATAATGATAAGATAGAAATCGAAGGAGAAATCATGAATATTCAACAATTACGCTACGTTGTGGCTATTGCTAATAGTGGTACTTTTCGTGAAGCGGCTGAGAAGATGTACGTTAGCCAACCGAGTCTATCTATTTCTGTAAGAGACTTGGAAAAAGAGCTCGGATTCAAGATTTTCCGCAGAACCAGTTCTGGAACTTTCCTTACTCGTCGTGGAATGGAATTTTATGAAAAGGCACAAGAGTTGGTCAAAGGATTTGATGTTTTTCAGAACCAGTATGCCAATCCTGAAGAGGAAAAGGATGAGTTTTCAATAGCCAGCCAGCACTATGATTTCTTGCCACCAACCATTACAGCTTTTTCGCAACAATATCCTGAATATAAGAATTTCCGTATTTTTGAATCTACAACTGTTCAAATTTTGGATGAAGTAGCCCAAGGACATAGTGAGATTGGGATTATCTATCTCAACAATCAAAACCAAAAGGGAATCATGCAACGGGTTGAAAAGCTAGGACTTGAAGTGATTGAATTAATTCCTTTCCAAACTCATATCTATCTACGTGAAGGACATCCCTTAGCCAAGAAAAAAGAGTTGGTTATGGATGATTTGGCTGATTTACCAACAGTTCGATTCACACAGGAAAAGGATGAGTATCTTTATTATTCAGAGAACTTTGTGGATACCAGTGCTAGCTCTCAAATGTTTAACGTAACTGACCGTGCTACCTTAAATGGGATTCTTGAAAGAACAGATGCTTATGCGACTGGTTCTGGATTCTTAGATAGCGATAGTGTGAACGGAATTACAGTTATTCCATTAAATGATAATCTCAATAATCGCATGGTTTATGTGAAGCGTGAAGAAGTAGACTTGAGCCAAGCGGGAACCTTATTTGTAGCGGTTATGCAAGAGTATTTTGATCAGAAGAGGAAAGCATGAAAAAAAGAGGAATAGTAGCAGGGATTATAGCAGCCTTGATTGTCTTAGATCAATTGGTAAAGTCTTATGTCGTTCAGAATATTGCTCTTGGTGAAATCAAGTCATGGATCCCAAATCTAGTTAGTTTAACCTATCTGCAAAATAGAGGAGCAGCCTTTTCGATGCTCCAAGATCAACAGTGGTTTTTTGCAGTGATTACCCTGGTAGTCATGGTTGGAGCTATCTGGTATCTTCATAAGCATATAGAGGATTCCTTCTGGACAGTCTTTGGATTGGTTTTGATTATTGCAGGTGGCCTTGGGAACTTTATCGATCGTATCAGTCAAGGATTTGTCGTGGATATGTTTCACTTAGACTTTATCAATTTCGCGATTTTCAATGTGGCTGATAGTTATCTGACTGTAGGAGTAGTTGTGTTATTGCTTGCAATGCTAAAAGAGGAAATGAATGGAAATTAAAATTGAAACCGGCGGGGTACGTTTAGATAAGGCTTTGTCCGATTTGACAGAATTGTCTCGTAGTCTCGCCAATGAACAAATCAAGTCGGGTCAGGTCTTGGTCAATGGACAGGTTAAAAAAGCTAAATACTCAGTTCAAGAAGGGGATGTTATCACTTATCAAGTTCCAGAACCAGAAGTTTTAGAGTATATAGCTGAAGATATTCCTTTAGAAATCATTTATCAAGATGAGGATGTAGCAGTAGTTAACAAGCCTCAAGGGATGGTTGTTCATCCAAGTGCTGGTCATACCAGTGGTACCTTGGTTAATGCCCTCATGTACCATATCAAGGACCTATCAGGCATCAATGGTGTATTGCGTCCAGGGATTGTCCATCGTATTGATAAGGATACGTCAGGCCTCTTGATGATAGCTAAAAATGATGAAGCGCATATGGCACTGGCTCAAGAATTGAAGGATAAGAAGTCTCTTCGAAAGTATTGGGCTATTGTTCACGGTAATCTCCCAAATGACCGTGGAGTCATCGAGGCACCAATCGGACGTAGCGAAAAAGACCGTAAGAAACAAGCTGTTACTGCCAAAGGAAAACCAGCAGTGACACGTTTCCAAGTCTTGGAGCGCTTTGGTGATTATAGTTTATTAGAGTTGCAACTGGAAACAGGTCGTACTCATCAAATTCGTGTACACATGGCTTACATCGGTCATCCTGTTGCTGGAGATGAGGTCTATGGTCCTCGTAAAACTCTGAAGGGGCATGGACAATTTCTCCATGCTAAGACACTTGGTTTTACCCATCCAAGAACTGGTGAAACCATGGAATTTACTTCCGATATCCCAGCTATCTTTAAAGATACTTTGGAAAAACTTAGAAATAACTAAACAAAAAAAGGACTCAACTGAGTCCTTTTTATTTGCGTTTTTTCTTAGCTTTTTTCATTTTGTTGGCCATGCGTTTCATGGATTGCTTCATGGCAAATTCACCGATTTTACCTTTGAGGCCTCCACCGAGCACCTGGCTCATATCAGGCATACCAGCTCCTCCGAGAGCAGACATATCAGGCATGCCACCTTGTCCCATCATTCCTTCAAGGGCGGACATATCCATGCCTCCAGGTATATTTTTAGGAAGGTTGTTAGGGTTTATGCCCATTTGCTTCATCATCTTGTTCATGTCTCCAGACATGACACCTTGCATGAGTTGTTTGGCCTGATTAAAGTCTTTAATGAACTTATTAACTTCGATAAAAGTATTACCAGAACCAGCAGCGATACGACGACGACGGCTTGGTGTGAGCAAATCCGGATTTTCACGTTCTTCTGGAGTCATAGAAGACACGATAGCACGTTTGCGAGCAATTTGTTTCTCGTCCACCTTCATATTTTGAAGGGCAGGATTGTTAGCCATACCAGGAATCATCTTGAGCAAATCTTCCATTGGTCCCATATTTTGTACCTGATCCAACTGATCAATGAAATCGTTGAAATCAAAGGTATTTTCACGCATTTTTTCAGCCATTTCAAGGGCTTTTTGCTCATCGTATTCTTGGGAAGCTTTCTCAATCAGAGTCAGCATATCTCCCATACCGAGAATACGGCTGGCCATACGATCTGGGTGGAAGGTTTCAATGTCAGTAATCTTTTCACCAGTACCAGTGAACTTGATTGGTTTTCCAGTGATGTGACGAACAGAAAGGGCAGCACCACCACGAGTGTCACCGTCAATCTTTGTAAGGATGACACCTGTAACTTCTAATTGTGCGTTGAATTCGCGTGCAACGTTGGCAGCTTCTTGACCAATCATGGCATCGATGACAAGAAGAATTTCATTTGGTTGAGCTAGAGCTTTAACATCACGAAGCTCATTCATGAGAAGTTCATCGATTTGCAAACGACCAGCTGTATCAATCAAGACATAGTCGTTATGGTTGGCTTTGGCTTGCTCCAAACCTTGGCGAACAATCTCAACCGCAGGAACTTCAGTTCCAAGTGCAAACACAGGAACATCAATTTGTTGTCCAAGTGTTTTGAGCTGGTCAATAGCTGCAGGACGATAGATATCGGCCGCGATCATTAAAGGACGAGCATCCTCTTCCTTTTTGAGTTTATTAGCAAGTTTACCTGCAAAAGTTGTTTTACCAGCCCCCTGCAAACCAACCATCATGATAATAGTTGGGATTTTTGGAGACTTAATAATCTCAGCTGTGTCAGAACCAAGAACTGCGGTTAACTCTTCATTGACAATCTTGATGATTTGTTGGGCTGGATTGAGGGTATCAATCACTTCATGTCCGATTGCACGTTCACGAACTTTTTTGATAAAATCCTTAACCACTGGCAAAGCAACATCGGCTTCTAAAAGAGCTAGACGAATTTCCTTGGTTGCTTCTTGGATATCGCTCTCTGTAATTTTTCCTTTTTTACGTAAATTTTTAAAGACGTTCTGTAAACGTTCTGTTAAATTTTCAAATGCCATTATTTATTCCTCTTATTCTCTATTGTCAATACTTGTTAAAATCTCAACTTGCTCTTGTAGAAAAGCATCTTCTGGATAACGCTCCAAAATCTGATCAAAAATCTGACTGCGAACAATGTAGTCGGAGTACATATGAAGCTTCATTTCATAATCTTCCAGTATTTTTTCTGTACGTTTGATATTGTCATAAACAGCCTGGCGACTAACGCCGAACTCTTCAGCGATTTCAGCTAAACTATAGTCGTCAGCATAATAGAGCTCGATATAGTTCATCTGCTTATCAGTCAAAAGGGCTGCATAAAATTCAAACAGAGCATTCATTCGATTGGTTTTTTCAATTTCCATAAGATTTATTATACCAAAAAATAGCCTGAACTGCTAGTAATGGATTGATTTTAGAGATAAGTGAGAAAAAGTCGTTTTAACGGTTATTTTCTGACTATGAATCCTTTTTTTGGTATAATGGGGTGTATTATAATGTTTTAGAAAGAGGTTCTTATGAAGGAATTAGAAACCGTGTTAGAGCAACGTTTTGATCTTGTTTTTTCAGATAAACAATTACTTGAAACAGCTTTTACTCACACTAGTTATGCAAACGAGCACCGCCTCTTAAAAATTTCACACAATGAACGCTTGGAATTTTTAGGAGACGCTGTTCTGCAATTATTGATTTCAGAATATCTGTACAAGAAATATCCTAAAAAACCAGAAGGTGATTTATCTAAACTTCGTGCCATGATTGTTCGCGAGGAGAGTTTAGCTGGTTTTGCGCGTGATTGCCAGTTTGATCAGTTTATCAAGTTAGGAAAAGGAGAAGAAAAATCAGGTGGTCGCAATCGTGATACCATCTTGGGAGATGCCTTTGAAGCCTTTTTGGGTGCTCTTCTTTTAGACAAGGATTTGGCTAGAGTGAAGGATTTTATCTATCAAGTCATGATACCAAAAGTAGAAGCCGGCGATTTTGAAATGATTAAAGACTACAAGACTCACTTGCAAGAATTACTCCAAGTCAATGGTGATGTCGATATTCGTTATCAAGTGATATCAGAGATTGGGCCTGCCCATGATAAGATGTTCCAAGTGGAAGTCCTTGTTGAAGGGAAAAGTCTTGGAACTGGTCAAGGACGCTCAAAAAAATTAGCAGAGCAGGAAGCCGCAAAAAATGCAGTTGAGGAAGGGCTGGATTCATGTATTTAAAGGAAATTGAGATTCAGGGATTTAAGTCCTTTGCTGATAAGACCAAGGTTGTTTTTGACCAGGGAGTTACAGCAGTTGTAGGACCTAATGGTTCTGGAAAATCAAACATCACGGAAAGTCTGCGTTGGGCACTAGGTGAATCTAGTGTAAAAAGTTTACGTGGTGGAAAAATGCCTGATGTTATCTTTGCAGGAACAGAAAGTAGAAAACCTTTAAACTATGCTTCTGTGGTTGTTACCCTAGATAACCAGGATGGCTTCATCAAAGATGCAGGTCAGGAAATTAAGGTAGAGCGTCACATCTATCGTACAGGAGATAGCGAGTACAAGATTGACGGCAAAAAAGTCCGTCTTCGTGATATACATGATCTCTTCTTAGATACTGGGCTTGGGCGCGATTCCTTCTCTATTATTTCCCAAGGGAAAGTCGAAGAAATCTTTAACTCCAAACCTGAGGAACGCCGGGCTATTTTTGAAGAAGCTGCCGGAGTCTTAAAGTATAAGACTCGTCGCAAAGAGACGGAAAGCAAGCTCCAACAAACACAAGATAATCTAGACCGTTTGGAAGATATCATTTATGAGCTAGATAATCAAATCAAGCCCTTAGAAAAGCAAGCAGCAACAGCTCGTAAATTTATAGAATTAGATGGTCAGCGTAAGGCGATTTACTTGGATGTTTTGGTTGCACAAATTCAAGCAAGTAAAGCTGAATTGAATCTAACAGAAGAAGAATTAAACCAAGTTCAAGAACTTTTGACGAGCTACTATCAGAAACGTGAAGAATTAGAAGAAGAAAATCAAACACTTAAAAAGAAACGTCATGATTTGCAAGCTGAAATATCAAAAGACCAGTCCACACTGATGGATTTGACTGGTCTAATCAGTGAATTAGAGCGTAAGTTAGCCCTGTCAAAACTGGAAACAGAGCAAGTCGCTCTCAATCAACAAGAGGCTCAAGCTCGTTTAGCTAGTTTGGATGAAAAGAGAAATGCTCTTATTCAAGAGAAGGAAGAAAAAGAAGCAAATCTCAGTCAGTTAGAAGAAAATTTAGCGGTCAATACTAAGGAACTCAACCGTTTAGAAGCAGAATTATTAGCTTTTTCTGATGATCCAGATCAAATGATTGAGCAATTGCGTGAACGTTTTGTGGCTTTCTTACAGGAAGAAGCGGATGTCTCTAACCAACTGACAAGGATTGAAAATGACCTTGAAAATAGTCGCCAACAGACTCAGAAGCAAGAAGAACAATTAGAGTCCTTGAAGGAGCAATTGGCTTCTGCCAAGTCCAAGGCTAGTGAGCAAGAGCTTGCTCTTAAATCAGCTAAAGAAAAAGTACAAAGCTTACTTGCTGACTATCAGACCAATGCCAAGCAAGAAGAAGAACAAAAGCAGGCTTTTCAAAGTCAGCAAAATCGACTCTTTGACCGTTTGGATAATCTAAAAAACAAACAGGCCAAGGCGCAAAGTTTGGAAAATATTCTTAAAAACCATAGTAATTTCTATGCAGGTGTTAAGAGTGTTCTCCAAGAAAAAATTCGCTTAGGTGGGATTATCGGAGCAGTTAGTGAACATTTAACCTTTGATGTTCGTTATCAGACAGCCCTTGAGATTGCTCTCGGTGCAAGTAGCCAACACATCATTGTTGAAGATGAACAGGCAGCGACTAAAGCTATCGACTTCCTTAAACGAAATCGAGCTGGTCGTGCGACTTTCCTACCTTTGACAACCATTAAGGCTCGTAGCATTTCAGGTCAGAATCAAGATGTGATTGCCTCAAGTCCAGGTTTTCTTGGCATGGCAGATGAATTGGTTACTTTTGATGTCAAGCTTGAAGCTATCTTTAAAAATCTTCTAGCTACGACAGCTATCTTTGATACAGTGGAGCATGCACGTGATGCGGCTCGTAAGGTACGCTATCAAGTTCGTATGGTAACGCTAGATGGAACAGAGCTACGAACAGGTGGTTCTTATGCAGGTGGTGCTAATCGTCAAAATAACAGCATATTCATCAAACCTGAATTGGAGCAGTTGCAAAAAGAGATCGCTCAGGAAGAAAAACTACTTCGTCAAGAGGAAGAAAATCTGAAGTCAGTTCAAGAAGCCTTGAATGCACTTAGTCAAACTTTGGAGACCATTAAGTCCCAGGGAGAGCAGGCTCGTATTCAGGAACAAGGCTTGTACTTAGCTTATCAACAAACTAGCCAGCAGGTCGAAGAACTTGAGACACTCTTGAAACTTCAGGAGCAAGAATTAACTAATCTCAGAGGTGGAGATTGGCAAGCTGAAAAGGAAAAATGCCAAGAACGTCTCGCAATTATTGCAACTGAAAAACAAAAGCTGGAATCTGAAATCGAAGAAATAAAGTCCAATAAAAATGCTATTCAGGAACGCTACCAAAACTTGCAGGAAAAAATTTCCCAAGAACGTCTGCTTAAAACAGAAATGCTTGGACAGAAGCGTTATGAAGTTGCCGATATTGAACGGATTAACAATGAACTTGAGAACCTCAATATCGAGCAAGAAGAGATTGAACGTCTTTTGCAAGAAAAAGTAGACAACCTTGAAAAAGTTGATACAGAACTTTTGGCTAAGCAGGAAGCAGAAGCCAAGAGTCAGAAGGAAGAAATTCAACAAGGATTGATTCGTAAGCAGTTTGAACTAGACGACATTGAGGGACAACTGGATGATATTTCCAGTCATTTAGAACAAGCACGTCAGCAAAATGAAGAATTGATTCGTAAGCAAACACGAGCAGAAGCGACCAAAGAAAAAATTACGGACCGCCTTCGTTATCTTCAAGGTCAACTGACTGAAGAATACCAGATTAGTTATACAGAAGCTTTGGAGCAAGCCAATCCGTTGGAAGATTTGGCAATCGCAGAACAAAAGGTTAAGGATTTGGAAAAATCCATTCGTTCACTTGGTCCAGTCAATTTGGATGCTATTGAACAGTTTGATGAAGTACATGAACGTTTGGAGTTCTTAAATACTCAGCGAGATGACATTCTTTCTGCTAAAAACCTACTTCTTGAGACCATTACAGAAATGAACGATGAAGTGAAAGAGCGCTTTAAGTCAACATTCGAAGCCATTCGGGAGTCCTTTAAAGTGACCTTTAAGCAGATGTTTGGTGGTGGTCAAGCAGATCTAATTTTGACTGAGGGAGATTTATTGACTGCAGGTGTCGAAATCTCTGTGCAACCACCAGGTAAGAAAATCCAATCCCTCAATCTCATGAGTGGTGGAGAGAAGGCCTTGTCAGCTCTAGCTCTACTTTTCTCAATCATTCGTGTCAAGACCATTCCATTTGTTATCTTGGATGAAGTAGAAGCTGCACTTGACGAAGCAAACGTTAAACGCTTTGGGGATTATCTTAACCGATTTGACAAGGATAGCCAGTTTATCGTTGTTACCCACCGTAAGGGTACAATGGCAGCTGCAGATTCTATCTATGGAGTAACCATGCAAGAATCTGGTGTATCAAAGATTGTCTCTGTAAAACTAAAAGATTTAGAGAATATGGATGCTTAGTTAGTGCTCGATACAAACTTTCATCTAAGCATTTAGAATGACCTTTAAGAAGTCAGAAGGGTTACAAAAATAATTTGAGGAGCTTATATGGATTTTGATCTATTCCTAATGGTTTGTAATTATATTGGGACAATAGCCTTTGCAGCGTCAGGAGCCATCAAAGGATTTGGTAAACGTTTAGATATTTTTGGGATTAGTTTATTGGCAATTGTAACGGCAGTAGGCGGTGGGATTTTGAGAGATTCTATTATCAGTCGTTTTCCCTCCGCTCTTGCAGATCCTGGACCGATTTATGTCTCTATCTTTGTAGCGGTTATCATGTATATCTTTGTGACTTCAAAACAGGCCAATGCGAGTCATGATAAAAAGTTCTATAAATGGTTGAGAGAAGCCTATCTCATCTTTGATTCGATTGGGTTGATTATCTTTTCCTTGATTGGAGCTACAGCTTTAGCTGATAGTAAATTGAATTTGATGTCTGCAGGTATTTTGGCCTGTTTAACGGGAGCAGGTGGTGGTATTATCCGAGACCTCCTGATCAATGAAGTTCCAAGTGTTCTAAAAGAAGACATCTATGCCCTTCTATCTTTTGTAATTGGCGTTATTTATTACTGGTTGGCCTTTGTCCTCCATTTTCCAAGAATTACTGCCTTTATTATTCTCTCAATTGTCGGTTTTGTGATTCGACTCTGTATTATTAAGTTTAAGCTCTCTTTGCCAAATATGGATAAGAGAACTTTGAATTGATGGATAAGTCAAGGTTTAATTTCTAAGTGCATATATTTTAAAAAAAATAGTCAGTTTATCAGGCGTCTAATCTCGTATGGATTAGGCGCTATTTACTTTTTCTATGGTATAATAGAAGATAGATTTACAACTGGAGAATATGAGTATTTATGATTAAACTAGTCGCAACTGATATGGACGGGACTTTTCTAGATGAAGCAGGCCAATTTGATATGGAGCGTTTAAAAGCTCTTCTCTCTTCATATAAACAACGAGGAATTTATTTTGCTGTCGCATCGGGACGTGGTCTCTTGTCACTTGAAAAGCATTTTGCGGATGTCAAAGATGAGATTATTTTTATCGCTGAAAATGGGAGTCTCGTTCGTTTCCATGGAGAGGACCTCTATGAAGCAACCATGCCACGTGATTTTTACCTGTCAACTTTTGAAAAACTAAAAACTTCACCATATTTTGATGAGAAGAAGATGCTTTTGACTGGTAAAGAGGCTTGTTATGTGCTTGATACGGTGGATGAGACCTATCTTATGTTTAGCCATCATTACAATGAGAACATCCAAAAGGTAGCTAGTCTCGAAGATATTACCGATGAGATTTTCAAATTCACAACGAACTTTACTGAAGAGACAGTAGAAGCCGGAGAAGCTTGGGTCAATGAACATGTGCCTGGTGTTAAGGCTATGACTACTGGTTTTGAATCCATCGATATTGTTCTAGATTATGTTGATAAGGGAGTTGCGATTGTCGAGCTAGCAAAAAAATTAAATCTAGATATGGATCAAGTGATGGCCTTTGGTGATAATCTCAATGACCTTCACATGATGCAGGTTGTAGGACACCCAGTCGCACCTGAAAATGCACGTCCAGAGATTCTAGAACTAGCTGAAACAGTTATTGGACACCACAAAGACCAATCAGTTATCGCTTATATGGAGGAATTGTAATGGCAGATATTAAATTAATTGCTTTGGACTTAGATGGTACTTTGCTGACGACAGACAAAAAATTGACAGAACGTACCAAGGCCACTTTGAAGGCTGCGCGTGAACAAGGAGTTAAAGTAGTCCTTACTACTGGACGTCCCCTCAAGGCCATGGATTTCTTCCTCAAAGAACTTGGAACAGATGGTCATGAGGATGAGTATACGATTACTTTTAATGGCGGTTTGGTTCAAAAAAATACGGGTGAAATCCTTGATAAGACAGTCTTTTCCATCGATGATGTGAGCCGTATTTACGAAGAGACTGAAAAACTAAATATTCCATTAGATGCTATTTCTGAAGGCATCGTTTATCAGATTCAATCAGACCAGGAAAGTTTATATGCTCAGTTTAACCCAGCTCTAACTTTTGTTCCAACTGCTTTTGAAGATTTGTCTAGTCAGATTACTTACAATAAATGTGTCACTGCCTTTCCTCAAGAACCCTTGGATGCAGCTATTCAAAAAATTTCTCCTAAATTGTTTGACAAATATGAAATTTTTAAATCACGTGAACTCTTGCTAGAATGGTCACCAAAGAATGTTCATAAAGCGACAGGACTAGCTAAGTTAATTGAGCATTTAGGAATTGATCGAAGTCAAGTGATGGCTTGTGGAGATGAAGCTAATGACCTTTCGATGATTGAATGGGCAGGTCTTGGTGTAGCCATGCAAAATGCTGTTCCTGAAGTTAAAGCAGTTGCAAATGTGGTAACACCTATGACCAACGACGAGGAAGCCGTTGCCTGGGCTATTGAAAAATATGTACTGAAGGAGAATTAAAGTATGGGATTATTTGACCGTTTATTTGGGAAAATAGAAGAACCAAAAATTGAAGATGTTGTCAAAGAAGCTTTAGAAAATATTGACTTATCAGATGATAATGAGCAACACGAGGCATCGGAATCTGAAAATGCTGAAGTGACAGAACCAGAAGAAGTTATCTTACCTGCTGAACCTCAGGAAGAAACAAATGAAGACTCTCCTGCAGTAGAGGGTTTAGAAGAAGTTATCATTGAACCTCTTGACGAAGTTGAAGTTTCTCAAGATGAATCAAATCTATTTGAAGAGGCAGAAAGTCCTCAAGTGGAATCATCTCACGTTGAAGATATGACTTCAAGCGATGAAGAAGAAGAGGATTTTAATCAACTTCAATCAGACGAAACAGAATCAGAAATTTTTGAAGAAGAGGAAGCAAATCAAGCAACCGAGGAAACTCCTCAAGTACAAGAGACTGTACAGGAAAAGTATGATCGTAGTCTCAAGAAAACTCGTACGGGATTTGGTGCCCGTTTGAATGCCTTCTTCGCTAATTTCCGATCAGTTGATGAAGAATTCTTTGAAGAACTAGAAGAACTCTTAATCATGAGTGACGTTGGTGTCCAGGTGGCTTCAAATCTTACGGAAGAATTGCGTTATGAAGCCAAGCTAGAAAATGCTAAGAAACCTGAAGCACTTCGTCGTGTTATCATCGAAAAATTGGTGGAGCTGTATGAGAAGGATGGCAACTACAACGAAAGTATTAATTTCCAAGATGGGTTGACTGTCATGCTCTTTGTAGGTGTTAATGGTGTCGGAAAGACAACATCAATCGGTAAATTAGCTCATCGCTACAAACAAGCTGGGAAGAAGGTCATGCTTGTTGCTGCGGATACCTTCCGTGCTGGTGCGGTAGCTCAGCTAGCAGAATGGGGTCGTCGTGTCGGTGTGCCTGTTGTAACGGGTCCAGAAAAAGCTGATCCAGCCAGTGTGGTCTTTGATGGAATGGAACGTGCAGTAGCAGAAGGTATTGATATTCTCATGATTGATACAGCTGGACGTTTGCAAAACAAAGAAAACTTGATGGCAGAGTTGGAAAAAATTGGTCGTATCATCAAGCGTGTTATGCCTGAAGCACCTCATGAAACCTTCCTAGCTCTAGATGCCTCAACTGGTCAAAATGCTCTTGTACAAGCTAAAGAATTTTCAAATATCACTCCTTTGACAGGTATTGTATTGACCAAGATTGATGGAACAGCTCGAGGTGGTGTCGTTCTTGCTATCCGTGAAGAGCTGAATATCCCTGTTAAGTTGATTGGTTTTGGTGAAAAAATCGATGATATCGGTGAATTCAATTCTGAAAACTTTATGAAGGGGCTTTTAGAAGGTTTGCTATAAAAGAAAATCCTGCAAGAATTCTTGCAGGATTGTTTTTGATTATTCTAATCGACCATCTTCACGATAGGCGATATCCGGTTGCCAAGTCCATTCAGCTCCGTATTTTTTGAGTAAATCAAAGCTAGCTTGAGGTCCCATGCTACCAGCTTTGTAGTCATGAAGTGGAGCACCATTTTCAGCCCACAGCTTCTCTATACGGTCAATCAATTTCCATGATGCACTCACTTCATCCCAGTGGCTAAAGTTGGTTGAGTTATTGTTCAAAACATCATAGATGAGTTTTTCATATGGGTCTGGTGAAGCACCTGTAGCTGTAGCATCAGTTCTGTAGTCAAGCGAATTATGTGCAAGTTTGAACTCTTCTCCAACTTCTTTACCGTTAAGGCTAAGAGAGAATCCTTCAGTTGGTTGGATGTAGATTGTAAGCACATTCGGTGCTAGTGGTTCTCCGAAAATAGAATCCATTTGTTTGAAGACAATGTTCACGTGTGTTCCTTTTTCAGTCATTCGTTTACCTGTACGGAAGAAGAAAGGTACATCACGGAAGCGGTCGGTATCTACAAAGAAGGCACCTGAAGCGAAGGTTTCTGTCATTGATTCTGGGTTGACATTTGGTTCGCTACGGTATGAAATATATTTCATGCCATCAACTTTACCAGAACGATATTGACCACGGATGAATTGTTCTTTGAGTTCCTCATCTGTAGGGTGGTAAAGGTTCTTGAAGACCTTGATTTTCTCTGCGCGAATGTCATCCTTTGTAAAGCTTGCAGGCTTGTCCATAGCAAGGAGTGACAGAAGTTGGAGGGTATGGTTTTGAACCATATCTCGAAGGGCACCAGACTCATCATAGTAGCCGCCACGCTCTTCAACACCTAGACGTTCTGCAAAGGTAATCTGAACATTATCGATGTGCTCACGATTCCAAACATTTTCAAAAATCATGTTGGCAAAACGGATAGCAAAAATACTTTGAATCATTTCTTTACCGAGATAGTGGTCAATACGATAGATTTGCTCTTCGTTAAAAGTAGCTAGGAGTTCTTCGTTTAGTTTGCTTGCAGTCTCATAGTCTGTTCCAAAAGGTTTCTCAACGATCAAACGTTCAAAGCCTTTACCATCAACAATTTGCTCTGATTTGAGGTGTTTGGCGATGGTACCAAAGAACTGAGGTGCCATTGAGAGGAAGAAGAGTTTGTTGTGTTCAGCTTGATATTTTTCGTTTAACTCAGCCTGAAGCTTGCGTAATTCGATGTAGTGCTCAGTGTCATTAACATCGTGACTTTGATAGTAAAAATGACTAGCAAATGCTTGAGCTTCTTCTACGCTATCTGCCAAGTCCAAAATAGATTCGACAACAACAGATTCGAAATACTCTTTACTCCAAGGTCTACGAGCAGTTCCAATAACAGCAAAATGATCAGATAGATTACCTGATTTGTAAAGTCTAAAAAGTGAAGGGTAGAGCTTGCGTTTAGCCAAATCTCCACTTGCACCGAAAATTGTAACAATAACTTTAGATGACATCCAGCTACCTAATTTCTATTTTGTTTCCTAGTCCAACTAGGCAGGGGAAAACCCCATTTTCATATCCTTTATTTTATCATAATTTTCTAAAAAATCCAAAATTCCAATACAAGTAAGAAAAAAACTGCAAGGTATCCCTTGCAGTTTTTTTAAGCGTTGAGGACCTTGTCCAAAAATTCTTTTAGACGAGGGTGTTGTGGGTTATCAAAGATTTGATCAGGAGTTCCATCTTCTAGGAATTCACCGTCTGCAGTAAAGATAACACGATTGGCAACCTTACGAGCAAATCCCATTTCGTGGGTTACGATGATCATGGTCATGCCTTGCTCTGCCAATTCCTTCATAACATTTAGAACGTCGCCGACCATCTCAGGGTCAAGGGCAGAAGTTGGCTCATCAAAGAGCATGATATCAGGGTTCATTGCTAAACCTCGAGCAATAGCTACACGTTGTTTTTGTCCACCAGACAAACTATCAGGATTAGCATTGGCCTTGTCAGCAAGTCCAACTTTTTCAAGAAGTTCCATCCCCAATTTTTCAGCTTCTGGTTTGGTTAATAACTTATGCTCGATAGGAGCAAAAGTGATATTTTCCAAGACAGTCATATGTGGAAAGAGATTAAAGTGCTGGAATACCATTCCTACATTTTCACGAACATGGTCCACGTTGGTTGCTTTGTCAGTCAAATCATAACCATTAACTGTGATATGACCTTTTGTACCTTCCTCAAGGAGATTCAAGCTACGCAAGAAGGTTGACTTACCTGACCCAGAAGGACCGATGATACAAACAACATCACCTTCGTAGAATTTTACAGAGATTCCTTTTAGAACCTTGTTTTTTCCATATTGTTTATGTAAATTATCGACATCAATTTTTAATTTTGCCATTATTGAATCCTCTTTTCTAAGCGTTTTGCTAGTCTAGTTAGAAGAGTGATAATCGCAAGGTAAAAGACTGCGAGAATTGCGTACATTTTGAAACTTTGGTAGTTACGAGCAATGATAATTTTACCAGTTTGGAAGAGTTCTACAAGACCGATCGCAGATACGATCGTTGTATCTTTCAATGCGATAACAAATTGGTTAACGAAATTTGGAAGCATGAGTTTGGTTGCTTGAGGCAAGACAATCTTACGCATGGTTTTGCCATATGAAATACCCAGACTTCGACTAGCTTCCATTTGCCCAACAGGAACGGCCTTGATACCACCACGTACGATTTCAGCGATGTAAGCTGCTGAGTTTAGGGAGAGGGCAATTGTACCAGCGACAAAGTCGTTGATTGGGCTTTGTTGTCCTGTAAGAGATTCGATAAAGTTAGGAATGCCCCAGAAAATAAATGCTGCAAGAATCATCAATGGAATACCACGGATGACGTCAACAAAGATTTCTGAAATCAAACGAAGTGATTTATAAGGACTAACGCTAAAAATACCGAAGATAATTCCGATAAAAATCGCAATTACAAATGAAATAAGTGCTAATGAAAGAGTAATTCCGAGACCACTGAGGAGTTGTTTGTAGTTGTTTTTCAACAAGCCCCAAATAGTTGTTTCATCAGCAGTTGAAGTTGTGGTAGTAGAATCGCTAGCTAAATATTTATCAAGAATCTTCTGGAATTCTCCATTTGCCTTAAGGTTTGCGAGTCCCTTGTTAAACTTCTCTAGCAATTCTGGATTGCTTCCTTTTTTTACGGCAAAAGCAGTTTCGCCAATTGGAGTACCTGCGATAGGTGTTTTTAACTTTTGTCCTTGACTGATAGAGTATTTAATAACAGGTTCGTCATCCATAACGGCGTCAATTGAACCGGTATTTAAACTATCATACATAGAAGCAGCATCTGAAAAAGTTTTGATCTTGTAACCGTACTTGCTTTGATTCTCTGTTAGGAAGGTTTGTGAAGCAGTACCGTTCTTGACACCGACTGTCTTACCGTTCAAATCCTCATAAGAAGAAATGGTACTTGATTCCTTAACACCAAGAATAGTATTAGCGGTATAGTAAGAATCAGAGAAATCAAAAGTTTCCTTACGAGCATCTGTAACTGACATACCTGCTATGATACCGTCTGCTTGTCCAGATTGGACTGCGTTAATAGCAGCATCAAAACCTGGATTGGTAATCTCGATTTCAAAACCTTGATCTTCAGCGATTGCCTTGATTAGATCCATATCGATACCAGCGTATTGATTGCTTGAATCCTGGAAAACAAATGGCGCAAATGACGAGTCACTGGCAATGACATACTTGGTTTTTTCTGTATCCGCTTTTGCTAATCCTAGTGAAAAAATAGGAAATAAAATTAGCAAACAAGCTAGAATTTTTTTCTTCATGTGATATCTCCTTTCAAGATATTTTCAAATTATATCAAAAAAGTTGAAGAACGGCAAATATTTTATATTCTTATGTAAGAAGATATAACATAAAACAAAGCAAGGTGGTCTGTTGAGAAACAGAAACTCTTTCCTTTTTATGGTAAAATAGAAGGATAGAAAATGTGTATGAGGCTATTATGATTAATCGAATTACAGACAACAAATTTAAACTTGTATCCAAATACCAACCGTCTGGGGATCAACCACAGGCCATTGAGCAGTTGGTGGATAATATCGATGGTGGAGAAAAGGCCCAAATCTTAATGGGGGCGACTGGTACAGGGAAGACCTATACTATGAGTCAAGTGATTGCGCAAGTTAATAAGCCGACCTTGGTCATTGCCCACAACAAGACACTGGCAGGCCAGCTCTATGGGGAGTTCAAGGAATTTTTCCCTGAAAATGCGGTCGAGTATTTCGTTTCTTATTATGATTATTACCAACCAGAAGCCTATGTCCCATCGAGTGATACCTACATCGAAAAAGATAGCTCGGTCAATGACGAGATTGATAAACTCCGCCACTCAGCAACATCAGCTTTGTTGGAGCGTAATGATGTTATCATTGTGGCATCAGTTTCTTGTATCTATGGTTTGGGTTCTCCTAAGGAATATGCTGATAGTGTGGTAAGTTTGCGCCCAGGTCTTGAGATTTCTCGTGATAAGCTCTTGAACGACTTGGTTGACATTCAGTTTGAACGCAACGACATCGATTTTCAGCGTGGAAGATTCCGTGTGCGTGGGGATGTGGTGGAAATTTTCCCAGCATCTCGTGATGAGCATGCCTTTCGTGTTGAGTTTTTTGGGGACGAGATTGATCGCATCCGTGAGGTTGAAGCTCTGACTGGTCAAGTCCTTGGTGAAGTGGACCATTTGGCCATTTTCCCGGCTACGCACTTTGTGACCAATGACGAGCACATGGAAGTAGCTATTGCCAAGATTCAGGCCGAGTTGGAGGAGCAGTTAGCTCTCTTTGAGAAAGAAGGCAAACTCCTTGAGGCACAACGCTTGAAACAACGGACAGAGTACGATATCGAGATGTTGCGTGAGATGGGTTATACCAATGGTGTCGAAAACTACTCCCGTCACATGGATGGACGAAGCGAAGGAGAGCCTCCGTACACGCTTCTTGATTTCTTCCCTGATGATTTTTTGATTATGATAGATGAGAGCCACATGACCATGGGACAAATCAAGGGGATGTATAATGGAGACCGTTCTCGTAAGGAAATGTTGGTGAATTACGGTTTCCGTTTACCTTCTGCCTTGGATAATCGTCCTCTTCGTCGTGAAGAGTTTGAAAGCCATGTCCACCAGATTGTCTATGTGTCAGCGACACCTGGTGATTATGAGCGCGAGCAGACTGAGACCGTTATTGAGCAAATCATTCGTCCGACTGGTCTTTTGGATCCAGAAGTTGAAGTCCGTCCAACTATGGGACAGATTGATGACCTCTTAGGTGAAATCAACGCCCGTGTTGAAAGGAATGAACGTACCTTTATTACAACCTTGACCAAGAAAATGGCAGAAGATTTGACTGACTATTTCAAAGAAATGGGCATCAAAGTCAAGTACATGCACTCGGATATCAAGACCTTGGAGCGAACGGAGATTATTCGTGATTTGCGTCTTGGCGTTTTTGATGTCTTAATCGGAATTAACCTTCTTCGTGAAGGAATTGACGTGCCTGAAGTCAGTCTAGTTGCTATTCTTGATGCCGACAAGGAAGGCTTCCTCCGAAATGAACGTGGTCTGATCCAAACCATTGGTCGTGCTGCCCGTAATAGTGAAGGACATGTGATTATGTATGCGGACACCATAACTCAGTCTATGCAAAAAGCCATTGATGAAACAGCTCGCCGCCGTAAAACCCAGATGGCTTATAATGAAGAACACGGTATTATTCCACAAACGATTAAGAAGGAAATCCGTGACCTTATTTCTGTTACCAAGACAGTTGCTAAGGAAGAAGACAAGGAAGTCGATATCAATAGCCTTAACAAACAAGAACGCAAAGAATTGGTTAAGAAACTGGAAAAACAAATGCAAGAAGCCGTCGAAGTGCTTGATTTCGAGTTGGCTGCTCAAATCCGTGATGTGATGTTGGAAGTCAAGACCTTGGATTAGGGGAATGAACGTAAATCTCTTTGAACAGTTTTTAAAACGAAAGATTAAGAAACGAATGAGAAAGAATAACAGTACACAGAAAACATCAAAAAAACATTATAATCCAAATCGAAAAATGAGCTGGCTAGATAAAGTAAAATTGTGGTTGTTACAGTATTCAAAAATAGCTTTTCTATTAGATAGTAGTGTATTTTGGTTCTCAGCTATCGGGTTACTTTATTTGTTGCTTGGGACAACTTTTGTTCCAAAACCATATCAAAACCTCAATTATGTCTTTCCACTTTTTATGAATCTTGTATTCTTAGTGAATATACTTTATCAGGGTATTTTTAGAGATAATTTCGATGGAATGCTTACAGTACAAGATTTTGTAAACCCATTCTTGTACCTAAATGGAGTAGGTTTATTGTTTCACTCATTTTTCGGAATAATAGGTAGAAATAGAAAGACTATTCCTCCCTTGCTAACTTTAGATCACCGCTACATCTGGTTTCCTATTCTTACTTATATAATTTTCTTCCTAGTGGCTGCTTTGATTATTTTAATTTTCAAGCATCTTGATAACAAAAAGAGAGAAGAAGAAAATGGGGAAAATCCACTCAAATGAAAAAGAATAAAAGAAATTCAAATACAAAAAAGAATCTATCAAGGAGAGAAAGTTTTCAGCTCTGGCTAGATTCTCATAAATTTTTAGGATTCTTCTTGATCCTCGGTCTTATCCTAGCAATAGGACTAAGTTTGAATCTAATTTTTGAAAGTCTTCCTATTCCTTCACCATACAGAGATATCAACTATAGTTTTCCACTATATATAAATCTTTTTTGTCTGGTGTATGGATTATTTGACTATTGGTTCCTAGACTTGTCTGGGAAAAGGATGACAATTAAGAGATATGCAGATTTATTTATTTATCTTAATAGTATCGGTTTAGTGGCCCATCTCTTTATCGGGGTTGGTGGAAAAAATAGTAAAGGGATGTTGCCATCTCTCTTATCCCTAGATCACCGCTATATCTGGTTTCCGATTCTTACTTATATAACCTTCTTCTTAGTGGCTGCTTTGATTATTTTAATTTCCAAATATGTTAAAAAGAAAAGGAGTTAATCATGCTAAAACATCTAACTATATTTAGGATTCTTTACCTTATGTTTCTTGTATTTGTCCTGATTCATTTTATCTTAGGTTTATTTGGCTTGGCCTTTACGCCAGTCTTGTGGAATGTCTGGTTTTTTGGTCTCTGCTTAACTTTATTTATCCAACCATGGACCATTTTTTACAAAACAAGAATCTTTCAATGGCATCATCTAATTTTTCAGGCTCTCAGTGGATTCGTTGCTCTCATAATCTGGTTTATGATATTTTTCTTTTTCTCCACGGTTCCAGATTCATCTATGCCTATCAATTTAGACTACTATGTGATTAGGGAAAAAAATGAAATCAGAATCAACAGAGGATTCTTACTCCATGAAATTCATGAATATCACGACTGGATTAATCCATTGATTATGAAATCTAAAGTTAAGTATAAGATAGAAAATTAAAGATTAGAAAGTGAGTCCTATGTCTCGAGCACAATTAACTATTCTAACCAATATTTGTTTGATTGAAGACCTTGAAAAGCAGCGCGTAGTTATGCAGTATCGATCACCTGAAACCAATAACTGGTCTGGCTATGCCTTTCCAGGAGGGCATGTGGAAAATGGAGAGGCTTTTGCAGAGTCAGTTATTCGTGAAATATACGAGGAAACAGGTCTGACAATCCAAAATCCTCAACTTGTCGGCATTAAAAATTGGCCACTGGATACAGGTGAGCGCTACATTGTCTTTTGTTACAAGGCGACTGAGTTTACGGGCACTCTCCAATCATCTGAAGAAGGAGAAGTGTCCTGGGTAGAAAAAGACCAGATTCCAAATTTGGATCTGGCCTATGATATGTTACCTTTGATGGAGATGATGGAAGCTCCAGACAAGTCAGAATTTTTCTACCGTCACCGTACAGAAGACGGGTGGGAAAAGAAAATCTTCTAATCCTTTACCAAATAACCTAGCTGGTCCAAGGCCTTCTCAATATAGAGGAGGTCTTGTTTATTTTCGGCTTCAATTAAGTGATAATGAATCCCATCTGTCAATTCAGATAAAGGATGGAAATCAGACGTCTTGACCTGGTTTAAAAAGTGCTCGACATCGCGTCTACAACTCAACTTGAGAAGGGTTTCGATTTCACCGTAGACAGGATGATCAATGAGAATATTTTGTACCCGACCCCCGTTATCAACGATAGCAAGTAATTCTTGCTCCATATCTTCCTCTCTATGTTTAACCTTAAAGAGTTTGTGAACAAAAGGATTGGCTCTATTTTCCTTATAGATATAGCCACGATTAGTCGATAGAATAGGAGCTCCATCTGCGCGAAGAACAGCTATATCCTGAACAATAATCTGCCGAGTTACGTGAAAATGTTCTGCTAAACTTTGGCCATTCATCGGCTTTTGAGCTTCTTTTAAGAGTTGAATAAGCGATTCTTTGCGGTCTTTAGTCATGATTTACTTTCTTAATGGCGTTTTTTTAGTGCTTTATAAACAGCTAATGCTAAGTAATAGTCTACCATACTATGAATAATTGTACCAATACCAACCAGTACAAAGAGAACATAGAACATATTTTTTAGGTCTGTTCCTGTACTAGCATAGAAGATGATACAAGCAAAGACTTCCGCGATAGCGTGTACTAAACCAAGTACAAAGTTAAAAATCAAAGAAGATTTTGGATTATCTAAGGTTTGAGGATGTTTTTGCAGATAGAAGGCGCCCAAAGTGCCAAAAAAGATATGGGAGAAAGCTCGAAGTACAATGACAATTGGATAACCAGCCATGAGGAATCCTAGGCTAGAAGCTATAATGACAAAGATTGCCATCCATGGAGAGAGAAACATAGCAATGAAGATGGCCACGTGGCTTCCAAGAGTGTAGGAAGCGGGAGGAATAACGATTTTAAATGGCATCACTATAGGAATCAAAATAGCGATAGCTGTCAGCAATGCGGTTACAGTCATGAACTGTGTTTTCTTTTGTGTATTCATAATAACTCCTTTTTATCTGTATATACAGTTGTATAGTACACTAAAATTTTAATTTAGTCAAGGAGCAAATTGCATTTCTGGAGAAAAATCGTTAAAATATAGTAAATAATCTTATTAAAAGTGGAGAGTTGAGATGGTAGATATTCTTTACCCGATTTTTGTCATTTATTATACATCTAAGCTGAAGAAAACTGGATTACGAGTATCAAAATTTACTACATTTACCGCTTATAGTTTCTTAATGATTTCTTTAATTCAAATTGCTTTTGGATCACTAGCACTAATTGTTTTTAGTATACCCATTTTAGGTTTTCTATATTTTCGTGAGATAGGAGTGATTCTTTTTCACATTAGTATTATTTATGGAATGATTTTGCTTTTCTTGTCATTAACACTATTCTTAGACAGTCAAAAATCTAATCAAGATTTTCAAATTACGCAAAAAATTCCATTTATATTAAATGTACTCATGTTAGCCTTTCATGCGCTCTTAATCTATACAGACTTAGTTCCAATTCTTTCCATTTAATGATAAAATCAAGAGATGTTCTTCAAAATAGCAAAGAATAGGTGAAAATTGAGAGTGTAAAAGGTACTGAATTGTTTATTTCTTTTTTAAAAAAATCAAATTTTTTCAAAAAATACTTGCTTTGAAGTAACAAGTGTGATATACTTATAAATGGTTTGAAAAAACTGCCTAAGACAGTAGGGGAGCTAGACTCATAAATATCCTACCGAGGACAAAACGTATCATGTAAAAAGAAGCGTATTGTACTTTCGTGTCTAGGTTTGGGCGCGTTTTTCTTTTGGAAAAATTCCCCAAGCAAAATAATTACGGAGGTGAACACACTAATGAGTGAAGCAATTATTGCTAAGAAAGCGGAACTAGTTGACGTAGTAGCTGAGAAAATGAAAGCTGCTGCATCAATCGTCGTTGTAGACGCTCGTGGTTTGACAGTTGAACAAGATACAGTTCTTCGTCGTGAACTTCGTGGAAGCGAAGTTGAGTATAAAGTTATCAAAAACTCAATCTTACGTCGTGCAGCTGAACAAGCTGGACTTGAAGATCTTGCATCTGTTTTTGTTGGACCATCTGCAGTAGCATTTTCTAACGAAGATGTTATCGCACCAGCGAAAATCTTGAACGACTTTGCTAAAAACGCTGAAGCACTTGAAATTAAAGGTGGTGCAATCGAAGGCGCTGTCGCATCTAAAGAAGAGATCCTTGCTCTTGCAACTCTTCCAAACCGCGAAGGACTTCTTTCTATGCTCCTTTCTGTACTTCAAGCGCCAGTGCGCAACGTTGCTCTTGCAGTCAAAGCGGTTGCAGACAACAAAGAAGACGCAGCTTAATTATAAGCTACGCAGCGTAGCCTAGCTACCTAGCTACAAAAAAATAACAAAATTAAATTTAAACTTATTTGGAGGAAATAACAATGGCATTGAACATTGAAAACATTATTGCTGAAATTAAAGAAGCTTCAATCCTTGAATTGAACGACCTTGTAAAAGCTATCGAAGAAGAATTTGGTGTAACTGCAGCTGCTCCTGTAGCTGTTGCTGCAGCTGGTGCTGCTGACGCTGGTGCTGCTAAAGACTCATTTGACGTTGAATTGACAGCTGCTGGTGACAAAAAAGTTGGCGTTATCAAAGTTGTACGTGAAATTACTGGTCTTGGACTTAAAGAAGCTAAAGAACTTGTTGATGGTGCACCAGGTGTCATCAAAGAAGGCGTTCCAACTGCAGAAGCTGAAGAAATCAAAGCTAAATTGGAAGAAGCTGGAGCTTCAGTTACTCTTAAATAATAGAGCGACTACATTTGTAGCTTAAAAACATGATTAAACCGCTATTCTTAGGAGTAGCGGTTTTTCTTTTTGTTCTAGAAGGGGCAAGAATGGGAACGACGTCGGATTAGTATTTCAATTTTATGTGAATTATTGAAGATTTCTTATGAAAAAAATTTACTTTTTAATTTCATTTTGTTATAATAGATGACAAGAAAGAATATCTTATCAGTAAATCCTAAGCGAGCCTGTGGCAGTGTGAGTCAGGTGGTTAAGAGATAAGTGTGGCGCTTTTGGTATTTTAATAAAAATAATGAAGTAATAAATTAGGGTGGAACCGCGTTTCTGACGCCCCTAGGTCACAGACTTAGGAGCAGAGACTCGGTTCTTTTTGTATCCAGAGTCAGACTCAATCATATAGAAAAAGGAGTAAAACATGTCTAAAAAACTAACCTTTCAAGAGATTATCTTGACTTTGCAACAATATTGGAATGACCAGGGTTGTATGCTCATGCAGGCTTATGATAACGAAAAAGGTGCAGGAACAATGAGTCCGTATACTTTCTTACGTGCTATTGGTCCTGAGCCATGGAATGCAGCTTATGTAGAGCCATCACGTCGCCCAGCGGACGGTCGTTACGGAGAAAACCCAAACCGTCTTTACCAACACCACCAATTCCAAGTGGTTATGAAACCATCGCCATCAAACATCCAAGAGCTCTACCTAGAGTCATTGGAAAAATTGGGCATCAATCCTTTGGAACACGATATTCGTTTCGTTGAAGATAACTGGGAAAACCCATCAACTGGTTCAGCTGGTCTTGGTTGGGAAGTTTGGTTGGACGGTATGGAAATCACTCAGTTCACATACTTCCAACAAGTCGGTGGCTTAGCAACTCGCCCTGTTACAGCTGAGGTTACATATGGTTTAGAGCGTTTAGCTTCTTACATTCAAGAAGTAGATTCTGTTTATGATATTGAGTGGGCTCCAGGTGTTAAATACGGAGAAATCTTCCTTCAACCAGAATACGAGCATTCAAAATACAGCTTTGAAGTTTCAGATCAAGATATGTTGCTTGAAAACTTTGAGAAATTTGAAAAAGAAGCAGGACGTGCTTTGGAATTGGGACTTGTGCACCCAGCCTATGACTACGTTTTGAAATGTTCACACACGTTCAACTTGCTTGATGCTCGTGGAGCGGTATCAGTTACAGAACGTGCAGGTTACATTGCCCGCATCCGTAACTTGGCCCGTGTCGTAGCTAAAACTTTCGTTGCAGAACGCAAGAAGCTCGGTTACCCGCTTCTAGATGAAGCCACACGCGCAAAACTCCTAGCAGAAGAGGAAGAATAAAGAGAGTATATTAAATAGGATTTGGTTATAGAGGAATCCTACAGGACCAGTTGCCACAGTGATAGAGGTATCGTTAGAGAAACTAACGATACCAGGCAAAATTGGAGACCTTAGGCTCCAATTTTAGCAATGAAACGACGCAGTCGGTTGCTTGCGTGCCAATCACATAAGGCAAACTGGAAAAAAGATATTTTTCGGAGAAAAAACATGACAAAAAACTTATTAGTAGAACTAGGACTCGAAGAGTTACCAGCCTACGTTGTCACACCAAGTGAAAAACAACTAGGTGAAAAAATGGCAGCCTTCTTGGATGAAAATCGCCTTTCATACGAAGGGATTCAAACATTTTCAACTCCACGTCGTTTGGCTGTTCGTGTACTTGGTTTAGCAGACCAACAAACGGATTTGACTGAAGATTTTAAAGGACCTTCTAAGAAAATCGCCTTGGACGCAGATGGGAACTTTTCTAAAGCTGCTCAAGGATTTGTCCGTGGAAAAGGCTTAACTGTGGATGATATTGAATTCCGTGAAATTAAGGGTGAAGAATATGTCTACGTGACTAAACATGAAGCTGGAAAACCAGCTGAGGAAGTATTGACAGGAATTCCAGAAGTATTGGCTAGCTTAAGTTTCCCAGTAACCATGCACTGGGCAAATAATACTTTTGAATATATTCGCCCAGTTCACACTTTGATCGTCCTTTTGGATGATGAACAGCTTGATATGGACTTCTTAGATATTCATTCAGGAAGAGCTAGTCGTGGACATCGCTTCCTCGGACATGAAGTTGAAATTCGTCATGCTGATAGTTACGAAGAAGATTTGCGTAAAGTTTATGTTATTGCTGATAGCATTGAACGCGAAAATATGATTCGGGAACAAATCAAGGCTATTGAAGTAGAACAAGGTGTTCAAGTTCAGGTTGATGAAGGTCTTTTAAATGAAGTTTTGAATTTGGTTGAATACCCAACTGCCTTCATGGGGAATTTTGACCCTAAATACCTAGAAGTTCCAGAAGAAGTTTTGGTTACTTCAATGGAAACTCATCAACGCTACTTTGTAGTCCGTGATCTTGAAGGAAATCTAAAACCCAACTTCATTTCAGTTCGAAACGGTAATGCAGAGCATTTGGAAAATGTTGTTCGAGGAAATGAGAAAGTCTTGGTGGCTCGTTTAGAAGATGGAGAATTCTTCTGGCGTGAAGACCAAAAATTGAAGATTGAAGATCTTGTAGCTAAATTATCTCATGTAACTTTCCATGAAAAGATTGGTTCACTTCGTGAACATATGATTCGTACGGGTCAAATTGCGATCCTTCTAGCAGAAAAAGCTGGCTTATCAGTTGATGAAACTGTTGATTTGGCACGTGCTGCAGCTATTTATAAGTTTGATCTCTTGACTGGTATGGTAGGTGAATTTGATGAGCTTCAAGGAATCATGGGTGAGAAGTATGCTCTGCTTGCTGGTGAAAATCCTACAGTTGCGCAAGCCATTCGCGAACACTATCTTCCAGATTCAGCTGACGGAGCCCTTCCTGAGTCTAAAGTTGGTGCTATCCTTGCACTAGCTGATAAATTAGATACTCTCTTATCTTTCTTCTCGGTTGGCTTGATTCCATCAGGTTCAAACGACCCATATGCTCTTCGACGTGCAACACAAGGAATTGTTCGAATCTTGGAAGACTTTGGTTGGAAGATTCCAATGGACGAATTGATTGCGAGCCTTTATGCCTTATCATTTGAAAGTCTAACTTATGATAATCAAGAAGAAGTGCTTAACTTCATTAAAGCTCGTGTTGATAAGATGATGGGTTCTACTGCAAAAGATATCAAAGAAGCTGTTCTCGCAAGTTCGAATTTTGTTGTTTCTGATATGATTGAAGCTGCAGAAGCTTTAAGCGAAGCTGCAAATACTGAAGATTACAAATCATCAGTTGAGTCTCTATCTCGTGCCTTTAATTTAGCTGAAAAAGCAAATGGTTTGGTTAAAGTCGATGCAAGTCTTTTTGAAAATGAACAAGAAAAAGAACTTGCTCAAGCAGTAGAAAGTCTTGAATTGCAAGGTTCAGCTAGTGATAAATTAACGCAACTATTTGCTCTTAGTCCTGTAATTGATGCTTTCTTTGATAATACAATGGTTATGGCAGATGATGTTGATGTGAAGAATAACCGTTTAGCTATCCTTGCTGAACTTGTAAATAAAGCAAAAACAGTAGCTGCTTTCAATCTTCTCAATACAAAATAAAATTAAAAAATAATTGGAGGTTCTAATATGACACCAGAAAAAATTGCTCGTATTAATGAGCTTGCTAAAAAGAAAAAAACAGAAGGGTTGACTGCGGAAGAAAAAGTAGAACAAACCCAACTTCGTGAAGAATACATTGAGGGATATCGTCGAGCAGTTCGTCACCACGTTGAAGGAATTAAAATTGTGGATGAGGAAGGAAATGATGTTACACCTGAAAAGCTTCGTCAAGTGCAACGCGAAAAAGGTTTACACGGTCGAAGTCTAGACGATCCCAATTCATAAGCTAAATAAAACCTCGGTTAGTGTCTGCTAACCGAAGTTTTTTATATTGAAAAAAGGAACCATTTGGTTCCTTTGGGTTATTTTTTAGTTACTTGCACCAGAAGTAGCATCAGCATCACTATGTCCTCCAGCGTCAGATGCACCAGAAGTAGCATCAGCATCACCATGTCCTCCAGCAGGAGCAAATGGGCCGCTACCTCCTACCAAACGTTGACCGGTTTCTTTCAAGTACCAATCAAGCCATGGTTGGAAGTTAAAGACAATTTCATTGATACCAGCATATGATCCATCAGGATAGTACATAGCTTGGTAGTTGTGTGTATTGATAACACCTGCAGGTGAACCAGGAACAATTGTACGTACGTATTCTTGGTTGCCATTGCGAAGTGTTCCGATAACCCACTCTACATTTTTCATACGTGCTGGAGGGAGTGAACCATGAATAGTAGACATACGACCGCCTGATTGGGAAGGAACTCGCTTCGCAAACATAGTATTAGGGTCTTGGTGGGCATTGTTATAGTAGAGGAATTGATTGTTATCGTCAGCGTATGTCAATTCAAAAGGCATAGCTTTCAAGAACATATCAATCTGGTTAACAGTCAAGATACCATGGTCAAGTTTAACATATGTATCACCTGAAACAGCACCTGTGATTTCTGCAACTTTTTCTACCCAGTTTGGATCGTCTGGATCAACCTCTGTAATAGTTGTAGCGATTGGTTTGCCACAATCCAAGTCTTCTGGTTCAATTGGTTTTGGTTTTTTCAATTTAGAAACGACTCCTACGTATTTGACAAAGTTATCTAAGCAAGTTTCAAGGAATTTAACTGTTCCTTCGTTAATAATGTTTCCATTAGCGTCAAAAGCTTCTTTAGCTTTTCCAAGGAGGAATTCATTACCTGGCAATGTGTAGGCATTCACTCCTGGTGCATCAAGAATTTTACGAAGGTGAACTTGAGCACGTGAAGTTCCTTGGTCATAGTATGATGCACCCACAATCATAACTGGTTTGTTTTCAAATGGATGAACTTCAAATGAAAGCCATTCAAGTACAGACTTAAGTGAAGCAGAAATAGTGTGGTTGTGTTCAGGAGTTGCAATGATTACACCATCGGCACGAGTAATTTTGTTGTAAAGAAGGCGCAACTGGAAGCTGTCATCCCATTTTTCGTCTTGGTTAAACATTGGAACTTCATCGATTTCCAAAACTTCTAGTTCAAATTTAAATTTAAACTGACAGCGGATGAATTCCAAGAGTTTGCGGTTATATGATTGATCATAGTTTGATCCAACAAGTCCAACAAATTTCATTCTTTCGATCTCCTATCTTACAATTTTTCCCAGTCAAAATCTTCAGCATCTTTGCGAAGAAGTTCTTGTGCGTTACGCAATTTCTCAGTAACTTTAACAAAGATACGGAAGTCATCAAAGATGGCATCCAATTTCTTGATGACATCAAGATCTACCAAGTCACCATTTTGATCAAATGCTTGAAGAGAATGTGAAAGCAAGAATTCATCTGGAAGAACATTTGCTTTGATTTCAGGAGCATTAAGGATTTGACGAAGTTGCAATTGAGCACGTGATGAACCGAGTGTACCATATGAAGCACCTGTAATCATAACAGGTTTGTTCAAAAGCGGGAATACACCATATGAAATCCAAGCAAGAGCGCTCATAAGAACAGCTGGGATTGAGTGGTCGTATTCAGGTGTACCGATAATAACTCCATCAGCAGCTTCGATTTTAGCAGCGATTTCCGTAGCTTCAGCTGGGATTTGTTTGTCAGCTGGTTTGTTAAATACAGGTAGATCTTTAATTTCTACCAATTCGATTTCTGCTTTATCAGCAAAGTGTTTCTGCATATATTGAAGCAGTTGGCGGTTTGTGGAACGTTTTGAGTTTGTTCCTACAATAGCAATAAGTTTAAGCATGGGCTTTCCTTTCTCTTTTGCATTATTAATTAATTACCGTTGGATACCAGATGAACAAACGACATGTCCATCTTTGTCAATGAGGATGGCTTCGATACCATCAATATTTTCGACTTGCCACATAATAGAGGCGCTACGTTCGCCAAACAAACGAGTGGTCCATATCTCACCGTCGACTGAACGGTCAGATACAATGGTTAAACTGGCTAAATCCGTTGCAATGGGATAACCTGTCTCACTATCAAAAATGTGATGATAATCCTTGCCGTTGATTTCAAGATGCCGTTCATAAATCCCAGATGTAACCACTGATTTTCCAGTAATAGACAAGGTCATCAGGTGATTACCGCGTGGATTATTTGGATCTTGAATGCCGATTTGCCACGGACGTCCATCTTTTGATTGGTTGTTCCCAATTGTGAGGATGTTTCCTCCAAGATTGATAAGAGCAGAGGTGACACCTTTTTCTCTCAGGAAAGCAGCAACTTTATCTGCACTATAGCCCTTCGCTAAACATCCTAAGTCAATTTTCATTCCCTTTTTTTCTAGGAAAACTGTGGAATGTATTGAATCGAGTTTGATATAACTGGGGTTTATCAATGGTAGAACAGAAGTTATCTCTTCAGGACTAGCAACCTTTGCGTCGGAAAAACCAATACGCCAGGTTTGAACCAAAGGCCCGATACTAATATTGAGATGACTTTTAGGTGCCAGACTGTGTTCTAAACCTAATGAAATCAGTTCAAGCAAATCAGAGTGGACTTTAACTGGGGCAATACCTGCCTGATAGTTAATTTCCATTAATTCAGATTCAGCACTATTGGCATTAAACCGAAATTCAAGCTCTTTAAGCAAATCAAAAGCTTGTCTGAGCAGACAATCAGCCTGATCATGAACTAAGGAAATAGTAATCGTAGTTCCCATTAATCGCTCAGATGATGAACTGAGAGACAAAGAATCAACTCCCTTCAAATCACTAGGAAATAGCTAGAAATCTTGAATTAATAAGAAATTTAAAATTTATAATCTATTTCCATATAAATAGAATATCATAAAGTCAGCGTTTTCACAAATTATTTTTAACAAAAAGTCAAGAAAAATGCTCAAAATAATAATTATTAAAAATTAGAGAGTAAATAAGTTTTAATTATAATAGATTAACTTTTTATTTATAGTCAAAATTAAGTAATTTCAAACAAAAAAACTTGTAAACGCTAACAGAAAGTGTTATAATATTAAGGAAAAAATAATTAAAGGTAGGATTTATCTTATGAGTAAAATCGTAGTTGTGGGTGCTAACCACGCTGGAACTGCATGTATCAACACTATGTTGGACAACTTTGGAAACGAAAACGAGATCGTTGTATTTGACCAAAACTCAAATATTTCATTCCTTGGATGTGGAATGGCTCTTTGGATCGGTGAGCAAATCGACGGTCCTGAAGGCTTGTTCTACTCTGATAAAGAAACGCTTGAAGCTAAAGGTGCGAAAATTTACATGAACTCACCTGTACTTTCAATCGACTACGATAACAAAGTTGTTACTGCAGAAGTTGAAGGAAAAGAACACAAAGAATCATACGATAAGTTGATCTTTGCTACTGGTTCTACACCAATTTTGCCTCCAATTGAAGGTGTTGAAATTGTTAAAGGTAACCGTGAGTTCAAAGCAACTCTTGAAAACGTACAATTTGTTAAGTTATACCAAAATGCTGAAGAAGTTATCAACAAACTTGCGGATAAGAGCAAACACCTTGAACGTATCGCTGTAGTTGGTGGTGGTTACATTGGTGTTGAGCTTGCTGAAGCTTTCGAACGTCTTGGAAAAGAAGTTGTCCTTGTTGATATCGTTGACACAGTATTGAACGGATACTATGACAAAGACTTCACACAAATGATGGCTAAAAACTTGGAAGACCACAACATCCGTTTGGCTCTTGGACAAACTGTTAAAGCTATCGAAGGTGAAGGTAAAGTTGAACGCTTGATCACTGACAAAGAAACATTTGATGTGGATATGGTTGTTCTTGCAGTTGGATTCCGTCCAAACACAGCTCTTGCTGACGGTAAGATTGAACTCTTCCGTAACGGTGCCTTCCTTGTTGACAAGAAACAAGAAACATCAATTCCAGGTGTTTATGCAGTAGGTGACTGTGCGACTGTTTATGACAACGCTCGTAAAGACACTAGCTACATCGCGCTTGCTTCAAACGCTGTTCGTACCGGTATCGTAGGTGCGTACAACGCTTGTGGACATGAACTTGAAGGAATCGGTGTTCAAGGATCAAATGGTATTTCTATCTATGGTCTTCACATGGTTTCAACTGGTTTGACACTTGAAAAAGCAAAAGCTGCAGGCTACAATGCAACTGAAACTGGATTTAACGACCTTCAAAAACCAGAATTTATGAAACATGATAACCATGAAGTTGCTATCAAGATTGTTTTTGATCGCGACAGCCGTGAAATCCTTGGTGCTCAAATGGTATCTCGCGATTCAGCAATCAGTATGGCTATCCACATGTTCTCACTTGCTATCCAAGAACATGTTACAATTGATAAATTGGCATTGACTGATCTATTCTTCTTGCCACACTTCAACAAACCATACAACTACATCACAATGGCAGCATTGTCAGCTGAAAAATAATATCTATTAAAACAGAAGAGCATGCTCTTCTGTTTTTTTGTATATTGAAATAAAAAAGCAATCCTATGATTAGGTTGCTTTTCTGTTTTAAATTGCTAGTTTACCTTGGGTCAAATGTAAATCCTTCCCCTAGGATTTCATGGGCTTCAGTAATAGTGATAAAGGCCATAGGATCTACAGAATGAATCATTTCTTTCATCTTAACCATTTCATTTCTAGCTACAATACAGTAGACAATCTTTAAATCGTTTTTACTGTAGTAACCTTGACCGGAGATAAAAGTTACACCTCGACCAAGTTCATCATTAATTTTATCAGCTAGTTCCATTGGCTTTTGTGTGATAATCATGAAGCCTTTACCAGCATAACCACCCTCTCCAATCAAATCGATAACTCGAGATACTATAAAGTCGAATAGAAGAGTATAGGTTACTAAACGTAGATCTTGGAAGATAATTAAAATTAGCATAAGAATGAAGAAGTCTAAGCCAAAAAGTAATTTTCCGACTGAAATATTGGTATATTTATTAAGGATACGAGCGACGATATCAGTACCACCAGTTGTTCCACCCGCGTTGAAAATAACACCAAGTCCAACACCTAGGAGTACTCCTGAGACTAAAGCTACGATAACTAAATCACCTTCAAGATTAAACTGAAGAGGAATCTTCTCAAAGATAGCTAACCAGACGGAGACGGCAATGGTTCCAAGTAGACTGGAATATAGTGATCTTAGTCCAAAAATTTTCCAAGCGAGAATAAAGAGCGGGATGTTAATGATGATGTTCATCAATGAGATAGGGATATTAAAGAGATAGTAGGTAATCAAGGTAATCCCTGTGGCTCCACCTTCAAATAAATGATGTGGGACTACAAAATATGTGAGTCCGAATGCGAAGATAGCAGCTCCGAATATGATAGTTATTGTTGATTTAATATGCCGTAGCATAGAGCTCCCTCCTATTTTTGTACAAAAATGAAGTAGTAAGAGTTGGACTATAAGAATTTATTTTACAGTTTCATGGAATGAATTTTATCAGGATCAGGTGTGACACGAAGCGTTTTTTGACCAGTATAAGTCACGAATCCTGGTTTTACGCCAGTTGGTTTATTAAGCTTTTTAACCTCAATCATGTCAACTTGAACGAGATTTGAGAGGCGTCCTTTCGAATAGTAGGCTGCAAGTTCTGCAGCATCTGTCTTCACTTCATCAGTAGGATTAAGATTTCCTGAGATGACGACGTGGCTTCCTGGTATATCCTTGGCATGGAACCAAAGTTCTTCTTTACGAGCTATTTTAAAGGTCAATTCTTCGTTCTGCAGGTTATTTCGTCCAACGAGGATAATGGTTTTACCGTCACTAGCCAGATACTTCTCAGGTTTTTTCCGCTTCTGGATTTTCTCTCGTTGACGTCTTCTAATAAAGCCTGTTTGAATTAATTCTTCACGAATTTCAGCAATTTCATCTAACCCAGCTTGGTTGAGTTCTGTTTCGACGCTTTCCAGATAAAGAATGGTAGCCTTGGTTTCCTCTATCAAGTCTGTCAGATATTTAACAGCCTCTTTTAGCTTCTGATATCGTTTGAAGTATTTTTGCGCATTCTGATTAGGTGTCAATGCTTTATCAAGAGCGATAGTGATGGGTTGATTGGTATAGTAGTTATCTAAGACGACTTGGTCTTGGTCGTTTGGGACTTGATGAAGGAAAGTCGTTAGTAACTCCCCTTTTTGTCTGAATTCTTCCGCATTTTCGGTAGCCTGAAGTTCTTTTTCTTGTTTCTTAAGTTTTTGGCGATTTTTTTGTAGTTCATTTTCAACTCGGCGAATAAGTTCACTAGCCTGTTGTTTGACCCGATCACGTTCAGCTTTATCTTTGTAAAAGGTATCCAGTAATTGAGAAAGGCTTGAGAAATGATCATCAATGGTATTAGAAAAAGGGACACAAGAAAAAGACTTATCCGTTAAGCAAGGTTTAGTTTCTTGTTTAAAAAAATTACGGAAATTAGAAAGTTTATCATTAACTAATAAATTTTCCAATTCATTCGCCGTATCACGACCTAGTCCTTGAAACAGACTTTGAATGTTTCTCGCTGTTAATTCCTGTGTTTGGAGAATTTCAAAGAGTTTTTCATCTTTGATGGTAAAGGGGTTTAGAGCATCTGTGCTTGGAGGAGTTATATAAGTAGCACCGGGCAGGAGAGTACGGTAACTATTTTGAGAAAAACCGATATGCTTAATAACTTCAAGAATTTTGTGGCTACTTTTATCGACAAGGAGAATATTACTATGTTTTCCCATAATTTCAATAATAAGTGTGACCTGAATATCGTCACCAATCTCATTCTTGTTAGAAACTGTGATTTCAACAATTCGGTCGTTTTCAATCTGCTCGATAGACTCGATAACAGCACCCTGTAAATATTTCCTCAAAACCATGATAAAAGTAGAAGGTTGAGCAGGGTTTTCAAAGGTCGTTTCTGTCAACTGGATGCGTCCAAAAACAGGGTGAGCAGAAAGGAGCAGACGATGACTTTGGCGATTGCTACGGATTTGTAAGACCAATTCTTGGTCAAAGGGTTGATTAATCTTTTGAATGCGACCGTTTAGTAGTTCAGCTCGCAATTCCTCAACCATGTGGTGTAAAAAAAATCCATCAAATGACATGGTTCTCTCCTTATGAATGTATTCCATAGTATTATATCAAAAAGGTAGAATAAAATCATAGAAATATGGTATAATAAAGCCAAGTAAAGAGAATCGAGAAGCACATGTATATTGAAATGGTAGATGAAACTGGTCAGGTTTCTGAAGAAATTTTAAAGCAAACACAAGAAATTTTGGAATTTGCTGCTAAAAAAATTGGAAAAGAAGACAAGGAGATGGCAGTCACTTTTGTGACCAATGAACGCAGTCATGAACTCAATTTAGAGTTTCGTGATACTGACCGTCCAACAGACGTTATTAGTCTTGAATACAAACCTGAATTAGAGATTACCTTTGACGAAGAGGATTTGGCAGAAGATCCTGACTTAGCAGACATGATGTCAGAATTTGATTCTTATATCGGCGAGTTATTCATTTCAATTGATAAAGCGCATGAGCAAGCTGAAGAGTACGGTCATAGTTTTGAACGTGAAATGGGCTTTTTAGCTGTGCACGGTTTTTTACATATAAACGGTTATGATCACTACACTCCGGAAGAAGAAGCGGAGATGTTCGGTTTACAAGAAGAAATTTTAACAGCCTATGGACTCACAAGACAATAAACGAAAATGGAAGAATCGCGACTTGCTTTCAAGTTTAGATTTTGCCCTGACAGGTATTTTTACTGCCATAAAAGAAGAGCGTAATATGAGAAAGCATGCGGTGACTTCTCTCTTAGTTCTACTTGCAGGCATTGTTTTTCAAGTTTCCAGAATTGAATGGCTCTTTCTCCTATTAAGCATTTTTTTAGTAATTGCTTTTGAGATTTTGAATTCTGCTATTGAAAATGTAGTGGATTTGGCTAGCCATTATCACTTCGATATGCTTGCAAAGAAGGCTAAAGACATGGCTGCAGGTGCAGTTCTTGTTGTGTCTTTATTTGCTGCAGTGACTGGACTTATCATTTTCATCCCTAGGATTTGGGATTTGATATTTTAAACATTATAGAGGTAACTATGACATTTAAATCAGGCTTTGTAGCCATTTTAGGACGTCCCAATGTTGGGAAGTCAACTTTTTTGAATCATGTCATGGGGCAAAAAATTGCCATCATGAGTGACAAGGCGCAGACAACGCGCAACAAGATTATGGGGATCTACACGACCGATAAGGAACAGATTGTCTTTATCGATACCCCAGGGATTCACAAACCTAAGACAGCTCTTGGAGATTTCATGGTAGAGTCAGCCTATAGCACTCTTCGTGAAGTCGATACAGTTCTTTTTATGGTGCCAGCAGATGAACCACGAGGGAAGGGGGACGATATGATTATCGAACGCCTCAAAGCTGCTAAGGTTCCTGTGATTTTGGTGGTGAATAAAATTGACAAGGTTCACCCTGATCAACTTTTAGCTCAAATCGATGATTTCCGTAATCAGATGGACTTTAAGGAAATTGTGCCAATTTCAGCTCTTCAAGGAAATAATGTTTCTCGTCTAATCGACATTCTCAGTGAAAACCTTGAAGAAGGATTCCAATATTTCCCAGCAGACCAAATTACAGACCATCCAGAACGTTTCTTGGTTTCTGAGATGATTCGTGAAAAAGTGTTACACTTAACTCGTGAAGAAATTCCACATTCAGTTGCAGTGGTGGTAGACTCTATGAAACGAGATGAGGAGTCTGATAAAGTTCATATCCGAGCAACCATTATGGTTGAACGCGACAGCCAAAAAGGAATTGTCATCGGTAAAGGTGGTGCCATGCTTAAGAAAATTGGTACCATGGCTCGTAAAGATATCGAACTTATGCTAGGAGATAAGGTTTTCCTAGAAACCTGGGTTAAGGTCAAGAAAAACTGGCGTGATAAAAAGCTGGATTTGGCTGACTTTGGCTATAACAAAAAAGAATATTAAGAAGAGGTGGGCGGTAGCCTGCTTCTTGTTTTTAGTGAAGGAGGAGTTATGCCTGAATTACCTGAGGTCGAAACAGTTCGACGAGGTCTTGAAAAATTGATTCTAGGGAAGAAGATTTCAAACATTGAGATTCGCTATCCTAAGATGATTAAGACGGATTTAAACCAATTTCAGAAAGAGTTACCTGGTCAAGTGATTCAGTCAATGGGACGTCGAGGAAAATATCTACTTTTTAACCTTAGAGATAAAGTTTTGATTTCTCATCTTCGGATGGAAGGGAAGTATTTTTATTATCCAGACCAAGTTCCAGAACGTAAACACGCCCATGTTTTAATTCATTTTGAAGATGGTGGTACTTTGGTGTACGAGGATGTTCGTAAGTTTGGGACTATGGAGTTGCTTGCTCCGGAGCTTTTAGAGGCTTACTTTATTTCTAAGAAATTGGGTCCAGAACCGACTGAGCAAGATTTTGATTTAGGAAGATTTAAACTAGCTTTGAAAAGATCTAAAAAGCCTATTAAATCTCATTTGCTGGACCAGACTCTTGTTGTAGGATTAGGTAATATCTATGTGGATGAAGTACTCTGGAGGGCGAAAGTTCATCCAGCTAGGATTTCTCAAGGTTTAACAGCCCAAGAGGCTAAAAAAGTTCATGACGAAACGATCAATGTTTTAGGTCAGGCTGTTGAAAAGGGTGGTTCAACGATTCGTACCTACACCAATGCTTTTGGTGAGGATGGAACCATGCAAGAATTTCATCAGGTCTATGATAAAACTGGACAAGCTTGTTCACGTTGTGGATCCATCATCGAGAAAATTCAGCTTGGTGGTAGAGGAACCCATTTTTGTCCAGAATGTCAAAGGAGAAAGTGATGGGAAAAATAATCGGAATTACTGGTGGTATTGCATCTGGAAAATCCACTGTCACAAATTTTTTAAGACAAAAAGGGTTTCAAGTAGTGGATGCGGATGCCCATGTCCACCAACTGCAGAAACCTGGAGGTCGACTTTATCAGATGTTAGTTGCGCACTTCGGTGTGAAAATACTTTTAGAAGATGGGGAACTGAATCGTCCCTTACTTGCTAGTCTGATTTTTAATAACTCTGATGAGAGAGAATGGTCTAAACAGACTCAAGGCAAAATCATCCGTGAAGAATTGGGCTCTTTGAGAGACAAGTTAGCTCAAACTGAGGATGTATTTTTCATGGATATTCCATTGCTTTTTGAGCAAGACTATGCTGCTTGGTTTGATGAAACTTGGTTGGTTTATGTATCACCTGATGTTCAATTAAAACGTTTGATGAAAAGAAATCATTTATCAAAAGAATCGGCTGAAGCTCGGTTGGCTTCTCAATGGTCTTTAGAAGAAAAGAAAAAATTGGCTAATCATCTTTTAGATAATAATGGCAGTCGTGATCAGCTTCTGAGTCAAGTAGAGACTTTACTTGAAGGAGGCGGTGCTCATGCAAGAGATTAGTTGGAAGGATAATCTTCGTATTGCTTGGTTTGGCTGTTTTTTAACAGGAGCCAGCATTTCTCTCGTTGTTCCTTTTATGCCTATTTTTGTAGAGCAATTAGGAGTTGAAGGGGATCAAGTTGCTTTTTATTCAGGTTTAGCTATTTCTGTTTCTGCCGTTTCTGCAGCCTTTGTATCACCAATCTGGGGTATCTTAGCAGACAAATATGGGCGAAAACCTATGATGATTCGTGCGGGGCTAGCCATGACTATTACCATGGGAGGACTGGCTTTTGTCCCAAATATTTTCTGGCTCTTGTTTCTACGTTTTCTCAATGGCGTTTTTACAGGTTTCGTACCCAATGCGACAGCTTTGATTGCGAGTCAAGTCCCTAAAGACAAGTCGGGGTACGCCCTAGGAACTTTATCAACTGGCGTTGTCGCTGGAATTTTAACAGGTCCATTTGTTGGTGGTCTTATTGCAGAATTTTTTGGAATTCGGAATGTGTTTTTATTGGTTGGCAGTTTCTTGTTTTTAGCTGCTATTCTAACCATTCTTTTTATTAAAGAAGACTTTCAACCTGTGACGAAAGAAAAAGCACTCCCGACCAAAGAGCTTTTTAAATCTGTTAAGTATCCTTTTCTCTTGATAAATCTATTTTTAACTAGTTTTGTAATTCAGTTTTCTGCACAATCGATAGGTCCCATCCTTGCCCTTTATGTACGAGATCTTGGACAGAAAGAGAATCTTCTCTTCGTATCTGGTTTGATTGTGTCTAGCATGGGATTTTCAAGTATGATGAGTGCAGGAGTCATGGGGAAATTAGGTGATAAAGTAGGGAATCATCGACTACTTGTTGTGGCTCAGGTATATTCAGTTTTCATATATCTATTATGCGCAAATGCAACAAGTCCATTTCAATTAGGATTCTATCGTTTTCTATTCGGGCTAGGTACAGGCGCTCTGATACCGGGGGTTAATGCACTCCTCAGTAAAATAACTCCCAAAGCAGGCATTTCAAGAGTATTTGCCTTTAATCAAGTCTTCTTTTATCTAGGGGGTGTGATAGGTCCCTTGGCAGGATCAGCAGTAGCTGGCCAATTTGGCAACCACTCTGTATTTTATGCAACAGCTCTTTGTGTAGCTCTGAGTTGTACATTTAATCTTATCCAATTTAGAACATTATTAAAAGTGAAGGAAATCTAGTGCGCGTAAAAATAAATTTAAAATGCTCCTCTTGTGGTAGCGTCAATTATCTAACCAGTAAAAACTCAAAATCACATCCAGATAAGATTGAAGTCTTAAAGTATTGTCCCAAAGAAAGAAAAGTGACTCTACATCTTGAATCTAAGTAGAAATTATGGTAAAATAATAGGGATTTTAAGGAGTTTGATATGTATAACCTATTATTAACCATTCTATTAGTATTATCTGTTGTGATTGTGATTGCAATTTTTATGCAACCAACTAAAAACCAATCTAGCAATGTATTTGACGCCAGCTCAGGTGATTTGTTTGAACGTAGCAAAGCGCGTGGTTTTGAAGCCGTAATGCAACGTTTGACAGGAATCTTAGTCTTTTTCTGGCTAGCCATTGCCTTAGCATTGACGGTATTATCAAGTAGATAAGAAAATAATGGGCGAGACCAGGTCTTAGCCTATTTTTATTTTGAAAGAAATAAGGTTTTACACAAAAAATAGTATACAAATCTAGAAAGAAAACATGAAAGATAAAATAAAAGAATATTTAGAAGAGAAGGGAAGAGTTACGGTAAATAATCTAGCTCAAGCTCTGGGAAAGGAGAGCTCTAAGGATTTTAGTGAGCTCATCAAAACTTTGTCTCTGATGGAAAGAAAGCACCAGATTCGCTTTGAAGAAGATGGTAGTCTCAGTTTAAGCAAAAAGAAGAAGCATGAAATTACCCTTAAAGGGACTTTTCATGCTCATAAAAACGGATTTGGTTTTGTCAGTTTAGAAGGTGAAGAAGACGATCTTTTTGTTGGGAAAAATGATGTTAACTATGCTATTGATGGGGATACTGTAGAGATTGTTATTAAGAAAGTTGCAGATCGCCAAAAAGGAACTGCTGCAGAAGCTAAGATTATCGATATTTTAGAACACAGTTTAACAACAGTTGTTGGCCAAATCATTCTTGATGAGGAAAAACCTAAGTATGCTGGTTATATCCGTTCTAAAAATCAAAAAATTAGCCAACCGATTTACGTAAAGAAACCACCTCTCAAGCTAGAAGGCACAGAAGTTCTCAAGGTTTTTATTGAAAAGTACCCAAGTAAAAAGCATGATTTCTTTGTCGCAAGTGTTCTGGATGTGGTAGGACATTCGACAGATGCAGGAATTGATGTTCTAGAAGTACTAGAGTCCATGGATATCGTCTCAGAGTTTCCAGAGGCTGTTCTTAAGGAAGCAGAGAGCGTTCCAGATGCACCATCTGAGGCGGATTTGGAAGGACGTCTAGATCTGAGAGATGAAATTACATTTACCATAGATGGAGCGGACGCTAAGGATTTGGATGATGCAGTTCACATCAAGTCTTTAAAAAATGGTAATTTTGAACTTGGAGTCCACATTGCAGACGTTTCCTATTATGTTACTGAGGGTTCAGCCCTTGATAAGGAAGCCCTTAATCGTGCGACCTCTGTCTATGTAACAGACCGCGTGGTTCCAATGCTTCCAGAACGCCTTTCAAATGGTATTTGTTCCCTCAATCCTCAAGTAGATCGTTTGACCCAATCGGCTATTATGGAAATTGATAAACATGGTCATGTTCGTCATTACACTATTACGCAAACAGTTATCAAGACAAGTTTTCGTATGACCTATAGTGATGTGAATGACATTCTTGCAGGAGATGAAGAGAAGAGACAAGAGTTCAAGAAAATTGTACCAAGTATCGAACTCATGGCCAAGCTCCATGAAATTCTTGAAGGTATGCGGATTAAGCGTGGGGCTCTAAATTTTGATACCAATGAAGCTAAAATCTTGGTTGACAAGCAAGGGAAACCAGTAGATATTGTGCTTCGTCATCGTGGGACAGCTGAACGTATGATTGAGTCCTTTATGTTGATTGCTAACGAAACAGTTGCTGAGCATTTTAGCAAGCTAGACCTTCCTTTCATCTATCGAATCCATGAGGAGCCAAAAGCAGAAAAAGTTCAGAAGTTTATTGATTACGCTTCTAGTTTTGGCTTGCGAATCTACGGAACTGCCAGTGAAATTAGTCAAGAAGCCCTCCAAGACATCATGCGTGCCGTTGAGGGTGAACCTTACGCGGATGTATTATCCATGATGCTTTTGCGTTCGATGCAACAGGCTCGTTATTCTGAGCATAACCATGGCCACTATGGCTTAGCCGCGGACTATTACACACACTTTACCAGTCCGATTCGCCGTTATCCTGACCTCTTGGTTCACCGTATGATTCGTGACTATGGACGTTCTAAAGAAGTGGCGGAACATTTTGAACAGGTCATTCCAGAGATTGCGACCCAGTCTTCCAACCGTGAGCGTCGGGCTATCGAAGCTGAACGTGAAGTTGAAGCTATGAAAAAAGCCGAATACATGGAAGAGTTTGTGGGTGAAGAGTATGATGCGGTTGTGTCCAGCATCGTCAAATTCGGTCTTTTTGTTGAATTGCCAAATACAGTCGAAGGCTTGATTCATATTACAAATCTGCCTGAGTTTTACCATTTCAATGAACGTGATTTGACTCTTCGTGGAGAGAAATCAGGGACAACCTTCCGTGTGGGACAACAGATTCGTATTCGTGTTGAAAGAGCCGATAAAATGACTGGTGAGATTGATTTTTCTTTTATTCCAAGCGAGTTTGATGTCATTGAGAAAGGTTTAAAACCGTCTGGCCGCAAGGATAGAGGTCGTCGTTCTGATAAGAAAGAAGACATGAAAAAAGTTGGTCGCTCAAGTGATAAACGTAAGCATTCTTCAAAAGACAAGAAAAAAAAGAGTAAGAAACCTTTTTATAAGGAAGTAGCAAAGAAAGGAGCTAAGTATGGCAAAGGGCGTGGGAAAGGTCGTAGCGCAAAATAAAAAAGCGCATCACGACTATACTATCGTAGATACGCTAGAAGCAGGAATGGTTCTAACTGGTACAGAGATAAAGAGTGTTCGAGCAGCTCGTATCAATTTAAAAGACGGATTTGCCCAGGTTAAGAATGGGGAAGTTTGGCTGAGTAATGTCCATATCGCTCCTTATGAAGAGGGCAACATCTGGAACCAGGAGCCAGAACGTCGTCGTAAACTTCTCCTTCATAAAAAACAAATCCAGAAATTGGAGCAAGAAACTAAAGGAACAGGTATGACCTTGGTTCCTCTTAAAGTTTATATCAAAGATGGCTATGCCAAGCTCCTTTTAGGACTTGCAAAAGGGAAACATGACTACGATAAACGGGAGTCTATCAAACGCCGTGAGCAAGATCGTGATATTGCGCGTGTTATGAAAGCTGTTAACCACCGATAGAAAGAGTGAAGAATATGAAAAAACTAGTTGCCTACAAACGCATGCCTGTCTGGAATAAAGACACCATGCCAGAGGCTGTTCAAAGAAAACACAATACTAAGGTCGGAACCTGGGGGAAGATTACCGTATTAAAAGGAGCTCTAAACTTTATTGAATTGACTGAAGAGGGAGAAGTTATAGCTGAGCACCTCTTTGAAGCGGGTGCTGATAATCCGATGGCACAACCTCAAGCTTGGCACAGAGTGGAAGCTGCCACAGATGATGTGGAGTGGTACTTGGAATTTTATTGTAAACCAGAGGATTATTTCTCAAAGAAATACAATAGCAATCCAGTTCATTCGGAGGTTTTAGAAGCTATACAGACCGTGAAACCATGTAAAGCATTAGACCTAGGATGTGGTCAAGGAAGAAATGCACTCTTTTTAGCTCAACATGGATTTGATGTTACAGCAGTGGATCAAAATGAGCTATCCCTTGAAATCTTGCAAAGTATCGTAGAGCAAGAAGATTTAGAGATGCCTGTTGGTCTCTATGACATCAATTCAGCAAGCATCGGACAAACTTACGATTTTATCGTATCAACGGTTGTGCTCATGTTTTTACAAGCAGATCGTATTCCGTCTATCATTCAAAATATGCAAGAACAAACCTCTATCGGTGGCTATAATTTGATTGTTTGTGCTATGGATACAGAAGATTATCCATGTTCTGTTAATTTCCCATTCACCTTTAAAGAGGGGGAGCTGGCAAATTACTACAAGGACTGGGAATTGGTTAAGTACAATGAAAATCCAGGGCATTTACATCGTCGTGACGAAAACGGCAATCGTATTCAACTACGCTTTGCGACCATGTTGGCAAGAAAAGTAAAATAAAAGACTAAGGGAATAGAAAAGGATTTTTCTATTTCCTTTTTTGTAACCCTAATAAGAAAGGAAGTTCTCAATTTATGCTATACTAGAAGTAGGAGAAGTCGATGAAATGAAACAGAATCGTGATAGTTTTAAAATGATTCTAATCGACCACTATTCTATTTCCTTTTTTGTCTAGGAGGTCTTAGGATGACTAGTCTTTTAATTGAACTGTATGACCGTCATACCATTGAGAAAAATGTCTACCAAGCTTTTGTCAGTGATTGTGATGAAATTTTATTTTTATCTTTGAAAAAAATTGCTGAAGAAGAAAGAGTATCCCTGAAACATTTTTTATTGGAACAAGTACCCCACTTAAAACAAGTACATTTTCGTCAATTTAAGCTAAATAAAGTCTGGCAGGATTTAGACCTCTTTATAGAAAGTTATGATTCAGTTACAATTGATGTTTTTGGTGGAGATAATCTATTAGCGATTGTCTTATTTCAATATGGTTTAGAAAATAATATTCCGATTATTGCTATGGATGTTGAACAAGGAAAACAGTATGCATTAGGAAGGACTAAAATTGAGGATGAAGTCCTAGACATTCCTAGTCTATCCATTGAACAGTTGGTAGCCTTACGTGGTGGGAAAATCCTGAAATCAAGACGACCTCAGCATACGGTTAAGCAAATTGAAGCTATCAAAAAATTGGCCAAGTACGCTATTGAGAATCCAGAGGAATGGTATCAGATTACTCAATTTTTTGCGCTAGCAAAAACAGCCGATTTTCACTCTGAAACAGCAAAAGTTTTGGAAAGTAACGGAAAAACTTACTCCTATCCAGCTAAATTGATTCCTCTATTTAGAGATGCCAATTTACTAAAAATCGAAGAGGAAACAAGTGATAGGGTTACCTATACATTTCCCAGTCCAGAAGCACATTTGTTATGTCGCACTAAGGGACATATTTTGGAGCTTTATATCTATTTACTAGCCCTTGAGTCTGAGTATTTTGACGAATGTCTCATTGGCGCTGAGATTGATTGGAATGGTATCTTTCCTGAGATGGACAATGTTCAAAATGAGATTGATGTTATCTTTCGTAAAGGTCACTCAGTAGTATTCATTTCCTGTAAAATGACAGATTTATCTGTTGAAGCTATTAATGAACTTGAAGTTTATGCCAATCATTTTGCAGGTGATAATTGTTTGAAGATGATTGTTTGCTCTGGTAGGATTAATCCCGTCTACAGCAATCGTTGTCAGGAATATGGTGTGACTGTGATTAAGCAGGATCAAATACAAAATCTCATCCCTATGGTTCAGAAATATATTAAAAATCAAAGAAAATAGTTGAGAATTATATAGTATAAAAGGTTGAATCTATCAGCCTTTTTCTTCTTCTTTTCGAATGGGATAGAAAAGGAGGTCTCTATGTTTCTAGCGAGGGATAAAAATGGGAATTTAATTAGCGCTTTAGGGGATGAAGTAAAGAAACAAACTTATTATTGCCCAGCTTGTGGAGCACGTGTTCGCTTGAGAAAAGGGAAAAATGTACGAGCGCATTTTGCTCATGAAAGTCTAAAAAAATGTGATTTTTTCCATGAAAATGAAGGACCAGAACACCTGGAAAACAAGGAGCAATTGTTTTATTGGGCTAAGAAGAATGATGAGGTTGAAATGGAATATCCGATACCTGAACTGAAGCAAATTGCTGATATCTTTGTCAATAAACAACTAGCCCTAGAAGTTCAGTGTAGCCCAATTTCTTGTGAACTTTTAAGGGAGAGAAGCAATGGTTATCAAACTCTCGGGATTCAAGTTTTGTGGTTACTTGGAGAAAAACTATGGATAAAAGAGCGACTAACTCAACTTCAGAGAGATTTTCTTTATTTCAGTCATAATATGGGATTTCATCTTTGGGAGTTAGACCATAAAAGAAGAGTTTTGAGACTTAAGTACTTACTCCACCAAGATTTGAAGGGAAAACTTCATTATCAGGTCAAGGAATTTTCTTATGGCAAAGGGAATCTTCTAGAAATATTACGGACTCCTTATCAACAACAAAACCTGATTTCTTTTTCAGTTGAGCAAGACAGGAACATCTGTTATTACATTCAAAAACAACTTTATTATCAAAATCCCTATTGGATGAAGCAACAAGCTCAAGCCTATTTGAGAGGAGAGAATCTTTTGAATCGGAAGAAACAGGACTGGTATCCCCAAGTAAGGCCGATAGAAAAAGGTTATTTTTGCCAAATCAAACAAGATCTTCATGATTATTATCGAAACTTTCAGGCTTATTATGAGAAAAATTCTCAAAATAAGCAACAAAAGCTCTATCCACCTGTCTTTTATCAGCGTTATTTCCTGAAAAATATGGTAAAATAGAAAGGATGGAGGAAATTTATGGTATTACAACGAAATGAAATAGATGAAAAAGATACATGGGATTTGTCCACTATCTTTGAAACAGACCAAAAATGGGAAGAAGAACTTGCCCTTCTAACGGAAGATACAAAACAAGCAGCTAGTCTTGAGGGACATCTCTTGGATAGTGCAGAGAGTCTTCTTGACATTACAGAGCGTTATCTAGAATTGAGTCGTCGTCTTGAAAAACTTTATGTTTATGCACATATGAAAAACGACCAAGACACACGAGTAGCTAAGTATCAAGAATACTATGCAAAAGCTATGGCTCTTTATAGTCAACTTGATCAAGTCTTTTCTTTCTATGAGCCAGAATTTATGGCTATCACAGAAGAGCAGTATCAAAACTTTCTAGCAGAAGAACCAAAACTCCAACCATATAAACACTTCTTTGATAAACTATTGCAAAATAAGGACCATGTCCTTTCACAACGTGAAGAAGAGTTGCTTGCAGGTGCTGGTGAAATCTTCGGTGCTGCTAGTGAAACCTTTGCTATTTTAGATAATGCAGATATTGTCTTTCCATTCGTTAAAGATGAAGATGGAAATGAAGTTCAATTGTCACACGGTGTTTATATGCGCTTGGTAGAATCTAAAAATCGTGAGGTTCGTCGTGGAGCTTATGAAGCTCTTTACTCTACCTATGAGCAATACCAGCACACTTACGCAAAAACTTTGCAGACCAATGTTAAAGTGCAAAACTATCGTGCTAAGGTTCGTAACTACAAGAGTGCGCGTGAAGCAGCTCTTGCAGCTAACTTTGTGCCAGAAAGTGTTTATGATAACCTAGTGTCTGCCGTTCGTAAGCATTTGCCACTCTTACATCGTTATCTAGCTCTTCGCTCAAAAATCTTGGGTATTCCAGACCTCAAGATGTACGATGTCTACACTCCTTTGTCTTCAGTGGAATACAGCTTTACTTATGAGGAAGCATTAAAGAAAGCAGAAGAAGCTTTAGCGGTTCTTGGTGAAGATTACTTGAGTCGTGTGAAACGTGCCTTCAGCGAACGTTGGATTGATGTTTATGAGAATCAAGGGAAGCGATCAGGTGCCTACTCTGGTGGTTCATATGATACCAACGCCTTCATGCTTCTTAACTGGCAGGATAACCTCGATAATCTCTTTACTCTTGTACATGAGACAGGTCACAGTATGCATTCTAGCTATACACGTGAAACTCAGCCTTACGTTTACGGAGATTACTCAATTTTCCTAGCTGAGATTGCTTCAACAACCAATGAAAACATCCTGACAGAAAAATTATTGCAAGAAGTTCAAGATGATGCAACACGCTTTGCCATTCTCAACAACTTCTTGGATGGTTTCCGTGGAACAGTATTCCGCCAAACTCAATTTGCAGAATTTGAACATGCCATCCACCAAGCAGATCAAAACGGTGAAGTCTTAACAAGCGAGTTCCTAAACAAACTCTATGCAGACTTGAACCAAGAATACTATGGTTTGAGCAAAGAAGATAATCCACAAATCCAGTACGAGTGGGCTCGAATTCCTCATTTCTACTATAATTACTATGTATATCAGTATTCAACTGGTTTTGCAGCAGCTTCAGCCTTGGCTGAAAAGATTGTTCATGGTAGCCAAGAGGATCGTGACCGTTATATTGAATACCTGAAGGCTGGGAAGTCAGACTATCCACTCAACATCATGCGTAAAGCTGGTGTTGACATGGAAAAAGAAGATTATCTCAACGATGCCTTTGCAGTCTTTGAACGTCGTTTGGATGAGTTTGAAGCCCTTGTTGAAAAATTAGGATTAGCATAAGATGGTTGAGTCATACAGTAAAAATGCTAACCACAACATGCGACGTCCTGTCGTAAAAGAAGAAATCGTCGAATTTTTACGTCAACGACAAAAGCAAGTGTCAGGTTCCTTAAAAGAACTAGAAAACTTTGCTCGCAAGGAAAACATTCCCATCATCCCTCATGAAACTGTCGCTTATTTTCGTTTCCTAATGGAAACAATACAACCCAAAAACATTTTAGAGATTGGAACCGCAATTGGTTTTTCTGCACTTTTGATGGCTCAACATGCCCCAAATGCAAAGATTACAACCATTGACCGTAATCCTGAAATGATTGGTTTTGCTAAAGAAAATTTTGCAAAATTTGACAGTCGTAAACAAATCACTCTCTTAGAAGGGGATGCGGTAGATATCTTGTCAACATTGACAGAGACCTATGACTTTGTTTTTATGGATTCTGCCAAGTCTAAATACATCGTATTTCTTCCAGAAATTCTCAAACACCTAGAAGTGGGTGGGGTAGTTGTCTTGGATGATATTTTCCAAGGTGGAGACATTGCTAAGGATATTATTGAAGTCCGACGCGGGCAACGAACCATTTATCGTGGTTTGCAAAGACTATTTGACGCAACTCTAGACAATCCTGGATTAACAGCTAGTCTAGTTCCTCTCGGAGATGGAATCTTGATGCTAAGAAAGAATCAAGCAGAAATAGAACTGCCTGATGTTGATTAATTTCAGATATTTTTAAGACAATTTAGTAAAATAGATAAGGTAAACATTTATCTAGTGTATAAAAAGGAGTAAACATGAAGAAAAAATTATTGGCTGGTGCCATCACTTTGTTATCAGTAGCTACTTTGGCTGCTTGTTCAAATAGCTCTCAAGGAGCTGACCTCATTACTATGAAGGGTGATGTTATCACAGAACATCAATTCTATGAAGAAGTGAAAAACAACTCAACTGCTCAACAAGTTTTGCTTAATATGACTATTCAAAAAGTTTTCGAAAAACAATATGGTTCTGAAGTAAGTGATAAGGAAGTTGAAGATGCTGTAGCAGAAGAACAACAAAAATACGGCGATAGCTATCAAATCGTTCTTTCTCGTGCTGGTATGACAGCTGAAAGTCGTAAAGCTCAAATCCGTACAAGTAAATTAGTTGAGTACGCTGTTAAGAAAGCTGCAGAATCAGAATTGACAGACGAAAACTACAAAAAAGCTTACGATGAGTACACACCGGATGTAACTGCGCAAATTATTAAACTTGATAGTGAAGATAAGGCCAAAGAAGTTCTTGCTAAAGCAAAAGAATCTGGAGCTGACTTCGCACAACTGGCTAAGGATAATTCAACTGACGAAAAGACAAAAGCAAATGGTGGAGAAATCACTTTTGACTCTGCGTCAACAGAATTGCCAGACGTTGTTAAAAAAGCTGCATTTGCTCTTGATGTAGATGGTATTTCAGATGTAATCACAGCTCCAGGAACACAAGCTTATTCTAGCAGTTTCTATATTGTTAAATTGACTAAAAAAACTGAAAAATCAAGTAACTGGGAAGACTACAAAGACAAACTTAAAACAATCATTTTAACTCAAAAACAAAATGATGCTACTTTTGTTCAAGGTGTCATTAGTAAAGAATTGCAAGCTGCAAATATCAAGGTTAAAGATCAAGCCTTCCAAAATATCTTTACTCAATACATCCAAAGTGATTCAACAACAGAAACTACAACTACATCTTCTAACTAAAGATTAAGACTCTATCTTTCTACTAAGAAAGGTAGAGTTTTTTATATATTTGGAATACCAATTCTAAAAACAAAAATTGATAGAGAATCTCAATAAATAGAAATTCAGTTGGTTAAAGGGTAAGAGTTTTTTTCTAACTCAAAAAATGGTATAATAGCGAGAAAACTAAAATTAATAAAAAATAAGATTTGTTAGTGGTGAAGTATGAAAATTAGTAAACGGCACCTGTTGAATTATTCCATTTTAGTGCCCTATATCCTCTTGTCTGTTTTGGGCTTGATAGTGGTATATTCGACAACGAGTGCGTCCTTAATCCAAGAAGGGCAGAGCGCTTTTCAATTAGTTCGAAACCAAGGTATATTTTGGTTCGTTAGTTTAATACTGATTGCAGTTATCTATAAGTTGAAGCTAGGATTTTTACGTAATGAACGCTTGTTATTCATTGTGATGTTTTCAGAGTTAGTATTGCTTGCTCTAGCACGTTTGATTGGGATTCCTATTAATGGTGCCTACGGTTGGATTAAAGTAGGACCAATTACTGTTCAACCTGCCGAATACTTGAAAATTATTATTATCTGGTACTTGGCTCAACGTTTTTCAAAACAACAAGAAGAAATTGGTGTTTATGATTTCCAAGTCTTGACTCTTAATCAATGGTTGCCTAGATCCTTTAACGATTGGCGATTTGTACTCATAGTCATGATTGGTAGCTTGGCTATTTTCCCTGACCTTGGAAATGCGACAATTCTCTTTTTAGTAGCATTGTTGATGTACTCAATTAGTGGGATAGCTCATCGATGGTTTGCAACTATTCTTGGAATATTGACTAGTTTATCCTTTGTTTCCCTTACAGCCATTAAATTGATTGGTGTGGATAAGTTTTCTAAGATTCCAGTATTTGGATACGTAGCTAAACGATTCAGTGCTTTCTTTAATCCATTTGATGATGTCGCTGGTGCCGGACACCAATTAGCCAATTCGTACTATGCAATGGTTAATGGTGGCTGGTTTGGCTTAGGTTTAGGTAATTCTATCGAAAAGCGTGGCTATCTACCTGAGGCGCATACGGACTTTGTGTTCTCAATCGTCATCGAAGAATTTGGGTTTGTAGGTGCAAGTCTTATCTTAGCTCTATTGTTCTTTTTAATCCTCCGTATTATCTTGGTGGGTGTTCGTGCAAAAGATCCATTCAACTCAATGGTAGCAATTGGTATTGGTGGAATGATTCTAATTCAGGTATTCGTTAATATCGGGGGGATTTCAGGATTAATCCCTTCAACAGGTGTAACCTTCCCATTCCTTTCTCAAGGGGGGAATAGTCTCCTGGTTCTATCGGTAGCAATCGCCTTTGTCTTAAATATCGATGCTAGTGAAAAACGTGCAAAACTTTATAGCGAGTATGAAGCACAGCTCTAAGAAAATGTGACAAGGAGAAAAAAATGTCTCTTCAAAAACTAGAAAATAACAGAAACAAAACTGTAGTCCAAGAAGAAATTCAAATCTTGACAGATTTACTTGAAGATATCACGAAAAATATGCTTCCCACTGAAACCTTTGACAAGATTATGCAGTTGAAGGAGCTATCATCAAAATTAGACTATCAAGGACTAGATAAGGTAGTGAGAAGCCTTTCAAATGATGAAATGGTCTACATCTCTAGATATTTCTCTATTTTGCCACTTTTGATTAATATTTCTGAAGACGTTGACTTGGCATACGAGATTAACCATCTAAACAATATTGATCAAGATTATCTCGGTAAATTGTCAACAACCATTGAAATGGTTGCTGAAAAGGAAAATGCGGCCGAGATTCTTGAACATCTGAACGTGGTGCCTGTTTTGACAGCCCACCCAACTCAAGTTCAACGTAAAAGTATGTTGGATTTGACCACACATATTCATACTCTCTTGCGTAAATACCGTGATGTGAAAATGGGCCTTATTAACAAGGAAAAATGGCACAATGATCTTCGTCGCTATATAGAGATTATCATGCAGACGGATATGATTCGTGAAAAGAAACTAAAAGTAACTAATGAAATCACAAATGTGATGGAATACTACAATAGTTCCTTCCTTCAAGCAGTACCAAATCTAATGCTAGAGTATAAACGTCTAGCAAAAGAGCAAGGGATTGACCTAAAACAAGCAAAACCTATTACTATGGGAATGTGGATCGGTGGAGACCGAGATGGGAACCCATTTGTAACTGCTGAAACTCTCATGCGTTCAGCAACTATTCAGAGTGAAGTAATCTTAAATTATTATATCAGTAAGATTTCTAGTCTCTATCGTACATTCTCGCTTTCGACAAATTTATCTAAGACAAGCAAAGCTGTCGAAGAAATGGCATCACAATCTCGTGACACATCTGTCTTCCGTGAGAAAGAACCTTATCGTCGTGCTTTTCACTTTATCCAATCTAAATTAATTCAAACCCTTTTAAATCTAAAAGAGTGGGCTCTTGTTGGTTCATCAGCAGATGAACGACATCATGTTGAACGTCTCCTTGGTGCTCAAGGATACCAACAGGGAGAGATAACTGACTATATCAGCAATCGACTCTCGGGAGCCATTCAAGAATTAGCAGATGATCGTCCTCCTTACTATGAAACAATTGAAGAGTTTAAGCATGATTTAAATGTTATTAAGGATTCATTACTTGAGAATAAAGCAGAGGCTTTGCTCACTGGTGAGTTTGCAGAGCTTTTAGAAGCAGTCGAAGTATTCGGATTTTTCCTGGCATCAATCGATATGCGTCAAGACTCAAGCGTTCATGAAGCCTGTGTGGCTGAATTGTTGGCATCTGCTGGAATCAATGACCACTATAGCGATTTGTCAGAAGATGAAAAGTGCGAGTTGCTTTTACATGAATTGTTAGAAGATCCTCGAATCTTGTCAGCAACTCATGCTGAGAAGTCTGAACTCCTCGAAAAAGAATTGGCTATTTTCAAAACTGCACGTGAATTAAAAGATCGTTTGGGAGAAGACGTCATTCGTCAAACAATTATCTCTCATGCAACTAGCGTGTCTGATTTGTTAGAATTAGCCATCATGCTCAAAGAAGTAGGTCTTGTAGATGCTGAAAAAGCTCGTGTTCAGATTGTTCCTCTCTTTGAAACAATTGAGGACTTGGATCATTCTGAAGAAACGATGAGAAAGTATTTCTCTTTACCACTTGCTAAGAAGTGGATTGCTTCTAGAGATAATTACCAGGAAATCATGCTTGGCTACTCTGATAGTAACAAAGATGGTGGATATCTTTCATCTTGTTGGACACTCTATAAGGCCCAAAAACAATTGACTGCTATTGGTGATGAATTCGGAGTCAAAGTAACCTTCTTCCATGGTCGTGGTGGTACCGTTGGCCGTGGTGGTGGACCAACTTATGATGCCATTGCTTCTCAACCGCTCAAATCCATCAAGGATCGTATTCGATTGACTGAACAAGGTGAAGTTATCGGAAATAAATACGGAAACAAGGATGCAGCCTACTATAACTTGGAAATGTTGGTATCAGCAGCTATCAATCGTATGATTACGCAGAAGAAGAGTGATACCAATACTTCAAATCGCTATGAAGCTATCATGGATCAAGTGGTAGAACGCAGCTACGATATCTACCGTGAGCTCGTATTTGGAAATGAACATTTCTATGATTATTTCTTTGAATCTAGTCCAATCAAGGCAATCTCAAGTTTCAATATTGGTTCTCGTCCAGCAGCTCGTAAAACGATTACTGAAATTGGTGGTCTACGCGCCATCCCTTGGGTATTCTCATGGTCACAAAGTCGTGTTATGTTCCCAGGTTGGTATGGAGTGGGTTCAAGCTTTAAGGAATTTATCGATCAGGATCCTAAAAATATCGAAACGCTTAGAGAAATGTATCAATACTGGCCATTCTTCCAATCTCTTCTCTCTAACGTAGATATGGTTTTGTCAAAATCTAACATGAACATTGCCTTTGAATACGCTAAACTATGTGAAAGTGAAGAAGTACAAGCAGTCTTCTATACTATCTTAGATGAATGGCAATTGACCAAGAACGTTATCTTGGCCATCGAAGGCTACGATGAACTTCTGGCAGAAAATACGTACTTGAAAGATAGTCTAAACTACCGTATGCCTTATTTCAATATCCTTAACTATATTCAGTTGGAGTTGATTAAGCGTCAACGTCGTGGTGAGCTTTCTTCAGATGAAGAAAGATTAATTCATACGACTATTAACGGAATTGCTACAGGATTACGTAATTCAGGTTAATATAAACTTCATTTTCCAAATACCGTAGGAATTTTTATAATTTTAAAAAATAATTCATAAAAAGCCTTGACAAGTTTTAGTAAAATGATATAATTTAAGCATTCAGAAAGTAATCATCGAATTTTTTTTAGCGAATCTGTGGTTGGTGAAAACAGATAGATGAAGATGATGAAATTGGGCTGAATGCTATTAAGAATTTGAAATCATAAGAATTCGGTGAGCACACCTTATAGTGCAACTCGTGAAGCGAGTAAGAGCGATAGGAATAGTTCCTATAATTGAGGTGGCACCGCGCATTGACGTCCTCACACAAGTTTTTTGTGTGAGGACTTTTTCTATGGGGAGGAAAGAATTTTGGAAATCAAACGATGGCGACGCTTGGTAAAGTTATATTGAAAGTGAAATGAACATTACTAAGTTTAATAAAATAAGGAGAAATAGATATGAATAAACGTTTAATTGGTATTATTGCAGCACTAGCACTTGTAGTTGGAGGAAGCTTGGTGTACTCTAACTTGACGAAACAAGAAACTAAAACCGAGACAGCTAACAAGACCGCTAAAGTTGGTGTCCTACAATTTGTCAGCCATCCATCACTTGATTTGATTTACCAAGGAATCCAAGATGGACTTGCTGAAGAAGGCTATAAAGGTGACCAAGTTAAAATCGACTTTATGAACTCTGAAGGTGACCAAAGTAAGGTTGCTACAATGAGTAAACAATTGGTGGCAAACGGAAATGATGTCGTTGTCGGAATCGCAACACCTGCGGCTCAAGGTCTTGCAAGTGCAACAAAAGACCTTCCTGTTATCATGGCTGCTATCACAGACCCAGTTGGTGCTAACCTTGTACAAAACTTGGAAAAACCAGGTGGGAACATCACAGGGGTATCTGACCACAACCCTGCTGAACAACAGGTTGAATTGATCAAAACATTGACTCCTGATGTCAAGACAGTTGGAGCTCTTTATTCAAGTAGCGAAGATAACTCTAAATCACAAGTAGAAGAATTCAAGGCTTACGCTGAAAAAGCTGGTTTGAAAGTAGAAACTTTTGCAGTACCTTCAACGAACGAAATTGCTTCAACAGTGAACGTTATGACTGGTAAAGTTGATGCAATCTGGGTTCCAATTGATAACACAATCGCATCTGCATTTTCAACTGTAGTATCAAGTAACCAAACAGCTAAAAAACCAATCTATCCAAGTGCGACTGCAATGGTAGAAGCGGGTGGTTTGGCATCAGTCGTTGTGGACCAACACGATCTTGGTGTTGCTACTGGTAAAATGATTGCAAAAGTCTTGAAGGGTGAAAAGCCTGCAGATACACCAGTTAATGTCTTCTCAACTGGTAAATCAGTTATCAACAAGAAAGTTGCTCAAGAACTTGGAATTACTATTCCTGAATCAGTTATCAAAGAAGCTGGTCAAGTAATCGAATAAGAATAAAGGAGGAGTTGGAGACATCTCCTCCAATTTTTAGAATAAAGGAAACGAATCAAACATGCTAATATCTATTATTTCACAGGGATTGGTCTGGGCTATCCTAGGTTTAGGAATCTTTATGACCTTTCGAATCCTGAACTTTCCAGATATGACAACTGAAGGTTCCTTCCCTTTGGGAGGAGCAGTAGCAGTTACTCTCATTACCCAAGGGGTTAATCCTTTTCTTGCGACTTTAGCAGCTGTAGGAGCGGGTTGTCTTGCTGGTTTAGCAGCGGGTCTTCTTTATACGAAAGGGAAGATTCCCACCCTTTTATCAGGAATTTTGGTCATGACTTCTTGTCATTCTATCATGCTCATGATTATGGGACGGGCTAACCTTGGACTCTTAAACACCAAGCAGATCCAAGATGTTCTTCCATTTTCATCAGAGATTAATCAATTACTGACAGGTTTGATTTTTGTTACTTTGGTCATTTTACTCATGCTTTTCTTCCTAGATACCAAACTTGGACAGGCCTATATTGCTACAGGAGATAATCCAGATATGGCTCGTAGTTTTGGTATCAATACAGGACGTATGGAGCTTATGGGCTTGGTCTTGTCAAATGGTGTAATCGCACTTGCTGGTGCCCTTATCGCCCAACAAGAAGGATATGCCGATGTCTCTCGTGGTATCGGGGTTATCGTAGTTGGTCTTGCCAGCTTGATTATCGGTGAAGTTCTCTTCAAGAGTCTAACTCTAGCAGAACGCCTAGTTACCATTGTAGTTGGTTCCATCAGTTACCAATTCTTGGTATGGGGAGTTATTGCTCTCGGCTTTAATACTAGCTACCTCCGTTTGTACAGTGCTCTTATCCTGGCAACTTGCTTGGTAATTCCAACCCTTAAGGATAAATACTTGAAAGGAGTCAAATTAAGCAAATGACAGCAATTGTAGAATTAAAAAATGCCACAAAAATTGTGAAAAATGGCTTCGACGAGGAAAAAATTATCCTAAACGATGTTTCACTTGAAATTTATGAACATGACTTTATCACAATCTTGGGTGGAAATGGAGCAGGGAAGTCAACCCTCTTTAATAGCATTGCGGGAACTCTACCTTTGACAAGTGGTAGCATTCGCATCATGGGCGAAGATGTAACTCATTTTACCCCTGAAAAACGTGCCAAGTATCTTTCTCGTGTTTTTCAAGATCCAAAGATGGGGACAGCTCCACGTATGACAGTCGCAGAAAACCTTTTGATTGCTAAGTTTCGTGGAGAAAAACGTGGTTTATTTCCAAGAAAACTCTCAGCCTATAAAGAAGAATTTCAAGCAACCATTGAGAAAGTTGGCAATGGTCTAGAGAAGCATTTGGATACTCCGATTGAATTTTTATCAGGTGGACAAAGACAGGCTTTAAGTCTCTTAATGGCAACACTAAAACGTCCAGAACTACTTTTGTTAGATGAACACACAGCTGCCCTTGACCCTAAAACAAGTGTTGCCTTGATGGAATTGACAAATGATTTTGTCAACAAGGACCATCTAACAGCTTTGATGATTACCCATCATATGGAAGATGCTCTCAAGTATGGAAATCGCTTGATTGTTATGAAAGATGGACAAATCATCCAAGATTTGAACAAGGATGAAAAAGCTAAAATGAAGATTTCAGATTACTATCAACTGTTTGATTAGGAGTTCATATTTACAATAAGCTTAGAGATAATTTTTACCTCTAAGTTTTTTGTTTTTGAAACGAATAGAAAATTTTAACTACGATTTTTTATTTTCAAGGTTATTTGCTCTTAAATGAAATTTAACTTTAAAAAAGTTCATAATCTATGAAATAGGAGTATGTAAAGGGGATGAAATGGTTTACTTTTTTTCAGAAATAAGCTATAATATATAAAGTAAACTGTGATAAAATGGAGGTATTGTCTATGGTTGACAAGAGAGTCATCGAAGAAATCAAAAACAATACCAATATTGTCGAAATCATAGGAGAAGTAATTTCCTTACAAAAATCTGGACGGAACTTTTTAGGGCTCTGTCCTTTTCATGGTGAAAAGACCCCTTCCTTTAACGTAGTGGAAGATAAGCAGTTTTACCACTGTTTTGGTTGTGGCCGTTCTGGAGATGTCTTTAAGTTTATTGAAGAATATCAACAAGTTACCTTTACCGATGCAGTGAGGATTCTAGGCGAGCGTCTTGGGATGCACCTTGAAACTCCTGTCCACAATACTGCTCAACATACGTCCCCTCATCAAAATCTTTATGAGATGCATGATAAGGCTGCACGCTTTTATCATGCTATTCTCATGACGACGAAGATGGGTGAGGAAGCAAGAAACTATCTCTATAAACGTGGCTTGACTGATGATGTCATTAAACATTTTATGATTGGTTTAGCTCCTGCTGAACGTTCTTATCTCTACCAACGTTTAGCTAATGATTATAGCGAAAAGGACTTGCTGGATTCAGGTCTGTTTTATCTTTCCGAGAGTAATCAATTCTTTGATACCTTCCATAACCGGATTATATTTCCACTCTCTAATGATCAAGGTAAGGTAATTGCTTTTTCTGGTCGTGTTTGGCAAGAGACGGATTCTCAAACTGCCAAGTATAAAAATAGTCGAGCGACGGCAATTTTTAATAAGAGTTACGAATTATATCATTTGGATAGAGTAAAAAAAGGGTCTGGTAAAGCTCCTGAAATTTATCTGATGGAAGGTTTTATGGATGTCATTGCAGCCTACCGTGCTGGTATTGAAAATGCTGTAGCTTCCATGGGAACAGCCTTGACTGCTGAACACGTTGAACATCTCAAACGCTTTACTAAAAAAGTGATTATCACTTATGATGGTGATAAGGCAGGACAAGCAGCAACCGCTAAAGCTCTAAAGGAACTTGGTGATTTACCAGTTCAAATTGTTCAGATTCCAGATGCAATGGACCCTGATGAGTATTTACAAAAGAATTCTCCAGAGGATTTGGCTTATCTTTTATCCAATACTCGAATCAGTCCGATTGAGTTTTACATTCACCATTACAAACCTAGTAATAGTGAAAATCTCCAAGCACAGATTGATTTTATCGAGAAAATTGCACCTCTTATCGTCAAAGAACCTTCTATCACAGCTCAGAACACCTATATTCATTTACTGACGGATCATTTACCATCTTTTGATTTTCAACAAGTAGAGCACATTATTAATGAAAGTCGTGTTAGACAGAGACAAGAGAAGGTTAAGCAAGTCGTTAATCCGACACCTATCACAATGTCAGTTTCTAAACAACTGACAGCAGTTATGAGGGCTGAAGCGCATATTCTTTACCGTATGATGGAACATCCTTTGGTGCTCAATGATTATCGCTTAAGAGATGATTTTGTATTTGAAACACCTGAGTTTCAAACCTTGTATGGTCTGCTGATTGATAATGGATTAATCACTTCGGAAGATTTGGCTAACCAGACTAGAGAAGTTGAAAATGCTTGGTACCAGGTGTTAGCCTTGGATTTACCTTCTGAAATGTCTCCAGAAGAGTTAAAAGAAGTGGAAGAGTCGAGAAATCGTGCTCTTTTGAATCAACAAAATTTACAAATCAAAAAGAAGGTTCAGGAAGCTAGTCATGTAGGTGATACAGAAACTGCTTTAGAAGAGCTTGAACGCTTAATTGCCCAAAAAAGAAGAATGGAGTAAGAATGGCAAAAAAACAAAAAGAAGTAACAACTTTTGATGTCCAAGTCGCTGAGTTTATTCGTAACCATAAGAAAACTGGTACTGCGACAGATGACGAAATTAACAATGTCCTAGTAATTCCTTTTGCTCTTGATGTTGAAGGAATTGAAAACCTTTTGCAACGTATTCAAGATGCTGGTATTGCAATCACTGATAACGAAGGAAATCCAAGTGAGCGTGTTCTAAGTACAGAAGAAGAACCAGAACTTAGTGATGAGGATTTAATTGGTTCTACATCTGCAAAGGTTAACGATCCTGTTCGCATGTATTTGAAAGAAATTGGGGTTGTACCTCTTCTTACAAACGAAGAAGAAAAAGAGTTGGCACTTGCTGTTGAAGCAGGCGATGTTGAAGCTAAGCAACGTCTAGCAGAAGCTAACCTACGTTTGGTAGTATCTATCGCGAAACGCTATGTTGGACGTGGAATGCAATTCCTTGATTTAATCCAAGAAGGTAACATGGGGCTTATGAAAGCCGTTGATAAATTTGACTACTCTAAAGGGTTCAAATTCTCAACTTATGCAACTTGGTGGATCCGTCAGGCCATTACTCGTGCCATTGCTGACCAAGCTCGTACCATCCGTATCCCAGTTCACATGGTGGAAACTATCAACAAGCTTGTTCGTGAACAACGTAACCTTCTTCAAGAGTTGGGACAAGACCCTACTCCTGAACAAATTGCAGAACGTATGGATATGACACCTGATAAGGTTCGTGAAATCCTTAAGATTGCTCAAGAACCAGTTTCTCTTGAAACACCTATTGGTGAAGAAGATGATAGCCATCTTGGTGATTTTATCGAAGATGAAGTGATTGAAAACCCAGTTGATTACACAACTCGCATCGTTTTGCGTGAGCAGTTGGATGAAGTGTTAGACACATTGACTGACCGTGAAGAGAATGTTCTTCGTCTTCGTTTTGGTCTCGATGATGGGAAAATGCGTACGCTAGAAGATGTGGGTAAAGTCTTTAACGTTACTCGTGAGCGTATTCGTCAGATTGAGGCAAAAGCTTTGAGAAAACTTCGCCAACCAAGTCGAAGCAAACCGCTTCGTGACTTTATCGAGGATTAAGATAGAGGAGTCTGAATATGGCTTACACAGAAGAGCAAATTGAAAACATCAAAACACGGATTTTGACAGCTTTAGAAGAAGTTATCGACCCAGAATTAGGCATCGATATCGTTAACCTAGGTCTGATTTATGAGATTCGTTTTGATGGTGATACAGGAGATACAGAGATCGATATGACTTTGACAACTATGGGTTGTCCATTGGCAAATCTCTTAACCGATCAAATTTATGATGCAATGACAGATGTTCCAGAGGTTACCAACGTCGAAGTTAAATTAGTTTGGTATCCTGCTTGGACGGTTGAAAAAATGAGTCGCTATGCGCGCATTGCTTTAGGAATTAAGTAGAATAAAACAAAAAAGAGAAATAGTATAATTGTCAGGAATTTCCCTAGCTTTTATGCTATCTCTCTTTTAATTTGCTGATTTTCTTTCAATAAAATGATATAATGGATAGTATGGAAAAAGAGAAATTACGCATCAATATGCTAAGTTCAAGTGAAAAAGTAGCAGGGCAAGGTGTTTCTGGTGCTTATCGTGAACTTTTGCAACTTTTGAAACGTGATGCGAAAGACCAACTAATTGTAACGGAGAATCTTCCTGTAGAAGCTGATGTTACTCATTTTCATACAATCGATCTTCCTTATTATTTGTCAACATTCCAAAAGAAGCGTTCTGGTCGTAGAATTGGTTATGTCCACTTCTTGCCGGATACCTTAGAAGGTAGCTTGAAGATACCATTCTTCCTAAAAGGAATCGTGAAGCGATACGTATTTTCCTTTTATGACCGTATGGAACATTTGGTTGTGGTCAATCCTACTTTTATCGAAGATTTGGTTGCAGCTGGGATTCCCCGTGAAAAAGTAACCTATATCCCTAACTTTGTGAATAAAGAAAAATGGCATCCACTTCCTGAAGAAGAAGTAAGTAAACTACGACATGACATGGGGTTGAGTGAAAATCAATTCGTGGTAGTAGGAGCTGGGCAGGTTCAAAAGCGTAAAGGGATTGATGATTTCATTACACTTGCTGAAGAGTTACCAGATATTACCTTTATTTGGGCTGGAGGCTTCTCTTTTGGTGGTATCACAGATGGTTATGAGCGTTATAAAAAAATCATGGATAATCCTCCAAAAAATTTAATTTTCCCTGGGATTGTTGAGCCAGAACGGATGAGAGAGCTGTATGCTTTGGCAGATTTGTTCTTACTTCCTAGTTATAACGAGCTCTTTCCAATGACTATTCTTGAAGCTGCAAGTTGTGAAGCACCCATTATGCTTCGTGATTTAGATCTTTACAAGGTCATTCTAGAAGGAAATTATCGTCCAACTACTGATGTGGAAGATATGAAAGAAGCTATTTTGGAATACCGAGAGCATCCAGAAGCACTAAAAGAATTAAAAGAGAAAGCAAAGGCTATTTCTAGAGAATATTCAGAAGAGCATCTTTTAGAAATCTGGCTTAAATTCTATCGGGAGCAAGCAGCTTTAGGAAAAAAATGAGGTAGTATATGCGAATTGGATTATTTACAGATACTTATTTCCCACAGGTTTCAGGTGTTGCAACTAGTATTCGAACTTTAAAAACAGAGCTTGAAAAGCAAGGGCATGCTGTCTTTATCTTTACGACAACGGATAAGGATGTTAATCGCTATGAAGACTGGCAGATTATCCGTATTCCAAGTGTTCCTTTCTTTGCCTTTAAAGACCGTCGTTTCGCCTATCGAGGATTTACAAAAGCTCTTGAGATTGCGAAACAATATCAGTTAGACATTATTCATACCCAGACAGAGTTTTCTCTTGGTTTATTGGGAATATGGATTGCACGAGAACTGAAAATTCCAGTTATTCATACCTATCATACCCAGTATGAGGATTATGTTCATTATATTGCTAAGGGGATGTTGATTCGTCCAGGTATGGTCAAGTATCTTGTGAGAGGATTTCTTCATGACGTTGATGGAGTCATTTGTCCGAGTGAAATTGTGCGCGACCTTTTATCTGACTATAAGGTAAAAGTTGAAAAGCGTGTCATTCCTACTGGAATTGAACTTGCAAAATTTGAACGGCCTGAGATTGGTCCTGAGCACATCAGTGACCTCCGAGATAAACTTGGTATCAAGAAAAATGAAAAGATGCTTCTAAGTCTTTCTCGTGTTTCGTACGAGAAGAACATTCAAGCAGTTCTGGCAGCTTTACCAGATGTTTTAAAAGAAGAACAAAATGTTAAATTGGTTGTAGCTGGTGATGGTCCTTATTTGAAAAATCTTAAGGAGCAAGCAGAAGACTTACAGATTCAAGATTCTGTTATCTTTACAGGTATGATTCCGCCAAATGAAACGGCACTTTATTATAAGGCGGCTGATTTCTTTATTTCGGCTTCTACAAGTGAGACCCAGGGATTGACTTATCTTGAAAGTTTGGCAAGTAAGACTCCTGTTATTGCACATGGGAATCCTTATCTGGACAATCTTATAAACGATAAAATGTTTGGAACCCTTTATTACGAGGAAAGGGATTTGGCAGGAGCGATTCTTGAAGCCTTGCTTGTAACACCGCCAATGGATGAAAAACATTTGTCTGAAAAATTATATGAAATTTCTGCTGAGAATTTTGGTAAAAGAGTTCACGAATTCTATTTAGATGTCATTATTTCAAATAATTTTACCAAAGAAACCAGAACTGAAGAACCTGTTACAAAACGCATTTTAAAGACAGTCTTCTATATTCCGCAACAGGCTGTTAAAATGCCAGTCAAAGGTTCTAGACGTATGCTTAAGGCATCAAGAAAACAATTAAGAAATTTAAGAAAATATTTGAATGATTAATTCTTCCGATGAAAGGAATAAATAATGAAGAAGAAATTGATGAGAAGCGGTAGAGATCAAAAAATTGGTGGAGTATGCGCAGGAGTAGCACATTATTTTGATATCGATCCTACCATTGTTCGTGTTATTTGGGGAGTTTTGGCTTTCTGTTATGGAGCTGGAATCGTTGCTTACTTGATTTTGTGGGCAATTGCTCCTGTATCAGATGAATTTTAAGAAAAAGATTAGAGTAAAAACGAGACTAATAATATTCAATGATTTGAAACTTCAAATCGGTAAAATGGGCTTCATTTGGGGTTGATTTCTGGTGCGGGATATTAAATTTCATTAAATAGATTTGTCCGTTAAAGGAGTTGAGATAATGAAAAAGAAAAGATGGACCAAAATCAGTGCACTGGTAGGTATTGTAGGAGGGCCCTTATCGATCTTCTTTATATGTGCGTTATTGGCTGCTGCGATTGGTGCTAGTCGTTCGGGGGCACTGATATCTCTTGCTTTAGCAGTAGTGACATTTGCCATTATCTTTTTCGTAACATTGAAAAGTGCTTACTATTATAAAAAAGACGAACGTGTGAATCAGGTGATTGCGAATTTATTTGTAACTTCAAGCGCAGTAGGGTTCTTTGTAAGCTTACTGATAGCTTTAGCAAATATTCCAATGGTCAGTGGTGGACTCATTGATGGGATAATAGACGTGTTATTCGACGGAACCGATGGTTTTGCACGTATGCTCGGTCTAATGTTTCTATTCGCTATTTTATCCGTTGTCTGGGGCATTTATTATGCGATTTGTCTAAGGAAATTTGAAGACTAACATTAAAGGAGAAGAAAACATGCAAAGTAAAAAATGGGCAGTGATTAGTGCGTTTGTAGGACTTATTGGTGGTGGTTTTTCAGCCATATCACCATTTCTAGCAGTCTTTGCGGGGATTGCGAAAAGTCAGTTTATACAGGATACCGTTCAATATGGGTTGTGGATATTGAATCCTCTCGTATTCATTGTTGCTATAATAAGTGCGCTCTACTATAAAGATGACGAGCGAGTTCCTAACAAGGTCTCAAACTTATTTCTTTTAGCAGGGGCAATACTTCTTATTCCGGTAGTACTCATACTTCTAGCAACAGTTCCCGGTTTAGAGGCGATCAACGCAGTCGTTATAAAAATCATCAGTAGTTTCAGTAGAGGATTAGAAATGTATTTTGGCCCGCTTCTCGTGGGTGGATGTTTGTCGATTCTTTCAGGCGTTTCTTACTTCCAATGCGCGAAAAACTTTAAAAAATAATGTAAAGCGGATTTTTTCGAGACTTTTATTGATAAGATATTCGGAAATTACAAATAGAGAGGAAATGCGAATTTGACAGATATAAAATAGGGAATCTGATGTGTTTTTGTTGGTGATACATCTGTATCAAATGATTTTTAAAATTAGAGAATAATAATAATAAAGGAGAGATTATGGCATTCGGTGATAATGGTAAACGTAAAAAAACTTTCTTTGAAAAACTAACAATGTTTGTTGTATTAATCATGTTGTTTGTTACTTTAGCAGGTATTTTTGCGACTGCAATTGGTGTATTTAGCAGATTCTAAATTGCTAGTTGTAGGATTTATTTCAAATAGTTGGTGACTGGGATTTCCCAGCCCTTTTTAAAGTGAGAAGAGAATATGAGTATGTTTTTAGACACAGCCAAGATTAAGGTAAAGGCTGGTAATGGTGGTGATGGCATGGTTGCTTTTCGTCGTGAAAAATACGTCCCTAACGGTGGACCTTGGGGCGGTGATGGAGGACGTGGTGGTAACGTGGTTTTCGTTGTAGACGAAGGTTTACGTACCCTTATGGACTTCCGTTACAATCGTCATTTCAAAGCCCAATCTGGCGAGAAGGGAATGACCAAAGGGATGCACGGTAGAGGGGCAGAGGACTTAATTGTCCGTGTACCTCAAGGGACAACTGTGCGTGATGCCGAGACTGGAAAAGTCATTACTGATTTGATTAAGAATGGTCAAGAGTTTATTGTAGCTCATGGTGGACGTGGTGGACGTGGAAATATCCGTTTTGCAACACCAAAAAATCCTGCGCCAGAAATCTCAGAAAATGGAGAACCAGGTCAGGAACGTGAATTACAGCTAGAGCTTAAAATCCTTGCTGATGTAGGTTTGGTTGGTTTCCCATCTGTCGGAAAATCAACTCTGCTTAGTGTCATCACATCTGCAAAACCTAAAATTGGTGCCTACCACTTTACAACAATCGTTCCTAATCTTGGTATGGTACGTACTCAATCAGGTGAGTCCTTTGCAGTAGCAGACCTTCCTGGATTGATTGAAGGTGCTAGTCAAGGTGTCGGCCTAGGAACTCAGTTCTTGCGTCATATTGAGCGTACCCGCGTTATCTTGCATATCATTGATATGTCTGCCAGTGAAGGACGTGATCCTTACGAGGATTATCTAGCGATTAATAAGGAACTTGAATCTTACAATCTTCGTCTGATGGAGCGTCCACAAATCATTGTTGCCAACAAGATGGATATGCCAGAGAGTCAGGAAAACCTTGAAGAGTTCAAGAAAAAATTGGCTGCAAATTATGATGAATTTGAGGAATTACCGCCAATCTTCCCAATCTCAGGTTTGACCAAGCAAGGCCTTGCACCTTTATTAGATGCAACGGCAGAACTTCTTGATAAGACGCCAGAATTTCCAATTTACGATGAATCTGAAATGGAAGAAGAAGCATATTATGGCTTTGATGAAGAAGAAAAACCATTTGAGATTGGTCGTGATGATGATGCAACATGGGTTCTTTCCGGTGAAAAACTCATGAAACTCTTTAATATGACTAATTTTGACCGAGATGAGTCTGTTATGAAGTTTGCCCGTCAGTTGCGTGGTATGGGAGTTGATGAAGCTCTGCGTGCTCGTGGCGCTAAGGATGGCGACCTTGTTCGTATTGGTAAATTTGAGTTTGAATTTGTAGACTAGGAGTTAGCTATGGGTGATAAACCAATATCTTTCCGAGATGCTGATGGAAATTTTGTTTCTGCAGCAGACGTCTGGAATGAAAAGAAATTAGAAGAACTTTTTAATCGCCTCAATCCCAATCGTTCATTGAGACTTGCGAGAATGAAAAAACAAGCAGAAGGAAAAAAATCAGAATAAGAACCCGTGATATTTATTATCACGGGTTTTCTAATTAACTAACTACTTTTGATAAGGAATTTCTAGACTAGACTGAGCAAGATCTACAGTTAATTGATAGTCTGTATTATCACGTACCGTAATCTCAAAATCAGTTGTATAAAGAACGAGACGGACTGTATCGCCTTCTTTTAGTTTATAAATAGTTGGTTGTAGTTCAAATTGGAATTCCATCCATTCATCTGGCTTAACTTCTTCAATTTTCAATAAATCATGACGATTTTGAAGATTGAGGTAGCCTTTGGTAATAACACGCTGAGCATTTGGAGTAAATGGAAGTTCACAAAGATTTTCAAGCATGTGGTAACGACCATTATCGATTGTACGAACGGACAAGACTCCTGGGTAAGGTTGTAGGTATTTCTTTTGACCAAGTTCGAGAAGTTGAGCAGAAAGTAAGCCTTTGTTTGTACTTGACTTGAGACGAAGGTTCAGTTTAACAGGCCCATTAAGATGAAGGTCTTCCGTCACTGGCAGGTCAATGGTAACCTGATTGATCTTACCTTGATAGAGTTCATTATTAAAGGTTTGGTAGGTTTTTCCGAATCGTTCAAAATCAGAGTCTTCATAGTGGTTTTGAATGACAGCTTCTTCAGTACCTAATGTGAAAGTTTTGTAGTTGGTTTGATTTCCAAAATCTTCAAGAGCTAGCCAGGTTTGTGGAATGGTGTTATCTTGCCAAACGACTCTTGGAAGCTGGTAATCAGTTTCTTGCCCCAATAATTTCTGAGTTAAAAGAGCATTCATGGATTCACGGAAATCAATAGACTGCCAGTTATTTATATAAACATGTGCACCGTTATGATAAAAGAGATGTTTATTAATATTGCTTGGAAGAGCATTGAACATTTGATAGACGTGAAGTGGTTTGACGTTCCAGTCTTGTGAACCGTGGGTAAAGACAACTTCAGCCTTAACCTTTTGGGCATTGAGTAGGTAGTTTCTGTCATGCCAAAATTGGTTATAATCTCCAGTTTTACGGTCTAGATTTTTCTTGAGTTCTTCAATGGAAGTTTTATGAGCCTCGTTTCCACGAATATAGTCACCAGCTAAGAGATTACGAGAATAAGTTAATTCATCTAATGAATCGAAGTCCTCTCCAGGATAGCCGCCTGGGCTTGTCACAAGACCATTTTCACGGTAATAGTTGTACCATGATGAGATCCCTGCTTCGGCAATAATGACTTCTAAGCCATCAACTCCTGTAGTGGCCAGACCATTAGACATTGTTCCTAGGTAAGAAAGACCAGTAGTTGCTACTTTACCATTTGACCAGTCAGCTTTTACTTGACGTTCACGACTATGGTCTGTGAAGGCACGGCATCGACCATTGAGCCAATCAATGACATTTTTATAAGCTTCGACTTGTCGGTAGTCACCATTGGTCATTTGACCTTGAGAATCCTTGGTACCAAGACCGGATACATAGATATTTGCAAATCCTCTTGGAAGGAAGTAGTCGTTAAGTGTGTAACTACTATTGATATGAGTGAGCTTTTCTTCAGCGTCAGAAACGAGTGCTGCATCACCAACTGGTTCAACCAAGTCTAGGGTTGGCTTATCTAGCGTAATTTCATGTGGTTCCTTGACTTCTAGCACAGCTTCCATCTTGTAAAGGGCTTTATCGCTAGCCTTATCATTGGTTCCTTGATGGTAAGGACTTGCCGTCATAACTGCAGGAATCTTTCCATGGTATGTTGGTCGGATTATGCTCACCTTAATGAGATCAGGAAGTCCATCTCTATCAGAATCAACACGAGTTTCTACATAAACAACTTCACGAATGACATTGTTTGCAGAGAAGGTTGCCAAACTCTTACCATTGAAGTAGTGGTAGTTATTGTCCTCAGGAATAAGACCATCACTCACCAATTGGTCAATCAAGGTATTTCCCTTTTTAGTGCGCGTGTTAAGGAGTTGATAGAGATTATCAATCAAATTTCCGTAAACAATTGGGAATGCTGTATCTTCATGAAAAGCAATACTATCTTCAAAGTCTACTAAGTAACTGAATCCTAGTAACTGGAATGCTACAGTATAGAAAATCTCTGCAGTTAATTCACGTTCTGAATTGAAGAAAGTGAGAAGATCAGTCTCCTCATCAACTGCTAAAGCGGAAAGTGGATAGTCGGTATTTTTGTAATTGAAAAAACAAGTTCTAACAAAAGCTTCAAACTGTTCTTTATTTGAAGCTGATAGATCAAGTTTAAAGCCAAGATCAGATAATTCCTTTAGTGCTTGTTGATTTGTAACGGGATAATAACTAATTTGATTAAAACGCATTGATATCTCCTTTAAAGATTCATTCAAAAGTCATTATATCAAAAAAATATGGAAAATAACAGAAACAGTTGATAGATATGTGATAGGCGAGTGAAAAGAATCATATGTGGCTAGTATAAAGCCTTATTTCCATTTTTTGAGTATCTTATAAGGATATGCTATACTAGATATATGTTAGATTTGGAGAAATATGGCGTATCCATGTGGGAAGAAGATAAAATTCGCTCTTTTCGCAAAAAGTTATTAGCTTGGTATGATGAAAATAAGCGAGATTTACCTTGGAGAAGAAGCAAGAATCCTTACCATATTTGGGTATCTGAAATTATGTTGCAGCAAACAAGAGTTGATACTGTCATTCCCTATTACGAGCGTTTCCTAGAATGGTTTCCGACTGTAGAGAGTTTAGCAATCGCACCTGAAGAACGTTTATTAAAAGCATGGGAAGGACTTGGTTATTATTCTCGTGTTCGCAATATGCAAACAGCAGCTCAGCAGATTATGAATGAGTTTAATGGAGAATTTCCTTCAACTTACGAAGGAATTTCAAGTCTGAAGGGGATTGGTCCCTATACTGCTGGTGCAATTTCAAGCATTGCTTTTAATCTTCCACAACCAGCAGTTGATGGGAATGTCATGCGTGTTCTGGCTCGTCTATTTGAAGTCAATCATGATATTGAAAATCCTAGCAATCGGAAAATATTTCAGGCTATGATGGAAATCTTGATTGATCCAGATCGTCCAGGTGATTTTAATCAGGCTTTGATGGATTTAGGTTCAGATATTGAGGCTCCAGTTAACCCTAGACCAGAGGATAGTCCTGTTAAAGAATTTAGCGCTGCCTATAAACATGGAACTATGGATCGCTATCCCGTTAAAGCACCAAAGAAAAAGCCGGTTCCTATTTATCTCAATGCTTTAGTGGTACAAAATAGTAAAGGACAGTTTTTACTAGAGAAAAATGAAAGTGAAAAGTTGCTTGCTGGATTTTGGCATTTCCCCTTGATTGAGGTAGAGGAATTTTCAAAAGACGAAGAATTAAATCTCTTTAGTCAAGTGGCTGAATCATTCCAGCAGCTCGGTCCTTCACCTCAAGAAAGCTTTGAGCAGGATTATGATTTAGAGGTTGACTGGCAGGATACCCATTTTGAAGAAGTGAAACATGTCTTTAGCCATCGAAAGTGGCATGTACGAATTTTAGCCGGGCAAGTAGTTGATGACAAAGAATATAGCGATAAAGAAGTTGTTTGGTTAACTCCAGAAGAGTTTGACCTCTATCCACTAGCAAAACCTCAACAAAAGATTTGGCAAGTGTATTTAAAAAGATGCTGATAATACTAGTCTTTCGTGTCTTCTTTGCATTTTTTTGGTATAATTGATATAAGGAAAAAGGTGACTATATGAAAAAAATATTGATTGTTGATGATGAGAAACCAATCTCAGATATCATTAAGTTTAATATGACTAAAGAAGGCTATGAAGTTGTAACAGCCTTTAATGGACGTGAAGCTATTGAACTGTTCGAAGCTGAAAAACCTGATATTATTATTTTGGACTTGATGTTACCAGAAATTGATGGTCTGGAAGTGGCTAAAACGATTCGCAAGACAAGTAGTGTTCCAATTATCATGCTTTCAGCAAAAGATAGCGAGTTTGATAAGGTTATTGGTCTTGAGCTTGGAGCTGATGATTATGTAACAAAACCATTTTCAAACCGTGAGCTACAAGCGCGTGTTAAGGCTTTGCTTCGTCGTACTGATTTAATAGCAGTGGAGAACCAAGAAGAAGATACAAAATTACAAAGTCTTCAAATTGGGGATTTAGAGATTCTTCCTGATGCTTATGTGGCGAAAAAATATGGTGAAGAATTGGATTTAACTCATAGAGAGTTTGAGTTATTGCATCATTTAGCTTCTCACCTTGGTCAAGTTATTACCCGTGAACACCTTCTTGAAACTGTTTGGGGTTATGATTATTTCGGTGATGTTCGTACTGTTGATGTTACCATTAGACGTCTACGTGAGAAGATTGAAGACACACCAAGCAGACCTGAGTATATCTTGACTCGTCGTGGTGTGGGTTATTATATGAGAAATAATGATTAATATAATTAAACAAACGATTCTGACAAGAGATTTTATCTTTGTTCTCATTTTAATTGGATTTATCATGCTCGTGAGTTTCCTTTTGCTTGAAGGTCGAAGGGATAATATTCGTCTCAAACAGTTAAATCAAAAGGTTAAAGATTTAATTGCCGGTGATTATTCCCAAGTACTGGATATGCAGGGGAATAGTGAAATCACTAATATCACGAATAACTTAAATGATTTGTCAGAAGTTATTCGTCTGACGCAGGAAAACTTAGAGCAAGAAAGCAAAAGATTGCACAGTATCTTATCATACATGACTGATGGTGTCCTTGCAACCAACCGTCGTGGCCAAATCACTATGATTAATGATATGGCTAAAAGACAACTTGGTGTTGAACGTGATGAAGCTCTGAATCAGAATATTCTTGAGTTACTTAAGATTGAGGATGAGTACGAGCTTAGGGACTTGATTACTCAAAGTCCAGAATTGATGATTTATTCCCAAAATGTCAACGGCGAGTATATCAGTTTACGTGTGCGTTTTGCCTTGATTCGTAGAGAGTCTGGTTTTATCTCTGGTTTGGTAGCAGTCTTACATGATACGACTGAACAGGAGAAGGAAGAACGCGAGAGAAGACTTTTCGTTTCGAACGTTAGTCATGAGTTACGGACTCCATTGACTAGTGTAAAATCTTATCTTGAAGCCTTAGATGAAGGTGCACTTTCAGAACCAGTTGCACCAGACTTTATAAAGGTTTCTCTTGATGAGACCAATCGGATGATGCGTATGGTGACAGACCTCTTACATCTATCACGTATTGATAATGCTACCAGTCATTTGGATGTTGAATTGATTAACTTTACCGCTTTCATTACTTTCATCCTGAACCGTTTTGACAAGATTCGAGCCCAGGATGAGGAGAAGAAATATGAGATTGTTCGAGACTATCCGATTACTTCTGTATGGATTGAGATTGACACCGATAAGATGACACAGGTGATTGATAATATTCTCAACAACGCTATCAAATATTCTCCAGATGGTGGGAAAATTACGGTTAGCATGAAGACAACTGATGATCAGATGATTTTATCTATTTCGGATCAAGGACTTGGGATTCCTAAAGAAGATTTACCAAAGATTTTTGACCGTTTTTATCGTGTTGACAAGGCAAGAAGTCGTGCGCAAGGTGGTACTGGTCTAGGACTTGCTATTGCAAAAGAAATAGTCAAACAACATAATGGTTTTATCTGGGCTAAGAGTGAATACGGTAAGGGTTCAACCTTTACCATTGTACTTCCTTATGATAGAGATTCTGTGAAGGAAGAAGTATGGGAGGATGACGTAGAAGACTAGAATGAGTGAAACTGGCTTTAAATATAGTATTTTAGCATCGGGTTCTAGTGGGAATTCCTTCTATCTAGAAACCCCTAAGAAAAAGATTTTAGTAGATGCCGGCTTATCCGGTAAAAAAATCACAAGTTTATTAGGTGAAATCAATCGTAAACCAGAAGATTTGGATGCGATATTAATCACGCATGAACACACGGATCACATACACGGTGTTGGAGTTTTAGCGCGTAAATATGGCATGGACCTCTATGCCAATGAGAAAACTTGGCAAGCTATGGAGAATAGTAAGTACTTAGGTAAAGTTGATTCTTCTCAAAAGCATATTTTTGAAATGGGAAAAACCAAAACATTTGGAGATATTGATATCGAGAGTTTTGGTGTTAGTCATGATGCAGCGGCTCCCCAGTTCTATCGTTTTATGAAGGACGATAAAAGTTTCGTCATGCTGACAGATACAGGCTATGTCAGTGACCGTATGGCTGGTATCGTTGAAAATGCAGATGGCTATCTGATTGAGTCCAATCATGATGTGGAAATTTTGCGAGCTGGATCTTACGCTTGGCGACTCAAACAACGGATTCTTTCTGACCTCGGTCACCTTTCGAATGAAGATGGTGCAGATGCCATGATACGTACACTTGGAAACCGAACCAAAAAAATTTACTTAGGACATTTATCTAAGGAAAACAATATCAAGGAGCTTGCCCACATGACCATGGTCAATCAGCTAGCTCAAGCGGATCTCGGTGTAGGAGTAGATTTTCAAGTTTATGATACGTCTCCTGATACCGCAACACCATTGACAGATTTATAAAAAAAGAAGGCAAATGCCTTCTTTTTATTATGCTTTTTACAAACCAGCAAATTCTTTGATTTCTTGTGCAGACATAGAAGAATCACAACGAACCTTGATTTCTCCGTTAGCAACATGTACGAATCCAGGTACTGTAGGGATTTCATAACGTGAGCGGAAGTCTTGCAATGCATCGAGCTGGCTTGGTTCTTCGCTGTTGATGAAGTAGATGTGTGCTTTTGTTTCGGCAACGACACCAGCCAAAGTTCCGGCAAATTTACGGCAGTAAGGACAAGTTTTACGGCCGATAAAGAAAGTTGCAGTTTCTTTGTTATCAAGGGCTTCTTGAGCACGCGCTACAGTTGTAACTTCGAGATCTTTAATATCTTCTAAGAATTGTTCCATGAGTTTACCTCGCTTTCATTGATAAATCTAGTATGCCATAAAGTTTTTAAAAATGCTTAGATTTGATACGAAAAAAGATGAGATGGTCTATCTCATCTTTTTAAGTTGTTATTTTACAAAAGCGTTGATTTCAGCTTCAATGTTTGCAATTTTAGTTTGTGAATCTTCATTGCTTTCACCAACCACTGCAATATAGAATTTAATTTTTGGTTCAGTACCTGAAGGACGAACAGCAATCCAAGAACCATCTGCAAGTGTGTATTTCAAGACATCGCTTGGAGGAGTTGTCAAGGCTGTTACAGTGCCATCTGCAGCAGTAGATGTTTGAGCTTTAAAGTCTTCAACAACTGAGATAGCTGTTCCATTCCATTCTTTAGGAGCATTATTTCGGAATTTAGCCATGATAGCCTTGATCTGCTCAGCACCATCAACACCTGAAAGGGTAATAGAAATAGTCTTTTCAGCATAGTAGCCGTATTCTTTGTAGATTTCTTCGATACCGTCTGCAAGAGTCAAACCACGAGAACGGTAGTAGGCAGCAAGCTCAGCAACGACAAGAACGGCTTGGATAGCATCTTTATCACGTACGAATGGTTTAATCAAGTAACCGAAGCTTTCTTCAAATCCCATCATGTAGGTGTGATTGTGTTTGTCTTCGAATTCTTGAATCTTTTCAGCAATAAATTTGAAACCAGTTAAGACGTTGAACATAGTTGCGCCGTAGCTTTCAGCAATCTTAGTAACCAAGTCAGTTGATACGATTGATTTGCAGAGAGCAGCGTTTTCTGGAAGAGTTCCAGCATTTTTGTGGGCTTCTAAAATGTACTTAGCCATGATAGCACCGATTTGGTTACCAGAAAGATTGAGGTAGCTACCATCTTTTTGAAGAACTTCAACACCGACACGGTCAGCATCAGGGTCAGTTGCGACAAGAACATCAGCACCTACTTGGCGACCAAGTTCTTCTGCAAGTGCAAAGGCTGCTTGATTTTCTGGGTTTGGAGATTTAACCGTAGAGAAGTCTGGATCTGGTGTTGCTTGAGCTTCAACGACTTGAACTGAGTCAAATCCTGCTTGCGCAAGTGCACGGCGAGCCAACATTTCACCAGTACCGTGAAGTGGTGTGTAGACAATCTTCATGTCTTTACCAAATTCCTTAATCAAGGCTGGGTTGATGTTTACATCTTTAACTTCTTTAAGGTACTCTGCATCGACTGCTTCACCAATGACTTCAATCAAACCTGAAGCTTTTTCAGCTTCCACATCAGCAACCTCAATAGCAAATGGATTTTCGATAGCACGGATGTAAGTTGTCAAAGCATCAGCATCGTGTGGTGGCATTTGACCACCATCTTCTCCGTAAACCTTGTAACCATTAAATGGAGCAGGGTTGTGGCTAGCAGTAATCATGATACCTGCGAAGCAGTTGAGGTGACGAACAGCAAATGAAAGTTCTGGTGTTGGACGGAGACTTTCAAAAACATAAGATTTAATACCGTGTTTAGCAAGAACTGCTGCAGATTCAAAGGCAAATTCTGGAGAGAAGTGACGGCTATCATAAGCGATGGCTACACCACGTTCTTTTTCGTTTCCACCTTTTGACTCAATCAACCGAGCCAAACCTTCAGTTGCTTGACGAACAACGTAGATGTTAATGCGGTTAGTACCAGCACCGATCAGTCCACGCATACCTGCAGTACCAAATTCTAGGTTTGTGTAGAAGGCATCTTCTTTGGTTTTTTCATCCATGTTTTCCAAATCACGACGAAGGTAATCTGGTAGGTCAGCGAAATCAGCCCATTTTTGGAAGTTTTCTTGATAAGTCATAGGAAATCTCCTTTATTATATATTCTAATCGGCTTCATTATACCATGAAATGAAGTATTAGTAAAACGTTAGCATGAGTTTCTGATAAGTTGTAAAATGTAGCTTAAGAACAAGCCTTGAACGGCTTAAAGAAACATGCTATACTAACTGTATGATTATTTTACAAGCCAATAAAATCGAACGCTCTTTTGCAGGAGAAGTTCTATTTGAAAATATTAACTTACAAGTCGATGAAAGAGACCGTATTGCCCTGGTTGGGAAAAATGGTGCAGGAAAGTCTACACTTTTGAAAATCTTGGTAGGAGAAGAAGAACCAACCTCTGGAGAGATTAATAAGAAAAAAGATATTTCTCTGTCTTATCTAGCACAAGATAGTCGTTTTGAGTCCGAAAATACTATCTATGACGAGATGTTGCATCTTTTTGATGACTTACGGTCTACTGAGAAACAGCTTCGTCAGATGGAGCTCGAGATGGGTGAAAAAACAGGTACAGATTTAGAAAAACTGATGTCTGATTATGATCGCTTGTCTGAGAATTTTCGTCAGGCAGGAGGATTTACCTATGAGGCGGATATTCGTGCTATTTTAAATGGTTTTAAGTTTGATGAATCCATGTGGCAGATGAAAATTGCTGAGCTTTCTGGCGGTCAAAATACTCGTTTGGCTTTAGCCAAAATGCTCCTTGAAAAGCCGAATCTCTTGGTTTTGGATGAGCCAACTAACCACCTAGATATTGAAACTATAGCCTGGTTAGAAAATTACCTTGTAAGCTATAGTGGTGCTCTTATTATCGTTAGTCACGACCGCTATTTCCTCGATAAGGTAGCAACAATTACCTTGGACTTAACCAAACATTCCTTAGACAGATACGTAGGAAACTACTCAAGTTTTGTGGAGCAGAAAGAGCAGAAGTTGCTGACTGAAGCTAAGAACTACGAAAAGCAACAGAAGGAAATTGCTGCCTTAGAAGACTTTGTTAACCGAAATCTTGTTCGAGCTTCGACAACAAAGCGTGCGCAATCACGGCGCAAACAACTAGAAAAAATGGAGCGTTTGGACAAGCCTGAAGCTGGAACTAAATCTGCTAATATGACCTTCCACTCTGATAAAACATCTGGCAATATTGTTTTAACTGTTGAAAATGCTGCGATTGGCTATGATGGTGAGGTATTGTCGGAGCCCATCAATCTCGATCTTCGTAAGATGAATGCAGTAGCGATTGTAGGTCCTAATGGTATTGGTAAGACGACCTTTATCAAGTCTATTGTTGATCAGATTCATTTTATTAAGGGTGAGAAGCGTTTTGGCGCTAATGTCGAAGTTGGCTACTATGACCAAACTCAAAGTAAGTTAACACCAAGCAATACAGTTTTAGATGAACTTTGGAATGATTTTAGATTGACGCCAGAAGTTGAAATCCGTAATCGCTTAGGTGCATTTCTTTTCTCAGGGGACGATGTTAAGAAATCAGTTGGTATGCTTTCAGGTGGAGAGAAAGCTCGCTTGCTCTTAGCTAAACTTTCTATGGAAAACAATAACTTCCTGATTCTCGACGAGCCTACAAACCACTTGGACATCGATAGCAAGGAAGTCTTGGAAAATGCTTTGATTGACTTTGATGGGACTCTTCTATTTGTCAGCCATGATCGTTACTTTATCAACCGAGTAGCCACTCATGTTCTAGAATTATCTGAGAACGGGTCAACCCTCTATCTTGGTGATTATGACTATTATGTCGAAAAGAAAGCAGAGCTAGAAGCTAGTAAAGTAGAGGAAACATTAGTTGATAGCAATAAGAACGAAGAAACTCCAGTTAATGATTATCAAGCTCAAAAAGAGAGTCAAAAAGAACTTCGGAAACTGATGCGAAAAATTGAAAACTTGGAGGCAGAAATCGAAGAACTTGAAACCAAAGCTCAAGATATTTCTGACCAAATGCACACTACCAATGATGCAGATGAACTCATGCAATTACAAGCAGAACTGGATAAGATTAGCCAGAGGCAGGAAGAAGCTATGCTTGAGTGGGAAGAGTTATCCGAGCAGGTATAAAAAAACAGCGATTGACGCTGTTTTTTTATTCTAGCTATCCACCCTGAGGGAATCGAACCCCCATCTCAAGAACCGGAATCTTACGTGATATCCATTACACTAAGGGTGGAAACTCTCATCATTATATCAAAAATAGGAGTTTTACTCAAGACCAATATAATGCTAAATAAAAGTAAAAAAAAGGATTTAGACAAATCTAAATCCTTTTACATTCTTAGTTTTTTTCAAGAAGTGCTTTGATTTCTTGAAGAACTTCCAATTCAGTTGGACCAGCTGGAGCTGCTTCAACTTCTTCTTTCTTACGAAGGTTTTGAGCTTTCTCAATTCCTTTAACTACAAAGAAAAGAACAGTACCAACTACTACGAAGTTGATGATAGCGCTCAAGAAGTTACCGTAAGCAACACCGTTCCATGAAAGTTCAGCAATACGGTCAACTTTCGCAGCTTTCAAAGCTGGGTTCAATAGAAGTGGAGTGATGATATCGTTAACGAATGAAGTTACGATAGCACCAAATGCAGTGGCGATGATCACACCGACAGCAAGGTCTACGACGTTACCACGGAGTAAAAATGCTTTAAGATCTTTTAACATTTTCTTTTTCCTTTCGAAATTTTTCAGTCTAGATTATATCGTAAATTTATATTGAATGCAAGAAAAGTGCTTATTTTTTTTTGAATACAAATAGCTTGCTAAATAGGTAATTTAAAACAACAATTGTAACTTGAGCAAACCCTATTTCAATTGTATTAATTATATTAATATCATCACCTACAAATTGACCAATTATATAAGGAAACTTGGTTACAAAAATAAAGGTTAAAGCCATATCAAGTAAGAAGGTAAAAAGTCTAGCTCCAGAGAATTTGATAAGTCTTCTAAACCAATTTGCTCGTTTTTGTTTAAAAACAATGGTGTCATTCGTGAAGAAAGCAAATAGAATACCTGTTATATTGCCTAAAGCAGTAGCGGTTAATTCTTGCTGTGTCAAGTAGAAAATAATCATGCGAGTCCCTACAGAAACAATAGTAGTAGCAACACCGAAAAATAAATAGGATAAAATTTCGTTATCAAAAAATTTTTTTATATATTTTTTCATAAGATTAGTATAGCATAAAGCTTTTAAATATGCTATACTAATAAAGTTGACTTGCTCAACCCTTGGTGCTTAGCTTCTTTCACCAAGCATATTATACGCGGGATAGCCGCTAAAGGAGAAAATATGAAAAAACTAACTGTCCGTGATTTGGCAGATATTGCCATTGTCGCAGCTATTTATGTGGTTTTGACAATCACACCACCACTTAATGCTATCAGCTACGGTGCTTATCAGTTCCGTATTTCTGAAATGATGAACTTTCTAGCATTTTACAATCCTAAGTACATTATCGGTGTTACTCTTGGATGTATGATTGCCAACTTCTTCAGTTTTGGACTCATTGATGTCGCTGTAGGTGGAGGCTCAACTCTTGTCTTCCTTAGCTTAGGAGTTTGGTTGTTCAGTAAATATAGTAAAGACTATCTTTTTAATGGATTGATTCGTAAAGATCATTTCTTCTTTTCAATTCTATTTTCAATTTCAATGATCACCATTGCTGCTGAATTAAACATCGTAGCAGAAGCACCTTTCTTCTTAACTTGGTTCACGACTGGTATCGGAGAGTTTGCTTCACTCATTGTCGGTGCAATTATCATTGGTAAAATTGGCCAACGTATTGATTTGACTAGATAAAGGTATCACATCAAATATTCATGAAAAGGTCTGAACTCTGTTCAGTCTTTTTCTTATTTTTCTATAGACCCAGGCTCTCAACAAAAGTGGTATAATAAAGAAAAAAGGGATTATTTTAATATGTATAGTTATCGTATTTCAGTTTTTGAAGTCCTTTGGAAAAATCAGGTCATTAGATTTTTGTTAATTTTTTTAGCACTATTTTATTTCTATCTTTTTTTCCAAAGAGTTAAGACATCTTTAAAAAGTGGTGGGAGTATGTTGGATACTTTTCATATTGCAAAGGGAAGATTATACATTCACACGATTATTCTTTTTAGAAAAAGGATTGTTCCTCTAGCTGAAATTAGACAGATTGATATTGATTACATTCGAGGGAGAAGAATGAATGGGGACAGGTATCATCTGTATTTTACAAGGAAAGATGGAAAATCTTTTACTTTTCATTTTGGGAAAAGCAAAAGAAACGAGGAGTTAGTGAAAAATCTTGCCAATGTGGCCAAGAAGTGCCATATTAAAATCTATTATTATTATTAAGAGTCGATTGCTAAAATTGAATTGTTGTCACTTATGACAATTGTCAAAGCCAGGAGAGTAGCTAATATGCTTCAACTACAAGTAATAAGAGAAGATAAACAACTAAGAATTTTATTGATGCAAGAATGCGATATTCTCTTTTATGACCAGTTGAAAGAGGTTGAATTTTCTAAGAACAATGAAGTTTATTCTCTTTCGCCCATAGCCTTTGCTAAAGACGGTAGTGGGGGAGAATATGTAATTCTTGATGATCAGAGTATTGGCTTTATAGGGAGTGAAGGCCAAGTTGGTCGGGTAGCCGAAAGCCTTGATGAATTGCTTACTTTCTTACTTCATGCTAGTTCTATCTCAGACTTTTCCTGTCGGTTGCTCTATCAAAATAAGGATTTGTTGTCAAAATTCTGTCAGGGATTTATTTACAAAGCACGAGAAAACTACCAGTCAAAAGGTGAATTGTGGGATAAAGTGAGAGCCGGACTCGCACAAGAGTTGGGACTTGAATTTCAGCCAGAGAAACTGCAAGAGTTAGCCTTCAATTTTTATCAATCAGCGATAAGAACTCCACTATTTACTTGTAAATATGGTCATGGTGAGAATGAATATGTCTGCGATTCTGTTTTGTCTGATATTGTCGGCTTGTGGGTTTCAGAGCTGGTAGGGTTGACTGCAGAAGAAATTGAAGATTTTGTTAGCACTAAAAACAATCAAATGTAAAGAACAAAAATATATTTTTACTTAACTGCACTCTATTTAATCTTCTAGGTGCTTTAATTTCTGGATGGTTCTCTGCAAATTCGTCAGCATTTTCACATCTGACTCACGATAGTTATTTACCAAAACTAGTAGCTAAGAAATTAGCGCGTCCAAGTGAATTAGTTCTACTTGAAGGTATTCTCGCCAATGTGTTTGTTAATATCGCCATTCTGTCTTCAATCTTACTCAAGGATGCGTCTGCAAAACTTTGGATTATATTGTCAGCAATTTCTATGTTTGTATTTTTATCAAACGAACATATTGCTGCAAATTTTGCTTCTTTTAGTATTATTAAATTCAGCATTGTTGCTAATGAAGTTCAGCACTTTGAAATGGCAAATATTCTCCGTCATTGGGGAGTCACCTTTATTGCTAACTTAATAGGTGGTGGGCTTTTGATTGGTTTACCATATGCTTTTTTGAATAAAAATGAAGATACTTATGTGGATTAAAATTTCAACAGTAGTGGAGAGAATCTCTTGATTTCTCTCTTTTTATTTTTATTAAAAATATATTAAGTATAATAAATAGTTCTAGAAGTCTAGGAATTGTTATAAAAAAATTGATATCTAAAACCTTAATATAACAGGATTGTAAACGATTACGATGTTTTAAAAAATATTTTTAATTGATTTAGGAAAGCCTTCCCATTATATCGATTTTATGTTATAATATTCACAAATAAAAGTTTTAGGAGTTTATATGGTTTCATCAGAATTTATCTCAAAAATTGAATTTGCTTGTAAGAAAAAGGAAAGTCTTTACTCGAATAGTAAATTTAAGTATGCGATTCGTTCAATGTTTGCAGGTGCATTCCTTACCTTCAGTACGGCAGCTGGAGCTGTTGGTGCTGACTTGATCAATAAGATCTCTCCTGGTAGCGGACGATTCCTTTTCCCATTTGTTTTTGCTTGGGGATTGGCCTACATTGTCTTCTTGAATGCTGAGTTGGTTACATCTAATATGATGTTCCTTACAGCTGGTAGCTTTTTGAAAAAAATTAGCTGGAGAAAAACAGCTGAAATTCTTTTGTATTGTACTTTCTTTAACTTAATTGGTGCGCTTATCGCTGGTTGGGGATTCGCACACTCAGCAGCTTACGCAAACTTAACACATAATAGCTTTATTTCTGGCGTTGTAGAAATGAAGTTGGCACGTTCGAATGAATTGGTATTACTTGAAGGTATTTTAGCGAATATCTTTGTAAATATCGCAATTCTATCATTTGTTTTGGTTAAAGATGGTGGAGCTAAACTTTGGTTGGTTCTTTCAGCCATTTACATGTTTGTATTCTTAACAAACGAACACATCGCTGCAAACTTTGCATCATTTGCGATAGTGAAATTCAGTGTCGCTGCTGATTCAATTGCAAACTTCGGTATTGGAAATATCCTTCGTCACTGGGGTGTGACCTTTATCGGTAACTTTATTGGTGGTGGTCTACTAATTGGATTACCTTACGCTTTCTTAAACAAAAACGAAGATACATACGTAGATTAAAAGTTGGATTGATTCCAACTTTTTCTTTTTGTTTTTCCATGCTATAATGAATGGAGAATAGTTTGATATAGAGGAAAATTATGAACGAAATTAAATGCCCAAATTGTGGGAAAGTTTTTACAGTCAATGAAAGCCAATATGCAGAGCTGATCTCTCAAGTTCGTACTGTAGAGTTTGACAAAGAATTACATGAGCGAATCAAGCAAGAATTGACGTTGGTGGAACAAAAGGCCTTGAATGAACAACAGGCAAAACTCGCTCAAAAAGACCAAGAAATTGCCCAGCTACAAAGTCAAATCCAAAATTTCGAAACTGAAAAAGAATTGGCTAAGAAGGAAGTAGAGCAAAGTGCTAGTCAAAGTCTGTTAGAGAAAGAAAAAGAAGTTCAAGCATTGGAGAATCAGTTAACTACTTTGCGCTTAGAGCATGAAAATCAACTACAAAAAACTCTTTCTGATCTTGAAAAAGAACGCGATCAGGTTAAAAATCAGCTCCTTTTACAAGAAAAAGAAAACAAGCTTTCTCTTGCTTCTGTTAAACAAAACTATGAAGCACAGCTCAAGGCAGCTAGTGAGCAAGTTGAGTTCTACAAGAATTTTAAGGCCCAACAATCAACAAAGGCTATTGGAGAAAGTCTTGAGCAGTATGCGGAGAGTGAGTTTAACAAGGTTCGTAGTTTTGCCTTCCCAAATGCTTACTTTGAAAAGGACAATAAAGTCTCAGCTCGTGGTTCTAAAGGGGACTTCATCTTCCGTGATTTTGATGAAAATGGACTAGAATTCATTTCCATCATGTTTGAGATGAAAAATGAGGCGGATGGTACTGAGAAGAAGCACAAGAATGCAGATTTTTACAAGGAGTTGGATAAGGATCGTCGTGAGAAGAACTGTGAGTATGCAGTTTTGGTAAGTATGCTTGAGGCTGATAATGACTACTTCAATACTGGAATTGTGGATGTCAGTCATGAGTATGAGAAAATGTACGTCGTGCGTCCTCAGTTTTTTATTCAGTTAATTGGTCTCTTGCGCAATGCTGCCCTTAATTCCCTAAAATACAAGCAGGAACTAGCACTTATACGTGAGCAAAACATTGATATTACTCACTTTGAAGAAGACTTAGAAGCCTTCAAGGTTGCCTTTGCTAAGAACTACAATTCAGCCTCAGTCAACTTTGGCAAGGCCATCGATGAAATTGACAAAGCCATCAAGCGGATGGAAGAAGTAAAGAAATTCCTAACCACATCCGAAAATCAACTCCGCCTCGCCAATAATAAATTGGACGATGTTTCCGTTAAAAAATTAACCCGTAAAAATCCAACTATGAAAGCGAAATTTGATGCCTTGAAGGGGGAGTAGAAAGCAACACATGAATGGTATTATAAACTTAAAAAAAGAATCAGGGATGACCTCGCATGATGCGGTTTTTAAACTGCGTAAGATTTTAGGGACTAAGAAGATTGGCCATGGTGGCACTTTGGATCCGGATGTAGTGGGCGTTTTACCCATTGCTGTGGGAAAGGCGACTCGCATGGTTGAGTTCATGCAGGATGAGGGCAAGGTCTATGAGGGTGAAATCACCCTAGGCTATTCAACGACAACTGAGGATGCTAGTGGTGAAGTTGTTGAAGAGACACCAATTTTGTCACCCTTAGATGAAAAGATTGTTGATCAAGCCATTGCCAGTTTGACTGGTCCTATCACTCAAATCCCACCAATGTACTCAGCTGTCAAGGTCAATGGCCGCAAGCTCTATGAGTATGCGCGTGCTGGTCAAGAAGTGGAACGTCCAGAGCGTCAGGTAACGATTTATAGTTTTGAAAGAACAAGTCCAATTTCTTATGAAGACAAACTTGCACGTTTTACATTTCGAGTAAAATGTAGCAAGGGAACTTATATCCGTACTTTGTCTGTTGACTTGGGAGAGAAACTTGGTTATGCGGCTCATATGTCTCACTTAACTCGAACTAGTGCAGCAGGTTTACAGTTGGATGATGCTTTGACCTTGGAAGAAATTTCTGAAAAAGTAGATGCTGGAGATTTTAATTTTCTCCATCCTCTAGAGATTGGGACAGGGGATTTAGTAAAGGTAAATTTGACTCCTGAGCAGGCTGAGGAAGTCCGTTTTGGTCGCTTTATTGAATTGGAACAAACTGAGAAGGAATTGGCTGGCTTTGAAGGTGAGAAGCTTCTTGCTATATTGGAGAAACGAGAACAGCTTTACAAACCGAGAAAGGTTTTATCTTAATTATTTGACGAATTAATTATTTTTATCTACTAGTTCAAAGATGGGATTTTCTCATCTTTTTAAAATATCGCAAATAAGTAGTTTTAAAATTTTATATCTTAAAAAACCATTGAAAATACAGTGTTATTTGACAGTTTGAATTACTTATGATAAGATTTAATTTAAGAAAAGCTAGAGAAAAATAGAGGATATTATGAGTATTGAAATGACTGTCAGTGAGATTGCTGAGGTCTTGGGACTATCCCGACAAGCAATCAATAATCGTGTCAAAGAATTACCTGAAGAAGATATTACAAAAAACGACAAGGGTGTTACTGTTGTTACTCGTAGTGGATTGATCAAACTTGAAGAAATCTACAAAAAGACTATCTTTGAAGATGAACCAGTTAGTGATGAAGTTAAGCAACGAGAACTTATGGAAATTCTTGTTGATGAAAAGAACGCTGAAATCATCCGTCTTTATGAGCAACTGAAAGCTAAAGATAAGCAACTGGCTGAAAAAGATGAACAGATGCGTGTTAAAGACCGTCAAATCGCTGAAAAAGATAAGCAATTGGACCAACAACAACAGTTAACCCTTCAAGCTATGAAGGACCAAGAAACCCTTCAGCTGGAGTTAGATCAAGCTAAGCAAGAGGTTCAAGCATCGAAGAAAGGCTTCTTTGCTCGCTTATTTGGCAAATAAGAAAAAACTGCTTGGTTTCTATAATTAGACCAGGTGGTTTCTTTTTACAAATCAATAAGGAATAATAAGATGGAAACAGTAAGAGATTATATCTCCTTTGACTTAGAATTCAATAAACATCAAGATAAGACTCATTTGATTCAGGTATCGGCAGTGCACTTTAAAGATGGTGAAGAGGTAGAAGCGTTTGACTCTTATGTTCACTCAGATGTACCTTTAAAGAGTTTTATTAATGGTTTGACTGGTATTACATCCGAGACACTAAAGGATGCCCCAAAGGTAGAAGAAGTCCTCCAAAAGTTTCAAGATTTCGTTGGTAACTTGCCCCTTGTTGGATACAATGCTGCAAAGAGTGATTTACCGATTTTACTAGAACATGGTTTAGACTATCGAGAACAATATTTAGTTGATCTCTATAACGAAGCACTTGAGCGACGTAGTTCTGATTTGCATGGAATTGCTAATCTAAAATTACAAACTGTGGCTAATTTTCTAGGGTTTAAAGGGCAATCTCATAATAGTTTAGAGGATGCTCGTATGACTGCTCGAGTGTATGAAGCTTTTCTTGAGTCAGATGAGAGTAAAATGTTACTCAATTCTCAGAGTAGTCTCAATTCGAATCCATTTGATGCCTTAGATCTATCACAGCTTTTTGATTAGGAGTTTTTATGAAACCTGAAAAACCGAAAAAATTGGGTTTTAAAAAGATTTACCTAAATCTAGATAAAATCCTCTTTCTATTCTTTCTAATCTTTATGTTGGTTGACTATATCTGGTTGCCATTAAACTCAGTGATAGCTGGATTTTTACTAAGTCAGACTGGATATTTGTTTATTTCCTACAACAATATTTTTGAGATTATAAAAAACGCACCTATAGTCAGTCTTGGCTTTGTAATCTTAATAGCCATCAATCTGCTGGTAGCCTATTTTCAACTTAGTATTCTCTTTATTGGAGCTCGCCACCTCCTATATCACGAAAAAAGAACTCTTATAGAATACAGTCGAAAAGTATTTCGTGAAAGCCTTGCTTTTATGAAGAAATTGACTATTTCAAAAGCTTTGTTCATCTTTATATTTGTAGCAATGCTATTTCCGTTTATCAGAAAGATATTTAAGATTTATTATTTCAATAAAATCGTAATTCCAGAGTTTATTCAAACCTACATGGAAGATAAGTACTGGATGTGGTGGGTAGCCATTATTAGCTTATCGCTTTTATTCTTCTATGTTTCGGTTCGGTTGATGTTCGCATTACCAAAAGTCTTTTACGAAAAGATGTCAGTTAAGGACTCCGTTCTTTATAGTCTTGAAAAAACCAAGAATAACTTTTGGTTTTATGCCTGGCATTTATTCATAATTATTGTAAAGACAAACCTATTCTTTTACCTACCTCTCATCCCTATATTATCAATTCAGTTTATAGTGGATAGCATAACACAGAAAGAATCCCTAGTTCTTGCTATTATTAACTTTGCTCTCATCAAGAATTTTCACTATATGGCATTAACCTATTTCCTTATTAAATTCTCTTCTTTTCTAACAGGAGAAGAACTTGACATTATGCCAAGACGGGAGAAGGACCATATCATGAGATGGGGTGTGATGGTCTGTGCAAGTACTTTCTTTGCAATTGAAGGATATAATTATCTGGAAGCTCCTTTAGTCAATCCGCCACTTGTAATTTCACATCGTGGCGTATCAAATGGCAATGGTGTTCAAAATACAATTCAATCCTTGGAAAAAACTGCTCAATTAAAACCGGATTTAATAGAAATGGATATCCAGGAAACCAAGGATGGTCAATTTGTCATGATGCACGATGCAAATCTTAGAGGATTAGCAGGTTTGAATAAGACGCCACAGGATTTGACTCTGGAAGAGTTACAACAGATCGACATACACGAGAATGGTTATACGACGAAGATTTCGAGTTTTGATGATTACCTGAATCGCGCAAATGAATTGCATCAGAAACTTCTTATTGAAATTAAGACTAGCCACAAAGATAGTCCGCAAATGATGGATCATTTTCTCGAAAAGTATGCTGCAAAAATTAAGGTTTATGGTCATCAAATGCAATCCTTGGATTACCATGTTGTTGAGAAAGTAACTCAGTATGACAAGGATATTCCAATCTACTTTATTCTTCCTTACAATTCTGTTTTTCCGAGAACGAATGCAACGGGTTATACTATGGAGTACTCTACATTGGATGAATACTTTGTAACCAAACTTTGGAATACAGAGCAGAAACTCTATGTATGGACAATCAATAGTTCTGAGTCATTTGATAAGTCTTTCCGCTTAGGTGTCAACGGCATGATAACGGATAACTTGAAAATGATTAAAGATGAACTAGAAACAGCTCAGGAAGATCCTGAGTATACAGACTTGCTTTTAAAAAAGGCAACTGAATTCTTTGCATTCTAATCAAAAAAGAGGCTGTTAACCAGCCTCTTTTTGTACTATATTAAAAAGGTAATTTACCTGCGAATGCACCAAGTTTCTTCTTAGTAGTTTCGTCAATTTGCTCGAGAGCAGCATTGAGTGCTTGGACAGTCATATCAGATAGTGTCTCAATATCTTCTGGATCTACGACTGCTGGATCAAAATCAATTTTAACGACTTTTTTATCACCAGTTAATGTTGCAGTTACCAGATTTTGAGCAGAAGTTCCAACAAATTCAGTAGCAGCAAGCTCAGCTTGACTTTGTTCCATTTGTTTTTGAAGTTTTTGAGCTTGGCGCATCATGTTTTGCATATTCATCATGGTGGTTTGTAGCTTCCTTTTCTTTTATTTTCCATTTTATTTTAACAATTTTAAATGGAAAAGTCTAATTAAAATTTCAGGATAGCTATATATATCGACCAATGATTTAAGGTTTCTTTAAGCTTTGTATATTATTCTGAAGAACTCTATATTAATCGAGAGTTAGAAATGTCAGATTAGAACTCAATTTTGCCAAAAACGTGCTTTTGATACTAGTTTCTAGCTAGAGGGACCTAGTATTTATTTTTAGATAATTATAGATTATGATATAATAGAAAAGAATGAGTTTTTAGTACAAACCAAAGGAGAATCAATATGATTTATGCTGGAATTTTAGCAGGTGGAACCGGCACGCGCATGGGAATTAGTAACTTACCCAAACAATTTCTTGAGTTGGGAGATCGCCCAATTCTAATTCATACAATTGAAAAATTTGTTTTGGAACCATCTATTGAAAAAATCGTTGTTGGGGTTCATGGCGACTGGGTTACGCATGCAGAAGATTTAGTTGAAAAATTCCTTCCACTCCACAAGGAACGTATCATCATTACAAAAGGTGGGGCTGATCGTAATTCTAGTATTGAAAAGATTATTGAAGCCATCGATGCTTACCGTCCACTAACAGAAGATGATATCGTAGTAACCCATGATTCGGTTCGTCCCTTTATCACTCTTCGTATGATTCAAGACAATATCGCTCTTGCTCAAAAACATGATGCGGTTGACACTGTGGTTGAAGCGGTGGATACAATTGTTGAAAGCACAAATGGTCAGTTTATTACAGATATTCCAAATCGTGCTCATCTTTACCAAGGACAGACTCCACAAACATTCCGTTGTAAAGACTTTATTGATTTGTATGGTTCATTATCAGCAGAAGAAAAAGAAATTTTAACAGATGCATGTAAAATCTTTGTCATTAAGAGTAAAGATGTGGCCTTGGCTAAAGGTGAATACTCAAACCTTAAAATTACAACAGTTACAGACTTGAAGATTGCTAAAAGCATGATTGAGAAAGACTAGAGACATGATTAATCAAATTTATCAACTGACAAAACCAAAGTTTATCAATATTAAATATCAGGAAGAAGAGATTGACCAAGAGAATCATATCCTCATTCGACCAAATTATATGGCGGTTTGTCATGCGGATCAACGCTATTACCAAGGAAAGCGTGATCCCAAAATATTATCTAAAAAGCTTCCAATGGCTATGATTCATGAGTCTTGTGGAACTGTTATTTCTGATCCAACAGGTACCTATAAGGTTGGTCAGAAGGTTGTTATGATTCCAAATCAACCACCTATGCAAAGTGACGAGGAGTTCTATGAAAACTACATGACAGGTACCTACTTCTTGTCAAGTGGTTATGATGGATTCATGCGTGAGTTTGTTTCTCTTCCAAAAGATCGTGTAGTAGCTTATGATGACATCGAAGATACGGTAGCTGCTATCACTGAATTTGTCAGTGTTGGTATGCATGCCATGAATCGTTTTTTGACAGTTTCTCATAGCAGAAGACAGAGAATAGCTGTCATTGGTGATGGTAGTCTAGCCTTTGTCATGGCAAATATTATCAACTATACCTTGCCTGAAGCTGAAATTATCGTAATTGGTCGTCATTGGGAGAAATTAGAACTCTTCTCGTTTGCTAAAGAGCTTTACATTACTGATAGTATTCCTGAAGATTTAAATTTTGACCATGGTTTCGAATGTTGTGGTGGTGATGGTTGTGGACCTGCAATTAACGACTTGATTCGTTACATCAAACCACAGGGAACAATCCTTATGATGGGGGTTAGTGAGTATAAAGTAAATATTAATACTCGTGATGCCCTCGAAAAAGGGTTGTTGCTAGTAGGTTCTTCTCGTTCTGGACGTATTGACTTTGAAAAAGCCGTTCAAATGATGGAAGTTAAGAAATTTGCAAATCGTTTGAAGAATATCATTTATCTAGAGGAACCTGTAAGAGAAATTAAAGATATTCACCGAGTATTTGCAACTGACTTAAATACTGCTTTTAAAACAGTCTTTAAGTGGGAAGTCTAATGGAGGAAGATTGTGGAAAAAATCATTAAGGAAAAACTTACCTCTTTACTATCAACTAATGAGGATATTCTAAGTGTTGAGCAATTAGGTGGGATGACCAATCAAAATTACTTGGTCAAAACATCTTCAAATCAGTATATTGTTAAGTTTTTTGGAAAAGGTACAGATAAATTAATCGACCGTCAGAACGAAAAATTCAATCTTAAATTGTTGAAGGATTTGAAATTAGATGTAGAAAATTATCTTTTTGATATCGAAGCAGGTATCAAGGTCAATCAATACATCGAAAATGCAGAGACACTTGATTCAACTACCATTAAAACTAAATTTGAGAAGATAGCTTCAATTTTACAAACGATTCATGCTTCGGGTAAAGAATTAAAAGGAGAGTTTGCTCCTTTTGAGGAAATTAAAAAATATGAATCATTGATTCAAGGGGAGATTTCTTATCCTAATTATGAAGCTGTCAGAAAGGCTGTATTTTCTCTGAAAGAAGAGCTTGAAAAAATTGGAATTGACAAGAAATCATGTCATATTGATTTGGTTCCAGAAAACTTTATTGAAGGTCCAGACGGACATCTTTATCTCATTGATTGGGAATATTCTTCTATGAATGATCCTATGTGGGATTTGGCAGCCCTCTTCCTCGAATCTGAATTTACAAGTGCAGAAGAAGAAGACTTTTTAAGTCATTACGAGAGTGACAAGACTCCAGTTTCAAGGGAGAAAATTCGTATTTACAAAATCTTGCAAGATATCATTTGGAGTCTTTGGACTATTTACAAAGAAGAAAATGGTGCAGATTTCGGAGATTACGGAATCTCTCGTTACAATAGAGCAGTAAAAGAATTAGATTGTGAAGGAGATTTAGATGAAAACTAAAAATGGAGTTTCTTTTGGGCTACTATCAGGTGTGTTCTGGGGATTAGGATTAACTATTAGTGCTTATATCTTTTCAATATTCACGGATTTATCGCCCTTTGTAGTAGCAGCAGCGCACGATTTTCTGAGTATTTTTATCTTGTTAGGATATCTTCTATTTAAAGAAGGTAAAGTACGTTTTTCAATCTTTTTGAACATTCGAAATGTCAGTGTTATTGTCGGAGCACTTTTAGCGGGTCCTATTGGTATGCAGGCCAATCTCTACGCGGTCAAATATATAGGTAGTTCCTTAGCTTCGTCTGTTTCAGCTATTTATCCTGCAGTATCTGTCATTCTTGCTTTCTTTTTCTTAAAGCATAAGGTTTCTAAGAATACAGTATTTGGAATCTTATTAATCATTGCAGGGATTATTGCTCAGACTTACAAGGTTGAACAAGTCAATTCCTTCTATATCGGAATTCTTTGCGCCTTGATTTGTGCTTTTGCTTGGGGAAGTGAAAGTGTTCTGAGCTCCTTTGCTATGGAAAGTGACCTCAGCGAAATTGAAGCTCTCTTGATTCGTCAAGTTACATCCTTCTTATCTTATCTTGTTATTGTGCTTTTCACGCATCACTCATTTGCAGAAGTGGCAAATGGCCAATTGTTTGGTCTATTAATTGTCTTTGCAGCATTTAATATGATTTCTTATCTTGCCTACTATATGGCTATCAATCGATTGCAACCAGCAAAAGCAACTGGTTTAAATGTCAGTTATGTAGTTTGGACTGTCCTGTTTGCAGCAATTTTCTTGGGTTCGCCCCTTAATTTGCTAACCATCATTACTTCACTTATCGTAATGGCTGGTGTTTACATTATTATTAAAGAATAAAGGAGAAAACGCGTGAAAGCGATTATCTTAGCAGCGGGATTGGGAACTCGTTTGAGACCCATGACAGAAAATACTCCCAAAGCCTTGGTACAAGTCAATCAAAAACCTTTGGTTGAATATCAAATTGAATTTCTAAAGGAACGAGGAATTGATGACATTATCATCGTCGTAGGTTATTTGAAAGAACAGTTTGACTATCTCAAAGAGAAATACGGTGTGCGTTTAGTTTTCAACGATAAGTATGCGGATTACAATAACTTTTACTCTCTTTACTTGGTAAAAGAAGAGTTGGCTAACAGCTACGTTATTGATGCTGATAATTATCTCTTCAAAAATATGTTCCGCAATGATATCAAGCGTTCTACTTACTTCAGCGTATATCGTGAGGACTGTGACAATGAATGGTTCTTGGTTTACGGTGATGACTATAAAGTACAAGATATCATCGTTGATAGCAAGAATGGACGTATCTTGAGTGGTGTGTCATTCTGGGATGCACCAACAGCTGAAAAGATTGTTGGGTTTATCGACAAAGCCTATGCAAGCGGAGAATTTGTAGATCTCTACTGGGATAACATGGTTAAAGATAATATCAAAGAACTTGATGTTTATGTAGAAGAGTTAGAAGAAAATTCTATCTACGAAATTGACAGTGTTAAAGATTATCAAAAACTAGAAAAAATTCTTTCTTCACAAAAATAAACAACTTTTATGAACTGATACCTTACCTATTTTTACTTGACTTTTCATGTTTGATACAGTATACTAGTGAAAATTTAACCTTTAAGGGAAGTCCAGAGAGGCTCACAAGGTGTCAGAGAAAAGAAGCTACAATGGGAACATGTAAGCAAGTGCTTATTTGCTACTTTTGTGTAAATATCTTAACTGAAACCTTGCTATTGCAAGGTTTTTCTTTATCTGATCCCCTTAAAATTTAAGGAGGAAAAGTTATGAATCCAAATTGTAGAAAACGCATGGGTGCTATTCGCTTGGAAAATATGAAAGTGATTGTTCAAGAGGAAATCGCACCAGCAATCTTTGAGCTGGTACTTGAAGGAGACATGGTTGAAGCTATGAAAGCTGGACAATTTCTTCATTTACGTGTACCTGATGATGCCCACCTCTTGCGTCGTCCAATTTCAATCTCATCCATAGATAAATCTAAGAAACAATGTCATCTGATTTATCGCATCGAAGGCTCTGGTACAGCTATCTTTTCAACCTTAAAAACTGGTGATAGCTTAGATGTTATGGGACCTCAAGGAAATGGATTTGATTTGTCTGATTTAGACAAGCAGAATCGTGTTCTTCTAGTTGGTGGAGGAATCGGAGTACCACCCTTACTCGAAGTAGCTAAACAACTACATAAGAGTGATGTGGAAATTACAACTGTTCTAGGATTTGCTACTAAAGATGCTGTCATTTTAGAAAGTGAATTATCCCAATACAGCAAAGTCTTTGTGACAACGGATGATGGCTCCTATGGTATCAAGGGAAATGTCTCAGTTGTGATTAAGGAATTAAACACTGAATTTGACGCCATATACTCTTGTGGGGCACCTGGTATGATGAAATACATCAATCAAACCTTTTACGACCACCCAAGAGCTTATCTATCTTTAGAATCGCGTATGGCTTGTGGTATGGGAGCTTGTTATGCTTGTGTGCTTAAAGTGCCAGATAGTGAAACAGTTAGTCAACGTGTCTGTGAAGATGGGCCTGTATTTAAAACAGGAACAGTTGTTTTATAAGGAGAGTATCATGACTACAAATCGATTACAAGTTTCTCTACCAGGCCTAGAATTAAAGAACCCTATCATTCCCGCATCAGGTTGTTTTGGTTTTGGTCAAGAGTATGCTAAATACTATGATTTAGACCTCTTAGGTTCCATTATGATAAAGGCTACTACGCTTGAGCCACGTTTTGGGAATCCTACTCCAAGAGTGGCAGAAACCCCTGCAGGTATGCTCAACGCTATTGGTCTACAAAATCCTGGTTTAGAGGTCGTTCTTTCTGAAAAGTTACCTTGGCTTGAAAGAGAATATCCAAATCTCCCTATTATCGCCAATGTTGCTGGATTTTCAAAACAGGAGTATGCAACCGTTTCTCATGGAATTTCAAAGGCAAATAACGTAAAAGCCATCGAGCTCAATATCTCTTGTCCTAATGTCGATCATGGAAATCACGGTCTTTTAATCGGGCAAGACCCAGATTTGGCTTTTGATGTGGTTAAAGCAGCTGTAGAAGCGTCAGATGTTCCAGTCTACGTTAAACTAACTCCAAGTGTAACTGATATTGTAACCATAGCAAAGGCAGCAGAAGATGCCGGAGCTAGCGGTCTTACCATGATCAATACTCTTGTTGGTATGCGTTTTGATCTCAAGACAAGAAAACCAATCCTCGCAAATGGAACAGGTGGGATGTCAGGTCCAGCAGTCTTTCCAGTTGCACTTAAATTAATTCGCCAGGTAGCACAAACAACGAGTCTGCCAATTATCGGTATGGGGGGAGTCGATTCAGCTCAAGCTGCCTTAGAAATGTATCTAGCAGGTGCTTCAGCAATCGGTGTCGGAACAGCAAACTTTACAAATCCGTATGCTTGTCCAGATATTATCGAAAATCTGCCAAAAGTTATGGACAAATATAACATCGAAAGTCTGGAACAACTTAGGAAAGAAGTAAAAAGTAGCTTATAGTCTTTTTAGATTCGTAATGTTTTGAATGCCTTCTTCTTTTTGGTATAATATAACTATGATTGTAACAATACCTATTAAAACTGAAAAAGACATTGCAACCCCAGGACCGACTGTCCTAGTATTAGGATATTTTGATGGTATCCACCTAGGGCATCAAAAACTATTTAGTATAGCTGGTGAAATAGCTGCAAAGAAAAGATTAAGCGTTGCCTTAATTACTTTTCATGAATCACCAAAATTAACCTTAAAAGCCTATTCGCCAGAAAATTTGCTTCATATCCTAAATGCGGACGATCGTGAACGCAAATTTAAACGAGCAGGAGTTGAAAATCTTTATCTGATGGATTTCTCAAGTCGTATTGCTAATATGACAGCGCAAGAGTTCGTAGATACCTTTGTCAAGAAAGTTAAAGCTGATACCATTGTAGTTGGATTTGACTATAGTTTAGGTTCAGATCAAAAATCTGCAGAGGATTTAAAAGAAATCTTCGACGGAGAAGTAGTTGTAGTACCACCTGTAGAAGATGAAAAAGGAAAGATTAGCTCTACTCGTATTCGTCAAGCCATCCTAGAAGGTGATGTGAAAGAAGCTGGGCAATTACTAGGAAGCCCTCTTCCGACAAGAGGAATTGTGGTACATGGTAATGCCCGTGGACGTACAATTGGATATCCTACTGCTAATCTTGTCCTCTTAGACCGTACTTATATGCCAGCAGATGGTGTCTATACTGTTGATATCGAAATCAAGAGAAAACTCTATCGAGGGATGGCAAGTGTCGGTAAGAATGTTACCTTTGATGGAGAAGAAGAGCGCTTTGAAGTCAATATCTTTGATTTTGATGAGGATATTTATGGAGAGACTGTGACCGTCTATTGGTTAGATCGTATCCGAGATATGGTAAAATTTGACAGTGTTGAACAACTGGTCAAACAACTTGAAGAAGATGAAAAAGCTGCAAGAAAATAAAAGAATCAAAAAGTTCGAATGATTGTTCGAGCTTTTTGTTTTGCAAAAGTAGTCGATTAAAAGTCTTAGAGATATTTTTACTATCGGTAAAATTTTGGGAAAAAGCAAAGTTTTAGCTTGACATCTTAAATTTTAAGGAGTAGAATGTTTACTAGTTAATTAAATGGTTAAACACTAGTTAAGGAGTTGTGATGAAAAAAAGAAGTATCCTTTGGCTTATGCTGCCCTTCTTTGCTCTCGTTTTAGGAGCTTGTGGACAAAAGGACAATCAAGAAAGCAAGGAAGCCAAGGGAATGAAAATAGTGACCAGTTTTTATCCAGTCTATGCCATGGTTAAAGAGGTTTCTGGTGATTTAAATGATGTTCGGATGATTCAGTCTAGCTCCGGTATTCATTCCTATGAACCATCCGCAAATGATATTGCAGCTATTTATGATGCTGATGTCTTTATTTATCATTCACATACCTTGGAGTCATGGGCAGGAAGTTTAGATCCGAACTTGCAAAAATCTAAGGTAAAAGTCATAGAAGCGTCTGAACGTATGACCTTGGAGCGTGTGCCTGGCTTGGAAAATATGGAAGCCGGAAACGGTGTTGATGAGAAAACATTGTATGACCCTCACACCTGGCTTGATCCTGAAAAGGTTGCAGAAGAAGCACAGATTATTGCTGACAAGTTATCCGAACAGGACAGTGCTAACAAGGAAACTTATCAGAAAAACGCACAAAGTTTTAGTGATAAAGCTCATGAACTTACTAAGAAGTATCAACCAATCTTTGAAAAATCAAGTCAGAAGACATTTGTAACGCAACATACGGCCTTTTCTTATTTGTCCAAACGGTTTGGTCTAAATCAACTTGGTATTGCTGGTATTTCTCCTGATCAAGAACCAAACCCAAGACAACTGAGTGAAATCCAAGAATTTGTTAAGACCTATAAAGTTAAAACTATTTTTACAGAGAGCAACGCTTCGTCTAAAGTAGCTGAAACGCTTATCAAGTCAACAGGTGTGAGTCTTAAAACTCTCAATCCTTTAGAGGCAGACCCACAAAATGATAAGTCTTATTTAGATAATTTAGAAGAGGATATTGCAATACTAGCAGAAGAATTGAAATGAGGAAATTATGAAGATTAATAAAAAATATTTAGCAGGATCTGCAGTGGTCCTTGCCTTAAGTGTGTGTGTCTATGCTTTAAATCAACATCAAGCACCTGAGAAAAAAGAAAGCAATCGTGTATCATATGTTGATGGAAAAGAATCTGAAGCTAAGAAAAATGAATCCCTGACACCGGACCAAGTTAGCAAGAAGGAAGGAATAGAAGCTGAGCAGATTGTTACTAAGATTACAGACCAAGGATATGTGACATCACATGGCGACCATTTTCATTTTTACAATGGTAAGGTACCATATGATGCCATCTTTAGCGAAGAGTTAGTCATGAAAGATCCAAACTATCAGTTGAAAGATGAAGATATTGTTAATGAGATTAAGGGTGGCTACATTATCAAGGTGGATGGGAAATACTATGTCTACTTGAAGGATGCTAGTCATGCAGATAATATACGTACCAAAGAGCAAATTGAGCGCCAAAAACAAGAACATACTTCAGATCAAACTAGTGTAAGCACTGAAGTTCTTTCTGCTAGAGCACAAGGTCGATACACAACCGACGATGGGTATGTCTTTAATCCTGCGGATATCATAGAGGATACAGGTGATGCATTTATCGTTCCTCACGGAGGTCATTATCATTATATTCCTAAGAGTGATCTGTCAGCGGGTGAATTAGCTGCCGCAAAAGCTTATTTATCTGGCAATAGTTCAGCTCTCAGTCAACCCTTGTCACTGACACCGAATAATGGTGTTTCTGCAGCAGATGATGGTTATGTCTTTAACCCTAATGATATTGTCAGAGATACTGGCGATGCTTATATCGTACGACATGGGGACCACTATCACTATATCCCTAAATCATCTCTTAACAATCATCAAGCACAATCTAACACTCCAAGCTTAGAAAGTCCTTCTAATTCTACACCAAATAATCCGTTACCACATGTTCACCATGAAGAAGAGGAACACGATCATGGTTTTGATGCAAATAGAATTATAAGTGAAGATTCAGAAGGTTTTGTTATGAGTCATGGAGATCACAATCATTACTTCTTTAAGAAAGATTTGACACCTGAGCAAATCAAGGCAGCACAAGATCATTTGAAAGCTAAGTCACCAGTGACACCAAGTCCAAGTCATGAGGACCATGATGAAGATGAGCATGATCATGGCTTTGCAGCTGAGCGAGTGATCATTGAAGATGAAAAAGGTTTTGTGGTTTCACATGGAGATCATGCCCACTATTTCTTTAAGAAAGATTTGTCAGCAGAACAGATTAAGGCAGCACAAGAACATTTGCATAGACACCATCAGGCAGAGCCTGTAAAACCTCTTGCCAAGACTGTTGAAAGTTTCTCTCGAGATGCCAGCGATGAAGAAAAGATGGCTTATATCTCTAAAACCTATGGTGTTCCGCTTGAAGCGATCCGAATTTCAAATGGATTCTTTGTATTCGGAAATCCAGACCAGGCTTATGACCCAACTCACATTCACCCTTATGCGGTTCGAAAGGAACACGTTCGAATTCCGCTTCAAACAGGTGATGCAGAGCTTGATTTTCTAAACGAACTCTATACAACTGCACTTCGTGACGGTGTCTCTCCTTATAGTTTGCAGGTTGAAAATGATAGCTTCGTCATACCCCATGGTGACCATAACCACTACATTAAAGTTCAGACTAAAGGTTATGAAGTTGCTTTGAAACATAAGATTCCTGCCTTGCAATCCAACTACCAGCCAGGAGCCTTTGATGAAGCGACTGTTCAAAATAAGGTTGACCAGCTTCTAGCAGAAAGTCGAGAAGTTTATAAGGATAAACCAATTCTACAGAGACAGATCGAGCTTGCTTTGGGACAATTTTCTGAAAATATGAAGAAGCTCTCAACCAACTCTACAGCTGGGTATCTAGCTGCATTAGATCTCTTTGACAAACAGTATATCCATGTTGATGCTAGCGTAAAACCAACAGAAATCAGTCCTTTAGACAAGAAATATCAAGCTTTAGTAGATAAGATTAATACCTTGGATACAGATGCATATGGACTTCCTAAGAAGGATCTCTTGACTCAGCTTCAGGAAAACAAATTGGCTCAAGATGAGGCTGGTTTAGATGCAGTAGAAGCAAAACTACAAGCTCTTCAAGACTTTAATGATCGAACTGGAGTTACAACAGTTGAGTACATTAAGTATTTCTATCAACATTTATCTGATAATCACTTAAATGACACTCTTAGAAATAAAGTTGCTAACTTAACTTGGACACTTTATCAATCACAATCCTTCCTTAAGGCGACTGACTTGAACAAACTATTCCCAGAAATCTATCAAACAAAATTGGAAGTTGAAGAAGCTCTGAAGAATGAACCTGGTACAAGTAAGCCTTCTGAAACAATCTTAGATACAGAAAAAGTGGATGGCCATAGTGCAAAAACTGCAGTCTATGAGTTTTTGAAAGGTTTGTATGATGATATTAAGCCTGAGGAACAAAGCAATCATGTTCGAAAAGCTCAAGTAGAAGAACTCTTAACAAAAGCTGAAGAATTAGTGGCTCAAGTCAAAGAAGAAGGCGTAAGAGCTTCACTCGCTGACGAGGTGAAAAACCTGAAAGCTGCTCTAGAGAAAGACGATGCAGACCTTGATGAACTAAACACGCAAGCCCAAGACCTTCTGAAGCGTATTTCACAAACTATTCAAACTGAACGTGAGAATGCTAATCAAGACCCAGAAGTTTTAGTTCTCTATCAAAAATTATATAATGGAGTCCTTGCCCTTCATACTTATTTGGAAATGAATAATGGTTCTGATGCGGATTTTGAAAAAGTGGATGCTTTGTTCGATAAATTGTCAGCTGCAAGTAAAGACAAACAAGCTCTTCTAGCACTTGCGCAAGAAATTGTCTCATTAAACCAAGAACTTCAATCCAAAGCTAAGCCGAGTGAAGCAAGTTCTGAAACAACTACCAAACAAGCAAGCGACAAACAAGCTGAATCAAGCAATCCAACAACAAGTTCTCCAGAAACAAGTGAGAAAGAAGTCAACTAAAAAAAGAAGTAGCTTTGCTACTTCTTTTTTTAGTCTTTGTAAGATACAATGCCAATAATGGTATCGACTGCACGTTCCATGGTTTGAAGGCTGACATATTCAAAACGACCGTGCATATTTTCGCCACCAGCGAAGATATTTGGAGTAGGAATTCCCATGAAGGAAATCTTAGAACCATCTGTTCCACCACGAATAGGCTCGATAATAGGTGTAATATCAAGATTTTCCATCACTGATTTAGCGATGGTGATTGGAGTCATATCCTTTTCGATAACTTCCTTCATGTTGTAGTATTGGTCTGTCAAAGTCAGGGTTACACGATCACTACCAAGTTCTTGGTTCATCTTGTCAGCAATAGCATGCATTGCAGCTTTACGCCCTTCGAAGCTTTCTTTTTCAAAGTCGCGAATGATGTAGCTAGCACGCGCTTCCTCAACAGTACCAGTTATATCCATGAGATGGAAGAAACCTTGGTAACCCTCAGTCAATTCAGGTCGGTCACCAGCTGGGAGTTGATTGTGGAAGTCGATGGCTAACTGGAGAGCGTTGACCATTTGTCCTTTAGCTGTTCCTGGGTGAACATTACGACCTTGGAAATGAAGTTCAGCACCGGCGGCTGAGAAGGTTTCATATTGCAATTCTCCTAGAGGTCCGCCGTCAACTGTATAAGCGAAGTCAACATCGAAGTCCTTTGCATCAAATTTGTTGGCACCAACACCGATTTCTTCATCAGGACCGAATCCAACTCGAATTTCACAGTGTTTTATTTCAGGATGAGCGTTCAAGTATTCGATAGCTGTCATGATTTCAGCGATACCAGATTTGTCATCAGCACCGAGAAGCGTAGTCCCATCTGTAGTAATCAAAGTTTGGCCGGGATATTTCTCTAAACTCTTAAAATCAGCTGGATCAAGTTTGAAACCAGAATTCCCAAGTTCGATAACTCCACCGTCGTAGTTTTCAATAACCTGAGGATTAACGCCTTCAGCATTAAAATCTGCCGTATCCATGTGTGAGATAAAGCCAATCTTACGAGTTAAACTTGGATCGTTGGCTGGTAGAGTACCGATAGCGAAACCGTTTGGCAAATAATAGACATTTTGTAAACCAACACGTTTCATCTCTGGGATGAGGACATTGGTTGCGAAGTCTACTTGGCTTTGAGTACTAGGTGTTGTCGTTGAGTTTTCGTCAGAACGTGTATTGACTTTGACGTAGGTCAAGAAGCGTTCTAGTAGTGTTGGATAGTTCATCATAACTCCTTTTTATAATTTTTTATTTACCTAAACAAAATTGGCTAAACAATTGAGTAATGAGTTCATCTGGCGCTGCATCACCGGTGATTTCCCCAAGAATTTCCCAAGTACGTGTCAAATCAACCTGAAGTAAGTCAACGGGCATGCCAAGCGCAAGACCTTCATTAACAGCTTGTAGACTTTCAACTGCCTTTTCAATTAATGAAATATGTCGAGCGTTGGATAGATACGTAGCATCTTGTTCGACTAGTCCTGCATTTTCAAAGAAAAGGTTGTTAATCCGTTCTTCAATCTTGTCAATGTTTTGATTTTTAAGGACAGAAATACGGATGACATCTTTAGGAAGTTCGTCAGTTTCAATAGCTTCTGGTAAATCAGTCTTGTTAAGAAGAATAATACGGTTGGTATCTTGGCTAATTTCGAGAAGTTGTCGGTCTTGGGGAGTAAGAGGTTCACTAGCATTTAAGACAAGCAGTACCAAGTCAGCCTCCTTGAGTGCTTTTTTGGAACGTTCGACACCGATTTGCTCGACGATATCATCCGTTTCACGAATACCTGCAGTATCAATCAATTTAAGTGGGACACCGTTGATATTAACGTATTCTTCGATGACATCGCGCGTAGTACCCGCAATATCGGTTACGATAGCCTTGTCTTCACGTAAGAGGTTGTTAAGAAGGCTTGATTTTCCTACGTTTGGACGACCAATGATGGCTGTTGAAATTCCCTCACGAAGGATTTTACCACGACGAGCTGTTCTAAGGAGATTGGTTAATAATTGTTCAAATTCCATAGTTTTTTCACGAACAACAGCAGTAGTGGCTTCTTCAACGTCGTCGTACTCAGGATAGTCGATGTTCACTTCAACTTGTGCCAGAGTATTGAGAATCTCTTGGCGCGTATTGTTAATGAGCTCAGAAAGGGAGCCATCTAACTGCTTGACCGCAATATTCATGGCTTTGTCTGTCTTGGCACGGATGATATCCATAACGGCCTCAGCTTGAGTCAAGTCTACGCGACCATTGAGGAAGGCACGTTTAGTAAACTCTCCAGGCTCAGCCAAGCGAGCACCTTCACGGATAGCCAATTGGAGAATTTCATTAGTTACGGCGATTCCACCGTGGGTATTAATTTCAATAATATCCTCACGAGTAAAGGTCTTTGGAGATTTCATAGCACCAACCATGACCTCGTCCATAACCTTCCCTGTCTGAGGATCAACGATATGTCCGTAGTTTAGAGTGTGACTAGCAACCTTGCTCAAATCCTTACCTTTAAAAATTTTCTGGGCGATCGTAAAACTATCTGTTCCACTTAAACGAACAATCCCAATAGCCCCTTCACCAAGCGGAGTCGAGATGGCTGCGATGGTATCAAATTCACGTGTAATCATTTCATTTCCTTTTTACAATTTATATACAAATATCACTTAAAATTGTAACAAAATATAGTGTTTTATTCAACGAATGCCACTTATAAAGAAAAGCCTAAGCAAATTGCTTAAGCTTACTTAGTGCGCATTTCACCTTGTGGGAAATAAGTTCCTTCAGGCATATCGTTAATAATAACGTGAACAGCTGACTGAGGTGCTCCTGTGTTACGAACAACAGCTTCTGTTACTTCCTTAGCTAGGGCTTTCTTTTGCTCTAGCGTGCGTCCTTCAAATAAATCAATGCGTACAAATGGCATAATTGCGTCCTCCACTAGTTATTTGATTTCTTCTATTTTACCACATTTTGCCATTTAAAGCTTTGAGAAATTATGGTATACTAGAATGTAGAAAAAATTTAGAAATGGACGTGAAATAGAAGCATGGCACAGTTGTATTATCGTTATGGGACCATGAACTCTGGAAAAACCATCGAGATTCTCAAGGTAGCCTATAACTATGAGGAGCAAGGAAAAGGAGTTGTGATTATGACTTCAGCTCTGGATACACGTGACGGTGTTGGCTATGTTTCAAGTCGCATCGGGATGAAAAGACCAGCAATTGCTATTGACGAAACAACAGATATCTTTGGATTTATCCGAGATTTACCTGAAAAACCTTACTGTGTACTTGTCGATGAAGCCCAGTTTTTAAAGCGTCACAATGTTTACGACCTAGCTCGTGTTGTCGATGAGTTAGATATACCTGTTATGGCATTTGGTTTAAAAAATGACTTTCGAAATGAATTATTTGAAGGTTCCAAACACCTCTTGCTCTTAGCAGATAAGATCGATGAAATCAAGACCATCTGTCAGTATTGTAAGAAAAAAGCGACTATGGTCTTGCGTACGCAGGACGGACTGCCTGTTTATGATGGTGAACAAATCCAGATTGGTGGAAATGAAACCTATATCTCAGTTTGCCGCAAGCATTATTTTGCCCCTGAAATCAATAAGGAGAATAAGAAAGAATGAATATCTATGATCAACTACAAGCAGTAGAAGACCGTTATGAAGAATTGGGAGAATTGCTGAGTGACCCTGATGTGGTCTCTGATACCAAACGTTTTATGGAGCTTTCAAAAGAAGAAGCTTCTACTCGTGATACCGTTACAACCTACCGTGAATACAAACAAGTTCTTCAAAACATTGTCGACGCTGAGGAAATGATTAAGGAATCAGGTGGAGATGCGGATTTGGAAGAAATGGCCAAGCAAGAACTCAAGGATGCTAAGGCCGAAAAAGAAGCGTACGAAGAGAAACTAAAAATCTTGCTCCTTCCTAAAGATCCAAACGATGATAAAAACATTATCCTAGAAATCCGTGGTGCAGCTGGTGGAGATGAAGCAGCTCTCTTCGCTGGAGATCTTCTAACTATGTACCAAAAGTATGCTGAAGCCCAAGGTTGGCGCTTTGAAGTCATGGAAGCTTCTATGAATGGTGTTGGTGGTTTTAAAGAAGTGGTTGCCATGGTATCAGGTCAGTCTGTTTACTCTAAACTTAAGTACGAATCAGGTGCCCACCGTGTTCAACGTGTCCCTGTGACAGAAAGCCAAGGTCGTGTACACACTTCAACAGCGACAGTTCTGGTCATGCCTGAAATCGAAGAAGTTGAATACGATATTGATCCAAAAGACCTTCGTGTCGATATCTACCATGCCTCTGGTGCTGGCGGACAGAATGTCAACAAGGTTGCGACTGCTGTTCGTATCGTTCACTTGCCAACCAATATCAAGGTTGAGATGCAGGAAGAACGTACCCAGCAGAAAAACCGTGAGAAGGCTATGAAAATCATACGTGCGCGTGTGGCAGACCACTTTGCACAGATTGCCCAAGATGAACAAGATGCTGAGCGTAAGTCTACTATCGGTACCGGTGACCGTTCTGAACGTATCCGTACTTATAACTTCCCACAAAACCGTGTCACGGACCACCGTATCGGTTTGACTTTGCAAAAGCTTGATACAATCCTTGCTGGTAAGTTGGACGAAGTGGTGGATGCCTTGGTTCTTTATGATCAAACACAAAAATTAGAAGAATTAAACAAGTAATGAAATTAGCTCAACTATTTAAAGATTTTGAGGAAAAGTTAATAGTACAAGGAGAGGAAGCAGAAAGCCTCTCTTTTGTCTATCGTAGCCTGAAAAATCTATCTTTTACAGACTTCATCTTTACCCTTCAGCAAGAAGTCACTTATGAAGATTACAAATTTGTAGAGAACATTTTCATCAAGCTAGCTAGCCATATTCCTGCCCAGTACATTATAGGTCATGCTGAATTCTTTGGGATGCAGTTAAAAGTAGATGAGCGAGTTTTGATTCCTCGCCCAGAGACAGAAGAGTTAGTGGAACTCATTTTGACTGAGAATCTAAAGGACAATCTCAGAGTTCTGGATATCGGAACAGGAAGCGGAGCCATTGCCCTTGCTTTAGCTAAAAATAGAGCAGATTGGTCAGTCACAGCTGCTGATATTTCACAAGATGCATTAGACCTAGCATCGGAGAATGCAGAGCGTTTAGATTTAGAGATCACATTTATCAAATCTGACTGTTTCTCCGAAATTTGTTCAAAATATGATATAATTGTATCCAATCCACCATACATTTCTCGAGCAGATGAGGAAGAAGTTGGTTTGAATGTTCTGCATTTAGAGCCGCATTTAGCCCTTTTTGCAGACGAGGAAGGTCTAGCGATTTATCGCAGAATCGCGGAAGAATCAAAGGACCATCTAACTGATGGTGGTAAGATTTATCTTGAAATTGGCTACAAACAAGGTCAAAGTGTACCCGCTCTCTTTATGGAAAATCTTCCTGAGAAACGAGTTCGAACGCTCAAAGACCAATTTGGCCAAGATAGGATGGTTGTCATTGATGATGGAGAAAATTAAGCAAGAGTTGGAAAAGGGTGGAGCAGTAGTTTTGCCAACTGAGACAGTTTATGGCCTTTTTGCGAAAGCTTTGGATGAGAAGGCTGTTGACCATGTTTATCGGCTCAAACGTCGCCCTAGAGATAAGGCTCTCAATCTCAATGTTGCTAGTTTAGACGATATCTTGAACTTTTCCAAGAATCAGCCACCTTGTTTACAACAACTTGTTAAAAGTTTTTTGCCAGGGCCTTTAACCATTATCCTAGAAGCTAATGACAAGGTCCCTTACTGGGTCAATTCAGACTTGACGACTGTTGGATTTCGCATGCCCAGTCATCCCGTCACTCTAGAATTGATTCGTGAGTTTGGTCCCTTAATCGGCCCGTCTGCTAACATTTCAGGACAGGATAGCGGTGTGACCTATAAGGAAATTCTGCAGGATTTTAACCAAAATGTTCTAGGTTTGGAAGACGATGCTTTTTTAACTGGTCAAGATTCGACTATTATAGACTTATCTGGCAGCAAGGTGAAGATTCTACGCCAAGGTTCGATAACTCGAGAAGATATCCTTGCCAAGATACCTGAAATTCCTTTTGAGGAGGTATGATATGCTACGTGAATTAAAAGCGACAGATGTCGAAACAATTTGTGCCATTAACAAAGAAGCGCTAGGTTATGCTTTTAGTCCAGAGGAAACGGCTGGTCAACTAGCTAAGTTGACACAAGACTCCCATCACTTCCTACTTGGTTTTGAGGATTCAATTAGCCATGATTTACTTGGTTATGTTCATGCTGAGGTTTATGAATCCCTTTATTCAAAACCAGGTTTTAATATCCTGGCTTTAGCTGTTTTACCTCAAACACAAGGTAAAGGAATCGGTAAAACATTGCTTGAAGGATTAGAACAGGAAGCAGAAAAACGTGGCTATAACTTTATTCGCTTAAATTCTGCAGACCATCGTACAGGGGCGCATGCATTTTATGAAAGAGTTGGTTATACCTGCGATAAAATGCAGAAACGATTCATTAAATTAATAAAAGGAGAAGACCTATGATTTTTGACAAAGATGATTTTAAAGCCTATGACTCGGATCTTTGGAATGCCATTGCCAAAGAAGAGGAACGCCAACAAAATAATATTGAATTAATCGCTTCAGAGAACGTAGTCTCTAAGGCTGTTATGGCTGCTCAAGGGTCTATCTTAACTAATAAATACGCCGAAGGTTATCCAGGACGTCGTTATTACGGTGGAACTGATGTAGTAGATATTATCGAAACTCTAGCTATCGAACGTGCGAAGGAGATTTTTGGAGCAAAGTTTGCTAATGTACAACCCCACTCAGGAAGTCAAGCCAACTGTGCAGCATACATGGCTTTGATTGAGCCAGGTGATACAGTTATGGGAATGGATTTGGCTGCAGGTGGTCATCTGACTCACGGGGCTCCTGTAAGCTTCTCAGGTCAAACCTACAACTTTGTTTCATACAGCGTTGATTCTGAAACAGAACTCTTGGACTTTGATGTCATCTTGAAACAAGCCCAAGAAGTAAAACCAAAACTAATTGTTGCTGGTGCTTCAGCCTATTCTCACATTATTGATTTTTATAAATTCCGTGAAATCGCAGATGCAGTCGGTGCTAAGCTTATGGTCGATATGGCTCACATTGCTGGTTTGGTTGCTGCTGGTCTTCATCCAAGTCCAGTACCATACGCCCATATCACTACAACAACGACCCACAAAACCCTTCGTGGTCCGCGTGGTGGTTTGATTTTGACTAACGACGAAGAGCTTGCTAAGAAAATTAATTCAGCTATTTTCCCGGGTATCCAAGGTGGTCCTTTAGAGCATGTTGTTGCTGCTAAGGCTGTTGCCTTCAAAGAAGTCTTGGATCCAGCCTTCAAGGAATATGCTGCTAATGTCATCAAGAACAGTAAGGCTATGGCTGAAGTATTCCTGAAAGATCCTGATTTCCGTATTATCTCTGGTGGCACTGAAAACCACCTCTTCCTAGTGGATGTCACTAAGGTTGTAGAAAGTGGAAAAGTAGCTCAAAACTTGCTGGATGAGGTCAACATTACCCTAAATAAGAACTCTATCCCTTATGAAACCTTGTCACCATTTAAGACTAGTGGTATTCGTATCGGAGCGGCAGCAATTACTGCTCGTGGTTTTGGTGAAAAAGAAAGCCGTCAAGTTGCTGAACTTATTATTAAAGCCCTTAAGAATGCAGAAAACGAAGCTGTCTTAGAAGAAGTGAGAAGTGCAGTCAAATCCTTGACAGATGCCTTCCCATTATACGAGGACTAATATTTTATGGACATTTATATTAAGAAAGCTATTATCCATCAGTTCAGCCCTGATGACATAGAGTTGTACTTAGCGGATAAATTTCTCAATATCACTCCTAAAATTGAAGAATACTTGCGTAAAAAAGTGGAGCGTGTGTATTCGGACGATGCCAAAACTGGGATTTTTGAAGAAGATAATCCATTTTTCAACCATATTTCAGAAGATTTAATGGCAACATCTGTGACAATAGCAAACCTTTGGAAAGAAGAATTTTCTGTATCTGAAAATCAAAAGACAAACGATTTGGTCTTTGTACAGTTTTCAAAAGAAGGATTGGAACACTTTGCTTTCCTTCGAATTGCATTGCGTGAGACCTTGACGCACTTAGGTGGCGAAGTTGATAATCCAATTAAGTTGACGCAGAATAACCTTCCAGGTTTTGGAATTGGAGCTGATGAAGCCTTAGTAGTTAACCTTCAAAACCGTAAATATCACTTGATTGAAAAACGCATCAAGTATAATGGAGCCTTTTTGAACTATTTTTCTGAGAATCTTATTCAAGTGCAACCAAAGATTTCACCTAAGAAATCAATCAAGGAACTTGAAAAAACGGCTCAAAAAATTGCCGAAACCTTTAATGCGGATGATTTTCAATTTCAATCAAAAGTAAAATCTGCGATTTTCAACAATCTTGAGGAAAACAATGAGCTCTCTCCAGAAAAATTAGCCAATGATCTCTTTGATAATAATCTAACAGCTCGTCTCAGTTTTATTGATCAGGTCAAAGAAGCAGTGCCAGAGCCTGTTCAGTTTGATGAGATTGATGCCAGTCGTCAGTTGAAGAGATTTGAAAATCAGAAACTTTCCTTGTCAAACGGGATTGAACTAATCGTACCAAACAATGTCTATCAAGATGCAGAATCCGTTGAGTTCATCCAAAACGATAATGGAACCTATTCTATCTTAATCAAAAACATCGAGGATATTCAAAATAAATAATGTTTAAAATTATACGAAGAGTGCTGGTACTAGCAGTCTTCCTTTTCGCTGGATACAAAGCCTATCTCATTCGTCAGGATGTCAAACAAGTTATGACCTACCAACCCATGGTACGTGAAATCTTGAATGAAAGAGATACTCCAGCAAACGAAGAGCTTGTGCTCGCCATGATATATACAGAAACCAAAGGTAAAGAAGGAGACGTGATGCAGTCTAGTGAGTCTGCTAGCGGTTCTACTGATACCATTAACGATAACGCTAGTAGTATTCGTCAAGGTGTTCAAACTTTGACAGAAAATCTCTATCTGGCTCAAGAAAAAGGAGTGGATGTCTGGACAGCCATTCAAGCTTATAACTTTGGGCCATCTTATATTGATTTTATCGCCCAAAATGGGAAAAAGAATACGATTGCTCTAGCTAAACAATATTCTAGAGATACAGTTGCGCCGACATTAGGGAATACAACAGGAAAAACCTATCGCTACATCAATCCTATTTCCATTTTTCAAGGTGGAGAACTTTATGTCGATGGGGGAAACTATTATTACTCAAGACAGGTTCAAGTAAATCTCTATATCATGAAAATTTTTAATCTATTTTAAGCATCTAGAAATTCTAGGTGCTTTTATAAGTTTTCTTTAAGGATACTTTAATATGCTAGAGTGGAAAAGGAGGAACGTCTCATGCGAAAGAAATTCTTTCTGACTAGCGCTGCAGTACTTTTAGCAGTTGCAACACTGCAAAGCGCCCAGGCAGCTACTGATGTTCAAAAAGTCATTGATGAAACTTATGTTCAACCTGAGTATGTCTTGGGTTCTTCACTAACAGAAGATCAAAAAAATCAAACACTTAAAAGACTAGGCTATGATGCCTCTAAAGATACTAAAGACTTGAAGACTATGACACCCGATGTCTACTCAAAAATTATGAATGTCGCCAACGACTCTAGTCTTCAACTTTATTCATCAGCAAAAATTCAAAAACTAGGTGAAAAATCTCCACTTGAAGTCAAGATTGAAACACCAGAAAATATCACAAAAGTGACCCAAGACATGTACCGTAATGCGGCTGTTACCTTGGGTGTCGAGCACGCACGTATCACCGTTGCAGCGCCAATCCCAGTTACTGGGGAAAGTGCTCTAGCAGGTATTTACTATTCCCTTGAGTCAAATGGTGTAAAATTACCTCAAGAAAATAAAGACTTGGCTCAAGAAGAGCTCAAGGCCTTGTCTGATATTAACGATGAAAACAAGGACAAATCAGGATTCGATGCCAATAAACTGAACGTTGCACTTGCTGATATCAAGGCTGCAATCGCTAAGGCTAAAGAGTCTAAAGATGAGCTTACTGAGGATGATGTTCGTAAGATTGTTGAAGATACCTTGAAGAACTACAAACTTGATCAAGTGGTTACAGGTAACCAGGTCAATGTCATCATCAACTTTGCCTTTAATCTTTCAAAGAGCGATATTCTTAATAACGAAGACTTTACAAAGACTCTAAAAGATTTGAAACAAAGTATCGTTGCGCAAGCTGGTGACAGTTTCAGCAATATCGACCTTAACTTTGACGCCAATAAAGCTATTCAAGACGGTGGGAATATCCTCAGCTCTATTTGGCAAGCCATCCTTGATTTCTTCAAGAGTTTTGGTGCTTAAGTCAATTCATGGTATAATAGATGGTAACAGGATTGTTGCCGTCTTTTTTTGCGGCTTATAGAAAGTGAAAATTATGCTAAAGAAAAATGATATCGTAGAAGTAGAGATTGTCGATTTGACCCATGAAGGAGCAGGTGTTGCCAAGGTAGATGGCTTGGTCTTTTTTGTAGAGAATGCTCTTCCGACTGAGAAAATCCTTATGCGAGTACTGAAAGTCAATAAAAAGGTTGGTTTTGGTAAGGTCGAGGAATATCTTACGCAATCACCACATCGCAACCAAGACTTAGATTTGGCTTACCTGCGTTCAGGGATTGCTGACTTAGGGCATCTAGCTTATCCAGAGCAACTCAAGTTCAAAACCAAGCAAGTGAAAGACAGTCTTTATAAGATTGCTGGTATCAGGGATGTAGAGGTTGCTGATACTCTTGGTATGGAAAATCCTATCAAGTATCGTAACAAGGCTCAGGTTCCTGTACGTAGAGTAAATGGTGTTCTAGAAACTGGTTTCTTCCGTAAGAATTCTCACGACCTTATGCCGTTGGAAGATTTTTACATTCAGGATCCAGTCATTGACCAGGTTATTCTTGCATTACGTGATTTAGTCCGTCGATATGACTTGAAGCCTTATGATGAGAAGGAACAGTCTGGCTTGATTCGTAACCTTGTTGTGCGTCGTGGCTATCATTCAGGTCAAATCATGGTTATTTTGGTGACAACTCGTCCTAAAATTTTCCGTGTGGAACAGTTGATTGAACAATTGATTAAGCAGTTCCCAGAAATTATGTCTGTTATGCAGAATATCAATGACCAGAATACCAATGCCATTTTCGGGAAAGAATGGCGTACACTTTATGGTCAAGATTACATTACTGATCAAATGTTGGGTAATAATTTCCAAATCTCTGGACCGGCCTTTTACCAGGTCAATACAAAAATGGCGGAGAAACTCTATCAAACAGCCATTGACTTTGCGGAGTTAAGAGCAGAGGATGTGGTTATTGATGCCTACTCAGGAATTGGGACTATTGGACTATCAGTTGCTAAACACGTTAAGGAAGTTTATGGCGTAGAAGTCATCCCAGAAGCCGTGGAGAATAGCCAGAAGAATGCTAGTTTAAATGGCATCACCAATGCCCGCTATGTATGTGATACAGCGGAAAATGCTATGAAGAACTGGCTCAAGGAAGGCATCCAACCAACCGTTATTTTGGTCGACCCACCACGCAAGGGCTTAACCGAAAGCTTTATCAAAGCAAGCGCCCTAACAGGAGCTAAACGCATCGCCTATATCTCCTGTAACGTTGCCACCATGGCGCGTGATATCAAACTCTACCAAGAATTAGGCTATGAATTGAAGAAGGTTCAGCCGGTTGACCTATTTCCGCAAACGCATCATGTTGAGTGTGTAGCTTTGCTGGTAAAAGCCTAGAAAACCTTGAACGAAAGGGATAATCGAAAGCCTTGATTGTAAGGCTTTTTATAGTTAAGTCTTTATTACTAAATACTGAATACAAAATATTAAAAAGGTATAAAAGTATCCTAATTTAAATATTTATATTTTAAAAAGAAAATAATTGACACAAGTGTAACACCTGTGATAGAATTGACTTGAGGTGAAGAAAATGGCAACTGATAAAAATAGAATAATGATTAGCTTGGATGATAAAAATCTAGAGAAACTTGAAAATTTAGTAGAAGATGCTAGAGATAGAAGAGGAATGCGACTAACAAAGTCCCAAGTTATAGAATTGCTCCTAAATACTGTTGATTATTTCGATGATATTATGGGAGCTATTTACTCAAAAAAATAACAGCAAAAATGCTATTATTTTTTTACCAACAGGTGCAACACTAGTGATATAGGAGTGATAAAATGGTTGTTTATATTAGACAAAGCAAACTACCAAGTGAGGTTTCAATTAATAAATACAATGCTCAAGTAGGTGCATACTTACAAGGAGAAGAAGTTATTTTATATCAATCTTTTTCTGAAATAGAACAGTTAACAAGTGAAGATACAGTTGTAGATTATATAACGGAGACTAGAGCATTACTAAAAATGATGGGGTTAAACGTTCCGGTTTATGACTATCCTATTGAGCTCAAAGAGTTTTATGGTCGAAAGATTTATGAAGGCGTTTTGGGAGAGATTGTAAATATACCTGATAATTGGGGAAAATTTATTAAGCCTAAAGCTGGTTCAAAAGTCTTTACTGGAAGAGTTGTTAACGGAACCCGTGATTTGATAGGTATTGGTTTACCTTTTGACTATCCTATATGGATTAGTGAGGTTGTAGAATTCATAGCAGAATGGCGTTGTTTTGTGTTAGATGGTCGCGTATTAGATGTTCGACCCTATACAGGTGACTATCATGCACAATTTGATCCTAGTGTAATTGATGAAGCCATATCATGTTGGAAAGATGCGCCAATAGCTTATGGACTAGATATCGGTGTTACTAGTGATGGCAGGACACTTGTTGTTGAAGTAAATGATGGTTATGCATTGGGAAATTATGGCCTATCTCCTTTAAATTCGATCAATTTTCATAAAGCTAGATGGAAAGAAATGGTAAAACCTTATTTTGAAAAAAACGATGTTTTTAATATGCCTGAAAATGAAAATATAAGTCTCTAAAGGAACAGAAGTAAATCTGTGTTTAACTGCAACTAGTAAGTTGCAGTTTTTTATTTTGAATAATGATATAATAGGATAAGAAAATAATGAAAACGCTATATATTTGAAAGTTGAATAGGAAAGTAGAAAGTATGAAAACAATTGATATGATTATTAAATCATCAACTGATTTAGTTATGTATCTTACATAAAGAGAAAGGAATTAATTATCATGAAATTATCTTTGTATAGTGAAGTTGAACATTACCATTCTTTAAGTTCTTATTCTTTAAATGATATTACACATACTGATACCCCAAAAAATATTATTGAAAAGTCTAAAAAAGATAAGGATAGATACCCAATAGTAATACTTAATAAAGACCATAAAGTAATTGGTTTTTTTGCCTACACCTAAACACTGGTCCTAAAGAGTACGGCTATTATCAAAACGATTATGCGCTTATTAGAGGATTTTCTATTGATGATAATTTCAGAAATCAAGGATATGGTTCTAATGCTCTGAATGGAATATTTGAATTCATAGATTCAACTTTAAAATTAGAAATTAACCATATTATATTGGCTGTAAATGAAAAAAATATATTGGCTCAAAAAGCATATAGAAATTCAGGTTTTTTTGTTGTGAAAAAAGATTTAGAAGGAAAAAGGGGGAAATTAATTATTATGGAGAAAAGCAAAAACTAGTATCATTACTAGTTTCTGCTTTTCACTAAGTCTTTAAAGTTAGTATTCTATCTTATTTCCACATTTTGAGAGAAATGATCTATATACTGAGATTTCATATTTTGCTCTTCTAAAATATCAAAGACTTGGATAGCCTGTTTCATTTTTTCAACACCAGTATCTAAATTCTTTTTAAATTCAAAGTAGCCCTTAGCATAAAGGAAAACAGTTTGTTCATAGTAATTTAATTCGTTATCTAATAGTTTTGTAATCTCTGCAATAAGAAATGTGCAATTATGAAATTTTTCTTTATCAATACTTAATATCAAACAATTAATGGCAAGTTGAGTAACTAATCTTTTATTTGTTTTGTTTAGGTGTGAAAGATATGGAAAGGTCAATAAAGTTTTATAGAGATGGTTTAGGATATAAGACTGATTGCAGAGAAAATAATCCGTCAGTATGCTTTTTTGATACTCCGGGAACAAATTTTGAACTATTTCCTTTGGAACAATTAGCAAAAGATATTGATGAAAATAATCCACCAAAAGGGAATGGATTTTCAGGAATTACATTAGCCTACAATGTTGAACATAAAGAAGATGTAGAGACTGTAATTGCATTAGTAAGAAAAGCAGGTGGAAAAATTGTAAAAGAGCCAAAGGAAGTATTTTGGGGTGGATAATCACGCATATTTTTCGGATTTAGATGGATACTATTGGGAAGTTTCATGGGGACCGAATTTTCAATTTGATGAAAATGGATTGCTGAAATTTTGAGGATAAATAGGGAAAGAGTTTGCCATAAAGTAAGGAATATTTGATTTTGAAGGAGGTAATCATAGTGAATGAATTTAATGAATTTGTTCGTGAGATTTTTTCTGCAGCAGGTGATATTGTCATAAGATCGATGATGGGCGGCTACCTTATATATTTTAACGGTAAGCTGATAGGTGACATTTGCGATAATGAACTATTTTTAAAGAGAACGCCGACATCGGACAAACTTCTTGCAGACTCAGAATTGCGTTATCCGTATGAGGGTTCAAAGACATTGATGTATGCATTCGACAGATTTGAGGATATGGATTTGATTACAGAGCTACTGAAAGGTATGTATGCGGAACTGCCAGAAAAGAAACCCAAGAAAGCTAAATGAGACAAACAAGCTTCAGTTTGTTGAATTTAGCAAGGTACAAGTTTTTATGAGATGAAGCCTATAAAATATGTACGGATACTGTAGGGTAAGAAAAGAAAAAATATTTTCATTCTAAAGTTTAAGTTTAAACATTAACTCTATCCCTTTCGTTCTATAATATAGAAGTTTACTAGCACCACATGTTGAGTGTGTAGCTTTGCTGGTAAATGCGTAAAAACCTTCTAACAAAAGGGATAATGAAAAGCCTTGATTGTAAGGCTTTTTGCATTTTTGTGATAGAATATGGTTAGTTTTAAAGCGAGAGCAACTAAGAAGCAGAAAAAAATATTAGATATAAATTAATCAAGATAAGGATGATAAAATGACAGAAATTGATAAAAAGAATTTAAAAAATTATCTTTGTTATACATTTGGAATTACTTATATAGCTTGGGGACTTCTTTCCGTATTAACACAATCTGATATTTTGGGGTTAGAAACGTTTATAGGGAGAATATTACATATAGTGGGTGCACTTGGACCAGCTATTGCAAGTGGATTATATTTGAAAAGTAAAAATGTAAAATTTAGACATTTTTTATTTAATAAGAGAGATAATAGTAGTATTTATTTCATTATTCATATGTTAGCAATTTTGATACTATTTTCTGTATCTTCTTTAGAATTAAATGGAGTATCCATTTATTTGATGCCACTATTCTTTATACAAATGATTTTTTTCGGTGGTGGACATGAAGAATTAGGATGGAGAGGAATATTACAACCGTTACTTGATAAGAAATATACTTATTGGCAATCTAATTTGATTGTAGGTTCAATCTGGGGAATTTGGCATCTACCTTTATGGTTTATAGTTGGAGAAAGTCATCAAGGATTTCCTTTTATTTTATTCTTTATATATACATTATTTTTAAGTTTTGTTTTAGGGCTTCTTTACCGTCAAACGAAATCTGTGTGGTACTGTATATTATTTCATTCATTCGCAAATTTGTTAAATCTCTATTTTGTTTTAAAAATTAATGTTATTTTTATTATCATTTTTATTGCTTATTTAATTTATACAATATTGGCGAGTAATAGAATTAGTAAGGAAAAGAATTTATATCCAAAATAACTGGATATACTCTAGAAAATGAAGATGATTTTGTTCAAGGGAATAAAGTAGAAATAACGAAGATTTATATGAAAGGTTTAGAGTAATCATGAGTCTCTTATTTGAAGAATTTAAAACCATTTGTTTCCATTTAAATCGAGTCGGAATTACACCGACACTGATGGGTTCTTTGGGATTGGAGTATAGAACGAAAGAAAATTGGGAACCGTCTGACATTGACATTCATGTGCCTGGTGACCCTAGAGGTTGGGAAGCACCTGATCATCTCAGAATTTTTGACTGGGACAAGATAATGAAAGTGATGGAAGACTTAGGCTACGTCTTAATAGATATTCATGAGCATGAATTCAAAAAGGATCGAGTGAGTGTTGAATTTGGAAGTATTGATTCCTTACCTGATTTTGCAGGAGTTTTGGAATCGGATATAGAGCTTATTCACATTGAAGGCATCGCTTTTCGTCTTCCAAGTCTGGAGCAGTATCTAAGTATTTACAAAGCTTCTTCTCAAGACTCCTATCGAAATGATCACAATGACAATAAGGATTTTAAAAAAATCGAGTGGCTGGAAAGACATTTGTAAATTATCATATGAAAAGTAGTGAGTTGTAAAACTGGCTGCTATGTTATTTTTATTATCATTTTGGTTGGTTATTTAATTTATAATATATTTGCTAGTAATAGAATTGGTAAGGAAAAAATATTTTAAATTTTTGATCAGCTTAACTATTATCGAAAGTAACGATTGATGTATTTAGATCACTGCTTCTTTAAACAGTTTAAACAAGGACGTATCTATTGAAAGTCTCACAGTAAGGAGTTTATATATGAAATTCCATGAATTTGGTGATAAGAATTTGCCTTCTATCTTGCTGATACATGGCGGTGGCAGTTCTTGGTGGAATTATCTTCGTCAAGCACGAATCTTGTCAGAAGAATACCATGTTATTCTACCTACTTTGAATGGCCATGGCGAAGAATATCAAATCGATTATGTTTCTACTGAAGATTCTGCTTTGGAGATTCTAGACTATGTCAAAGCAAACTGTGGAGGGAAATTATTTGCGATCGGTGGTGTTTCGCTCGGAGGTCAAATTGCCATGGAGCTTTTGTCATTAGACAGCGAGATAGCTGAGAAGGCCATCATAGATGGAAGCCTCTGTATTCCACAACCAAGGTTAGCTAAAATCAGCATCTTTCTAGTATCTATTTTTGGCAAACTGATGTTTAGTAAATTCTCATGTAAACTCCAATTAGGCATGATGGACAAAATTTATCCTAAACTGGCTTATCCAGAGGAGATAAAAGCATATTATTTGGAGGATCTGCCAAGGACGCCTTTCAAAACATTGGTGACCATTTACAAAACCTATATGGGGCGTTACAAGCTCAAGGACACGATTTCTACAAGCAAGTCGCAGGTTTTGTATATCTATGGTGAAAAAGAATTAAACTGTGTGAAAGCGTCGGCGAAATTATTTCAGCAGCTACATCTCAACACGATCCTGTATGAATCAAAGGGCTATAACCATGGTTATCTATCAGCTTACCTGCCTCAAGAGTGGGTTGATTTGGTTGAGCCGTTTTTAAAGAGTGATTCATTGGAAATCTGATATGCTGTAAGGAGGAATCTTATGCTAGGAGCAATTGTGGGAGATATTGTTGGTTCTGTTTACGAATGGGACAATATTAAAATGAAAGACTTTCCATTATTTCGTGAGGATTGTTTTTTCACTGATGATACGGTTATGACCTGTGCTGTTGCAGAAGCCATTATGAATGGCGGTCAGAAGGATGACTTTATTGATGCCATGAAAAAATATGGTAGGATGTATCCCGATGCAGGTTACGGTGCAAGATTTGGTAATTGGGTTGATGGCGACGATCGAGAACCTTATAATAGCTTTGGCAATGGCTCAGCAATGCGTGTTTCTCCATGTGCCTGGGTCATGGATTGTAGTTTCTGCGCCAGAACAGGAGCCTGGCCTTCCAGGAGAGCTCTTGCACGACTTTCTGCAGAGGTGACTCATAATCATCCAGAGGGTGTCAAGGGAGCTATGGCAACCGTTGATGCTATCTTCATGTGTCGCTTTTACTTTGGAGGTTACTGTGGGGATTATGAACAACCAATCAATGATACCCCTATAGAGTGCAAGAGACGCATCAAGGAACACATAGAGCAAGAGTATGGGTATAACCTTTCTCAATCACTAGATGAAATTCGTCCTACGTATCGTTTCAATGAAACGTGTCAGGATACAGTTCCTCAGGCAATCATTGCCTTTCTAGAAAGTACAGATTTTGAAGATGCGATTCGAAATGCGATTTCCCTTGGTGGGGATAGTGATACTCTCGCTGCAATAACAGGAAGTATAGCAGAGGCAGCTTATGGAATTCCTGAGTGGATTAAGGAAAAGGCCTATACATATCTAGATGAGCCTTTAAAAGATGTGCTTAGACGGTGGGAGAAAGAAGTTTCAATATCATAATGGAGACTAACTAGTCAATATAAAACTATGAAAAATAAGGTTAAGGAAGTTGAGCAAATCATCGGGTAAAGAGTTATCGCCTTACGAGAAGAAAAGTTGGAAACAAACTTGACAAAGACATGAACTTGACCACTGAAAAATAGCAAAGCGACGAGATAAGAAACAATCTCGTCGCTTTTTCTTTATTTAAAGTTAATGTTGCCATGGATTCATGTTGCACTATTCAGGTATTTACTCAGATTTTTGTTTATTCAAAAGGAGGATACAAGTCATTACTGCAATACAAGATACAAGAATTAGATACCACAGGTTTTCAAGACTAAAATCATTCTCTAGCATCAATCTGTATCCCCAATAAGCTGGGAAAACTCGCCCTAATATTTGGAGAAAATCGGGTAGTAAGCTAATAGGAAACATAATCCCCGAAAGCATAATTGAAGGTAAAAAGACAAGTTGCGCTACCATGGTAAGCTTTGCTTGATTTTTTACAGTAAGGCCCAGTATACTTCCGATACTCAACGATACGAAAATGTAGATGCCCAGTGCGAGAAAGAATAGGGAAAGTTGACTCGGTAGACTTGCTTCAAATAAAATAGGGGCCAGTAGCAGGATTACAATGCAGGTCATCATCAGATGAACAAAGGCAGAGAGAAGTATGCTCACCAATCCTAAATAAATAGGGACACCATTAGCTTTATAAATCTTTTTTATGTCGCTTCCGTATGTTTCAATCAAGGAAGGCGGTAAGCCGAGAAAGGCCCCCATGGAAACACTCATGACAATCATTGACTGTATGAGTGTACTACCCATTTCAGGCATAACGGAAGTAAAAATACCACCCATGAGAAGAAAGAAAATAAGCGGTACAATATAGTAAGTAACCAAGAGAGACTTACTTCGTATGTCCAATTTCCACTGTAATGCTAGGCTATATAAGAATCCTTTCATTCCGATCCCCTCCTTGCCATTTCGATGAAATGCTGCTCCAGTGTGCCACGATCCACCTTAATATCCAGTATTTGGATATGTTTCTGTTTGCATTCTTCCAATAATGAAATCAAAGTGTCCTCGATCGTATCTGTTTCAAAAGATTTCTCTCCGTCCTGGGTCTTTAAATGGATGAAATATTTTCTTCCCAACCTGTCTGTCAGTTCTGAAGGAGTACCACAAAAGACAATCTTTCCACTATTCAAAATAGCAATGCGGTCACATAAGGTTTCAACTTCGGCCATATCGTGGCTTGCCAAAACAATTGTCTTGCCCTGTGATTTGAGCTTTCGGATTTGTTCATGGAGGGATAGTCTTCCTTCAACATCAAGTCCCGCTGTCGGTTCATCGAGAAAAATAATATCTGGATTACTGATAAGTGCAAGAGCAAGATGTAGTCTTCTTTTTTGTCCTGTGGATAATTGCAGATATTGTGATTTCTCAATTTCTTTTATTCCAAGAGCCTTCAGCATGGCATTATTAATGCTTGTCTGATTCCATTTTGCAAAGAGCTTTATGGCTTCCATCGGTTTGATGTGGGCGGGTAGAGAGGAGGACTGTAGTTGAATTCCGGTTTTCCCGTTTACAACGATAGTGCCTTCGTCATATTTTCTCAGACCTTCGATAGCTTCAAGCGTTGTTGTTTTACCAGCTCCGTTCACACCGAGCAGAGCAAAGATTTCTCCTTGTTTGATTTGAAAATCGAGACCTCTAAGAACCATATTGCTACCATAACTTTTCTTTAATCTAGAAACCTCTATCGCGTTTTTCATGGTTCTACCTCCTCAAAGGGATTGGTTCCAAGTCTTGAAAAATAAACTTGCAAAGCGGGCTCTAAATATGAGTTAACGATTTTTTGCTTTTCCTCCCATGCGTTAGTAGCGGTATCAATATTACCGACTTCCATCAACTTCGGAAGCATAGTCAAATCTCCATTTGTAAACTCCATGATCAAGTTCCAGTATTCTTGTACAACTTGTTGGCACTGTTCACTTTCAGCGGGCACCTTTTCTTTTTGGAGTCGCACAATCTCATCACTTAGGCGATTAAATCTGTTCATAAAGTCTACTCCGCTTTTCTTGTCAAATCGACTGCGTATATGATCCAGTGTATCATCATCAAAACGTTTAATCAGAGAGTAAGATTCATTCTTCATTTGTAAATTGACAATAATATCTGCATACTTCTTAAAGTCAACCGTCTGTATTTGTAAAACTTCAACTTTTAACTGCTCTATTTCTGACAATGATGCCTGAAGCTGTTCTATTTTTTGGCGAATATCATCTGCTTGCTCTGTAAGAGCATTTGCAACTTCAGCTGGAGTTTTCAAAGAGTTCAAACGCCCCTTTATGTCCTTGAGAGAAAAACCAAGTGATTTCAAGGATATAATCTGATGAAGCATGACTAGATCTTTATTAGTATAAAGTCTACGTCCTCCCTCACTTTCTGCTGATGGAGAAAGCAATTCTTCTTTATCGTAGTATTGTAGAGTACGGACTGTAACTCCCATTTTCTTTGCGACTTCCCCAACTGTCATAAAACCTTCAGGGATTGCTCTGAATTTTGCCATCATTCTCACCTCCTAATATATATTATACATCATGACGTAAGGTCATGAGCAAGCGCTTTATAAAAATTATTGATTAAAGATTTATTCTAGTGATCTCGTTTACTTAATATAAATAAAATGCTTGTGAAAACAGCTATTTAAAGGTGACAAAAAGGAGTTGAAAGAGAAGAACCAAAACAATTATTTGCATTTAGTATATCTTTTTGCTTTGTTCAATGATTGGTGCTATAATGTAGTTAAAAAGTAAAGAAAATATAGGAGATATATGATGAACCCAACTTATATTATTGTATTTTTTCTTGTCCTTTGGCTCTTGCTTTTTGTTGGATTTATGATTGTATATAGCAATAGAAAGAAAAAAGCTGTTAGCTTTGTTAGTGATAATAGTGATAAAGCTATTGTTCATTTATACTGTTTAAAAACTAAAATTAATGGACGGAATCTTGCTGACTTTAATCCAATAACTGGAGAAAATCTAGAAAAGGTAGTTGCTTTAGTTCCAGGAAGATATACAATCGAGGGCGTTTATAAAACGACTGAGACTCGATTGAACAAAACAATCAATATCAAATCAGAAAATATCAGTATGGCTCTTGACTTGGAGGCTGGGAACACCTATTCAATAGCTATGTACCTATATTCTCCTGAAGAAAGACAAGAGTATGAGAATGGCAAAACTGATGAAGTGGTTTTGAGTGTTCCGTTAACCATTGTCGTGGGTAGTGATTTCATCAAAGCATACATTATTTGCTACAAAGAAAAATGATTATCTAAGAGGCTGGGCTTAAGTTTGTTACTGGCCTCTTTTCTAAAATTAAGTCAAGCTATGAGCAGCATCATTTTGTTAAGTAGGCTTGCCAATCAATCCGAATTTGTGGGGGGAGATAAATGTTATGAAAAAGAGTACCTATAATCTATTAACTAAGATTCTTATATATGGAGTTTTATTAAAACAATCGAGTAAAGGTGAGATAAGACTCTGCAGTCCATTCCTTCAAGATATGGCGGAAGAAGGGATTAGACCAGTTGAAATTTATGAACTTCTAGAAGAGAAATATCCAGGTGAAGTGGTAACAAGAGAACGTTTTTATGAAGGTTATAATAAAATACTTGAATTAAAGTTTAAGTAGGAGATTAACAAATTTAATGTCTTACTTTTATTTTTCAACAGAAGTACCACAGGCTGAGATAGTAATAACGTAAAAATGATGAGAATTAATAGAAACAGTTAAGATTAGAGGATGATAGATGATTATATTGGAATTGTACCAAAATGATTATTCAAAAGATTTAGTCGCGTTTGATTCTTTAGAAGAGGGAAGAGCCTTTGTAGCGCAAATCCCGGGATATACTTTAGAAACAGAAGATGGGTTTGAAGTGGAGTATGTAAATCCTAAACAATTGCCGGATTATACGGAAATTGTCTTCAATGGAAATATTGTCCCTTTATCTAGATTTTCGTTTAATCCTGAGGAAAATGTGGATATTATTTGGAAAGAGATTTCGAATCTATCGGTTAAAAACGATAAAATGATTGAAGGCGCTACAAAAATCGATGCCTATGTCGTTAACAACGATGAATTAAAAAATTATGTCGAAGCACGAGAAGCAAACTTCCGTAAGGCAAAAGCATTCTTAGAAAGCAAAGGGTACGAAGTCGATAGAAGCTTTTTTGGAAGTGAAGACGGCGAAGCGATTCTCTACAGAAAACGCAGCACCGAAGATTGGCACTTCTTGTGTCACTTAGATCCGCTATTTGCAGAGATTGAAGATGTAGAGGGATATGTGGAAGAAGCGCTTGAAGATATTTAATAGTTAACCAAAGTTCTTTGTGAGTGTATGCCACTGCTTGAGTAGACGGATTGATCAGTAAAGAGAAACATCTAGCACTATCTAGCTTCTTAAGGAGAAATATCTATCATGAAAATGGAAATCGCGAAAACCTATCTTGTAAAAAAAGATATTTTTGGTTTAAAAAAAGATGAACTTTGGACCTTAGTTGACAAGGGTTATCAGGCTTATTTTGGTGAACATAATTTCGTCTTTGTCAATGATGAGAAAGTGAAGGTATTTGCAGTTTTACAAGATAGTTCAGAAGAAGATATACAAATTTACGATCATCTTGATGACTATCTTGAAGAAGTCGCTCACGAAAATTTCTAATGAATGTGAGATGAAAATTGAAAATGCTCGCTTTTAAAAAGTTTACTGAAATATTTTTGTGGGAAATCATAATTTTTAATATATTTAGTGAGAAAGATAATGGATAAAGAATTTTATATGACACCAGATTCTGAAGAAAGCAATCTTGTCCTGAAACAGGCTTTGAAAGAACTAATCGAAGATATGTACGAAAAGAATATAATATCAGGTTTGTTAGAGGATGATATAGATAGTCCATCCTTTGAGGATCTTGTTCTTTCTTTAAGGGATAAACTTAAAGAATGCTATCCTAAAACTAAGCTCAAACGAATGATGAAGAGCATCCATTATTCGAATGGTTTTGAAGATAAATCTTTAAAAGAAAGTGCTTTTCTCTTGGATGAGATTGAACAGTATCTTAGTAGTAATCGCTTTCTTGATCATGATCAAGCGGTCAAGTATTTTAATGACAGAATTACTGCTGATGGCTTTGAAATCAATCCCCAATCTCTAGTTTTAGTCATGATTGAAAGTTTGCATAGCTGAGAGAAGCTGTATAGGATATTGAGAAAATATGCGTAATGATAATAAAAGAGAAAGGTATAGCTATGTCTTATGATTTAGTAGTATTTGAGAAATCAATCGCACCAGCTAGTAAAGCTGAATTTTTAGAATGGTATGAGGAGCAAGTGGAGTGGAAGGAAGACCACGATTATGATTCAATTGAAGTTAGTTCAAGCAAACTAAAAAGTTGGTTTCTGGACATGATAAAACTATTTCCTCCTATGAATGGTGACTTTGATATGGATGATGCATTAGAGAATGACCAAGAGCTGGAAAGTCGTTTTACTGACTATAGTATTGGTAAGAATCTTATCTATGCAGGATTTGCATGGTCACAAGCAGAAACAGCCTATAATACAATGCTCATGTTAGCCTTAAAACATGATGTGGGATTTTTCGATGTCAGTGGTACTGGGGCAATTATCCTATCTGAAACTATCAAGTTAGATTAAAAGATGAGCCAGGTTAGTTCTTAGGAGATTTTATGATTTCCATAGCTTCCTAGCATATGTATTTATTAACCCTTTTACAGGGAATTAATTTTGGGATAGACGACTTTACAGAGGCAAGACCGATTAAAAAAAAACTAGACTGAAACCAAGGTGAAAACCGTCTGGCTCAGTCTTTTTTTCTGTTAATGTAGTATAATAAAAGTATAGGAATTCTATTTTTTAATAGGATTTTTCCAAGTTAAGATTAGTTATTTTATGGAGTCAAAAGCTAGATCAGAGGTGAGAAAGTTGACTGAATTTGAGAGCTTATTTCTTCAAATAATCGAATATTCGAATCAGGTTACAGCTGAAAATTATCAAGAATATGCGGAGTTAGGGTATGATCTTTTAAGGAAAATCCATCATCTAGGTATGAAGGAGACACAAGTTTATGAGAGATTTTTTACATACTATGACAGCTTACAAGATGGAATGATAAAATTGTGGTTTGCAGAAATGCTAGACTATATTTCTGGCTGGTGTCATTCAGAAAAATATCTTTGGAATCATCAGGAATAAGGGAGACCAGATTAGCAAATTGCCGCATTGGTAGTGGAAAGTGATTTTGCATAAGATATAGGAGTTAGATATGTTTAATGACAGTTATATTTGGGGGCGTTTTTTCATCCCCCTTATCATGATTTTCGTCTTAGGATTGATGGTATTCTTTCATAGACGTCAGGTTTTTAAATATTTATATATCGTGAATATTTTTTTGTATCTAGTTGCGATTATTACTTATTTTATTCTAGAAAATCATCCAGTTGGCCAACCATTTCCCTACCCTTGGATGACAGCTATTCCGTTTGTTTGGGCCATATCTATCTTTCTAGCTTTTGGATTATAGTTCGCGTCTCTTAGTGCTTTTGTCATTGAACAGGCACAAAGGCATATCTGGGCAAGGATGATCATTGGGTTAGTTGTTCTAGCAATTATGATAGCTATCGCGATAGGTATATACTACTTTATAGAGATTATTAGAGTTATAGGTTACTTTTAATTTTTAGTCAGTTTCTGATGGTAAACATGTAGAAAGAGGAGCAATATGAAGCAATCACTTGAATTTTTAAGAGAAAGAATCACCAATAAGATGCCCTTAGAGGAAATGGTAGCAATCTTTGAAGACTTGTGTCGTGAGCCTATTGAGGATGAGATGATTTTGTTTGAAGTAGGGACATTTACTAATGTATCTGATAAGCCATTGTTTCAACTATCCTTAGTAAGGCAAGCTCCAAATGAAGATGAAGAGTTTTATCAAGTTCACCTTGATATTTTCTATGAAGCAAGTCAAGACAATCAAATCTTTAGTGAATCGACCTGGGATGAAGATTTAGAGGAAAATATTTTTGACTACATTAGAAATTCAGAAGTATTTGCCTATGCAAAAGATCAGGAATACCTATCAGTCAAAATGTATCTTGAAGAAACTTAAGAAAGCTAGTTAAAGTAAGGAAATCTAATAACAGGAGAATTATAAATGAATAAAATAATGGTAATCATCAATCCAACATCTGGAGGCGAAAAAGCCTTAGATTATAAGGTGAAGCTAGAAAATAAAGCTAGAGACTACTTTGAACATGTGGAAATGAAGATTACGGAAAAAGCGCAAGATGCAACATATTTTGCCGCAGAAGCTTCACGAGAGCACTATGATGCAGTCCTGGTTTTTGGTGGAGATGGTACTGTTAATGAGGTTATCTCTGGCATCGCTGAGAAAGACTATATTCCTAAACTTGCGATTATTCCAGGAGGGACAGGGAATCTTATCACAAAACTATTAGAAATCAATCAAGATATTGACGGTGCCATTGACGAACTTGACTTCAGTTCTACCAACAAGATTGATATCGGAAAATCAAATGGAAACTATTTCGGTTATATCTTTAGTATTGGGTCATTACCAGAAGCCATCCATAATGTTGGGATTGAAGATAAAACAAAGTTTGGTATGCTTGCCTATGCAATTAATACTATGAAGTCTGTCGTGACAAATCAAGCATTTAACATTCAAGTTGAAACAGAAAATGGAAACTACATCGGCCCAGCCAGTCATGTTTTGGTTCTCCTAACCAATTATTTCGCTGACAAAAAAATCTTTGATGAAGACAAGGATGGTTATGCCAATATTTTGATTTTAAAAGATGCATCTCTTCTTACTAAATTGTCAGTTATCCCAGACTTATTAAAAGGGGACGTCGTAGAAAATGATCACATCGAGTACATTAAAGCTCGTCACATCAAAATCTCTTCAGATAGTGAATTAGAAACAGATGTTGATGGTGACAAATCCGATAATTTACCAGTAGAAATCAAGGTACTAGGTCAGCATATCGAAGTCTATTCACAACCGAAAGAATAAGAAACTTTTGAAAAGAATAGTAGATAATAAAGGAGGAGACGGTGATGAAGATGTTAGCAATTAATCCTATTTCGTTTAAAAAAAGAATGATTGAATTACTATTTGATTATCTTTTTATACTAGCTTATTTAGTTTTTCTGTTTATAGTTTCTATGCTTATTTACATCATATTTTTTAATGGTATCCCAGAGTTTACAGAAATTCAGTCACAGTGGCTTGTATTTTTTACCTCTGTTTTGCCAATCACTCTAATTTTTACATTCTTAGATTATACAAAAAATGGGAGTTTTGGGAAGGCGAAAGCAGGACTTCAATTGGTTTACAAGAAAAAAACAGTGCAAGCTAGCTTGCTTAGAAACACCATTAAATTTTTACCTTGGCAAATAGGTCATATGGGAACGATACATGGTTTCTATAGTGAGTTTGATTTCTTATCTATTATCCTCTCGTTATTAGCTACTCTCCTCGCAGTTGCCCTACTAGCAATGATGGTTTTCAGGAAAGATAAGCGACATCTAGGTGACCTTATAGCTCATACACAGGTACAGCTAAAAGGTGATTAAAATTAAATATCTCATAGATATTTCAATTATTAGGGAGCGTGCTGTGTGCCAGCTTCCTTTTTAATGATTTAAAATTACTTTACTTAGCAAAATGCTTGGACTTAAAATAAATTTGAACTATAATATAGGAGAAGCTAATCGACTTGAAAAATCTTAGTTAAAAAGGAAACATTTTATGAAAGTATCTAAAAAAATTAGATTAATGAGCTGCTGTGGTTTAGCTATCTTTACTTTAGTTGCCTGTGGTACAAACCAAAACCAATCTATGGAACAACTGAATAGTTCAAAAACTAAGTTGGTTAGCTCAGATAAAGAAAGCCACAAAGGAACCTATAGCAATCTCAATAGCAAGGAAAGTGCAGAAGAAGTTCGGAAAGCCTTGGCTGCACATTTGGATAAAGATAGTGTCGATGCATTTTTCAACCTTGTAAATGATTACAACGCGACTGTCGGTTCAGTAGGCTTAACTGGAGATTTTTCTACATTTACCAAAACAGACTATGATGTTGAAAAGATAAGCAATCTTTGGACGCCTAAAAAGGGTGATTTTGTCGGTACCAACTGTCGTATTAACAGTTATTGTTTATTAAAAAATTCTATCGAAATTCCTAAATTAGAGAAAGATGATTCCCTCTTGTTTGTCGATAATGATGCCATTGACAAAGGAAAGGTCTTCGCTGCAGAAGACAAGGATGCTTTTGATATTTTATTCTCAAGAGTCAAGACCGAAGCAACGACTGATGTTAAGGTTCATGCAGCAAAGATGGAACAATTCCTCTCTCAATTTAAGTTTAATGAGAATGCAATAATGCTCTCCGTAGTTGTCCATGATGACTTAGATGGTCAATCTCTCTTTATCGGCCATGTCGGCATACTTGTACCAAGCGAGGACGGCTACCTCTTTGTCGAAAAGTTAACTTTTGAAGAGCCTTATCAAGCCATCAAATTTGCGACCAAGGAAGATTGTTACAAATATCTAGATACAAAATACGAAAACTATACAGGTGAAGGTCTAGCTAAGCCATTTATTATGGACAATGATAAGTGGGTTCAAGTCTAAAAATAGGATGATTTGCCTAAAAAGTGGGATAAGAAGTTACCAACCGAATGATAGTTAAATTGATATGATTAGAGGACAGCAAGCATGGATGAACATACATTAAGAGTTGTAAAAATTGATAAGGAAGCTATTTTTGAGCCGATCTACGAAACTTTTATAGCGCAAGAGCAAGAACTGCTGGACCTGTCGCCAGTAGATGTTATCAACTATTGTGCTATGGATTGGGAAAATGGAGAGTTTATCTTTGCAGCACATCTTCAAGAAAATAGTCTGGGAGAATTGAATCCACTTCCCAATCATATTGATATCCAAGAGTTGCTGAAAAAACTACCTGTTACGATAGATTCAGTTCTTGGGAATGAGAGTATTTATAGAGATTATTCATTCGACCAATTAAAAAAATAGTATAATAGTAGTGAATAAAATAGTCATAAGGAGACACAATGGATATTAAAGATTTTACAGAAAAAGAACAAGAGATGATTAAAAAGGGACTAACATTCTCTAAGCTTAATGATAAGGAGACTGCCGATAAGATTATCGCCTTAATTCCTCAGGATATGATTAAACGAATTCCATTTTTTGTTAGAAAACATGCCATTACACGTACTGTTAAGAGAATCTCGCTCGAGTATCCAGACTTGTATGCTGTAGCTGAACAAGAAGGACAACTTCCTGAAAAGGAAGCTCAAGAATTGCGACAAATTCTTACAGATATTTTCCAAGAGAAAATGAACAAGCATAAGATTAAATAAGTTTTGAGAGTTATCGATAAGATTTCGATTGAGCATTAGGAGTTGAGAATGGCTATTGATGGCGTTAAAATCATTGACAGTGATCAAGGTTATGACATTTACAATGAGGTAGTTGGTCGCTATAGAGACGGTGAACATGTAGCCAATATCATCAAGGATATTCTCGATGCGGAAAAAGATTACTGTCAAACAGACTTTTTTACAGAAATTTATTGGACAGCTCTTGCCTACTCACTGTGGAAGATTGGTCACCTGACAGACGACATCAGAGATAAAACCTTGGAGCTTATCAAAAAAGGGGCTAATCCATTTTGGTTGGAAATAGATCCAAAGGCTTTAAAACAAAGGCAAAAGGTCTTGGATAAACTTGCTATCCAGTTGCAAACTGAAAATCATAGACCTCTAAAGGTCCCTAAAGCCAAAACTAAACGTAAACCTTATTTTGTAGAAGGAGACATCCTTGCTGTTAAGTTCCAAAATGAATATGGTCTTGTCTTTGTATCTATGGTTGAGCAGAGTCCTAGAAAGCTTGAGTATCATCTGGCTTGCACGCGCCTCATACAGACAAAAAAGCCCACAATCGATGATTTTTTGACCAGTCAAATCTCCTGTAAGATGGACAATACAAAGTTTGCTCTCGTTACAGACTGCTGGTTCAATCACAAAGATCTAGGGCAATTATTAGAAAATATTGAAAAAATTGGACAGGTGAAGCTTAGACCTTTTAGTCTTTGGATGCTAGCACCTGCCCAAAATTTAGAAGATATTTATGAAGAAATCACTAGAGATAAAGGTTCCTCTGGCCTTAGATTCATCGAAACCTATAAACTTGTCGAAGATATTTTTCCAGTTTAACGCTTATGTGATAAAAGGGGAAATGGTCAATCATTCCCATTGACTATGCTGGGCCCTGACACCATAACTATCTAGGGAACCATCTGAATTGAACTTGGCTTCAATCCGATATCTTTTCCAGAGGTCGTAATCTGCTGTTTGGATGGTTAGGATAAAGTTGGCATCGGTGTCAGAGACACTATAATCAGCTGGATTGACTTCAAAAATATCGATTATTTTTCGTGTTTGAAAATCTTGGAGCTTGAGATTTGCTAGCTTGACATGATTGATGGAAATTTTTTCTAGTTGCTTGCTATCATTAGGTGTTCTGTAATAGGTGATGACACAGTTTTTGAGCTGATCAGTATCTTTACCTGTGGGAGTGAGGCTCATAAAGCCAAAGGACTGATTATCCCGCTTGACTTCGAGAAGTTTACCATAGTAGAAGTGGTCGTTCTTGGGATTTGTGATGGAAGTCTCTGGACTTTTATCTTCAAAGCTAAAGCCTTGGTCCAAAAGAACGGAAGCCTTGCTCTCACCGATAATAACAGTGGTATCTTGAATGGTTACTGGAACAGGTTGAGCTGGAAGGCCACTCATCATCATGCAAAACATAAAAACATAACTCGTTAAAAAAGCTGTCCCGACAAAAGCGTTGGTTGATGCATAGACATGACTGTTATGAAAGTTTTTTCTTATAGCCAGTACAACAAATTTACCAAGACTTTTTAAAACCATACTAACAAGTACGATGAAAAATTGTTTTTTCAAACATTCATAAATGGCTTGAGGAAAGCTATTACCATGATAGTAGAAGACAGCCAATACCAGTAGATTTACGATTAGATAGATTAGCAAGAACCAATGAATCTCTTTAATGGCATTAGCATCAGTGATTTCTTCATAGTCAACGTGAATTCTTCCTTGAACAGCATGGCCAAGTTTATAAATCCATTTGGGAATGTCTTTGCCTTTTTTAACCGCAACTACAAGTCTGATATAGAGATAGATAGTAAAGGACAAGGATAGAAAGAAAAGAGCATAAAAAGCCAAAACAATACTAGTGAACATGACTATTTCCCCCTATTTAACATTTAATAAAACAATTTCTTAGCACCATTATAGCATTTTCTATAGAAATAGAGCTAAAAACATCAGTATTATCCTACAAGATTCAAAGGAGAAAAAACATGGGAATGATTGCCAATTATCAATATTTATCAGACAATGAATTAGAACAAATAAAAAGTCTTTCCAATCAAGAAGATGACTTATTAGATTTTTCTAAGGATTCCGCTGATAGTCATGATATCTTAATAGATATTGACAAAATGTGGGATGCTCTTCTCTTTGTCATGACAGGATTTAGTAGTTCAGAATTTTTGGACGACAATCCCTTGAGAGAAGCTGTTTTAGGGGTGACTCCTCTAGAGGATGTATCTGAATATATCGCCTATACTGAAAAATCGAGAATTGCGGCTATCAGTCAAGCTTTAGAAGAATTTGACATGGACAGTGCTATGGCTAACTTTAGTATGGAAGCTTGTAAGAAGGCCGACTTGTATCCTGATATTTGGGATTATCTTGAGGAAGAGGAAGAAATCAAGGATGACATTTTAACCTGCTTTGTAAATATGAAAGAGTTTTACAAAAAGATTTTGGAGCTCAATGGAAATGTCTTAGTTACTATTTGTTAGAAAGTTTATTAAACATTCCTAAAAGAATAAAACTGCTTGAGGTAATAAATGAACAAAGAAGATTTATTGGCATTATGGAAGGGAATAAACTGGGAAAAACATGATTCGGGGATCTATTTTCTAGGGAGATATCTAAATAAAGACATAAATATTTATTTTACAGGTTACTGTGAACAGGATTTAGTCTTATTATCAGATGATTTGATGACTAGTTTATATAGAAACTTGGAACACCTTGATAAAAAAGCTCAAAAGGTTATCCATGATAATTGGCCTGATAAAGCAGTTACAGAACTGGAATTAAGGGAGTTAATCTTGGATAAAAGTGGTTCTTATGGCGAATTTGCTCTAGGTTATGATGCCGGTGTCTCTCCAGCTGGAGCCCTTTATCTTTTAGTGAAATTCGACAAATATTTTCAAGCTGATAGAGAGCTTGTGTATGAAATTTACTAACTGTCTGACAATAAGAGGTTAAAATCAGGTGATGAAATGAAAGATTTAAAAGATTTATATAAAGCAATGTTAGGCTTAAATGGTATTGTCCTTGTTACCATTTGTTAAGATTTTATGTCATCCATTAGGAAGGTGGTCAGATGAATCCATATTTACAAGAATATATCACCAGGACAAGGGAATACCATGCTAAAGATGGAAATCCTTCCAGTGTTGCGGAACTATATGATTTGGCTGATGAATTAGCTAAGTCTGATGATTTAGAAGCTAAGAAAGTCTTAGTTGACCTCTATGAACAATTGGGTCTCTACACTAGTGCCTATATCTTATTTACCGAAATCTTAGACAAACCTGATCGAAAACAGATAAAGAAACTGAGCCGTTTACAAGAAATGAGTCAGAGTCATGGCAATCGTTTTGCCCTTCCTCGTCCTCTAAAAAAAGAGGAGAAAAAGTTTAGGCAGAAGTTATTACAGTCTTTGCCGCATTTTATCTATCATCCAGATCCGTTGGCTACAGGTTCATTTGTTGAAGGAGAAGCTAAGGTTTGTCCATCTTTTGGGAAAGAAAGTAATGTTTATTATGCTCTTAGACCCTACAGTATTGAAGAGATAGAACATCTCTGCCCAACTTGCATTGCAAACGGTCAAGCAGCTAAAAAATTCGATGCAGAATTTATCCAAGATGCCGAGTGGCAGGGTGAATTGGATCCAGAAAAGAATCAGCTGCTTTTTTGTCAGACCCCAGGCTACTCTAGTTGGCAGGGAGAATATTGGCTTTCTTGTTGCCAAGATTATTGTGCTTACTTGGGTACAGTTGGAACTCGAGAATTGAAGGATATGGGAATCGCTGAGCAATTCTTGGCAGACTATGAAGCGCGTGAAGAATATTAAGAGGTAGAAGACTACTTGGTCAAAGACGGGCCTATCTGTGGTTATTTGTTTAGATGTCTACATTGTCAAAAATACCAGATCTGGGTTGATGCAGATTAAATCGAAATGTGATTAGCTATGAAAATTAAAGAGAAGACTATGGAAGAACTAGAATTATTCGAAGCTGCCTCCAAAGATTTATGTGATACTATGCAGGGATTTAAAGACAAGCTATCTGCTCAATTTCCCCTGTTAGATAGTGATAACTGGCAGTATGATAAGGGATCGATAAAAGTTTGTAAGGCTGATGAGTCAGGATTCAAAAAAAGATGTAGAGTCGGAATCAGCTACAACTTGAAAGTCTCCCTATTAAACGAAGATGCCGAGCAAATCTGGTTACTGTTTAAAGACTGGTTCAATACTAGCAGATTGGGTCAAGTTGAAAGAAATCCTAATAATGAGGATTTGGGAAGATATGTCTTCTCAGCAAGTTCTCCTCTTGGAGATCAGGTAGGTTGTTCCATTTATTTGCCTAATGAGTGGAATATCCCTCAGATTAGTCTCTTAGGGTATGTAGCTGCTCGATACAGGGCTTGTGATCTTGATAAATCGCAAGGATAATATGGAGGTTTTTAGAGATGAGAAAGATTGATTGGGACAAGATAAAAACTCGCTTAGATGCCTTGCTGGTCATTGATGAGTATCTGACAGATCCGAGTGAGGATTGGCTCAGACTCGTGATTAAGATTGAGGAAGACTATGGAGTCCGATATTTTATTGACAATGGCTCTGGTGATTCTTTAGATGTGATTTTGACTGATAAAATGATCCTCATAAAAGGCTTTGATCATGAAAGCAGTTTAAGCCAGTTTGCTGCTGACGAGTGGAATCAAAATATCATCGATAGTTTTTATAAAGGACTGGATGAAAAGTATGTCTCACTTTATTCTGAAGACCAAAAAGATGAAACAACCTTCTTTATCTGGTATGACGGTCATGCGCATCAACAGACTTACCAAGATCAGGATGGTGGAGAATGGTTGCTTTCTTACCTTTTTGATAGCTTTGAGAAATTTCATGAGTTTGTGACTGACTATTATGAAATTACCGTAGATAAAGATTTACTTAGGAAACTCTACATGGATGGACAACTTTCAGACATAGAAGTAAAGCAATTAATCCAGGAGTGTTAAGAGAGTAATCATGAGAGTGAACTATAAAAATACCCCTGAAAACTATCGAGCTATGGCGGAAATAATCATCCCACCCTTGCTTAATTTACTCAAAAGTTTAACCTTGTTAGAAGAAGAAATTTTTGAGCGTAATAGAGAACTGGATAAGGAAAAAGAAGGCCTTGGCATCCCAGCAAATCAAGTTCATCCCAAGTGGAATGAACTTATGGATGACTATTTTCAGAGGCAAATGCAACTTCTAACTGGACGAGTGACTCAAAAATACTTGGAAGGAGGAGTTCGAAATTCTTATGGCTCCCCAAGTGAATATAACTATATTCAAACGAATGATTTTTCTGTAGATTTTATCATGACAAAAGCTGAAGAAGCAAGAGTCATCACCCACTATCAAGAAGCTTTAGACATGAAGCATCAGTTTGTACTTAAATTGGTGGATGGAAACTGGCTACTTGATGAGAAATTCTACGGTTTTGAGGATGAGGAAACTTGGTATCTCGACTCACTTTGACCAAGATAGCTTTGCATACCAACTAATATAAAAAAAGAGCAGTCCTATGAATTTTTTAAAAAATCTATTTACTAGTAAGAAAGAAAAGTCAGAGAAGAAAAAACAACTGATCTTGTCCATGCCCCTCTTCAAAGGCCGGCAAGCCTATTCTTTAGAACAGGTCATTCAGGAATTGAAATCTCACTGGGCGCTTGAAATTTCTGAAGTTTCTGGGGATGATTCTAGTGCAACATTTGTGATTGATGGTGCTCTCGTTGCGCTGGCTTTAATGGATTTGCCTATCCCAAGTCAAGAATTTGAAGAATTGTATGCCTATTCTTACCTCTGGCAGGATGTTGAGAAGGATACACAGGAGCACACACAGCATGCTATTGTTTCTGTTTTGTCTGACAATCTTTCGCCAGTAGAAACTTATTCCCTATTAACTAAAGTCAATGCCTCTATCCTAAAAACTAGTCAATCAGCTATTGGTATTTATCAGGGTTCTACCACCTTGCTCTTACCCAAAGATCTTTATCTAAACCTGGCTGACCTTTTGAAAGAAGAAATGCTTCCCCTTCAACTCTGGATTTATATGGGGATTATCAATCAGGGAGATAAGACCAGCATGTACACTTATGGTTTGAAAGAGTTTGGAAAAACTGAGATTGAAATTATCGAGTCTCCAATGAATAGCGATGACTTATATTATTTCCTCTTGTCTATTCTTCAGTATGTTTTAGGCAGTGATGTCACCTTAAAGGACGGTGAAACTATTGGCTTTTCAGAAGATCAAAAAATCAAAATCACTGAGTCAAAAGCCGTCTTTCTAGAAGGTAATTCCTTAAAATTAGAAGTTTAGAAGATGATTTTCGATTGATTTCTCCACCTAGAATGAGGTTTTCATGAATCGTGATATAAAATAGTATTATCTCTACCGATTTCTGGTCTATAGATTTGAAAAACTCTCTTGTAAGAATCCAAGTCTCAAGGAAATAAAACCAGAGAAGAGAGAAAAAATCGTTCTAGAGGCTACTAGAACTAGTCAAAAGATTATTCTAGTCCTTGGAATTCTTTATGTTTTGCTAAATTCTGCTATGTTCATTTACCTTAGGGCTAGTGATTTTCAAAATCCCTTATTGGCTTGTTTTACTGACTACATCGACTATTTGGGGGTACTAATAAACGGAGAATGGGGCGGTAGTTGGCGTCAAAAGAAAGCTAGTTTTTTGATGATTGCTATTTTGGCTATGCCTATTGTGGTCATAGAAGGCGGCCCCTTCTTCTTGCTAGTTTTATTAGTTGGGAATTGGGAATTAAAGAGAAAGATAAGATATGAGAGAGAACATAAAGGAGTAGAGAGTCATGGGTAGAACGGTGATTATAGGTACTTTAATGGTTTTTACAATCTTTAATCTGCTACTCGGTCTGGGGTTTTATCTCTTTCTAAAAAAGAGGAAAGAAAATGGGCAGTCATTGTACGAAACTCCTGTAAATCAACAAACTCGAACAGAAAAACTGGGTCTAGGCGAGATTTTGGTCTACCTGTCCCTGATTGCTATTGCAGGGATGTTTGCCTTTCAGACCTTAAATAGAGGTGGAGTTGGGAATTCTATTTTAGCCAAAATGATCCTCCTCCCAGCTATAATGGCTCTTTTCAATGCAAGAAAAAGGACTGGAAAGTCTTTACTTGCTCTCCTTATAACCTTGATGGTCTTTCTAGTAGGAGTTATGTTTCATCTCACGATTGGTTTGCCACCTCAAACACCAATTTTGCAAATTAATGAAAGTAAAATCATTTTAGCAGAAACAAAAGCAAGTGATCTGATGGAAGCTGGGTTTGATATCTATGTCAGACAAGGTGATGGTGGTAGCGACTATGAAAAGCTCTTGACAGAGGGAAGTTTCCAAAAGTATCCAGGAGATAAATCAGTCACTATCGAAAAAGGCTTCAGACTTGATAGCAATGCAGTCCCTTACGCTCCCTATCTCCTGGCAAAAGATGGCATAGTACTGGGGAGTATTTCCTTTTACGGTGCTGAGGACCAGAATGTGGCTTTAGAAGATTCTAAGATTATTCAGGTTCGATTTAACAAGGACAGTATTGAAGAATCAAAGAAACATTCTATCACTTTCAAGTTAGATCAACTCGACTTGACTACTCGACTTGATATCCCGCTTGTTCAAGAAACTTTTAAAAAGCATCTATGGTCAATCCCCCCATCACATACAAGCGATGTCACTCAATTGTGGTATGGATTACAGTGGTCCAGCAACAGTGACTCTCTATTTTGGAATGAGTATTATAGTCTCATCCGTCTGGATGAAAATTACTTGATGGCTGATTTTGAGCTAGCTGTTCAAGTAGCACGAGATGAGTAGATAGGATTTTGAATAACTGACTATAATTACAATTTAACACAGGAACTAATCGATTTGGTTCCTGTTTTTATTTTTTGATTTCAATTTAAAACGATTTCCATTTTGAAACTAAATGAATTTCACGAACAAAATATTAAATTGTTTAAAAAAAGTTCTAAAAATACTTTACAAGCCTCTGAAAACATGTTATAGTAGTAAAGCTTAGAAAATGAGATGATGTTTTCTAGCAAATATAAACCCGAGTAAAAAATTCCTACGGACAGGCAGGGTTGAATGCCGAAGCGTGGTTGAAAAGCCACATTATTGATAGGGTTAAAAGCCTACTTTTATAAGTTGATGTTAGGACATTAGTTCTAATTCGTATAGATTTGTTAGTGTGGTGAAAGCACACGTCATCTTGTGAAACGATCAATAAAGTACGTAATATTTGCTACTAGAGAGTTAGGAAACATCAGGAACAGACATACTCAAAAGAAACAAACATAAACACGTCAGTAGATTGTAGAGCAGGTGCCAACCTGCTCTTTTTTCATAAGTATCCTTTAGCACCTTACATGGTTAAGGTGTAAAAAATATGATAAAGGAGTATGTCTTTATAATGTTAAATCAAAACCAAGCTCCCATCTATGAGGGGTTGGTCAAGTTACGAAAGAAAAGAATTGTACCATTTGACGTACCTGGTCACAAGCGTGGACGTGGTAACCCAGAGTTGGTTGAACTTTTAGGGGAAAAATGTGTAGGCATAGATGTCAATTCTATGAAGCCCTTGGACAACCTAGGGCATCCTATCTCGATTATCAGAGAAGCAGAGGAGTTGGCAGCAGAGGCTTTTGGTGCTGCTCATGCCTTTTTAATGATTGGGGGCACAACTTCATCCGTGCAGACCATGATTCTTTCCACCTGTAAATTCGGTGATAAAATTATCCTTCCTCGAAATGTCCATAAGTCAGCCATCAACGCTCTCGTTTTATGTGGTGCTATTCCTATCTATATCGAGATGAGTGTGGATCCAAAAATCGGTATTGCTTTAGGTCTTGAAAATGAGCGTGTGGCACAAGCTATTAAGGAACATCCAGATTCCAAGGCAATCCTAATCAACAATCCAACCTACTATGGAATTTGTTCAGACCTTAAGGGGCTAACAGAGATGGCTCACGCTGCAGGAATGAAAGTCTTAGTAGACGAGGCTCACGGTGCTCATCTACACTTTACAGATAAACTTCCTCTGTCTGCTATGGATGCAGGGGCAGATATGTCAGCTGTATCCATGCATAAGTCTGGTGGCAGCTTGACACAAAGTTCGCTTCTTTTAGTTGGTGATCAGATGAATCCTGAGTATGTACGTCAAATCATTAACCTTACACAGTCAACATCAGCATCCTACTTGCTAATGGCTAGTCTAGATGTTTCTCGTAGAAACCTAGCCCTTCGTGGTAAGGAGTCCTTTGAGAAAGTCATTGAGCTATCTGAGTACGCACGTCGAGAAATCAATGCTATCGGTGGCTACTATGCCTACTCAAAAGAGTTAATAGACGGTGTGTCCGTTTGTGATTTTGACGTGACTAAGTTGTCAGTTTACACTCAGGGGATTGGTCTAACAGGTATTGAAGTTTATGATCTTCTGCGAGACGAATATGACATTCAGATTGAATTTGGTGATATTGGGAATATCTTGGCATACATTTCAATTGGTGACCGCATTCAAGACATTGAGCGCTTGGTCGGTGCGCTAGCTGATATCAAGAGACTATATTCACGAGATGGAAAAGATTTGATTGCTGGAGAATATATCCAACCAGAGTTGGTCCTATCTCCTCAGGAAGCCTTTTATTCAGAGAGAAGAAGCTTAACTTTGGACGAATCCGTTGGGAAAGTCTGCGGAGAATTTGTCATGTGTTATCCTCCCGGCATCCCAATCCTAGCGCCAGGTGAACGGATTACACGAGAAATTGTCGATTATATAAAATTTGCCAAAGAACGTGGTTGTTCCCTCCAAGGAACGGAAGATCCAGAGGTCAATCACATCAATGTTATTGAGAGAAAGGAGAACTAAATGGATTTATGGTTTTCTGAAGTTCATACTCCAGATGTGAAATTATCCCTGAGAACAGCCAAGCAACTCTACGCTGGTAAAAGTGAATGGCAGGATATCGAAGTTTTAGACACGCCTGCTTTTGGGAAGATATTGATTTTAAATGGGCATGTCTTGTTCTCGGATGCAGATGATTTTGTATACAACGAAATGACCGTCCACGTTCCTATGGCTGTCCATCCCAATCCAAAGAAAGTCTTGGTTATTGGGGGTGGTGACGGTGGTGTTGCCCAATTATTAACGCTTTATCCTGAATTGGAACAAATCGATATCGTGGAACCGGATGAGATGTTAGTTGAGGTCTGTCGAGAATACTTCCCAGATTTTGCTGCAGGACTTGATGATCCTCGCGTTACCATTTACTACCAAAATGGACTGAGATTTTTGAGAAACTGTGAAGATGATTACGACATCATCATCAACGATGCGACAGATCCATTTGGCCATACGGAAGGGCTCTTTACCAAGGAATTTTACGGCAATAGCTATAGAGCCTTGAAAGAAGACGGAATCATGATTTATCAGCATGGTAGTCCTTTCTTTGACGAAGATGAGTCAGCATGCCGCAGCATGCACCGTAAGGTCAATCAAGCCTTTCCAATCAGTCGGGTTTATCAGGCGCATATTCCAACCAGTCCTGCTGGCTATTGGTTATTTGGGTTTGCATCGAAAAAATATCACCCTGTCAAAGATTTTGATAAGGAAGGCTGGAAAAAACGCCAGCTTTTCACAGAATACTACACTGCAAACTTGCATATTGGTGCCTTTATGTTGCCTAAGTATGTAGAAGACATTTTAGAAGAAGAGGAAGTAAAAAAATGAGTCGTTTATTAGTTATCGGATGTGGGGGCGTTGCCCAAGTTGCTATTTCAAAGATTTGCCAAGATAGCGAAACCTTTACAGAGATTATGATTGCTAGCCGTACCAAGTCAAAATGTGATGACTTGAAAGCTAAATTAGAGGGCAAGACAAGTACTAAAATTGAAACAGCTGCTCTTGATGCTGATAAGGTAGAAGAAGTGATTGCCTTGATTGAAAGCTACAAGCCAGAAGCCGTTTTGAACGTAGCTTTACCATACCAAGATTTGACTATTATGGACGCTTGTTTGGCGACAGGAGTCCACTATATCGACACAGCCAACTATGAGGCTGAGGATACAGAAGACCCAGAATGGCGTGCGATTTATGAGAAACGCTGCAAAGAGCTTGGATTTACGGCTTATTTTGACTATTCATGGCAATGGGCTTACCAAGAAAAATTCAAAGAAGCAGGCTTGACCGCTCTTCTTGGTTCTGGTTTTGACCCAGGTGTAACCAGCGTCTTTTCAGCATACGCCCTCAAACACTATTTTGATGAAATCCACTATATCGACATTTTAGACTGTAATGGTGGTGACCATGGTTATCCATTTGCAACTAACTTTAACCCAGAAATCAATCTTCGCGAGGTTTCTGCGCCAGGTTCTTACTGGGAAGATGGAAAATGGGTAGAAGTAGAAGCTATGTCTATCAAACGTGAGTATGATTTCCCTCAAGTTGGGCAAAAAGACATGTATCTTCTTCACCACGAAGAAATTGAATCACTGGCTAAAAACATTCCAGGAGTTAAACGTATTCGTTTCTTCATGACTTTCGGTCAATCTTATCTAACGCACATGAAATGCTTGGAAAACGTTGGGCTTCTTCGTACAGATGCCATTAATTTTAATGGACAAGAAATTGTTCCTATCCAATTCTTGAAAGCCTTGCTTCCAGATCCTGCAAGCCTTGGTCCACGCACAGTTGGTAAAACCAATATCGGCTGTATCTTTACAGGTGTCAAAGATGGCGTTGAAAAGACAATCTACATCTACAATGTTTGCGACCATCAGGAATGCTACGCAGAAGTTGGTTCACAAGCCATTTCTTATACGACAGGTGTTCCAGCCATGATTGGGACAAAATTAGTGATGGATGGCACTTGGAAACAACCAGGAGTGTATAATCTTGAAGAGTTGGATCCAGATCCATTCATGGAAGCTTTAAATAAATACGGTTTGCCATGGGTTGTGGTTGAAAATCCACAAATGGTGAACTAATGAAGTTAGAACAAGTACCAACACCTTCTTATATCATTGACTTAGGAAAATTAGAAGAGAATTGCCGCATTCTGCAAAAGGTTCAGGAAAAGGTAGGTTGTAAGGTTTTGCTAGCTCAAAAGGCTTATTCCCTCTATAAAACCTATCCTTTGATTAGCCAGTATCTTTCTGGTACAACGGCTAGTGGTCTCTATGAAGCTAGGTTAGCTAGAGAAGAGTTCCCGGGGGAAGTCCATGTATTTGCGCCTGCTTTTAAGGAAGCAGATATGGAAGAGCTACTGCAAATATCGGATCATATTGTTTTTAACTCAGAGAGACAATTACGAAAATACGGTCAACCTTGTCGTGAATCTGGTATTAGTGTAGGTCTACGCCTCAATCCTCAATGTTCAACGCAGGGTGACCACGCGCTCTATGACCCTTGTGCTCCTGGATCCCGTTTTGGAGTTACTTCAGATAAGATACCAAGTGATTTGCTGGACTTGGTGGACGGGCTTCATTTTCATACTCTTTGTGAGCAAGGGGCAGATGATTTAGCGACAACCTTGAAAGCTGTAGAAGAGCAGTTTGGACAGTACTTGCATCAGGTTAAATGGCTCAATATGGGTGGTGGACATCACATTACAAGAGACGACTATGATGTGGACTTACTGATTTCTGAGATTAAACGGATTCGAGAAACCTATAATCTTGATGTCTATATTGAACCAGGAGAAGCTATTGCGCTTAATGCTGGTTATTTGGCTACTGAAGTCTTAGACATCGTTGAGAATGGGATTGAAACCTTAGTGTTAGATGCTTCAGCAAGCTGCCATATGCCTGATGTCCTTGAAATGCCTTATCGCCCACTATTGAGAGACGGTTTTGAAGCGCAAGAAAAACCTTATACTTATAGACTTTCTTCCAATACCTGTCTAACGGGAGATATCATTGGTGACTATAGTTTTGAAAATCCAGTTGAGATTGGAGATAGACTTTACTTTGAGGACATGGCAATCTACTCCTTTGTCAAAAATAATACCTTTAACGGGATTGGACTTCCAAGTTTGTATGTGATGGATAAAGAGGGTGAATGCAGTTTAGTCAAGGCCTTTGGTTACCAAGACTTTAAGGAGAGATTATCATGATGGACAGTCCAAAAAGATTAGGTTATCGTATGCCAGCAGAGTATGAACCCCATCATGGAACTCTCATGATATGGCCTACTCGACCAGGGTCCTGGCCTTTTCAAGGAAAGGCAGCTAAAAAAGCATTTAGCCAGATTATCAAAACCATTGCTCAAGGGGAAACAGTCTATCTTTTGGTGGAGCAGGACTATCTATCTGAAGCGCAATCCTATCTTGGAAACCAGGTCGTTTATCTAGATATCCCAACAAATGATGCCTGGGCTCGTGATACAGGTCCGACCATTCTCCATAATGATAAAAGGGAAAAGTTGGCGGTAGATTGGTCTTTCAATGCTTGGGGTGGTTCATATGACGGTCTTTATCAAGACTATGAAGCAGATGACCAAGTGGCCAGTCGCTTCGCAGAAGTCTTAGAGGTACCTGTTTACGATGCAAAACCTTTTGTACTAGAAGGTGGAGCCATACACAGTGACGGCCAAGGAACAATACTTGTCACAGAAAGTTGCCTCCTCAGTCCTGGTCGCAATCCTCACATGACTAAAGAGGAGATTGAAAATACCTTACTAGAGAGTCTTGGAGCTGAAAAAGTCATCTGGCTACCTTACGGTATTTATCAGGACGAAACCAATGAACACGTCGACAATGTAGCAGCCTTTGTTGGTCCTGCTGAGGTTGTTTTAGCTTGGACGGACGACCAAGACGATCCCCAGTATGCCATGTCTGCTACAAATCTAGCTCTTTTGGAGAATGAAACAGATGCAAAGGGTCGGAGTTTCACCATCCATAAACTTCCAATTCCAGCGCTTCATCAAGTAGTGACGGAAGAAGATTTGCCGGGCTATTCATATGAAGAAGGAGAAGAGGAGCGCTATGCTGGTGAACGTTTAGCTGCTTCCTATGTGAACTTCTATATTGCTAATAAGTCTGTCTTGGTGCCACAATTTCAGGATGAAAACGACCAAGTGGCCTTGGATATCCTGAGTAAGTGTTTCCCAGACCGTGAAGTCGTCGGAATCCCTGCAAGAGATATTCTTTTAGGTGGTGGAAATATCCACTGTATTACCCAACAAATTCCAGAATAGGAGAAAAAAATGAGAAATGTAACGGTTGCAGCTATTCAGATGCAATGCGCTAAGGATGTGGAAACGAATATCCAAACAGCTGAACGTTTGGTCCGTCAAGCTGCTGAGCAAGGAGCCCAAATTATTCTCTTGCCTGAATTATTTGAACGTCCCTATTTCTGTCAGGAACGTCAGTATGACTACTACCAGTATGCCCAGTCGGTCACAGAAAATATGGCTATTCAGCATTTCAAAGTGATTGCCAAGGAACTAAAGGTCGTTTTACCGATCAGTTTCTATGAAAAGGATGGTAATGTCTTATATAATTCGATTGCTATCATTGATGCTGATGGAGAAGTGCTAGGAGTTTATCGCAAAACGCATATACCAGATGACCATTATTATCAAGAAAAATTCTTCTTTACTCCTGGAAACACAGGCTTCAAAGTTTGGGATACTCGCTATGCGAAAATCGGTATTGGGATCTGTTGGGATCAGTGGTTCCCTGAAACAGCCCGTTGCCTTGCCTTAAATGGTGCAGAATTTCTCTTTTATCCAACAGCCATTGGTTCGGAGCCGATTTTAGATACAGATAGTTGTGGTCATTGGCAACGTACCATGCAAGGGCACGCAGCAGCAAATATTGTCCCAGTTATTGCTGCCAATCGTTATGGCTTGGAAGAAGTACAACCTTGCGAAGAAAACGGCGGTCAAAGTTCTAGCCTTAACTTCTACGGTTCATCCTTTATGACCGACGAAACAGGAGCTATCTTGACCCAAGCAGAACGACAAGGCGAAGCCATCCTCTTAAACACTTATGAGCTTAACAAGGGAGCAAATGAACGCCTAAATTGGGGTCTGTTTAGAGACAGAAGACCAGACATGTATAAAGATATTATCAGATAAAAGTAAAAAGTGGCCCAATTAGGCTACTTTTTTAAAATTCTTTATAAACATAAGGGTTCTCAGGTTTATCCACTTTGATGAAAGACTGGACTTCAAGGGTTGGGAGAACCTGGTTGAGTTCCTTGTGATAGTGAATCCTAATCTTGCCTTTGACTCTCACCCAGGTGTTATTCTCATAATGATTGGTATTTCCTGTGGTTAAGAGGCCAAAAACTCCTGAATCAGCGATACAGTGCATGATACCAAAGCGAAAAACAAATTGACTATTGGTATGATTTGGATCGTTGTAGACAAAGCCAATAAACTCGATCTCTTTACCTTCAAATTCATTTGGATAATCATAGATAGCTTCCATGACTTCCAAGTAATTCTCATCCTTGATAACAATACTTGATTGAGCTAAGTATTTATCAGCACTCTTCCGAATAATATTTTCATGAGCTGTTTGTGAATAAAAGCGACTGGTATCCGGCTTAAGATACTGACTGCTAGTTCCTTCACTTGCTTGAATTGCCTTGTCAGTTCCTTCTGAAAGTGGGAAATAATAGCCTTTTGCCGATACTGTTTGTGAATCCAGACTGACGGTTGGAAATGTAAATCCAACTAACAAAGGCAAACTTAAGAGGACAAAACTAGCAAGCTTGGCTGAAATACTATGTAAGTGACTATGTTCTTTCAAACGCTTGAAGCAAATATAGGCTTGAACGATGGCTAGTAGCAAAGATAAAACCATAGTGATATAAGCCAGATAAGAGTAGTGGAGATTTAGATACTGATTGAGCTTACCTGATAGGTACAAATAAAGGGTTAAGATAAAATAGCCAAATAAGATAAAAAATCGAATCATAGCATTACCCCGACTAGATAAGAATAGACAAGAACAACAAGAGTTACAATTGTCATGAAATGCCAAATAAATCGAGTTTTGAGATAATTCTTCATCATGAGGAGGTTCTTGACATCAAGCATAGGACCTATAACCAGAAAGGCGAGAACTGGAGCGAAGCCAAAACTTGATAGAAGAGAAGATCCAATAAAGGCATCCGCTTCACTACAGAGGGATAGTAGGAAAGATAAGACCATCAGAAGAACAATCGCAAGTAGTGGTGTTGCGCTGATAGATGTCAGGATACGAGTTGGAACATAGACCTGGACTATGCTGGCAAAAAGACAGCCAAAGACCAAGTAACGCCCCATATCGAAGAACTCATCAATAGCTTGGATAAAGACTTGAAGAAGTTTCTGACCTTTCGTTAAATGAGAAAAATCATGTTCATGACAAGCTAGTCTATTTTCTTTTTGTATAGGTCCTTCCCAGAAAAATCCAAGGAAAATACCCAATATCGTAGCAATGAGTATTGCCCCTAAAGCTCTTAGAAGAACCATTTGAATAGAATTACCAAAAGCTGAATAGGTCGCAAAGAGTACGATAGGATTGATGATAGGAGCTGTTACTAGAAAAGGAACAGCTGTATAGCTTGGAACCTTCTTCTCCAAGAAACGATTGATGATAGGGACAATCCCACACTCACAAGATGGGAAGAGAAACCCCATGAAGGTACCAAAAAAGATTCTCCCTAAACGATTTTTAGGGAGAAATTGATAAACTTTTTCAGGAGTGACGTAGACTTCAATAGCACCAGAGATAATGCTACCAATTAAGACGAAGGGTAAAGCTTCAATAATGATTGATAGAAAAATGGCACCAGCTTGTAATATACTTGAAGGCAGACTTTGAAAGAGATCCATCTATTTTTTCTTTTCTGCTTTTTCTGCTTTTTCTTTCTTTTCTTTGTCATCGGGAAATGTTACTTGTTTTAAATCAGGAAGTTTGGCAAACTCTTCGAACATTTTATCTAAGTCATCAGTTTTTGTAAATTTAACAGCCATAAGGCATACCTCGATTCTTTGTGTTACCTCTATTATACTATTATTTCTGGGAAATAGTTATATTTTATAATCAACTTCCTTTTTATCTTTATAAAGTTGAAATAAAGCAACAAATTAATGAAAACAAGCTTTCCTGCTTATGGTATAATAGTTTCATGGATAAAAAATATGAAAAAATTTCCCAAGATTTGGGTGTAACCTTAAAACAAATTGATACAGTCTTATCTTTGACATCTGAAGGTGCTACGATTCCCTTTATCGCTCGTTATCGGAAAGACATGACTGGTAGCTTGGATGAAGTGGCTATTAAGGCAATTATCGACCTTGATAAAAGCCTGACTGCTCTCAATGATCGAAAAGAAGCAGTTTTAGCCAAAATCAAAGAACAAGGTAAGTTGACTAAGGAGTTGGAAGAAGCTATTCTTTCCGCCGAAAAACTAGCAGATGTAGAAGAACTCTACCTTCCCTATAAGGAAAAACGTCGCACTAAGGCAACGATTGCGCGTGAAGCAGGACTCTTTCCACTTGCACGTTTAATCTTACAAAATGTATCTGACCTAGAAAAAGAAGCAGAATCATTTGTATGTGAAGGTTTCGAGAATCCACAAGATGCTTTAGCAGGAGCTGTTGATATCTTGGTTGAAGCTCTCTCTGAGGATGTCAACTTGCGTTCAATGACCTATCAAGAAGTCCTTAGACATTCTAAGATTACATCTCAACTTAAAGACGAGAGTCTAGATGAAAAACAAGTCTTTCAGATTTATTACGATTTCTCAGAAACAGTTGCCAATATGCAGGGCTACCGTACGCTTGCCCTTAATCGTGGTGAGAAGTTAGGTGTTTTGAAGATTGGATTTGAGCATGCAGTTGATCGTATCCAAGCCTTCTTTGCTGCTCGTTTCAAGGTTAAGAATCCTTATATAGACGAAGTGATTCAACAATCTGTTAAGAAAAAAGTATTGCCGGCTATTGAGCGCCGTATTCGTACTGAATTGACAGAAAAGGCAGAAGAAGGAGCTATCCAACTCTTCTCAGAAAACCTTCGTAATCTACTTCTCGTAGCACCGCTAAAAGGGCGCGTGGTCCTTGGATTTGACCCTGCCTTTCGTACAGGTGCCAAGCTTGCAGTTGTAGATGCGACTGGGAAGATGCTGACAACTCAAGTCATTTATCCAGTCAAACCAGCTTCAGCTCGTCAGATTGAGGAAGCCAAGCGTGATTTGGCTGATTTGATTAGCCAATACGGTGTTGAAATTATTGCTGTCGGAAATGGAACTGCCAGTCGTGAGAGTGAAGCCTTTGTTGCTGAAGTTCTCAAAGATTTTCCAGAAGTCAGCTATGTTATTGTTAGCGAAAGTGGTGCTTCTGTTTACTCTGCCAGCGAACTTGCCCGTCAAGAGTTTCCTGAGTTAACCGTTGAAAAACGTTCAGCCATTTCTATCGCTCGTCGTTTGCAAGACCCACTTGCAGAATTGGTTAAAATTGATCCCAAATCTATCGGTGTTGGTCAATATCAGCATGACGTTAGTCAGAAGAAATTGTCTGAAAGTCTTGATTTTGTGGTAGATACAGTCGTTAACCAAGTCGGTGTCAATGTCAATACAGCCAGTCCAGCTTTACTTTCACATGTCGCAGGACTTAACAAAACGATTTCAGAAAATATCGTCAAGTATCGTGAAGAAGAAGGAAAAATCACTTCACGTGCTCAAATCAAAAAAGTTCCTCGTTTAGGAGCAAAAGCCTTTGAACAGGCTGCAGGTTTTCTCCGTATCCCTGAAAGCAGCAATATCCTTGACAATACAGGAGTTCACCCTGAAAACTATACTGCGGTCAAGGAACTCTTCAAACGCTTGGACATTAAAGACCTAAACGAAGAAGCACAAGCTAAGCTCAAATCTGTTTCTATCAATGATATGGCTCAGGAGCTAGACCTTGGTCAAGAAACACTTAAAGATATTATTGCTGATCTTCTCAAACCAGGTCGTGATTTCCGTGATTCTTTTGATGCGCCAGTCCTTCGTCAGGATGTCTTAGATATCAAGGACTTAAAAGTCGGACAGAAGCTTGAAGGTGTTGTCCGTAATGTCGTTGACTTCGGTGCCTTTGTTGACATTGGTATTCATGAGGACGGTCTCATTCATATTTCTCACATGAGCAAGAAATTTATCAAGCATCCAAGTCAAGTCGTATCCGTTGGGGATTTGGTAACTGTTTGGGTGCAGAAAATCGATGTCCAACGTGAAAAAGTAAATCTGTCGCTCCTTGCACCAGATGACTCTAATGAATCTAACTGATTACGTTAGGCAAGTCTCTTTAGAAGACTTTGGAAAACCATTCAATCATCAAGCTCAATGGAATACTCGTCTGCGGTCGACAGGTGGACGATTTTTCCCGAAGGATGGGCATTTGGATTTTAATCCTAAAGTCTATCAAGAGCTAGGGTTAGAAGTTTTTCGGAAGATTGTCCGTCACGAACTCTGTCATTATCATCTATACTATGAAGGTAAGGGTTATAAGCATAAAGATATAACTTTTAAAGAACTGCTAAAAGAAGTGGACGGTCTCCGCTTTGTACCTCCTTTATCAAGTGCTCGTCAAAAACCAGCTTTGGTTTATAAATGTCACTCTTGTGGCCAAGTCTATCAAAGAAAGCGTCGAATTGATACCAAACGTTATCGATGTGGTCTTTGTCATGGAAAACTTATCCTACAAAATCCGCCTAAGGACTGATGCAGGGTGTTTTAGTTCATGTTATACTTATTTCAAGAATACCGAAAGAGGTACAAATCATGAATAAAAATTTTTATAAAATGAGACGAAATCGTATGATATCAGGAGTTCTTGCTGGACTATCTGATAGATGGGATCTTGATGTGACACTGGTGCGCTTCATTTTTGCTATCTTTACAATCGCAAATTTTGGACTCGGGATCATCATCTATATCATGATAGCCTATATCTTGCCAACCAAGGAAGATATCGAAGCAGACATGTACGAAACAGGCCCACGCAAAATAAAACAAGCTGAACCAATCGATGATGATAAAGGTTGGTTTTGGTAAACCGCTTTACCTTTCATAAAAAATCAAACCCTTGTAATTACAAGGGTTTTTCTTTTGCTTAAAAATTTGTGGTAAACTAATAGTAGTTGATTTCAAAAAAATATCTCTATCTTACAAAAATGTAAGATTAAAGCTCCAAATGTAAGGTTATGTTATGGAACCAACTCTTTTTTTAGAGTACACTTATATCATAAAGATAAAGGAGCGAAACTATGAAAAATATTTTACAAAAGAAACAAACAAGTAAACCGAGTTCTAAGGATATCGAGCGAGTTGAGCTCGGCATTCAAATGATGCAGGCTCAGTTTCAATTAATGGGATATTAAAAAGGAGATTATCATGACACTATTAGATGTAAAACACGTTCAAAAGATTTATAAAACTCGTTTTCAAGGCACCCAAGTAGAAGCTCTGAAAGATATTCATTTTACTGTAGAAAAAGGTGACTACGTTGCCATCATGGGTGAATCTGGTTCTGGGAAATCAACCCTACTCAATATTCTAGCTATGCTTGACAAGCCAACGCGTGGACAGGTCTTCCTAAATGGAACTGACACAGCTACCATTAAAAATTCTGAAGCCTCAAGCTTCCGACGTGAAAAGTTAGGCTTTGTCTTCCAAGACTTCAATTTGTTAGATACGCTTTCTGTTAAAGACAATATCTTACTCCCTTTGGTATTGTCTAGAAAGCCTATTACAGAAATGATGAAAAAATTGGTGGTGACTGCTGAAAATCTTGGCATCAATCAATTGCAGGAGAAGTACCCTTATGAAATTTCTGGGGGACAAAAACAACGGGTTGCAGTTGCACGCGCCATCATTACAGAACCAGAAATTCTCCTTGCGGACGAGCCAACAGGTGCCCTAGACTCTAAATCATCTGCAGCCCTCCTTGATATCTTTGATCAGATCAACGAGCAAGGGCAAACCATTCTCATGGTGACCCACTCAACAGCAGCAGCTAGCCGTGCAAAACGTGTTCTTTTCATCAAGGACGGCATTCTTTACAATCAAATCTACCGTGGTGAAAAGACTGATCGTCAGATGTTCCAAGAAATCTCTGACACCTTGACTGTAATGGCAAGTGAGGTGAACTAGTATGTTTCGATTAACCAATAAGTTGGCCATATCCAACTTAATCAAAAACCGCAAACTCTATTATCCTTTTGCTCTGTCTGTCATTTTGGCAGTCACGATTAGCTATCTCTTTTACTCCCTAGCCTTTAATCCAAAAATTGTGGATTTGCGTGGTGCATCCGCTATTCAATTTACTCTACAACTAGGGCTTGTCGTAGTGACACTTGCATCTGCCATCATCGTGCTTTATGCCAACAGCTTTGTCATGAAAAATCGATCCAAAGAACTGGGTGTATATGGCATGTTGGGCTTAGAAAAGCGTCATTTGATTGGTATGACCTTCAAGGAACTCCTGATTTTTGGGCTTGTAACAGTCACTGCTGGTATTGGGATTGGTGCCCTCTTTGATAATCTGATCTTCGCATTATTGCTTAAACTTGCAAAGATGAAGGTAGAGTTAGTTGCAACTTTCCAATGGTCCGTAGTGCTTTCAATTCTTCTAGTATTCGGTTTTATCTTTCTAGTCATTGTCTTTCTAAACGCTATACGTATCATTCGTATGGATGCCCTCCAACTCTCTCGTGAGAAATCAAAAGGTGAAAAGAAAGGGCGTTTCCTAGTCCTTCAAACTTTAGTAGGGCTAATTACACTAGGTGGTGGCTACTATCTAGCACAAAGCGTAAAAGACCCAATTTCAGCAACCCTCACTTTCTTTATTGCCGTCATGTTGGTCATAGTTGCGACCTATCTTTTATTCAATGCGGGTATTACAGTTTTCTTGCAGTTGCTCAAGAAAAACAAGAGATACTACTACAAACCAAACAACCTCATTTCTGTTTCGAATCTTATCTTTCGTATGAAGAAAAACGCTGTCGGTTTAGCAACCATTACCATCCTTTCAACCATGGTTTTGGTCACCATGTCTGCAGCAACCAGCATCTATAACGGATCTGAAAATATAAAAAATATTATGTATCCTCACGATTTTGATGTTAAAGGACAAAATATAGAAGTTGAGGATTTAGACCAACTATTGACTCAATATGCTAGCGAAAAGAACTTAACAATTAGCAATAAAGACGTTCTTAGCTATGCTAGCTTTGGCCTTTCTAATCAAGATGGAACAAACTTAACTATCTATGAAAAAGGGAAAACTAATGTATTGCCAAAGACAGTTTTCCTAGTTTTCGACCAAAAAGATTATGAAAAAATGACTGGACAAAAGCTAAATCTTTCTGGAAACGAAGTAGGACTTTGGGCTCGAAATGATCAACTTAAAGGTCAGAAAGCAATTAGTCTGAACAATCAGAATTATACGGTCAAGCAAGAAATACAGCAAGATTTCCTCAGAGATCATGTTTCAAACCAGTACGTTCTCTTGGTTTCGGATTATAACTATCTAGTTGTACCAAATATTCAAAACTTTTTGGATCAGTACCAAGATTCTGCTATCTTCAATCAGTTCTACGGTGGTATGGATGTAACTGTAAGTCTAGAGGAACAGTTAAAGCTAGCTGATGATTTTGATGCGTATGTGAACAACTTTAGTCATAATCTCCAGAGAGAAGATGCTATGGTTTATGGGGGTAATGGTGCAAGTGACGCAATTGCCCAAATGAATGCTCTCTTTGGAGGAATTCTCTTCATTGGTATTTTCCTCTCTATCATCTTTATGATGGGTACAGTTTTAGTAATCTACTATAAACAAATCTCAGAAGGTTATGAGGATCGTGAACGCTTTGTCATCCTGCAAAAAGTTGGCTTGGATCAAAAACAAATCAAGCAAACCATTAACAAGCAGGTCTTGACTGTTTTCTTCCTCCCTGTAATCTTTGCTTTCCTACACTTGGCATTTGCTTATCATATGTTAAGTTTGATTCTTAAAGTCATTGGGGTAGTAGATACAGCTATGATGTTAAGTGTAACACTTTCTATCTGTGGTATCTTTGCTTTAGTTTATGTACTAATCTTTATGATAACTTCAAGAAGCTATCGCAAAATTATCCAATTATAAAAAAATACCTCGATGATTTCGAGGTATTTTTATGTTTTAAATGCTAAACAACTGTCCAAATAGATAAGTAACACCCATGGTCAAAAGGCCAATACAAAGGTTCCGAATCATAGCTGTTTTAGTGGGAGCTTTTCCAAGTTTGGCACTTGTATATCCAGTGACTAGAAGTGAAATTGCTACAATAATAACAGTAGCAGGGATTCGATAGTCACTTGGGAAAATAGTTATTGAAAGCATTGGCGGGAGACTTCCGAGGACAAAGGAAATAAAGCTAGATGCTGCAGCATGCCATGGATTGGTGAATTCTTCATACTCGATACCATATTTTTCCTCGACTAAAGCTTTTAGTGGATTTTTCAAAAAAGCTTTGTTAACTAATAGTTGAGCTGAAGTTTCACACTCACCATTTTGAAGATAGGCTGCGTAGAGTGATTTTTTAGCAGCATCCATATCTTTATCCAAAAGTAGTTGTTCGCGGGCTACAGCAGCCTCCTCAGTGTCTTTTTGAGTAGATACGGATACATACTCGCCACCAGCCATAGAAAAGGCACCAGCAAGAATTGCGGCTAATCCTGAGAGGAAGATAATCCAGATATTAGTTGTAGCACTGGCAACCCCGATAACAACCCCAGCAATAGAGATAATTCCATCATTTGCACCCAGTACACCAGCACGCAAGATATTTAAACGACCGGCAAAGTTTGAATCGATTTCATGTGTAATTTCTGACATAGTTTTCTCCTTTCTAAACATTATAAAGTATAGGAGCAGTGAAGACAAATATTTTAAACTATCTGAAAAAAGTTCTACAATTCTAATAATAGCCATAGCTATTTCTTATGCCAATATATAACAAAGTTGTATTTGTAACTGAACGAATTAGGTGATACAATGAACCTAATGAAATCTTTGGAGGTCTAAATATGACTCGTGAATTTAAATTTGAAACCCTACAATTGCATGCAGGACAAGTGGTGGATGCCACTACCAAGTCTCGTGCTGTACCAATTTACCAAACAACATCTTTTGTATTTGAAGATACACAAGAGGGTGCAGAACTCTTTGCTCTTCAAAAGGCTGGTAATATTTATACTCGTATTACCAATCCTACAACTTCAGCCTTTGAAGAGCGTATCGCAGCTCTTGAAGGTGGTGTAGGTGCACTTGCAACTGCGTCAGGTATGGCAGCTATTACCTACACAATTTTAGCTCTAGCCCACGCAGGAGACCACGTCGTTGCAGCATCAACCATCTATGGTGGTACCTTTAACCTCTTGAAAGAAACACTTCCTCGTTATGGAATCACCACAACTTTTGTTGATATTGATAATCTAGAAGAAGTAGAAGCAGCTATTAAAGACAATACAAAACTTGTATTGATTGAAACCTTGGGAAATCCTGTTATCAACATTCCTGATATCGAAAAAATCGCTGAAATTGCTCATAAACACCAGATTCCTTTGGTTGCAGACAATACTTTTGCAACACCATATCTTATCAATGTCTTTTCACACGGTGTTGACATTGCAGTTCATTCAGCAACTAAGTTTATCGGTGGTCATGGTACTACAATTGGTGGTGTCATCGTTGATAGTGGTAAGTTTGACTGGGCTGCTTCAGGAAAATTCCCTCAATTAGTCTTAGAAGATCCAAGCTACCACAATATCAGTTATACTCGTGATGTTGGTGCTGCAAGCCTTTATCGTTGCTGCTCGCGTGCAATTGCTTCGCGATATGGGAGCTGCGCTATCACCATTTAATTCATTCTTGCTCTTACAAGGTCTTGAAACTCTTTCTCTTCGTGTTGAACGCCATGTTCAAAATGCTGAGAAAATCGTTGATTTCCTTGTGAACCATCCAAAGGTTGAAAAGGTCAACTATCCAAAACTTCCAGATAGTCCTTACCATGCCTTGGCTGAAAAATACTTACCAAAAGGTGTTGGCTCAATCTTTACTTTCCACGTTAAAGGTGGAGAAGCAGAAGCACGTAAAGTGATTGACAACTTGAAAATCTTTTCGAACTTAGCCAATGTAGCAGACGCTAAATCATTAGTAGTTCACCCTGCAACTACAACACATGCTCAGTTGTCAGACTCTGATTTAGAAGCAGCAGGAGTAACTAAAAATCAAATCCGTCTCTCAATCGGTCTTGAAAATGTCGACGATTTGATTGAAGATTTGCGACTAGCGCTTGAAAAAATCTAAAAATAACTAGTTTTTATCGAATTAAGGATCCTTCTCACGAATAATAAAGTGAGGAGGATTTTTATGTATAGTATTTCATTTCAAGAAGATTCACTTTTACCAAGAGAGAGACTAGTAAGAGAAGGAGTAGAAGCACTCAGCAACCAAGAATTACTGGCAATATTACTAAGGACAGGAACGAAACAAGCCAATGTTTTTGAAATAGCACAGAAGGTATTAAATCAGCTAACCTGTTTAACTGACCTAAAAAGAATGAGTCTACAGGAATTGCAGACTCTATCGGGTATTGGACGTGTTAAGGCTATCGAATTACAAGCTGTTATCGAATTAGGCTACCGTATCCATAAAAGGGAAACAGTGGAAATGGAGAGTATTCTTAGCAGTCGTAAATTAGCTAAAAAGATGCAGGCTGAGCTTGGAGATAAAAAACAAGAGCACCTAGTGGCGCTCTATCTGAATACTCAAAATCAAATCATTCACCAGCAGACTATTTTTATCGGGTCTGCCACGAGAAGTATTGCAGAACCGAGAGAAATTCTCCACTATGCCCTAAAGCACATGGCAACATCTGTGATTCTGGTTCATAATCATCCATCTGGGGCTGTCATGCCAAGTAGAAATGATGACCATGTTACGAAGCTTGTTAAAGAAGCTTGCGACTTAATGGGGTTGGTCTTATTGGACCATCTAATTGTCTCACATTCCGATTATTTTAGTTACCGCGAGAAGACAGATATGATATAAAAAAACCTGTATATGATACAGGTTTACAATTCATTGACAACATAGTCGAAAAGTGTTTTATCTTTTGGGCGATTTTCAAAGAGAAATTCAGGATGCCATTGAACACCAAGATAGGGGAAGCCGTCTGTAGTTGTCACAGCCTCGATAATGCCATCTTTAGGATCATGAGCTACAACCTTAAGATTAGGAGCTAAATCTTTGATGCTCTGATGGTGGAAAGAATTGATATGAGAGATTTCGCCATAGATTTCTCGAAGAACAGTATCTGGTTCGGTGACAAGCCGCTGAGTGGTGTATTCAGCGGAACTATCCTGCCAATGATCTTCGATATCTTGATAAAGAGACCCGCCCATGGCTACGTTAAAAAGTTGAGTACCACGACAGACAGAAAAAATTGGTTTATTTTGCTTAATTGCTTCTTTAATGAGGGCTAACTCAAAAATATCACGTTGAAGGTGGTAGTCGTCGCTATCAATAGTTTTTGGCTCACCATAGTATTTAGGGTCAACGTTTTGTCCACCAGTTAGAATAAGTTTATCAATTAAACTAATGTAGTAACTGGCCATTTCTTCATCACCAATCGGTAGGATAATGGGTATACCTCCAGCTTTCTTAACTCCTTCAACAAAGCCTTTTGAAGCATAACTCATCATAAGCTCATCATCTGGATGCGGGGTTTCATTTCCTGTAATCCCAATAACTGGTTTATTCATAAATATTTACACTTTCTAATCCTCTTTACGCATGAAATAGAGGAGGGTTTGAAGTTCGCTTGTAAGATCGACATACTGAACAACTACGTCTTTAGGAAGATGTAGGTGAACAGGAGAGAAACTGAGGATACCTTTGATGCCAGCATCAACCAAAAGTTCAGCAACTTCTTGAGATTTAACACTAGGAACAGTAAGAATAGCAGTTTTAACATCACTACCCTTAATTTTGTCCTTTATTTGTGAGATTCCATAGATCGGAACACCGTCAGGAGTTTTGGTACCAACCTCAGGATGATCATCAAGGTCAAAAGCCATGATGATTTTCATCTTGTTGCGCTCATGAAAGCGGTAGTGGAGGAGGGCATGACCCATATTTCCAATACCTACAAGCATAACATTGGTAATAGAATTATCATTTAAAAGATCAGCGAAAAAGTTCATGAGCTTTTTGACATCATAGCCAAATCCACGACGTCCAAGTTCTCCAAAGTAAGAGAAGTCACGACGAACAGTGGCAGAATCAATTCCAATTGCTTCTGCAATTTGTTTGGAATTGGCTCTTTCAATTTTCTCGGCATTAAATCTTTTAAAAATACGGTAATAGAGAGAAAGTCTCTTTGCTGTTGCTTTAGGAATAGCAGACTGTTTTTCTTTCACAAAATCACAACCTTTCTATCTACTATTTTATAGAAAGCTTGTGAAAAATGCAACAATAACGAAAAAAAACTAAGAAAAAATCTTAGTTTATCTTAGTTTCGTGGTAAGTCCTTAAAAAGCGGTAGAGATTACCTAGAAGTCCCTGATAAATTTCAACTCCATCATGTGTTAATGAAGTAACAAGAGTAGTATCAGGAAGGGTTACACAACCCGATAGAGAGAGCATAAGAGCTTCATAGTCTTCATATTCTTGCACACGCTCTACTTGATAGGAGTCCTTGTAAGTTAATCGAAACATAATGACCTTCTATCTTTCGCTTTTTGTAAATACGCCACGTTCAACCAGGCTATCCATCAAGAAGTAAAATTTTTCTTGGTGGATGTGAGTTTCTTCTGATTTGAAGATATCAACCAAACGTAGACCAAATTTATCAGTGATGTTGATTTTTGCGCCTGTTAAGTCTTTGTTAATAATAATCTTAAGTTGGAATCCCTCTCCACTATTTGGTACTTTTTCAAGAAGACGCGTTAATTCATAGTTACCAACTTTAGTTTCAAAAAAAGTATTATCTTTAAGCGTAAATTTTTTAACAGTTGGACTAAGTGTGTAATCGTAACGGCAATTTTTTAATTTAATCGTTTGTTCGAATGCCATTGAGTTATCCTCCAATAATTTCTTTAATTTTTTTGACAAGGGTTAACATTTCTTGTTCTGTGTTTTGAGGTGAAATGCTGACGCGAACAGACTCATGTAAGCGAGGCGAGTCTTCTCCATAAAAAGCCTTAAGAACATGACTAACTTGAACTACACCAGCAGTACATGCTGAACCAGTTGAAATAGAAATACCTTCAAGGTCTAAACGAAGTAGCAGTAGGTCGTTGCGTTGTCCTGGAAATCCAATATTGAGAACATAGGGAAGTTGTTCTTTTCCCTGATTTAGATAGTAGTTTGTTCCATCCATTTCCGCTAGAAATGTTTCCTGTAACTTTTGAACTTTTTCGAAGTTAGTCTCTATATGTTCAATATCGTCCTTAAGTGCCGCTACCATCCCAATTATTGCAGGAAGGTTTTCTGTTCCTGCTCTTTTTTTCTGTTCTTGATCTCCACCGTGTAGGTAGGAATCAAAATCAGTGGTAGCAGCATAAAGGAAACCAACGCCTTTGGGACCATAAAATTTATGTGCAGAAGCGCTAAGAAAATCAATTCCTAATTCTTCAGGGAGAATCGTTAATTTACCGACTGCTTGAACTGCATCAACATGATAAACAGCAGAATGATTTTTTAGCAGCTCACCAATCTCAGCAATCGGTAATAGAGTCCCTGTTTCATTGTTTGCAAACATAGTTGAAACTAAAATGGTATCTTCACGAAGAGCATTTTTGACTTGTTCTGCTGTAATTTCTTGATTTACAGGTTTCAAAATAGTTACTTCAAATCCGAAATTTTCCACCAGATATTCAATTGGTTCAAGCACAGCGTGATGCTCGATAGCAGTAGTAATAATGTGTTTTCCGCGATTCTGATGACGAAGACAGTAGCCGATAATAGCTGTATTATTACTTTCTGTACCACCAGAAGTGAAGAAAATGTGTTGGGGCTTTGTACCTAGTAAACCTGCTAATTCTTGACGGGCTTCACGTAATAATTTACCTGCTTGTCGCCCATGGCTATGAATACTAGAAGGGTTTCCATATGTTTCTTGCATGACTTGGGTCATTGCTGAGATAGCTGCAGATGACATGGGTGTCGTAGCAGCATTATCCAAATAAATCAAAAACTCACCTAATTTCTATTTAAACTTAAATAGTGGACTAACTGGTTTTCTTTCATGAATACGAACCATGGCATCACCAATTAATTCGCTTGCTGTAATGTATTTTACATTTTTTGGTTTTTTACTTTCTGTTACTACAGAATCTGTAACCAAGATTTCTTTGATATTAGCTGCATCAAGCAATTCTGCAGCGCTGTCAACGAAAAGTCCATGACTTGAAACTGCATATATTTCAATTGCACCATCGCGTTCTAAGATTTTAGCAGCTTCAGAGAAAGTACGACCTGTATTTAGAATATCATCAATCAAGATTGCTTTCTTACCTTCAACCTCACCGATAATATATCCTTGGCTACGTTCAGAATCATCTTGAGCATAGTCGATGATAGCAATCGGTGCATCAAGATACTCAGCGAGGCTACGGGCACGTTTTACGCCTGAATTTTTAGGACTAACAACAACCACATCTGATCCAGTCAAACCTTTTTCGCAGTAATGTTTAGCAAAAAGGGGAATTGTGTAGAGGTTGTCAACAGGAATATCAAAGAAACCTTGAACCTGAACAGCGTGAAGATCAAGTGTCAATACACGACTAACTCCGGCTTTAACCAACATATTTGCAACAAGTTTAGCTGTAAGGGGTTCGCGAGAAGAAGCGATACGGTCTTGACGAGCATAACCAAAATAAGGCATGACAACATTGATTGTATTTGCACTAGCACGAACACAGGCATCAACAGTGATTAAAAGTTCCATCAAATGATTGCTAACTGGATAAGAAGTAGACTGGATGATATAAACATCATACCCACGAACACTTTCTTCGATGTTAACTTGGATTTCACCATCTGAGAATTGACGTGATGATAATTTTCCAAGTGGAACACCTGCAGCATCTGCGATTTTTTGAGCAATTTCATGGTTTGATGAAAGTGAAAAAAGCTTCATATTCTTTGTATCTGACATTGATAAACCGTCCTCTATAAACTACGTGAATCAGCAAAAGCAAACAATTTTAAAACAAGTGTTTTCTGTTACAGATTCTAATATTTTTTATCTCTTTTATTTTATCAAAAAAAGTTGATTATTTCAGGATTTTTTCATATTTTCTATAAATCGTACTAATTTTGAAGGTGCTTTCTTGTATTCGATATCATTTGCCTGTAAAAACTCCTGAAAATCAAGACTTCCCTGGTCTCCATTTTCGACTTCCAGCTCTAATTCATAATCAACAACATCGAAGTAGGTACTTTGATCTAGTGCCATAAGTCCGATAGAGGTCTCTTTCTCATAACGAACAGTGGTTAAACAACCTAAAACAACCCATCCACTTGGTGAAACACCTCGATTTGAAAGTTCTTCTAAAATCATACCCTGGGGAAGTTTGCATTCCTCTAAACATTTCTTTGCCTCTTCTAGAGTGAGAGCTTGATTGTATTCCATATTGCCTACAGCTTGAGGAATTTTTATAGTTAATTCAGCGCTATCTTCAAAAGTCCGAATACGCATGGCTATCTTATTGCTACGTAGCTTATAGTCACAAGTATCTAAGTAGTAGTTGTTTTGCGTAATAGGAGTAATATCCGAAAAATATTCTTTTAATTTTATATAGTCTTCTTTCTTTAGAAGAGTTTTTAATTCTATTTCTAAATGTTTCATTTTGAGAACCTTTTATTTTGTTTGAAAGCGATTTATGGTATAATAATAACTGTATTTATTGTATATGATTTTTAAATGAAAATCAAAGAGTAAATGAATATTGTAGCTAAAGAGGGGTGAATCTATAAAATCTATGATTACTGAATGGGAAGAATTTTTAGATCCTTACATTCAAGCTGTTGGCGAGTTAAAAATAAAACTACGGGGGATTCGAAAACAGTACCGCAAACAAAATCGACATTCACCAATTGAATTCGTAACAGGGCGTGTGAAACCTATTGAAAGTATCAAAGAAAAAATGGTTCGTCGTGGAATAACCTATGACACGCTTGAACAAGATTTGCAAGATATTGCAGGTTTACGTGTCATGGTTCAATTTGTAGACGATGTGAATGAGGTTGTATCTATCCTTCGTAAAAGACAGGATATGAGAGTTGTTCAAGAACGTGATTACATTACTCATCGAAAGGCATCGGGTTATCGTTCTTACCATGTGATTATTGAGTATACGGTTGATACGATTTACGGTGCAAAAACCATTCTAGTTGAGATTCAAATTCGTACTTTGGCAATGAACTTTTGGGCTACAATCGAGCATTCTCTCAATTATAAATATCAGGGAGATTTCCCAGAAGAAATCAAGGAAAGACTTGAAATTACAGCTAGAATTTCTCACCAGTTAGACGAAGAAATGAGTAAAATACGTGCTGATATCCAGGAAGCCCAAGCGCTCTTTGATCCTTTGCACAGAAAATTAAATGACGGGGTAGGAAACAGTGACGATACCGATGAAGAATACAGGTAAACGAATTGACCTAATTGCCAACCGTAAGCCTCAGAGTCAGAAAGTTCTATTTGAGTTAAAAGAACGATTAAAAAAGAATAATTTTATCCTGAATGATAAAAATCCAGATATCGTCGTCTCTATTGGTGGAGATGGGATGTTACTGTCTGCTTTCCATAAGTATGAAAACCAACTGGATAAGGTTCGTTTTGTTGGGGTTCATACGGGACATTTAGGTTTTTATACGGATTATCGTGATTTTGAGTTGGACCAATTGGTTACAAATTTACAGTTGGATAATGGAGCTCAAGTTTCTTATCCACTCCTTAGTGTAAAAATATTTCTCGAAAATGGTGAAGTCAAGTCTTTCCGAGCACTAAATGAAGCTAGCATTCGTCGAGCGGATCGAACTATGGTTGCTGATGTCATTATTAACCATGTTCCCTTTGAACGTTTCCGTGGTGACGGCCTAACGGTTTCAACGCCGACAGGAAGTACAGCTTATAATAAATCACTTGGTGGAGCAGTACTGCATCCGACCATAGAAGCCCTTCAATTGGCTGAAATTGCCAGTTTGAACAACCGAATCTATCGCACACTTGGTTCTTCAATCATCGTTCCAAAAAAAGACAAGATTGAATTGATACCGACTCGAAATGACTATCACACAATCTCAATCGATAATAGTATTTATTCTTTCCGAAATATTGAAAAAATAGAATACCAGATTGATCATCATAAGATTCATTTTGTAGCGACACCAAGCCACACCAGTTTTTGGAATCGTGTTAAAGATGCCTTTATTGGTGAGGTGGACGAATGAGGTTTCAGTTTATTGCTGATGAACATGTCAAGGTCAAAACCTTTCTGAAAAAACATGAAGTTTCAAAAGGGTTACTTGCCAAGATTAAGTTTCGAGGTGGTGATATTCGAGTCAATGGGCATCCGCAGAATGCAACCTATCTCTTAGATATTGGGGATGAGGTTGTCATTGATATTCCTCCAGAAGAAGGTTTCGAGACACTGGAAGCAATTGATTATCCGCTAGATATTCTATTTGAAGATGATCATTTCTTGATTATCAACAAACCCTTTGGAGTTGCATCTATACCTAGTGTCAATCATTCCAATACCATTGCCAACTTTATCAAGGGTTACTATGTAAACCAAAACTATGAGAATCAGCAGGTTCACATTGTAACTCGGCTTGATAGAGATACCTCTGGATTGATGCTTTTTGCTAAACACGGCTATGCGCATGCCAGATTAGATAAACAGTTACAAAAAAAGGCTATTGAAAAGCGTTATTACGCTTTAGTCAAGGGAGATGGACATCTGGAACCACAGGGAGAAATCATAGCTCCCATTGCGAGAGATGAAGATTCTATCATCACAAGGCGTGTAGCTAAAGGTGGTAAATATGCTCACACAGAATACAAGGTCATAGCATCCTATGGAGACATACATTTAGTCGATATTCGATTACATACTGGGAGAACACACCAAATTCGTGTTCATTTTTCACATATTGGTTTTCCATTACTTGGAGATGACCTCTATGGTGGAAGTTTAGAGCATGGCATACAGCGTCAAGCGCTACATTGCCATTTCTTATCTTTTTATCATCCTTTTCTTGAAGAACAGTTGGAAATATCATCTCCGCTGCCAGATGATTTTAAGAATTTAATAACTAAGTTATCAATTAATTAATATTAAAGGAGAAAACTCATGGAAGTTTTTGAAAGTCTAAAAACCAACCTAGTTGGTAAAAATGTACGCATCGTTCTACCCGAAGGGAAAGAACCTCGTATCCTACAAGCTACAAAACGTTTGGTGAAAGAAACAGATGTTATCCCAGTTTTGCTTGGTAAACCTGAAAAAATCAAAATCTACCTTGAAATCGAAGGAATTCATGAGGGGTATGAAGTCATCGACCCAGATCATTACGATAAATTTGACGATATGGTTGCTTCTCTTGTAGAACGTCGTAACGGTAAGATAACAGAAGAAGAAGCTACTAGACTCTTGAGTGAAGACGTTAACTACTTTGGTGTTATGCTAGTTTATATGGGCTTGGTTGACGGTATGGTTTCAGGTGCACTTCACTCAACTGCTGCAACTGTTCGCCCAGCACTTCAAATCATTAAAACTCGTCCAAATGTAACTCGTACTTCAGGTGCTTTCTTAATGACTCGTGGTTCAGAACGTTATCTTTTCGGAGACTGTGCAATCAACATTAATCCTGATGCTGATGCCCTAGCTGAAATTGCTATTAACTCAGCAATCACAGCTAAAATGTTTGGTATCGAGCCAAAAATTGCAATGTTAAGTTACTCAAGTAAAGGTTCTGGTTTCGGTGAAAACGTTGATAAAGTGGTAGCAGCTACTAAACGTGCACACGAATTGCGTCCTGACCTTGAAATTGATGGAGAATTGCAATTTGACGCTGCCTTCCACCCTGAAACCGCAGCTTTGAAAGCTCCAGGAAGTAAAGTGGCTGGACATGCAACTGTCTTCATCTTCCCAAGTATCGAAGCAGGAAATATTGGATACAAGATTGCAGAACGTCTAGGTGGTTTCTCAGCTGTAGGACCTGTTTTACAAGGTTTGAATAAGCCAGTTAATGACCTTTCACGTGGATGTAGCTCAGATGATGTTTATAATCTTACTCTCATCACTGCAGCACAAGCTATTTACCAATAAAATTTCCAAAGCCCCACTTCTTTAAGAGGGGCTTTTCTAGTCTTTTAATTGTCTAACACCCTGCAAAACTAGCTAAATTATGGTAAAATAGTCAGTAATCATCTATGTTTTATAGAATAAGTTTGTATGAAGAAAAGGAAATAAAATGGCAACTATTCAATGGTTTCCTGGACATATGTCTAAGGCGCGTCGTCAAGTCCAGGAAAATTTAAAATTTGTTGACTTTGTAACAGTTTTAGTAGATGCACGTTTGCCCTTGTCTAGTCAAAATCCGATGCTGACTAAAATCATCGGTGATAAACCAAGACTATTGATTTTGAACAAGGCAGACCTTGCGGACCCAGCATTAACGAAAGAGTGGCGTCAATACTTTGAATCACAAGGCATTCAGACACTTGCTATCAACTCTAAGGAACAAATAACAGTAAAAGTAGTAACGGATGCCGCTAAGAAACTCATGGCAGAGAAGATTGCTCGTCAAAAAGAACGTGGTATTCAAATCGAGACCTTGCGTACCATGATAATCGGTATTCCAAACGCTGGTAAATCAACGCTGATGAACCGTTTGGCTGGTAAAAAAATCGCCGTTGTTGGTAATAAACCTGGTGTCACTAAGGGGCAACAATGGCTTAAAACCAATAAGGATCTTGAAATCTTGGATACTCCAGGGATTCTCTGGCCAAAATTTAAAGATGAAACCGTAGCACTCAAACTCGCATTAACTGGAGCTATCAAAGATCAGTTGCTTCCAATGGATGAAGTAACGATTTTCGGTCTTAATTACTTTAAAACACATTACCCTGAAAAGCTCCAAGAACGTTTTAAACAAATGAATCTGGAAGATGAAGCTCCAGAAATTATCATGGATATGACACGTATCCTTGGTTTCCGTGATGATTACGATCGTTTCTATAATCTCTTTGTCAAGGAAGTTCGTGACGGAAAACTAGGTAACTATACCTTAGATACATTGGAAGACCTCAATGGCAACGATTAAAGAAATAAAAGAAGAATTAGCAAAGATAAGAGAACTTGAAAATTCCTTTTTTAAGGAAATTGAAAAAGATTCTCGTTCAGGTGTACAAAAGGAAATTGAAAAGCGTAAAAAGGCCATCCAAGCAGAAATAGATGAAAATCTTCGCTTAGAAGCCATGCTTCGATATGAAAAAGAACTTTACGTTCAGGGGATTAACCTAACTGCAGGTGTAGATGAGGTTGGACGTGGTCCGCTAGCTGGTCCAGTGGTGGCTGCTGCAGTGATTTTACCTCAAAATTGTAAAATTAAAGGTTTAAATGACAGCAAAAAAATTCCTAAGAAAAAACACGAGGAGATTTTTCAAGCCGTTAAGGATAATGCTTTAGCAATCGGTATAGGGATTATGGATAATCATGTCATTGACCAAGTCAATATCTATGAAGCGACGAAACTAGCCATGAGGGAAGCTATCTCTCAACTTGAACCTCAGCCAGAACATCTTTTGATTGATGCTATGACATTGGATTTGCCGATTTCTCAAACATCCATTATCAAAGGAGATGCTAATTCCCTATCTATTGCAGCAGCATCTATCGTTGCTAAGGTTACAAGAGATAAGATCATGGCTAACTATGACGAAGAATTTCCAGGCTATGATTTTGCTCAAAACGCTGGCTATGGAACTGCTAAGCATCTAGAAGGAATTGAAAAGTACGGTGTCACACCCATTCATCGCACCAGTTTTGAACCGATTAAAACGATCGTTTCAGAAACTAATAAAAGATAATTAAAGGAGAGAATTATGGAGGAACAATCGGAAATACTTAGTTCCAAGAAAGAATTTGCCTTCGCGTCCAGTACGATCTTAGCTCAAGTAGGGCGAGGTATTATTGTCGGATTAGTCGTAGGAATTATTGTAGGATCATTTCGATTTTTGATCGAAAAAGGCTTTCATATCGTTCAAGGATTTTATCAAGACCAAGAAAATCTGATACGGAATCTATTGATTATTTTATTGTTTTATATCCTCATTTGCTTAGTTAGTGCTAAATTAACACGCTCAGAAAAAGATATTAAAGGTTCTGGTATTCCTCAAGTTGAAGCGGAGTTAAAAGGTCTCATGTCTCTCAATTGGTGGAGTGTCCTCTGGAAGAAATACATTCTAGGTATCTTGGCCATTGCGAGTGGGCTTATGCTCGGTCGTGAAGGTCCCAGTATTCAGCTAGGTGCCGCTGGAGGAAAAGGAATTGCTAAATGGCTCAAGTCTAGCCCTGTTGAGGAGCGTTCTTTGATTGCTAGCGGAGCTGCTGCTGGACTTGCTGCAGCCTTTAATGCACCGATTGCGGGACTCCTATTTGTAGTAGAAGAAGTCTACCATCATTTTTCACGATTCTTTTGGGTTTCTACCTTGGCTGCTAGTCTAGTAGCAAACTTTGTTTCCCTTCTCATCTTTGGCTTAACACCTGTGCTTGATATGCCTGATAATATCCCTCTTATGAGTTTGAGTCAGTATTGGATTTATCTGGTTATGGGGATTTTTCTTGGTTTTTCAGGTTTTCTCTATGAAAAAGCTGTTCTAAATGTCGGAAAAGTATATGATTGGATTGGTCAAAAGATTCATCTGGATAAGGCCTATTATCCTATTCTAGCCTTTCTCCTTATCATTCCAGTAGGAATCTTCCTACCACAAATACTTGGTGGAGGAAATCAGGTTGTCTTATCCTTAACAGAACAAGATTTTAGCTTCCAAATTCTCTTAATTTACTTCATCATTCGCTTTATCTGGAGCATGATTAGTTACGGAAGTGGACTTCCTGGTGGAATTTTCCTACCTATTTTAGCTTTAGGATCCTTACTTGGAGCTCTGGTCGGTGTTATTTGTGTCAATCTTGGCCTCGTTACACAGCAGCAATTCCCAATTTTTGTAATTCTAGGAATGAGTGGCTATTTTGGAGCTATTTCAAAAGCACCTTTGACAGCTATGATTCTTGTGACAGAAATGGTTGGTGACATCCGCAATCTCATGCCTTTAGGGATGGTGACCCTAGTTGCTTACATCGTCATGGATTTGCTCAAAGGAGCCCCCGTCTATGAAGCCATGCTAGAAAAAATGTTACCTGAATCAGCAACTGATGATGGAGAAGTTACCCTGATAGAAATCCCAGTTTCTGATAAGATAGCTGGTAAGCAGGTACATGAACTCAATTTACCACATAACGTACTTATCACAACCCAGGTACATAACGGTAAAAGTAAGACAGTTAATGGTTCTACAAGGATGTATCTAGGAGATATGATTCATCTCGTGATTCCAAAAAGTGAAATTGGAAAAGTAAAAGATTTGCTATTGTAAGATAGGGTGTTTACATAAATTATATTATGCAAAAATACATCGTTAAATATACTATTAGAAAACCGATTCTCTGTGTTGAGATCGGCTTTTTTATTGTTTTTTTCATAATAGATTATTGTATAATAAGAAAAAGGAGAAAAACTCAAATGAACAATTCTGGAATTAAAAAAAGTCATAAAAGACTACTGATCGTTTTGTCACTCGTAATTATCACTGCAGGAGGTGTTTTTATGTTTAGTTTGTTTGGGAAGTCTCAAGAAGAACGTCGGAATAGAGAGTATGAAGTTAGTTTGGTTGAAACTTTAAAAGATAGTTATGAGGGTATTGAAGAAATTAGATTTTCTAATGCAAACTACACAAATCCTCCAGGAAGTTGGACTTGCGTAGTGAACTATATTTTAATGAGAGAAGCATAAAAAATAAAATAAATTATTCAAAAAATGATAAACGAATTTCTGATGTATCTTTAGAGAGAGAGAATAGAAAAGAGGACCGAGAATTTTTAAATAGTCACTTGGGTAAGACTAGTAAACTAATAAAAATTATTTATTCAGATGGTTCAGAAGGAGAATATTAATGGTATACACTTATACTGATAAACAACTCAATGAATTAAATCACGGAAAAAATGTTTATAGTGTAAATTTTGAATATGCTGAAAGGGAAGTTGAAAAGAAAGTTGTAGCCAAAACAAATGATAAGTTATCTTCGGATGAAACTAACACTATAACCACCTCCGATGGTCAAGAATTCCGTGTTATTGCGACTAAGTCTCACCGAGGAACAGGTTTTGATGGGCTTGTTTTAGATACATTTTTCTCTATTCTAGTATTATTTATCTTTAAATTATAGTAGAATGAAGAAAAGGAGAACCACTTAAATGAATAATTCCAGCAATAAAAAAATCCATAAAAGGTTACTAATCGCTTTGTTACTCGTACCCATCACAACAGGAGGTGTTTTTATGTTTAACATGTTAGGAAAATCCCAAGAAGAGCGTCGAAATAGAGAATATGAAGTTAGTCTGGTCAATGCGTTAAAGAATTCTTATCAAGGGATAGAAGAGATTAAGATTTCTAATCCAGAATATACAAGCCCTTCAGGTTCATGGTCTTGTGATGTAGAAATCAAATTTAATGATGAAAGAAAAATTAAGTATGGGATTGGATATTCTTTAGACACTGAGGAAATAACTGATGCTTCACTGGAATGGGAAGGAAGAATAAAAGATAGACAATTTTTGAATGAAAACAAGGGTGAAACCACTTCGAAAATCAGGGTAACTTATTCTGATAAAGACGAAGGAGAGCAATAATGACATTTTCCTATACAGATGAGCAGTTAAACAATTTGAATCGAGATTTGGGAGAAATTTGAGTATTTATGGCTTGCCGAATAATTTGGACTAACCAAATCAACTGCCTTGACCGTCGGTAGATTAAACCGACTTGTTTCAAGGAGACACCCACTAGGATTCTTGTTTAGAAGCACTGAATCAATCAAGAAGGATCACCCAGAGGTTCCAGCATTTGAAGAATATGACGAGCTACTTGAAGCAATCAAAAAATCCCTATAAAGGGATTTTTTTATACCTATAATACCTTGTGCAAAATAGTCGTATATATCAAAATCAGAGTCACGTTACCTACTATTAGACCAAAAGTCGCAAGCAAGGTCTTTGCTGTACCCGGCTTAAAATCTGCACTAATCAAATATGGCCAAAAGCATATCATTGGGAAAACGGCTATTAACACGCATACATAGATAGGAAAGCTTGTCCAAAGAAAGCGTGTCGTCTCTAACCAGTGACCCCATGAAGGTATCATTATTTTGCTTATAGTGAAAAGTATGCATATAAGGTGGACCATCAGAAGATAAATAGCATACTTTGTCTTACTTAGTACTTTTTTCTTTTTCATTTTGCCTAATTATCCCTGCAAATTCTTCTATCGCTCTGCTGCAATATTAGAACTAAAATTAAAATTAACTATATCATTATTCGAATCAAGGTCTAAATTCATAAAATAATGATTCCAAAAGAATTCATTGTTACCTGCTCCCCACTGCACACCGTAATGTCCCAAATATTCATCTCTTGGCTCGCTTGGAGTCAGCCATATTTTTTTCCCAAATACTTTCGTGAACTCGTTTTCGTCAAGCTTCTTTAGCAAATCTATACCATCTATATTATATGAAATTCCATATTTTTTGGCAACAGCTGTGCACTCAGAATCGAAGCAAACCTGCGTAACTACACAGTCCTTCAGCTCCGTACTCTTCCTCTTATCTCCGTAAACACCTATACATCCGAGAACTACATTCTTCTTTACAAGAAGATAGGTAGATCGCGTAACTGCTGAGTCATATGACTTAAAGCCGTTTGGTACGCTAACCTCAGCTCCTTGGTATTTAGAATAGCTTCCCGTTGTCAAAAGCTCATTATAATTAGGATAATCATGTCTACCATTTGACACATAGATTTCAAACCCCTGGTCTATCAAATCCGAAATCTTAGTCTCTGTAAGATGAATTTCAGTTCTGTCAATTTTAAGTGGAGGTGCGTTATCAGGTAGACCTATAATTATATATACAAACATCAAAAACACGAATATCATAAGCACTGCAACGATACCTATCCAAGATTTCCCGGTTCTCCTTCGTGCATTGAAAAGCGCCATTATAGAAGGCGTGATTATAGCAGCACCAATTGGCGCCGCCCCATGACGGAACATGCCCATGACCTTAAAGGCAATTACAGCGCTAATTAGTATTAAAACTATGTGCACTGCATACTCTCCTACGCTTAGCTTACTCGTCCTTGTCTGATTATTTGTTGGGGCATCGTACACTGGAACACCGTTCTCAAAGGTGTTCTTCATTCTAAAACGCAGCCAAAACAATATTCCAATAAACACAAATGCCAAGAACACTAGCATAACGATAAAAACTAATTTTTCCATCTGTAACCTTTTCTCTGACCTAATTATCGTCCATCAAAATTCATATCTAGTCTACCACATTTTGAAATTGTTTTACAATATTTACACACTTGTGCACGAATCAAAAAGTTTTAAAAGGATTTAACGACTTGGCAACAACTCAACAAAGTCTAATGAACGAGTGGGATTATGTAAATAACTTCTTGATAACAAGTCCAACTGAAATTACAGAGTTAAGTAATATGTCTGTATGGTGGATATGTCAAGAAAACCTTAATTATTGTTATAAAATTCAAGTTAAAGAAAGAATGGCGTACAGAAAACGAAATAAAAAGGCATGTTCAATTTGCAAAGGTTACAGAAGAAAGCAAAAATATTTTATACAGTTTAAAAAAGATATAAAAAAATAAGAACACTTTAAGTAATATAAAGTGTTTTTAAATTGTCAAAATGTACAATTGAAAAATTATCAGTTTTCACTTAGATAAAGTACATATAACAGTAGATGGATAGCTTTTAAGATTTCCAGTGTTCATTTAAATAAAGTACATAATTGAGTGTAATTGGCTTAAAAAAAATTTTTGGTTACTGACAACTTAGTTAGGCAAGCCTAAATAAACTAAAAGTTTATGTACAATTGACTTAACAAGAGCTAAACCATTGATACAACTGAATTGGAAGCATAAAGTACATTCTTTAAGGAGTGTACTTTATTTTTGTTTTGTACATTATTCTGGAGTGGTATTTTGTATGTTTTCTAGTACACAATATCCTCTAATCTGAGAAATTAATTTGTACATTATTTTCAATGATAATCAATGTATAATAAAAAATTTAAAGTTCAAATTCTGAAATTACCTTCATATATAAATAATTGAATATAAATTGCTGTAGGCCTATAATAAAGATAGGGATAATAAGAATTCTTCCTAGAAAGGAGTATACTGTATCCTAAGGGTCAGTATTATTAATAAATCATGAAAAAAATAATTATTTTTATCTTTATGGTTTTGCCATAGTAAACAATTTATAATAGAAGGTACGGAAGATATGATACAAGAATATCATAACTATTGGTTTCATATAAAAGGCTCAATTATTGGAGAACTTATTGGACTAATTGTCTGCTTAATTGTTGGCTTAGTTGTATCACTATTATAAAGACAATTTACACTTATTCAACCATTAGTTGATATAAAAAATATCCCACTCAACCAATGGTATGTGTACTTTTTAATAATAATAATTTACACTTAAATTTAAGGAGGTAAAAGTTATGGATCAGATTAAAATTGGAAAATTTATAGCTGAAAGTAGGAAAAAGAATAATTTGACTCAAATGCAACTTGCAGAAAAGTTAAATATTACAGATAGGGCTATATCTAAATGGGAAAATGGAAAAGCAATGCCTGATTCATCAATTATGCTAGATTTATGTAATGAACTTAAAATAAGTGTAAATGAATTATTAAGTGGGGAGATGATTGATATGAATAATTATAATGAGACAGCAGAAAAAAATTTGTTAGAAATGGCAAAAAAGGAAGAAATGCAAAATAAAAAACTAATGATGTATGAAAATGTTATTGGTTTTGGCTCAACAATATCTTTTTTAACACTAATTTTTGTTACATCATTTTTAATAGAGAATAATATAGCAAGAATATTGTTGTTTATATTAGCATTCGTTCTTTTAATAATAGGTGTTTCATTTGCATTAAAAATAGAAACAGAAACAGGTTATTATGAATGTCAAAAATGCCATAATAAATATGTGCCAAAATACAGTAAAGTATATTTTGCAATGCACTTTGGAACTACAAGATATATGAAATGTCCAAAATGTAATGAGAAAAGTTGGCAAAGAAAAGTTTTAAGTAAATAAAAAATTACAAGTTATAGAGATAATTATAAGAGCCCATCGGCTCTTATTTTTTTGCTTTAAATCCTGTTCACTCACAAACTTTTTCTTATTGAAACTATTAAAGCTTGTTCACTATTCGAAGAGAAGTTTCTCAGTGTTGTCCTTACTGTAACAACGATAAGCCTCTGAAGGGGTATAATACATTTGATTATTTGTACCCTGAACTAGCAAAATTGTGGGTACCAAATAATAAAGTCTCTATAGATAGTTTTGTTCCATTATTAACTGAAAAAAGGTTCAATTTATGGCGCTGCAAAGAATGTAACTTTGAATTTCATGAGCGCTTCAGCATTATATTAAATAAGTATTTAAGTTCCGAGACAAAAGATCTTAAAGAAATGTGTCCATTTTGTGCAGAACTAAAAGAAAGACAAGATAATATCTCGTTTGAAGATTTGATGAACGAGTGGGATTATCTTAATAATCTTATTCTAGAAGATCCAGAAAGAATCCCAAATAATACGCAATTAAGATTTTGGTGGATTTGTAAGAATAATCCAGAACATCGTTATAGAATGGCTATCGTAGATAAGATTGCAAATGTAAAACGATCTATCGAGCCATGCGTGTTTTGTAAAGGGCGTAGACAAAAAAGAGAACATTTTGTCCCTTATAGAAAAATTTAAAAGCAGGTTCAAATTTGAACTTGTTTTTTTATCATAGATTTTTATAAAGTACATTATTTTAAAAGATTGTATTTTTAGTTTTCAAGTAGATAATGTACAAAATTTTAGTATGCGAAAGATTTAGTTTTCGCGGGAATAAAGTACATTTTTTGGTCAAAAAAAAATTTTTGTTAAATGAACTATCTCCTATAACATCTTTCCGAAAAACTATAATTTTCTTGAAAAATATATATAGCTATGCTATACTACTAGTATAGAAAGATTTGGAGAAAAACATGAAACGCGAGATCTTATTAGAACGTATTGATAAACTTAAACAAGTCATGCCCTGGTATGTTCTGGAATACTATCAATCAAAATTGGCTGTTCCCTACAGTTTTACGACCTTGTACGAATATTTAAAGGAATACGATCGATTTTTCAGCTGGGTTTTAGAATCTGGTATATCGAATGATGACACCATGGCAAATATACCTTTAGATGTACTTGAGAATATGACAAAGAAAGACATGGAATCTTTTATTCTTTACTTACGTGAACGTCCTTTGCTTAATGCTAATACGACAAAGAATGGTGTCTCCCAAACAACCATCAACCGTACTTTATCAGCGCTTTCTAGTCTTTATAAGTACTTGACTGAGGAAGTTGAAAATGAACAAGGGGAACCTTATTTCTATCGCAATGTTATGAAGAAAGTTGCTACCAAGAAAAAGAAAGAAACTTTGGCTGCTCGAGCCGAAAATATCAAGCAAAAGCTCTTTTTAGGCGATGAAACAGAGGGTTTTTTGAATTATATCGATGAGGAATACCCCAAAACTCTCTCAAATCGTGCTTTATCCTCTTTTAATAAGAATAAAGAGCGAGATTTAGCCATTATCGCACTCCTTCTCGCCTCTGGCGTCCGTCTCTCTGAAGCCGTTAACCTAGACCTTCGTGACCTCAATCTTAAGATGATGGTCATTGACGTCACTCGAAAAGGTGGAAAACGTGACTCGGTCAATGTTGCTGCCTTTGCGAAGCCTTATCTTGAACAATATCTTGCTATCCGAGACAAACGTTACAAGACAGAAAAGACTGATACAGCCCTCTTTCTGACCTTGTATCGAGGTGTTCCAAACCGAATTGATGCTTCTAGTGTTGAAAAGATGGTGGCCAAGTATTCAGAAGACTTCAAAGTCCGCGTGACACCCCATAAACTTCGCCATACATTAGCAACTCGTCTCTATGATGCTACCAAATCACAGGTTTTAGTCAGCCACCAGCTGGGACATGCTAGCACACAAGTTACCGACTTGTATACTCATATTGTTAACGATGAACAGAAAAATGCCCTGGATAGTTTATAAGATACATAATATAAATTATGTAACATTTTAGAGTTAGAAAAAGAGCGTAGGTTTTTTTATCGAATCTTACGCTCTTTTATTATTCTATAAAAATTCGATCCAATAATTACGGTGTGGCTCAATAACGATTGGTTTCCCCCAGAATGATTTTAGATAGGCCAAGTTTGCAGGGGTGACAGGTCTTTTTTCACCATTGAACTTCTCTGCACTCTCTTCCGTTAGAAAGCATTTAACTGCTTCATATGGTGTACCATCGCCCGCTATTCGATCAATTCCTAAATAAGCAATTTCATCACCGGCTTTTGGAATATCTGTAAATAGTTTACCAATAAAATAAACCGTCTTATCTTTCATTAATTCATAAGCCTTACTATTTTCCAGTCTGTTATTCGCTGCAGCGTACATAATACAAAAACTATCTACAATATCTTTCAAAGGCATTAATTCTTCTTTGCTGACTATAATTTCGTCGGGAGCTAGTCCACCAATGATTAAGCTTTTATAATGAGGTTGCTGGATGATATTATCTAAAGCCATTCCTAATGGTAGTTGGACAGCTTGATAGCCTAATGGTTCTAGCTCTTGCTTTTTATGGTCAAGGTGTTCTTGTGTAATACTGATATTCAAATCATATGGACTTGAAGGTTGTTGCTTGCTAAAAAAAGCCACTACTATACGATCTAACTGTTCAAATAGACCAAGATTTTCAACTGGAATTTTCATCATCGAATATGATCCCCTTTTTTGTTCAGATTTCCTCTTTATTCTACTCTCATTATTTTTGAATATCAAGTCTAAGATAAAAGATATCCATGTTAAATGGATATCTTTTACTTTATTCCACCACAGCCTCAGCAATTTCTTCTGCAGTGATTCCTGCGAAGTAACGACCTAGGTTAATGGTTTGAAGGGCTTTGAGGACATCTTCACGTTCGTATTTGACACCACGAAGGACATCTTCTACTGCTGCAACATCTTCGATACCGAAAAAGTCACCGTAAATCTTGATATCTTGAATTTTTGACTCAATAACATTAGCAAAGATTTCAACCTTACCGCTTGGGAATTTTGTTCCACGACGGACGTTATACTCTGGTGATTTACCATAGTTCCAATCCCATGTCCCAAACTTGATTTCCTTGATACGGTTAATCTCTGCCAATTCTTCATCTGAGAAGACATATTCTGTCATCTCAGGATATTCTTTCTTCATGTAGTCCAAAAGCAGATCACGGAACTCTCCAACAGTGATCTTTTCTGGTAACTCATCGATAATATTAGTTACTCGAGCACGGACTGATTTAACACCTTTTGATTCGAACTTATCTTTAGAAACCTTAAGTGCGTTAGCTAGGACTGACAAATCCACGTCAAAGAGAAGACAACCATGGTGCATGATACGGCCATTGATATAGGCTTGAGCATTTCCACAGAATTTCTTACCATCAATCTCAAGATCGTTACGGCCTGTAAATTCAGCTTTAACACCAAGTTCAGCTAAAGTATTGATAACTGGAGTAGAGAAGCTCTTGAAGTCAAAGGCCTTGTTTTCATCTTCTTTTGAAATGATTGTATAGTTAAGGTTGTTCAAATCATGGTAAACAGCTCCACCACCACTGATTCGACGGACTACTTCAATTCCATTTTCACGAACATAGTCACGGTTAATTTCTTCAACCGTATTTTGGTGACGTCCTACAATAATAGACGGTTTATTAATCCAAAGGATAAAGATTTGATCTTCATCAAGGAGATGTTTAAAAGCGTACTCCTCTAAAGCAATATTAAAGGCAGTGTCGTTTGAATGATTGATAATATATTTCATAGTATTTCCAAAAATCTAGTTTTTAAATTCTGTTCATAGCAATCAAATTTTCTAAAGTGGTAAAAAGAAATGTAACGTGTTATCGTTACATTTCTCGGAAAAATTGAGACAAGAGGCTCAATTTTTAGGCATGGAACTCTAATAGAGGTCGCTGCCGTCCGTACTACTTTAAGAAAATTTAGTTGAAAAACTTATTTATTTTTTCTTAGGTGAATGGATGGCCATTCCAAGAACATCCGCAAACGCTTCGTACATAACTTCAGAGTATGTTGGGTGACCGTGGATTGTCTTAAGCATTTCTTCAACAGTGATTTCCATTTCGATGATACTTGACGCTTCGTTGATCAATTCTGCTGCTGCTGGACCAATGATGTGAACACCAAGGATTTCACCATATTTCTTATCGGCAATAACCTTAACGAAACCTTGAGCTGCATCAGATGCAATGGCACGTCCGTTTGCAGCAAAGTTGAATTTACCGATTTGGACATCGTATTTCTCACGAGCTTGTTCTTCTGTTAAACCAACTGCTGCTACTTCTGGAAGTGTGTAGATAGCTGCAGGAGTCAAGTTCAATTTCGCAACAACGTGGTTTCCTTTAAGAGCATTTTCAGCTGCTACTTCACCCATACGGAAGGCAGCGTGAGCCAACATCTTAGTACCGTTGATATCACCTGGCGCATAGATACCTGGGACAGAAGTTTCCATGTATTCATTAACCTTGATACGACCACGGTCTAACTCAAACTCAACACCTCCGATACCTTCAAGATCTGGAACACGACCGATTGAAAGAAGGGCTTTATTCGCGATAATATCATCTTTTCCTTCAACCTTGATACGGAGTTTGCCATCTTCCTCAATGATTTCTTGAAGTTTAGTACCTGTCAAGATCGTCATACCTTTACGTTCAAGGATTAAACGAAGGTTCTTAGATACTTCCGCATCCATAGCTGGAACGATACGATCCATCATTTCGATAACAGTTACTTTTGATCCGAATGTCATGAATGCTTGTCCAAGTTCGATACCGACAACTCCACCACCGATGATCACAAGGCTTTCTGGTACTTCGTTCATTTCAAGAATATCATCACTAGTCATCACAAGTGAAGATTCCATACCAGGAACATTAATCTTACTTACTTTTGAACCACCAGCAAGGATGATTTTCTTAGTTTCAAGCAATTCAGAACCATTGACCAAGACATTCTTATCTTTAGTAATAGTACCGATACCCTTATGAACATCAACTCCATAGCTACGAAGGAGTCCTGCAACACCACCAACAAGAGTATTCACAACTTTAGATTTAGTTTCTAAAAGTTTTTCCATATCAACAGTGAAGTTAGGATTTTCAATTACGATACCACGATTTGCTGCATGACCGATATTTTCGATAATTTCGGCGTTGTGAAGGTAAGTCTTAGTTGGGATACATCCACGGTTTAAGCAAGTTCCACCAAGTTCAGATTTCTCAACAAGAGCAACCTTACCACCTAATTGAGCTGCTTTAATGGCAGAAACATAACCAGCAGGTCCACCACCGATAACAACGATATCGTAAGCATCATCGCTCTTACCATCATCGTTTGAGGCACTTGCTGCAGGTGCTGGGCTAGCTTCTGGTGCAGTTGCTCCAGCTGTTGGGATATTTTCCCCTTCTTCACCAAGATAACCGATAACTTCAGTAACAGGAACAGTCTCTCCATCACCTTTTAGGATAGCGATTAAATAACCGTCTTCTTCTGCTTCCAATTCCATGCTGACTTTGTCAGTCATGATTTCCAAAAGGATTTCTCCTTCTTTTACAAATTCTCCGACTTTCTTATTCCATTGGACGATTTGTCCTTCTGTCATATCCACGCCGGCTTTTGGCATAATTACTTCTAAGGCCATATCTTACTTCCTCTATCTATATTTCTAAAACAAATATTTTAAACCAACATTGAGATTGGGTTTTCAATCAAAGCTTTCAAGTCTTTCATAAACTTAGCACCAGCCATACCATCTACGACACGGTGGTCAATTGTCAATCCAAGACTCATAATTGGACGAATTACGATTTCACCATTAACTACAATAGGTTTCTCAACTGTTGAGCTAACACCGAGGATGGCTGAGTTCGGTTGGTTGATGATAGGACCAAATGATTGAACCCCAAACATTCCCAAGTTACTGATGGTGAAAGTTGAATTTTGCAATTCGCTAGGAGCTAGTTTACCATCTAAGGTACGTCCAATGACGTCTTTAAATGCAACTACCAACTCAGACAAGCTCATTTTTTCTGCATTATAGACAACTGGTGTCATCAATCCATTATCCATACCAACTGCCATCGCAAGGTTGACATAGTTGTGAGTGATAATTGTCTTACCATCTTCAGTCAACGAAGCGTTGATGTATGGATGTTTCATAAGTGTCTTAACAACAGCAAGAGAAAGCAAGTCTGTCACAGTGATTTTCTTACCAGTTGATTCCATAATTGGATCAAGAACTTTCTTACGAAGGGCAAGCAATTCAGACATATCTACATCATAGTTAAGCGTAAAGGTTGGAGCAGTTAAGTATGACTCAACCATACGTTGAGCAATAACCTTACGCATAGGAGTCATCGGAATGCGTTCGATTTCTCCATAAGGCGTTACGTTGTCTGGAACTTCTTCCACTTTCTCAATTTGAGCAGGTGATTTAATGGTGTCATTTTCGATATTTTCAGGAAGATAGGCCAAAACGTCCTTCTTCATGATTTTACCACGATGACCTGTTCCTTGGATTTCTTGCCAAGCAATATTATGTTCTAATGCAATTCGTTTTGCGAGTGGTGAAATGCGAACCACGTTAGTGTCTTTATATGTTTCCACGTCTTCTTTGTGGACACGACCGTTTGCGCCTGAGCCAGAAATGTCGTAGAGATTAATCCCTAAATCATCTGCTAATTTTCTAGCCGCAGGAGTCGCTCTTAGCTTATCATCAGCCATGACCTCTCCTATTCTATTATAAGATATCAAGGACGTAGAGGACAAAGAAAAAATAGGAGATTGACGCTGTGTTCGATGAACACAAGGAAATCTATCTTTTTTTCACAGTCCTCCGTCCGGATTCAGTTATAAGATACTAAGGGCGTCAAAAGTCACAGTGAAAATAGGAAACTGGACGAAGAAACTTTAGTTTCTAGGAAAGTTTATCTTTTTCACACAGACTTTAGCCCGAGTTCATTTTTAAGATATCAAGTACGTAGAGGACTTTGCACCTAAAAGATACAAAGCTTCTCGTCTAATTAATTTTTTACATAATTTATTTTATGTACTACTGTTTATTATGAGTTTTACGGATTGCATCTTTGATGCTTTCAACTGTCGGAATCATTGCATTTTCTAGATTTTGTGCGTAAGGCATTGGTACATCTTCACCTGCGCATCGACGAATTGGTGCATCCAAGTAATCAAATGCTTCTGATTCAGAAATGATAGCTGAGATTTCACCGATAAAACCACTTGTCTTGTGGGCATCGTTGACAAGAACTACTTTTCCAGTCTTCTTAACTGAATTAATGATGATGTCTTTATCAAGTGGAACCAAAGTACGTGGGTCTACTACTTCTATTGAGATGCCTTCTTCGGCCAATTCTTCAGCTGCTTGCATGACACGACGAAGCATTTTACCGTATGTTACTACTGTTACATCAGTTCCTTCGCGTTTGATTTCTCCAACTCCAAGTGGGATAGTATAGTCTGGATCAACAGGAACCTCACCTTTTTGGTTAAATTCGGATTTATATTCAAGAATGATAACAGGGTTGTTGTCACGGATAGAAGACTTAAGAAGTCCCTTCATATCAGCTGGTGTACCTGGAGCTACAACCTTCAATCCTGGGATATGAGTAAACCAAGATTCCAATGATTGTGAGTGTTGAGCTGCAGAACCAACTCCGTTACCAGCTGCACAGCGGATTGTCATAGGCACTTGACCTTTACCGCCAAACATGTAACGAGTTTTAGCTGCTTGGTTGACGATATTATCCATGGCAATAACTGAAAAGTCCATGAAAGTCATATCAACGATTGGACGAAGCCCTGTCATAGCAGCACCAGCTGCTGCACCTGAAATTGCCGCTTCAGAAATCGGACAGTCACGAACGCGTTCTGGACCAAATTCTTCAAGCATACCTACTGAAGTTCCGAAGTCTCCACCGAAAACTCCGACATCTTCACCCATCAAAAGAACATTTTCATCACGACGCATTTCCTCAGACATAGCAAGGATAATGGTATCGCGGAAAGACATTAATTTAGTTTCCATATTTTCTCTACTTCTCCTTAGTCTGCGTAAATATCTTCAAAAGCTGATTCGAGTGGAGGGAATGGACTTTCTTCTGCAAATTTAACAGATGCTTCCACTGCTTCCTTGACCTGTGCTTGAATTTCTTCAAGTTCTTCTTCGCTAGCAATCCTATTTTTAACGAGGTACTTGCGAAGATTTTCGATTGGATCTTGTTGTTTCCACTCTTCTACTTCTTCACGTGTACGATATTTACCTGGGTCTGATGAAGAGTGACCAAGCCAGCGGTAGGTTACACTCTCAATCAATACAGGACCTTTTCCCGAACGAACATGGTCTAATGCTTTCTTAAATCCTTCGTAGACATCTATTACATTGTTTCCATCGGGGATAAACATTCCAGGAATACCGTAAGCTGCACTACGCTCATAAATATGCTCCACATTTGTCATTTTCTTAATGTCTGCAGAGATTCCATATCCGTTATTGATACAGTAGAAAATAACAGGAAGGTTCCAGATTGAAGCCATATTCACCGCTTCGTGGAATACACCTTCGTTAGTCGCTCCATCACCAAAGAAGCAGACAACAATCTTTCCAGTATGTTTCATTTGTTGAGTAAGGGCAGCACCTACTGCAATCCCCATACCACCACCTACAATACCGTTGGCACCAAGGTTACCAGCATCAAGGTCGGCTATGTGCATTGATCCACCCTTACCTTTACAAGTCCCTGTGTATTTACCAAGGATCTAAGCCATCATTCCATTGAGGTCAATACCTTTAGCAATGGCTTGACCGTGACCACGGTGGTTTGATGTAATCAAGTCATCTTCATTAAGAGCTAACATAGCCCCAACGTTAGCTGCCTCCTCACCAACAGAAAAGTGCGTCATTCCTGGCACTTTCCCTTTTTTTACTAATTGTGTAATCTTCAAGTCCATGCGACGGATTTCTTCCATCTTACGGAACATCTCAAGCAAAAGATTTTTATCTAAAGTTGACATAATCTTGCCTTTCTAAGTTTAATTTTTTAAATATCTATTCTAACTTATAGGTTAATGAGAGTCAAAGAATATACTTGCTATTTTTTCACAATATAAAAAAAGAAAAGTCTGTAAAATCAAGACTTTTCTTTACTTAAAAAACTATTTCACAAACAAATTTTCAAGGTTTTTTCACCAGATTATTTGAATCTTTTCATAATAACTTGTAAACGCCACTGATAAAGAAGACCACTGATAATTAAACTTACGATGAGACCTATCCAATAAGAATAAGCGCCTAGATTTGTCGAATAGTCCAAAAGCCATCCTAGAGGAATAGCTACTCCCCAGTATCCAAGGAGACCAAGGTAGAAAGGTATGACAGTATCTTTGTAGCCTCGTAAAATCCCTTGTAATGGTGCCGCAAATGTATCAGCTAACTGGAAAAACAAGCTATAGGTCATAAAACTAGCTGTCAATTGAATGAATTCAGGATCATAACCGTAAAGTCTCGCAACATTTTCTCGGAAAATATACAAAAAGGAGAGAGTCAAAACGGCGAATACCATAGCAGATAGACGTCCAATTTTGATGTATTTTTTAGCATCTTCTAGCCTTTTGGCTCCAACTTCGTAAGATACCACAATCGCCATTGCTGTTGAAATACTCATAGGAAAGGCATACATGAGTGACGAAAAGTTCATAGCGGACTGATGGCTAGCAATAATCAACGATGAAAATTTTGCCATAATCAAACCAACTGCTGAAAAAATAGCAACCTCTGCAAATACAGTTCCACCTATTGGTAATCCTAAGCTAATCGCTTCTTTAATTTTATTTTTATCTAAAGGTAATCGTATTTCCAAATGTAGTTCTTTCAATTTTTCCTGTTTAAGAAGGACTAGTATGGAAATCCCCAGCAAGGCCCAATAGGCCATAGAGGTCCCGAGTCCTGCTCCAGCTCCTCCCAACTCAGGAAAACCAAAGGCTCCATAGATTAGTAAATAGTTAAAACCACTATTCAAAGGTAACAATAAAAGCATTAAATACATGGATAGTTTGGTCAGTCCCAGCGCATCCAATAGTGATCTAATTACACTAAAGAGTAAAAGTGGAATAATCCCGATTGCTAAAAACCATAAATAGCGTACTGCTATATCTGCTACTGCTGCTTCTAAACCCATATTGTTTAGAATTAGTGGCGCAGCAAGAAAAACTAAAGCAAATAGAACAATTGATAAACCAAGTGAAAGATAAAGAAATTGATAAAAATCAGAAGCCACTTCATTTTTCTTTCCTCGACCCAAATGATGTCCAACTATAGGAACCAAGGCTGAGACAATACCAGTTAAAAATGTAAAGAAAGGATTCCATAGACTTGTCGCCATTGATACCCCAGCCAAATCTATGGTATTATACTGGCCAGTCATGGTAGTATCGACAAAAGAAGCGGAATAATTGGCAAATTGATAGACTAGAATTGGAAAGAAAATCATAAGAAATAAGATAAATTTGTCTTTAAAATGATAGGTTGGGTACATATCGTCTCTCTCTAAGTAATGATTCGAAAGACCAGATTTCACCTAGTTCTTATAGACAATCTGTCCATTACAGATGGTGTATTTTACCTGCCCTTTTAAAGTTTCACCGATGAATGGTGAATTAGCTGCTTTAGAAGCAAAATGACTATCCACGATTCGGTCCGCTTTATCATCAAAAATTGTAATATCAGCTGGACCATTTTCTGATAGATAACCTGCTTCAAAGTTATAAAGTTTTGCTGGGTTGTAGGACATTTTTTCTAATAATTCCATCAAGCTCAGCTCACCAGCTTCGACTAAGTAAGTTAAACCTAGTGACAAAGAAGTTTCAAGTCCTGTCATACCTGAAGGAGCTTTGGTAATATCCTCAACATTTTTTTCGTCAGCATGGTGAGGCGCGTGGTCAGTAGCAATCACCGAAATAACTCCTGATCTTAGCCCTTCGATAACTGCACGACGGTCTGACTCCAAGCGAAGTGGTGGATTCATCTTTGCGTTACTTCCCTTAGTCAAGAGAAGCGCTTCCGTCTTAGAAAAATGCTGTGGAGCTACTTCTGCAGTTACGTTAGCTCCCAAATTTTGAGCAAACTCCACAACCTTGACACTTTCTTCCTTAGACAAATGCTGAATATGAACATGAGCCTTAGTTGCATTGGCAATCATGACATCACGAGCAATCATAGCGTACTCTGCAACTCCTGTTGCACCGCAGATATGAAAATGCTCTTTAGCGATATTCTCGTTAAAACCAAGCGTACCATTCAAGCCAGGATCTTCTTCATGAAGACTAATAAAAGTATTTAGTTTCTTGGCTTCTTCCATGGCTTCCTTGACAACTTTACTACTTTCAAGAGGAATCCCGTCATCAGAAAAACCAACTGCCCCTACTTCTAAAAGGGCTTTAAAATCAGTTAAGTCTTGACCATTAAAGTTTTTGGTAATTGTAGCCACAGACTTAATGTTAATCTTTTCCTTAGCTGCAGATTGAAGAACTTCCTCTAAAGTCTCAACATCTGAGATGGTTGGATTGGTATTAGCCATCATGACAACTGTCGTAAAACCACCAGCTGCAGCTGCTAGTGCACCTGTATGAATGTCTTCTTTATGAGTTTGACCAGGTTCACGGAAATGTACATGGATATCTACCAATCCAGGTGCAACTACAAGTCCAGTTGCATCAATAACTTGAGCATCATCCTTATCAATTTGAGGAGCAATTTTGACAATTTTTCCGTCTTCAACCAAGACATCACAAACCTGATCCAAACCAGACTTAGGATCCATTACACGACCATTTTTGATTACTAGCATCTGCTTTCTCCTTTATTCGTAGAAATCCACTTGTGTATCCAATAACTTATCACCATCATAAACAAACTTTGCTGAAAAGAATGGCTTATCTTCTAAAAGCCACTCCACGAAGGTATGGTCTCCTTCCCAGGTTGGTTTGCTTAAAACCTCATCATAAGGAACCCATTCTAAGGTCCCTTCGTTACAGTCAATCAATTCACCTTCAAACTCAGTCACCTTAAAGACATATGTGTACCAGTCCAAGTCAGGAGTGAATTCGGGAAAAGTGATAACTCCTTTTAGTACTGGTTTTGCTTTCAAGCCTGTTTCTTCCAAAATCTCACGGGCAGCACATTCTTGTGGAGTTTCTCCACGCTCTAACTTTCCACCTACACCAATCCATTTACCTTCATGAACATCATTAGGCTTTATATTGCGATGAAGCATGAGCAATTCTTTTCCATTATCAATGTAGCAAATTGTCGCTAACTGAGGCATATAAACTCCTTATCTAAGCCAATCGATTGGCTCTTGTCCTGTTTCTTTTAAGAATGCATTGGCCTTAGAAAAAGGCTTGGAACCCCAAAATCCTCTGTAAACAGAAAGAGGACTTGGATGTGCTGATTCAATAATCAGATGTTGAGGATTGGTCACTAAAGCCTTCTTCTTACGTGCATAAGCACCCCAAAGTACAAAAACTACGGGTCTATCTAGGTTATTGACCACCTTAATAACAGCATCTGTAAATGGTTCCCATATCTGACCAGCATGACCATTTGCTTGACCTGCTGGAACTGTCAAACAAGCATTGAGAAGCAAGACTCCCTGCTCAGCCCAAGAAGTCAAATCATGGGATGCTTTAACTCCAATATCATCAGCAAGCTCTTTAAGAATATTTTGCAAGGAAGGTGGCGCTGGGATATTATCTGGAACAGAAAAACTCAAACCTTGAGCCTGACCAGGACCATGATAAGGATCCTGACCGAGAATCACCACTTTAACCTCTTCAAGAGGAGTTGTCAAAAGAGCCTGAAAAACCTTTCCCTTTGCCGGATAGACAGTTCCTTGAGCATAAACCTTTTCCATAAAGTGATTAATTTTCCCAAAATAACCTTCAGGTAATTGCTCCTTAATGAGCGTATGCCAGGATGAGTGTTCCATGGTCTGCTCCTTCATTTTTACTGCCTCTATTATAGCAAAAAGTGGCTATTGAAACCACTTTTTACAGTTTATCTAATATTTCTAGAAGCGCTTGGTAAGAATCGACTACATAAGTTGGTTGAGCTTGTGTCTTATTTTCCAGATGATGAGGATTGTACCAGATGGTGTCGATGCCAGCATTATTCCCACCCTGAATATCAGCGGTTAGGGAATCTCCAATCATAAGAGCATGATGTTTATCAAAGTTAGGGATTCGATTTCCAATTTTCTCATAAAATGCTGCATCTGGTTTTTGGGTATGGAGTTGCTCTGAAATAAATATTTCCTTGAAAAATGGTGCGATTCCAGATTGCTCCAAACGACCTGTCTGAATATAGGTAATCCCATTTGTCGCAGCATAGAGTTCATAGCCACGTTCAGTAAGAGTATCTAAAAGTTCAATAGCTCCTGAAAAAATTTGTCCTTGTTGAGCTAGAAAAAATTGATATCGCTCTGCCAAATAGGAACCATCTTTGTTTATTCCAAAGTGATCAAATAAACGAGAAAAACGTGTGTTGACTAGTTCTTGTTTTGTAATCTTTTTCTCTTCCAAATCTTTCCAGAGAGATTTGTTCATAGGAACGTAATAATCTTTATAAGCCTGAATGTCTGCAACTCCTTCTTCTTTTAGGAGGTGCGATAAGGCTACATCCTCAGCAGCATCAAAATCAAGTAAGGTATGATCAAGGTCAAAAAGTAGAAATATATAGGACATCGATTTGCTAACCTCTATAATTCCTTCAAATGTATTTAATGCCTATGAGTATACCATAAAATATTAAATTATCCAATAAGGATATTAGAAATACCTCTATTTATTTCCTGCAATATCAATCATAAAAATTTGCTAATATTTGTACTTTATAGTCTAATAATAATTAAAAATATTAAGAAGTATAAAATTATTAACAAATATGGAACAAGATGATTGAAAATAGCTTTCTTTAAGGTATAATTTATTAATGGATATTTCTTTTAATTCATAGCTTAGAAGGAGGGCTTGTTTCGATTATTAGTTTAAAAAATATCCAGTACCAATGATGAAATAATCCAGTTTATTGTTTGGAAGAATGCTCATCATAGGATACTAAAAACAATAAAAATTTTATAAATTATTTATTAGATTATATCTAATAAATTCTAAAGATTAGGAGGAATATTATGCGTAATGTGCAGAAAAAGCACAAAGTCTTTGGTGCAGGATTAAGCATTTTAGGGGCAACTACAATTCTATGTAGCAATTTTTTATCCCCATTAAACACAGTTTATGCTGAATCTGGCGCTAGTGAATTAATGCCACCAGAAGGGGTACCTAATAACTTTAATATTGTTTGGAGAGATGAGTTTAACGGAAACAAGGTTGATCAAACAAAATGGGCCTTTGCCTATTCTTCTTTTGATACTCCCGCAGAAACTCAAATGCATTTTACTGATAAACCGGAAAATGTTTCAGTTTCTGATGGAGTTTTGCATTTAACAGCGCGCTACTCACCGAAACGGGAACGTTGGAACTCAGCTACTAAACGAATGGAAACAGTTCCGCGTACAAATACTAGAAAAGACAAGAACGGAAATATCATTACTTATCCCGCACCATTTACATCCGGTGCACTTAATACATTCACCGACAAAGGTGTTGTCAAAGCTTCGTTTAAGGGTGATTTCTATGCTGAAGCTCGTATCAAGTTACCAATGAGTGAATCATCATGGTCCTCTTTCTGGTTAACTGGTACTAATGGCAAGCAATGGCCACAAAATGGTGAAATTGATGTTTTTGAATCAAAAGGATATGATCCAAGCTTTCTACAAGCCAATACTCATACACCTAGATCAGAAAAGGATCTTACCCATAGCAAACAAACACAACGTCAGATTTCTAATAATGGAGACACGCAGACCGACTTTCACACATACGGAGTCTTAAAGACTAAGGATAGCATTACCTTCTACTATGATGGAAAGCCTAATAAAACTGTTCCATTAAAAGACATCAAAGACCCAAATCCATTTCTTGATCCAGACAATGCTATGGCTTTACGTTTAAGCCATATGGTTGGAGGTTCATTCCTAAAAGATGATCAGGGGCATGATTACACTGATGCAACTAAACATATTGATAGTTACCGTGATGGTTCTCGCTCAGATATGCTAGTTGACTATGTTCGTGTCTGGCAAGAAGGCCCAGAAGTAACAACTACAACTACAACTACTACAACAGAAGAGCCTACTACGACTACTTCTACAACTACTACAACAGAAGAGCCTACTACGACTACTTCTACAACTACTACAACAGAAGAGCCTACAACTACTTCTACAACAACAACGACTAAAGAGTCAACTACGACTACTTCTACAACTACTACAACAGAAGAGCCTACTACGACTACTTCTACAACTACTACAACAGAAGAGCCAACTACGACTACTTCTACAACTACAACAACTGAAGAGCCAACTACGACTACTTCTACAACTACAACAACAACTGAAGAGCCAACGACTACTTCTACAACTACAACAACAGAAGAGCCAACGACTACTTCTACAACTACAACTGAAGAGCCAACGACTACTTCTACAACAACTACAACAGAAGAGCCAACGACTACTTCTACAACTACAACAACAGAAGAGCCAACGACTACTTCTACAACTACAACGACTGAAGAGCCAACGACTACTTCTACAACTACAACAACAGAAGAGCCAATGACTACTTCAACAACAACAGAAGAGCCTACTACGACTACAACAGAAGTTCCTGTAACTACTGATGAAGCTCCTGTAACTACTCAGGAAGCTCCTGCAACTACTCAGGAAGCTCCTGCAACTACTCAGGAAGCTCCTGTAACTACTGATGAGGCTCCTGTAACTACTGATGAGGCTCCTGCAACTACTCAGGAAGCTCCTGTAACTACTCAGGAAGTTCCTGTAACTACTGATGAAGCTCCGGTAACTAGTGATAAAGTTTCTGTAGCTGGTGAAAATTACAGCCTTTCTGAACACAATAATAAGAAAGATACACTGCCATCTACTGGTGAACATACTGGTACATTAACTAAAGTTATTGGTGTTCTACTTCTTGTTAGTACTATTTTAGTAGTAGTCTATATTCGTAAAAATAGAAAAGATTAACTCTTATTACTGACCCCAAAAAGTTAGACAAATAATTTACACAAAGGATTTAGTTCTGTATTGCACAGGACTGAGTCCTTTTTAGTTAATTGATGATATTAAAGCAATCAAACACATATAAACTTGCTAAGCATATCAACATGTGATATAATTGTCGTGAAAGTTGCTTTTTATTAACAGAATAGAAGGAGGTGAAAAGTTTCTTATCTAAAAATATATTTTTTAGTTGTCTGTCTACTAGATTTATCATTCTGTATTTTTCAACAGTTAGTTTTATTCTATCTTCAATAGAAAGGGAGAAACATGAATAAGAAAAAAATAAGAATAGTTGCATTTTTGGTATGCTTACTAACTTCTTTACTTTCATTAGGTTATAGTAGTATCTTTGCTGAAACTCCTGAGGTTTCAGTAACTGGAAAATTTGTAGATGCTATTACAGATGTCAAAGTTGTAAATAATGAAGGTGGAGATTTAACTTGGGATTTAGCGCAATGGGCTACATTCCGTATCAATGCAAATTTTGATTTAACTGGAAAAGATGTAAAAGCAGGGGATACAACTGTTATGACTGTACCAGACGCTTTGGTGATTAATACACAATCATTCAAAATTCGTGATATCAATACAAATGAGATTATCGCTTACGCTAAAGTAAGTGCGGATAACAAGTCAATTTCTTTAACTTATACGGATTATGTTGAAAAACATAACGATACAAAAGGCTCTTTCTTCTTCTATGCTCGTGTCGATTTCAAAAAACACCCTCAACAAGGAGAAATCCCAGTAGAAATCACTATTAACAAAGAAACAAAAATTGCGGGTAAAGTTTCATTTACTGGTATAGGTAATGGTAATCCTTATCTTTTATCAAAAACTAGCTGGGTTAACGAGAATGACAAAAGAGAAGTACAATACACGATTTCAGTCAATCGTACAAAACAAAACATCAAAGGTGTGACGATTGAGGATCACTTACAATTTACCAATGCTTCATACGAAAAAGATAGCATTAAAATTATTAAGGGTAAATTCTCTTATGAAACCGGTGAATGGGTATTCTCAAATCGCGTTGACGTAACTGACCAACATAAGATTACAATTAGCGAAGATGGTCAGTCCTTCGTTGTTGAATTGGGTGATATTACAGAAGAAGACCAATATCGTATTTCTTATAACGTTCGTCTAAATTATGACCCTGTAGATGGAGAAGTTTTGAAAAATGAAGCAACGCTTAAAGGTCTAGGTATTGAAAACAAGAATGCAATTAACGCTGCTGCAGTTCAAATTGCTGGTGGTGCTGGTCTTGGTTATGTTTACTCAATCAATATCCATAAAGTAGATGAGGCGAATCAACCACTTAAGGGTGCTAAGTTTAAAGTAGTTCGTCAAGCTAATAACCAAATTATTGGTGAGTTTGTATCAGATGATAATGGTAATATTGCTGTTAACAAACTGTTAAAAGACAAATATATCATCACTGAAGTTGAAGCACCATCAGGTTATGTCATCAAAGTTGCAGATACAGAAGTTAACGTTGACGATTTTGGAGCTGAGCGTTCAGCGACTAAAACAATCGTAAATCCAAAAGAAGAAACAACTACTACGACAACTGAAGAGTCTACAACTACTTCAACTACAACTACAACTGAGGAGCCTACAACTACTTCAACAACTACGACTGAAGAGCCTACAACTACTTCAACTACAACTACAACTGAAGAGTCTACAACTACTTCAACTACAACTACAACTGAAGAGCCTACAACTACTTCAACTACAACAACTGAAGAGCCTACAACTACTTCAACAACTACGACTGAAGAGCCTACAACTACTTCAACTACAACTACAACTGAAGAGCCTACAACTACTTCAACTACAACAACTGAAGAGCCTACAACTACTTCAACAACTACGACTGAAGAGCCTACAACTACTTCAACTACAACTACAACTGAAGAGCCTACAACTACTTCAACTACAACAACTGAAGAGCCTACAACTACTTCAACAACTACGACTGAAGAGCCTACAACTACTTCAACTACAACTACAACTGAAGAGTCTACAACTACTTCAACTACAACAACTGAAGAGCCTAAGACTACTTCAACCACAACGACTGAAGAGCCTACAACTATTTCAACTACTACAACTGAGGAAGAACCTAAATCCACAGTAACTACAACAAACGAAAAACCTAGACTTCCTAAAACTGGTGAAGGTAAAGGAACATTAGTTACTATCATTGGATTTGTAACTCTCATTTCATCAATCGGTGCCATTGCATTCTTACGTAAAAATGAAAAAGAATAAGATTAAAGATTGATTAACTATATAAAGGACTATTTCAAAAATAGTCCTTTTTCATTTCCTCGACGAATGAATCATTGCTTACAAACATTGTGCAAAGTAAATGTATAAATTTTTTCAGCGAATTTAATATAATTTTATAATTAAAACAGTTAAATACTTGAAGTTTTATTTATTTGTGATATAATTCACCATATAGGATATTTTTTTGATAGTTGACTAGTAGGAGGTGCATTTTTAGTAGTGTTGTCTTGAAAAAGTAACCTATATAATTATGCATATATTTGTAGGTTTTGGTTTTAACATACAAATAAGTGTAAAAATTTGGAGACAAATAGGAGAAGGAAATGAAAAAAAATAATCTAAGTAGACTTGCAAAAGTCTTCTTTCTTGTATTTTTACCCTTATTGTTCATAGTATTTTCGCAGTCTGATGTAGTAAAAGCTGGAGATGTCAGTAATAATATTAGCTCACTGACTGTTTCATCAAATGAAATCACAGATGGTGGACAAACAACTGTTAAGTTTACATTTGACGAGCACGCACAAAAAATCCAACCAGGTGATACATTAAAAGTTCATTGGACTAGTTCTGGTACAGTCTATGGGGTAGGTTTTAAAAAGACTATTCCTCTAAACATCGACGGAACTTACGTTGGAGACATGGTCATTACTGATGGCTCTGCTACTGTTACTTTTAACGAAGCTATCAAAAACCTTCAAAACATCCGTGGTTGGGGTGAATTTGAGATTGAAGTTCATAATAATACAGCAACTGATAAAGAACATGTTGGTAAATTTACTATCATCAGTGGAGATAAGACAGTAGATCTAAGCGTTAAGAAAGAGGCGACTGGCGAAAACCACGCTCCATTCTACTTAAAAGCTGGGGACATGCATGCTGACGACCCTGAACACATTCTTTGGACATTGACAATCAACGCAATGAACTTAGAAGTGGACGGCGACGTTCGTGTGGAAGATGAAATCCAAGGTGGTCATTCACTTGTAAAAGATAGCTTCAGTATTACTACAACAGGTAATAAACCTGGATATTACGGTGGTACAACTGCTATCGACGATTTCTTAGCGGCCTTTCCTGGATCAACATTCACAATTGATGCTTCTGGAAAAATCACTGTTACAATTCCAAAAGACTTGATCAACAAGACTGGCGTTCTAATTTTCTATCGTACAAAATTAGAAAATGAAAAGCAAAAAGACTTCAAGAACAACACAAAAGTTTGGTACCAAGTCAAAGGTGAAACTGCGGTTGTGGCCAAAGAAGTAAACGCATCTGTGGCAAACATCAATGCAAACGGTGGTGTGGATGGCGATCAAACTTCAACTACTACAACCACAACTACAACAACTACAACTGAAGAGCCTACAACTACTTCAACTACAACTACAACTGAAGAGCCTACAACTACTACAACCACAACTACAACAACTACAACTGAAGAGCCTACAACTACTTCAACTACAACTACAACTGAAGAGCCTACAACTACTTCAACCACAACTACTGAAGAGCCTACTACAACAACGACTACTTCAACTACAACTACAACTGAAGAGCCTACTACAACAACGACTACTTCTACAACAACAACAGAAGAGCCTACAACTACTTCAACAACTACGACTGAAGCACCGACTACTACAACAGTAACAACTACTGAAGAACCTACGACTACTTCAACCACAACTACTGAAGAGCCTACAACTACTTCAACTACAACGACTGAAGAACCTAAGACTACTTCTACAACAACTGAAGAGCCTAAGACTACTTCAACTACAACAACTACAACTGAAGAGCCTACAACTACTTCAACTACTACGACTGAAGAACCTAAGACTACTTCAACTACTACAACTGAAGAACCTAAGACTACAACAGTAACAACTACTGAAGAGCCTAAGACTACTTCAACTACAACAACTACGACTGAAGAGTCTACAACTACTTCAACTACAACAACTGAAGAGCCTACAACTATTTCAACTACTACAACTGAGGAAGAACCTAAATCCACAGTAACTACAACAAACGAAAAACCTGGACTTCCTAATACTGGAGAAGGTAAAGGAACATTAGTTACTATCATTGGATTTGTAACTTTAATCTCATCCATTATTTTGGTAGCATTCTTGCATAAGTCAAAAAAAGACTAATTTTTAACTAACATTTAGGTTTGATTAGTCTTCAAAAAGGATTTACTTTTAAAAAGTAAATCCTTTTTGTATGATTAAAAATAAAAATCGATAACCATTTTATAGTCATCGATTTTAAAATATTTTAGTCCTTTTCACCAAGTTTACTATTGATAGTCATCATGATACTTGCAATCTTTTCACCCCAATATGGATCAGAAGCGTAAAGAGCGTTCATTCCAGATGATTTATTACCAAGATGAGTTCTACCTTCATCAATATAATTCTCTCGGATCCATTTAGCGGCACCCAAGATACCCTTATCAACATTGTCAAAACTCTTAGCTGAATCGTACGGTGTAGTATCATAGGCCGCAATACCGAAGAAATTATTCTTATCTTTAGCAATCTGACTACGTCCCCAAGCACTTTCTAAGGCGCTGTGAGCCATTAGATATAGGGCATTGACCTGATAGCGTTTTTCCGCTTCTTTAAAAACAGCTCCTTTACCAGCGAGACGACTTCCGTTAATATTCATTAAAGAATATACTTTATCAAGTTCAGCTGCAGTATAATTGGTTGGCTTTCTTAAGTCTCGATAGAGGAATGGATTCTCAACTTTAAAGGTATCAAAGTTAACACCATCCGCTGAATAGTATTTTTTACCAATTTCCATAGATGAACTATGAGGTGCGACTCGAATACTTGTATATGGTGATAACTCGTGGTAAATATAACGACCATCACTCGTATAATGAGGGATAAACTCGTCACTTGCATTCACAGCTACAAGGTCACTCTTATTCATAAAGCCTGAAAGTCCAGAGATTTTGACTGGAAGTCGACCGTCTTTAGCTTCATCTCCATCAATCGATACAATACTTCCTTGCGAAATATAGCTAAGTTTCTCACCAGAAGCACTATATACATTTGCTGTAATTGGTTTTACTTTATAGTATGCTGCTGTATCGGAAATCCATTTTCCATTGCTTTGGAAAGAATAGTCTTTACCGTTAATGGTGAAATTACCAGTTACATATGCCCCATCTTCTTTGAGATAATACCAGGCGTTATAACTTTTATCAAAAATCCACTCATTCTTGGCCATATAACCATAAGATTTGAGATAGTAAGAGCCTTGCCATTGGTTTTCAGCATAAGCACCATCAGATTTTAAGTAGAACCAACTATCAAACTTTTTATCAAAGAACCATTCACTTTGAGCCATGGCCCCACTATCTTTTAGATAATATTTCTCTTTCCATTGGCTACTTAACATGTCACCATCTTTATGAAAAGAGTACCATGAACCATTGATTTTTTCCCATTTATCCCGGATAGCTTTTCCTGAATCAGTAGCATAATACCACTTCTCATCCATCTGCACCCAATCCTTTTCAGCCATAGCGCCACTAGTTTTGAGAAGGTAGTCATTATAAATGGTTTTACTTAACATGTTACCTGATTCATCAAAACGATACCATGAACCATTAATTTTCTCCCATTTATTACGGATGATTTTTCCTGAATCAGTAGCATAGTACCACTTCTCATCAATTTTCGCCCAACCCCTTTCGTGCATAGCTCCACTACTCTGAAGAAGGTAGTCATTGTAAACGGTATTAGTTAACATGGCACCAGATTCATCGAAGCGATACCAAGCACCGTTGATTTTTTCCCATTTGTTGCGGATGATTTTTCCTGAATTTGTAGCAAAGTACCACTTGTCATCTATTTTAACCCAAGAATCCTCAACCATAGCACCACTTTTACTTAAGAGGTAGTCATCATAAACAGTATCACTAAGCATCACGCCATCCTGGTTAAAATAGTACCAGCGACCTGCTATTTTTTTCCAATTTGTGACAGCCTTTTTATTCTCATAATAACGCCATTGGCCATTTTCTTTTTGCCAGCCATCTTTATTAACTTCCTCAACTTTTGTTTCAGTTGTTGTTTTTTCCTTATTTTCAGGTGTTTCTTTCTTCGGCGTAATTTGCGAAGATTCTTTTTCTGCCTTGTTCAAACTTTCGTTAGAACTTTGTTTAGTCGATTTATCACGACTGTTTGATTGTTTTTGATCTTCTTTTTCAACTCCATTAGCTACAGCCTGTTCTGAAGTTTGAGCTTTATTTCTAGTTTGTGAATCCTCGGCATAAACAGTAGATTTTGCAAAGCCTGCAATCGAGAGAGCAACTGTACTTGCCAGTAAAATCCTTTTCATTGTATTCTCCTTATCATTATATAAATGATGTATTCGTTTTTGATACATAATGTTTAAAACACAGCAATTATCTATTATATTATACAATATTCTATTAAAGATAAAAGTAGAATAATTAAGAAGAAAGAAAGTTGTAATATTGTTAAAACATTTTAGAAATAAAAGTCAATAAAAAGCAGTCGAACAGTAACTGAACGACTACATTTTTTTCTAATAATTAACCTTCTATTATTTTGGTACGTTTATTAGTTAGAAGCGGATTTATAAATATAGATAGAATAGCTATGATTGCAAAACTAATACCTACATACCAATATGGTGCATCGAGTGTGGTTGAACGACCAGATAAATTGACAATACCACGGAATAGTGTGCCTGTTGTAACAATAGCTACTGCCGAATTCCATAAATTAAGGCTAATTCTTGAAAAATACGGAAGGACTTTGAGCAAAATTGCTAGTATTATCCCACCCACCAGAGGTACAGCGAACAAGTAATGCATATGAACTGATGTCTCTCCAAAACTAAATGCTTCATAAATTCTAGAAAAAGCAAAGAAGAAAACCGTAATTAGTATATAAGAGATGACAGTTTTTTTAAAGCGTATTTTGTTAGGATTAATAACCGATGTAGACAATATCACTCACCGCCCTTTCTGAAATTCTGTTTCCTCCAGTTGTTGGTTTGTTAATAACCTGACCGTTGAAGTAAAGCGCAGATGATCCACCACCATCAAGGTTGTAGGCCGTTTTTACACCGTATGATTTCATGACTTCAGCCATTAGGTACAGTGATAGCCCCTTGCTTTCAGAAGTACGCCCATCTGAAACTACGATAATATAGTGGTTTTCATCAATAATCCCAATAGCAGTACGAGGATTTGATGCCATAGCTTGTCCAACTTCTTCATTTGTTCCTACTGCAATCTCACTATTTTCAACTAAAGCTGGGCCAAAAGCCAAGAGATTGACAACACCATCTTTAACTAGTTGCTCAGCTGAAATTTGATCTTCGTAAATAATCTTGAAAGAACCATCCTTATAAATAGCTAAATCACCATTGCTAGAATCTTCTCGTACAGTATCACGATAGACGACTCCATTACGGATAACATATCCTGTAGAGTTAGCTCCGTAGTAATCTCCATTGACCGCTAGAATAGCATTGTTATCTGCAGCAGTTTCAGAAGTTTTTGCAGTTACATTGGTCCCGAAGGCATTTTGTGCAAAGGCTGTTTTTAGATAATCTGATGAAGTTACCGTGACATCCGCAACGTAGACTTGCGTATTATTAACTGTCGTTTCAGACAAATTGATGGAGATATTATCATCCTTATAACTTGAGTCTGTTACTGTTGCTGTTTTAGCTGCTTGATTTGCCGTGGCAGTATTTGTACTAGAGCTAGTTGATGCTACTGTTGATATAGTCTCAGCAAGGACTAAAGTCTTTAGCATTGAGTAGCTAAAGGAACCTGTTAAGAGTAAACCGAGAATCGAGGCATAAGCATATGGTTTCTTTAAAAATTTCATAATACAGTTGATGTCCTTTCCTTAAAAATGAATTTCTTCTGAACGGTCCAAGAGACAGCGAAGAGAAGGATGCCGACGATAACTTTGGCAATCAGAAGGTTGATACCAAAGACTGTAAAGAAGAGACGAATCAGTAGCGTGTCTAAGACAAAGAGTCCGACTGCTAGACCAAAGTACCCCATCCCTGTTTTCACAAGACCATCCTCATTTTTAAAAACAAGTTTTTTATTAGTAGAATAGTTAAAAATGGAACTGGTCACACGAGCTAGTCCATTAGCTAGGAAAATTCGGAAACTTGTTGGCGCTGTTGGTAAAAACAAGATTGCAATAGCGTAAACGATATAGTCTACAACAAAGCTACTAAGGGATGATAAGGCAAATTTGAAGATATTCTTATAAATCATGAGACCATCTTTTATTGGTCGGAAGTGTGAGCCCTCATTATCATTAATATAGACCGTTTCGATTGGTACTTCTAAAATTTGATATTCTTTAGTAGCTTCAAGTAACATATTCATTTCATATTCGTATCGCTTTCCTTCTATCTTCAACATAAAAGGAATGAGATTTGTTGTAAAGGCGCGAAGGCCTGTCTGAGTATCTGTTACTCCTACTCCTGTTTGTAATTTAAAGAGTACTTTTGTCAAGCTATTCCCAAAACGACTACGGAGTGGAACCTTACCTGTAAAGGCACGCACACCCAAGATTAGCTTGTTAGGATTTTCAGAAGCTTTGTTAGCCGCACAGAAAATATCCCAAATTTTGTGTTGCCCATCCGCATCTGCTGTTACGACAGTTCCATAAATGTTTTGCTCTTGGATATAAGAAAAGGCTGTTTTAAGCGCCTGCCCTTTCCCTTGATTCACTTCGTGACGGAGTACCGTAGCACATTGCTCGGCTTTATCAAAGATATTTTGACACTTTGTTGAACTGCCGTCGTCGATAACTAGAATATGAAAATCACTCTTTTCATGGATTTTTTCGATGAGTTTGATAAGTTTATTATCAGGTTGATAAGCTGGAATTACTATATAGTTCATACCGGCACTCCTTTCTTAGTAATGGTATAACTATACAGAATATCGCTTAAAGATACCTTATATCAGTTTTCTTTAAGAAAAAGTTAAAGAAACTTTAAGAAAAGTAGATGATTTTTGATTAGATAAGATTGATAAATATACAAAAATTAAAGCCTGTTAAATACAGACTTTAACTATAGAAAAATAGTAGACTATGTTAAAAAGCCATCCAATTTAGATGGCTTTTTATAGAACTATTCACTTAATTCTTTGTTTTTTTACTTTTTTTGAAAAGTGAAATACCAAATAATCCAGCTATAATAGAAAGAAGATTCATAGTTAATGGCGAATCAGAAGTACCTGTATTTGGTAACTGAGCTTTTTCATGAGCTACTTTTTGCTCAGAAGATTGAACTTTATCTTGTTGAATAGGTTTCGGTGTTTCTTCTGATTTGCTTCCTGGATCTGGAGTTGGTTTCGGATCTGGAGTTGGTTTCGGATCTGGAGTTGGTTTCGGATCTGGAGTTGGTTTCGGATCTGGAGTTGGCTCTGAATCTGGAGTTGGTTCTGGATCTGGAGTTGGCTCTGGATCTGGGGTTGGTTTCGGATCTGGAGTTGGTTCTGGATCTGGCTCCTTCTCATACTCATAAATAACATGAGTTGTACCTTCTTTTAGCTCACCTGTTTCTGGTGCAGATGTTGAAGAAACACCAACTAGATTGTATTTTTGACCATCTACAGTGATAGAAGACGGACGCTCATCTGTGTTCTCACCAGTATTATAGGTCACAAGTTTTCCATCAGATCCATAAATAGAAGTTAATGGTGTGTCTTTATAAGTCTCCTTGATAGATTGATTTGTTCCTTTGATCACATAATCCACCACTACATCTCCATAGTGAAGCGTAGAAACATCCTGGTCAGCCATATCTTCAAATTCTGAAGCATAGTATTTAACAGCAGGATTGTATTTCAAAGTAAAAGTTTTAACATAATTAAAGAAGGTCTCAGGATTAATATTAACATCATGAGGAATAGTTTTCCAGTCACCGTTATTTGGTGTGATATGAGTAGTTGGGTTTGAAACTGACCTAACTAGATGGTCATTCTGAACATAAGTATCATCTACTAAGCTTGGATTAGCTAGGGCGCCATAAGTCATTTTCCCATTGCTATCTGGATAATATGATTGAATTCGATGATATTCTTCTAGACTTTGGCAACCTTCTTCAAATGAACCAATCCCACCTTCTTGAGAACATTTCCAAGCAAATCTCGCGTCGATTGGTAAGTACTTGATCTTCTTAGCTTCCTCCAAGGGTACGGTTACAGATACTCGAAGAGCAGTTGATCTCAATGTTTTTGAACTGACAGCATATAAATTAACAGTTCCATCACCAAAATCATAATCTTGCATATCTACAATAGATGGTTTCTTACCCGCTGCTAGTTCCTCAGCAGTTGGAACAATCGCATCCCAATCAGAATACGCATCATATTCATCATACTTAAGCTCTTTCATTGGAACATTGACATCTACAGGATTTTCATTAGCATCACGTGTTCCAATCAAAGTGAAATCAGCCTTTGCACCTGCAATTTTAGGAATACGAACACGAATGTCACGGACTGTTTGGCCACGATCACTTGAGTGCATTCCTTTGAAGGATACAGTGTAATTGTAGACTACACTTTTACCATCTTCACTAAAATGTGCTGGAAGTCCTTCAACATTGACGTAACCACCTTCATCAATGATATTGCTACCATCTGGTTCCCAACTAGCGCCTGGGACAGAGCCTGTTGAAGTCCCAGAAGGAGAGGTTGAATCTTCTTTCCCGCCAGTTGTAGCTTCGCTATTAGTTGAGATTTCTTCAGTTTTTGGTGAGGAAGCATTGGCACCCTCTTCGTCTGATTTTAGTGAGATGTCACTAGTAGGGGCTGGTTCAACCATATTGTCTACTAAAGAAGTGTTCTTAGCATCAGTTGAATTAATAATACCTGGTGTCACTGAAACATTTGCTGGTTCGCTATTAGTTTCATCAGCTTGAACCACTGACTGTGATACCAGATTTAGAACAAAAACAGACATTGTGATAATGCCAAATTTAGTGAGTTTTTTCATACACTTTTTCTCCTTATATGAAAGGGATCATGCATTAGCAAAATCCGATAGATTGATAATTTTTTCACATACATTATACCATGTAAACGCTTAATTGACAAACAATTACCTAATAAAGACTCCTTCATTCGGTTTTATCTCTTAATTTTTCAACGAAGAGATAGGCTGCTGGACAGGTTAGAGTATTTTTGATTGTGAGGTTGTTGATTTGGTAGATTTTCTTTCGGTCAGTATGTGGAAATTCTCTACAAGCCTTGGGACGAACATCGTATATAGAACATAGATTATCGCCACCTAGAAATGGACAAGGCATAGATTTAAAAACCTTATCTCCATCTTCATCAACTTGTAAGAATTCTGCTTCGAAGGCAGGAAGTTTCATCTTAAAATACTTAGCAATGCGTGTGATATCAGCTTCTTTAAAGTCGGGACCAAGAGTTTTACAACAGTTAGCACAAGCTGTACAATCAATCTCTTCAAAAACCTCTTGGTGAATCTCAAGTGCGATCTTATCCAAATTTTTAGGAGCTTTTTTCTTTAGGTTTCCTAGAAATTTTCTGTGTTCCTTTTGTTTTTGTAGCGCTAATTGATGATAATATTCAATATTGATTTCTTTTGGCATAAATTCTTTTACATCCTTTTCTGAAACTAGTATACCATAACTGAAAACAAATAAAAACTACTGCCAAAAAGCAATAGTTTTAATAGGTTAGTTAACCTCGACTACTTCTACAGTATCCTTGCCAAGTAAAATTAGGTGTTTCTCAATTCTATCTATCTGATAAGAACGAGATAGAGCCTCAGCATATAATTCTAATTGACCACGATAACGTTCAATAAGTTGACTTGAAAACTCGTATCGATCGGTCTTATAGTCAAATAGTACAATCTTATCATTATAAAGCAAATAACCATCTAAAATACCACGGACAACAAAGTCTTCCTGACTCTTACCATCTCTTTTTAACATAGAGAAGGGTTGTTCGCGATAAAGCTTGTCTTGATTTTCAACAATCTCTTGACCAAGAGCTGTATCAAAGAAAGACAAGATTTTATTAAGATTAACTTTATCTTTAACAGCAAGGCTTGCTTGCACTTGCTCTAAAGCCTCTGTCAAAATCTCTAAAGTAGGTTTCTTATCGAGATTAATTCGTTGCATGAGTTCGTGAGTTGCACTTCCAATCTCAGTACCTGTAACTTTTTCAGTTTTTGAAAAATCTGGAAGCTCAAACGGAACAGTAGTCTCTTTTGGTTTACTTTGACCAGCTACTACGACTCCTTCCATATCCATAACCGGTTCATAGAACTTTTTAATCTGGCTTGGGGTCTGAACACTTGGAAGATTGATTGCTGCACGGTGGATCTCGTTATACACTTCCACTTCTTTTAGCATTTCCAACGCATCTTTGATGGCTTCTGACTGACGGTTGTCTGCTTGGGATAGGTCTTGAAGTTGACTTTTATGTTCCAATTCTCCGATAGCTTCTTTGGTTAGGTCTTTTTCACCTTCAAAGCGCACACTAAAGTGCAAATCCTCTTTAGAAAATGCTTGATAGATGGCCCAAATCCAATCCTGGAAATTTTGAGCGTCTAGTCTAGTTTCTCGACTCAAAAGACCTTTTCCATTTGTCGGATATTCTTTAGACTCTAATTTTTCACGTGATCCCTTTCCGACTAGATAGAGTTTTTTCTCAGCACGTGTCATGGCTACATAGAGCAAACGCATGAGTTCAGAATAACTTGCTAATTGGAGTTCTTCCTCATTTTGCGTATATGTTAAGTTTGGGATAGATAACTTAATCGTAGCTGGAACATATTCCTCTTTTGCATTTGTAGCGACTCTAGCTACATAATTTAACCCAATTCCATTTGTGCGACTGAGGATAACCTCAGACATAGTATCCTTCTTGTTGAATTTTTGATCAATATTGAGGATAAAGACATAAGGAAATTCAAGCCCTTTACTCTTATGAATACTCATAAGTTCTACAGCATCCTTAGGTGGTGCTACAGCAACATTGGCAAGATCATGCTGGGCTTCCAAGACTTGGTCAATCATTCGAATAAAACGGGATAATCCCTTGTAATTACTCTTTTCAAACTGATCTGCTCTTAGAGCAAGAGCGTAGAGATTTGCCTGTCTGGCCTGTCCATTTGGCAAAGCACCGACATAGTCATAGTAAAAGCGGTCGCTATAGATTTTCCAAATGAGGTCATAAAGAGAATGTGTTTTAGAATAAAAGCGCCAACCCTGGACTGTTTCCATGAAAAATTCTAATTTTTTATGAAGTTCAGACTTAATTAAATCCTTATGAAGACTAGTTTTCACTTGAGCATTGACTAATTTCTCATAAAAGTTCTCTTGAACTTTATCCTCAGATTTTTGGAGAGCGAGACGAGCCAATTCATCCTCATCGAAGCTAAACATCGGAGATTTCATTAGAGCAACCAAAGCAAAGTCTTGAAGAGGGTTGTGGATGACACGAAGAGTATCCAACATAACCTGCACTTCTAGGGATTGCAAATAGTTTGATTGAGCACCGTCTGTCTTGACAGGAATACCAAACTCTGACAATGCTAGTAGAACCTGATCATTGCGACTTCTGCTAGCAGTTAAGAGAGCAATGTCCTTGAAAGGTACACCTTTATCATTATGAAGGTGAATTATCTCCTTAAGCACCATTCGCATTTCACCAGTCAGTTTGTTAGATGCAAGTTCCTCCTCATCATCAGAATCGCTATCATCATCCTTATCGTACAAGAGAACTTCTGCCTTGTTTTCTGGATTTGATTGAATATCAGTATTTCCAAAAACAAGCTGGTGCATACCGTCATAAGATATCTCTCCAACTTCCTCGTCCATGAGATGTTTAAAGACATCGTTCGTAGCATCAAGAACCTCTGAACCGCTCCGGAAGTTTTCCTTAAGCAGAATTAATTGACCTTCTTTGTTATCTTGAGCAAATCTATAAAATTTTTCGTTGAAAATTTGGGGATCTGCTTGTCTAAAACGATAAATAGACTGCTTAATGTCACCCACCATAAAACGATTATGACCGTTTGAGAGGAGTTCTAGCATTCTTTCCTGGATGTGGTTGGTATCCTGATATTCATCGACCATGACTTCATGGAAGCGTTCCTGATACTCTTGTCTGACCTGAGGGAAGTTTTCCAAAATCTCAATGGTATAGTGGCTAATATCAGCAAATTCGAAGGCATTTTCTTCACGTTTTCGTTGTCGATAGGCATCAACAAAATCTCTCATGAACACTTGGAATGTCCTTGCCAAGTCCCAAGAATCTTGATGATAATCTTCTTGGAATTTTAGTAAAGTGATTTGATCATTGAGTGCAATCAGCTTTTCAAATTTTGATTTTCTCTCTTGGTTGTAAGCTTCTTTCAAGTCTTGCAGTTCAGCCTTGCGACTGGCATTTGTGAGAGCACGACCTCCCTTATCCTTAGAGATACTAACAACTCGCTCTAAAACTTCTTGGTATTGTTCAAAAGTAGATTCATGAGTTAAAGAGCTGATTTCACCAAGTACTTGTTGAACAGACTCTAAATAAGCTGCTTTACCAAATTCCTTTGCATCATTATCCAAATGGTAACGAAAAAAGCTTTCTAAATCCCAGAGTTTCTCCTTTATATCGTCTACAAGGTTTTCTTTAGCAACTGTATAATCAGCCTTTTCAAAACCTTTTAGAAAAGATTCCTCTAGCCAAGCCTGAGGATTGCTAGTAGATTGCAAAAAGTCATAAATCATATAGACCTGTTTACGTAGTCCACGCGCGTCCTTGCTTCTACCTGCAAAGTTCTTAACCAGCTGACTAAACTTGACTTGTTCTTTACCTTGGTAATGACTTTCAAAAACTTGTCGAAAAACCTCATTTTTTAAGAGAAGCTGTTCACTTTCGTTCTGAAGGATACGAAAGTTTGGAGCAAGATCTAGTAGATAGCCATGCTTGGTCAGGAATTTTTGGGTAAATGAGTCCATGGTTCCAATTGCAGCATTAGGTAAATCGGCTAATTGTCTACCTAGATGTTTTTTTAGTTCCACATCTTGCGTTTCTTGGATCTGTTGGCTGATTTTCTTTTCCAAGCGTTCTTTTAACTCGGTTGCTGCCTTAACGGTAAAGGTTGAGATAAAGAGTTGGCGAATTTCTACGCCACGCGCTAGTTGGTCAAGAATCCGTTCAGCCATGACAAAAGTTTTTCCTGAACCAGCTGAAGCTGAGACAAGGATGTTTTGTCCAGAGCTATAAATAGCTTGAATTTGTTCAGCTGTTTTCTTAGGTTTCTTGTTAGACTGAGCTTCTGCTATTTGTAACTCTTTAATCTCTTCTTGAGATAAAAATTTCATCGCTCCAACTCCTCTCTGATTTTATTAAACCATGCTTCCTTGTCATTGCTCTTAGCTACCTTATCTAACAATCTAGCCTGACCTAGATGATAATTAGCTTCAAAACCTGTAATAGACTGATATTGCTGAACATATGGCGCAATGCTTCTACCGTTTTCAGTATATGGATTGATAGCAAATTGGCCAGATAAAATCTTCTCTGCTGCCTTTTTGTAGATAAGGGCATTATAGTCTAGTAATAATTGGAATTCTTCATCAGATAACTGATACGTCTTGTTTTTATTGTAAAACTCTCCAAGGTGTTGCATCTCTTTTTCGAGAAAGAGACCTTGGTATTTCATGCTCTTATTGGTTTCTGTTACTGCCTTTGAAAGAGTTTTAACAGTTTGTAATGACTGAGTTGGTTCAGACATTTCTAAGTACATAGCTCCAAAGAAGTCTTTATTTCCTTCTTTCTTAAGAGCAGCCAAGTATGTTGGCAATTGTGAGTTTAAACCGTTAAAAAAGAGAGGAAAGTTAAATTGAGTTAGAGAAGATTTGTAGTCTACAACACCAATAGCATCTGATGTTTTCAAACGGTCAATACGATCGACCTTCCCACGAACATAAATATTACGACCATTATCTAACTGTACAAAAGCTTGTTCCTTGCCACCAAAAACAGCCTCCTCTTGAATTGTTTCGACATCAGCATTGTGACGAAGAATATGTCCAGTAGCACGTGCCACATCTAAGAGAACTTCCTTAGCAAATTGAGATTCTAAACTTTCTTGATAAATAGCTTGAAAGTCTCTTTCTTGACTAGTTTCAGAGATGGCCTGTTCTAAACGTCGGTCAAAGGATTTATCAGCAGGAAGTTTCATTGCACGTTCAAAAATACGGTGCAAGAAATTCCCGTGACTTCTAGCGTCAGGTTTCAATCGCAATTCTTCCTGTAAACCCAATACATATCGGAGGTAATAGCTGTATTCATTGCGATAAAACTCCGTCAATCCAGAAGTGGATAGATAAAAATCTTGATCCTTTGGATATAAAGCTTCCAGCGTTTCACTAGCTAAAGTTTTGCTTTTTGGACTTGTTGATAAAACTGGATTTTCTAAACCTTGGTCTTCCAACTTTTTCCCCATAACACGAGCCAGAACTTTTATAAAAGTTAAGTCTTCATCACTTGAAGTTGATTCACTTTGTTGATGATAGGCAATGAGACTAGACAAAAGACTGTGATAAGAACCGATATCATCTTTCGATAGATTTTTTCTGTCGATTTTCTTTTCGATTTTGCTAAATCCTAAGTTCTGCAATTCCTTCAAATAAATTGACTCTTCACTCTCGTCTTCATTGAATAAACTTGGAGCTGACAAAACTAACTGTTTACGAGCAGAGTTAACCAGAGAAAGCATAGTATAACGATTCTTTTTAAGATTTTCCTGGCTAGAAATCATCAATTGTGAACCTTCTTGAGTTACTTGATTCAAGGTTTCTCTTTCTTCATCACTCAACAAACTGTTATTTTGAGTGATTTTTGGCAAGTTGTTCTGACTTAAACCAAGCGCAAAGATGTAATCAGCTGTCAATGGTGCAATCAAATCATAACTCTGCACCAGAACAGTATCTACTGTTGCTGGAATTGTACGGTAATTGGACAAAGACATACCCGAATGAAGAAGTGCCAAGAAATCATCTAAAGTGACCTGAGAACCTTCAAACACGGTTGCAAATTGCTCCATGACATGGCAAATAGCCTTCCAGACTTCTTCTTGTCTTTCTTGTTCAGATACCTCCAATGTTTCTGTTAAGACTTGTAACTGCTTGGTCAAATGAGCTTCCTTCAAAAAGTTAATCCATTTTGCAAGAATATTTTCAGCCTTTTGCTTACGACTAGATAATAGAGTTTCTAGTGGATTTAGAACACGAACACGAAGCTCATTTAATTTAACTAAATCAAATTTCTCACGATGGTTTTTTGTAAACTCTTGTTTAAAACTAGAAAGTCCATCGATCCCTAGATAACGGAGATATTGTTCAAAGCTATCAATTTCCTCTTGACTAAGGTCCGTATACAAGTTAGTTCGTAGGAGATTAATCAAATCTTCCTGACGGAAATTGTATCGTTTCAAACGTCCGATGGATTCTACAAATTGCGTTAAAGGATGATGAGCCATGGACTCACTCTTGCCCAGATAAAATGGAATCTGAAACTGATTAAATATTGTCTGCAAAGACAGTTTATATGACTCTACATCTCCTAGCAGGATTCGAAAATTCTTATAACTAAGTTCTGAATCTTGATGCAATTTCTGGCGAATACTACGAGCTACTAACTCCAACTCTTCTTTTTGTGTTAGACAAGACCAGATTTGCAAGTCCTTTCTATCTTCGTCATTCACGTCTAAATTAATTTCGGAATAATCATAAGCACTTTCGAGAAGCCTTGAGGCTTTAGCAAAGGCATCAAGTTTCTCATGGTCTTGACAAGCATTTTCTGCCTTGGTCTGATATTTAAAGGCTAAATGATGTAAAAACTCAACACTGGCTTGATAGAGATTCCCTTCACTAAAAGGACTAGTGTATGCTTTCTTAGTTGCATAAACCCCAATAACAATTTCAACACCCTTACGATGAAACAAATCCACTAGGTGTTCTTCTTCTGAAGAGAAGCGAGTAAAACCATCAATAACTAAGACAATCTGGCTAAAATCACTACTTACTTTGTTTTCTTCGATAGCATTGATCAGATATGATAATTGACTCCCTTGCGAAACTTGACCTTGATTGAGATAAGCTGTTACCTTTTCAAAAATCAAGATTAAATCAGAACGTTTATCAGCGTCAGATAGACTTTCTAAATCCAAAAAACTCATCTTCGCAGTGGTCATTTCATGATAAATCTCAATCAGTTGTTGGATGAATTGCGGATCTTGCTTAATAGCCCCGTAAACACGCAAATCCTTAGCGTCTATCTCAGACAAACATTTATAAAAAGCCATACCCAGACCAATATCATCGAGACTTGACTTTGCGGGTATATCGTTTAAAACCAAATAACGAGCCATTTGAGCGAAGCGCGTGACTGTAATCGCAAAAGAAGACTGCTGACTCAAGCACTCCAGTACGGCACGTTCCTTTTCAAAAGAAAGAGAGTTAGGGGCAATATAAAAGACTCGTTTGCCTTGGTCAACTAGTCCTTGAGCCTCCTTGGTTAGGATTTCTGTCAAAGAAGTCCGAGTATCGGTATAAAGTAGTTTCATCTCTGCCTCATTTGCTTTTTTTCATTACCTTTTATTATACCATTTTTAAGCTGAAACAGTTTGGTGCAAAGGACAAATTTCAACCTATGAAAGATATAAAAACAGAATAAAAAATCGGAATAACTCCGACTTTTTATTATTTACCTACCAGAAAACAAGAGTACCCATAATTCCCAAAATGCTGTAATGTTAATCATGATATGAAGCAAAATAGGATAATAGAAAGAGTGAGTTTTTCGGTAGAGGAATGCTAAAATCGCTCCTCCGCTTGCATAGGTGAAAAAGGCAAGTGGTGTTATACCATCAGAAACATGCACATAGCCAAAGACACAGGCTGATAGTAAAACATCTCCATACCAAGGTGAATCTTTCAAAAATGTATTCATGAGAACTCCTCGATAAACCAATTCTTCTGTAATTGGTCCTATTAGACAAACAATAAGTAAAAGATAAGGTAACTCTTGTCGCCCTGTCATCTCAATCAATTCATTTAAAGCGATTTGATTGGACGTTGCTGGGGTTAAAAAAGAAAACACAATATCTGAAAGATAACTGACTCCATAAGCAAGAAGCAAATAAACTAGATATCTCCATTTCCACTTCAACTCAAGAATTCTTCTACCTTCGAATACTAGTAAATAAAGAATAGCTAGAAAAGTAACGATGAGCTCTAAAAAAGCAAGAATTTGAAAAAATTCTCTACTAGCAGGCACAAGCCTATCTGCAAAGTGATTAAACGCCCACCAAAACCATGTCTTCCTATAAATGATTACTAACAAGGCTAGTAAAATCTGTACTACTCTTTTTTTCATGATAAATCCTCTGCTTTTTTATCCATTATCAGTATAATATTAAATGTATCGCAAACTTAGTATATCATTTTTTATATCTTTACTAAAATCCTAATAGAAATTGCAATTCTCCTTACTTTAGTCTTATTTGCCTCAAAATATGCTATAATATAAGCAAAACACGAGAAAAGGAAATGCTATGATTAAACTACTTGCTCTGGATATGGATGGTACTCTGCTCAACGAAGCCAAAGAAATCCCTCAAGCTCATATTGATGCTATTCATAAAGCTATCGGCAAAGGCGTCAAACTGGTTCTCTGTACTGGTCGTCCTCTCTTTGGTGTTCTTCCCTACTATAAAAAACTAGGTCTTGATTTGCAGAATGAATACGTTATTGTCAACAATGGTTGTTCTACCCACCAAACTAGTGACTGGAGCCTTGTTGACTGGCGAGAACTTAGTAAATCTGACATCGAATACCTGAATGAACTTGCTGAAAAGAGTGAGGTCCAGTTGACTCTCTTTGACGAGGAACACTACTTCGTTCTCGGAGGCAAACCAAATCCTATTGTTCAATATGATGCTACACTTGTCTTTGCTGACCTGACCGAAATCTCACTTGAGGAAGCCGCTAGTGGTAAGTACCGTATGTTCCAAGGCATGTTCTTAGGTACAAAAGAACAAACAGATGATTTTGAACAACGATTTGCGGATGAACTTTGTCAGAGATTTAGCGGTGTTCGTTCTCAACCTGTTATCTATGAAGCAATGCCACTCGGTACGACAAAGGCTTCTGCTCTTTCTCGCTTGGCTGAGATTTTGGATATCCAACCTTCTGAAATCATGGCAATGGGTGATGCCAATAACGACATTGAGATGTTGGAGTTTGCAGGGTTAGGGATTGCTATGGGAAATGCCAGCGACTACGTCAAATCTCTCGCGGATGCCGTAACAACTAGCAACGAAGAAGAGGGCGTTGCACGCGCTATTGAAAAATATATTTTGTAAACAAATAAAAGCAACCAGCAGAACGTTCTGCTAGTTGCTTTTTATTTTTAAAATAAAGCTGTCAAAGCTGTGATAATCCCAAAAACAATACCTGGTGCATTAGCTGCTGCCAAAGGAATATCACGTTCTTTTTTAAAGAGTCCGTAGTAAACCCAAAGACTGCAGTTAATTGCAGCTACTGCTGGCTGGATAAAGTTTCCCTTTTGACCTGCAAGGTTGTTCATAATTTGTGGAATATATGAGATATACATCATAACAGACATAAAGGTTGCAATCCAACCCAACGTTTTCATTTGCTTTTCAGTCATTTTCTTCTCCTTTCGACATAGAACCACTGTATTATACACTATTTTTCAGATTCATGTAAGCAAAAGTTTCCATTGTTATGAAAACGTAAATTATCACAATCATGTGATAAGATAATCATCAAAAATCCCTCTGAATATTACAGAGGGATTTTTATTCGTTAAGAAAACTTACTTTTTCTCAATCGGTGCTACACTGGCTAAGAGTTTTTTGAGACCAACCTCTGGAAAATTGATTTTCAATTCCTGTGTTGATCCACTGCCTGAAACTTCCAGAACAGTTCCTTCGCCCCATTTTTTATGAAGGGCAATATCCCCAACAGACCAGTTTGTATCACTAGAATCTTGCTTATTCCCAGCCGCAAATTGTCGAAATGGTAAACCACTTGATTGGATCGATGTAGGAGCAGCATTCCGCTTTCGTTCTTGAAGCGCCTGAGCGAGACTCATTCCCTTACCAAATGCTGTTCCTCCACTACTGTAAGACGCTTTAAAACTTGTATTAGCAGGACGAGCCAATCCTTGATAGGTCAACAAATCTGAACTAATCTCATTGATAAAGCGTGTGGGACGATTGTAACTAGTACGTCCGAATAGCAAGCGAGAGCTTGCATTGGTCAGATAAAGAATTTTCTCGGCGCGCGTGATTCCTACATAAGCCAAACGTCGTTCTTCTTCTAATTCATCTGGATCTTCAGCAGCACGACTAAGAGGAAAGACATTTTCCTCCATACCAATGATAAAGACAACAGGAAACTCAAGCCCTTTGGCCGCGTGAAGAGTCATCAAGGTTACTTCAGATGTCTCTTGGCTACCAGAGTCCGTATCTGCTATCAAAGCCAAGTCGTTCAGGAATCGACTAAGTTTATCTAGTCCTGTTTCCTCTTCGTCACTTTCAGGATCATCATCGAAGTTTTTCGTAACAGAGAGGAACTCCTCGATATTTTCAACCCGAGCCTTACTTTCCAAGGTTGCTTGGGCCTTAAGTAAATCAACATAACCTGTTCTTTCTATTACTGCTTCTACCAACTCAGTGATTGTCAATCGGTCCAGTTGTTCACGCAAATCAAGAATCATATTAGCGAAGTCCCAAATAGATTGAGCAGCTTTCCCCTTGATACCAGACAACATGATATTTGCAGAGGCATCTAACATAGACATTTCTTGCATGTTCGCAAAGTCACGAATCTTCTCAACAGTTCCTGGGCCAATACCACGTTTTGGTTCGTTGATAATGCGTTCAAAACTGATATTGTCACTCAAATTAGCAATAAGGTTAAGATAAGCAATAATATCACGAATTTCCTTGCGACTGTAGAATTTTGTTCCACCAACCATTGTGTACGGAATATTTGACTTAAGCAGAGCTTCCTCTATGGTACGTGACTGGGCATTAGTACGATAAAGAACTGCAAAGTCTTTATGTAGGAAGTTGTGGCTACGTCCAAGTTCATCAATCGTTTTAGCTACAAAGACAGCCTCGTCCTGTTCATCATTAGCACGATAGTAAATGATTTGTTCCCCATCTGCATTTTGGGTCCAAAGGATCTTAGGACGACGGTTTTTATTATTTTTGATAACATCGTTGGCAGCTTGTAGGATGGTTTTAGTGGAACGATAATTTTCCTCTAACAAAACGACCTTTGCATCTGGATAATCCTTCTCAAAATCGAGGATATTCTGCATATCTGCACCACGCCAACCATAGATAGACTGGTCTGCATCCCCAACTACACAGATATTTTTGAAGCGAGAAGCTAAAAGTTTAACGAGTTGATATTGAGCGTGGTTGGTATCTTGGTACTCATCAACATGGATATATTGAAACTTTTGCTGATAGTAAGTCAAGACATCAGGATTCTGATCAAAGAGACGCAAAGTCAACATAATTAAATCATCAAAGTCAACAGATTCTGATTGACGAAGTTCTTTCTGATAGGCCGTATAACACTTAGCTACAATATCTGTATACAAATCACCAGCTTGGGCAGAGTATGCCTCATCATCAATCAGGTCATTCTTAGCATTAGAAATAGTTCCTAAAATAGAACGTTCATTCCATTTTTTAGGATCTAAGTTTAATTGTTTTAAAATACGCTTCATCAGTGTTCGTTGCTCACCAGGATCAATGATGGTAAAGTTACGATTGTAACCAATATGATCCGCATCACGACGTAAGATACGAACACACATAGAGTGAAAAGTCGCTATCAAACAATCCTGGGTAGCTGGATTCAAACCATAGGCACGCTCCTTCATTTCACGAGCGGCCTTATTGGTAAAGGTAATAGCTAGGATATTCCATGGATGGACCATCTTTTCATCAATCAAGTAAGCAATACGATGGGTCAAAACTCGTGTTTTCCCAGAACCAGCCCCTGCCATGATTAGCAGTGGACCTTCTGTAGTCTGTACCGCTTCCGCTTGGCGGTCATTCATACCGTTTAATAAAGGGTTCATTTTCTCTTCCTATTCTTCAAATCAATGTTTCTATTATATCAAAAAAGACGAAAAATAACTCGGACTTGGACGAGCTTATTTTACAAAAAAGAACACCAAGCAGTGTTCTTTGTATTTTAATCATGAATTGATTCTAAGAGTGTCAAGAGTGCTTGTGCTGAGCGACGTCCAGCTTCTACGATAAATTCATCAAAAGAAATAGAAGCTTCATGATTTGCATTATCACTCATAGCACGAACAACCAAGAATGGTAGTTCCAAGGCATTTGCTGCCTGAGCAATAGCTGCACCTTCCATCTCAACCGCAAGAACCTGAGGAAAGTGTTCTTTAATGGCCTTGATCTTATCATCACCAGCTACAAAACTGTCTCCAGTCGCAATCAAACCTAAATGCCAATTTTGATCAAGTTTAGATAAGCTCTCTTGAATCAAAGTAACAAACTTTTTGTCTGATTCAAAGTAAAGTGGTTGTTGTGCCATTTGACCGTATTCATAACCAAAAGCAGTCACATCAACATCGTGGTAAGCTAGTTTTTCAGCAATCACGACATCTCCTACTGAGATACCTTCAGCAAGGGCACCAGCCGAACCTGTATTGATGACAGCATCCACTCTAAAGTGATCAGCTAAGATTGCAACACTCATGGCAGCCATGACTTTACCAATTCCACTTTCGACTAAAACAAGTTCCACAGAACCAATATTGCCTGTATGGTAAGTATTGTCCAGAACCTTTTCTTGACCAGCGTTCTCCAAGTGTTGAATCAGGTAGGCTAATTCTTCTGGCATAGCTGCTATAATTCCGATTTTCATGACATCCCCCATTAAATAAATCTCATTGCTAAAACTAGCAGAATCAAGAGAAGGATAACAGCAAATAGAATCTTATTCAATTTAGAGTTAAAGACATTTCTCTTGGTATTTTCGATTCGACGACTCTTATGGATTTGAGGTTCAACCTCAATCGTTAAAGTATCCTGACTAAATCCATGGTTACTTGAACGTGAATATCCATCATATTGAGATGAAGTTGACAATATCTTCGTTTCTTGATCATCTACTAAAGTGGGACCAGAGATGTCTTCACCACGATTAGCGCGTTCAATTATTTCGTCTGTTAATAAAGGTTTTCCCATGGGTTCCTCCTCTATTTTTCTTGTAATTCCCAGTACTGGATGGCCATGATAGTTTTGGCATCACAAATATCACCAGACTGGATGAGTTGTTTTGCTTGTTCAAGGCTAACTTCTAGTAATTCTAAAGTTTCATCTTCATCTTGTGGACGTGGATTTTCGACTTTGGATAGGTTGCTTGCCAAGTACAGTTTCAATCTTTCATTACAAAATCCAATAGCTGAATAGAAATCATATAAAAGAGTCAAATCCCCTGTGTAGGCTGCTTCTTCTTCTAATTCACGAAGAGCTGCTGCTTCTGGATCTGCACTTTCTCCAACTTCTAATTTTCCAGCAGGAATTTCGTAAGAAACTTTTTCAATCGCCTTGCGATATTGCTTGACTAAGACAATTTTGTTTTCTTGAGTAACTGCAAGAACACATACTGCACCGTTATGGAAAATCAAATCGCGTTGAGCCGTCCCTTTTCCTGAAGGAAGTTCAACCTGGTCTTGAACCAATTGGAAAATAGGACCTTTATAGATTTCTTTTCGACTAATCGTCTTCTCTTCAAATTCCATGGTTACTCCTATTTGTTTTTAGGATGGTGAGGGAGACGAGTTGCATATTCGTCCTTATTAACTTGACGACCTCGCCCAATGGCAATTGCATCAGCAGGCACATCTTTAGTAATTGTTGAACCTGCGCCAACAAGAGAGTTATCTCCTAGTTCTACCGGAGCAATAATTGTTGAATTAGAACCTACAAAAACATTGTTACCAATAGTTGTTTTAAACTTGTGTTGACCATCGTAATTTACAGTGATGGTTCCTGCACCAAAGTTGACGTCACTTCCAACTTCACAATTTCCAATGTAAGTCAAATGACCCGCTTTAGTATTTTCACCAATTGAAGAACCTTTTACTTCGACAAAGTTTCCGATATGAACATCTTTTGCCAAGCTAGAACCTGGACGAATATGAGCGTAAGGGCCAACTGTAGCACCATCTGCAACACTACTTTCCTCAATCATCGAATTAGTAATCACTGCCCCTGATCCAATAGTACTATCAACAATATATGTTCCATTTGTCAAAACAGTCTCTGAACCAATCTTACTAGAACCTTTGAGGGTTACATTTGCTTCAATTTGAACATCTGGAGCTATCTCAACATCAACATCAATATAAGTCGCATCTGGATTTACAAAACTAACACCATTGACCATGTGAGCTTGGTTAATACGATGACGCATAACAGCTTCTGCTGTAGCTAGTGCCACACGGTCATTTACACCGAGACTTTCATCAAAGTCTTTCAGAGTATAAGCTCCAACTTTCTCACCGGCTTCACGGAAAATACCAATTACATCAGTAATATAGTATTCACCTTGAGCGTTATTCGTATTGATATTCTTAAGAGCCTCAAACAGACGAGCATTATCAAAAACATAAGTTCCTGTATTAATTTCTTTGATTTGTTTTTCAAAGTCAGTCGCGTCTTTTTGTTCAACAATACGGAGCACTTCGGCGTTGTCATTACGAACAATACGTCCATAACCAAATGGGTCGTCAGCTTCTGCAGTTAAGATTGTAGCTACATTCTTGTGGTTTACATGAAAATCAATCAAGTTCTTTAGACTTTCACCAGTGATTAAAGGTGTATCTCCAGCGATAACCAATGTTTGTCCAGAAAGACCCTCAAGAATTGGCTCAGCCATCATAACTGCATGACCAGTTCCCAATTGCTCAGACTGTCTCACAAAATCAGTTTGTCCGGCTAAAACTTGTTCGACCAACTCTGCTTTATGACCAACAACTGTAACAGTTTTTTCAGGGTCAATTGCACCTACACTACGAAAAACATGCTCAAGCATTGAAATTCCTGCAACCTTGTGCATAACCTTCGGTAAATCTGATTTCATACGGGTACCCTTACCCGCTGCTAAAATAATTGCATAATTTGCCATATTTTTCTCTTTTCTATAGAAAATCTTTATTATTATTATACCACAATTTAGTTCACGATACACAAATTTGATGAACTCAATACCACTCAAAAGACTGTCATTACTCAATTTTGAGTAAATATTTTGATTTTTTTCATTATTTACGATAAACTATAGAGGTATGAGAAAAAAAATTCGTCCAGCTTTTATAGTTATTATATTTGCTGCTTTTATAGGACTCTTGATTCTCAATCGTCCACGATTCGAAGAACACCCTGTAAAAACTAAACAAAATCCAGTACAAATAGAAACACAAGCTCTACATAACTTGGATAAGCCTATCATCGATATCTCTGGCTGGCAAAGACCTTCAGAAATCAACTATGATATTTTATCTCAAAACATCTCTGGTGCGATTGTTCGAGTTCACGGAGGAAACCAGATCACTACTGAGAACGATGCATCTTATACAAATGGAATAGATAAAGCTTATAAAAGTCATATTTCAGAGTTTCAAAAACGAAATATCCCAGTTGCTGTATATGCATACGTTTCTGGAAAAAGTGTAGAGGAAATGGAAAAAGCAGCTGAATCATTTTATAATTCAGCCTCGCCTTATAACCCTAGTTACTATTGGTTAGATGTCGAAGAAAAAACCATGTCTGATATGAACAAAGGGGTTGAAGCTTTCCGTGCTAAACTAGAATCACTTGGTGCTAAAAACATCGGTATCTATATTGGTGTTTACTTCATGCAAGAACATAGCATCAGTACAGATAAATTTTCTGCTATTTGGATTCCTTCTTATGGACTTGACTCGGGTTACTTTGAAAGTTCACCAAATACAGAACTTGACTTTGACCTTCACCAATATACCTCAAAAGGAAAAATAGTAGGATTTGAACATCATTTAGACTTAAACATCATTTCCTTATCAAAAGATAAGGAAGAGACATTTAGAAAGTTATTCTTAAAACCTTAAAATGTAATTAGCAAGTTAGACATTACTTCTGCTTGCTTTTTTTATTTCTCTTACTTTGTGTTATAATACTAGAAGAGTTTTTAATGAAAATAATGTACGGAGAGAGTTTATGTTATCTTGGATTTCAAAAATTATTAAGGGTATTGTTATTGCGTTAGGCTTTATTTTACCAGGAATTTCTGGTGGTGTTCTAGCAGCAATCTTGGGTATTTACGAGAGAATGATTCGATTCTTAGCTCACCCATTTAAAAATTTTAAAGAAGATGTTCTTTATTTTTTACCAGTTGCAATTGGGATGTTACTAGGTATTGGACTATTTTCATATCCTATTGAATATCTCCTTGAACACTACCAGGTTTATGTATTATGGAGCTTTGCGGGTGCCATTATTGGAACTGTCCCAAGCCTTGTAAGGGAAGCTACTAAGGACTCCGAAAGAGATAAGATAGATATGATTTGGTTTTGGGCAACCTTCATCATTTCAGGGATTGGACTTTATGCTTTAAACTTTGTAGTAGGTTCACTAAATGCAAGTTTTACAAGCTTTATCTTAGCTGGTGCCCTTCTTGCTTTAGGAGTTTTAGTCCCAGGATTAAGTCCTTCAAACCTTCTCTTAATTTTAGGACTATATAGTCCAATGTTGACTGGTTTCAAGACTTTTGATTTAATCGGAACTTTTCTCCCAATTGCAATTGGAGCTGGAGCAACTCTGATTATTTTCTCAAAGTTAATGGATTATGCTCTTCGTGTCTACCACTCTCGTGTCTATCACTTTATCATTGGGATCGTCCTTTCAAGCACTCTCTTGATTTTGATTCCAAACGTTGGTAATGCTGAAAGCATCAGCTATAGTGGCTTATCTCTTGTTTCCTATGTCATTATTGCCTTCTTCTTCGCCCTTGGCATTTGGTTAGGGATTTGGATGAGTCAATTGGAGGATAAGTACAAATAATGGCAAAAAAAACTAAAGTAAAAAAGACCTTAGTCGAGCAAATATTAGCTAAGGCAGGTGTTGAACACCAAGGGATTCAAATCAATGCTTTAGAGGGAGAGCTTCCTTCTGATTATGAGAGAAGTCACATTTTTAAAACACTAGCTCTTTTAGGGGACAAGACTGGTCCAGTTATTGGGATTGTTCCTATTACTGAACATCTTTCTGAAAAGAAATTAGCAAAGATTTCTGGTAATAAAAAAGTGAGTATGATTCCGCAAAAGGATTTAGAAAAAACAACTGGGTATATCCATGGTGCAAATAACCCTGTCGGTATCCGTCAAAAACACAACTACCCTATTTATATTGATGAAAGGGCATTGGAATTGGAAAAAATGATTGTTTCTGCTGGAGAAGTCGGACACAGCATCATCATTACGCCACAAGATTTGGCAAACTTTGTTAAAGCGAACTTTGTAGATATTTTGGAGGAAAACAAGTTATGAAACTTTACTTTGTTCGTCATGGTCGAACAGTCTGGAATCTAGAAGGTCGCTTTCAAGGTGCAGGCGGAGATTCCCCACTTCTTCCTGAATCCATTGAGACTTTAAAGGAACTAGGCCAATATCTTAAAGATATTTCATTCGACAAGATTTATTCAAGTGATTTACCGAGAGCTGTAAAATCTGCTGAAATTATCCAAAGTCAGCTAACAAACCCGTGCCCGTTAGAAAGTGTACCTGAACTAAGAGAATGGCACCTTGGAAAACTAGAAGGGTTAAAAATTGCTACTTTAAACGCAATCTACCCTCAGCAAATTCAAGCCTTTAAAACGAACTTAGCTAAGTTTGATACAAGTATGTTTGAAGCTGAATCACTCTACAGCACAACTCAACGCACCATTCAATTTATTAAATCTTTGAAAAACACGAAGACAGAACAACTATTACTGGTTGGCCACGGAGCAAATCTTACTGCAAGTCTTCGAACACTTTTAGGATTTAATGAAGCGCATCTTCGTAAAAATGGTGGTTTGGCCAATGCAAGTCTAACAATTATAGAGACCGACGACTTCGAAAAATTTACTCTTAAGACTTGGAACGATACTTCTTATCAAAAAAATAATTGAACTTGATCTATTACGTCAAGTTCTTTTTAGTTTTTATAGAATATCCGTGAATTTCTTGACTTTTTATGATAAAATGGGAGTATCGTGAAAAATTGATTTATTATTTCAAAATTTGATTAAAAACTAGGAGGAACCCATGTCAACAGAACATATGGAAGAATTGAATGACCAACAGATCGTTCGCCGTGAAAAAATGGCTGCGCTCCGTGAACAAGGAATTGATCCATTCGGTAAACGTTTTGAACGTACTGCTAACTCTCAAGAACTAAAAGATAAATTTGCTGACCTTGATAAAGAACAACTACACGAATTAAATGAAACTGCTACTATCGCTGGACGTTTGGTAACAAAACGCGGTAAGGGTAAGGTTGGTTTTGCTCACCTCCAAGACCGCGAAGGACAAATCCAAATCTACGTTCGTAAAGATGCTGTCGGTGAAGAAAACTACGAAATCTTTAAGAAAGCTGACCTTGGTGACTTCCTAGGTGTTGAAGGTGAAGTGATGCGTACGGATATGGGAGAACTCTCTATCAAGGCTACTCACATCACACACTTGTCTAAAGCCCTTCGTCCCCTTCCAGAGAAATTCCACGGACTTTCAGACGTTGAAACAATCTACCGTAAACGTTACCTTGATTTGATTTCTAACCGTGAAAGCTTTGATCGCTTCGTCACACGTTCAAAAATCATTTCTGAAATCCGTCGCTACCTTGATGCTCAAGGTTTCCTTGAAGTCGAAACACCTGTTCTTCACAACGAAGCTGGTGGTGCTGCTGCTCGCCCATTCATCACACACCACAATGCACAAAACATCGACATGGTACTTCGTATCGCGACTGAGCTTCACTTGAAACGCCTTATCGTTGGTGGTATGGAACGTGTGTATGAGATTGGTCGTATCTTCCGTAACGAAGGAATGGATGCTACACATAACCCTGAGTTCACTTCTATCGAGGTTTATCAAGCTTATGCAGACTTCCACGATATCATGGACTTGACTGAAGGTATTATCCAACACGTAGCTAAAGCTGTTAAAGGTGACGATCCAGTTATCTATCAAGGAACTGAAATCAAGATCAATGAACCATTTAAACGTGTACACATGGTTGATGCAATCAAGGAAATTACAGGTGTTGATTTCTGGAAAGATATGACTTTCGAAGAAGCTAAAGCTATCGCAGCTGAAAAGAATGTTCCTGTTGAAAAACACTACACTGAAGTTGGTCACATCATCAATGCATTCTTTGAAGAATTTGTTGAAGAAACATTGATTCAGCCAACCTTTGTCTATGGACACCCAGTGGCTGTATCACCACTTGCTAAGAAAAATCCAGAAGATGAGCGCTTTACAGACCGCTTCGAGCTCTTCATCATGACTAAAGAATACGGAAATGCCTTTACTGAGTTGAACGACCCAATCGACCAGCTTAGCCGTTTCGAAGCTCAAGCCAAAGCCAAAGAGCTTGGTGACGACGAAGCAACAGGCATTGACTACGACTACATCGAAGCCCTTGAATACGGTATGCCGCCAACAGGTGGTTTGGGAATCGGTATCGACCGTCTCTGCATGCTCCTCACAGATACTACTACTATCCGTGATGTATTGCTCTTCCCAACTATGAAATAACAACAAAACTCCTAGAAATTTTCTAGGAGTTTTAAATAACTAGAAAGACAACCTTACATTTGGAGGTTGTCTTTTTTTTTGTTTACTTAGAATAAACCGAGAACTGTTCCATCGCTTTCAACATCCATATTGAGAGCAGCTGGACGTTTTGGAAGTCCAGGCATGGTCATAACGTCACCAGTGAGCGCAACGATAAAGCCTGCCCCCAATTTTGGTACCAATTCACGAATAGTAATTTCAAAGTTTTCAGGTGCACCAAGAGCATTTGGATTATCTGAGAAGCTGTATTGAGTTTTCGCCATACAGATTGGCAATTTGTCCCAACCGTTTTGTACGATTTGTGCGATTTGAGTTTGAGCTTTCTTCTCGAAGTTTACTTTGCTTCCACGATAGATTTCAGTGACAATCTTTTCAATCTTTTCTTGTACTGAAAGGTCATTGTCATACAAACGTTTGTAGTTAGCAGGTTTTTCGTCAATTGTTTTGACAAGCGTTTCAGCTAGAGCCACTCCTCCTTCAGCTCCATCAGCCCATACGCTAGCTAACTCAACCGGAACATCAATGGAAGCACAAAGTTCTTTCAAAGCTCCGATTTCTGCTTCTGTATCAGATACAAATTCGTTAATGGCAACAACTGCTGGAATACCAAATTTACGGATATTTTCAACGTGACGTTTCAAGTTTGCAAATCCTGCACGAACTGCTTCTACATTTTCTTCTGTCAAAGCATCCTTAGCTACTCCACCATTCATCTTAAGAGCACGAAGAGTTGCAACGATAACTACTGCATCTGGCGCAGTTGGCAAGTTTGGAGTTTTGATATCAAGGAATTTCTCTGCACCAAGGTCTGCACCAAAACCTGCTTCTGTTACTGTGTAATCTGCCAAATGAAGGGCTGTAGTTGTAGCCAAGACAGAGTTACATCCGTGTGCGATATTGGCAAATGGGCCACCATGTACAAAGGCAGGTGTTCCATAGATGGTTTGAACCAAGTTCGGTTTGATAGCATCTTTCAATATCAATGCCAAGGCACCTTCAACCTGTAAATCACCAACTGAAACAGGTGTACGGTCATAACGGTAACCGATAACGATATTAGCCAAACGACGTTTTAAATCTTCAATATCAGTTGCTAAGCAAAGGATTGCCATGATTTCTGAAGCAACAGTGATATCAAATCCATCTTCACGTGGAATACCATTAAGCGGACCACCAAGGCCAACAGTTACGTGACGAAGAGCGCGGTCATTCAAGTCGACTACACGTTTCCAGAGAATACGGCGTTGGTCGATACCTAGCTCATTCCCTTGATGCAAGTGATTGTCAATCAAGGCAGAAAGAGCATTGTTTGCAGTTGTAATAGCATGCATATCACCAGTAAAGTGAAGGTTGATATCTTCCATTGGTAAAACTTGCGCATAACCACCACCGGCTGCGCCACCTTTAATCCCCATAACAGGACCAAGAGATGGTTCGCGGATAGCAATCATGGTTTTCTTACCAATCTTATTCAAGGCATCTGCAAGCCCGATAGTGATGGTTGATTTTCCTTCACCTGCTGGTGTTGGGTTAATGGCTGTTACCAAGATCAATTTACCGACTGGATTGCTCTCAACTGCACGGATTTTATCAAAACTGAGCTTAGCCTTGTACTTTCCGTACAATTCCAAATCGTCGTAAGAAATACCAAGTTTCTCTACAACATCAACGATTGGTTTTAGCTCGATACTCTGTGCGATTTCAATATCTGTTTTCATTCAAAACTCCTCTACATCTAATGTGTTAACTCATTATATCACAAAACAAGATTTATTTATACAAAAATGAATTTATTGTTCGTATTTTTTGCCATAATTCTGTGAAATTACAAGAATCATCTATTTTTTATATGTCTTTATAGATATTAACTATAATAACTTAAAGCTAAACTAAACTGCTTTCTTTGACTTAAAAGTCTTTTTTGTGTAAAATGGTTCTATGAAAATTTTAGTAACTTCTGGTGGTACTAGTGAGGCTATAGACCGTGTTCGCTCTATCACTAATCACTCTACAGGTCATCTTGGCTTGGTTATAACAGAAGCTTTAATAAAAGCAGGTCATGAAGTTTGCTTGATTACAACTTCTCAGGCAGTTAGACCAGCTAGTCAACCAAATCTTAAAATTATAGAAATTAAGAATACTTTGGATTTACTTGAGGAGATGCGAAATCTTGTTAAAGATTACCAAGTTTTAATTCATTCTATGGCTGTATCTGACTACACCCCAGTCTACATGACAAGTATAGATGAGGTACAAGCAAGTCAAGATCTATCGAAATTTCTAACTAAGCAGAATACTGAGTCCAAAATTTCTTCAAAGGAAGATGCTCAGATTCTTTTTCTTAAGAAAAATCCTAAGATTATTTCTTTGGTCAAAGAATGGAATCCTAAAATTCATCTAATAGGTTTTAAACTCCTGGTTGATGTTACAAAGGATCATTTGATAGATGTTGCTAGAGAAAGTCTTAAAAAGAATCAAGCAGACATTATTGTTGCTAACGATTTGACTCAAATAAACTCTGAACAACACCTGGCTTACTTAGTTGAAAAAAATGATTATCAAACAGCATACAGCAAACAAGAAATCGCTGAGCTAATAATTAAAAAAATTCAAGGATTTACTTTTTAGAAAGGAAAGTTATGGCTCACATTACTCTTGCAATTACTGGTTCAATTGCTTCCTACAAGGCTGCCGATTTAATCAGTTCTTTGAAAAAGCAAGGACATAGTGTATCGGTCTTGATGACAAAAGCTGCTACAGATTTTATACAACCATTAACACTGCAAGTTTTGTCCCAAAATCTGGTTCATCTCGATGTCATGCAAGAACCTTATCCAGACCAAGTCAATCACATCGAAAGAGGAAAAGAAACTGACTTGTTTATCGTTGCTCCAGCAACTGCTAATACCATTGCAAAATTAGCACATGGTTTTGCCGATAATATGGTGACTAGTACTGCTCTGGCATTACCAGATAATATACCTAAACTATTAGCACCAGCCATGAATACAAAAATGTTTACCCATCCTGCCACACAGGCAAATCTTAAAACTCTTAAAAGCTATGGATACGAGATTATCTCCCCTAAAGAATCTCTCTTAGCTTGTGGCGACTTCGGAAGAGGCGCTTTAGCCGACTTAGAAATTATTATAGAAAGAATAAAGGAAACTCTCAATGAACAAACGCTCTAACATCGCACCTGTTGCTATCTTTTTTGCTAGTATGATTGTCATCCATCTGCTGACCTCAATCTTATTTAATGTATTACCATTCCCAATTAAACCTACTATTGTACACATTCCTGTTATTATTGGAAGTATCATTTACGGCCCACGTATTGGAGCTATTCTTGGTTTCTTAATGGGAATGATTAGCTTGACGGTTAATACTCTCACAATCCTGCCAACAAGCTATCTCTTCTCACCATTTGTACCAAATGGTAACTTCTATTCAGTTGTGATCGCAATTGTTCCTCGAATCCTTATCGGTTTGACACCTTATTTCGTCTATAAACTACTAAAGGGAAGAGCTGGACTCATTTTTGCTGGTGCACTTGGCTCGCTGACAAATACAGTATTTGTCTTAGGTGGTATCTTCTTCCTCTTTGGTAATGTTTTTGATGGAAATATTCAAAAACTATTAGCGACTGTTATCTCTACAAATTCGATAGCAGAATTAATTATCTCGGCTATTTTAACTCTCGCTATTGTTCCAAGACTTGAAAAAATTAAACAATAAAAACTGTATCAAGAGATACAGTTCTTTTTTTATCACTGAGCTAAACGAGCCTCTTCTAAAATCTTTTCAATCTTAGTAGTCAACAAGTCAATCGCTACAGTATTGGTTACACCTTCAGGAATTACAATATCAGCGTAACGTTTTGTAGGTTCAATGAATTGATGATACATAGGTTTTACCACACCTAGATATTGATCAATAACGCTATCCAAACTACGGCCACGTTCCTCCATATCGCGTTTAATACGACGGATGATACGAACATCATCATCAGTGTCCACAAAAATCTTTATATCCATCAAATCACGAAGACGTTTGTCTTCCAAAACCAAAATTCCTTCAACAATAAAGACGTCTTGAGGTTCTTGACGATAGGTTTTCGAGCTTCTTGTATGGGCAGCGTAGTCATAGGTCGGAATATCAACAGGTCGCCCTGCCAACAATTCTTTGATTTGCGCAATCATCAAGTCAGTATCAAAAGCAAAAGGATGATCATAGTTGGTTTTGATACGTTCCTCAAAGGTTAGATGAGATTGATCTTTATAGTAGGAATCATGCTCAATCATAGAGATTTTCTCATTTGGGAAATGGGATAAGATTGCTTTAGAAACACTGGTTTTTCCTCCACCAGATCCCCCTGTTACTCCGATAATGATTGGTCTGTTTTGCATAGTTGCCTCCGTATTTTTCCTTTGTCTATTTTACCATATTTTTAGAAAATTATACAGGATGACTTTTCAAATTAGACTACAAAAAAACCTTGTAGTTTAGTTCTACAAGGTTTTAATGTTTTTAATCAAAGTTAACGTATTCTTTAGAGAGTTCAAGAACTTCTTCCATCGTTGAACATTCAGTAAGAGCACGGTTAGCGTATTCTTGCATCTTAGCTGTGTCAAGTTTCTTCATCAAGCTACGTGTACGAAGAACAGATGTAGCGGACATAGAGAACTCATCCAAGCCCATTCCGACAAGAAGTGGAACAGCAGTTTGGTCACCGGCCATTTCACCACACATACCAGCCCATTTACCTTCAGCATGTGCCGCTTTGATCACGTTGTTGATCAAACGAAGGATTGATGGGTTATATGGTTGGTAAAGGTATGATACTTGTTCGTTCATACGGTCAGCAGCCATTGTGTATTGGATCAAGTCGTTTGTACCAATTGAGAAGAAATCAACTTCTTTAGCAAATTGATCCGCAAGCATAGCTGCAGCAGGGATTTCAATCATGATACCAACTTGGATATCATCCGCAACAACAACACCTTCAGCAAGCAATTTAGCTTTTTCTTCTTCAAGAATACCTTTAGCAGTACGGAACTCTTTCAACAAAGCAACCATTGGGAACATGATACGCAATTTACCGTGAACAGATGCACGAAGCAAGGCACGCAATTGTGTACGGAACATTTGGTTACCAGTTTCAGAAATAGAGATACGCAAAGCACGGTAACCTAAGAATGGGTTCATTTCTTTAGGAAGATCGAAATAAGGAAGTTCTTTATCCCCACCGATATCCATTGTACGAACGACAACAGGTTTACCATTCATACCTTCAAGAACCGCTTTGTAAGCTTCGTATTGGTCATCTTCTGTTGGGAAGTCTTGTGAATCCATGTACAAGAATTCTGTACGGTAAAGACCAACAGCTTCTGCACCGTTATCATTCACACCTTCAACGTCTTTAGGTGTACCAATGTTGGCAGCCAACTCAAAGTGTTTTCCATCAGCAGTAACTGTTTTAGCGTCTTTCAAAAGAGCCCATTCAGCTTTTTGTTTAGCGTAAGCTTCACCAGCTGCTTTGAATTCAGCGATTTGCTCTTCAGTTGGGTTGATAACAACTTCACCTGAGATACCAGAAACAGCCAAAACGTCGCCATCTTTTACAAGTTCAGTGATATTGTTTGTACCCAAGACAGCAGCAATTTCAAGTGTACGAGCCATGATAGCTGAGTGACTTGTACGTCCACCAATGTTTGTTACAAAAGCTTTTACAAAGTTTTTGTCCAATTGAGCAGTATCAGATGGAGTCAAGTCATGTGCAATCACGATTACTTCTTCATTAATAGAAGCTGGGTTTGGTAATTTCTTACCAAGAAGATTTGCCAAAACACGTTTTGTAACGTCACGGATATCTGCTGCACGTTCCTGCATGTATGGGTTGTCTTCCATTCCTTCGAAGATAGTGATAAACATGTCTGTAACTTCTTTCAGACCTGCTTCTGCATTTACTTTCTTAGCACGAATTGTTTCTTTAATCTGACCGATCAATTCAGGGTCAGCAAGAACCATCAAGTGAGCGTCAAATACTTGCGCCGCTTCTTCACCAAGCGTACCTACAGCCTTCTCGCGGATAAGAGAAAGCTCGTTTTGAGAAGCTTCAAGAGCAACATCCAAACGAGCCTCTTCTGCATTTGTATCTTCGACTGTAACTGTCTCGAATGATAAATCCGGTTGAACGAGTAGATATGCTTTAGCAACTGCAACACCATCAGATGCTGCGATTCCTTTAAGCATTTCTGTCATATCCTTATGCCAATCCTTCTTTTTCCATTGTTTCTGAGATAGCAGCGATAGCGTCATCAGCGTCTGCACCTTCAGCAGTGATTGTAACATCAGCACCTTGACCAACACCAAGGCTCATAACACCCATGATAGATTTAAGGTTAACTGATTTACCTTTGTACTCAAGAGTAATATCTGAAGCAAATTTGCTAGCAGTTTGTACCAACAATGTTGCTGGACGTGCGTGAATACCTGTTTCTGCCACTACGTGGAAATCTTTAGAAGTCATAATTTGACTCTCCTTTAAATGTTTTCTTTTTGAGTTATATCTGATAACCCTTACAATTTGGTATTATATCATCTTCTAGGAATTTTTTCAAGTATTTTATGGGATTTCTTCTTTTTCCTTTCAGATAACTTGCAGAAAATATTTCATATATTTTAAGCCTACACCTTATGTAGTTTTTTTATTTTTTCTAGATTCAAGAAACCTACATATAAAGCGTTTTCCATTTTTAGAATCACTATATATTGTGTTTTTGAATAAAATATTAAAAAGAATTATACAATATTTAGTTTTCTTTCGTTGACAAAGATTTTTTTTCTGATATACTTAAGAAGTAATTAAATTTTGAAGGAGGAGTTCCATAAATGGTAACCGTATATTCTAAAAATAACTGTGTCCAATGTAAGATGACTAAACGATTTTTAGACAGCAATAATATCTCATATCAAGAAATTAATCTTGATGAACAACCTGAATATATCGAACAAGTTAAAGGACTCGGCTTTAGTGCTGCTCCTATCATTCAAACACCAACTGAAGTGTTCTCTGGTTTCCAACCAGCAAAACTCAAGCAACTTGTATAAAATCAGGATTTAGAAAGCTTCTATGTAAACCTTAGAAGCCTTTATTTTGTAATTAGATAAGGGAAATTTTATGGGATTAAAACAACTTGAAGACGTAACATACTTCCGTCTAAATAATGAAATTAACCGTCCAGTCAATGGACAAATCATGCTTCATAAAGATAAAGAAGCCCTAGATGCATTTTTTAAAGAAAATGTTGTACCAAACTCAATGGTATTTGATTCAATTTTAGATAAAATTGACTACCTAATCAAGCACAACTATATTGAAACAGGCTTTATTAAAAAATATCGCCCAGAATTCTTAGAAGAGCTCTATAAATTTATTAAAGACCAAGACTTCCAATTCAAGTCATTCATGGCTGCATACAAGTTTTACAACCAGTATGCTTTAAAAACTAACGATGGTGAATACTATCTTGAAAGCATGGAAGACCGTGTCTTCTTTAACGCTCTTTACTTTGCTGATGGAGATGAAGCGATTGCTATTGATATTGCAAACGAAATCATCCACCAACGCTACCAACCAGCTACACCTTCCTTCTTAAATGCAGGGCGTGCACGTCGTGGTGAATTAGTATCATGTTTCTTGATCCAGGTTACAGATGATATGAACTCTATTGGACGTTCTATCAACTCGGCTCTTCAACTTTCACGTATTGGTGGTGGTGTAGGGATTTCACTCAGCAACCTTCGTGAAGCTGGATCTCCTATCAAAGGATATGAAGGTGCTGCCTCTGGTGTCGTACCAGTTATGAAACTCTTCGAAGACAGCTTCTCTTACTCAAACCAACTTGGTCAACGTCAAGGTGCTGGGGTTGTTTACCTCAATGTCTTCCATCCAGATATTATTGCTTTCCTTTCTACTAAGAAAGAAAATGCTGATGAAAAAGTTCGTGTGAAGACACTTTCGCTTGGTGTTGTGGTACCTGATAAATTCTACGAATTGGCTCGTAAGAATGAAGAAATGTACCTATTTAGCCCATATTCTGTAGAAAAAGAGTATGGCGTACCTTTCAACTATATCGATATCACTGAAAAATACGATGAGCTAGTTGCAAATCCAAACATTCGTAAGACAAAGATCAAGGCGCGTGATTTGGAAACTGAAATTTCTAAACTACAACAAGAATCTGGCTATCCTTACGTTGTCAACATCGATACAGCTAACCGCGCTAATCCTGTTGATGGTAAAATCATCATGAGTAACTTGTGTTCAGAGATTCTTCAAGTCCAAGAACCAAGTCTTATCAATGATGCGCAAGAATTCCTTAAAATGGGTACTGACGTTTCATGTAACCTTGGTTCAACAAACGTGGTCAACATGATGACTTCACCTGACTTTGGTCGTTCTATCCGAGCTATGGTACGTGCTTTGACTTTCGTTACAGATAGTTCTCACATCGTCGCTGTTCCTACAATCGACCACGGAAACAGCCAAGCTCATACATTTGGACTTGGAGCTATGGGACTTCACAGCTATCTTGCTCAACAATTAATCGAATACGGATCACCTGAGTCTGTTGAATTCACAAGCATCTACTTCATGCTATTGAACTACTGGACTTTGGTAGAATCAAATAATATTGCGCGTGAACGTGGTGTTACCTTCCACAACTTTGAAAAATCAGACTACGCGAACGGAAGCTACTTTGATAAGTACACAAGTGGTGAGTTTGTACCAAAATCTGATCGTGTTAAAGAACTCTTTGAAGGTATCTTTATCCCATCTGCAGCTGATTGGGCTGTACTTCGTGATAAAGTTAAAGCAGATGGGCTTTACCACCAAAACCGTCTTGCTGTAGCACCAAATGGTTCTATCAGCTACATCAACGATGTTTCTGCTTCTATCCACCCAATCACTCAACGTATTGAAGAACGACAAGAGAAGAAAATTGGTAAGATTTACTATCCTGCAGCAGGATTGTCAACTGAAACAATTCCTTACTACACTTCTGCCTATGACATGGATATGCGTAAAGTCATTGATGTTTATGCTGCGGCTACTGAACATGTAGACCAAGGACTTTCACTCACACTCTTCATGCGCAGTGATATCCCAACAGGTCTTTACGAATGGAAGTCAGAAAACAAACAAACAACACGTGACTTGTCTATCCTTCGTAACTACGCCTTTAATAAGGGTATCAAGTCTATTTACTATGTTCGTACTTACACAGATGACGGTGGTGAAGTTGGCGCTAATCAATGTGAGAGTTGCGTGATTTAAGAACTCGCTAAACCTTATTACTGGGATTCATTATTATTTTATTGATTAAAATTAAAGAAAGAGATTTGTAATGGAAACTTACTACAAAGCCATTAACTGGAATGCCATCGAAGATGTCATCGATAAATCAACATGGGAAAAACTAACTGAACAATTTTGGTTGGATACACGTATTCCCTTGTCTAATGACTTAGATGACTGGAGAAAATTATCAAATCAAGAAAAAGATTTGGTCGGAAAAGTTTTTGGTGGTTTGACACTTTTGGATACCATGCAGTCTGAAACAGGGGTTAATGCCCTCCGCGCTGATATCCGTACTCCTCACGAAGAAGCTGTTTTTAACAATATTCAATTTATGGAATCTGTCCACGCTAAATCTTATTCATCTATTTTTTCAACTTTAAATACAAAGTCTGAAATAGAAGAAATCTTTGAGTGGACTGATACAAATCCATATCTACAGAAAAAAGCACAAATCATCAATGAAATTTACCTCAATGGTACTCCACTTGAAAAGAAAGTAGCCAGTGTATTCCTTGAAACCTTCCTTTTCTATTCAGGTTTCTTTACACCACTCTACTACCTTGGAAATAACAAGTTGGCTAACGTTGCAGAAATCATTAAGTTGATCATTCGTGATGAGTCTGTTCACGGTACTTATATCGGTTATAAATTCCAACTTGGTTTCAACGAATTACCTGAAGAAGAGCAAGAAAAATTAAAAGATTGGATGTATGACCTTCTCTACACACTTTATGAAAACGAAGAAGGGTATACAGAAAGCCTTTATGATGGTGTTGGATGGACAGAAGAAGTTAAAACCTTCCTACGTTACAACGCCAACAAAGCTCTTATGAATCTAGGGCAAGACCCTCTCTTCCCTGATTCAGCTGATGATGTCAACCCTATCGTTATGAACGGGATTTCAACCGGTACATCTAACCACGACTTCTTCTCTCAAGTTGGTAATGGATATCTACTTGGTGAAGTTGAAGCTATGCAGGACGATGACTATAACTACGGGTTAGATTAATTTAAAATTAGAAAAGAACATCTGTGTTTATTTTAAACTTAGATGTTCTTTTATTTTTGTTTATTTTTGTTTTCTTTAAGTTGCTGATATGTTTAAAATATGATAAAATGATATTAGATATAGGGGGTGATTCAATGCTAAAACAAGAAAAACTTGATTTGATTTTAGATATTGTTAATACCAAAGGAACAATCACTGTCAAAGAAATTATGAGTCGTTTAGATATCTCGGATATGACAGCTCGGCGTTATCTACAAGAGCTAGCTGACAAGGATTTACTTGTTCGAGTGCACGGAGGTGCTGAAAAGCTTCGTTCAGGCTCTCTATTAGCAAACGAGCGCTCTAATATCGAAAAACAAGGCTTGCAAATCGCCGAAAAGCAAGAGATTGCTCGATTTGCCGGTCACTTAGTTGAAGAAAGAGAAACAATTTTTATCGGTCCTGGAACTACTCTTGAGTTCTTTGCTCGTGAACTTCCGATTGATAATATTCGTGTCGTAACAAATAGCCTACCCGTTTTTATTATCTTGAATGAACGAAAACTTACAGATTTAATTTTAATTGGTGGAAATTATCGAGAAATCACTGGCGCTTTTGTTGGTACTTTGACTCTCCAAGACATCGAAAGCCTTCAATTCTCTAAAGCTTTTGTTAGTTGCAACGGAATTAAAGATCAAGCTATTGCTACATTTAGCGAAGACGAAGGTGAGGTTCAAAAACTAGCATTAAATAATGCAAATAAAAAAATCCTTTTGGCTGACCATAGTAAATTTGATAAATTTGATTTTTACACCTTTTACAATATTGTAGATATCGATACCATTATCTCCGATTCAAAACTTAGCGATGAAACCCTAAAAGCTTTGTCCAAACAAACAAAAATTATTAAATCAACATCTTAAAAAGTCTCACCATTGGTGAGACTTTTTTATTATTATATCTTACTGAACTTTATACGCGTTCAGTCCATGAAGTAGCTTTTTTTTGAAGTACTTTATTAAGTTCATCGATGTTTTCAAAACCAGTTGTACGAAGCCATTCACGTGCCGCTGCTTCACCATCTTTGATGTAAGCCTCAACTGATCCAGCCCATGTTGCACGTCCACAAAGAACACCATTGAAGTTTGCACCTGATTCGTGGGCAAATACAAGTGTTTCTTGGAAGAGTTTTGCTGATACACCTGCACTTAAGTAGATGTAAGGAAGCTTTGTTGCTTCGTCTTGTGCTTTGAAGAATGCTGCTGCTTCTTCACGAGTGTGAACAACTTCACCTTCAGCGAAACCTTCAACGTATTTAACGTTAACTGGAACTTCCACTTTCAAAACATCGATGTTAAAGCGTTGGTCTGAGAAGACTTTCATAGCACCGATAACTTTGTGTGGTTTTACTTTTGCGTATTCAGCAGAACCCGCATCAGCAATCTTTTCATCGTAAGCAAGGATTTCAAGGAAGAATGGAATATCTTCTGCCACACACTCAGAACCAATACGTTCGATGTAGGCTTGTTTTTGTTGGTTAAGTTCGTCAGAGCTATCTACATCGTAGTAAAGCAAGAATTTAACTGCATCAGCACCTTGTTCTTTAATACGTTTTGCAGACCAAACATCCAAGCAGTCTGGCAAGCGTTTTGTGCTTGTTGTGTCGTATCCTGTTTTTTCATAAGCAAGGAGAAGACCTGCATTTGGAGCAAGTGCTTTTGTAGCTGGAAGACCATATTCAGGGTCAAGAAGCATTGATGAAGCGTATTTAGTCAATTCATCTGCTACCAAGACTTTGAGTTCTTCCATTTGAGCTACTGTAGGTTCTTCAGTTTGGTATTGAGCCATCAAACGTTTCAAAGCACCACGTTGGTCAAAGGCAAGAGCTGAGATAATTCCATTTTCATCTGAGAGTTTTTTCAAACAAGCACGTTTATTTTCTGTTAAAGTCATTTTATACCTCTTTCACAATTAATTGGTCATATAGACCTTGATAGTTAGCCATATTGACATGACCGGTCATTTTTTCTTGAGCATTAAGCATACCAAGGACATTTGCCTTGATCAACAGTTCTTGATCCGTTTCTTTATGGAAAAGACCTGAAGCAATACCTGCCACTGTAGAATCGCCAGAACCGACTGGATTTACTACTTGAATTCTTGGAATATCTACTTTGTAGAAAGTGTTACCGTGTTTAGCGAATGCTCCGTTAGCACCTAAGGAAACGATAATCCACTCGATTCCATCAAATAGTGGTTCTTGAAGAACTTCTTTTAATTCATCCAAGTCTTTAGAAATTTCTCTTCCTAAAAGTTGAGATAATTCCTCATTATTTGGTTTAATAACTGTTGGTTTATGTGGAGACTCAAGAACTGCCTGGAGAGCAGCTCCCGAGCAATCCAATACAACAGGTTTTCCGGCTTGATTAGCAAGTTCCACTAAACTAGCATAATAATCAACTGGGAGTCCAGCTGGTAGACTACCTGAAATAGCTACAACTTCTACAGTATTAAGAAGTTCTTTGAAGTAAGCCAAGAAATCTTGTCCTTCTTTTTCTTGAACCTCAGGACCTTTTTCAAGAATTTCAGTTTGATGATCACCGTGAAGAATAGCGATACAGTTACGTGTTTCACCTTGGATAGAGAAGAAACGCTTGGTGACTTTATCGTCAATATTTTCAACTAGGAAATCACCCAGTTTACCACCAACTAGACCAGTTGCGACTACAGAATCGCCAAATTCTGATAGGACGCGTGTAACATTAAGACCTTTACCACCAGCTGTTTTCGTAACATCAACAACACGGTTGACAGTGTCAATTTTCAATTCATCCAAAGGATAAGAAATATCAATGGATGGATTCATTGTGACTGTTAAAATCATAAGTCACCTCTTAGTCGTGGTATTCACCACGATCCCATTTTTCAAGGAATTCTGTAAAGAAGTTGGCATCAGTTTGGTGATCGTTATGAGTTTCAACGTGTTGGATTTTAGCAATCAATTTTTTGTTTTCTTCAGATGGTTTGTATTCAGCATTGATGAAAGCTTCAATGATATCACACATGAGCAATTCACCAGTGATTTTCCCACCAAATCCGATAACGTTGGCATTCAATTGTTCTTTTGCATAAAGAGCTGTTGTCATATCACGAACCAAAGCAGAACGAACACCTGGAACTTTGTTAACAGCGTTATTGATACCTACACCAGTACCACAAATACATACACCAAGATCAGCTTGACCGCTAACTACTGCTTCCCCAACTTTTTTACCAAAGATTGGGTAGTGTGTACGTGCATGGTCATATGTACCAAAGTCAATGACTTCATGTCCTTTTGATTTCAAAAATTCTGAAACCGCCATTTTTTCATTAGTTACGATGTGGTCACATCCGATTGCAATTCTCATTTTTTCTTACCTTTCTTTCAATATCAAAAATTAGCACATTTTGTTCAACATGTCGACACGGATTTGGTGACGACCACCGTCGTACTTACCATTTACAAAGCCTTTAGCAATGTTTTTAGCCAATTCATCACCAACGAGTTGAGCACCCATAGTAATCATACGTGAGTTGTTGTGGCCACGAGTCATATATGCTGAACGTTCGTCAGATACTTCTGCAGCAACCATTCCTTTGATTTTAGTAGCAACCATGAATGGACCAGCACCGTAAGCATCAATAACAATACCAAGGTTTTGTTCTTCTTTTTTAACTTCTTCTGCAACTGCAAGAGTTACGTCAACGAAGTCTTGACCTTCAGCAGTAACATCCACCACGTGGAAGTTTTCTTTTTCCAGGAAGTCTTTAACAACTTCTTTCAATCTTAAACCTGCAGCATCTGCACCAATAACAATAGACATACTGTATACTCCTTTTTTTATAATAGACCAGTGAATTTTATGGATATGGATAAAGATTATCCTTTCATCAAAAAGTCCACTAGTAGTTTTGTTGACAATAATTTTAATTAAGAACGAAGACCATATTCCGTTCTTAATAAGTTTTCTTCATAGAAAAACTAGAACAGTCACTTTGTTAAAATAAACACAAATTGTTCTTTATAAACATAATATACTACGTTTGTTTGTAAAAGTCAACAATTTATGTTTATTTTTGTTTGTTTCTTATAAAATTTCAATATCAAATCCCATTTCTCCTATAGTTTCTGCTTTTAGGATTTTAACATCCTTTTTATCTTCTAGTCGATCTCCTTCTTCGAGCGAAGTAGATAAGCCTGACCATGGTTCCAATGCGATAAAAGGACCTTTATTAAGAGTTGACCATATGATTAAATTTGGAAACTCTTCAAAATGTAGTTTTAAACCTTTATCATGTTTTCGTGACTTCAAAGCGACTGAACGAGATTCTAAGTTATCTAAAGTTACAGCATCATAGCTAAAGAAATCAAAATTTAAATCTAATTCTCTTTGATTATTTAACCAAGAACTTCTATCTTTGAAATCCAACATTCCTGTCTCTGGGAAAGCTCTTCTTCTAGAGCACTTTTAATTTGGTGGCTTGAGTTAACACCCGCACCACAAGCAGCAAGAATTTTAATCATTTGGATTTCCTCCGTTTTTTAGTTTCTATTTATTTTAAAATTAAGCAGTTGCTTCTGAGATATACTGGTACAGAGCTTCTGGTTCTGTAATCTTAGAAAGCGCCTCTAGATGACCGTTACCTGTAAAGAAGTCCATCAATTGAGCAAGAATGTTTGTTTGACTTGAACTTGAATTATTGATAATAAAGAAAAGTAATGATACTTCTACTTCCTTGTCAGGTGCAATCATATTGTGGAATGTTACTGGTTTTGGTAAGCGAACCACAACAACATTTTCAGTTAAATTATGAATCGTATATGTGTGAGGGATTGCTACATTTGGCAAGTCCTTCCCTAGAAATTCCATATCTAAACCGGTTGGGAACATTTTTTCACGTTCAATCAAAGCCGATCGATAGGTATCTGTAACAACTTTCTTTTCTTCCAATAGGGTTGCAACTTGATCAAATAGTTGCTCTTGATTATCTGCTTCTAGACAAAAGACTAAGTCTTTGCTGAAGAAATGATCTAATCCCATGACCTTCTCCCTTCATATTTAACTTTTATGATACAAGTATAACACTATATGAAACCGTTGTCAATATTTTTTGTTGTATTTTGTTTGATTTTTATTTTTTTTGTTTGATTGTAAACAATTTGATTTTATACATATTCTTTAAAGGTTGAAAATATATAAAAAAACAGGATAAATATCCTGTTTTAGTTTTAATTCTTTTTCACTGTCCAGCTTTCTTCTACCATTGGAGTAATTTCATTTACAATTTCTAAATCACCTTCAAGAGTAACTAATCTAATCATATTATCATCCGACTTAAATACCCAAATAACTACTTTTTTACTATTTTTATAATCTGCATAAATTTTGAGGGCATCATAGCCCCCAATATTTCCCCTATTAGTTCTAACATTTGTAAATCTAGGATTTTCTTTTATATTTTGTTCAAATTTGGTCTCAAAATTAGTGAAATCTTTTACGTCTGCATTTATACTTTTAACTGAAATAGCATTCTTGTCAGTACCATCACTGTACTTAAAATCAACACTATTCCCACCGGCATCACTTTGAACCCAAGATTTAGGTACTTTCAAGTATCCATAACCATCTGAACCAATCCATTGTGTATCTTTAGTTGGAACGGTTGTTGTAGCTTCTGCTGTTTCCTGACTAGTAGTTTCCTGAACAATTGTGGTAGTTTCAGCTGTTACATCTTTTTTACCAGTATTTGTATTACAAGCAGCAAGAGTGATACCACAAAGCAAAAGTGTAGATAAAGTTATCAATTTATTCATGATAATTCTCCTTTCACTACTATTCTAAAGTAAGAAGAACAAAGTGTCAAATACATACTGTAAACTGGCAGTATTATCGAAAATACAATAAATCTACTACTATATTTACAAAAACTCATTCTTTTAATTTTCATTTCAAAAAGTTCTAATCAGGAAATCTATTTGAAGTCCTAAATAAAACTGGATAAAATAAAAAAGCAGGAAAAATCCTGCCTTTTAAACCTTTTTATTAGTCCAACTTTCTTCTATCAGCGGAATCATGTCTTTCAATACTTCAGGTGTTCCTTCTAGAGAAACATATCTAAACTTACCATCATCTGATTTAAAGATATAGATAACTAGATATTTTCCGTTTTTAGCAATACAGTTTACCACATAGGCATCATAACCACCAATTTTTGACTTAGATCCCCATACTTTAGAGAAATCCTTGCTTTGTTTTTTGGTTTGATAGACACTAGTAGAAACTTGAACGGGATCAAGAGCAGCATATTCACTTTCACTAACACCTAAATGCTCTGGTTTAAAGGTATTTAAAGTTACAATATTGACGTCTGTTCCATCACAGTACTGAATATCATCACCACCCTCAACTTCTGTAAAATGAATCCATGATTTTGGAACCTTTACGTAGCCATAAGCATCTGAACCAATTACCTGAGTATCTTTAATCGTTGATTCGGCCACAGTTGTTGTTTCTTGTGCTGAGGTAGTTTCCTGAATTGTTGTTGTATCTGAGGTTGCTTCTTTCTTAGTTTTTGAAGTATTACAAGCAGCAAGAGTTAAGCAACACACTAAAAGCGTAGATAAGCTGATGATTTTTTTCATAATCTTTCTCCTTTCATCCCTATTTTAATGTATGTAAATAAAAGTGTCAAAAGATAACTGTAATTCATTCTAAATAATAATAGAAATTAATTATTCTTCATCCATACTTAAGACGCTAAGGAAGGCTTCTTGTGGGACTTCTACTGATCCGATAGCTTTCATGCGTTTCTTACCAGCTTTTTGTTTTTCGAGGAGTTTACGTTTACGGGAAACGTCACCACCGTAGCACTTAGCAAGTACGTTCTTACGAAGAGCCTTTATATCAGTACGAGCCACAATCTTGTGTCCAATTGCAGCTTGAATGGGCACTTCAAATTGTTGACGAGGAATGATTTTCTTAAGCTTATCTACGATAAGTTTCCCACGTTCATAAGCAAAATCTTTGTGAACGATAAAGCTAAGAGCATCCACTTTGTCTCCATTGAGAAGGATATCCATCTTAACCAACTTAGATGGTCTATACTCTGACAATTCATAATCAAAGCTTGCATAACCACGTGTCGAAGACTTGAGCTTATCAAAGAAGTCAAAGACGATTTCAGCAAGCGGAATTTGATAAATAACATTCACACGATTGTCATCAATATAGTCCATGGTCACAAAGTCCCCACGCTTGCGCTGAGCTAGTTCCATTACTGCTCCAACGAATTCTTGTGGTACCATGATTTGTGCCTTTACATATGGTTCTTCAATGGTCGCAATCTTTGTAGGATCAGGAAACTCAGATGGGTTCGATACATCCATAGATTCACCATCAGTTTGATTGACCTTGTAGATAACGGATGGTGCAGTCATGATAAGATCGATGTTAAACTCACGTTCCAAACGTTCCTGAATAACATCCATATGAAGTAATCCAAGGAAACCACAACGGAAACCAAATCCGAGTGCTTGAGATGTTTCTGGTTCAAACTGCAAACTAGCATCATTGAGTTGCAATTTTTCAAGGGCTTCACGAAGATCGTTATATTTATTTGACTCAATTGGATAGAGACCTGCAAAGACCATGGGGTTCATTTGCTTGTAGCCGTCTAGTGGCTCTGAAGCAGGATACGACGCCAAGGTAACTGTATCACCGACACGAGTATCCTGAACAGTCTTGATAGACGCTGCAATGTAACCAACATCACCAGTTGCTAAGAAATCACGTCCTACTGCTTTAGGTGTGAAGATTCCGACTTCAGTAACGTTAAAGGTTTTACCATTACTCATGAGCTGAATCTTATCGCCAGGTTTGACTACTCCATCCATGACACGAACTTGGAGGATAACTCCACGGTAAGCATCATAAACTGAGTCGAAAATTAAGGCTTTTAATGGTGCTGAAACATCACCGGTTGGAGCAGGAACTTTCTCTACGATTTGCTCAAGAATTTCTTCAATACCGATACCAGCTTTGGCTGATGCTAAGACTGCTTCGCTAGCATCCAAACCAATGACATCTTCAATTTCAGTACGGACGCGCTCGGGATCTGCTGCAGGCAAATCAATCTTATTGATGACTGGAAGGATTTCCAAATCATTATCCAAAGCAAGGTAAACGTTAGCTAGTGTTTGAGCCTCAATCCCTTGGGCGGCATCGACTACCAAGATAGCACCCTCACAAGCGGCAAGAGAACGTGACACCTCATAAGTAAAGTCCACGTGTCCTGGTGTGTCAATCAAATGAAAGATATAAGTTTCACCGTCTTTAGCAGTATAGTTCAATTCAATAGCATTAAGCTTAATGGTAATCCCACGTTCACGCTCAAGATCCATGCTATCCAGAAGTTGAGCTTGCATTTCACGGCTAGAAACCGTCTCAGTAGCTTCCAAAATACGGTCAGCAAGCGTTGATTTCCCATGGTCAATGTGAGCGATAATAGAGAAGTTCCGAATCTTCTCCTGTCGTTTTTTCAATTCTTCTACATTCATGATTCTCTTCCTTTCAGGGTATCTATTAATTATAAAATGTTTTTAATATTTTGACAAGACCATACCCTGCTAGGAGTACTAATCTTCAGCAACAAAGCCATCATTTTCGATGAAATAGCGGTCAGTCATACCTTGGTCAGTAAAGACAATACCGTGAAGGACACCGCCATAAACAGCTCCTCCATCCATTCCAATCTTACCGTCTTCTGTAATCCAAAGTTCTGCTGTACCGCGTTCTTGATTCAGTAAACCATAGACTGGTGTATGTCCAAAGACAATCGTTTTACCAGTATGATTAGCTGCTTCATGGAATGGTTTTCTGAGCCAAACTTTCTTGTAATCTGTAGTATCATGCCAGTCATCCAAAGTCAAATCAATACCAGCATGAACGAAGATATACTTATCTGTTTCAATCACAAAAGGCATCTGACGGATAAACTCCACTAAGTCAGCTGCTTCAGTTTCAACACGCTTAGCATCTTCTACACCATCTACTTGTGCATCCAATGGGCGACCTAGAATAGAATTAATAGTTGTATCCCCACCATTACGACGATAGTGGTCATAGCTTTCTTCAGGGTTATCCAACCAAGTTAAAAACATATACTCATGGTTCCCTGATAGGCAGATAGCTCCTTCATTATCAACCAAATCCTTGACCATTTCAAGGACACGTCGACTATCTTCTCCTCTATCAATCAAATCTCCAAGAAAGAGTAATTGAGTCTTACCATCCCATGTTTTTAGAAGGTCCTCAAGCATTCCTGCTTTCCCATGAACATCTCCAATAACATAATAGTCTGTCATTTATTTCTCCTTACTTTGCAATAATTCTCTCGCTTGACTAAATGCTGCTTCAGTTACATTTTCACCTGCCAACATCTTGGCAACTTCTTCCACTCTTTCATCAACTGTTAACAAGCGAACGGTTGAAACGGTTGAATGCTCATTACTAATCTTTTCAATGAAGAACTGATAATCAGCAATGGCAATGACTTGAGGAAGATGCGAAATAGCTAGAACTTGGCCATGCTGACCAATCTTATGAATTTTCTGTGCGATTGCTTGAGCTACACGACCTGAAACTCCTGTGTCTACCTCATCAAATACAATGCTCGTCTTTCCTTCCTTACGAGAAAAGGCAGACTTAATAGCTAACATCAAACGAGATAACTCACCACCAGAAGCTACTTTTACTAATGGTTTAAAGTCTTCTCCAGGGTTGGTTGAAATATAAAATTCAACACTCTCATTCCCTTCGCGACTGAATTTTCCTTTAGTAAACTGAACCTGAAATCGAGCCTTGTCCATATAAAGGTCTTTAAGCTCTTGTTGAATCTCAATTTCTAATTGTTGAGCTAAGTTGTGGCGAGCAGACGCAAGTTTACTTGCTAAATCAACCAGACTTACTTCTAATTGCTTGAGTTCTGCTTCCATATCTTCTGAAGAAAGATTATTACCAGTAAGTAAATTGTATTCTTCAGTTATTTTTGCAAAGTATAACAAGACATCATCGACATTTCCACCATACTTACGTGTAATGGCATGTATGAGATCTAAACGACTCTCAATCTGCATCAAGCGATTGCCGTCAAAATCTAAATCTTCGATAATATCCTCTAAACGTTTGGTGACATCTTCTAATGCATAATAAGATTCTGATAAAGAAGTTGATATTTCACGGTACTCAGCATCATACTCTTCTAAACTTTCCATGTCATTCATAGCAGAACGCACGTTAGCCAGACTTGAAAATTCTTCATTATCTAGCATGGTATAAGCATTAGTTAGCGTATCAGCAATATTTTTATGATTCAGAAGTTTATCGCGTTCTTGATTGAGTTTGAGGTCTTCACCTGGCTGTAATGCTGCAGATTCAATCTCTGCCATCTGAAATTCTAACATTTCAATACGAGCCTTATGTTCTTCTTGATTTTTCTTAATCTCAAGAAGTTGCTTGCGCATTTGACGGTAGGCATCAAAGTTAGTCTGATAAGATTGTTTCAGTTCAAGAAAATCTGTATCACCAAACTCATCCAGCATCTGAATATGTAATTGTGGGCGCATTAACTCTTCTTGGTCATGCTGACCATGAATGTCGACTAGATGTTGTCCTATTGCGCGTAGAACAGAAAGATTGACCATCTGTCCATTAACTCGACTAACACTGCGCCCGTTTTGTAAAATTTCACGACGAATGATGATTTCATCACCTAAATCGATACCTTGCTCATCAAAAATCTCTTGAAGGGGGAGACTATTTTCGATTGAGAAAAGACCTTCGATTTCTGCTTTAGGTGCACCATGACGAATGACATCTGTTGTTGCTCTGGCTCCCAGCATCATGTTCATAGCATCGATGATGATAGACTTCCCGGCACCAGTTTCCCCAGTCAGAACTGTCATTCCTTTCTCAAAATTAAGTGAAATAGCCTCAATGATGGCAAAGTTTTTAATTGAAATTTCAAGTAACATAAGGTCCTACCACTTTTTAACTTGCTCTACAATTTCTACAGCTGCTTCTTCAGTTCGCGCTACAATTAAAATTGAATTATCATCTGTTAAACAGCTAAAAATCTTATCTGAAAATGATTGAGTTAATTGACTTTTAACAAAAATTGAATTTCCAGGAATGACATCCAAATTGATGAGATTTCCCATTCGTTCAAAACTTTCAATATTGTTCTCAGCCAACTGTAAACTTTTGACTACTGACTTTGGTAATTCGTAGACATAAGTATTGTCTTTCAATGGAATTTTTACAATTCCTAGTTCTTTGATATCTCGAGATACAGTTGCTTGAGTAGCGGAGATACCTGCTTCTTTTAAATGTTCAACGATTTCTTCCTGAGTACCGATTTGATAATCAGTCACAAATCTTCTAATCTTCTCAAGTCTCTCTTTTTTATTCATCTTTAAACTCTCTATGTGCTTTTTCTACTAGTGGTTCTATTTCAGAAACCACCTGATTACTTGCGTGTTCTTCCTTACGTAAATAAGCAAGAAACTCAATATTACCGTGGCCGCCTTGTATAGGTGAAAAATCCAATCCTAAAACGGAAAATCCTTCTGTGACCGTCATTTCTGTTACCGTTTCTAAAACATTTTTGTGAACCTTAGCATCTCTAATAATCCCATTTTTCCCAATTTGTTCTCGACCGGCTTCGAACTGTGGTTTTATGAGGGCAACAACTTGTCCTTGATCAGCTAAGACTCTATGTAGAGCTGGAAGGATGAGACTCAATGATATGAAACTCACGTCAATACTTGCAAAACTAGGTTCTTGTTCAAAATCAGTCTTTTCAGCATAACGAAAATTAAACTGCTCCATACTAACAACACGTGAGTCTTGGCGCAATTTCCAAGCCAGCTGATTGGTCCCGACATCAACTGCATAAACTAATTTTGCTCCATTTTGAAGCATGACATCCGTAAAGCCTCCTGTTGAAGCTCCAATATCAATGGTCGTTTTACCTTCAACTGATATTTCAAAATTTTCCAAGGCTTTCTCAAGTTTCAAACCTCCTCGGCTCACATACTTAAGCTTCTCACCCTTGAGTTTTAATTCAGTATCATCTGGGATTTTTTCTCCTGGTTTATCAAAACGCTCACCATTTAGAACAGCAACAACCAAACCAGCCATAACGCCACGCTTAGCTTGTTCTCTCGTTTCAAATAACCCTTGTTTGTAGGCAAGTACATCTACTCTTTCCTTAGCCATTGATTCTCAAACTTTCTACTATTTTTACAATTGGTTCCTTATCAAAGGTTACTAACTGACTAATCTCTTCCAGTTTTGCATTAGCTTGATCCAAAGTTTGGTTACAAAAAGTTTTTGCTTCATCTAATCCTAACAAGGCAGGATAGGTCGATTTTTCAGCTTGCAAATCTTTCTGGGGTGTTTTACCAATTTCTTCAAAGCTAGCTGTAACATCAAGAATATCATCTCTCACTTGAAAGGCAAGACCAATCAACTCTCCAACTGTTTTAAGAGTTATTTGAATAGTTGTATCCAATCCAGCGATGATTCCAGCTGCATGAAAAGGAAAGGCTAATAGTTTACTAGTCTTATTAGCATGGATAGTCCGAAGTTCTTCTAGGTTTAAATGTTTTCCTTCACCTTCCATATCCAAAACTTGTCCAGCTACCATCCCCATACTTCCAGAAGCAAGTGATAGATTTGCTATTAAGTCTACCTTGATTTCGTTTGGCAAGTCTGCCTGCGCTATTAAGGCATAAGGATCTAAGAAGAGAGCATCTCCTGCCAAGATAGCTATATCCTCTCCATATACTTTATGATTAGTCAACTGCCCTCGACGATAATCATCATTATCCATAGCAGGTAAATCATCATGAATCAAACTACCTGTGTGAATCATCTCAAGCGCTGCTGCAACCTGAGCATGAGCTAGTGTGATTGGCACCTGCAAAGAGTCCAAAACTTCTAAGAGAAGATAAGGACGAATCCGCTTGCCACCAGCATGAATGGAATATAGAACCGCTTCTCTTAGATTTGAAGCTATTTGTCGCTCACCATAAAACTCCTCAAGAGCTGACTCAACCAAGTCTAGTTTTTCTTGCTTGTTCATAGAAGTTCGCTCTCTGTTCCATCTTCTTGCATGACTTTAACTAAGGTCTTTTCTGCTTTATCAAGTGTTGCCTGCAATTCCTTTGATAAGATCATCCCTTTTTGAAAAGCTGCAATGGCATCTTCTAAAGCAATTTCTCCATTTTCTAAGCTCTGAACAATAGTCTCAAGTTCTGCTAAATTTTCCTCAAATTTCTTCTGTTTTGACATCTTTAACCTCTAATTCTACCTGACCATCTCGCATCAATAACGTTACTTGATCAGTTTTTTTCAAATCTTTTGCTGACGATACTACGGCATCCTCTTTTTTCACAATCGCATAACCTCTGGCTACGATACGACTAGTATCTAACATGAGTAGCGCTTCTGACAAACGTTTGACATCGGCAACCTTGGCATCATAAACTACTGCCATCTGACTACGAAGTAACTTTTCAAATTGGAGTAGACGGTCCTGATAACGATGAACCTTATTGATTGGTGATAACTGCTCTAATCGATGAACTAGTTCTAATACTCTTTGCTCCAGTCTAACTAGTTCTGAATTTACACTTTGTTTGAGACGAAGCTGTAACTGATCCAATCGTTGTAAATAACCATCATATAAGCGTTCAGGTTGCCTGAAAATAACAGATTGGCTTAGTACTTTTAATGCTTTTTCTTTTTTAGATAAAGTGTTTTGTACAGCTGTAGCCATACGTCTCTCTTGATTCTTCAGATAAGTCAAAAGATCTAACTTAGTAACAGGAGTCGCTAGTTCTGCTGCAGCAGTTGGAGTTGCTGCTCTCTTATCTGCTACAAAATCTGACAAAGTAACATCCGTCTCGTGACCAACACTTGAAATAATCGGTAAACGCGATTCAAAAATAGCACGAACAACTATTTCCTCGTTAAAGGCCCAGAGATCCTCTATCGAGCCACCACCACGACCAATGATAAGTACGTCTAAGTCATCACGTTCATTAGCTTTAGCAATGTTGCGGGCAATCTCCTCTGCTGCTCCTTCACCTTGAACCTTGGTAGGATATAAGACAATTTCCACACCAGGAAAGCGTCTGCTTACGGTTGTAATGATATCCTGGATAACAGCTCCACTACGACTTGTCACTACCCCGATACGGTTTGCAAACTGCGGAATTACTTGCTTAAAGCGGTCTTGAAAAAGTCCTTCCTCTGAAAGCTTCTTTTTCAGTTGTTCAAACTGAAGGGCAAGTGCGCCGACACCATCCGGCTCTGCCTTTTCAATAATAATTGAATAACTTCCACTTGGTTCATAGACTTGAACTCGGCCGACTACATTAATCTTCATGCCTTCTTCCAAGTCGAACCCAAGTTTCTGATAGATACCAGACCATATGGTTGCTTGGATAACAGCTCGATCATCTTTTAGAGAAAAATATTGATGAGTTGGACGCTTCCGGAAGTTAGAAACCTGACCAGTTAAATAGACCCTCTCCAAGTATGGGTCTTTATCGAATTTCATTTTCAAATACTTGGTCAAAGTTGTTACCGACAAATACTTTTCCATCTCAACCTCCTTCTTTCTCTAGTTTTTCCTGGGTATTATTATACCAAAAAACCGTTTAAAAATCTCTTTTTTCACCTCTAGAATACGAAAACGAAACTGAATTCTTTTAACCTTCTCTTATAATATACAAAAGCCCTTGGAAAACTCCAAGGGCTTTAATTAGTTCACTGAACTATTTTATTTTTTAAGGTTGTAGAATGATTTCAATCCACGGTATTCAGCTACTTCACCAAGTTGATCTTCGATGCGAAGCAATTGGTTGTATTTAGCGATACGGTCTGTACGTGAAAGTGAACCAGTCTTGATTTGTCCTGCGTTTGTTGCAACTGCGATGTCAGCGATTGTTGAATCTTCAGTTTCACCTGAACGGTGTGATACAACAGCAGTATAACCAGCTTCTTTCGCCATTTCGATAGCGTCGAATGTTTCAGTAAGAGTACCGATTTGGTTAACTTTGATAAGGATTGAGTTAGCAGCACCTTCTGCGATACCTTTTTCAAGGTATGAAGTGTTTGTTACGAAGAAGTCGTCACCAACCAATTGAACTTTACCACCAAGACGTTCAGTAAGAGCTTTCCATCCGTCCCAGTCGTTTTCGTCCATACCATCTTCGATAGTGATGATTGGGTATTTGTTTACCAATTCTTCAAGGTAGTCGATTTGTTCTGCAGCAGTACGTACAGCAGCTCCTTCACCTTCGAATTTAGTGTAGTCGTATACTTGACGTTCTTTATCGTAAAATTCTGATGATGCACAGTCAAATCCGATAAATACGTCTTTACCTGGAACATAACCAGCAGCTTCGATAGCAGCAAGGATAGTTTCAACACCATCTTCAGTTCCTTCGAAACGAGGAGCGAATCCACCTTCGTCACCTACGGCTGTTTCAAGACCACGAGATTTAAGGATTTTCTTAAGAGCGTGGAAGATTTCAGCACCCCAACGAAGAGCTTCTTTGAATGTAGGTGCACCAGCAGGTACGATCATGAATTCTTGGAAAGCGATTGGAGCATCTGAGTGAGAACCACCGTTGATGATGTTCATCATTGGAGTTGGAAGAACTTTAGTGTTAAATCCACCAAGGTAGCTGTAAAGTGGGATTTCAAGGTAGTCAGCAGCAGCGCGAGCTACAGCGATAGACACACCAAGGATTGCGTTAGCACCCAATTTACCTTTGTTAGGAGTACCGTCAAGAGCGATCATAGCACGGTCGATAGCTTGTTGGTCACGTACATCGTAGCCGATAATAGCTTCAGCAATGATGTTATTTACGTTGTCAACAGCTTTTTGTGTACCAAGACCACCGTAACGAGATTTGTCACCATCACGAAGTTCAACTGCTTCGTGTTCACCAGTAGAAGCTCCTGATGGAACCATACCACGTCCGAAAGCACCTGATTCAGTGTAAACTTCTACTTCAAGTGTTGGGTTACCGCGTGAGTCTAGGACTTCGCGAGCGTAAACATCAGTAATAATTGACATTTTTTACTCTCCTTATGAGTTAAATTTTTTACACCTCTATGATACCTTAAAAAGAGACCTTTTTCAAGAAAAAACGTTATCTTTGTGCAAATTTTCCTTAAGTCGAAAAAGTAATCGCTTTCTTTTTCCTTTTATCTTGAAACTTTTGTGATATACTATATTTATGACTGATGTATCTAAACAAATCCTAGAAAAGGCCAACGGTGGTCTTAAACTAAATCCTGATGAACAAAGACGTTTTCTCGGAACATTTGAAGAACGTGTCCTTGGCTATGCAGACCTTGAAACTGCCGATGATGATAAATTTCAAAAAGGATTTTTAACAATTTTAGAAACCTTTAAAAAAGAGACTGAACCTCTATTTGTCAAAATTTCTCCTCAGGTTGAATTTGACAAACAAGTCTTTTATCTAAAACAAGCTAAAGAAGCTGAATGTCAAGCAACCATCGTTTCCGAAGACCACAACTCTTCTCCTTTTGGTCTCATTATCCATAGCGATGCTCCGGTTCAAACAAGTGAAAAAGACCTCAGAAAGGCCTTCTCAGACTTGTGGCAGGAAAAAGAGATGAAAAAAACTACGACTTCTCTCTGGAAAAAATGGTTTGGTTAACTCTGTTTCAATGATAAGATTTGACCGATATTTGCTGCAGTATTTTCTAAATAAGTTGCTGCATTTTTTAAACTATCTTCTAATGGTTCACTTTTTTCTAGAATAGAAAATGCAGCGACGATATTCTCAAATGGTAGGGGAGGTAAATCTTCTGCCAAACTACCACAAATTGCAATGACCGGAACACCCTTGGGTGTTCTTTTTGCTACACCGATTGGCGCCTTACCTGCCAAACTTTGAGTATCCAACCTACCTTCACCAACGATAACGAGATCCACATCTACAACCTGTTCATCAAATTTTACTAAATCTAAACAAGTTTGGATACCAGATACAATCCCTGCTCCAGCAAAGGCACACAAACCAGCTGCAATCCCACCACCAGCTCCAGCACCCTCTAATTTTAATATTTCAGGTGCGACTTTACCATAAAAGTTTTTAATTAAAGTATCAACTTCTTGGAATTTAGCAGGGTTTAATCCTTTTTGTTTTCCGAATGTATAGGTGGCGCCATGAGGTCCACATAGGGGATTGGTTACATCCGCTAAAATTTTGATATGGATATCATCAGGAATGAGACTAACACGACTATCCAAAATCTCATTGATTTCAAACAAGGATTGGCCACGAGCTTTAAGCTCAATTCCGTGTTCATCATAAAACTGATAGCCAAGACCTGAAGCAATACCAATACCCCCATCGTTACTAGCTGTTCCACCGACACCGATGTAGATATCTTTTATACCTTGCTCTATTAAATGTAGAATCAGCTGTCCAATTCCCTTTGTTTGAATCTCTAGTGGATTTCGTTTTTCATAAGGTATCTTAGCAAGACCTACTAAATCAACAACTTCAAATAGAGCTAGTTGACCTTTTTGAAAATAGGGCATCTGAACCTCATCACCAAAAGGTCCTGTTACCTGACTTGTATGTTCTTCAAGACCTAAAGAATTTTTTATAGCAGCAACGGTTCCTTCTCCTCCATCGCCTACAGGCAAAAGTACACATTCTGAATCAGGCAGAGCTTTTTTAAAGCCCCGTTTTATAGCTTCAGCCACTTGGTTAGCAGGGAGACTCTCCTTAAAAGAGTCAGGTGCAATAATAATTTTCATCTTGATTTCTCTTTCTACCTAAAGGTATCCTATCTTATCTAACACCTTCATCATATCTCTATCATCTACCTGAAGATTTATTTCTTTTTTCACAATATCCTTAGCACAAAAAGCTATTCCAAGCCCAGCTCTTTTAAGCATTTTTAGGTCATTAGCCCCATCCCCAATAGCAATTGTTCTCTCGATTGGCACCTCTAATTGATCTGCCCATCTTACTAGAGTTTCTTCTTTGACTTCTCTAGTGATCACTGGCCCAAAAAGATTTCCAGTTAAGTTCCCAACTTTGATTTCTAGTTGATTAGCAGCAAATAATGAAATTCCTAAATCCTTTGCTAATCTTTCAACAATTGTAGTAAATCCACCTGAAACCAAACCAACTTCAATCTGACTTTCTTTGAGAGTTTTAATAAACTGCACAGCATTTTTACTAAGGTGAAGTTCATGATAAATCTTATCAAAGGCATCTATAGAAAGTCCTTTTAAGAGGGAGACACGTTTTTTCAGACTCGATTCAAAGTCTAATTCCCCTCTCATCGCTTGAGCAGTTATCAGAGCTACTTCCTTATCACAATCTGCCTCTTTCGCCAATAAATCAATGACCTCTTCTTCTATCAAGGTCCCATCAACATCTAGGATACAAAGTCCTCTGGCTTTATTCATCTATCTTCCTTACTTTCATCATCTCAAAAAATCGTATGAAAACTTCATACGATTTTAACTATTTAGTTTGCTAAACTGTGATACAAATCAAGGTAAGACTGACAAGCTGTATCCCAAGAGAAGTCACATTCCATAGCTTGAACTTGAAGATTTTTCCAAACATCTGGATGATTATAGTAAACATCCAAGGCAGTTTGTAGAGCCCAGTTAAGCCAATATGGAGTTAAGTTATCAAAACTAAATCCAGTGCCAGTTCCTTCAATCGCGTTAAATGGTTGAACAGTATCTCTCAACCCGCCTACTTCATGAACAAGTGGTAACGTTCCATAACGCATAGCCATCATTTGAGAAAGTCCACAAGGTTCAAAACGACTTGGCATGAGGAAAATATCACAGGCTGCATAAATTTCTTGTGCTAGCTTGACATCAAAGGTAATATTGGCAGAAAGTTTATCTGGGAATACTTGACCAAACCATGAGAAGGCTTGTTCAAAACCAGGATCACCTGTACCCAAGAGAACAATTTGAACATCTTCTTGAAGCATGCGATGCAAACCTTCAACAACGACATCAAAACCTTTCTGTCTTGTCAAACGCGACACAATACCAATCATTGGGACATCGGGACGAACTGGAAGACCAAGCTTCTCTTGCAATTTAGCTTTGTTCTGAGCTTTTCCTGACAGATCAGATTTGTTAAAATGGTAATCCAATAAAGGATCCGTCTCTGGATTGTAAAGATCAGTATCTATCCCGTTTACGATACCAGAAAGCTTACCAGATTCCATACGGAGTATCTGATCCAAACCACATCCAAACTCTGGTGTCATAATTTCATGAGCATAGCTTGGTGATACAGTTGAAACACGATCGGCATAAAGAATACCAGCCTTCATCCAGTTAAGGCAATCATTCCAACGAACAGTACCATCCGCATAGCGCTCAAAACCAACTCTAAATAAGTCCCAAAGCATACCCTCAGAGAACTGACCTTGGAATTCCAAGTTATGGATGGTTAAGATGGTTTTAATATTCTGGTAAGCTTGAATCCATCTATATTTTTCCTTCAACAAGAAAGGAATCATTGCTGTATGGTAATCATGGGCATGGAGAACGTCAGGTATGAATCCAATACGCTCCATAGCTTCTAGGGCTGCAAGTTGGAAGAAGGCAAAGCGCTCACCATCATCGAAATCACCGTAAACGTGACCACGGAAGAAATAATATTGATTGTCAATAAAGTAGAAAGTAACACCGTTTAAAACTGTTTTCTTAATTCCACAAAATTGTCTGCGCCAACCAACATACACTTCAAATTGAAGAACATCTTCAATCTGGTCACCAAACTTGGCTTCCACCATGTCATAGTATGGCAAGATAACAGCAACTTCTTGTCCTGCTTTTACTAATGATTTTGGAAGAGCGCCGATAACGTCTCCCAAGCCACCTGTTTTTGAAAAGGGCGCACCTTCGGCTGCTACAAATAAAATTTTCATGAAAGGATATCCTCTGTTACTTTTTCGCCTTTTTTGATGACAACAGGATTTTCTGCTGTACCTCGAATGACAACTCCCTCAGCTATTTCAGCACCCTTATCTACGATTGCATATTCTACCTGAGCACCCTTACCAATGACCACACGTGTAAAGAGGAGACTATCTTTGACTAAGCTGTCTTCATGTACGCGGACATTACGGGATAATACAGAGTTGACTACTTCACCTTCGATAATACTACCAGAAGCAAACTGAGACATAGCTACTTTAGAGCTTGATGCATAGTAAGTTGGCTCTTCATTTTTAACCTTAGTATAAATCTTTTGGTTCGGAGTGAACAATGAGTAGAACTTATGTAAATCGAGCATATCTTTATTCGCTTGGTAGTAAGTTTCTACAGAATGAATATTTGCCAAATAACCAGTATACTCGTAGGCAAAAGCACCTTCTTTTGCTGCCAAATCACGAAGAACATAACGTAATTTTTCTGGATATTCTTTTTGAGCTTCTTCTTCCAAACGTTTAATCAACCATTGAGTGTCTACAACAAAGATATCTGTTGACATGTTGTAAAAATCTTGATTTGATTTTTTATCAAAGAGTTTGTGAGAAACCACATGGTCAGTTTCATCGATATCAAGGATTGCATTTACTTCTGAAATATCCTTCTTAGGTAGTTTCTTATAAACAACTGTGATAGGAGATTTTGTAGTATTATGCAAATGGAAAACCTGAGCAAGATCAATATTTACCAAAACGTCACAGTTCAAGGAAACCGTTTGGTTAGATTCAGAACGTTTTAAATAAGTCAAGAGTTGTTGATAATACTCTTTACCGACCGTGCTACTTTCTACACGTGTATTGTAAATACCCAAATAGTAGTGACTAAGTAGTGTATTCAAGCCCCACTCGCGACCTGAACGAATGTGGTCGAAAACTGAGCTGATATTATCTTGTTGGAAGATTCCAAAGACACTACGAACACCAGCATTTGCTAAACTTGAGAGTGGGAAGTCAATCAAGCGATACTTTCCTCCGAATGGCAAACTCGCCACAGGACGATTACTCGTCAAGGTTGACATATCATGAAAACCAACAGTGTTTCCTAAAATCGCTGAATATTTATCAATCTTCATCTGTTGCTACCCCCACTACTTCGTTATACCCGACTACTTCTACTTCTTCCGTTCCATCAATTTCTACACCATCAGCAATGATAGCACCCTCACCAATAATGGCACGTTTAATCTTAGCACCTTTTCCGACTACTGCTCCACTCATGATGACAGAATCAACAACTTCTGCTCCTTCACGAACTTGAGCTGCTGTAGATAAAATAGAGTGCTTCACGGTACCATTTACATAACATCCATCAACTACGAGAGAGTCTTCTACATGAGCATGTTCTCCAATAAAGTTTGGTGGAGAGATAAGGTTACGAGAATAGATTTTCCATTGACGATTACGACTATCTAGAGCGTTGTCTGGAGAAATATATTCCATATTTGCTTCCCAAAGCGATTCGATAGTGCCGACATCCTTCCAGTATCCACTGAATTCATAGGCATAAACACTTTCTCCAGACTCTAGGTAGTTAGGAATAACATTCTTACCAAAGTCTGACATGTCAATATTATTCTTTTCAGCTGCAACGAGCATATTGCGCAGACGTTTCCAATCGAAAATATAAATCCCCATTGATGCCTTAGTTGATTTTGGTTGGGCAGGTTTTTCTTCGAATTCAACAATACGATTATTAGCATCTGTATTCATGATACCAAAACGGCTAGCTTCTTTAAGCGGAACATCCAAGACCGCTACTGTCAAACTGGCATTATTGTCCTTGTGTGATTGGAGCATATCATCATAGTCCATTTTGTAGATATGGTCTCCTGAAAGAATCAAAACATACTCAGGATTGATGCTATCGATATAGTCGATGTTTTGGTAAATCGCGTGACTCGTACCTTCGAACCAACGATTTCCTTCACTTGCAGAGTAAGGTTGAAGGATAGAAACACCTGAATCAATTACATCAAGACCCCAACTAGAACCGTTCCCGATGTGATTGTTAAGAGCAAGAGGTTGATACTGTGTGATAACCCCAACATTGTGGATACCAGAATTGGCACAGTTTGAAAGAGCAAAGTCAATGATACGGTAGCGCCCACCAAATTGCACGGCAGGTTTTGCAATGCTTTGAGTGAGTTTACCGAGACGAGTTCCTTGCCCACCGGCAAGGATTAAAGCTAGCATTTCATTCTTCATTTTCTACTCCTTTTTGTGATTTATTTGATTCTTTTTTTGTAGGTTTCAAGCGACGTTTGATTTTCCAGATACTTGCACCCATTGCTGGCAAAGTAAAGGTCAAAGTCTGCTCATAATCCTTCCATAACCCTTCTTGAGTTTGAACAGTTTGGTTATGTTCTTTCCAAACACCACCCCATTGTTCCAACTCTGTATTCCAAATTTCTTCGTAAATACCTGCAACTGGTAGTCCAATTGTAAAATCAGGACGTTCAACCGGTGCCATGTTGAAGACACAGACTAGCATCTCACCTTTTTCACCCTTACGAATAAAGGATAGAACACTTTGATCTCTATTATCAGCATCGATGATTTCAATTCCATCATAACTTGTATCAATTTCCCAAAGACAACGATGGTCTTTATAAAGTTGATTCAGTTGAGATGTGAAGTATTTCATCTTAGCATTCATTGGATCTTCAAGGTTTGACCACTCTAATTGCTCTTCTGATTTCCACTCTAAGAATTGACCGAATTCGCTACCCATAAAGAGTAATTTCTTACCAGGGTGACAAATTTGATAAGTATAAAGGTTTCTCAGGCCAGCAAACTGATTGTAGCGATCTCCCCACATCTTATGCATCATACTCTTCTTACCATGAACCACCTCATCATGTGAAAATGGTAGGAGATAATTTTCATTAAAGACATACATAAAACTGAAGGTTACAAGGTTAAAATCATACTTGCGGTAAATTGGATCTTCTTCGTAGAAACGGAGAATGTCATTCATCCAGCCCATGTTCCACTTGTAGTCAAATCCAAGACCACCGATCTCTTTCGGACCTGTTATTTTAGTTGCCGAAGAGCTTTCTTCTGCAATCATCATGACATCAGGGTGAGCTAGCTTAATAACAGTATTTAAACGCTGAAGGAAATAGTAACCTTCATAGTTGAGATTGCCACCATCTTTATTTGGTGTCCAAGGTGCATTATCATAATCAAGATAAAGGATATTACTTACAGCATCTACACGGATACCATCTAAATGATAAAAATCAATCCAGAACTTAATGCTAGAAATCAAGAAGGATTGCACTTCGTTTTTCCCTAAGTCGAAGTTTAATGCTCCCCAACCATAGTTATGAGCTTTGTTATGGTCTTGATATTCAAAAGTTGGTGTTCCGTCATAATAAGCTAGAGCATCATCATTGATTGTAAAGTGACCAGGAACCCAGTCCACAATAACTCCGATATTGTTTAAATGACACTCTTCAACAAAGTCTTGAAACTCTTCTGGTCTTCCGTAAGAATGTTCTAAACCAAAATACCCCATCAGTTGATAGCCCCAGCTCAAACCAAGCGGATGCGACATCAAAGGCATAAACTCAATATGAGTGTAGTTCATCTCAACTAAGTAAGGAATCAACTCTTCTTTTAATTGAGCAAAACTGTATGGAGTTCCGTCTGGATTTCTCTTCCAAGAACCAGCATGAGCCTCATAGATATTAACTGGTCTTTCAAAAAATCCCAAACGTTTTCTACGAGCTAACCAAAGTCCATCCTTCCATTTCTTTTCTGGGATTTCTGTTAAAACAGCCCCTGTTCCTGGACGTGCTTCATACCGAACAGCTAAAGGATCAATCTTCATAAGCTGATGACCGTTAGCCCGTGTGATATGATATTTATAAATCTGACCCTCTTGGGCTAAAGTTGTAAAAACTTCCCAAACTCCAGATTCATTTCGAACCATAGGGATTTGATTTTCAACCCAATTAGTGAAATCACCAACTAGATGAACAGCTTGCGCATTTGGAGCCCAAACACGGAATGTGTAACCCCATTCCCCGTCTTTCTCCTCACGATGTGCGCCCAAATAGTGCTGAAGATGGAAATTTTCGCCTGTTGTAAAAGTTCTTAAAGCTTCTAATGTATCCATAAATCCCCCTTTATATTGTAAGCGTTTTCTATATTTGTATTATACTATCTTTTTAGAAAAGTTTCAACCAATTTCCGAATTATCATAAATATTTTTTTGAAAATCTTCAAATTATTATCTTGACATTTCTAAAAGTTTCAGTATTGTCGATATTTTTACATGATTTAAGCTTCCATACATCAAATCACTTACAATATTTTCACCAATCTTTATTTTATAAAATAGACGCTTTAAAAACCTAACATTATTTTCAAATAATTTTCATTTTGTTCGGATAAAGTATCTTGAGTACAATTTTATCAAATTTTCTGAAATTTTCAACTATTTATTGTATTTTTCCATATTTTTTATTATTAGGATAAATTATAGATAACCACAACAAAAAAACTCAAGATAAAATCTTGAGTTTCATTAAAGATTTATGATAAAACATTCATAACAGCTACACTCACGTTGTCAAGGGTATTTTCTTGATTTGAACAACTGTTCGTAATCAACATTTCGAGATTACCAGCATTTTCATAATAGTGAGATTCACCCTTAGCATTAAAGACAACTAGGTAATGCTCATCATCTCCTTGAATCTCATAAACAATCCACCCACTATTTTCAATGGCTGTATGGACAAAGACATGACGATAAACTTCCTCATATGTAGGGTATGAAAAGGCACTACTCTTTGTTTTAAGACCTATTATCTGACGAATAAATTCAATGCTATCCTGACGTTCATGAATCAAGTCCCAGTTTACCTGGTTAACTGAGTCTGGAGCATTGTAACTGTTCATAGCGCGTTCACGGTCGGCATGGGTCATTTCCCCATTTTCACCTGTAGGAACTAGCTTGGTACGCCCAAACTCTTGACCGAGTTCCATAAAGGAAATACCTTGCATAAGCAGATTCATAGCAGTTGCTGTTTCTACTTTTTTCATGATGCTAGCTTGATTTTCTGTTGGATGGAGTGTCGCTAACAAATCATGCAAATTATAATTATCATGGGCTTCTACATAGTTGACAACCTGGTTAGGGCTTAGATAAGAGCCCAGTTCTCGACTACCAAGGATAGCTTTGGCAACAATTGGTTCTGTGGCAGCACCACTAACAAAACCAGACTTGATTTCTCCATAGACTTCGCCACCTTTTACAGCATCACGTTGGTCATCATTGAAAAATCCAATATTTGGTAACTGATAAGCATTATCTTTCTTAGCCTTATCATATGGTGCAAGACCTGTACCCATATCCCAGCCTTCTCCATAAAGGATAATTTTAGGATCAACTTCATCCATTGCCCAACGAATCATCTGCATCGTTTTAACATCATGGATTCCCATCAAATCAAAGCGGAAACCATCGATATTGAATTCATTTACCCAATAGAGAAGTGAGTCAATCATATACTTACGGAACATTTCGTGTTCGCTGGCAGTTTCATTTCCTACACCTGTCCCATTTTGATAACTTCCATCACGGTTCATTCGGTAATAATAATCTGGTACTGTTGTTTGGAATGGAGAATCAACAGTTGAAAAAGTATGGTTATAGACGACATCCATGATAACGCCGATACCAGCATCATGATAAGCTTGAATCATCGTCTTCAAATCGCGGATGACTTTCCCTGGATCATTTGGATTCGTAGACATGCTGGTTTCTGGTGCATTGTAATTTTGTGGATCGTAACCCCAGTTGTAGGTCACATTACCATCTGCATCATACTCTTTGTGACGATCAGCAATTGGCTGTAGTTGAACATAATTCACACCAAGTTCCTTGATGTAGTCAAATGAAGTAGACTGGCCATATTGATTGACCGTTCCAGTTTGAGCAGCACCCAAGAAAGTACCTCTTAATTCTGGGGCAACACCAGAAGTTTCAGACTTGGTCAAGTCACGAACGTGCATTTCGTAAACAACCGCTTGGCAAGGATTTTCCAATCGCCAAGTTGCTTCCGCCCCGTTCTTAACTTCAAATCCATCAACTTGACGTTCTTCTTCTGAAAGGATTGCTGAACGTTTCCCATTTGGACTTGTCGCAATTGTGTATGGATCGAGGGTTAATGAGTGATGATGAGGAAAATCTATCTGGTATTGATAAGCGCGACCTGCAAGACTTTCTGGAACTGTTAGAGTCCAAACACCAATTGTATTATCCTTGTGACTATAAGAATAACTATTCCCACGTTTCATCTCATAGGTTTTTAGAATTGGAGCATCATTGCTGGCTGATTCATAGACCACAACTTTTACAGTAGTTGCTGTTGGTGACCAAAGTTTAAAGTTCGTTTCTTCTTCGGAAACCTTGCATCCCAGTTCTCCTTGGTAACCCCAGTGGTGGTCAAAACTTGCACTATTGATAGCCTTATCAAAAGCAAATGGATTTTGGTCTTTATAGTGTGGACTTGCAATGGCTGGATTTTCAGAATAATAAACCGTATCATCGCCATCCAAAATCCATACTTCTGTCAATAGTGGATAATAATTAAATCGGATAGGGTATTCTTTTATCTCCCCATCTTTTTCTACTCTAAAAATAAATTGTTCAAGAGGTGTTTCACTTGCTTGAGTCAATGAAAATGTAGTTCCAAAATATTCTTCTTCTCGGATAAGTTCTTCGGAATCTTCTGGAATTTTACTAAAGTTACATACCTCGTATGCTTCATCCTTGCGATGATAATGAATAAGTACAGGATAATTGTACATGAATCTCCCTAATTTCTAATTATTAAATGTAAATCATATAATTTCTTGTAAAATTTTTCGAGTTGAACCAAGAAATCATAGATGAATATTTCCAAGTGTGTATTGGTTATAAACTCTCCAACCAAGCTTCGTCACGTATGTCAATTCCTAGTTCTTGAGCTTTTTGAAGTTTGCTACCTGCATCTGCTCCTGCTACTACGAGATCTGTCTTCTTCGATACACTTCCAGTAACCTTAGCTCCAAGATTTTCTAGTTTACTTTTTGCTTCAGAACGAGTAAGACGTTCAAGTTTTCCTGTTAATACAACAGTTAGTCCTGACAAGGCCGCATCTGCTGCAACTATCTGTCCTTTATAATCTAGATTAACACCTAATTCTTTTAATTCGCTTAAAAGGATTTTAGAACCCTCAGTTGCAAAGTAAGTCTGCAAACTTTGAGCAATCACAGAACCCAAACTCTCAATAGTTGCAATTTCTTCTGGATTTGCCTGAGCCAAAGCTTCAACAGAATGAAAATTTTGGAGCAATAACTGACTTGCCTTACTTCCTACATGACGAATTCCTAAACCAAACAAGAGTTTTTCAGCAGAGTTTTCTTTAGATGTTTGAATAGCTTGATAAAGTTTTTGGGCAGATTTCTCCTTAATGCCATCTAGCAAGAGGAAATCTTCCACAGTCAAACGATAAATATCTGCTACATCCTTGACCAATTGTGCTTCAAAAAGTTTTTCAACGACTGATGGACCAAGACCTGAGATATTCATGGCATCACGCGATGCGAAGTGCGTCAAGCCTTCCTTGATTTGAGTAGGACATCGCGGATTGATACAACGAAGGGCAACCTCATCTTCAAAATGCAAAAGCTTACTATCACAACTTGGACAGTTTGTTGGAATATCGAGTTTTTCTTCAGACACACGCTTAGATTCAACGACACGTAAAACAGCTGGAATGATATCCCCTGCCTTATAAACGATCACCGTATCATCCTTACGGATATCCTTTTCTGCAATATAGTCAACATTATGAAGAGTTGCTCGACTAACAGTAGTACCTGCAAGTTGAACTGGGGTAAGATTAGCAGTCGGAGTTACAACTCCTGTTCGTCCAACTGTCCAGTCAACAGAAAGGAGCTTTGCTTCTTTTTCTTCTGCAGGGAACTTATAAGCCACTGCCCACTTGGGTGCTTTGACTGTAAAACCTAGTTGCTCTTGACCGGCTAAGTCATTAACCTTAATCACAATACCATCGATATCATAAGGCAGCTGGTCTCTTTCTTGACCTACTTCTTGGATAAAATCCCAAACTTCATCCATACTGTGAGCTAATAGGCGTCTATGATTAACCACAAAACCTAACTGTTCTAAATGTTCCAAAACCTTCTCTTGGCTATCCCGTGTTGAAGGACTAGCTTCCTGATAGAGGAAGGTTGCAAGATTACGTTTAGCTACTACTGCTGTATCTAACTGGCGAAGAGTACCTGCAGCAGCATTTCGTGGATTAGCAAATTCTGGCTCGCCGTTTTCTTGACGCGATTGATTGACCTGATCAAATGATGCCCTCGGCATATAGCATTCACCGCGAACAGTGATATCTAATTTTTCTGGTAAAGATAAAGGAATGTCTTTCACTCGTTTAAGATTTTCAGTGATGTTTTCACCGATGGAGCCATCACCACGAGTTGCCCCAACAACAAAAAGTCCTTGCTCATAAGTCAAGGAAATCGATAAACCATCAATCTTCAACTCACAAATATAAGTGACATCATCCAATTCTTTACGGACACGCGCATCAAAGGCATCCAATTCTTCACGTGAAAAAGCATCCTGCAAACTATAGAGAGGATACTGATGACTATATTTTTCAAAACCATCGAGGATCTTTCCACCTACACGATGTGTCGGGCTTTCTGGCAAGACTTGGTCCGGATGAGCTTTTTCTAACTCTACCAATTCACGATAAAGACGGTCATACTCACTATCAGATACAGATGGATTGTCACTTGTATAATACTCTGTCGCATAGCGATTGAGCAACTCAACGAGCTCTTTCATTCTTTCATTCATAAAACCATTTTACCATAAAAAGGGCCATAGAAACAATACTCAAGCTCTAAAAACGAAAATGAGAAGGGCTTTTCTATCCCTTCTCACTAATTTTTATTTTTTACGGTTCAAAATAGCGTTCAAGATAATAGCTACTGTACTTGCAATAACGATACCATTTGAGAAGAACATTTGTAATTCAGTCGGTAAAGTATTGAAGAGGTTGCTTCCGTTCAATCCAACCCCAGCAGAAATAGACACTGCTGCAATGAGGAAGTTGTGTTCATTATGCTCAAAGTCTACACGAGCCAAGATTTGCATCCCTTGGAGCGAAACAAAACCAAACATGACGAGCATAGCACCACCAAGTACAGGACTAGGAATAATCTGTGCCAAGGCTCCAAACTTAGGCAAGAGACCAAGCAAGATAAGGAAACCAGCTGCGTAGTAGATTGGCAAACGAGTACGAATACCTGAAAGTTTCACCAAACCTACGTTTTGTGAAAATCCTGTATAAGGGAAGGTATTGAATAGTCCACCAAGTAAAACAGCGAGACCTTCAGCACGATAACCATTGCGGAGACGAGTGCTATCAATTGGATCTTTAGTAATATCAGAGAGAGCAAGATATACACCTGTTGATTCTACCATTGATACAGTAGCGATGATACACATCATGACAATAGATGAAATCTCAAATTGTGGAGCACCGAAGTAGAATGGAGTTGGGATATGAACAAGTGGAGCTTCTGCTACTGGAGAGAAATCAACCAAGCCCATAGTTGCAGCGATAATCGTACCGGCAATCAAACCAATCAAAATCGAAATAGATTTGATAAATCCTTTTGTAAAGATATTAACCAAAAGAATAATGAGAACAGTAAGCATTGCCAAGGCTAAACTTTGACCGGTTGGTTTTTCTACGTTATTTCCCATATTTCCAATAGCAACTGGAATCAAGGTCAATCCGATAGTTGTGATAACAGAACCAGTTACGATAGCAGGGAACAGATTGGCAACCTTAGAAAAAATACCTGAAATCAGGATGACATAAATCCCTGAAGCAATCAAGGCTCCAAACATAGCACCACTACCATGACTCTGACCAATCATGATAAGAGGAGCAACAGACTGGAAGGCTACACCAAGAACGATTGGCAATCCAACACCGAAGTGTTTATTGAGTTGCAATTGTAAGAGAGTTGCAACCCCACACATAAAGATATCTGTTGAGATAAGGTAGGTCAACTGTTGAGCTGAATACCCCAAAGCACTTGCAATCATGATTGGTACTAGGATTGAACCTGAATACATGGCTAGCAAGTGTTGCAAACCAAGAACGGCCGCCTGTGAGTGTTTTTCTTGTTGTTTCATTAGATGTCTGCCTCCTTGAAGATAACTTTTCCATTTTCAAAACGCTCTAATCGCGCTAGTGACACTACTTGATGACCTGATTTTTCTAACAGTTGACGGCCATCTTGGAAGGATTTTTCAATCACAATTCCGATGGCTTCAACTCTAGCACCAGCTTGCTCGATAATCTGAATCAGCCCTTTAGCTGCTTGGCCATTTGCCAAGAAATCATCGATAATCAGTACTTTATCTTCAGGAGATAAGAACTTCCCTGCAATCGATACGGTACTAGTTACTTGTTTCGTGAAAGAATAAACTTCAGCAGTCAAAATTCCTTCATTCATCGTGATATTTTTTGCCTTTTTAGCAAAAATCATGGGTACATTTAATTGCTCTGCCACATATAAGGCTGGGGCAATCCCAGATGCTTCAATGGTTACAACTTTTGTAATGCTAGCATTTTTAAAATACTCTGCAAAAGTACGACCAATCTCACGCATCAAGGAATAATCAACTTGGTGGGTCAAGAAGGAATCCACCTTAAGAATATTCTCACCAAGAATATTCCCATCTTTTAAAATACGTTCCTCTAGTATTTTCACAATAACCTCCGAAATAAAAAGGGACTTACAAAGTAAGTCCCTTGGAAATAACGAAACAGATAACACTGATTCTTTTATCTCTCTTCGACTTACTCATTGTTAGGTATTTACGGTACCTTGTAGAAACGCCACGCCAATTCGCGGCATAAATAAGTAATCATATTTTTTTTAGTGAGCATCTCCATTCCAGATAGAGTTCTTCACAATCACATAATCTACATGTCTAAGATCTGCTACTTTTCGACCTCCAGCATAAGAAATTGAACTTTGCAAATCTTGTTCCATCTCTGTTAAGGTATCTTGTAAATGTCCTTTAGCAGGAAGAAGAATTTTCTTACCTTCGACATTCTTATAGGCACCTTTTTGGTATTCTGAAGCAGAACCATAGTATTCTTTAAATTGTTTACCATCGACTTCAACTGTTTTACCAGGACTTTCGATATGACCTGCAAATAGTGATCCAATCATAACCATACTTGCACCAAAGCGGATTGACTTAGCAATATCTCCGTGTGTACGGATACCACCATCAGCAATAATTGGTTTACGGGCAGCCTTAGCACACCAGCGAAGAGCCGCTAACTGCCAACCACCAGTACCAAAACCAGTTTTGACCTTAGTAATACATACCTTACCTGGACCGATTCCGACCTTAGTAGCATCTGCACCAGCATTTTCAAGTTCACGAACGGCTTCTGGAGTACCAACGTTACCAGCGATGACAAAGGTATCTGGCAATTCTTTCTTGATGTGCTGAATCATTGAAATCACACTGTCTGCATGACCATGAGCAATATCAATAGTGATGTACTCTGGAGCATCATCCTTTAATTGACTTACAAAATCATACTCGTAATCTTTAACACCAACAGAGATAGAAGCAATTAACCCTTTCTCATGCATGCGTTTCACAAAAGGGATGCGTCCAACTTCATCGAATCGATGCATGATATAGAAATAACCACCTTTTGCAAGCTGTTCTGCAACATCTTCATCTAGGATTGTTTGCATATTCGAAGGAACAACTGGTAATTTAAAGGTGTGCTTCCCAAGTGTCACTTGTGTATCGGCTTCAGCTCGGCTTTTAAGGACACACTTGTTAGGAATTAGCTGAATATCTTCATAGTCAAAGATCGGAAATTCGTTTAACATTTCGATGTCTCGTTTCTTTTATAATGACCTACCTATGCTTTCGCATCACTACGCCTTTTCCGACGTTTCCTCTAACGATTATAAACTAAGGTAAAGTTTTTGTCAATTATTTTGAAACCTAAAATTTATAACGTTCGGGTTTTACTGATTATTTCATTAAAAATAGAGAGTTTATGAACTCTCTATTATCTGTTTTATCTTAATAATACTCACCTTGACGATAATCCCATGAGTTAAAGGTATCTGATAGATGCATCATGATTTTATCAATATCCAGTCCTTTACGGATCACAACTGGAGCTGATGAGATTGAACGTGCTCCACCTTGTTCTGGGATGAGTTTGCCATCCTTATCAACCATAGACACCATCACACCTTGTTCGTATCGTGTTTCAACTGTTTTGTCTGGTTGGATAGATGCAACATAGTCGTCTGCTTCGATGACAAGATCCACTGCTCCTTCGATACGTTCACCGATTCCTTCAACCTTACCTCGGTTTCCTTTTCCAGAAGGGTTTGCAGATGAAGCATATACCATTTTGCCTTCTTCCCAAAGTTTAGCTGCCAATTGTTCACCAGCTTTCCCAAATTTGATAACAAAACAGCTAGTACCACGCACGTCAGTCATAAGTTCTTCACGTCCATCACCATATGCTTTCAATTTTTCAAAAGCTTCTGGTTTCCATGGAAGGATACAACCGAGAAGAATGTCTTCGTCCCAATGTTTTTGGTAGAAGGCTTCAATTTCTGGATTAAGTTGTGCTAAGTCACGAAGCTCGTCCATGCTACCGCAGAGGACAACACCTGGTTTGTTACGGTTACGCTCTTTGGCTTCAAACTTGCGCTCAAGTCCTGCCTTGTCGCTAGTCATGATAATGTAACCAACTTTAGTAGGACAAACGATACATCCGCCCTCACCTTTTAAAATGTCATAACCTTCTTGTGAAAGTGTTCCGTTCCATTGAATGTGTTTTGTCATAGTTCTGTCTCCTTTTCTATTTTTTTATTCTTGCCAGTAGGCTGGTCGTTGTTTTTCATAAGCAGCAATCAAGTCTTCATACTGCAAGGTAATACCGATATCATCTAAACCATTTAAGAGCTTGTGTTTCCACTCACTATCTATTTCAAAGGTAAATTCTCCGACTGGTGTGATGATTGTTTGTTGTTCCAAGTCCACAGTTACCTGGTCGGTCGGTTTAAGTTGGGCTAGCTTTTCTCTAACCTCCCTAGGCTGAACAATAGGCAACATGCCATTATTGAGTTCATTATTGTAATGAATATCTCCAAAAGAGCCAGCAATAACGACCTTAAAGCCGTAGTCTGCTAATGCCCAAGCAGCGTGTTCCCTCGAAGAACCAGCCCCAAAATTATCTCCTGTGATGAGGATACTGGCTTTACGATATTCAGATCGGTTAAAGACAAAGTCTGGGTCCTCAGTATACTGATCATCCACATAACGCCAAGCATACATGAGGTATTTTCCAAAACCTTTCTTATCAATCAACTTGAGAAACTGTTTAGGTAGGATTTGGTCGGTATCGATATTATCATTCATAAGAGGAACCGTTGTTCCTGTATAAACTGTAAATTTTTCCATATCCTCTCCTTACTGGGCTTCTGGCATTTGCCGAACATCTACAAAACGTCCTGCGATAGCTGCCGCAGCTGCCATTGCTGGACTACAAAGATGGGTCTTCGCTCCAAATCCCTGTCTATCTTCAAAGTTACGATTGCTAGTTGAGGCGCAGTGAACACCATCTGGTACCTTGTCAGGATTCATCCCTAGACACATGGAGCAACCTGGGTCTCTCCACTCAAAGCCAGCATCTTGGAAAACCTTATCCAAGCCCAACTTTTCAGCAGCACGCTTGACTGGTCGAGATCCTGGTACTACGATTGCTGTCAGGTTGGGAGCAATTTTCTTCCCTTCGACAAATCGAGCAGCCAGTTGCAAATCGCTAAGCCGAGCATTAGTACAAGAACCTATAAAAACATAGCCAAGTTGGATATCTGCTGGTTTCTGACCTGGTTGTAAATCCATGTAATGATAGGCCCGTTCATCGTTCATATCTTTTATTTCTGGGAAGCTAGTCTCATAGTCAACTCCCATGGCAGGATTAGTTCCCCAAGTAACCATAGGTGCTAATTCAGAAACATCCATACGGATAACCTTGTCATAGACGGCATCGTCATCACTAACCAGTCTTTTCCAATCAGCTACTGCTGCATCAAAATCCTTTGGAACACACTCACGTCCCTTTAGATAGTCATATGTTATCTGATCTGGATTCATGATTCCCATCTTAGAGCCAAACTCAATGGACATATTGCAGATGGTCATTCGCTCTTCCATACTGAGTGCATCAATAGCCTGACCTCGATACTCCACCACGTATCCAACACCACAAGCAACACCATACTTGGCAATCAAAGCTAGGATGAAATCCTTGGAATAGACTCCTTTTTGAGGAACTCCTGTGAATTCCACCAACATTTTCTTGGGTTTAACCTGCCAAATAGTTTGAGTAGCAAATACGTGCTCGACCTCGCTAGTCCCAATTCCGAAAGCAATCGCCCCAAAAGCTCCATGGGTCGCCGTATGGCTATCTCCACAGACGATAAATTTTCCTGGTTGTGTTCGTCCTGTTTCTGGACCAACCATGTGAACGATGCCTTGTTTTTCAGAACCGTGGGCCGCATGTTCAATCCCGAATTCCTCAACATTTTCTGCCAACTTATCAATCTGTGCTTTCGAGATTACATCTCGAATATCATAAATATTTACCGTTGGAACATTGTGGTCAAAGGTACCAAATGTTAAATCTGGTCTTCTCAATCTTCGCCCTGCATCTCGTAACCCTTGAAAAGCTTGATGACTAGTCACTTCATGGATGTAGTGCTGATCCACATACATGAGTTGTGGTTGTCCCTCTTCTCCTGTGATTACATGGAGGTCCCATAATTTATCAAAAATCGATTTTCCTGCCATTCATTACCTCCATACAAAATACAAAGCCACTAGTGTAGTTACTATTCCTAGGAACCAAACTGTTTTAAAGTACCATTTTCTGGTCTTGTGGTGAAAAGTAATTCCTGCCAACCAGGCACCAAAACCGCCACAAAAGAATGCAAATGATAATAAATATTTTTCTGGGATTCGCCAAGCACCTCTTTTAGCTTTGGATTTGTCAATGCCGTAGATGACAAAAATCAAAAGGTTCCAAATTAAGAGAGCAAAAGTAATTCCTTCGTTTAGTTTCATAGTCTTGCAATGATGGCTTCTGTCATTTCTCTAGTCGAAGCCTGTCCTCCTATATCTCTTGTTAAAATACCTGCAACTAGACTTGCATCAACAGCACGCTCGATACGCTCCGCATCCTCATAACGTCCAAAACTATCTCGAAGCATCATTGCAACTGATAAAATCATAGAAATGGGATTGGCAATGCCTTGACCTGCTATATCAGGTGCTGAACCATGAATTGGTTCATAAAGGCTCGGTCCATTTTCAGAGTGACTAGCCGATGGCATAACTCCAAGTGTACCAGATAGAACGCTTGATTCATCAGATAAGATATCTCCGAAAAGATTCTCTGTCACAATAACATCAAACTTGGCTGGATTTGTAATCATGAGCATGGCAGCTGAGTCAACTAGCTGATGCTCCAAGGTTACATCCGGAAAATCTTTTGCAACATCTTCAGCCACTTTCCTCCAGAGTTTTGAAGTTGCTAACACATTTTGCTTATCGATACTAGTAACAATTTTATTTCGACCTTTTGCAATTTCAAAAGCCTTACGTATAATCCGTTCTACTTCCTCATAGCTATAATCGTTGATATCACGCGCTTTGCGCTCTTCAAGGATATGATCTCCAAAGTAAATCCCACCTGTCAACTCACGCACTACTACAAAGTCAACACCAGCAATTCGTTCAGGCTTAAGAGGTGATAAATGCTTGAGACTATCAAAGATTTTAACCGGACGAATATTAGCATAGAGATTGAGTTCCTTACGAAGAGCCAGCAAGCCTTGTTCAGGTCGAACTGCGGCATTATCATACTGAGGACTACCAATTGCAGCTAGCAGAATAGCGTCCGCTTCTCTAGCAGCCTTTAAAGTTTCATCTGGTAATGGATGTCCTGTAGCATCAATACCTGCACCTCCAAATGGTCGTCTGTCTATCTCAAAGTCAAAAACTGTTTTTTCGGCTATCGATGCTAGAACTTCTAAACCTGCTTCCATGATTTCTGGTCCAATTCCGTCGCCTGCTAGGGCAACTATTTTCTTTGTCATAGAATTCTCCTTTAAACACTAGGCATGTCACGGTAGGAAAGATTTGGGCCGATCTCGCCAGTATTCTCTTTTTGAACAAAAGTATTGGCATTGATATAAGCAATAGCTGATGCTTTCAACACATCAAAATCAAGACCTGCTGCGTTAAAAATAGTTTCAGTATCTCTGTTTCCAACAGTAACTAAAACACGTGCCTGAGCGTCGATACCATCTGTTACTGCATCAATGGTGTAGGATACCAAGCGAACAGATTGATTAAAGAATTTGTCGATAGCGTTAAAGATAGACTCAACCGAACCTTGTCCTGTTGCATTAAATTCAACCTTTTCACCATCCAAATTAGCCAAGCTAACAGTCGCTTCAATATCATTTTCCGCATGAGTTTGGAGTTGTAGATCATCGAAGTGGAACCCTTCTGGATTTTCAACCATGGTACCAGCTACTAGAGCTCGAATATCTGCATCAGTGACTTCTTGCTTCTTATCAGCCAAAGCCTTGAACTTAGCAAAAAGTGGTTTGATGTCTTCGTCTGTAAAGTCTAGGGCCAAATCTCTTAGTTTCTCAACAAAAGCATGGCGACCAGACAATTTCCCAAGCGGAAGACTATTACTCTTGACACCCACCAATTCTGGTGTGATGATTTCATAAGTAAGAGGATTTTTAAGAACACCATCTTGGTGAATACCTGATTCATGAGAGAAAGCATTTCCTCCGACAACTGCCTTATTTTTTGGAACTGGAATCCCTGAGAAGCGAGAGAGCATTTCAGACGTATTAATCGTTTCATTTAGGACAATACTTGTCTCTGCTTGGTAGTAATCTTGTCGAATATTGAGGGCCACTGCTATTTCTTCTAAAGCAGCATTCCCAGCTCTTTCTCCGATTCCGTTAATGGTGCCTTCAACACGTCCTGCCCCATTCTTAACAGCAGCAAGGCTATTTGCTACCGCCATTCCAAGGTCATCGTGACAGTGAGGAGAATAGATGATCTGACGATCTGTTTGTACATTGTCAATCAGGTATTTAAAGATACTTCCATATTCCTCTGGTGTGGTAAAACCAACCGTATCAGGAATATTGATATAAGTCGCGCCTGCGTCTACTGCTGTCTGAACGACTTGTAGGAGAAAATCGAGCTCAGTTCTTGTCGCATCCTCTGGAGAGAATTCTACTACTTCAAACTTGCTCCTTGCATAGGAAACATGCTCTTTAATAGCTTCCAATATCTCCTCTTTACTCTTATTCAACTTAAATTCACGATGAATAGGACTTGTTGCAATAAAGACATGGATTTGTGGATACTTAGCATCCTTAAGAGCTTCATAACAAGCATCAATATCAGATTTAACAGAACGAGCTAACCCTGTCACTGCTGTTGTTTTCATAGCTTTGGCAATCTCTTGAACAGCTGTAAATGAGTCTGGACTAGCTGCTGGAAAACCAGCTTCGATTGCTGAAATTCCCCATTTCTCTAGCTGTCTAGCTATAGCAACCTTTTCTTTAATTGAAAAATTGACACCCGGTGTCTGCTCACCATCTCGGAGACTGGTATCTACAAACTCAACTACACGCATGAGAATTCTCCCTTCACATTTTCGATATAGAAAAAACATCTCGCTCGGAGTACCAAGCGAGATGTTGATTTACTCCCGCTTGGTAAGCCAAACAGGACTAATGCTATTGCACTAGTCCGAGTACCTCAACAACAAAACAAATTGATTAAACTTAGCTGTTTTCATGTTTGACTTTCTCCTTTGTTTGATGTCTTGTTTAGTATTCTAGCATAGGAAAAATCACGTGTCAAGAAAAAATCAAATATTTTCTGAAAATTTCTTCAATAGAGAATATTTTGCAAATTAAAAGTATTTGAAAACTCAAATATGTTCCTTTATTTCTTAGAAGTCAAAAACCAACTTCTCTCAAATAGTTTAACAATCTGTTCATCCGATAAAGTATCATCAAGTGGCAGACTTATCCAATAGCGTTTATTCATATGAAAAGCTGGGTAAATTCCCTTTTGTGAAAGCAAGTCAGCTACTTGGTCATGCTTAAGATTAACGACTTCTACTTGTCCTTCTTGTGCATTATCTAGTTTTTCCCAGGAAATCTTCATTAATACTGCGTACCACTTCTGATTGTCATCATGGCGTAAAACCGCCGTATCAGGTGATTTCTCCCATAAGTATTCTAATTGATTTTCAAACTTTTCTTGGACTAGAGTCATAATTCTCTTTGTCTGCAGACAGAGAAATTCCTGAACCTCAAAACAGGCCTTTCGGATATCATAAAGAACTTCTAAACAAGCCTCTCGAACACTTCCGACAAAAGTACCTCTCATACTTTCCATGTGAACTTGAGGATATAGATCACCAGTTTCTTGGTCATAAATTTGAAAAGATAAGTCTCCATCCTCAACAGTAACTATCATAAGAAAGTCACCCTGTAAAATGGTCGAGCTAAAGGTCCATACACCTTGATTTTCTACAAATCCATACCCTTTGGCCTTTTTACTATTAAACTGATAGGCTTTAAAAATTTCAAACATAAGCGAAAACTGCTACCAAAAGCTAGCAGTTCCTTTCTATTTTTTAAAAGACAACCTTTGTTCCATGTAATTGTGTCACACCTAGTTGATCGATAAAGGTTTGACGGTTGTCCATGTCAATCCCTCCACCCGGTAAAATTTCGATTTTACCTGCAGCATGTTCGAGAATTCTACGATAGTGAGCAAATCGTTTCTCTAACGAATCTCCAGATACACCAGCGCGAGTCAGGATGCGTGTCACTCCAGCTTGACTAAGCCAATCAATGGCTTCCAACTGGTCCTCGTCACTTAATTCATCAAAAGCCATATGGAAAACAATTTCCATGCCTTTAGAAGCAGCAATAAATTTTTCAAGGTTGGACTTATCCAGCTTCTTATCCGCTGTCAATGCACCAAAGACAACCCCTTGACTACCTGCCTGAGCAGTTACACGAATGTCCTCAAGCATAATGGAAATTTCTAGATCATTGTAAACAAAATCACCACCACGTGGACGAATCATAGTCATGATAGTCGTATCGTAGTCAGATGCCAGTTCTACAGCTGCCTTAGTTACTCCATAACTCGGTGTCGTTCCACCTACAGCAAGATTGTCACAGAGCTCAATACGGCGAGCTCCTGCCTGCATAGCTTTTTCAAGCAAGGTTACATTTTCAGCACAAAATTCGTATATCATTTGATACTCCTTGATGTTTCGTTTGATATTATTATATCATATTGTTTTAAGTCCCCCCTACTTTTTATCAAGGAAAAACGCTACTTATTAAAGCTATTCCTTATCTGGAATCACCTTAAAGAGATAATAGGTTATAAATATTGTTAAACATCCTAAAGCAATTTTCACGGGTAAAAGCGGAGCGAAATAAATGGAGATTCCCATCAAGATATAAATCGAAACAATGATTTTTTTCTTGCGTTCACGCGCAATAGACTTGGTTTCTCTAAAGTCAGCAACATATGTTTGATAAAGTTTGGTATGATAGAGCCAATCTTCAAAACGCTTAGAAGATTTAGAAAAACAGGCAATTGATAATAAGAGGAAGGGAGTTGTTGGTAATAGCGGTAAGACTACACCAACGATAGCCAAAGATAATGAAATAAAGCCAAAACTGAGATAAATGATGCGCATTTCTACTCCTAGTTAAGAATAATCTTCTTCTAGTTTCGCATAAAAAGATGAAATCTGTCAAGTTTAAATTAGAAAAAGGGCTGAAGTAGGTACTTCAGCCCTCTCACTATTATTTAATCTTTTCTTCTTCGTAGTCACCATTGCTACATACAATTTGTTTGCCACCACCACGGATTTTCTTCTCCATGAGGAAGTGGCCACACTTAGGACAATCACGTCCAACCGGTTTATCCCAAGAAGTAAAGTCACATTCTGGATAACGATTGCATCCATAGAAAATGCGATTACGTTTAGTTTTTCGTTCGATGATTTGCCCTTGATGACAAGTTGGACAGGTAACACCTACTTCTTTGACAATGGCCTGTGTATGTCGACAATCTGGGAAATTACTACATGCGTAAAACTTACCGAAACGCCCAATCTTAATCACCATCGGACTACCACAGACTTCACAGTCAAATTCAGCTGGTTCATCCTTGATTTGAATTTTTTCCATCTCCTCTTCAGCTTTTGCGACCTCTTTAGAGAATGGTTTATAAAATTCATCGATGACTCTTTGCCACTCTTCTTGTACGACTTCGACATCATCTAGCTTGCCTTCCATTTCAGCAGTAAATTTCACATTAACAATGTCAGGGAAGTATTCGACAATCAGCTTGTTCACGACTTGTCCCAAATCAGTCGGTTCAAAGCGTTTAGATGCGAGTCTTACGTAGTAACGCTTCTGGATGGTTTCAATGGTTGGAGCATAGGTAGATGGGCGACCAACTCCGTTTTCTTCCAAAGTTTTAATCAATGTTGCTTCTGAATATCGTGCAGGAGGTTGTGTGAAATGTTGTTCAGGTTTGCTATTGACCTGTTTGACCACATCTCCTACTTTCATATCGGGTAGCATCTTATTCTTATCAGAATCGTTATAAATCGCCAAATAACCATCAAACTTAACTTGGCTACCATTAGCAGCAAATTGAACTCCATTTTGTGAAAGTTTAACAGCCATAGTATCGAAAATCGCACCAGTCATCTGACTAGCCACAAAGCGGTTCCAGATAAGGGTATAAAGTTTAAGCTGGTCTTTGTCCAAATACTTAGCAATTTTTTCAGGAGTATTAAAGACACTTGAAGGACGAATAGCTTCGTGGGCGTCTTGAGCGCCAGAGGCATTTTTCACCTTGCTACCATGTTTAGAATACTTACTACCAAAACGTTCATTGATGTAGCTTGCTGCTTCATTCTGGGCAACCGGACTGATACGAGTAGAGTCCGTACGCATATAGGTGATCAAACCTTGGACACCTGTACCAATATTGATACCTTCATAGAGTTGTTGGGCGACCATCATGGTTTTGCGTGTACGGAAGTTGATCTTGTTAGCAGCATCCATCTGCATAGAAGACGTTGTATATGGAAGAGGAGCATTCCGCTTTCTCTCCTTTTTATCTACTTGATCAACTGTAAAATCCTTGCTGTTCAAATGAGATAAAACTTTTTTGACTTCATCATTGGTAGTCAACTTCATCTTCTTGCCATTCATTCCATAAAAAGAAGCTTGGAATTGCTTGGTACCTTTTTTAAAGACACCATCAATCGTCCAATATTCTTCTGGTTGGAAGGCATTGATTTCATTTTCGCGATCAATGATTAGCTTTAAAGCAACAGACTGAACACGTCCTGCTGATAAGCCTTTTTTAACCTTTTTCCAAAGAATTGGTGAAATTGAATACCCCACTAAACGGTCTAAAACACGACGGGCTTGTTGGGCATCTACCAAATCCATATTAATTTTACGTGGTTCTTTAAAGGCATTTTTAACTGCATCCTTGGTAATCTCGTTGAAAACAACACGGTTGGCGTCATTCTCGTCAAGATTTAAAATATGAGCCAAATGCCAAGAAATAGCTTCTCCTTCACGGTCCGGGTCACTTGCAAGAAAGACTTTATTGGCTTTCTTTGCTTCTTTTTTTAAATCATTGATAAGAGGACCTTTACCACGAATATTGATATATTGCGGCTCGTAATTATTTTCAACGTCAACTGACATACTTGACTTTTTCAAATCACGGATATGACCGACACTAGCTAAAACCTTATAATTACGTCCAAGATATTTTTCAATCGTCTTCGCCTTAGCAGGTGACTCCACGATTACAAGATTCTTTTTACTTGTTGATTTTTTCTTTTTGGTTGCCGTTACCACAGTATCACACCTTCTCAAAGTAATTAAACTTTATAAAGTGTAAACCATTTTTAAAAACCTGTCAAGACATAACCCCCATATAATAGAAGAAAGTTTGCTAAATGAAATCATTTCATTCGTTAAAATTCGAATTCTGTTAGAATGTCCTGTCCACATCTTGCTAGTTTTGCTCCTTCTTGGATCAAATGATGACAGCCGTCCGAGCGTCCATCTAAAATGGAACCTGGAATCGCAAAGACATCTCTACCTTCCTCCATCGCACGCTCACATGTGATCAAACTACCAGATCTCATTTTAGCTTCAGCAACGATAACTCCTCGACACAATCCTGCAATAATGCGATTTCTTGCTGGAAAATGAAATTTCAAGGGTTCTTCCCCTGGTCCGTACTCACTTAGTATTAAATGATTGTCCCCAATATATTCTTGAAGACGTTTATTTGAACGAGGATAATAGACATCCAATCCTGTCCCTATTACCGCAATTGTTCTGCCACCAGTTTGAAGAATTGACATATGGGCTGCTGTGTCGATTCCTCTAGCAAGACCGCTCACCACAACCAATTCATTTTCCAGTTCTTCGATGACTTTTCGAACCGACTTGGTTCCGGTTTGACTACAAGAGCGACTACCTACAACTGCAATCTTTGGTAATTTTAAGAGATTTAAGTCTCCTTTGTAAAAAAGTAAGACAGGAGCATCATAAATTTCACTAAGCGAAATGGGATAAACATCATCCAGAATCGAAAACGACGGAAACTTTGCAAAATCTTTTTGTAGACGTTCCAAGCTTTCAAGGCTTATTTTATGATACCGTTCCATAAAGACTACTGGATTGCGACACTCTGAGGCTTCTGCAATAGTCTCTAAACTCAATTCCTGATCATAAATTTCTCCATATTGAAGAACCTTTAGTACTTGCTGATTACTTAATCCTGCTTGCTTTAACTTATAAATTTCAAAATTATCAATCTTAATTTTCATGATCGACTCCTTTTTCTCTCTCTATTTATCTATTCGTAGAAAAAGAAAAAAACTTCCCAACAATTTTACTTGTTTAGGAAGTTTCAATTTTTTACATATCTTAGTAATCAGGGCGAAGGACACCTGTGACAGTTGCCTTGGTTGCTTCGTAGTCCCCATCAATAACTACCTTGATAATACGTTTGGCATCCTCTTCAGGCGTAGGAACCAACGGCAATCGAGTCGGACCAACTTCAAATCCCATATAGTTGAGAACTGCCTTAACAGGTGCAGGACTTGGGTATGAGAAGAGAGCATTAACCTTGGGAATAAATTTACGTTGAATCGCTGCCGCCTTCTTCATATCACTCTCTTCAATCGCAGTGAACATTTCATGCATTTCATCACCATTCGTATGAGAAGCAACAGAAATAACACCGTCAGCACCAAGATTCATAGCATGGAAAGCATCACCATCTTCACCAGTGTATACCAAAAATTCTTCAGGCTTATGCTCAATCAAGTAGGCCATATTGGCAAGACTAGTACATTCTTTGACACCGATGATATTTGGATGTTCCGCCAAACGAAGCAAGGTATCTGGAGTCATTTCAACAACCACACGACCTGGGATGTTATAGATAATAATTGGCAAATCAGATGCGTCTGCAATGGCTTTAAAGTGTTGGTACATACCTTCTTGGGATGGTTTATTGTAGTAAGGAACAATCGCAAGACCAGCTGCAAAACCGCCAAATTCTGCTACTTCTTTGACAAACTCGATAGAGTCGCGAGTATCGTTAGTACCAACACCCGCAATTAAAGGAACACGGCCGTTAACAACCTTTTGTACAGCCGCGAACAACTGCAACTCCTCATCGTGAGTTAGGGTTGGACTCTCAGCAGTTGTACCTGCTAAGAGAATTCCATCTGTATGATGTGCCAATAAGTGTTCAATTAAATTTGGAATAGCATCGAAATTGATAGAGCCATCTTCATGAAAAGGAGTAATAAAAGCTGTAATAATTTTACAATCTTTTAAATCTTGATAAGACATACAATAATTCCTCTCTATTTTAAAGAAGGAGTTCAAACGAACTCCAACATGTTATTTCAATTCAAATTTTAATTCAGCTGTTGGGCGAACCAAACCACGTTCGTGAAGTGTTTCTGCGATTTGGACTGAGTTCCAAGCAGCACCTTTAAGGAGGTTATCTGAAACCACCCACATGTGGATACCTTTTTCAGCATCCAAGTCTTTACGGATACGTCCAACGAATGTATCACGTGAACCTACAGCATTGACTGCTTGAGGATAGATTTGGTGGGCAACATCGTCTTCAAGGACGGCACCTGGGAATTCTGCAATAGCAGCTTTTACTTCTTCGATTGGTGCTACTTCTTTTGTTTCAATATAGACTGACTCTGAGTGAGCTGACAAGACTGGAATCCGCACACATGTTGCTGAAACAGCAATGCTATCGTCTTCCATAATTTTCTTAGTCTCGTTTGTCATCTTCATTTCTTCGTATGTGTAGTCATTATCTGTGAAGACATCAATTTGCGGAAGAGCGTTGAAGGCGATTGGATAGTGTTTCTTATCTCCACCTGAAGGTAAGATTTCTGCTTTAACATCACGTGGGTTAACTCCATCATTTAAGACTTCACGAAGCTCACGTTGGGTTTCAAGAATAGCTCCCATACCAGCACCTGAAACTGCTTGATAAGTTGATACAATGATACGGTCCAAACCCCATTTTTGACGAACAGGCTCAAGAGCAACCATCATTTGAATTGTTGAACAGTTAGGACAAGAGATAATTCCGTTGTGAGCATCAAGGGCATGGGCATTCACTTCAGGAACGACCAATGGTACATCTGGATTTTGACGGAAATAAGAAGTGTTATCTACGACAACTGCGCCTGCCTTAACAGCATAAGGTGCGTATTTTGCAGAAGTTGATCCACCAGCTGAGAAGAGAGCAATATCAACCCCTTCAAAAGCGTCTTCTGTTGTTTCTTCTATGGTCACATCTTGACCTTTGAATTGCAAGACCTTTCCTGCAGAACGTGCAGACGCAAGGTAACGAATCTTATCGATAGGAAGAGTTGATTCTTCCAACATTTTGATCATTTGAGCACCAACGGCACCTGTAGCACCGACAACAGCAACTGTGTATCCCATAACAAACCTCTTTTGGAATTTTCTAAAAATTTCTATAATAGAAACATTATACTACTTTTTGGAGGAATTGAAAAGTCTTTACCCTATCTATTTTCTGAAATTGACAAGAAAAGGCGGTGGGACAGAAATCGATAGACAAAGTCTCGATTTCGTAGTCCCAGCCCCGCGAGGATGATTAGGAGCTTTTTGGAGTCTAAAAGACGAACAAAAAGTTCAATCAGCTACCGCGTCAAAGTTTGATTGCTAATAAAAATGAGGTCGGGCTCTTTTGTCCCAACCTCTTCTACTATTCATAAAATTGTTTATATGGTTTATTAAAAGCATCTAAAATATTTGATGGAGTATCTGAATAAGATTTTGTCTCAGTCCAATGTCCTTTAACAATAATTCTTTCAGCCGCATTAGCATCTTCACAGGTCACTAGGGTAATTTCATTAATCCCCTCACGATCCTCAATTAAATCTACTCGGTCAGGAGTAACAATTTTAACTTCATCTATCTCATACGTATAGACTTTTTCTTTATCAGTAAGATAAATTTTCATCCCTTTCTTAGCACGAGCTAGAGGTGAAAATAATTTCTTGTCTGCATTATTACCAGTAAATATACGGTGACTAGCTAGAGAATAGTTTCCTTCTCCCATTACTTGATTAGCTTTCATTGTACCAGCACCATAAAAAAGGTTGACGTTATCGAGTCCCTTAAATATTGGTAGATTCATTTCAAGTTCTGGAATAGCAATTCCTCCAATAACCGGGAGTTGCTGAGAATTCCATTGAGCAGAAAGTACTGCCTCTGATGAAAGTGCTTTGACAGAGTTAAAGTCAAAATTTCCTTCTGTTTCTTGATTCTTCTCAATATTTTCCTTCGTTACTTGACTAACCTGATACTTATTAGTATTTAAAATCATAAAAATATCACGTATCTTCGAATTAAAAATCAAGGCTAGAGACAAAAGAATTAGAAAGCCAGCCAAAATATTAATCAGCAGATTCTTACGCTTATTCTTTTTACTTTTTCTTCTTTTTTGAGACATTATTCTTCACTTTCTGTTTCGTTTTTTGCCTCAACTTCTTCCTTTTCTGCTGCTGCAACTGTTGTAAAGGTTACAATCATAGCATTTTCATCCAGACGCATCACTTTTACTCCCATAGTAGAGCGTCCAGTTTGTGAAATATTGGCAACATTTGTTCGAATCATCACACCGGTATCTGTGATGACCATCAAGTCTTCGTCACCTTTTACTGTGAGTAGGCCGGCAAGTCGACCGTTTTTATCAGTAATATTAGCGGTTTTCATCCCTTTACCAGCACGGCCCTTTGTTGGATATTCAGTAGCAACTGTACGCTTACCGTATCCTTTTTCAGTAATGATAAGGACTTCATCTTGGTCAGTAATCACTCTCGCTCCAACCACAGCATCCCCTTCACGAAGGTTAACCCCTTTAACACCTGTGGCGCTACGGCTCATGCTACGAACCGAAGACTGATTGAAACGAACAGCATAACCTAATTTGGTTCCGATGATGATATCGGTATCTTTTTCAGTTAGTAAGACATTAATCAATTCGTCCTCATCTTTCAAATTCAAGGCTTTGAGACCATTTTGACGAATATTTGCGAATTCTTTTACACTCGTTCTCTTAACGATACCTGCACGTGTTGTAAAGAAGAGGTAAGCATCATCACTACGTTCTGATTCTACGTTGATGATGGTTTGGATACTTTCACCCTCATCTAGCTTCAAAAGGTTAACAACAGGTAAACCTTTGGCTGTACGTCCATACTCAGGAATTTCATATCCCTTAAGTCGATAGACACGTCCCTTATTTGTAAAGAAGAGTAAGTGATCATGAGTACTTGTGGAAACTAACTCACGAACAAAATCATCGTCCTTAACACCAGTTCCTTGAACACCTCGTCCACCACGTCTTTGAGCTGTGAACTCATCTTGGTCCAAACGTTTGATGTAGCCTTTATTTGATAAAGTAATGAGGACATCAGACTCTTCAATCAAATCTTCATCTTCAAGTGTCAAAACTTCTCCGACCATTAACTCTGTACGACGTTTATCACCAAACTTACGTTTGACCTCATCCAATTCTTCTTTGATGATCTGAGCAACACGTTCTGGCTTAGCAAGAATATCTGCCAAATCAGCAATCAAGGCAATCAATTCGTCATACTCTGACTGAATCTTATCACGTTCCAAACCTGTCAAACGACGGAGGCGCATGTCAAGAATTGCTTGACTTTGACGTTCAGAAAGCTTGAACTTGCTCATCAATTCTGCTTGAGCTTCTTCATCGGTTTCACTAGCGCGGATGATACGAATGACTTCGTCAATATGATCTAGAGCAATCAGCAAACCTTCCAAGATATGTGCACGTGCTTCGGCTTTCTCTTTATCAAATTGAGTACGACGAGTCACCACTTCTTTTTGGTGCTCAATATAGGCATCTAAGATTTGACGAAGAGAGAGAATCTTTGGAACACCATTTTGGATAGCCAACATATTAAAACCAAAGCTAGTTTGCATCTGAGTCATCTTGAACAAGTTGTTCAAGATGACATTGGCTGACGCATCACGCTTCACTTCAATGATGAAACGTACACCTTCTCGGTTTGACTCATCACGTACAGCTGTAATTCCTTCAATACGTTTTTCTTGAACTAAACGTACAATGTGTTCATGCACTTTAGTCTTGTTAACCATATATGGAAATTCTGTAACAACGATCCGTTCGCGACCTGTTTTCGTTTCTTCGATTTCTGTACGAGAACGAAGAACAATAGAACCTTTCCCTGTTTCATATGCCTTATGAATACCTGATTTCCCCATAACAAGGGCACCAGTTGGGAAGTCTGGACCAGGAAGAACTTCCATCAATTCTTTGGTTGTGACTTCTGGATTATCCATCACCAACTTAACAGCATCGATGGTCTCACCCAAGTTATGTGGCGGAATATTGGTCGCCATACCAACGGCAATACCTGTGGCACCATTAACCAAAAGATTTGGAAAACGAGCTGGTAAAACAACAGGTTCTCGTTCATTGGCATCATAGTTATCAACAAAGTCAACGGTATTTTTATTGATATCGCGAAGCATTTCAAGAGCAATCTTACTCATACGTGCTTCAGTATAACGTTGCGCGGCAGCGCCATCACCGTCCATAGAACCAAAGTTACCGTGCCCATCTACAAGCATGTAGCGGTAGCTCCACCATTGAGCCATACGAACCATAGCTTCGTAGATAGATGAGTCTCCGTGTGGGTGGTATTTACCCATGACGTCCCCTGTAATACGGGCAGATTTCTTATGAGGTTTATCAGGCGTAACTCCTAATTCATTCATTCCGTACAAAATACGACGATGAACAGGTTTCAACCCATCACGAACATCAGGAAGAGCACGCGATACGATTACACTCATGGCGTAGTCGATAAAGCTAGTCTTCATCTCCTTTGTCAGATTGACATTCACTAGATTTTTATCTTGCATTAAAAAATGCCTCATTTCACTATTAGTAACTAGATATATTATACCATAGTTTGGACTATTTTACAGTCTAACAACACGTCTAAAACGTTTACATATTTATCCCGAAGGTATATCCGTGACAAAACTTAGCAAAAGTGATAGAATGAAATCAAACAGGGTATTACCCTTAAAAAAACAAAGGAGATGTTTAGACTAATGACAGCAACTAAACAACACAAAAAAGTTATCCTCGTTGGTGACGGTGCCGTAGGTTCATCTTACGCTTTCGCTCTTGTTAACCAAGGAATTGCCCAAGAACTTGGTATCATTGAAATTCCTCAATTGTTTGAAAAAGCAGTTGGTGATGCAGAAGACCTTAGCCACGCGCTTGCTTTTACTTCACCTAAGAAAATCTACGCAGCTAAGTATGAAGACTGTGCAGACGCTGACCTTGTAGTTATCACTGCTGGTGCTCCACAAAAACCAGGTGAAACTCGTCTTGACCTTGTTGGTAAAAACCTTGCTATCAACAAATCAATCGTTGAACAAGTTGTTGCATCTGGTTTCGACGGTATCTTCCTTGTCGCAGCTAACCCAGTTGACGTTTTAACTTACTCAACTTGGAAATTCTCAGGATTCCCTAAAGAACGTGTTATCGGTTCAGGTACTTCACTTGACTCAGCTCGTTTCCGTCAAGCTCTTGCTGAAAAAATCGGTGTTGATGCACGTTCAGTTCACGCTTACATCATGGGTGAACACGGTGACTCTGAGTTTGCCGTTTGGTCACACGCTAACGTTGCCGGTGTAAAATTGGAACAATGGTTGCAAGCTAACCGTGACTTGGATGAAGCTGACCTTGTAGAACTCTTCATCTCAGTTCGTGATGCTGCTTACTCAATCATCAACAAAAAAGGTGCAACATACTACGGTATCGCGGTAGCTCTTGCTCGTATCACAAAAGCTATTCTGGATGATGAAAATTCTGTTCTTCCACTTTCAGTATTCCAAGAAGGTCAATACGGTGTTGAAAACGTCTTTATCGGTCAACCAGCTATCGTTGGTGCTCACGGTATCGTTCGTCCAGTTAATATCCCATTGAATGATGCTGAACTTCAAAAAATGCAAGCATCTGCTCGTGAATTACAAGAAATTATCAATGAAGCATGGAAAAATCCAGAATTCCAAGCTGCTTCTAAAAACTAATTATATTAAAGTTAAAAAAGAAATGTCTAGACAAAATTGTCTAGACATTTTTTATAACTCTAATTCATTTGAGCAAAAGCTGCTTCAGCATCTGCGTTACTAATTGCCCCTAATTGAATCTTAGCAATTTTACCCTGTGAATCAATTAAATACTCTGTAGGGATACTACGAATTTGATAGGCTTGAAAAACAGATCCTTTTGTATCATATAAAACGGGAATGTCTTTATAGCCTTGGTCCTCAAACCACTTTGGAAATTGATCTACAGTTTTTTCACCTTGAAGTCCTGGTGCAATAACAGATAATATTTCGAAATCACGATCTTCTTTTGCAGCAAGCTCCATCAATTCTGGCATACTCTTCTTGCATGGTCCGCACCAAGATGCCCAAAATTTAAGATAAACTTTTTTACCTTTATAATCAGATAATTTGACTTCTTTTCCATCCATCGATTGGAGGGTGAAATCTGGTGCTTCGACTCCTACAGCAACTTGTTTTACAGTTGCTTGCTGCTGTGTTTGAGTCGTTTGAGTTTCTTGACTTGATTTTTTTTCTTCTTTGCCACAAGCAATCAAAAGAAAGATAGTTAAGAAACTAAGTCCAAAATAGATAATTTTTTTCATAGATAACTCCTTTTATCCTAATATTCCAGATAAGATATTTAATTGTCCCAACATTAATAAAATTCCCATAAGGATAATCAGTAAACCACCAATTCTCTTCAATAAGATGAGGTGAGATTTGATTTTACTAAAATAGGGCATAATAAGACCTGATGCTAAGGCCAATACTAAAAATGGAAGCGCCATTCCGAGAGTATAGATAAGGGTTAATAAGGCCCCCTGAAGAGCTCCATTTCCTCCCGAGGCAGCCAGTGCTAAAACAGAACTTAAAACTGGACCAATACATGGAGTCCAACCAAAGCTAAAGCTGATACCAAGTAAAAAGGCCGACAGATATTTACTAGATTGTTTTTGATTAAATGTTACTGTTTTTTGGAACTCTAATTTACGTAGATGAAGGATTTCCATCTGATGCAACCCCAATATGATAATAATGACTCCCATGACATAACGGAACCAATCAGCATAGAGTAAGTTACCTAGAAATCCTGCTCCAAACCCTAGAATAAAGAAAATCAAAGAGATACCTGCAATAAAACAGAGTGTCCGAATTAATCCTGACCAGGCAACCTCTTTACCTAAAAAACGAAATGTCTTTGACTCCTCTTGATCATCTAATAGAACACCTGCATATACTGGTAGCAGGGGAAAGATACAAGGAGAAAAGAATGATAAAACCCCAGCTAAAAATACAGAGATAAAAAATAAAATACTTTCCAATTAAGAACCTACTTTCATTTTGTTATATTTTATTTTACTATAAAAGAAAACGTTTGTAAGATATCTGCTACGTAAATTTATTTTCAACTTGAAAGAATCAAAAAAAGGAGCTCAGCTCCCTTTTTTGTTTAATAAGTTCCCTCTTCTCCTTGACTTGTCAAGATTACAGGTCCATCTTTAGTAATAACAAACTGATGCTCGTACTGACATGATAGTCCACCATCGATAGTTTTGTGAGCCCATCCTGTCTTCATATCTGTATCGATTTCCCAATCACCTGTATTAATCATTGGTTCGATTGTCAAAACCATACCTTCACGAAGACGGAGACCACGACCAGCTACACCATAATTAGGAACCATTGGTTCTTCATGCATGGTTGGGCCAACACCGTGTCCTACAAGATCACGTACAACACCATAACCACGACTTTCAGCATATTCCTGAATGGCAGCTCCAATATCACCAATACGGTTTCCTACAACAGCTTTTTCAATACCGATGTACATAGCTTCTTTGGTCACGTCCATTAAGTTTTTAACTTCTTCTGACGGTTTGCCAACAGCGTATGCCCAACAAGAATCAGCCAATCCACCTGTAAAGTTTTGAGTATATTTTTTCATCTGCTCAACGTTGTTAAAATTGAGTTTAGAAACATTGAGGTCAGACTTAGCGATTGGCCCACCAAGGACCATATCAACCTTGAGCAAATCACCTTCTTTTAAAATATAGTGGCGAGGAAAAGCATGAGCTACTTCGTCATTGAGTGAGCAGCATGTTGCATAAGGATAATCCATAATTGCCCCATCAACACCAATTTGTAAAGGAAGGAAATTTTCTTCTTTACAACGACGGCGCACATATTCTTCTACTTCCCACATATCTACACCTGGTTTGATGATATCGCGCAAGCCAATATGGATGCTTGCAAGAAAATCACCAGCCTTGTCCATAGCTTCAATCTCTCTAGCTGATTTTAATGTAATCATGTTCTCTCCTAGATTCTAATTAATTTTTACAGTAACATTTGCTTTTGATACAATTTGATGATTGAGATAAATATCATAGTCAATGATAGCAGATCGTCTCGTATGGTGAATAATTCTAGCTTGAATACGTAGAACATCATCAATCTGGACAGCCTGTAAGAAATAAATCAACATCTGTTCAATGATAAGATTTCGACCACTATTAACGACCAAATCCTGAGTCATATGGGTCAATATTTCTGCAAGAACTCCATTTGCAAGGACACCATTCTTTTCAAGCATAAAGGGTTCAACTGTAATGACAACTTCATCATGATGATAAGATAATTTCTGGCCAATCTGCTCTGAAAATGTTGGTAGAGCTGATACCTGAGAGCGACTCATTTTTTCCATGACATCGCGTCTAGTAATGACACCTAGCAAAGTTTGATTGCTACGAACAACGGGTACCATTTCAAAGTCTTCAGCAATCATTCTCTGGCTAACGTTAGCGACATTCGTTGCTAAACCTGTCATGTAGACTGTTCTAGTCATGACCTTATCAATGGTCGTTCCAGGTGATTTATCCCCAGCGTCACGCATGGTAACTACCCCAACGACAACCTGGTGTTGATTGATGACAGGGAAACGACTGGTCCTATTCTTGCGAACCAAGTCTAAATAATCCTTTACGGTATCTGTTTCCTGTAAAAAACCATATTCATGACTAGTACGATAAATCTTTTCAACCGTTAAAATATCCGTCTTAATCTGAACATTTGAAAGAGCACGGTTAATCATCGTCGCAATTGTAAATGTATCATGCTTGCTTCGTAATACTGGGATATTCTTCTTATCAGCTGCGTTCAAAACATCCTTATGAACTTCAAATCCACCTGTGACCAAGACAGCATTTTCGTTTTCTAGTGCCAACAACTGGATGCGTATTCGGTCACCGACAATGACTAGCCCACCATCATGAAGGTAAGAAAGGATATTCTTCTCAGTCATCGCTCCGATGGAAAATTTACTAAATTCTCTGTCCAAACCAGCTTGACCAGCTAAAACTTCTGAACCAGTGACTTCTGCAATTTCCGCGAAAGTGAGTTTCTCAATGGCAACTTTTTTTGATTTGACACGAACAGTCCCACTCCGAGGCCGTGTTTCTACTAAACCTCTATTTTCAGCCTCTTTGATAGCACGATAAGCCGTACCATCACTAACACCTAGGCGATTGGATATACTTCGAACACTGACCCGTTTTCCAACTGGTAATTCTTCCAAGTAGTCTAATATTTCTTGGTGTTTACTCATTTAGTTCCCCTTTTGTATAGCGAAATTCTAGATAATCTCGCATCTTACGAGTATAGCGATCGCTACCTTTGAAACGTCGAGACAGAACAAAGCCCGATTTCTGTGCTACTTTTTGACTAGCAGCATTTTCTAAATGTGTTACAATCGTTAGTTGCTTTAAGCTAAATTCGTCCATGGATAAATCCCGCAACTTGGTAACTGCTTCAGTCATATATCCCTGAGACCAATATTCTTTCCTTAAAAAATAGCCAATCTCTGCTTCTTTCCTAATTTCATCCAACTTTTCAAACTTGATTGCTCCAATCAATTTTTCTGTTTTTTTATCACAAATGGCCCAAATACCCAAAGGTGATTTCATAAAGTAGTTAGCAAGCGCATATTGACTTTCTTCAATACTAGCTTGCGTAGGAAAAATAAATTGAAGATTTTCAGGGTTTGATGCCAACTCATGAAAGTCATCAACATCTGTAAAAAAGAATGGACGGAAATACAAACGTTCCGTCTCATAAAAAGAAAACATTGCTAATTTTGTCCAGATATTCATTCTTATCCTCAAATTGCTAATCTTCAATCAGCTCAATATCTGCTCCAAGCTTACGTAATTTCTCAATAATATTTGAGTATCCTCGTAAAATAAACTCAACACTTGTAATCTCTGTTCTACCTTCAGCCATTAGACCAGCAATAACCAAAGCTGCACCTGCACGCAAGTCTGTAGCTCTTACGCTTGCACCATGTAAAGGATTCCCACCTTTATAGATAATGTGATCATTAGTAGTTGAAATATCAGCGTTCATTTTTGCTAATTCAAAGACATGGTTAACGCGTTTTTCATATATGGTATCAATCAGTGTCCCACGTCCTTCTGCTTTTAATAGCAATGGTGTAATTGGCTGTTGGAGGTCCGTTGCAAATCCAGGATATGGTGCTGTCTTGATATTAACAGCCTTAAGATTTGTTTGCTCTTCGACGAAGATACTGTCTTCTGAAACAGTCATATGAACACCCATTTCTTCAAGTTTAGCAATAAAGGCTTCTAAATGCTCATAGAGTACATTATTGATGCGAATTCCTTGACCAACTGCAGCAGCCATTGAGATATAAGTACCAGCTTCAATACGGTCTGGAATAACTTGATGTCGTGTGCCGTGAAGGGATTCAACACCATCAATAATAATCATATCAGTACCAGCACCACGAATATGACCTCCCATATTATTTAACAAAGTAGCCACATCAATAATTTCAGGCTCCCTAGCAGCATTTTCAATAACTGTACGCCCTTGAGCCTTTACTGCTGCAAGCATTGTATTAATGGTTGCTCCGACACTGACAGTATCCATATAAATACTAGCCCCCTGTAACTTTGAACCATTAGTTGAGAGATTCATATTATCTCCCTCATAGGTTGTCTTAGCACCCATCGCTTCAAAAGCTTTCAAATGAAGATCAATTGGACGTGGTCCAAGGTCGCATCCACCAGGTAAGCCTACTGTCGCTTGACCAAAACGTCCTAGAAGGCTACCATAGAAATAATAAGAAGCACGAAGACTGTTGATTTTACCGTATGGCATTGGTTTATTTTGTACACCACGAGGATCAATTTCTAGAACATCATCATAACGTTTGACACTAGCTCCCATGATTTCCATAATTTCAATCAAACTAGCTACGTCTGAGATGTCTGGTACACAGTCCAAGATAACAACATCATCTGCCAAAATAATAGCTGGAATCAGAGCTACCACACTATTTTTTGCTCCGCTAATGGTTATCTCACCCTTTAAAGGACGGCCACCGTTAATGACAATTTTTTTCATTAGTTACTATATACTCTTTCACTATTTATTCATAAGGTCTCACCCTATATTATACCATATTTCTTTCTTATTATCTATCAATATAAATGAAATATATTGCTAACCTCTCAAGTAATTTCTACTAGTTTTAGGTTAAATTTTATCAGTTCGTCTATCACTGCTTTTTATTTATAAAAAAAGCTTCCCGAATATCTCGGAAAGCCTTATTTAATGCTACTTTCAGCATCCTCGCCTTTTTATTTCAAGGATCAGGATAAAAAGGTTCACTGGACCTTTTTATTTTGCGATTGGGTAAACAGAAACTTGTTTTATAAATATAGGAAGAAAAAATGTTAAATAGTATTCAAAGTTTGTTAAATAAAGAAAGTTTAGAGGTATTCAGATGCTAAAAAAATACATAAAAAACAATTCTGGGT
>NZ_JBTHHY010000001.1:0-423524 GCF_054353475.1 Streptococcus sp. V919 | reverse complement strand
TAAATATGGGTACCAAACTGGGTACCAAAACAAAAAATAGGCTTTCCGAAAATCTCGGAAAGCCTTATTTAATGGTGTATAGAGCGATTATTTAGCGATCGGGTAAACAGAAACTTGTTTTATAAATATAGGAAGAAAAAATGTTAAATAGTATTCAAAGTTTGTTAAATAAAGAAAGTTTAGAGGTATTCAGATGCTAAAAAAATACATAAAAAACAATTCTGGGTACCAAAATGGGTACCAAAACAAAAAACCGCCAGCCAAAGCCAGCGGTTGAGTGTAATTAAATTTTTGTTCTTTCTATTTTATTTTGTAGTAATCAAGCCATCTGGTTCAACTGTGAACTCAGGCTTATCAGCAAGTGTGCCGTCTGGAAGTAGCAAGTACCAGCCGTCATTATATTTAATGAAGCAATCGGATTTCATTTCGCCATTGACTGCATCGAGGTAGTACCACTTATCGTAGTATTTAACCCAGCCAGTAACCATAGCACCATCTCTACTGAAATAATACCATTTGTCATTGATTTTATTCCAATCAGTAGCCATTTCCCCTGACTTGTCAAAGTAGTACCATGTGCCGTCAGGGCGTTGTTTCCATTTATTAGAGAGCATATAACCGCTCTCATCAAAATAGTACCATGTACCGTCAATTTTCTCAAATTGGTCTTTAGGATATGAGCCGTTAGCTCTAGCGTACCAGTAGCCCTTATCATCCGACTGCCAGCCTTTTTTAGGTGCTTCAGGTTGAGCGTCTGGATTGGTTAAGCGGTAAGCGTAAAAATAAGGTTGACCTGCTGCATTCCAGATGGCATCATGATTGTTAACTGTGATACCATTCCGTGCATAGTTACAATGAATGATATTGTCTGAGTCAACGAACATACCCGTATGACCACCAGCGCCAGCTGAATATCCACGTCTTCCGTAGATGAAGATATCCCCACGCTGTGCATTCCATTCTTGGTTTTCAGCAATAAGCTCATAACCGTTTTTAATAAGCCAGTCGTGCTCATACTCAGTATTTACTGCCCATCCAGCAGATACTGCTCCAGCGCTCCTCAAAGCGTAGTAGACTGAGCTTGAACAGTCATAGCTATCAGGACCGTCACGGTATTCCATACTGTAATAGACTTGTCCTTCACGTTCACGCATCCATGCAATAGCTGTTTCAATATTGATTGTCATTTATATTTTTCCTTTCATATTATGGTAAAACACCAGGCCATGGTTCGCTAGTTAAGTAAGAGATAGAACTTACACGGATATCTCCGATGTCTCTATCCGTTGGCACTGGGTCAGTGAATTGAAAACGTAGCATATTGCTATCCCCAGCACCGCCTAAGTACCAAGTCCCATAGGAGACACCTTTATCGTTGTAAATGTTTCCTATTAAAGACCCTTCAGAGCGAAAACCAACAGGAACACCACCAAGTCCTAGAATGTAACAGTTTCTTTCCCTGTCGCTCCCTTGAGCCTCGTATCCTACGCCACCTCTACGAATGACACCAAACCAACCCCAGCTTAGCCCACCGAATTGGTATGTTACGGTGTCATTTTTGCGTCGAACTTTTAGATATGAGTTTCCGAGTTTAGACTTAATATTCAACGTTCTCCAACCAGTATCACCAGTCAATACTTCCCATCCTTGATTTCCGCTTCCTTGTCTCTTTATCCACTTGAGAGCTCCACTTGTAACAGCGGTATCAACGTAAGTAGTCCCGACTGGTGCGGTTACTTTACCGTTAGGAAAGCCCGTTCCGTGGATTTCATACTCATTAATTTGTCCAGTATTCCCGCTTGTTGAAGTAGGTAGGGTTACGTTGCCACCACCATCAGATAAGATGAGGGTGTTCCCTTCGATACTCAATTTTTGAGGAATTCCTACACCATCACGACCGTCAGCACCTTTAGGACCTGTAAGTCCAATAGGCCCTTGAGGTCCAGCAGGCCCTTGTTCCCCACGCTCACCCTTTGGTCCGATTTGTCCGTCTTGCCCTCGTTCCCCTTGGATACCTTGTAAACCTTGAGGGCCTTGTAAACCGTCAGCACCTCTAGGTCCAACATCACCTTGTGGACCACGTTCGCCAGGCTCTCCTTTATCTCCTTTTGGTCCAGGAGTTAGTGAGATATTGCGTAATTCGTCCTTAGTAGCAAACTGACTTGTGTCAATATTAGACTTGTTTTCTAAGACCTCTACACGCTGTTTTAAGGCGCTATCGTCATACACGGTATCTTTATCCGTCTTTGTCTTTAGCACTCCAATATCGGCTGAAATATGGCTTAATTCACTACGTAAATTGCTATCGTCATAAGTTCCGCCTTGCTCTTTGATTTTTGCAAAGAGTTCGTCCAATTCTTGTTTAGTTACAACATCCTTAACGTTAACAATTCGCCCTGATTCACGTTCAATAAGTGGTTGCTTGACTGCTTTATCAATCTCACTTACATGGACATTAAATATAAAGCTATATACATCCGCTGACTGCTCTACTTTTTCAAAGTAGATGTAGCCAATAACGGATTCATCCGTAGTGATTAGCGATGTATCGAATTGAACCGTAAACGAATTATCTTCGATTACTGCTTCTACTTCTTGATATCGCTTGGTGGATTTGAAATAGAATAAGCAGATTACCTTGGTAGCGGTCAAATTATCGAGCGTAAACTTGAATTCAGCGATACCTTTATCTTTGCTATAAAATTCTTGATAAAGCCTGTCAATGTCTCTGTTGTTGGCTGAAACGGTTAATCTCTTTTCAATAACCTTCTTCAAGTGCTACCTCCTTTCCTTATTTAAAAAAGAAAGAGAACCCTTTGGGGTTCTCTGATTTATTTTTCAGACCAAGCATCATTCATCTGCTTGACAGCTGACTCTACGAAGGTATCGAGGTCACTGTCAGTCATGCTGATATTGTATTTTTTAAGCTCTGCACGGATTTTAGTTCGTGCTTGTTCCAGTTTTTCTTCACCTTTGTATCCAGTTTCAGCAGATACCTGCTCAACCGCATTGACTGCATTCTTAGCAAGAATTTCAACAATCTTGATTGTTTTCTCTCCACCTTTTTGAACGAGGTATTCTTTGACAGCTTTAACTGCGATACCTACCAAGATAACAAGGATGCTGATAGCACCGTTAAGTAAAATTTCATTAATTTGTTGCATCGTCTTTCTCCTTCACTTCAAGTTCTACTTCTACTTTGTCTTTTTGGTCTATATTTACCAATAACTGCCCGATTTTACGAGCGTTGTCTTTCTTTAGCTGGTTAATGTAAGGCTTCAAAAATTCAGGGAATGCAAGACCGATAATTTCCCAATTTTCAATCACTGAAAACAGATAATTGAATGAGAAAAACATAGTCCAAGCAATCCCAAAACTACGAAAACCAAGAGAACGGGCATACATAGCTACAAGTAAGATAACAACAAACACAATGAAATGTCTAATCAATCCCATTGTTCCGACCTTGCTATCAAATCGCTTGGTCTTAAATGCCTTGATATATCCTGTCACGATATCTAAAATCATCAACCAAAAAAAGAAATGAATGTAGGGGCTATATGAAAGATTTTTGAGGTGTTCTAATAATTCATGAAACGCTAAATCTTGCATAAGCTACCTCCTTAGATATGGTCTACATCACTTCGTGGTGCAGTCCATTCCAAGACTTCGACAAGACCGTCTGTTGTTGGTTGACCTTTAAGCTGTTCAACTGTTTGACCGTTATACTCAAACTCACGCTTGATATATACGAACACATACTTACCTTCGCTGTTTGTTTCAACATGATTAGGGTCTTCTAAAAATAGTAAGTCATTCTCAAAATAAGTTTGTCCACTTAACAAAGGTGGCATAAATGAAGCAAGCTCTTTGTAAGCAGCGCCGACTGGAATCCCAATTTTAGCTACAATCAAGGAAAGAATTCGAATCGCTTTGTTAAGAGTAGTAGATGTTTCTTGTTGTTGTTTAACAAGTTTAGATAATTCGTCTTGTTTGGTCTTAGTTGTTTCTAATTCTTGTTGAGCCTTAACGACTGCATTCGCTGGGTCCAATTCAGCTTTAACGATATCTAATACTGCTTGAATAAGCACATCATCTTGGTCTTGTGTACGGTCTCCCACAAGCTCACGTTGGTTGGTACTGTAACGGTTGCCATCTTGTAAGCGAATTTCTACAACGGTTGTAGTTTTGTCCCCAAAACCACGAATGTAAGGTTTAGTTGCTAGTGTGTAGTTGTTAATTGCCATTTGCCATTTGTCCTTTCAATTGTTCAAATTTAGCTTTAAGTTCTTCATCTGAATTGATGATTTTATTGATTTGTTCGAGCTCCAAAGCCGTAGTTGTGTATAGTGCTTCAAATGTTGCTGATTTAGTAGCTTCTTGACCTAATTTCTCTGAAAGAGAATTTACTACTAAACGGCTGATTTGTTGGTCTTGTTCATTCATGTTGTTTTTTCCAACCTTTCAATTTTTGATTTAATTCTTGAATAGCCTTAATGAGATAAGGTACAAGTTCGAATGTGCGATATGAATAAGCACCGTCTGGATTTTTATAAAAAGCTTCTGGTGCATATCTTTGAACATCTTGAGCCATGATACCGCAAGAGATATCCTCGACTTTGTCATCGTATTCCTTACGATATGAGTAGGTTTTAAGGTTCTCGATAACATCAAGTGCTGAGATCTTGCTATCTTGAATGTTTGTCTTATATCTACGGTCTGAAATTTCTTTATTAAGAGGGATCCAATCTGTTTGTTCTTCGTTAAATCCATAAAAATATAGATAACCTTTATATTTGTCAAGCTTTTTGAATGCAGGAGAATACATCCAGTAACCACCTGTTTTATCTTTTTCATTGACATAGTAGATATTACCTCCTACTCGGAGGTTTCCATGGATAACTGGTGTATTGTAAAAATGAGCAGTATTATGACAATACATTTCACCAATACGTGTCACATACCAAGCATTAATATCAGGTTTATCCCAGTTATCCCCCCAGTTAACCCAAAGAGCAGTTTGCCCCCATTTTGTGCCACCATTACTCATACCAACTGCGAATTGGTTAATACCAGTTAGCCAATATGTACTTGGGTCTTTATCGTGCGTACCGAATTGGAATCCACCGATACGACCCTTATAACCTTCAAGTAAGGTTGCTGAGACTACAACTGACCGTAGTTTGTTGATAAAAGCTGTTTTAGCAGCAAGCGTATCCGTAAAAACATCGCTAGATACAAGCTTCTTCGCTAGAGCAGTATCAAATATCAGCTTGTCTGCTGCAATCGAATTTGAGCGAATGATGTCAGTGTTCAGAGTTCCTATTCTGGCATCTCCCACGAACAATCTCTTAAAATACCCGTCTATAGCCGTGATTTCGTCTAGTAGCGTTCTACCTTTAAGTCGAATTTTAGCAGCTTCAATCAGAATATTATTGCTATTCAGATTGATTTGTGAAGCGATTGCTCCAGCGTTGGTCAATGTTTGGATAGCGTAGGAATCAAAGAGTTGTGACACCTTTGTTTGAGTTACAAGGTCTTGCGTTGAAGTATCATCCTTGAAATCTTGCGGAGGTGTTTCGCCACGAACTAATGACACCTTCCCAATCGCTACTGTCCCGTTCTTCATCAACCAAATTTCAAGAGGGAATTCTCTTCCTTTAGTCGATGATTTCTGGACTGTCATCGTACCTGTGATGATTTGAATACCAGTTTTTGTAAAGGTAACGCTATCAGATGCAAGACCGCCATCTTCTGCCCACAGTTCGATACCAAGAGGGGCATCTGGCAACACATCCACCCATGCCTCTATGCGGTAACTAAGCTTTTCACCCTCAGTAAATGTAGATGTAGTAAGTGGCAATGCGAATCCATGATAGACTACGTTGGTATTACCAGCATTTGTGATCCGTAGCAATTTAGTGCCAGCTTGTACTTTGATAACATTCGCATCTTCTTGTTTCTTCTTCCACTTGCTGAAATTGGTTGGGTCGAATACAAGATTATAACTACTTCCAGTGATTTTTTTGACTTCAGTCTGAAAAATTTGACTAGACATAACAAGCCTTGAAGCGTTATCTGCCACACCTTGCTCAGTCGTACCTAAAATTCGCTCATATAGCTGACTTGTCTCTTTGACACGCTGGAAATCGCTCTGGTCAACTTTGCCACTTATTTGAGCAGAAATCGTAGCAAAACGACCATCCGATGTTTCTTTGTATTCAGCTAACTTTTGTGTGACTTGTGTTCGTACTGCCTCAATAGGCTCTGCTGAGTCTTCGGGTGCTGGTTGCCATTTACGGTCATTTGTCCCCTCGTAAAAATCCAGCTCAGTCATGAACATACCAGACCAACCATTTGGATTTCCTGTGTATTCAAATACTAGATAACCATTATCAAAATCACCGATATTTAATTTTAACGAATGTTTAACGGCTTGATGTGAACTGAAAGCGGGTGAACCAGTCTTGTCAAAAAGCGTCTGAATCTCGTCATAGTCTTGATTAGCAGAGTCTTTTTTTCGTTTCCGTAGAGTTATTCTTACCCTTGCCGTGTTTGCGTCAAAGGCTAGAAAATTCAATGTATAATCAGTATTTTTCTTGAAAATAAAACGCGGGCTATTTACTACCGCTCCATTTTCCAGTGAAAACATTCGTTTTTGACCGTTTAAGTAAAAATGGTGTGATAGGAATTTGAATTTGCTAGGATCACCGTTCCAGTATTTCAAGCCATCATCTGCCCTCGAATTTCGGAGCATATTCGGGCCCCCTTGCGTTACTTTTTCAGCAATCTGACTAGCTAAGCTTGTAAACCGCCCGTCTATACCTTGTTTGTAATCGGCTAGTTTTGCTTCATTGTCTCTTGTGAAATCTTGGAAGCGTTGCGTAATTTGACTTTGTGTTTCTTCTCTCGAATAGCGTTTTAAATCAGCGACAGCACTCGTTAGTTTATCTTCTTGCCTGTTAACTCTAGCAGCCATTGAAGCAAATTTGATTTGATTTTCACTAGCGATATGCTTTGCTTCATCTGCTAGTTCATATCCTGCTCTTACTTTGGCAAGTGCCTCTTCTGCTTTTTTCTTTGCTTCGTCGAATCCTTCTGGACTAAACTCGTGAAATCGTCTGTCGATTTCGTCTGATAGAGCACGCTTGTTCTCTTCTGCTTTTGCTTTGGCGAGTTCGACACCGTCCAAAATTTCCTGTCTCAACAATCCAGCTTGATGATCAAAGGCTAAGTCAGCATTTTGAAGAGCCTTTTCAAGGGCGATTTCTTGAGCTGATTCTGTCACACCAATTATTGCATCAGCTGCGTTAGATAGCCCGCCAGAAGATCTAGAACCGCCAGTTCCCGCCTTATCATCGAAAGTCAGAGAGATGTACTCTTCTTTTAAGGCATCAAATTCATAAGCAATAGCTTTCTTGAATGCATCGACATTGTGTTTTCGACTCTTGATATTGACCGTATCACCCATGTGAACAACTTGTCCATCAAGTTCATAGGCTTCAATTTTGATAGCATCAGAAACTTTGTCAATACCTTGATTCGTAAATTTAGCTTGTGCCCACTTCTTTAACTCTTCAACGGTCTTTGCGTTGTTGTTCTCATATTCTTTCTCATTTATGTAAGGATATGAGTTAATAAGAGGGCTGTCAACCGTAACCTTGAGAGTCGTTTCTGTTTCTGCGCCTTCAGGTTTAAAAGTTGATTTAGCATGGATTCTTGTGACAACATTCTGACTATTTCTTGTACGTTGATAATCCTTCAGATTCTTGTGTGTTGTAATAACAACACCACGATTCTCACCACGATTTTTTTTGACAGTCATTGCAAAGTTATCACGAACTAGCTCACCTTCCCACGTTCCAACGATACTATGCTTTCCATCGAGCAATACAGAGTAAAGAGTTTCTGTTTCGGTCGTGTTGAAGGTTCTACGTTCCTGGATATCGCTATTGAAAGAAAAATCTCCCAAAGCTGTTTTTGTATTTTGAACCATGCGGGAAAGAGCCATATCACAGCTCTGACTACTCACGCTTAATGGTGTTATAGACCGTTGCATTATATCGTCTGAGATGTGATAGGCTGTTATTTCTAAGTAGTCATTGTGTTCGACAGGTGTTTTGATGCGGAAAAGCTGAGCACCGAGAACAGGAGTTGGTGCTTTTATCAACATATCTTCTTGAATGAGTTGATAAATTTCTGAGTCAGAAATAGGGTATTTCACAGTTAAGGTGAAATCTCCATTCATGGTCTCTTTAACAATCGCTGAAGTCGCTTCATGAAGTGGCTCTCCGTTCCAGCGCACGGTTCTTACATCTTTGTCAAGTAAATAAAGCAATTATGCCCACCCCCAAACCGTCTCGATTTCAAGCGATTGAATACCAGTACCTAGAACGACACCGACATTTTTCAGTTTTGAGGGATCAACAGTAATAAAATCTCCTGACCATTTAACTGATTTTCCTGTCGTGGTCTTAAAGCTTGGATTATCTGGATTGTTGACCATCACAAGCGATTCTGAGAGTTTTTCAAGACGAATAACCTGACCAGCGATTGTAAATGAAGTCTCAGTAGCACTCTGTCCAACAATTGTGATTTTAGGGAAGGCAAGAGCAGACCCTTGAGTAGTTAAAACTCCGTTTCCTGTCAATCTTTGTGTGTCAGTGGTTTTGAAATATTTTGTAGGGTGGCAAGTGAATGTTACTTTCGTCATATACAACCCAGGTTGTGTTTCTTCAAGGTCACTAGCATTGGCCTTATAACACCAGAGTCGGGTTGTTTTGACTCGCTCGCTTTCTAACCAAAATTTTTCACGAATAAAAAGGGTCATGAACTGATTCATCTGTTCTTCAGTTGGTTTAACTAAATAAATCGTATAAGATTTTTGAACTAATTTACGATGTTTGTTGGTCTGAACAATCGCTCCGCTAATGCCACCATGCTCTAAAAGTTCCGTCTTACTTTCTCCTAATGCAACTGAAGGAGGATCGTGGACGATAACCTTAAAAGGAAAAGACGATGTTCTTACACCGTCAATAATCAATTCATTGTGTTTTATCATGCCATACCTCCTCTCAATTGGGTTCTACGTTGGATTTCATCGGCAATTCGTTGAGCAACCTGGTCAGCAATTCTAGCGATGTCTGCTTCTTCTCTGACAACATTACCAGTTATTGTGATGTTGATGTTTGTTGGATTTTCACCCATCGTTTGAGCAATACCTCGACCAATCGCGCCAAGTGTTCTTTCATTAAGTGGCAATACCGCTTCATTTCCAGCTTCGCCACCAACCATCATATTATTTCCGTTCATACCAAATAAGGTCGGTTTCGTCATGATACCGCCTTTAGCATACCACTCGATACCAATTCTAGGTATTTGACCTTTTAGCCAATCGAGCGGATTTGCTGAACCACTTACTGAAAAGTGAGGTAGTGGAATATGTGGCCAACTAATGCTGAAATTAAATAGTCCTTTGATAGCATCGATTGCAGAACTTACAAGGTCTTTGGCTCCGTTTATAGCATTCCCGATTGAATCCTTGATTCCATTCCAAACATTTGAAACAGTGTTTGAAATACCATTTAATACATTTGAAATTGTACTTGAAATTCCATTCCAGACATTTGAAATTGTACTTGAAATGGCGTTTATCGTATTTGAAATGTACGATTGGATAGCTGTGAAGATGGTCTGAACAACATTTTGGATAGCATCCCATACAGTTGAGAACACTCCTTTGATTGTTTCCCATGCTCCTGACCAGTCACCTGTGATGATCTGCATGACTGCTTTGATGATGCCTAAAACAACATTGATTGCAGTTTCAACTACTGTCTTGATGACTTCCCAAGCGGTCGTGATGACCAGTTGGATATTCGCCCATGCTCCCTCGATTAATGGACCTAAGAAAGTCATGACTGCATCAATTACGGTTTGGATAGCATTCCAGACTGTTTCTACACTCGCACGAATGAGTTCTTGGTTTTCTGTCCACCAACTGACAACCACTCCAAACATACTCATGATGAAGTTAGAAACTTCACTAACAACCCTGTTGATGACTTCCATGATAGCATTCCAGACGGTCATTACCGCCTCTCTGAACCCTTCGTTCGTTTCCCAGAGGTACTTGATACCAATTACGATCGCTGCAATAGCGGCAACAATTAAAGCAGCGATACCAATAATGGGTGCGGCTGCTGCAATCATCGCTCCAATGGATGTTCCAAGCGCGACTGCTGCTGCTTGTAAGGTTAAGAATATCGGGACTAGAATACCAGCAACTGTGACTACCCCTCCTAAAATCACGATAAATTCTTTAACAGGTCCAGGTAAACCACTGAACCACTCTGCTATATCTTTGACCATGTTTCCAAGCACTTCAAAGATAGGTGCTAGAGTTTCAGCGATTGCTGCGCCTAGTTCTGACATAGCTAGCGTAACTGAGTTTTGTGCTGTTTTAAATTTGTCAATAGGATCCAGAGTTGCTTCAAAGGTTTTAGAAACTGAACCTACTGAATTTTCAGCTGCTTCGGAGAATGTTTGAAAATCAAATGCTCCACGCTTGATTGCATCAATCATTTGAGGGGCTTTTTTAGCACCAAAAATTTCCATAGCGAGCCCCATTGCTTCAGTTTCGCTAGTTGTGTTCTTTATCTTATCGATGGTTTCGACAAGTCCCTCTTTCAGAGTCTTACCCTTCTTAGCGTAGGATCCTGCCGCTTTCGTTAGTCCTGACAAAGCACTTGAAGCATCTACACCGCTTGTTTCAAATTGTCCAAGCAATGCAACACCTTCCTCAAATGAGAGGCCTAGCATTTTAATTTGTGGTGCTCCTTCAATAGCTTTCTTCATCAAGTCATCGACTGACACACCTGTTGATTGAGCTGTGTATGTTGTAGAGTCTAGGACTTTCTCTAAATCACTGGTTGATAACTCGTAAGCTTCCAAGGCTTTACTTGCTGAAATAGTTGAATTAGTAATGTCTGTACCGTTAATTTCAGCAAACTTTATCATTTCGATGGATGCATCTTTTAGTGCGTCACCAGTTAATCCAAACTGTGTATTAACCTCTCCGACTGCTTCACCAGCCTTGCTGAAATCGGTTGGGATAGTCGTTGCGATGCTTGAAGCAATATCTTGCATTTCTTTCAAGCTGTCCCCAGTTGCACCAGTCTTAGTCACGATAGTGTCCATGCCTTCGTCAACTTGTCTGAAGGCTTCTAATGCACTTTTCCCAAAATCCACAAGCTTCTGACTGATGTCTGCTAGTTTTTCTGAAAATTGGTTTAATAGTTCGGCTTTTAGGAGGTTATTCGTTTCAGCCAGGTTTCCAGCTGCTTGTTTGCCAGCACTACCCAAATTCTTCATTTCTTGAGAAAGATTTGAATACGATGCTTTAGCTTGGTTCAGTTGTGCTTCCATTTTGTTAGCTTCAACTGAATTCTCTCCATACTCTTGCTTAGTTAACTCTAACTGCTTTTCAAGATTTTCAATCTGTTTAGCAACGATAGAGGATTGTGCACCGACCTTTTTCTGTGCCAGAGCTAGTTTTTCGGATTCGCTAGCGTTAGCACCTAACTGGCTTTCTTGTAGTTTGAATGAACTTACAACTTTTTCAGACTCACTAGCAAGGCGATTTTGCTCTTTCTGTAAGTTCTGAAGCTGACTCTTATTGCTTTGAGTGGCATTGCCATTTTCTGCTAGTGCTTGGTTGACATTAGCAAGTTTTCCTTCGTAACCTTTAAGGACATTCTTAGTGGTTTCAACTTCACGTTGAAATGCTCGGTACTGATCAGCACCGATGTTTCCACTCTTGAATTGTTGCTCGACCTGAGATTGTGCTTGTCTTAGGGTCTCTAGTTTCTCTTTGGTTGTAGAAACTTGTTTTTGTAAAAGCTCTTGCTTTTGAGTCAATAGAGTGACATTCCCTGTATCAAATTTTAAGGCTTTGTCAATCTGTCTTAATTCTTGTGTTGCATCTGTTGCAGCCTTATTGACATTTTTGAGTGCCTTTTGTAAGGGTTGCGTGTCTCCATCAATTTCAATCTTGATGCCTTTAATATTTCCTGCCATGTTTCCTCCTTTCTCTAAAAAATAAAAAGCGCTGAGAGAACTTCTATGACTGATAATGCAGTCAGGTCAATGAACTTGACCTTAGAATCGCTCTCTCAGCACTCCTTTTCTTTTAAAAATTGTCAAAATCAGCTTGGTTGGCTTTTCGCTCACCTTTTTTACTTTCGCTTCGTAAATTCACATAATCTGTTTGATAATCTAAAGCCATTCCGATTGAAATATTCTTCAAATCATCAATAGACAACCCTGTTTCTTTACAACAGGATAAATAAGATTCTACTGTGAAGATTTCTTCGCTAGCTGTTTCTGACTGGTCTGGGACTTTTTTGTTGACATACTTGCATTCAGCATTTCCATCAACTCAGGTCCAACTTCCTGGATTGGGAAACTTTCCATTTCCATAAAGAATTGTTCGTAAGGTTTGATGTGAGGATTTGCAGTTTTAGCAAAGGTCCAAAATAGACGATTAAAGAATGTCATGTCAAAGTCTGACAAGATTGAAATATCAACTTCATTCGATTCTTTTTCGCCAGAATTCAGTTTGTTTAATTCGGACATAAGAGATTGATTCTGTAACATTGAGAATAAATCCTGGAAATAATCCTTTCCGAATTGTTGTTTGTATGCGATAGGAGTATAAGCGCTTGTTCCTAGCTCATACTCTTGCTCGCCAACCATAATGATTTTGCGCATTTATTTCTCCTTAACCAACAGCGTTAGGTTCATAAACTTTTTCGAACCATTTGGTGTAGACTTCGTTGTTATCAGCTGATGTGATTGAGCGTTTGATAACAGAGTCAAGTGGACGAGGGCTAGCTTTGAAAGATAGCTCACGTTCGTTCACGTTTGTACCGTTTTTGGTTGATGATCCATTTGATGGGCGACTAGCTGAACAGTAGTAAAGAACATGACGGGTTTTGTTCTTGTCACCAGAGAATTCAAACATGATAGCAAACGCTGTCGGTTCTGCATCTCCTTTTTCAGTCATGACACCAGTTTGAGAGTCTTTAATTTCTCCCAAGATTTTAGTTGCAAATGCTTCGATGATGTGTGGAACTTTAAGTTTTCCATCGTATCCTTCGTTTGAGTTGATAAAATGGTAGTCAATGTCATCTGCTTTAACTGCTCCAGAATCACCTTTTGGATCTAGTGTCAAGTCCATTGCTCCAGGGAAGCGGAATACTTCATCGTAAGTAATCACTCCATCTGCTCCAATAGTTTTTACAGGTGCAATGTGAACATTTTTTAAACCAAACGTTACTTTATTTTCGGGCATGTCATTCCTCCTTAGTAAAGATAGACTGTATAAGGCTTGACATATAACCTTTCAGTCTCGATAAATGTTTCTTCTTGAGCTTCAAAAAAGAGCTCGTGGGTTTTCCACAGCTCTTCTAGTCGCTCTTCCAAATCTTCATCCTTACGCTCAAATGCAAGTTCGACTGTCACGCTCTTAATCTCATGATTAACCGTATTGTCAGCTGCATTGATTGCTGGACTAGATTCGTAGTAAATCAGGTAAGGCATACCAGGGACGTTACCCTCTTGATACGCTCGGTAAGTTACAGGTAAGGCTGATTTCTCTAAAATATCAGCAAACTCTGAAAGTTTCATTGACCAATCTCCTTGATTCTTTTTTCAAAATTCTCGATAACTTTTTCTTCAACTGGTTTAATGTGGATGATACCAGATACACGACCACCACCTCGTAAGATGTGTCCGTTCTCGAGTAGGTGAGTAAGACTAGCGACAGAATTAAAGACAACGTAAGAACCATTTGCTAGCTTCTTCTTTTTCCAGCCTTTGCGATATTTCCCGTATCGTTTCGGACTCGTTTGTCTTAACTCTTGTACTGCTTCCTCTGCTACCTCTTCAGCAATCTTTTCCACTCCTTCAGAAAACTCGGTTGAATATGAAGCTAGCTCTTTTGCAATGAAATCAGCGAGGTCAATACTCATTCTAATTTCTCCGATAAAGTCAATTCTAAAATTTCAGAATCAATTGGGTAGGTTTTTAAGACACGATATTTCTTGCCTTCGAAAATGGCATGTTCTTGGTTGTCGTATTCAAAATTGTGAACTTCAACAACCAAGCTCGGTCTTAATCCTGCTTGATTGGCTTGATAAAATTCAGAGCGAGTAACTTTCTTTTTGCGACACAGTATTGTCACTTCTACTTCTTCGTAGATTGGTTGTTTGAGCTTGTCCTTACCTTTGATTTTTCTAGAGGTCAGTGTGATTTCATTGTTCCACATTCTTAACCTCTTTCTTTGACGATAATTGCAAATTGTGTAATCGCCACTGAAGGTGTCGTGGCATATCCACTCCACCTTCATAGCGATAAGCAGCATAGTCAACAATAAACATTTCATGATCAGCACGGTCACCGACAAGCTCAACACCAAGATTGTCGGTCAATTCAGTGATGACACTTGAAATGATTTTTTCTAGAGGCTTGTCTCTCAGTTTGGTTGAAATACCTAACTTGAGTTTCAGTAACTCTAAAAGCTGAAATTCATTCATGTTTATTCCTCTTCTTCTGCAACGGGCTCTTCTACAACTGGTTTAGCTTTTGCTTTTTTAGGTTTTTCGTCTGGTACTTCCTCAATGAAAATTGAACCAGCACTATTTAACCCATTCAAAAGACCGTTGATGAATGTTTCAGTTGGTTTATGCCCTTCACGAGGAAAGGTATCACCAACTGAGTAGTCATGTTCTTCAGGATCGTTCAAGTCCTTAAATGGACGGATTACTGTATAGCTCAAAGGCCACCTCCTTACCCAACTGCGTCAGTATAAGTACCAAAGAATCCAGCAGCTTCATCTACTTTCTTAACATCCAAGCGAATGAAAAGTCCAAGCAATTGTCCATAGATGTCGTTGTTCACCCATTTAACAGATACTTGAGAACGGTCAAATAATCCAACGAATTCAGCGATGTCACCGATAAAGAATTTCATATCACGCTCGCTACCAAATACTGTATCGTCTACTGTGTAGATAGTCTTGCCACCGAATGAGTAACCAGTAGGTGATGTGACATCTGGTTGGAGCATATAGTTTCCATTTTTGTCTTTGACTTTATCAAGAGCTGCAAACATTGATTGAGTTACTACGATACTTGCTTTATAAATTGGTTTAAGTTTTTTGTTGTAGATGTCTTTGATACCATCAAATCCAGTAGCATCGGATGGAGTAGCTGTTTTTAGAACTTCTGCAACCAATGAAAGTTCAGTGTTTTCCCCTTGGTTAAACACTTCTTCTTCGACGATTTCCATGATGTCGTAATCTGCATCATCAATCATTTCTTGTGATACTGGGATATAGCCACGATATGTTTTGATTGAGTAAGTAACATCAGTGATGTTTGGTTTTGCAAGCTCTGGATTAGCCTTCAATTCATCTGTTGATGACATTTTAGCATCACTTTTCTTGATAACTGGATATTTACCACCACCGCTGTTAACTTTTACACGCTTCACAAGGTCCAAAAGTGGATTGCGTGTTTTGTCTACAAAGTGTGGTTTTAATACTTCAGTAGGGATTAGAGCTGCACTTCCTGAATCAGTAGTTTTCAATCCTACGATGTCACGAGTTTGACCAGAGCGAATGTATTTTGCGATTGCATCACGTTGTTCCAATTTTTGTCCTCCACGTTGTTCTTCTTTTTTTGGATAAGTTGGTGCTTTACGGTTTTGTTCTTCGATTTGATTTTTCAAATCTTCGATTTCTGCTTCAAGTTTTTCTTTTTCTGCTTCCTTTTCATCCAATTCTTTTTGGAGTTCTTCAAGGTTCTTTTCAACTGCTGAAACTTCTTCATCATTTCTAGCTTGTTCCAATTTAGCAGCTTCAAGTTCAGAGCGTTTGTTCAATTCCTCGATTGATTGTTCAAGCTCTACTACCTTATCTGCTTTGTTGCGCATACGAGCGCCCAAAATCAATGATTTGTGCATAGATTAAATTTCTCCTTAATTTCTTTTTTGCGCTTGTCTAGCGCTTCACGATTAGCACGCTGTTGACTTTCAAAGTCTTTCTGTCGTGCAGCTATTTCCGTTTGTGGATATGCTGGGAAAGTACATGGGCTCACTTCAAAGATTTCTAATTCTAAGATAGTGTCCAGGTACGAACCATCAGCACGTTCTTCTGTGTCGATTTTAATTGGGATAAAGCCAAAGCTACATCCGACTACATCTCCACGTTGAACACGAGCATAGGCTCCGATAGCTTGCGGGTCTTCTTTATTTATGATGATGTCTCCGAAAAGTCCGATTTCATCAACTCCCAAAATGACCGTTCCATTTCCAGTACGACCAAGCACTAAACTATCATCATGGTTAAACAATGCCCTGATGTCAGCGTTTTGGATTGCTTTTTCAACACCTTCACGCTTAATCACTTCAAAGTAACCTGGCCATAATTCAGTAACTTCATCGAACTTGATAAAGTACCCACTCAAAATCAAATCACCAGTTTCGGTTTCTTCTCGTGTTTTGAATTGAGCGGTGCGATAACTATTGCGTTTGTTCATCTTCTTCCTCACCTCCTTTCAACTTTTTCTGGTCCCCAAGTTTATCTTGTGGGATATAGTTTTCAAGAGCAAGGAGCTCATCCATATCAGGATCAGGTGGCATTCCTAACCAGTCTCTCCACTCGTTTCTACGCATTGCCATGCTATTAGTCATCTGTTGTGCTACTGATGACAATTCTGTAATATCGTAAGAATAAAGCGAGCGAGCGTTAAGTTTGAAATACCGATTGTTTGAAACTAGTAAATCTCTAGTTAAGGTCTGAGTGATTGTCGTTGCGATGCTCATGACTGTTGTATTGACAAAGTTGTTGTATTCTTCTTTGTTGAAATTTCCAACTCCTAAAATAAAAGCTGGAACTCCCAAAAGTCCAGCAACTGTTTTCTTATCAATTTCAACAGATTCATTGATAGCAATATCTTTCAAACTGAGTGGTTTAACCTGTTCGACGCTCATAAGAGCATCAGGGATAATCCACGGTTCACCAGATTGGCTAGTGCTAAGATATTTCTTAGCGACTAGATCACGACCTTCTTGAGTTGCTAAGTCTCCACTCGAAGAATCAACTTTCACAATCAAACTTGGAACATTCTTCCCGCTCATAAATCCTTTTTTGATTTGAGTAGCAAGGTTTAAATTCCTAACAATATCTCTCAGAGCAAGTCTATATCCAGTACCTACAAATGGATTGTCTGGATCTGGATTGATTGCAAAGTGTACGATTTCGCTTGGATTGTAATCAGTGCCACGATAATTTACGACATAACCGTTATCATCACTTCTGAAAGATACTTCACTCATCGCGAATGGTCTTAGGTTCAAAATATAATCATTCACAGGATCATACTCAACATGAAGAACCGAATTACCATCACCAAACAATAATAAGTCACGCACAATCTTGAAAATCCAAGTCTTGCGAGTCATATTGTCGCATGGGTTAACATCTATTTTTCTAGCTAGTCCGTCTTTAATTCGGATATCGCCTTTATCTGTATTCTCCATCAAATGAATGGTCATATTGGATACCATGTCAGCAACCTTGTTGACTGCTGCAACCACATCAGGATTACGGGCCAATGGAACGTAACCATCACCATCAAGAAACAAACCGAAGTCTGAATGAGTGATGACGTTCGTTCCGCTTTGAGTTTTACCTCGTTTCAAAATCCTATCTAAAAGCCCCATGTTTTCTCACCTCCTTTCTCTTTACTTAAAGAAGCTCATGACATCTTGGTTTTTACCAAGATTTGCAAGAGCTTGGATACAAGCAAAAATGCTGGCATCGAACAAGTCAATTCTTGCAGTACCACCGTCACCGTCTAATTTTTCATATTGCACAGCATCGTCCACTTTCTCAATAGCTCTGACATTACTTACACAATATTCATAAGCGTCAGAGTGAAGATAGTAAAATTCTTTATTTTTAACTTTGAACTCAATTCGTCTGAAACCCTCTGATTTCAGCCAAAAAAGTTGGGGTTGGTCAATCATCTTAAACCGAGCTTGTTTCATCTTTGTTAGAAACTCACGACCAAACTTCCTATCCATTCCGACAGCAGAAATCTTGAACCCTTTCTCCCTCATCTTGATGAACCATTTAACGATATCATCATAGAGAACTGTCGGAGTGTTGCTCATGGTCAACCATCCATCAGACTGCCACCCAAAGAGTGGAATGCCGTCATCGTTAGCCTTCTTTTGAGCATTGACACGAGGAAAGAAAGCGTGTGTGATACAAATATCAACGTCTTTCTCACCATCATGATAGACACCATAGAGAGCAGCAGCGGTCAAGTCGTGCATTCTTGATAAGTCAGCACCACCATACCACTGAATAGGCAAGCGTGACAGTTCCTCTAAGGTCCAATCGTATTGACTATCTGAAGCGATGAACTCATCAGGATTGAAGTAAGCGTTCATTGAGTTTGTAAAGACATTCAAAGTCTTGTTAAAAAACTCATTTCTTGTCTGTGGATCGTTCATAGCTTGCTCTGCTTCTTCTTTAAGAGACTTGAGCGACACCGTCACACCCCATGAAGGGTTAGCTTTTTTTAGAACGTTCTCGTCCAGGTAATCTCCTACATCGCCATCTGTATTTTGGTCAGCTTTGCAGATAAACATGAACAAGGAATCATCCTTGACCAATTGTTTAAGGACCTTTTGACAGTATTTCAAACGATTGGCAAGGAAACCAGTAGGAATATCACCAGCCGTTGAAATAACAAAAAGCATACTGTTTCGGTATGCTGACATTGTTTTCTTCATAAGTCCGTATTTCTTACTGTTTCTCATCGTGTGAGCTTCGTCCAAGATGATAACATTCCCATTCAAAGAGTCCAAACGGCTCTCATCGTTGGCTAGTGCCTGGATAAAGAAAGAACCCTCACCCCCAAAATTAGCAGTGATAGAGTGTTCTTGGTTATTATCCTTGATACGAATGTTCTTGTCGTTCCATCTTTCAACGTTGAATTTCAAGAATCCAAAGGCTTCCATCGCTTGCTTGACTGAGTTGGCCACGATGTAGCATTTTGAACCGCTATCCGTGTCTAATATCTGATAAGCTAGAGCGATTGCAGCAGTAAACGATGTTTTCCCATTCTTACGAGCGAGCATGATAAGCGCTTCTTTGAACCTACGCTCATTAGTACCCTTGTAGTAGAATCCAAACAGATTGACTACTACAAAGTGTTGCCACGGTTGTAAGAGTAAGGGTTTATTGCGGATAGACACCGCAAACATATCATCACCCTGTTGATGGACTATTGTGTTTTCGATGAAGTGGACAACGAAATCAACGATTTCCTCATCCATGTCAAATTCTGGATTATCAAGATCACGAATGAATCTTTCAGCTGCAAGAATGTTCTCTTCACAATGTTCATCTTTGTGGGATATGACGTGCTGGGCATACTCTTTTGCTTTATCAAGATTACCCATTGCCAGTCACTCGCTTCTTCTTGATTTCATTTTTAAACTTCAAGACTTCAGATAGAACGGATTCTCCTTCAGGTTCCACTATCTCACCGAGCGACTTCGGATTCATCATCAACTGGTTAGAGTAGCTGAGAATGTCTTTCCTCAAAATTTCCATTGCTGTCAAGATTGGAACTTTGCGCTCATTTTCAGCACCAGCCTTATTGACGTAGGTATCTGTTACTGGATAACCCATGTCAGCATAATCTTGAGCAAGCTTTTGATACTGATATAGCATTCCTGCAAAGATGTCAATGATCATTTCAAACTCTTTACGATAAGTGCCCAAGTCTTTCATCTGCTTGACTACTTTTGTCTTGATTGACTTTGCTGTAATTGGTTTAGCCAAAAACTACCTCCTTCTGCCAAAATTGCTTAGTTTTTATCCCCTTTTTGTTTGAAGGGTCCCGACTTGGAAAAAGTTCCCTTCACCGGTACCCAACAGCCCAAAAAATATTTTTTTTAGGTGGGGGGGTAAAAATGAAAAATCGAAAAATTTAAAAATTCGATTTTTACAAAATTTCATTTTTTTGATTTTTAAAAAAATCCTCAAAATCCTTTTTTCGTTTTTTCTGCCAATATAATCCCTGGTTAATTACTTTGTCATTAACTCTATCATGAAACGTGTTATGTTTTTTGTTTGTCAATGGCAAACAATTCCATTCAACGAATTCAAGTTCAGGATATTCTGACACAGGGAAAATATGATGGACCATTTCTGCTTGAGTAGAAATTCCATAGCGTAAACTTTCTTGACAAAGATAGTCATGTCTTCGCATTACTTTATCACGGAACTTCTCCCACTTCTTAGACTTCAAGGTTTGTCTAATAGGTTTGTTATACATATCAAACCTCCTTCTCTCGATACTAAAAGGGACAGGCCAACGACCTATCCCATCTCATACAAGAAATCCATGCTATCATAATAATTCTTTTTATGTGAGAAAACAATAGCTTTTATTCTCATCTTTTTATTTTGCCTATTATTTTACCTAGATAAAATCTAGTTGCTACAAATAAAAAGATAAAAGGCAAAGCGAGGAACACAACCCATGAGAATAATAAATCATCTACTTCACTTTCTGACCAATCAAAAATATGTATAAGACAAATTATTATCGCATAGCATATAACTGGATATCCAACAATTAATCCTAATAGCTCCATTATTTTTCCCTCCTCGGACTATACCAATTTTACCCCTCACTTTCACATATCTTATATTTTGTTAAACTCACTCTAAATCTTAAACCCTTACTAATCATAGGTTTTAAAGCGTTTCATTTTTTCAGTTTATGCTTAACTCATTATGTGAAAGTAATAATTAAAAAAATTAAATGACAAAGTTCCGTAGCGCATCATCAAGCTCTGCTTGTTCAATTCCTATGTATCTAAGCGTTATTGCTGGTGATGAGTGATTGAACATTTTTTGCAATGTTCCTACATCCTTTGTCTTGTTGTAGTATTTATACCCAAAAGTCTTGCGCATCGTGTGAGTTCCTACGTTATCAATTCCTAGCTCTTCGGCTGCTTCATGAATAATTTGATAGGCTCTCTCACGAGTGATCGCTTTATTTTGACCTTGCCTGCTCTTGAATAAGAAATGGTGGAATGGTTTGCCTTCAACATATCTCCTCATTTCTTTTTTGAGTTCTTTGGTCATTCGTCTAGTGATCTGCTTACCAGTCTTACGTTCCCTCAGTTTAATATGCCAACCTTGGACATCTTTCACTTTCAGGGTAAGTATATCTCCAACTCGCAATCCAGTATTCAGACCTGTGATGAATAGCATGTAGTACATCTCATTCCATTCTTTCAAATAGTCTTTCATGGCCTGGATATCATCACTGTCTTTTATTGGTGATACATATTCCATGTTTTACCTCCTTTCTGTAAAACAAAAAGCCAGCGTTTGCTGACTCTTGACGATACTTCTGTTGGACAACTTTTTTGACTAAAGTTAAGGATATTTCCCAAAGTGTGAGTGTGTTTTTGTTCAGAAGTTCATGCTATCATGATATATCGTTTAAAGTGAGAATACAATAGTTTTTATTCTCACTTTATGCAATACCTTTGATTTTTGCATATGTTTTTAAAATTGTTTTTCTTTTTCGATAAATGGTTGCATCACTCACAAATAATTTACCAGCAATTTCTTCCCATTCAAGTTCTGATTGTCCCCATCTCATTTCAAAGATTTCTTGTTGTTCAGATGTCAACTCTTTGAGAAATGTTTCTACTGTTTCTTTGAATAGTTCAAGATTTTTTAGAGGTACATCACTACATAGTTTTATAACTGTATTTTCAGTAGGTTTGCTGATTTGATTTCCTCGACTACCTACTAGTTCTTCGCCATTCTTAGCCATTATCTCAGCAGTTCTAACCCAGATGTCACGATCAACTTCTTTAAATTTTGAAAGTTCTCTATCCAGGTAGTATAGCTCACGACTGTTTAATGTTCTCAAATTCCCCCTCCTTGATGACTTTGATTTTTTTATCTTATGTGCAGTATTTTTATTTCTCTCCAATCAAAACATTCAGAGGGATTTTAAAAAATGTCGCTACATCTTCAGCTATATAAAGATTAGGTTTTTTAGTTTTCTTTTCCCATTTCATTATTTCTGCGTAAGAGTAACCTAACTTTTTGGCTAGTTCACTTCTTGAAAGTTTATTATCTATTCTTTTTTGCTTCAACATAAAAGCGAATCGCTCGCATTGTTGGTCACTTAATTTTTCAAAATCCACTTTTATTAGTTGTTTACCATTTGGATTTTTCTGTTTATACGATGGTGAAGCATAAGAGTTTAGTGTAACAATAGCAATCCCAGTCTCTGCGCTGATTTCTTTTAACGTGCCACAAGTGATAAAGATATCACCTTGATAAAGTGCGTATTCATATTCAAGTCTATCCATGTTCCAATTCCTCAATAAGCCGTTTCAAATAAAATTCTGCCTTTTTCAAATCTTCGACACCATTCTTTTTATGAAAGCGCAAAACGTACTTTACGACATTACCCCAAAAGAAGCCCGCTTTATATTCAGGACAAGGTTTGAATGCTTCTATCACATCGATTGGTTCTAGTCCACTATCAGATATATAATGACTGGGATGAATCACATTTCTATCCATTCGGCAAATCCTCCTCTTTCACGAATGAACCATCAATCCAGCGACCTTTACGGTCTTTAATTTCCTGATAGGCTAACTCAAAGCATTCGTCAAAATCATATCCAAGATTCTTCAGATAACCAATGCAGCGCACTAGATTGTGTCTGCACATTACCTTACTAGCAAATCCTTGCGATAGTTGAAACTCGCTGATGTTTGCATTGATTGAGATTAATGTTTCTGTAATTTCTTTCTTCCGTAAAGTACCAGACTCTTCAAAAATCTGATTCACATCTTCTTTGATTAATAGTGCTAAACCGACAATCACGACTGCACAATCACCGATGCTGTCCTTGGTAACTTTCTCATTCTTCTTGAGATATCCAGCGCATAGCTCACCAAATTCTTCACTGAGTTTGAGCGACTGCTTGTCTAATCGTCCACCATTTTCAAGATCACGGTCAATAAACCATTGTTTTACATTTTCTAGTGTGTTCATAATTCAATATCATCTCCTATTTCAATATTTCTATATTTGTCTTCACTCACCACGAACACATTGCCGTTAACCGTGATAGTGAACAAGTTTCCGATTTTTCGTTTTTCTGTAACCTTGCCAGTAATCTGATACTTGTTATCAGCATGATAAACAAGCAAGGGTTTCTGTGCTTCACGTTGTATAAATAACAAGCAAGTAGTAAGTAAGGCATAGCCAATCAAGAAGCGTCTCATTGCTCAACCTCCTAAATTGCTGAATGGAACTTCCCATTGATAATCAACATATTCATAACAAACATCTTTGATAATTTCACCTTTGGAAATTTCAATTTCCTGTGTGAATTCTATGCCACACTCAAACGTAAAAATTTTAATATCAACATCAAACTTACTTGAAATTTCTTGATAATTTTCTGGAATAGCACTCCACGCTTGCTTAAAATTATCCAGTTCAACGGTACAAAATTTTTCTTCAAGCCAAACTTCTATTTGTTTTCGATCAATAAACGCTCGTCTTGTCCCATTGATGTAAAAATAGGGACCTGTGCTGTTGAATATAAGTAGAGTGCCATCATATTCATCTTTTAGTGTTACAGTGTCGCTTAATAGCATTTCTTTCAATGCTGATGCAATATTTTCGCTTCTCCCTCTTAACTTAAGAGATCCTTCGGCCCAATTTGGCATTATTCCGTTACCTCCTTAAAACTTCTTTGGTTTATTTCTTTTGAAAATAGGATTCTTCTTTTCTTTTTGCTTTTGCTTATGAAAGTTATTATCTTTTTCAAAAACAGATTGTTCATCTTTCATGATTTTATTCATGCTATATGGTGTCACTTCCTTAATCTCCTCTTTTTTAGGTTTTATTGTGATTTCTAAAAAGAAAGATTGGTTTGGAATTTCAAGCGCAAAAGTTCTTGTGTTGTTTTCGGGAGAATTTAACAGATTACCAATTTCAAGAACTAGTTCGGTTATACTGCTATTTAGCGTAAGGCTCATTCTATTACCTCCTCATCATCATTTGTGAAATCTTCTCCAAGTATCTCCAAGGCAAATTTTTGTCCATCTTTTATTAATTTTATCCATTCTTCATCTGATATTATCATTCTACCACCTCATCAACTTCCAAACCCTTACAATCAAACATCCAGCCGAAACCAGCTTCTTCTAACTCTTTTCGGGTGTGAGTTGTATCATAAAGCCTGTTTTCTTCATAATCTGAGAAAAGCCATTTGTTTGAATATTTCTCACGGTTCAAAGTTTCGTGATTTTCACAAATACCTTTCACTTTAACTTTATACCGCTTCTCTTTCTCGACCTCGTAGCCGAATATCCATGCACGAGCGAAGAGTTCTTGGTTATCTTTAGTTTCTATCCACTCACACGTTATCGTATGTTCAAATAAATAGTCCATTGCTTGAAACAAATCCCAATCACTCGTTTTTTTGAAATGCTCAATCCAATCTGCTGTAAACTGCGGGATTTTGACTTTTTCGGGTTCGTCTAGTTGGTCCAAGTCTTGTAGAAAAATTTGACGGGCTGTTTCTGCTCCTGGAGCATCCCATACACCTTCAAGTTTTTTGTACTTCTTTATCAATTCCTGTTTATTCATCTTCAACCTCCTCAACTTCAAACAGTGAACTATCAAACACTTCACCAAAGCCTGCATCTTCGAGTTCTTTCTTAGTATGGTAAGCTTTTAAATCCGTATAATTTATTTTGTTACTCATATACCAAGTATCTTCATTGATATTATGTTTTAATACCCTAAAATTACTCATAACCCCCTTTATCGTCACCAAATACCGCTTTTCTTTCCCGACCTCGTAGCCGTCAAGTATAGCTTTTATTAATCTTTTTCTGTTTTCAAGTTCCCTAAACCCTTCACTCAAGTCTTTTAATTCTATGCCATCGTTATCTCTTAAATAATAACCCCAGCCAGTTCTTGAAACATGATATAAAGCTGTTGTAACATCACTTTCACAATTAAAATCAAACGTTTCAAGGAATTTCGCTTCTTCCTCAGATACTTTGACTTTCTGCGGTTCGTCTAGTTGTCTGACTAGACCTAAAACTATTTTCTTATCAATATGTGGTCTAATAAGACCGATATTATCTGGTAAGGCTTCGATTTTCTCAATTAATTCCTGTTTATTCATTTTCCAACTCCTTTAACTCTTTCTGATAGCCTTTTAGCTTTTTCCTCAAAAGATCACGTTCAGCAGAACGGATATGCCTGTATCTTGGTAAGCATGGTTCTTTAGTTTCTTTGATACGTTGTTCTGTTATTTCGATTGAGTGTTTCAACGCTTCAATTCTAGCTCGTTTAATTTCGTTCATCTGAATACCTCCTAGAATGGCATGTCATCATCTGAAATATCCAGAGGGTTGGTAGCTCCAAAACTTGCTGGCATCTGCTCTTCAATATTTGATTGGTTTGCAGAATTATCACGTTTTTCTAGTAGCTGGAAAGTATCAGCAACTACTTCTGTTACATAAACACGTTGCCCTTGTTGGTTGTCATAGCTACGAGTTTGAATGCGCCCTGTAATTCCTACGAGGTTTCCTTTTTTGCACCATTCAGCAAGTAACTCAGCTTGTTTTCTCCAAATCATGCAATTAATAAAGTCAGTTTCTCGCTCTCCATTTGCTCCTTTGAAATTACGATTGACTGCCAGGTTAAAAGTTGTAATTGCAATATTTGATGGTGTGTATTTCAACTCTGGATCTCGTGTCAGTCTTCCTACAAGCGATACGTTATTAATCATTCTTACCTCCTATTTGATTGCTAGGTAGTAGCAATCTTTTGCGCCATAATCAAATCTGACGCTATCCTTTTTGATGTGTTTTGTGAAATGTGGTCTAGTTATCCCAGAGTATGCCCATTGATGATCCTTCATATCTTCGATAAGGTCATCAACATTGTTGTACTCTCCAATAAATAGCCGACAATGTCCGTTATAGACAAAATAGAGTTTTATCATCCTAGCACCTCGACTGGATAGAAGTTCCCAAAGGAACCTCTTAATGCTTTTCCGACTTGAATAGCTGCACCACGAGAAGCAAACTTCATTGCTCTTCTTTCATCAGAAAAAGAAATTTCTATTCCAGTAACTTCTACATCAACAGATTTCAAGAAAGGTTTATCTTCTTTTGTTCCATGTTTTAAGATGAACATTATTGATCCCCTTTCTTCAATCTATCTAACATTTCTTTTTTCTTTTCTTCTAACTCCTTTTTAGTCTCTTCACTTGTTGTATTTACATAATTAGGGCGAGACCATTCTGGTACATTGGATTTCTTGTTTGTTTGATTGATTGAGCCTTTATTTTTACTTTCTTTGAAAACCCGCTCACGTTCCTCGACTGCTGCCATTGTCAAAATACCATCATTCTTCCAAGTGGTTAAAATAGCTTTTATGTAACTAAAATTCCTTTTTCCGTTGTCAGCAGCAATCCCGATTGCTTTAAGAATAACTCCTGGTTCCATCTCATCTAGTTCGATAAATTCTTTTATGATTGAAAATTGGGTTCCATCTATTGGTGCGATACGAGATTGATATTCTTCGACAATGATTTGAATTTGATTTTCATTATTATGATTATTTATATTCTTATCTTTATCTAATTCTTTATCTTTATCTCTATCTTCTTCTGTTGCGTTACTTTCCGTTACTGTAACGTTACATGTAGCGTTACCAAGCGCAAGATTTTTTTGTTTTTCACGATATCTTGCGACTCTGTTCCTAGTTTGTGTTTTGATTTTTTCCATTCCATCAATGTTTTGGTGCTTTTCCCAGTTTGGTAAAGCGATAATTCCATCAATGATTTCAACCATTCCAAATTGTTCAAAAATTCCAAGGGCCATTCTTACAGTGTTTAACGGTCTTCTAAAGATGGTAGCCAGCATTTCATCAGTATAGTGAACCTTGTCGGACATCATAAGTAGTCCGTTTCGGTTGTGTTTACCAGCAAGAGCTAGAATTTTAAACCAAATAACTAAAATTGCATCATGATCAGGTAGTGCATCGATGAGACAAATTTTTTCATCATCAAAAATATCTGTCGTAATCTTAATCCATTTAATTTCAGACATAACTACCCTCCTTCTTTACTTTTAAAACTAGCTGTCATGCTCGTGCTCCCCACTTTCTTTGATTTTTACGGAAATCCATTGTCATTTCTTTGTAGAGTAAGCGACCGTTTTCTTCTAAAAGACTAGTGTTTTGTCTTTTTAAAATGTCATTGTTGCGAGTTTCTTCTTGATAGTCATTCGCTAGTCTGTCGTAATCTTCAACACACATCTTCAAGTCAGATGGTAGGTCATCGATGGTTGATGAAAGGCCAACAGGTGGCTGTGTGTCGTAAGTTGACTTTCTGTCACAATTTTTTAGATTTCTTCTAGCAATTTCTCTGAAACCCTCTGCTTCTTCAATGATGATCGTTGGTTTTTTTTCTTGCTTGTCTTCATATCGACAAGTAAAAAGCATGATTGCAAAGATGCCGATAAATGTTAGCGATACTCCAAATAATTGGCTTAAAATGTTTGGTTCGTTCATTTTTTCTACTTTCTAATACTAAATTACAAGATTTGCTTGAATAAACTCATCGAGTTCATTCTTGTCAATTCGTTTTGTTCCGTCAATTTTATATAGGTTTAATCCCATTTTTAACCATTTACGAATGGTATTTGTGCTACAATCTGAATAATTAGCAGCACTTTCGATTGAGAGCCATCGTTTCTCAATTGTTTCATGTTCTAATAATTCTTTGAGACATTCTTTAAATTGATCCTTAACAATTAGTTGGATGCCATACTCAAAGTTTTCGCTGAGAATATTCACAATAACCTCCTTATGTGATATAATCAATGTATGTATTTAAGTAAGTACCTGATTTCTGTCAGGTGCTTTTTTGTTATCTAAATTCATCCAAGCTGACTTCCAGTGCATCAGCTATTTTGCACATATTTGGCCAAGAAAGATATTTTACCTTTCCTGTTTTTAAGTCAGAAAAGAAACTACGATTAACTCCAGCCATTTTAGATAACTGACTACCGTTTAAATCTCTCTCCTGCATGATTTTATTTAATTTTTCCCACATTTTTTACCTCTAAACACAATATGTTGTAAAACAATCACATACACTCATGATATGTTGTGAATTTCTGTTTTGTTATGTTATAATATATCTTGGCTAGGACCTCTCACCGTTTTAGTCAAAATTTCAATAGAAAGGAGGAAATCATGGATACAAAAATTTTTATGGAAGTTATTAACAAACACATTGATAAAAATTTTAACTTCAATAACGAGCTCATTGAATTTGTTATTAAGGAATTAAATGCGATGAATCTAAATATTAACAACGATCAAGCGCAACATATCGTTAACATAATAGAATATGTTTCTAAATCAACTTCCAAAAATACAGTCGTCACTATTACTAACTCACTGTTAGAGCTTGGTATTTTAAAGGGTGAATAGCTAAATTTCTAGCCGTAATCCCTGTGGCAATTTTATCTGAGTCAACCTTCAAAGTTGACTCTTTTTTTCCGCTATACGGATATCGGTTTGGTTTCATTATTTATCCTCTCTGAGCTATGTTAAAAGCATTCAAATCCATAATTTTCATCTTAGTGTTGGTACTTGGTTCCCAAGTCATCCAATAGGCAAGTGCTGCTTCTGCGAATTTTTTTGGTAGTAAGTCATATCGACTGATATTGAAATGATCCTTGAAATCAATTTCAGCTTGTCTGAATACTGATTGAGCGAATGTCTTGTCTGCATAAGCTGGACTGTCGATTCCACCAAGACAAGCAACCACTCGAGCCTTACGCTTCTTCAAGAGTGATTGAGCGTAGCTAGGATGGATTGGTTGTTCATTCTTGAGATAGTCGATATCTTCAAGCATTGTGACTTGTTGCTTTCGAAGTTCTTTCTGACCAGTAAATAGAGCAATGAAGGCATCTTCGTCCAAGTCCTCACGAATAAATCCGCCTTGTCTGCGAATGGCTGGAAGAACTTCTGATGTCACCCAACGCTTAAATTCTTTCGCTTGTGGCAATCTGCTAGATAGTATAAGCGAGTATAATCCTGATTCGTTGATGATCAACATGTCTTGCATTCCGCCGCTAGTAGGGATGCCCTGTTTTAGGGCGTCCTCTTCGTCAACGTGAAGAGCAATTGCATTTCTTGCTTTGCTGTATCCTAATATATCTGCAACATCTTTTCCGACGAACCAAGGCTCATCATTAATTGTCATAGTACGGACCTCTTGTCCGTGAAAATTAAATATTTCGTTCATTTTCTACTCCTCAAATTTTTCCCATGATTCTGATATTCCTAATTTTTTTGAAATCTTTAGTTTCAAATCATCAGAACCTTTACCGATGTTAAATAATTCTGTGATAACGCTTGATGTGCGCTTGAATCCAATTGCTTGTGCTAAATCAGCATTATTCCAATTGCGTTCAGCCATTTTTTGTTTTACCAGTTCGTTCCACTTTTGGTGTTGTGTGCTCATGTGTAGCTCCTTTCTTTTTTTAGAGAAACACAAAGCGAAAACTTTTTTATAGAATTTCTTGACTTTTTCTAGACTAAAGTCTATAATCAAGGTATAAGAAAAACATAAACAAAGGACTTTCTAAACCAATCATAACGCTCGCCAAAGCTTTTATTTTTAGTTCGTCTTTTCTCTTTTATTTTCGCTTTATATTTCGCTTTACAATATATATTCTATACTTTTTTATAGAGCTTGTCAACACTTTTCTATACTTTTTTCTAGAATATTTTTTTGTTAAGCGTAGAAAGGTTGATTTAACAATGTTTTCAACGTTTGAAAAAATCAAAGAACTTGCTAAAAAGCGAGGAATTGCTTTGTCAAAACTAGAAGAAACTTTAGGTTATAGTACAAATTATTTTTATTCATTAAAAAAGAAGGCGCCTAATTCTGAGCGACTTCAAGAAATTGCTGAATATTTTAATGTTTCGACCGATTATCTATTAGGTCGAACTGATAATCCTAATGTTGCAGGTGAGATTGTCACTACTGCTGATGGTCGTGCTGTTGACTTGTCCAATCTTCGTGAACGTGTAGTTCTTTTTGATGGTAAACCACTATCAGATGAAGATGTTGACAAGATTGCGCAGATCATTAAACTCTCTTTGGGGGTGTCTGACATTGAAAGTGAATGAGTTGCTGGATGAATACCAGGTCACGCTTTATCTGTTTCCCGAAACAATGTGGGAGCGTAGAGGGTTTTATTTTCCTGATGAGCGCACTATCTATGTGAATGGTAATCTTAGTCAGGAAGAACGAGAAGAGGTTATCCTTCACGAATTAGGACACATAAACCATAACCCAGCGCATTATAAAAGACTGCTCTATAAATACGAAAATGAAGCAGATCGCTTCATGGTTCGTCATCTCATTTCTGAAGAATTGTCTCAATGCGAGCCTTCGGAATTCAATTGGTTAAGTTTTGCTAAAAGGCATAAAATTGCGACAACTTGGGGTGAACAGATGATTCAAGAAGAATTTTATAGATTGACAGGTAGTTAAAAGGAGAAGAAATATGGATAAATTTAACAATTCTAAACCAGTTTATAAAAGAATATGGTTTTGGGTGCTGATTGCTATCGTGTCTATTGGTGTTGTGAATGGTATTCTAAACACTCCATCTAAAAATACTGCTGCTAAAACTGAAAAAACAACATCGACAACGGTTGAACAAAAATTCAAAATGACTAAAGAATTAGGTGAGGAATTCGCTTTATACTTTAAAGAGAATGCTGAAGTTCTAGATAAAGGTGAAAAGGTTGATTTTGTTCCTGGAGGGGATGATAAAAACCTTTCTGTACGAATCGGAGAGAGTTGGAAGAATGAAAGCACTAGTCGCAAGATCTATATTTCAAATGAATTTTTGAAAGCTAAGAATACCATTTTTGAAAAGTGGGCTCAAGAAAAAGGCTACAATGTTGATTTAGAAAAAGATACACCTCAACTACTGGTTTATACCTCTGATTCTGCTAAAACTCAAATTTCTCAAGAGTATAAAGGAGAAATGAAAATACTGAAATAAAAAAATCCCCACACCAGCCTGCAAGCAAAGATGTGAGGATGTACTGTATAGAAAAGAATGGCATTAAAAAGCCCTCTTTACTATACCCATTTTACCAAGAAATGAGGGAAAAAGCAATGATTGGCAAGTACGAAAAAGGTGGTTCTACTGCTTATTATTTTAAAGCATATCATGGAATAGATCCACTTACGAATAAAAAGATAATTACGAAAAGACGAGGATTTAAAACAGAGCGAGAAGCAAGGCTTGCAGAAGCAAAGTGCTTGACTGAATACGAGAAGAAAAGTTTTAGGTCTAAGAATACTACTACTACTTTTCAGCAAGTTTATGAGATCTGGAAAGAGCATTATAAACATACTGTGAAAGAGTCAACTTATGTCAGTCAAGTGAATATTGCTGATAAGTGGATTATTCCTAATTTTGGAGATAAGCCAATCAATAAAATTAGTCTATCTATGTGTCAGGCTCAAGTTAATAAGTGGGCGGATGAGTATAAAAGATTTTTTGGAATCATCAGCATAGCAAATCAAATCTTTGATTATGCCATTTCAATGGAACTCATCGAAAACAATCCAATGAGAAAGACCTTGAAACCTAAAAGACAAAAAAATAATACGGATGAGCTTGAAAAATTCTACAACAAAGAAGAGCTACAAGAATTCTTTGAGATTGTTAAAAGTTTTGATGATGTAGAAATGCTGACTTATTTTAGATTACTAGCTTTCACAGGTATGAGAAAAAATGAAATAAGTGCTTTGAGGTGGTCTGATGTCGATTTGAAGAATGGCCAGATTACTGTCAAGCAAACACTGGCAAAAGGTGAAGATAATAAACTAATCTTCCAAACACCAAAAACCAAAAAGAGCGCTCGGACAATTACTCTGGATCCAAAGACCATCGAAGTCTTAAAAGAATGGCACAAATTTAGTACCAAAGGACTCCTTTTTAAAAATGAAGATGGAGGTCCTAGGAGTGTTGTTCATGTCAACAATATGCTGAATAGGATTTGGAGGAAGTACCCAGAATTTAAGCGAATCACACCTCATGGGTTTAGGCACACACATTGTTCTTTACTCTTTGAAGCTGGAGCTACTATAAAGGAAGTTCAGGAGCGACTTGGTCACGAGAATATCCAAACAACAATGGATATATACGCTCACGTAACCCAAAAAGCAAAAAATGAAGTAGCAAATAAATTTGCTACCTATATCGGATTTTAAATATGGGTACCAAACTGGGTACCAAAACAAAAAATAGGCTTTCCGAAAATCTCGGAAAGCCTTATTTAATGGTGTATAGAGCGATTATTTAGCGATCGGGTAAACAGAAACTTGTTTTATAAATATAGGAAGAAAAAATGTTAAATAGTATTCAAAGTTTGTTAAATAAAGAAAGTTTAGAGGTATTCAGATGCTAAAAAAATACATAAAAAACAATTCTGGGTACCAAAATGGGTACCAAAACAAAAAACCGCCAGCCAAAGCCAGCGGTTGAGTGTAATTAAATTTTTGTTCTTTCTATTTTATTTTGTAGTAATCAAGCCATCTGGTTCAACTGTGAACTCAGGCTTATCAGCAAGTGTGCCGTCTGGAAGTAGCAAGTACCAGCCGTCATTATATTTAATGAAGCAATCGGATTTCATTTCGCCATTGACTGCATCGAGGTAGTACCACTTATCGTAGTATTTAACCCAGCCAGTAACCATAGCACCATCTCTACTGAAATAATACCATTTGTCATTGATTTTATTCCAATCAGTAGCCATTTCCCCTGACTTGTCAAAGTAGTACCATGTGCCGTCAGGGCGTTGTTTCCATTTATTAGAGAGCATATAACCGCTCTCATCAAAATAGTACCATGTACCGTCAATTTTCTCAAATTGGTCTTTAGGATATGAGCCGTTAGCTCTAGCGTACCAGTAGCCCTTATCATCCGACTGCCAGCCTTTTTTAGGTGCTTCAGGTTGAGCGTCTGGATTGGTTAAGCGGTAAGCGTAAAAATAAGGTTGACCTGCTGCATTCCAGATGGCATCATGATTGTTAACTGTGATACCATTCCGTGCATAGTTACAATGAATGATATTGTCTGAGTCAACGAACATACCCGTATGACCACCAGCGCCAGCTGAATATCCACGTCTTCCGTAGATGAAGATATCCCCACGCTGTGCATTCCATTCTTGGTTTTCAGCAATAAGCTCATAACCGTTTTTAATAAGCCAGTCGTGCTCATACTCAGTATTTACTGCCCATCCAGCAGATACTGCTCCAGCGCTCCTCAAAGCGTAGTAGACTGAGCTTGAACAGTCATAGCTATCAGGACCGTCACGGTATTCCATACTGTAATAGACTTGTCCTTCACGTTCACGCATCCATGCAATAGCTGTTTCAATATTGATTGTCATTTATATTTTTCCTTTCATATTATGGTAAAACACCAGGCCATGGTTCGCTAGTTAAGTAAGAGATAGAACTTACACGGATATCTCCGATGTCTCTATCCGTTGGCACTGGGTCAGTGAATTGAAAACGTAGCATATTGCTATCCCCAGCACCGCCTAAGTACCAAGTCCCATAGGAGACACCTTTATCGTTGTAAATGTTTCCTATTAAAGACCCTTCAGAGCGAAAACCAACAGGAACACCACCAAGTCCTAGAATGTAACAGTTTCTTTCCCTGTCGCTCCCTTGAGCCTCGTATCCTACGCCACCTCTACGAATGACACCAAACCAACCCCAGCTTAGCCCACCGAATTGGTATGTTACGGTGTCATTTTTGCGTCGAACTTTTAGATATGAGTTTCCGAGTTTAGACTTAATATTCAACGTTCTCCAACCAGTATCACCAGTCAATACTTCCCATCCTTGATTTCCGCTTCCTTGTCTCTTTATCCACTTGAGAGCTCCACTTGTAACAGCGGTATCAACGTAAGTAGTCCCGACTGGTGCGGTTACTTTACCGTTAGGAAAGCCCGTTCCGTGGATTTCATACTCATTAATTTGTCCAGTATTCCCGCTTGTTGAAGTAGGTAGGGTTACGTTGCCACCACCATCAGATAAGATGAGGGTGTTCCCTTCGATACTCAATTTTTGAGGAATTCCTACACCATCACGACCGTCAGCACCTTTAGGACCTGTAAGTCCAATAGGCCCTTGAGGTCCAGCAGGCCCTTGTTCCCCACGCTCACCCTTTGGTCCGATTTGTCCGTCTTGCCCTCGTTCCCCTTGGATACCTTGTAAACCTTGAGGGCCTTGTAAACCGTCAGCACCTCTAGGTCCAACATCACCTTGTGGACCACGTTCGCCAGGCTCTCCTTTATCTCCTTTTGGTCCAGGAGTTAGTGAGATATTGCGTAATTCGTCCTTAGTAGCAAACTGACTTGTGTCAATATTAGACTTGTTTTCTAAGACCTCTACACGCTGTTTTAAGGCGCTATCGTCATACACGGTATCTTTATCCGTCTTTGTCTTTAGCACTCCAATATCGGCTGAAATATGGCTTAATTCACTACGTAAATTGCTATCGTCATAAGTTCCGCCTTGCTCTTTGATTTTTGCAAAGAGTTCGTCCAATTCTTGTTTAGTTACAACATCCTTAACGTTAACAATTCGCCCTGATTCACGTTCAATAAGTGGTTGCTTGACTGCTTTATCAATCTCACTTACATGGACATTAAATATAAAGCTATATACATCCGCTGACTGCTCTACTTTTTCAAAGTAGATGTAGCCAATAACGGATTCATCCGTAGTGATTAGCGATGTATCGAATTGAACCGTAAACGAATTATCTTCGATTACTGCTTCTACTTCTTGATATCGCTTGGTGGATTTGAAATAGAATAAGCAGATTACCTTGGTAGCGGTCAAATTATCGAGCGTAAACTTGAATTCAGCGATACCTTTATCTTTGCTATAAAATTCTTGATAAAGCCTGTCAATGTCTCTGTTGTTGGCTGAAACGGTTAATCTCTTTTCAATAACCTTCTTCAAGTGCTACCTCCTTTCCTTATTTAAAAAAGAAAGAGAACCCTTTGGGGTTCTCTGATTTATTTTTCAGACCAAGCATCATTCATCTGCTTGACAGCTGACTCTACGAAGGTATCGAGGTCACTGTCAGTCATGCTGATATTGTATTTTTTAAGCTCTGCACGGATTTTAGTTCGTGCTTGTTCCAGTTTTTCTTCACCTTTGTATCCAGTTTCAGCAGATACCTGCTCAACCGCATTGACTGCATTCTTAGCAAGAATTTCAACAATCTTGATTGTTTTCTCTCCACCTTTTTGAACGAGGTATTCTTTGACAGCTTTAACTGCGATACCTACCAAGATAACAAGGATGCTGATAGCACCGTTAAGTAAAATTTCATTAATTTGTTGCATCGTCTTTCTCCTTCACTTCAAGTTCTACTTCTACTTTGTCTTTTTGGTCTATATTTACCAATAACTGCCCGATTTTACGAGCGTTGTCTTTCTTTAGCTGGTTAATGTAAGGCTTCAAAAATTCAGGGAATGCAAGACCGATAATTTCCCAATTTTCAATCACTGAAAACAGATAATTGAATGAGAAAAACATAGTCCAAGCAATCCCAAAACTACGAAAACCAAGAGAACGGGCATACATAGCTACAAGTAAGATAACAACAAACACAATGAAATGTCTAATCAATCCCATTGTTCCGACCTTGCTATCAAATCGCTTGGTCTTAAATGCCTTGATATATCCTGTCACGATATCTAAAATCATCAACCAAAAAAAGAAATGAATGTAGGGGCTATATGAAAGATTTTTGAGGTGTTCTAATAATTCATGAAACGCTAAATCTTGCATAAGCTACCTCCTTAGATATGGTCTACATCACTTCGTGGTGCAGTCCATTCCAAGACTTCGACAAGACCGTCTGTTGTTGGTTGACCTTTAAGCTGTTCAACTGTTTGACCGTTATACTCAAACTCACGCTTGATATATACGAACACATACTTACCTTCGCTGTTTGTTTCAACATGATTAGGGTCTTCTAAAAATAGTAAGTCATTCTCAAAATAAGTTTGTCCACTTAACAAAGGTGGCATAAATGAAGCAAGCTCTTTGTAAGCAGCGCCGACTGGAATCCCAATTTTAGCTACAATCAAGGAAAGAATTCGAATCGCTTTGTTAAGAGTAGTAGATGTTTCTTGTTGTTGTTTAACAAGTTTAGATAATTCGTCTTGTTTGGTCTTAGTTGTTTCTAATTCTTGTTGAGCCTTAACGACTGCATTCGCTGGGTCCAATTCAGCTTTAACGATATCTAATACTGCTTGAATAAGCACATCATCTTGGTCTTGTGTACGGTCTCCCACAAGCTCACGTTGGTTGGTACTGTAACGGTTGCCATCTTGTAAGCGAATTTCTACAACGGTTGTAGTTTTGTCCCCAAAACCACGAATGTAAGGTTTAGTTGCTAGTGTGTAGTTGTTAATTGCCATTTGCCATTTGTCCTTTCAATTGTTCAAATTTAGCTTTAAGTTCTTCATCTGAATTGATGATTTTATTGATTTGTTCGAGCTCCAAAGCCGTAGTTGTGTATAGTGCTTCAAATGTTGCTGATTTAGTAGCTTCTTGACCTAATTTCTCTGAAAGAGAATTTACTACTAAACGGCTGATTTGTTGGTCTTGTTCATTCATGTTGTTTTTTCCAACCTTTCAATTTTTGATTTAATTCTTGAATAGCCTTAATGAGATAAGGTACAAGTTCGAATGTGCGATATGAATAAGCACCGTCTGGATTTTTATAAAAAGCTTCTGGTGCATATCTTTGAACATCTTGAGCCATGATACCGCAAGAGATATCCTCGACTTTGTCATCGTATTCCTTACGATATGAGTAGGTTTTAAGGTTCTCGATAACATCAAGTGCTGAGATCTTGCTATCTTGAATGTTTGTCTTATATCTACGGTCTGAAATTTCTTTATTAAGAGGGATCCAATCTGTTTGTTCTTCGTTAAATCCATAAAAATATAGATAACCTTTATATTTGTCAAGCTTTTTGAATGCAGGAGAATACATCCAGTAACCACCTGTTTTATCTTTTTCATTGACATAGTAGATATTACCTCCTACTCGGAGGTTTCCATGGATAACTGGTGTATTGTAAAAATGAGCAGTATTATGACAATACATTTCACCAATACGTGTCACATACCAAGCATTAATATCAGGTTTATCCCAGTTATCCCCCCAGTTAACCCAAAGAGCAGTTTGCCCCCATTTTGTGCCACCATTACTCATACCAACTGCGAATTGGTTAATACCAGTTAGCCAATATGTACTTGGGTCTTTATCGTGCGTACCGAATTGGAATCCACCGATACGACCCTTATAACCTTCAAGTAAGGTTGCTGAGACTACAACTGACCGTAGTTTGTTGATAAAAGCTGTTTTAGCAGCAAGCGTATCCGTAAAAACATCGCTAGATACAAGCTTCTTCGCTAGAGCAGTATCAAATATCAGCTTGTCTGCTGCAATCGAATTTGAGCGAATGATGTCAGTGTTCAGAGTTCCTATTCTGGCATCTCCCACGAACAATCTCTTAAAATACCCGTCTATAGCCGTGATTTCGTCTAGTAGCGTTCTACCTTTAAGTCGAATTTTAGCAGCTTCAATCAGAATATTATTGCTATTCAGATTGATTTGTGAAGCGATTGCTCCAGCGTTGGTCAATGTTTGGATAGCGTAGGAATCAAAGAGTTGTGACACCTTTGTTTGAGTTACAAGGTCTTGCGTTGAAGTATCATCCTTGAAATCTTGCGGAGGTGTTTCGCCACGAACTAATGACACCTTCCCAATCGCTACTGTCCCGTTCTTCATCAACCAAATTTCAAGAGGGAATTCTCTTCCTTTAGTCGATGATTTCTGGACTGTCATCGTACCTGTGATGATTTGAATACCAGTTTTTGTAAAGGTAACGCTATCAGATGCAAGACCGCCATCTTCTGCCCACAGTTCGATACCAAGAGGGGCATCTGGCAACACATCCACCCATGCCTCTATGCGGTAACTAAGCTTTTCACCCTCAGTAAATGTAGATGTAGTAAGTGGCAATGCGAATCCATGATAGACTACGTTGGTATTACCAGCATTTGTGATCCGTAGCAATTTAGTGCCAGCTTGTACTTTGATAACATTCGCATCTTCTTGTTTCTTCTTCCACTTGCTGAAATTGGTTGGGTCGAATACAAGATTATAACTACTTCCAGTGATTTTTTTGACTTCAGTCTGAAAAATTTGACTAGACATAACAAGCCTTGAAGCGTTATCTGCCACACCTTGCTCAGTCGTACCTAAAATTCGCTCATATAGCTGACTTGTCTCTTTGACACGCTGGAAATCGCTCTGGTCAACTTTGCCACTTATTTGAGCAGAAATCGTAGCAAAACGACCATCCGATGTTTCTTTGTATTCAGCTAACTTTTGTGTGACTTGTGTTCGTACTGCCTCAATAGGCTCTGCTGAGTCTTCGGGTGCTGGTTGCCATTTACGGTCATTTGTCCCCTCGTAAAAATCCAGCTCAGTCATGAACATACCAGACCAACCATTTGGATTTCCTGTGTATTCAAATACTAGATAACCATTATCAAAATCACCGATATTTAATTTTAACGAATGTTTAACGGCTTGATGTGAACTGAAAGCGGGTGAACCAGTCTTGTCAAAAAGCGTCTGAATCTCGTCATAGTCTTGATTAGCAGAGTCTTTTTTTCGTTTCCGTAGAGTTATTCTTACCCTTGCCGTGTTTGCGTCAAAGGCTAGAAAATTCAATGTATAATCAGTATTTTTCTTGAAAATAAAACGCGGGCTATTTACTACCGCTCCATTTTCCAGTGAAAACATTCGTTTTTGACCGTTTAAGTAAAAATGGTGTGATAGGAATTTGAATTTGCTAGGATCACCGTTCCAGTATTTCAAGCCATCATCTGCCCTCGAATTTCGGAGCATATTCGGGCCCCCTTGCGTTACTTTTTCAGCAATCTGACTAGCTAAGCTTGTAAACCGCCCGTCTATACCTTGTTTGTAATCGGCTAGTTTTGCTTCATTGTCTCTTGTGAAATCTTGGAAGCGTTGCGTAATTTGACTTTGTGTTTCTTCTCTCGAATAGCGTTTTAAATCAGCGACAGCACTCGTTAGTTTATCTTCTTGCCTGTTAACTCTAGCAGCCATTGAAGCAAATTTGATTTGATTTTCACTAGCGATATGCTTTGCTTCATCTGCTAGTTCATATCCTGCTCTTACTTTGGCAAGTGCCTCTTCTGCTTTTTTCTTTGCTTCGTCGAATCCTTCTGGACTAAACTCGTGAAATCGTCTGTCGATTTCGTCTGATAGAGCACGCTTGTTCTCTTCTGCTTTTGCTTTGGCGAGTTCGACACCGTCCAAAATTTCCTGTCTCAACAATCCAGCTTGATGATCAAAGGCTAAGTCAGCATTTTGAAGAGCCTTTTCAAGGGCGATTTCTTGAGCTGATTCTGTCACACCAATTATTGCATCAGCTGCGTTAGATAGCCCGCCAGAAGATCTAGAACCGCCAGTTCCCGCCTTATCATCGAAAGTCAGAGAGATGTACTCTTCTTTTAAGGCATCAAATTCATAAGCAATAGCTTTCTTGAATGCATCGACATTGTGTTTTCGACTCTTGATATTGACCGTATCACCCATGTGAACAACTTGTCCATCAAGTTCATAGGCTTCAATTTTGATAGCATCAGAAACTTTGTCAATACCTTGATTCGTAAATTTAGCTTGTGCCCACTTCTTTAACTCTTCAACGGTCTTTGCGTTGTTGTTCTCATATTCTTTCTCATTTATGTAAGGATATGAGTTAATAAGAGGGCTGTCAACCGTAACCTTGAGAGTCGTTTCTGTTTCTGCGCCTTCAGGTTTAAAAGTTGATTTAGCATGGATTCTTGTGACAACATTCTGACTATTTCTTGTACGTTGATAATCCTTCAGATTCTTGTGTGTTGTAATAACAACACCACGATTCTCACCACGATTTTTTTTGACAGTCATTGCAAAGTTATCACGAACTAGCTCACCTTCCCACGTTCCAACGATACTATGCTTTCCATCGAGCAATACAGAGTAAAGAGTTTCTGTTTCGGTCGTGTTGAAGGTTCTACGTTCCTGGATATCGCTATTGAAAGAAAAATCTCCCAAAGCTGTTTTTGTATTTTGAACCATGCGGGAAAGAGCCATATCACAGCTCTGACTACTCACGCTTAATGGTGTTATAGACCGTTGCATTATATCGTCTGAGATGTGATAGGCTGTTATTTCTAAGTAGTCATTGTGTTCGACAGGTGTTTTGATGCGGAAAAGCTGAGCACCGAGAACAGGAGTTGGTGCTTTTATCAACATATCTTCTTGAATGAGTTGATAAATTTCTGAGTCAGAAATAGGGTATTTCACAGTTAAGGTGAAATCTCCATTCATGGTCTCTTTAACAATCGCTGAAGTCGCTTCATGAAGTGGCTCTCCGTTCCAGCGCACGGTTCTTACATCTTTGTCAAGTAAATAAAGCAATTATGCCCACCCCCAAACCGTCTCGATTTCAAGCGATTGAATACCAGTACCTAGAACGACACCGACATTTTTCAGTTTTGAGGGATCAACAGTAATAAAATCTCCTGACCATTTAACTGATTTTCCTGTCGTGGTCTTAAAGCTTGGATTATCTGGATTGTTGACCATCACAAGCGATTCTGAGAGTTTTTCAAGACGAATAACCTGACCAGCGATTGTAAATGAAGTCTCAGTAGCACTCTGTCCAACAATTGTGATTTTAGGGAAGGCAAGAGCAGACCCTTGAGTAGTTAAAACTCCGTTTCCTGTCAATCTTTGTGTGTCAGTGGTTTTGAAATATTTTGTAGGGTGGCAAGTGAATGTTACTTTCGTCATATACAACCCAGGTTGTGTTTCTTCAAGGTCACTAGCATTGGCCTTATAACACCAGAGTCGGGTTGTTTTGACTCGCTCGCTTTCTAACCAAAATTTTTCACGAATAAAAAGGGTCATGAACTGATTCATCTGTTCTTCAGTTGGTTTAACTAAATAAATCGTATAAGATTTTTGAACTAATTTACGATGTTTGTTGGTCTGAACAATCGCTCCGCTAATGCCACCATGCTCTAAAAGTTCCGTCTTACTTTCTCCTAATGCAACTGAAGGAGGATCGTGGACGATAACCTTAAAAGGAAAAGACGATGTTCTTACACCGTCAATAATCAATTCATTGTGTTTTATCATGCCATACCTCCTCTCAATTGGGTTCTACGTTGGATTTCATCGGCAATTCGTTGAGCAACCTGGTCAGCAATTCTAGCGATGTCTGCTTCTTCTCTGACAACATTACCAGTTATTGTGATGTTGATGTTTGTTGGATTTTCACCCATCGTTTGAGCAATACCTCGACCAATCGCGCCAAGTGTTCTTTCATTAAGTGGCAATACCGCTTCATTTCCAGCTTCGCCACCAACCATCATATTATTTCCGTTCATACCAAATAAGGTCGGTTTCGTCATGATACCGCCTTTAGCATACCACTCGATACCAATTCTAGGTATTTGACCTTTTAGCCAATCGAGCGGATTTGCTGAACCACTTACTGAAAAGTGAGGTAGTGGAATATGTGGCCAACTAATGCTGAAATTAAATAGTCCTTTGATAGCATCGATTGCAGAACTTACAAGGTCTTTGGCTCCGTTTATAGCATTCCCGATTGAATCCTTGATTCCATTCCAAACATTTGAAACAGTGTTTGAAATACCATTTAATACATTTGAAATTGTACTTGAAATTCCATTCCAGACATTTGAAATTGTACTTGAAATGGCGTTTATCGTATTTGAAATGTACGATTGGATAGCTGTGAAGATGGTCTGAACAACATTTTGGATAGCATCCCATACAGTTGAGAACACTCCTTTGATTGTTTCCCATGCTCCTGACCAGTCACCTGTGATGATCTGCATGACTGCTTTGATGATGCCTAAAACAACATTGATTGCAGTTTCAACTACTGTCTTGATGACTTCCCAAGCGGTCGTGATGACCAGTTGGATATTCGCCCATGCTCCCTCGATTAATGGACCTAAGAAAGTCATGACTGCATCAATTACGGTTTGGATAGCATTCCAGACTGTTTCTACACTCGCACGAATGAGTTCTTGGTTTTCTGTCCACCAACTGACAACCACTCCAAACATACTCATGATGAAGTTAGAAACTTCACTAACAACCCTGTTGATGACTTCCATGATAGCATTCCAGACGGTCATTACCGCCTCTCTGAACCCTTCGTTCGTTTCCCAGAGGTACTTGATACCAATTACGATCGCTGCAATAGCGGCAACAATTAAAGCAGCGATACCAATAATGGGTGCGGCTGCTGCAATCATCGCTCCAATGGATGTTCCAAGCGCGACTGCTGCTGCTTGTAAGGTTAAGAATATCGGGACTAGAATACCAGCAACTGTGACTACCCCTCCTAAAATCACGATAAATTCTTTAACAGGTCCAGGTAAACCACTGAACCACTCTGCTATATCTTTGACCATGTTTCCAAGCACTTCAAAGATAGGTGCTAGAGTTTCAGCGATTGCTGCGCCTAGTTCTGACATAGCTAGCGTAACTGAGTTTTGTGCTGTTTTAAATTTGTCAATAGGATCCAGAGTTGCTTCAAAGGTTTTAGAAACTGAACCTACTGAATTTTCAGCTGCTTCGGAGAATGTTTGAAAATCAAATGCTCCACGCTTGATTGCATCAATCATTTGAGGGGCTTTTTTAGCACCAAAAATTTCCATAGCGAGCCCCATTGCTTCAGTTTCGCTAGTTGTGTTCTTTATCTTATCGATGGTTTCGACAAGTCCCTCTTTCAGAGTCTTACCCTTCTTAGCGTAGGATCCTGCCGCTTTCGTTAGTCCTGACAAAGCACTTGAAGCATCTACACCGCTTGTTTCAAATTGTCCAAGCAATGCAACACCTTCCTCAAATGAGAGGCCTAGCATTTTAATTTGTGGTGCTCCTTCAATAGCTTTCTTCATCAAGTCATCGACTGACACACCTGTTGATTGAGCTGTGTATGTTGTAGAGTCTAGGACTTTCTCTAAATCACTGGTTGATAACTCGTAAGCTTCCAAGGCTTTACTTGCTGAAATAGTTGAATTAGTAATGTCTGTACCGTTAATTTCAGCAAACTTTATCATTTCGATGGATGCATCTTTTAGTGCGTCACCAGTTAATCCAAACTGTGTATTAACCTCTCCGACTGCTTCACCAGCCTTGCTGAAATCGGTTGGGATAGTCGTTGCGATGCTTGAAGCAATATCTTGCATTTCTTTCAAGCTGTCCCCAGTTGCACCAGTCTTAGTCACGATAGTGTCCATGCCTTCGTCAACTTGTCTGAAGGCTTCTAATGCACTTTTCCCAAAATCCACAAGCTTCTGACTGATGTCTGCTAGTTTTTCTGAAAATTGGTTTAATAGTTCGGCTTTTAGGAGGTTATTCGTTTCAGCCAGGTTTCCAGCTGCTTGTTTGCCAGCACTACCCAAATTCTTCATTTCTTGAGAAAGATTTGAATACGATGCTTTAGCTTGGTTCAGTTGTGCTTCCATTTTGTTAGCTTCAACTGAATTCTCTCCATACTCTTGCTTAGTTAACTCTAACTGCTTTTCAAGATTTTCAATCTGTTTAGCAACGATAGAGGATTGTGCACCGACCTTTTTCTGTGCCAGAGCTAGTTTTTCGGATTCGCTAGCGTTAGCACCTAACTGGCTTTCTTGTAGTTTGAATGAACTTACAACTTTTTCAGACTCACTAGCAAGGCGATTTTGCTCTTTCTGTAAGTTCTGAAGCTGACTCTTATTGCTTTGAGTGGCATTGCCATTTTCTGCTAGTGCTTGGTTGACATTAGCAAGTTTTCCTTCGTAACCTTTAAGGACATTCTTAGTGGTTTCAACTTCACGTTGAAATGCTCGGTACTGATCAGCACCGATGTTTCCACTCTTGAATTGTTGCTCGACCTGAGATTGTGCTTGTCTTAGGGTCTCTAGTTTCTCTTTGGTTGTAGAAACTTGTTTTTGTAAAAGCTCTTGCTTTTGAGTCAATAGAGTGACATTCCCTGTATCAAATTTTAAGGCTTTGTCAATCTGTCTTAATTCTTGTGTTGCATCTGTTGCAGCCTTATTGACATTTTTGAGTGCCTTTTGTAAGGGTTGCGTGTCTCCATCAATTTCAATCTTGATGCCTTTAATATTTCCTGCCATGTTTCCTCCTTTCTCTAAAAAATAAAAAGCGCTGAGAGAACTTCTATGACTGATAATGCAGTCAGGTCAATGAACTTGACCTTAGAATCGCTCTCTCAGCACTCCTTTTCTTTTAAAAATTGTCAAAATCAGCTTGGTTGGCTTTTCGCTCACCTTTTTTACTTTCGCTTCGTAAATTCACATAATCTGTTTGATAATCTAAAGCCATTCCGATTGAAATATTCTTCAAATCATCAATAGACAACCCTGTTTCTTTACAACAGGATAAATAAGATTCTACTGTGAAGATTTCTTCGCTAGCTGTTTCTGACTGGTCTGGGACTTTTTTGTTGACATACTTGCATTCAGCATTTCCATCAACTCAGGTCCAACTTCCTGGATTGGGAAACTTTCCATTTCCATAAAGAATTGTTCGTAAGGTTTGATGTGAGGATTTGCAGTTTTAGCAAAGGTCCAAAATAGACGATTAAAGAATGTCATGTCAAAGTCTGACAAGATTGAAATATCAACTTCATTCGATTCTTTTTCGCCAGAATTCAGTTTGTTTAATTCGGACATAAGAGATTGATTCTGTAACATTGAGAATAAATCCTGGAAATAATCCTTTCCGAATTGTTGTTTGTATGCGATAGGAGTATAAGCGCTTGTTCCTAGCTCATACTCTTGCTCGCCAACCATAATGATTTTGCGCATTTATTTCTCCTTAACCAACAGCGTTAGGTTCATAAACTTTTTCGAACCATTTGGTGTAGACTTCGTTGTTATCAGCTGATGTGATTGAGCGTTTGATAACAGAGTCAAGTGGACGAGGGCTAGCTTTGAAAGATAGCTCACGTTCGTTCACGTTTGTACCGTTTTTGGTTGATGATCCATTTGATGGGCGACTAGCTGAACAGTAGTAAAGAACATGACGGGTTTTGTTCTTGTCACCAGAGAATTCAAACATGATAGCAAACGCTGTCGGTTCTGCATCTCCTTTTTCAGTCATGACACCAGTTTGAGAGTCTTTAATTTCTCCCAAGATTTTAGTTGCAAATGCTTCGATGATGTGTGGAACTTTAAGTTTTCCATCGTATCCTTCGTTTGAGTTGATAAAATGGTAGTCAATGTCATCTGCTTTAACTGCTCCAGAATCACCTTTTGGATCTAGTGTCAAGTCCATTGCTCCAGGGAAGCGGAATACTTCATCGTAAGTAATCACTCCATCTGCTCCAATAGTTTTTACAGGTGCAATGTGAACATTTTTTAAACCAAACGTTACTTTATTTTCGGGCATGTCATTCCTCCTTAGTAAAGATAGACTGTATAAGGCTTGACATATAACCTTTCAGTCTCGATAAATGTTTCTTCTTGAGCTTCAAAAAAGAGCTCGTGGGTTTTCCACAGCTCTTCTAGTCGCTCTTCCAAATCTTCATCCTTACGCTCAAATGCAAGTTCGACTGTCACGCTCTTAATCTCATGATTAACCGTATTGTCAGCTGCATTGATTGCTGGACTAGATTCGTAGTAAATCAGGTAAGGCATACCAGGGACGTTACCCTCTTGATACGCTCGGTAAGTTACAGGTAAGGCTGATTTCTCTAAAATATCAGCAAACTCTGAAAGTTTCATTGACCAATCTCCTTGATTCTTTTTTCAAAATTCTCGATAACTTTTTCTTCAACTGGTTTAATGTGGATGATACCAGATACACGACCACCACCTCGTAAGATGTGTCCGTTCTCGAGTAGGTGAGTAAGACTAGCGACAGAATTAAAGACAACGTAAGAACCATTTGCTAGCTTCTTCTTTTTCCAGCCTTTGCGATATTTCCCGTATCGTTTCGGACTCGTTTGTCTTAACTCTTGTACTGCTTCCTCTGCTACCTCTTCAGCAATCTTTTCCACTCCTTCAGAAAACTCGGTTGAATATGAAGCTAGCTCTTTTGCAATGAAATCAGCGAGGTCAATACTCATTCTAATTTCTCCGATAAAGTCAATTCTAAAATTTCAGAATCAATTGGGTAGGTTTTTAAGACACGATATTTCTTGCCTTCGAAAATGGCATGTTCTTGGTTGTCGTATTCAAAATTGTGAACTTCAACAACCAAGCTCGGTCTTAATCCTGCTTGATTGGCTTGATAAAATTCAGAGCGAGTAACTTTCTTTTTGCGACACAGTATTGTCACTTCTACTTCTTCGTAGATTGGTTGTTTGAGCTTGTCCTTACCTTTGATTTTTCTAGAGGTCAGTGTGATTTCATTGTTCCACATTCTTAACCTCTTTCTTTGACGATAATTGCAAATTGTGTAATCGCCACTGAAGGTGTCGTGGCATATCCACTCCACCTTCATAGCGATAAGCAGCATAGTCAACAATAAACATTTCATGATCAGCACGGTCACCGACAAGCTCAACACCAAGATTGTCGGTCAATTCAGTGATGACACTTGAAATGATTTTTTCTAGAGGCTTGTCTCTCAGTTTGGTTGAAATACCTAACTTGAGTTTCAGTAACTCTAAAAGCTGAAATTCATTCATGTTTATTCCTCTTCTTCTGCAACGGGCTCTTCTACAACTGGTTTAGCTTTTGCTTTTTTAGGTTTTTCGTCTGGTACTTCCTCAATGAAAATTGAACCAGCACTATTTAACCCATTCAAAAGACCGTTGATGAATGTTTCAGTTGGTTTATGCCCTTCACGAGGAAAGGTATCACCAACTGAGTAGTCATGTTCTTCAGGATCGTTCAAGTCCTTAAATGGACGGATTACTGTATAGCTCAAAGGCCACCTCCTTACCCAACTGCGTCAGTATAAGTACCAAAGAATCCAGCAGCTTCATCTACTTTCTTAACATCCAAGCGAATGAAAAGTCCAAGCAATTGTCCATAGATGTCGTTGTTCACCCATTTAACAGATACTTGAGAACGGTCAAATAATCCAACGAATTCAGCGATGTCACCGATAAAGAATTTCATATCACGCTCGCTACCAAATACTGTATCGTCTACTGTGTAGATAGTCTTGCCACCGAATGAGTAACCAGTAGGTGATGTGACATCTGGTTGGAGCATATAGTTTCCATTTTTGTCTTTGACTTTATCAAGAGCTGCAAACATTGATTGAGTTACTACGATACTTGCTTTATAAATTGGTTTAAGTTTTTTGTTGTAGATGTCTTTGATACCATCAAATCCAGTAGCATCGGATGGAGTAGCTGTTTTTAGAACTTCTGCAACCAATGAAAGTTCAGTGTTTTCCCCTTGGTTAAACACTTCTTCTTCGACGATTTCCATGATGTCGTAATCTGCATCATCAATCATTTCTTGTGATACTGGGATATAGCCACGATATGTTTTGATTGAGTAAGTAACATCAGTGATGTTTGGTTTTGCAAGCTCTGGATTAGCCTTCAATTCATCTGTTGATGACATTTTAGCATCACTTTTCTTGATAACTGGATATTTACCACCACCGCTGTTAACTTTTACACGCTTCACAAGGTCCAAAAGTGGATTGCGTGTTTTGTCTACAAAGTGTGGTTTTAATACTTCAGTAGGGATTAGAGCTGCACTTCCTGAATCAGTAGTTTTCAATCCTACGATGTCACGAGTTTGACCAGAGCGAATGTATTTTGCGATTGCATCACGTTGTTCCAATTTTTGTCCTCCACGTTGTTCTTCTTTTTTTGGATAAGTTGGTGCTTTACGGTTTTGTTCTTCGATTTGATTTTTCAAATCTTCGATTTCTGCTTCAAGTTTTTCTTTTTCTGCTTCCTTTTCATCCAATTCTTTTTGGAGTTCTTCAAGGTTCTTTTCAACTGCTGAAACTTCTTCATCATTTCTAGCTTGTTCCAATTTAGCAGCTTCAAGTTCAGAGCGTTTGTTCAATTCCTCGATTGATTGTTCAAGCTCTACTACCTTATCTGCTTTGTTGCGCATACGAGCGCCCAAAATCAATGATTTGTGCATAGATTAAATTTCTCCTTAATTTCTTTTTTGCGCTTGTCTAGCGCTTCACGATTAGCACGCTGTTGACTTTCAAAGTCTTTCTGTCGTGCAGCTATTTCCGTTTGTGGATATGCTGGGAAAGTACATGGGCTCACTTCAAAGATTTCTAATTCTAAGATAGTGTCCAGGTACGAACCATCAGCACGTTCTTCTGTGTCGATTTTAATTGGGATAAAGCCAAAGCTACATCCGACTACATCTCCACGTTGAACACGAGCATAGGCTCCGATAGCTTGCGGGTCTTCTTTATTTATGATGATGTCTCCGAAAAGTCCGATTTCATCAACTCCCAAAATGACCGTTCCATTTCCAGTACGACCAAGCACTAAACTATCATCATGGTTAAACAATGCCCTGATGTCAGCGTTTTGGATTGCTTTTTCAACACCTTCACGCTTAATCACTTCAAAGTAACCTGGCCATAATTCAGTAACTTCATCGAACTTGATAAAGTACCCACTCAAAATCAAATCACCAGTTTCGGTTTCTTCTCGTGTTTTGAATTGAGCGGTGCGATAACTATTGCGTTTGTTCATCTTCTTCCTCACCTCCTTTCAACTTTTTCTGGTCCCCAAGTTTATCTTGTGGGATATAGTTTTCAAGAGCAAGGAGCTCATCCATATCAGGATCAGGTGGCATTCCTAACCAGTCTCTCCACTCGTTTCTACGCATTGCCATGCTATTAGTCATCTGTTGTGCTACTGATGACAATTCTGTAATATCGTAAGAATAAAGCGAGCGAGCGTTAAGTTTGAAATACCGATTGTTTGAAACTAGTAAATCTCTAGTTAAGGTCTGAGTGATTGTCGTTGCGATGCTCATGACTGTTGTATTGACAAAGTTGTTGTATTCTTCTTTGTTGAAATTTCCAACTCCTAAAATAAAAGCTGGAACTCCCAAAAGTCCAGCAACTGTTTTCTTATCAATTTCAACAGATTCATTGATAGCAATATCTTTCAAACTGAGTGGTTTAACCTGTTCGACGCTCATAAGAGCATCAGGGATAATCCACGGTTCACCAGATTGGCTAGTGCTAAGATATTTCTTAGCGACTAGATCACGACCTTCTTGAGTTGCTAAGTCTCCACTCGAAGAATCAACTTTCACAATCAAACTTGGAACATTCTTCCCGCTCATAAATCCTTTTTTGATTTGAGTAGCAAGGTTTAAATTCCTAACAATATCTCTCAGAGCAAGTCTATATCCAGTACCTACAAATGGATTGTCTGGATCTGGATTGATTGCAAAGTGTACGATTTCGCTTGGATTGTAATCAGTGCCACGATAATTTACGACATAACCGTTATCATCACTTCTGAAAGATACTTCACTCATCGCGAATGGTCTTAGGTTCAAAATATAATCATTCACAGGATCATACTCAACATGAAGAACCGAATTACCATCACCAAACAATAATAAGTCACGCACAATCTTGAAAATCCAAGTCTTGCGAGTCATATTGTCGCATGGGTTAACATCTATTTTTCTAGCTAGTCCGTCTTTAATTCGGATATCGCCTTTATCTGTATTCTCCATCAAATGAATGGTCATATTGGATACCATGTCAGCAACCTTGTTGACTGCTGCAACCACATCAGGATTACGGGCCAATGGAACGTAACCATCACCATCAAGAAACAAACCGAAGTCTGAATGAGTGATGACGTTCGTTCCGCTTTGAGTTTTACCTCGTTTCAAAATCCTATCTAAAAGCCCCATGTTTTCTCACCTCCTTTCTCTTTACTTAAAGAAGCTCATGACATCTTGGTTTTTACCAAGATTTGCAAGAGCTTGGATACAAGCAAAAATGCTGGCATCGAACAAGTCAATTCTTGCAGTACCACCGTCACCGTCTAATTTTTCATATTGCACAGCATCGTCCACTTTCTCAATAGCTCTGACATTACTTACACAATATTCATAAGCGTCAGAGTGAAGATAGTAAAATTCTTTATTTTTAACTTTGAACTCAATTCGTCTGAAACCCTCTGATTTCAGCCAAAAAAGTTGGGGTTGGTCAATCATCTTAAACCGAGCTTGTTTCATCTTTGTTAGAAACTCACGACCAAACTTCCTATCCATTCCGACAGCAGAAATCTTGAACCCTTTCTCCCTCATCTTGATGAACCATTTAACGATATCATCATAGAGAACTGTCGGAGTGTTGCTCATGGTCAACCATCCATCAGACTGCCACCCAAAGAGTGGAATGCCGTCATCGTTAGCCTTCTTTTGAGCATTGACACGAGGAAAGAAAGCGTGTGTGATACAAATATCAACGTCTTTCTCACCATCATGATAGACACCATAGAGAGCAGCAGCGGTCAAGTCGTGCATTCTTGATAAGTCAGCACCACCATACCACTGAATAGGCAAGCGTGACAGTTCCTCTAAGGTCCAATCGTATTGACTATCTGAAGCGATGAACTCATCAGGATTGAAGTAAGCGTTCATTGAGTTTGTAAAGACATTCAAAGTCTTGTTAAAAAACTCATTTCTTGTCTGTGGATCGTTCATAGCTTGCTCTGCTTCTTCTTTAAGAGACTTGAGCGACACCGTCACACCCCATGAAGGGTTAGCTTTTTTTAGAACGTTCTCGTCCAGGTAATCTCCTACATCGCCATCTGTATTTTGGTCAGCTTTGCAGATAAACATGAACAAGGAATCATCCTTGACCAATTGTTTAAGGACCTTTTGACAGTATTTCAAACGATTGGCAAGGAAACCAGTAGGAATATCACCAGCCGTTGAAATAACAAAAAGCATACTGTTTCGGTATGCTGACATTGTTTTCTTCATAAGTCCGTATTTCTTACTGTTTCTCATCGTGTGAGCTTCGTCCAAGATGATAACATTCCCATTCAAAGAGTCCAAACGGCTCTCATCGTTGGCTAGTGCCTGGATAAAGAAAGAACCCTCACCCCCAAAATTAGCAGTGATAGAGTGTTCTTGGTTATTATCCTTGATACGAATGTTCTTGTCGTTCCATCTTTCAACGTTGAATTTCAAGAATCCAAAGGCTTCCATCGCTTGCTTGACTGAGTTGGCCACGATGTAGCATTTTGAACCGCTATCCGTGTCTAATATCTGATAAGCTAGAGCGATTGCAGCAGTAAACGATGTTTTCCCATTCTTACGAGCGAGCATGATAAGCGCTTCTTTGAACCTACGCTCATTAGTACCCTTGTAGTAGAATCCAAACAGATTGACTACTACAAAGTGTTGCCACGGTTGTAAGAGTAAGGGTTTATTGCGGATAGACACCGCAAACATATCATCACCCTGTTGATGGACTATTGTGTTTTCGATGAAGTGGACAACGAAATCAACGATTTCCTCATCCATGTCAAATTCTGGATTATCAAGATCACGAATGAATCTTTCAGCTGCAAGAATGTTCTCTTCACAATGTTCATCTTTGTGGGATATGACGTGCTGGGCATACTCTTTTGCTTTATCAAGATTACCCATTGCCAGTCACTCGCTTCTTCTTGATTTCATTTTTAAACTTCAAGACTTCAGATAGAACGGATTCTCCTTCAGGTTCCACTATCTCACCGAGCGACTTCGGATTCATCATCAACTGGTTAGAGTAGCTGAGAATGTCTTTCCTCAAAATTTCCATTGCTGTCAAGATTGGAACTTTGCGCTCATTTTCAGCACCAGCCTTATTGACGTAGGTATCTGTTACTGGATAACCCATGTCAGCATAATCTTGAGCAAGCTTTTGATACTGATATAGCATTCCTGCAAAGATGTCAATGATCATTTCAAACTCTTTACGATAAGTGCCCAAGTCTTTCATCTGCTTGACTACTTTTGTCTTGATTGACTTTGCTGTAATTGGTTTAGCCAAAAACTACCTCCTTCTGCCAAAATTGCTTAGTTTTTATCCCCTTTTTGTTTGAAGGGTCCCGACTTGGAAAAAGTTCCCTTCACCGGTACCCAACAGCCCAAAAAATATTTTTTTTAGGTGGGGGGGTAAAAATGAAAAATCGAAAAATTTAAAAATTCGATTTTTACAAAATTTCATTTTTTTGATTTTTAAAAAAATCCTCAAAATCCTTTTTTCGTTTTTTCTGCCAATATAATCCCTGGTTAATTACTTTGTCATTAACTCTATCATGAAACGTGTTATGTTTTTTGTTTGTCAATGGCAAACAATTCCATTCAACGAATTCAAGTTCAGGATATTCTGACACAGGGAAAATATGATGGACCATTTCTGCTTGAGTAGAAATTCCATAGCGTAAACTTTCTTGACAAAGATAGTCATGTCTTCGCATTACTTTATCACGGAACTTCTCCCACTTCTTAGACTTCAAGGTTTGTCTAATAGGTTTGTTATACATATCAAACCTCCTTCTCTCGATACTAAAAGGGACAGGCCAACGACCTATCCCATCTCATACAAGAAATCCATGCTATCATAATAATTCTTTTTATGTGAGAAAACAATAGCTTTTATTCTCATCTTTTTATTTTGCCTATTATTTTACCTAGATAAAATCTAGTTGCTACAAATAAAAAGATAAAAGGCAAAGCGAGGAACACAACCCATGAGAATAATAAATCATCTACTTCACTTTCTGACCAATCAAAAATATGTATAAGACAAATTATTATCGCATAGCATATAACTGGATATCCAACAATTAATCCTAATAGCTCCATTATTTTTCCCTCCTCGGACTATACCAATTTTACCCCTCACTTTCACATATCTTATATTTTGTTAAACTCACTCTAAATCTTAAACCCTTACTAATCATAGGTTTTAAAGCGTTTCATTTTTTCAGTTTATGCTTAACTCATTATGTGAAAGTAATAATTAAAAAAATTAAATGACAAAGTTCCGTAGCGCATCATCAAGCTCTGCTTGTTCAATTCCTATGTATCTAAGCGTTATTGCTGGTGATGAGTGATTGAACATTTTTTGCAATGTTCCTACATCCTTTGTCTTGTTGTAGTATTTATACCCAAAAGTCTTGCGCATCGTGTGAGTTCCTACGTTATCAATTCCTAGCTCTTCGGCTGCTTCATGAATAATTTGATAGGCTCTCTCACGAGTGATCGCTTTATTTTGACCTTGCCTGCTCTTGAATAAGAAATGGTGGAATGGTTTGCCTTCAACATATCTCCTCATTTCTTTTTTGAGTTCTTTGGTCATTCGTCTAGTGATCTGCTTACCAGTCTTACGTTCCCTCAGTTTAATATGCCAACCTTGGACATCTTTCACTTTCAGGGTAAGTATATCTCCAACTCGCAATCCAGTATTCAGACCTGTGATGAATAGCATGTAGTACATCTCATTCCATTCTTTCAAATAGTCTTTCATGGCCTGGATATCATCACTGTCTTTTATTGGTGATACATATTCCATGTTTTACCTCCTTTCTGTAAAACAAAAAGCCAGCGTTTGCTGACTCTTGACGATACTTCTGTTGGACAACTTTTTTGACTAAAGTTAAGGATATTTCCCAAAGTGTGAGTGTGTTTTTGTTCAGAAGTTCATGCTATCATGATATATCGTTTAAAGTGAGAATACAATAGTTTTTATTCTCACTTTATGCAATACCTTTGATTTTTGCATATGTTTTTAAAATTGTTTTTCTTTTTCGATAAATGGTTGCATCACTCACAAATAATTTACCAGCAATTTCTTCCCATTCAAGTTCTGATTGTCCCCATCTCATTTCAAAGATTTCTTGTTGTTCAGATGTCAACTCTTTGAGAAATGTTTCTACTGTTTCTTTGAATAGTTCAAGATTTTTTAGAGGTACATCACTACATAGTTTTATAACTGTATTTTCAGTAGGTTTGCTGATTTGATTTCCTCGACTACCTACTAGTTCTTCGCCATTCTTAGCCATTATCTCAGCAGTTCTAACCCAGATGTCACGATCAACTTCTTTAAATTTTGAAAGTTCTCTATCCAGGTAGTATAGCTCACGACTGTTTAATGTTCTCAAATTCCCCCTCCTTGATGACTTTGATTTTTTTATCTTATGTGCAGTATTTTTATTTCTCTCCAATCAAAACATTCAGAGGGATTTTAAAAAATGTCGCTACATCTTCAGCTATATAAAGATTAGGTTTTTTAGTTTTCTTTTCCCATTTCATTATTTCTGCGTAAGAGTAACCTAACTTTTTGGCTAGTTCACTTCTTGAAAGTTTATTATCTATTCTTTTTTGCTTCAACATAAAAGCGAATCGCTCGCATTGTTGGTCACTTAATTTTTCAAAATCCACTTTTATTAGTTGTTTACCATTTGGATTTTTCTGTTTATACGATGGTGAAGCATAAGAGTTTAGTGTAACAATAGCAATCCCAGTCTCTGCGCTGATTTCTTTTAACGTGCCACAAGTGATAAAGATATCACCTTGATAAAGTGCGTATTCATATTCAAGTCTATCCATGTTCCAATTCCTCAATAAGCCGTTTCAAATAAAATTCTGCCTTTTTCAAATCTTCGACACCATTCTTTTTATGAAAGCGCAAAACGTACTTTACGACATTACCCCAAAAGAAGCCCGCTTTATATTCAGGACAAGGTTTGAATGCTTCTATCACATCGATTGGTTCTAGTCCACTATCAGATATATAATGACTGGGATGAATCACATTTCTATCCATTCGGCAAATCCTCCTCTTTCACGAATGAACCATCAATCCAGCGACCTTTACGGTCTTTAATTTCCTGATAGGCTAACTCAAAGCATTCGTCAAAATCATATCCAAGATTCTTCAGATAACCAATGCAGCGCACTAGATTGTGTCTGCACATTACCTTACTAGCAAATCCTTGCGATAGTTGAAACTCGCTGATGTTTGCATTGATTGAGATTAATGTTTCTGTAATTTCTTTCTTCCGTAAAGTACCAGACTCTTCAAAAATCTGATTCACATCTTCTTTGATTAATAGTGCTAAACCGACAATCACGACTGCACAATCACCGATGCTGTCCTTGGTAACTTTCTCATTCTTCTTGAGATATCCAGCGCATAGCTCACCAAATTCTTCACTGAGTTTGAGCGACTGCTTGTCTAATCGTCCACCATTTTCAAGATCACGGTCAATAAACCATTGTTTTACATTTTCTAGTGTGTTCATAATTCAATATCATCTCCTATTTCAATATTTCTATATTTGTCTTCACTCACCACGAACACATTGCCGTTAACCGTGATAGTGAACAAGTTTCCGATTTTTCGTTTTTCTGTAACCTTGCCAGTAATCTGATACTTGTTATCAGCATGATAAACAAGCAAGGGTTTCTGTGCTTCACGTTGTATAAATAACAAGCAAGTAGTAAGTAAGGCATAGCCAATCAAGAAGCGTCTCATTGCTCAACCTCCTAAATTGCTGAATGGAACTTCCCATTGATAATCAACATATTCATAACAAACATCTTTGATAATTTCACCTTTGGAAATTTCAATTTCCTGTGTGAATTCTATGCCACACTCAAACGTAAAAATTTTAATATCAACATCAAACTTACTTGAAATTTCTTGATAATTTTCTGGAATAGCACTCCACGCTTGCTTAAAATTATCCAGTTCAACGGTACAAAATTTTTCTTCAAGCCAAACTTCTATTTGTTTTCGATCAATAAACGCTCGTCTTGTCCCATTGATGTAAAAATAGGGACCTGTGCTGTTGAATATAAGTAGAGTGCCATCATATTCATCTTTTAGTGTTACAGTGTCGCTTAATAGCATTTCTTTCAATGCTGATGCAATATTTTCGCTTCTCCCTCTTAACTTAAGAGATCCTTCGGCCCAATTTGGCATTATTCCGTTACCTCCTTAAAACTTCTTTGGTTTATTTCTTTTGAAAATAGGATTCTTCTTTTCTTTTTGCTTTTGCTTATGAAAGTTATTATCTTTTTCAAAAACAGATTGTTCATCTTTCATGATTTTATTCATGCTATATGGTGTCACTTCCTTAATCTCCTCTTTTTTAGGTTTTATTGTGATTTCTAAAAAGAAAGATTGGTTTGGAATTTCAAGCGCAAAAGTTCTTGTGTTGTTTTCGGGAGAATTTAACAGATTACCAATTTCAAGAACTAGTTCGGTTATACTGCTATTTAGCGTAAGGCTCATTCTATTACCTCCTCATCATCATTTGTGAAATCTTCTCCAAGTATCTCCAAGGCAAATTTTTGTCCATCTTTTATTAATTTTATCCATTCTTCATCTGATATTATCATTCTACCACCTCATCAACTTCCAAACCCTTACAATCAAACATCCAGCCGAAACCAGCTTCTTCTAACTCTTTTCGGGTGTGAGTTGTATCATAAAGCCTGTTTTCTTCATAATCTGAGAAAAGCCATTTGTTTGAATATTTCTCACGGTTCAAAGTTTCGTGATTTTCACAAATACCTTTCACTTTAACTTTATACCGCTTCTCTTTCTCGACCTCGTAGCCGAATATCCATGCACGAGCGAAGAGTTCTTGGTTATCTTTAGTTTCTATCCACTCACACGTTATCGTATGTTCAAATAAATAGTCCATTGCTTGAAACAAATCCCAATCACTCGTTTTTTTGAAATGCTCAATCCAATCTGCTGTAAACTGCGGGATTTTGACTTTTTCGGGTTCGTCTAGTTGGTCCAAGTCTTGTAGAAAAATTTGACGGGCTGTTTCTGCTCCTGGAGCATCCCATACACCTTCAAGTTTTTTGTACTTCTTTATCAATTCCTGTTTATTCATCTTCAACCTCCTCAACTTCAAACAGTGAACTATCAAACACTTCACCAAAGCCTGCATCTTCGAGTTCTTTCTTAGTATGGTAAGCTTTTAAATCCGTATAATTTATTTTGTTACTCATATACCAAGTATCTTCATTGATATTATGTTTTAATACCCTAAAATTACTCATAACCCCCTTTATCGTCACCAAATACCGCTTTTCTTTCCCGACCTCGTAGCCGTCAAGTATAGCTTTTATTAATCTTTTTCTGTTTTCAAGTTCCCTAAACCCTTCACTCAAGTCTTTTAATTCTATGCCATCGTTATCTCTTAAATAATAACCCCAGCCAGTTCTTGAAACATGATATAAAGCTGTTGTAACATCACTTTCACAATTAAAATCAAACGTTTCAAGGAATTTCGCTTCTTCCTCAGATACTTTGACTTTCTGCGGTTCGTCTAGTTGTCTGACTAGACCTAAAACTATTTTCTTATCAATATGTGGTCTAATAAGACCGATATTATCTGGTAAGGCTTCGATTTTCTCAATTAATTCCTGTTTATTCATTTTCCAACTCCTTTAACTCTTTCTGATAGCCTTTTAGCTTTTTCCTCAAAAGATCACGTTCAGCAGAACGGATATGCCTGTATCTTGGTAAGCATGGTTCTTTAGTTTCTTTGATACGTTGTTCTGTTATTTCGATTGAGTGTTTCAACGCTTCAATTCTAGCTCGTTTAATTTCGTTCATCTGAATACCTCCTAGAATGGCATGTCATCATCTGAAATATCCAGAGGGTTGGTAGCTCCAAAACTTGCTGGCATCTGCTCTTCAATATTTGATTGGTTTGCAGAATTATCACGTTTTTCTAGTAGCTGGAAAGTATCAGCAACTACTTCTGTTACATAAACACGTTGCCCTTGTTGGTTGTCATAGCTACGAGTTTGAATGCGCCCTGTAATTCCTACGAGGTTTCCTTTTTTGCACCATTCAGCAAGTAACTCAGCTTGTTTTCTCCAAATCATGCAATTAATAAAGTCAGTTTCTCGCTCTCCATTTGCTCCTTTGAAATTACGATTGACTGCCAGGTTAAAAGTTGTAATTGCAATATTTGATGGTGTGTATTTCAACTCTGGATCTCGTGTCAGTCTTCCTACAAGCGATACGTTATTAATCATTCTTACCTCCTATTTGATTGCTAGGTAGTAGCAATCTTTTGCGCCATAATCAAATCTGACGCTATCCTTTTTGATGTGTTTTGTGAAATGTGGTCTAGTTATCCCAGAGTATGCCCATTGATGATCCTTCATATCTTCGATAAGGTCATCAACATTGTTGTACTCTCCAATAAATAGCCGACAATGTCCGTTATAGACAAAATAGAGTTTTATCATCCTAGCACCTCGACTGGATAGAAGTTCCCAAAGGAACCTCTTAATGCTTTTCCGACTTGAATAGCTGCACCACGAGAAGCAAACTTCATTGCTCTTCTTTCATCAGAAAAAGAAATTTCTATTCCAGTAACTTCTACATCAACAGATTTCAAGAAAGGTTTATCTTCTTTTGTTCCATGTTTTAAGATGAACATTATTGATCCCCTTTCTTCAATCTATCTAACATTTCTTTTTTCTTTTCTTCTAACTCCTTTTTAGTCTCTTCACTTGTTGTATTTACATAATTAGGGCGAGACCATTCTGGTACATTGGATTTCTTGTTTGTTTGATTGATTGAGCCTTTATTTTTACTTTCTTTGAAAACCCGCTCACGTTCCTCGACTGCTGCCATTGTCAAAATACCATCATTCTTCCAAGTGGTTAAAATAGCTTTTATGTAACTAAAATTCCTTTTTCCGTTGTCAGCAGCAATCCCGATTGCTTTAAGAATAACTCCTGGTTCCATCTCATCTAGTTCGATAAATTCTTTTATGATTGAAAATTGGGTTCCATCTATTGGTGCGATACGAGATTGATATTCTTCGACAATGATTTGAATTTGATTTTCATTATTATGATTATTTATATTCTTATCTTTATCTAATTCTTTATCTTTATCTCTATCTTCTTCTGTTGCGTTACTTTCCGTTACTGTAACGTTACATGTAGCGTTACCAAGCGCAAGATTTTTTTGTTTTTCACGATATCTTGCGACTCTGTTCCTAGTTTGTGTTTTGATTTTTTCCATTCCATCAATGTTTTGGTGCTTTTCCCAGTTTGGTAAAGCGATAATTCCATCAATGATTTCAACCATTCCAAATTGTTCAAAAATTCCAAGGGCCATTCTTACAGTGTTTAACGGTCTTCTAAAGATGGTAGCCAGCATTTCATCAGTATAGTGAACCTTGTCGGACATCATAAGTAGTCCGTTTCGGTTGTGTTTACCAGCAAGAGCTAGAATTTTAAACCAAATAACTAAAATTGCATCATGATCAGGTAGTGCATCGATGAGACAAATTTTTTCATCATCAAAAATATCTGTCGTAATCTTAATCCATTTAATTTCAGACATAACTACCCTCCTTCTTTACTTTTAAAACTAGCTGTCATGCTCGTGCTCCCCACTTTCTTTGATTTTTACGGAAATCCATTGTCATTTCTTTGTAGAGTAAGCGACCGTTTTCTTCTAAAAGACTAGTGTTTTGTCTTTTTAAAATGTCATTGTTGCGAGTTTCTTCTTGATAGTCATTCGCTAGTCTGTCGTAATCTTCAACACACATCTTCAAGTCAGATGGTAGGTCATCGATGGTTGATGAAAGGCCAACAGGTGGCTGTGTGTCGTAAGTTGACTTTCTGTCACAATTTTTTAGATTTCTTCTAGCAATTTCTCTGAAACCCTCTGCTTCTTCAATGATGATCGTTGGTTTTTTTTCTTGCTTGTCTTCATATCGACAAGTAAAAAGCATGATTGCAAAGATGCCGATAAATGTTAGCGATACTCCAAATAATTGGCTTAAAATGTTTGGTTCGTTCATTTTTTCTACTTTCTAATACTAAATTACAAGATTTGCTTGAATAAACTCATCGAGTTCATTCTTGTCAATTCGTTTTGTTCCGTCAATTTTATATAGGTTTAATCCCATTTTTAACCATTTACGAATGGTATTTGTGCTACAATCTGAATAATTAGCAGCACTTTCGATTGAGAGCCATCGTTTCTCAATTGTTTCATGTTCTAATAATTCTTTGAGACATTCTTTAAATTGATCCTTAACAATTAGTTGGATGCCATACTCAAAGTTTTCGCTGAGAATATTCACAATAACCTCCTTATGTGATATAATCAATGTATGTATTTAAGTAAGTACCTGATTTCTGTCAGGTGCTTTTTTGTTATCTAAATTCATCCAAGCTGACTTCCAGTGCATCAGCTATTTTGCACATATTTGGCCAAGAAAGATATTTTACCTTTCCTGTTTTTAAGTCAGAAAAGAAACTACGATTAACTCCAGCCATTTTAGATAACTGACTACCGTTTAAATCTCTCTCCTGCATGATTTTATTTAATTTTTCCCACATTTTTTACCTCTAAACACAATATGTTGTAAAACAATCACATACACTCATGATATGTTGTGAATTTCTGTTTTGTTATGTTATAATATATCTTGGCTAGGACCTCTCACCGTTTTAGTCAAAATTTCAATAGAAAGGAGGAAATCATGGATACAAAAATTTTTATGGAAGTTATTAACAAACACATTGATAAAAATTTTAACTTCAATAACGAGCTCATTGAATTTGTTATTAAGGAATTAAATGCGATGAATCTAAATATTAACAACGATCAAGCGCAACATATCGTTAACATAATAGAATATGTTTCTAAATCAACTTCCAAAAATACAGTCGTCACTATTACTAACTCACTGTTAGAGCTTGGTATTTTAAAGGGTGAATAGCTAAATTTCTAGCCGTAATCCCTGTGGCAATTTTATCTGAGTCAACCTTCAAAGTTGACTCTTTTTTTCCGCTATACGGATATCGGTTTGGTTTCATTATTTATCCTCTCTGAGCTATGTTAAAAGCATTCAAATCCATAATTTTCATCTTAGTGTTGGTACTTGGTTCCCAAGTCATCCAATAGGCAAGTGCTGCTTCTGCGAATTTTTTTGGTAGTAAGTCATATCGACTGATATTGAAATGATCCTTGAAATCAATTTCAGCTTGTCTGAATACTGATTGAGCGAATGTCTTGTCTGCATAAGCTGGACTGTCGATTCCACCAAGACAAGCAACCACTCGAGCCTTACGCTTCTTCAAGAGTGATTGAGCGTAGCTAGGATGGATTGGTTGTTCATTCTTGAGATAGTCGATATCTTCAAGCATTGTGACTTGTTGCTTTCGAAGTTCTTTCTGACCAGTAAATAGAGCAATGAAGGCATCTTCGTCCAAGTCCTCACGAATAAATCCGCCTTGTCTGCGAATGGCTGGAAGAACTTCTGATGTCACCCAACGCTTAAATTCTTTCGCTTGTGGCAATCTGCTAGATAGTATAAGCGAGTATAATCCTGATTCGTTGATGATCAACATGTCTTGCATTCCGCCGCTAGTAGGGATGCCCTGTTTTAGGGCGTCCTCTTCGTCAACGTGAAGAGCAATTGCATTTCTTGCTTTGCTGTATCCTAATATATCTGCAACATCTTTTCCGACGAACCAAGGCTCATCATTAATTGTCATAGTACGGACCTCTTGTCCGTGAAAATTAAATATTTCGTTCATTTTCTACTCCTCAAATTTTTCCCATGATTCTGATATTCCTAATTTTTTTGAAATCTTTAGTTTCAAATCATCAGAACCTTTACCGATGTTAAATAATTCTGTGATAACGCTTGATGTGCGCTTGAATCCAATTGCTTGTGCTAAATCAGCATTATTCCAATTGCGTTCAGCCATTTTTTGTTTTACCAGTTCGTTCCACTTTTGGTGTTGTGTGCTCATGTGTAGCTCCTTTCTTTTTTTAGAGAAACACAAAGCGAAAACTTTTTTATAGAATTTCTTGACTTTTTCTAGACTAAAGTCTATAATCAAGGTATAAGAAAAACATAAACAAAGGACTTTCTAAACCAATCATAACGCTCGCCAAAGCTTTTATTTTTAGTTCGTCTTTTCTCTTTTATTTTCGCTTTATATTTCGCTTTACAATATATATTCTATACTTTTTTATAGAGCTTGTCAACACTTTTCTATACTTTTTTCTAGAATATTTTTTTGTTAAGCGTAGAAAGGTTGATTTAACAATGTTTTCAACGTTTGAAAAAATCAAAGAACTTGCTAAAAAGCGAGGAATTGCTTTGTCAAAACTAGAAGAAACTTTAGGTTATAGTACAAATTATTTTTATTCATTAAAAAAGAAGGCGCCTAATTCTGAGCGACTTCAAGAAATTGCTGAATATTTTAATGTTTCGACCGATTATCTATTAGGTCGAACTGATAATCCTAATGTTGCAGGTGAGATTGTCACTACTGCTGATGGTCGTGCTGTTGACTTGTCCAATCTTCGTGAACGTGTAGTTCTTTTTGATGGTAAACCACTATCAGATGAAGATGTTGACAAGATTGCGCAGATCATTAAACTCTCTTTGGGGGTGTCTGACATTGAAAGTGAATGAGTTGCTGGATGAATACCAGGTCACGCTTTATCTGTTTCCCGAAACAATGTGGGAGCGTAGAGGGTTTTATTTTCCTGATGAGCGCACTATCTATGTGAATGGTAATCTTAGTCAGGAAGAACGAGAAGAGGTTATCCTTCACGAATTAGGACACATAAACCATAACCCAGCGCATTATAAAAGACTGCTCTATAAATACGAAAATGAAGCAGATCGCTTCATGGTTCGTCATCTCATTTCTGAAGAATTGTCTCAATGCGAGCCTTCGGAATTCAATTGGTTAAGTTTTGCTAAAAGGCATAAAATTGCGACAACTTGGGGTGAACAGATGATTCAAGAAGAATTTTATAGATTGACAGGTAGTTAAAAGGAGAAGAAATATGGATAAATTTAACAATTCTAAACCAGTTTATAAAAGAATATGGTTTTGGGTGCTGATTGCTATCGTGTCTATTGGTGTTGTGAATGGTATTCTAAACACTCCATCTAAAAATACTGCTGCTAAAACTGAAAAAACAACATCGACAACGGTTGAACAAAAATTCAAAATGACTAAAGAATTAGGTGAGGAATTCGCTTTATACTTTAAAGAGAATGCTGAAGTTCTAGATAAAGGTGAAAAGGTTGATTTTGTTCCTGGAGGGGATGATAAAAACCTTTCTGTACGAATCGGAGAGAGTTGGAAGAATGAAAGCACTAGTCGCAAGATCTATATTTCAAATGAATTTTTGAAAGCTAAGAATACCATTTTTGAAAAGTGGGCTCAAGAAAAAGGCTACAATGTTGATTTAGAAAAAGATACACCTCAACTACTGGTTTATACCTCTGATTCTGCTAAAACTCAAATTTCTCAAGAGTATAAAGGAGAAATGAAAATACTGAAATAAAAAAATCCCCACACCAGCCTGCAAGCAAAGATGTGAGGATGTACTGTATAGAAAAGAATGGCATTAAAAAGCCCTCTTTACTATACCCATTTTACCAAGAAATGAGGGAAAAAGCAATGATTGGCAAGTACGAAAAAGGTGGTTCTACTGCTTATTATTTTAAAGCATATCATGGAATAGATCCACTTACGAATAAAAAGATAATTACGAAAAGACGAGGATTTAAAACAGAGCGAGAAGCAAGGCTTGCAGAAGCAAAGTGCTTGACTGAATACGAGAAGAAAAGTTTTAGGTCTAAGAATACTACTACTACTTTTCAGCAAGTTTATGAGATCTGGAAAGAGCATTATAAACATACTGTGAAAGAGTCAACTTATGTCAGTCAAGTGAATATTGCTGATAAGTGGATTATTCCTAATTTTGGAGATAAGCCAATCAATAAAATTAGTCTATCTATGTGTCAGGCTCAAGTTAATAAGTGGGCGGATGAGTATAAAAGATTTTTTGGAATCATCAGCATAGCAAATCAAATCTTTGATTATGCCATTTCAATGGAACTCATCGAAAACAATCCAATGAGAAAGACCTTGAAACCTAAAAGACAAAAAAATAATACGGATGAGCTTGAAAAATTCTACAACAAAGAAGAGCTACAAGAATTCTTTGAGATTGTTAAAAGTTTTGATGATGTAGAAATGCTGACTTATTTTAGATTACTAGCTTTCACAGGTATGAGAAAAAATGAAATAAGTGCTTTGAGGTGGTCTGATGTCGATTTGAAGAATGGCCAGATTACTGTCAAGCAAACACTGGCAAAAGGTGAAGATAATAAACTAATCTTCCAAACACCAAAAACCAAAAAGAGCGCTCGGACAATTACTCTGGATCCAAAGACCATCGAAGTCTTAAAAGAATGGCACAAATTTAGTACCAAAGGACTCCTTTTTAAAAATGAAGATGGAGGTCCTAGGAGTGTTGTTCATGTCAACAATATGCTGAATAGGATTTGGAGGAAGTACCCAGAATTTAAGCGAATCACACCTCATGGGTTTAGGCACACACATTGTTCTTTACTCTTTGAAGCTGGAGCTACTATAAAGGAAGTTCAGGAGCGACTTGGTCACGAGAATATCCAAACAACAATGGATATATACGCTCACGTAACCCAAAAAGCAAAAAATGAAGTAGCAAATAAATTTGCTACCTATATCGGATTTTAAATATGGGTACCAAACTGGGTACCAAAACAAAAAATAGGCTTTCCGAAAATCTCGGAAAGCCTTATTTAATGGTGTATAGAGCGATTATTTAGCGATCGGGTAAACAGAAACTTGTTTTTTATCGCGACCTTTACGTTCAAAGCGTACCACGCCTTCAACTTTAGCGAACAAAGTATCGTCTCCACCACGACCAACGTTTACACCTGGATAGATGTGCGTACCACGTTGACGGTAAAGGATTGATCCACCAGTTACAGTTTGTCCGTCAGCTGCTTTAGCTCCAAGACGTTTAGCTTGTGAATCGCGTCCGTTTGATGTAGAACCTCCACCTTTTTTGTGGGCGAAAAGTTGCAAGTTGCTAAGAGTCATTTTTAACATAATGTTTTCCTCCGTGTTAGTTTTCTGTGATAACTCTGGTTTGGACGAACTCAGAAGAGTTCTCCGATAAGTTTGCCATACCTAAGAAAAATGATTCGAAGAATAACTGCGTCATTTCTCTCTGGTGTGAAGGAAGATCAGTTGGAATTTCAACCATCAGATAACCACCTTCATCTTCGTTTAATTCTAAGATTGGTTCGTAGCCTGCAAATTTCTCAATGGAATTGATAAAGTTTATGGCAAGCGTAGAAACCGATGCACACACGACATCTAGGCCGTATTCGCCACTCTCGGCGTGTCCAGTAATCTCCGCACTCCTCAGCTCGCCATCTTCGGCTCTCTCAAAGACTGCTTGTATCATGTGTTCTCCTTAAAATTAAGCGTTGATTGCGTTGATGACAACTTTTGTATATGGTTGACGGTGACCTTGTTTACGATGGCTACCTTTTTTAGGTTTGTACTTGTAAGTAACAACTTTCTTTTGTTTTCCTTGTTTTTCAACAGTTCCAACAACAGTAGCTCCAGAAACAAGTGGAGTTCCAACAACAGTGTTTTCACCACCAACAAGAACAACTTCGTTAAAAGTAACTTCTTGACCAGCTTCAACGTTCAATTTTTCAACGTAGATAGCTTGACCAACTTCAACTTTAACTTGTTTTCCGCCAGTTTTGATAATTGCGTATGTGCTCATCATGCACCTCCTATGATTTTTATGGGTTTCCCCGTATTTTTGTGAAGACTCGCCTAGCATCGTGGGACGAACCACTTATACTTGAAAATCAAGCAACGATGTTCGTGCGGTTGCACAGGAACGTGCATAGTCAACTCTAAAAGTATAACATGTTTCTAATTTTTTGACAAGTATTTTCACTCAAAATGATACTATTTCTCATTCTTTTTTCGAAAAGAAGATAAAAGCATACTCAGATAAAAAACGCTCATCATGATTGGCAGACCTAATATGGTATTTTCAGTGAAAAAAATTGTCAAGTAAGCTGAAAAAACTACCCCAAAGACAAAACTACTAAGCAGACTCACAAAGATCAGCCCCTCAAATAAAAACGGAGTATGTTTGGTCCGCACGTATTCCCCGAAAGCCAACATAGTGCGTTTGATATTTCCTGTCATAAACGCATTGTTATAGGCAATGCCAGAAACCTGACCAAAGGCTGTTGTCACTAGTCCCATACAAAAAGCAAGGGGAGGAACAATGTAGATATTGTCAACCGTTAAGGGAACAAAGCCTATAATCAAGGACAAAATAGCAAGCGGGAACAGCGATAAGATTGGTTTTTTTACCACACGTAATTTTTCCTTATAGACTGTCAGCAGAAAGACACCCATCATGAAAGAAAGCAAGGTCATGACTTTTGTACTTGCATCTGATACATTATCTTGAATGAGTCAAACGGAAAGAAATACAACATTTCCCGTTTGTCCAGCAACCAAGGTATTCCCCCTTACAATAAACGTATAGGCATCCACATAACCTGCACAGAAAGTCAAAAAAAGCGCCAATCTTTTTGAATGACGAGAAATTTTTCTCATAGGTAATAATCTCATACTAAACTCCTAGTTTTACTATCTCTATTGTACCATTTTTTCATGGAAATTCGAAGCTTCAAAACAAAAGAATTACCTATCTTAAGCTAGTTGACTCTTTCTATGATATAATGAAATCAATTATTACTGACAGAAAAAGGAGTTTCCATGCTAAAACTAGGTATAATCGGAACTGGCGCAATCAGCCATCATTTTATCGATGCAGCCCATACTAGTGGAGAATACCAACTAGTTGCAGTCTATTCAAGAAAAATTGAAACTGCAGAAAAGTTTGCTTCTCACTATCAAGATGTAACATTATTTGACCAGTTAGAAGATTTTTTCAAACACCCTTTTGATGTCGTCTATATTGCTAGTCCAAATTCCCTACACTTTAGTCAGGCTAAAATTGCCTTAGTTGCTGGAAAACATGTCATCCTTGAAAAACCAGCTGTGACTCAGCCAAAGGAATGGAAAGATTTATTGCAAACAGCTCAGAAAAATCAACGGTTCATCTTTGAAGCGGCACGAAACTACCACGAAGAGGCTTTCGCTACAATTAAAGACTTTCTTGCAGACAAACATGTTTTAGGAGCAGACTTTAACTATGCTAAATATTCATCTAAGATGCCTGAACTCCTTGCTGGCAATACTCCTAACGTTTTCTCAAACCGTTTTGCTGGTGGTGCTCTCATGGATTTAGGAATTTACCCACTCTATGCTGCTATTCGCTTATTTGGAAATCCAACTCGTGCAACCTATCAAGCTCAGCAACTAGACAACAGTATTGATCTAAACGGAGACGGTATCCTCTCCTATCCTGATTATCAAGTTCATATCAAAGCAGGAAAGAATATCACTTCTAATCTTCCTTGCGAGATTTATACGACTGACGGCACCTTGACTCTCAATACAATCGAGCATATCCAATCAGCTATTTTTACAGAACATCAAGGAAAGGAACTTCATCTTCCTATCCAGCAGGCACCTCACACTATGACCGAGGAAACTGTTGCTTTTGCACATATGATTAACCAACCAGACCAGACTCTCTACCAGCAATGGCTTACCGATGCAACAGATGTTCATCAAGTGCTTTATACCATGCGACAAGATGCTGGCATTAGATTTGAGGCAGAAAAATGAAAACGAAACTACCAAACGAATGGCAAAAATTGATTGACCAACTAGGTTTCCAAGAATTCACTCCCATTCAAGAACAACTGTTTAATCCTATTTTAGAAGGAGAATCACTCCTCGGAGTTAGTCCAACCGGAACGGGAAAAACCTTAGCTTACCTACTCCCGAGTCTTTTAAAACTCCACAAGAAAAAAGCGCAGCAACTGTTGATTTTAGCTCCTAACACTGAACTGGCTGGACAAATTTTTGATGTCACCAAAACTTGGGGCGAAGCTATCGGCTTGACTGCTCAGCTATTCCTTTCAGGTTCAAGCCAGAAACGTCAGATTGAACGTCTGAAAAAGGGACCAGAAATCTTGATTGGAACTCCTGGTCGAATCTTTGAACTCATCAAATTGAAAAAAATCAAGATGATGAATGTAGAGACTATTATTCTTGATGAATTTGATCAGTTGCTTGACGATTCACAGATTCATTTTGTTGAAAAAATTACCCATTACGCACCTCGTGACCACCAACTCATCTATATGAGTGCCACTACCAAGTTTGATCAAGATAAGATTGCAGCTAACACGCGCACCATTGACCTCTCTGATCAAAAGTTGGACAACATTCAACACTTCTACATGCAAGTAGACCAACGTAACCGAGTAGATATGCTTCGGAAACTAGCACATGTCGATGACTTCCGTGGACTCGTCTTCTTTAACAGCTTGTCAGACCTTGGAAGCGCTGAAGAAAAATTGCAGTATCGTGATATTTTAGCAGTTTCGCTTGCGAGCGATGTCAACGTTAAATTTAGAAAAGTTATCTTAGAAAAGTTCAAAGATAATCAACTGACACTCCTTCTTGCGACAGACCTTCTAGCTCGTGGTATCGACATTGATAGTCTGGAATGCGTGGTTAACTTTGACGTCCCAAGAGATATCGAAACCTATACTCACCGCGCTGGACGTACTGGACGTATGGGCAAAGAAGGCTATGTTATTACCCTCGTGACACATCCAGAAGACCTCAAAAAACTGAAGAAATTTGCAAGTGTACGGGAGATCGTCTTAAAAAATCAAGAACTCTATATCAAATAAGGTTGGCTTTCGCCAACCTTATTCTTATCCCCAAGTAATTTCTAAACGGTAGTCCGCAAATGGAACTCCTTCTTTGTTTTGCAATTGATAGGCTAGTTCAAGCTTTTCTTCAACAACTTCATAATGGCTTGTTTGGATGATAAACTCCTGCATACCCATAGGCGTTGGAATATAGGCTAAACTATCAGAATCCTTGAGAAAACGCATGATGGTCTTGGGATTTGAGAAACGTGACATGACCAGTTCCTCTCCATTAAATTTCAAAACTACCTTTTCTTGCTCCTCATTGTAGAAAAAGAGATAAGAAAAATCCCCCTTCTCACGTAGTTCTACATCATAAAGTTGGTCGATTACTTCCAATTGTTCATCGAACTGGATAGTATTTCTCATTCTAATCTTCACAAGAGTTCCTCTTTCTTCTCACTTATCCCTACTATTTTACCAAAAAGCCAAGGAATTTGCTATAATGGTCTTATGAATGAAAAAGTATTTCGTGACCCTGTTCACAACTATATCCACGTCAACAATCAGGTCATTTACGACTTGATCAATACCAAAGAATTTCAACGACTCCGTCGTATCAAACAGTTAGGGACATCTAGCTATACCTTCCATGGTGGAGAGCATAGTCGTTTTTCTCACTGTTTGGGTGTCTATGAAATTGCCCGTCAAATCACTGAAATTTTCGAAGAAAAATACCCGGAAGAATGGGATTCCAATGAATCTCTCTTGACCATGACTGCAGCACTTCTCCACGACCTTGGACATGGTGCCTACTCTCATACTTTCGAAAATCTCTTTGATACTGACCATGAGGCAATTACTCAGGAAATAATCCAAAGCCCTGAGACAGAGATTCACCAGGTTCTTTTGCAGGTTGCTCCTGACTTTCCTAAAAAAGTTGCTAGCGTTATCGACCACACTTATCCAAACAAACAGGTCGTACAACTGATTTCAAGTCAGATTGATGCAGACCGCATGGATTATCTCCTTCGTGACTCCTACTTCACCGGTGCATTTTATGGTCAGTTTGATTTGACACGGATCCTTCGTGTCATTCGTCCTGTTGAAAATGGTATCGCCTTTCAGCGTAATGGAATGCATGCCATCGAGGACTATGTCCTCAGCCGTTACCAGATGTACATGCAAGTATATTTCCACCCAGCTACACGGGCCATGGAGGTTCTTCTGCAAAATCTTTTGAAACGTGCCAAAGAACTCTATCCAGAAAATAAAGAATTCTTCGCTCTTACTTCGCCTCATCTCCTTCCATTTTTTGAGAAGAATGTAAGCTTAGCTGACTATCTTGCCCTAGATGATGGTGTGATGAATACTTACTTCCAACTCTGGATGACAAGTACAGACAAGATTTTGGCTGACCTTTCCCAACGTTTCATCAATCGGAAGGTCTTTAAATCTATTACTTTTTCTCAGGAAGACCAGAATCAACTTGAAATCATGCGAGGTTTAGTAGAAGAAATTGGTTTTGACCCCAACTACTACACTGCTATTCATAAGAATTTCGACCTTCCTTACGATATATATCGACCAGAATCTGAAAATCCTAGAACGCAAATTGAGATTGTTCAGAAAAATGGTCAGTTAGCTGAACTTTCTAGTCTTTCACCTATCGTCCAATCTCTTGCAGGAAGTCGTCATGGTGACAACCGTTTCTACTTCCCTAAAGAAATGCTGAATCCAAACAATATTTTTGCTTCTACCATTCAACAATTTTCACATTTGATTGAGAATGATCATTTTACTCCAGACAAGAAATAACAGAGGAAATTTATGAGTATTAAACTAATCGCCGTCGATATCGATGGTACCCTAGTCAATAGCAAGAAAGAAATTACGCAAGAAGTCTTTGCAGCTATCCAAGATGCCAAACAAGCTGGAGTTAAGGTTGTGATTGCAACAGGTCGTCCTATTGCTGGTGTTGCTAAACTCCTTGACGAACTAAAATTAAGAGATGAGAGGGATTATGTTGTAACCTTCAACGGTGCTCTTGTTCAGGAAACTGCTACAGGACATGAGATTATCAGTGAATCCTTGTCCTACGAAGACTATCTAGATATGGAATTTCTCAGTCGAAAACTAGGAGTTCACATGCATGCCATCACTAAGGATGGTATCTATACTGCCAATCGCAATATCGGAAAATATACCGTACACGAATCAACCCTCGTCAACATGCCTATCTTTTACCGCACTCCTGAAGAAATGGCTGACAAGGAAATCGTTAAGTGTATGTTCATCGATGAACCAGAAATTCTAGATGTCGCGATTGAAAAGATTCCTGCAGAATTTTATGAACGCTACTCTATTAATAAATCAGCTCCATTCTACCTCGAACTTCTCAAAGAAGGTGTAGATAAGGGCTCAGCTATTACACATCTAGCTGAAAAACTAGGATTAACAAAAGATGAGACTATGGCTATCGGGGATGAAGAAAATGACCGTGCCATGCTCGAAGTCGTTGGAAATCCAGTTGTTATGGAAAATGGAAATCCAGAACTCAAAAAAATCGCCAAATACATCACTAAATCAAATGATGAATCAGGTGTAGCCCATGCTATTCGTACTTGGGTCTTGTAAAAATATTAGAATACACAGAAACCGCTCTACTGAGCGGTTTTTACAATATTAGAACTCAATTTCAAGTATTTGTTGTACAGTTACTTAAATCTTGAGAGTACAAAAACTGGCTTTTGGTTGTTCAGGTTCGTTCATATGTTGTACAGTTACTTAAATCTTGAGAGTACAAAAACTGCCAATGAGCCAATTGTAAGTTGTTGATAGTTGTACAGTTACTTAAATCTTGAGAGTACAAAAACTTACTTTCTGTTTCAGTGATCACTAGGTTGGTTGTACAGTTACTTAAATCTTGAGAGTACAAAAACTGCCACCGTCACCGTCTAATTTTTCATATTGTTGTACAGTTACTTAAATCTTGAGAGTACAAAAACCTAGACGACTGATTTATTCGTTCATATTGGGTTGTACAGTTACTTAAATCTTGAGAGTACAAAAACAGATCAACCAATTCAAGACCACGTTTGAAGGTTGTACAGTTACTTAAATCTTGAGAGTACAAAAACTAGGGGGCGTGGTTACAGTTATTGGTAAGGTTGTACAGTTACTTAAATCTTGAGAGTACAAAAACCTCAAATTCGTCAATTTTGGTTTTTGTAGCTCAAAACCATTATAAAGTCTTAGAGCTAACTCGTCAATACTATTCTTCTAAATACTTTAATAACATTGGATTAACAGGCTTAATATGGAATTTTATTTTCATTTCATACTGGTACAGATTGTTTAATATCCTCAATGCCACTTGATCTTCAATTGATAAACTCATATGGAAAATGTCAGAATTAAATAAGTAAGGTCCAATCTTTCTTAAAGATGATAAAAAATCTTGCTTACTAGGTATTTGATTTATTGGATATTGATTAGTAAAACGTTCGTACATAAATTCTAATGAATAAAAATGATCAACGTAATCTGAAACAATATTAATCTTCTCTAGTACTTCTTTCGTGACATGAAGATAACCTTCATTTGAAGGAAATGAAATAGTGTATAACAAGTTACAGTGAATGGTTAATCGCTCTAATTGTTCACAACACTCAACAAATTCCTTATAAGATAAATAATCATCCATATTTCGGAGAACAAGTAATACCTTTTCAGATTGATCCGTAATCACTACTTGCAACATCGAAAGGAATAATAAAAACTTTGTCTTATTGTCAACAAATTCAAAGGATATATTTTTATCGTTCTGTCCAAAATAGGGTAGAAAATTTTTTTGGATCAATTGGTCTGCATTAAAATATTTCGCTTCTGTATGATAGTAAATACCATCTAGTTGTAGATTCAAATTCTGATTCAACAGCAAAGAAATCCTATCTAGATGATCATTGATATTTTCAATTTGCTCCATCATCTCCACTGTATTAATCTTTTTCTTTAGATAATCATAAGCTATAGTTCCTTTTTTATACTCCATCTGCTCGATTAGATCATTGATATTCGATAGTTGGATCACTCTGAATTCCGAACGGGAAACCACCGTATCGTCTATTAAGATTTTAGGTTCATTTTGTTCGAATAGTACTAAGTCTTCTTCACTATATTTTTTTCCTCCAAAATACCATAACAGGATTTGCCAAATATAGTACTTTAATTGTTGATCTTGGCCAACAACTTGAGTAAATTGTCCAAAACTCAATGTAATATTATCCTTGTATGGATGACTGATATTCATTTTCATATAACTACCAACTTATTATCACTGACTACTTCTTCTTGTTTTGTTTTTCCACCAATGATCAAAACCATTTCAGAAAACTGTTTCTCCGTAACCGCTAGTAAACGGACATTTCCACTAGGTAAATTACTTTGGCTTAATTTTTTATAGAATTTACTAGCAAAACTTCGATTTGGACACGTTCTATAATAAACTGAAAACTGCAACATTTCAAATCCATTAGCAATTAGATCTTTCCGAAAATTACGATAGATTCTTTTTTCTTGGTTCGTATCCATAGGAAGATCAAAAAAACACAATAACCTCAATGCTTCATACCTCATTTCTTCAGCTCCATTCTACACTAGAAACGATCGGACAGTAGAATTTACTCGTATCCTTATCCGAAATACATTTTAAAAACCCCTTAACATATTTATCCATTGCTACCGTTACTGAACAGGTTTCTTTTCCATAACGAATTTTTGCATTCAGTGTATCCGTTAAAGCTAAACGAAACTCATATTTTAAATATTCTTCATCCAGTAAATTTTGATAAACCCAGACATCAATAATTTGTCTAAAAGGTTCCATTAAGTCATCTACCAAATTAAATTGATTGTATTCATTTTTATGAAAAATTCCGATTAAGGGATTTAACCCATAGCCAGCAATAATACGTGCCATTTGTGCTCTCATGATCGAATAGCCATAATTTAGACCTGCATTGATGACGTCAGTTTCTTGTTGGGTGAGACGTACAAACTTCTTTCCAAACAATTCATTGAAATAAACTTTTGCTGCGTGTCCTTCACGATTAGTTTTATCTCCAAATTCAATATGGTCTTTGTAGTCCGCTAATAACTGGATACAATCGATATTTTTCTCAAACATTGAGAGAACATCTTGCTGATTGTTTATTTTAAAATAGGTAACTATCTGCCATAATTTATCTTTTTGTTCCTGCGTCCACAATAATTGTTCCTGTAACTTTTTATAGGCTCTAAAATGGCCATTTTGTGAATGGTAAATTCCTGTTGGCAAATGCTCATTATCACAGACAATTAAGGCAATATTATACTTACTTAAGGCACTTAACAATCTTAAGGTTACAACCGTTTCTCCTCCTTCTGCTACAATGATAGAAATATCACTCAAGGGGATAACGTAATCTTCGCCCATCTTCTTAATCAAAAGATTATCCAACTTTAATTGCATTCTTTCACTCTGACAAACATGTACAATTCTCCAAGTCATTATTTTTATCCTCTTTACAAAACGAAAACACCCCGCATAAATGACAGGGTGTTGAATTCGGCATGAAGCCTTATCTTTGTAGCTTCTGCAAGATTTAAGTAACTGTGTAAGGCGTCCCTTACAGTTACTATTATAATACATTGTAAAAGCGTTTGCAACTCTTTTTAAAAAATATTTTTTAAAATTTGAGTTTTGGTTCTTCACCCTCTTTTTTGATGAAATGTTTATTACCCAAAACATCTGTTTTAACTTTATAGATTGAGATATCTTTTTTATTTAGCCCTTTAATACAGCGACCATTAGATGTAGTATCAAATACTCTAATTCTTTCTTTACCTTCAAAATTTCCTTTATCATAAGGCTTTAATTCGACATAGTTTTTTTGATTAGGCATTGTTCTCGATAAAAACCTAAAAATTTGTTCTTCATTATTTTTGGTATCCCTAATCAAAATTAAGTCATTTTTATATAAGGTAAATTTGAATTCTGACTCCCTGCTAACTCCTTCTTTTTCTTTAATTTCATTATATTTATCAATAGTTATAGAATAGTTCCCAGTCTTCTTTTCAAATTGTAAATCTGCATATTTTAATCCTAATAGTTCATATTTATCAGTTTGTGGATTGAAATAGACATCTGTTCTCCAAGGATTTAATTGACGAAGTATAACTTTATTTTTACTATTAGAGGGAGTTATGTTAATAAATGATTCTGGAATATTTTTATCATAATATTTCAGGCTTTTAATTTCTGGACCATTACCTTTTCTGCTATATTTTCTGATTGGTCCATTTTCTTGTCTATATTTCTCAAAAGGATTGCAAGGAACTTCTTTATTCTTATCGTTAAATTCTTTAGAAGGATAGGTTCTTAAAATCTCTTCAATTGCCTTCTCAAATGTTTGTGGATCTTTGTGATACATTAAGAATCTACTTTTATCTTTATTGTAAATTTTAATAAATGCATCGTATCCCGCTTGACTATAAATATCTTTAATCTTACCTAAAACATAAGTTTCTTCAGATTTATCCTTATCTAATTTCGCTTTTCTTGTTGCGTAAATAGTTGCATCTGAAATTTTTCGGTTATATTTTGAATCTACTTGATAAGAAAATAGAATGCTATCTTCAAATTTCTTAGATTTCAATGTATCAACAAAATGATCATATGGTGCTTTGAACACTAACTCTTTGTATTCATCGTCACTCAATGAAATAATTTCACCAGTTTCTTGATCCACGAATTGCCCGTCTTTATAAGAGATCAAAGGATTATTTTGTTTTTTCCATAATCTTAATTGACTAGATGCAGCAATGAAGCATGATGGTGATAGGTCTCACGAGATTTTTCAAGTCCCCACTTTCTTCTGAGTTGCGAAGTAAATTGCCCACGTACCACAGAAATAGTTGTATCGAATTGATGCTCCTTATAAAAATCTTGTAGAGCATTTAGAACAACGCGAGAAGAATAACGAGTATCTACTAAATTTCGTTCAATAAATTTATGTTTCACCTCAATCTTACTAATGTCTTCTTCCGTTAAAAGATATTCCTTCTTTTTATTACCTAATAATTTAGAATCTTTTACATATGATTTAAACTCATGGTAAGACCAAGCATCATCCATACTATCTAAAGCCTGAAACGGTGTCCGTTGTCCCTTTTCTTGGTTAGCTGTAGCAAGTACCAATACTTTATTGGATAAACTATCATCAAAAGAAAGAGACAAAGGTAAAATATGATCAATTTCATACTTATACTGATTTTGAATCAAATCTGAAATTGGAATATTCTTCCCAGTGTAAAGGCACTTTTCTCCTTGTTGATGCCATAAACGAATCTTAGTTGCTAATTCTTTATGCCCCTGAAAAATATTATCTGGTAACTCTTTTTTCCCATTGTATTGGAATGCAGCCTTTTCTATAGCAGCGTTTTTCTCATCTTGATTTGCCTTTTGACGTTTTATATAATCCTTTTTAGCATCTTCTTCGTTATTTTCACGCGCCATTTCGATAACGATATTATCAAAGATACCATATTTTTTAGTTGCTTCGTTGATTATCTTTATTGCCTGTCTGACAGATTTTGCTACTACAGGGTTATAAATTTCCTCTGTTAATTCTTTTTCATCAATATACTTGGTTCGTTTTGAGGTCTCTTTAGATTTTTGTTTCCCTAGTCGTGTGAGAATTGTTATTTGTTCTTCTGGAGTCTCATAGAGCTCTGGTATAAATTCCTTCATGAGTTTAAGAGAAAAATTATGCCATCCCTTACTAAATAGATTACTATTATTTTTTCTAAATTGAACCAATTCCAGTACTTGATCTTGATTAAATGTACCCTTTAACTTCGTGTTGATAGCTTCTTCTATACCTTCTCGTTCAGTATTTAGAGTTAAAATATGAGCAACCTCATCTAGAACTTCTCTAGATAATTTCCCAACTGAAATTGTTTCTAGCGATTGCATTTTTCGGTAGACTTCAAAAGTATGCATTTCAGGTTTATTGTTTACATCAACTCGAAAACCACGTATCTGATCTACTGAAGCATCAATCATCTTAGCAATATATTTCAGTAAGGTTGAAGCTCCTAATGTTTTAGCCGACTTAGCATATTCAATAATAGTTTTCTTTTGTTCCTCACTTAGTTTCTTGGTTTCTGTGGGAACAGTTAAATTATTTAAATCATTAAGTAAATTAAACTCTTGAGCAGTATAGGAAGCTTTTGAAGCACGATATTCATCAGGATAAAAGGTACATTTACCAATTAAAACACCAAAAATATTATCTAATGTTATGTACTTACCTTCAGAATCTTTCTTAGTAGTATACCTTCCATAATCAGTCCGTGATTTTTTATTTCCTGGCCCATGATAGTATTTTCTTTTACCTGTAAGGATTGTCAAATAATCATCTATAAAGTCATCCGTAATCTTATTATTGAATTCTTGTTGTTTTCTAAGAATTCTTTCAGCTTCTTTTCTATAAGCTGATGTTGAAAAAACATTGATCAGTCTGCGTTTTTCACCATTTTCTTCAACAGTGAAATCTCCTCTAACCTGACCATATTTTTCGAATCGTTCTAGTTGAATTTGACCTGGTGTCTGTTCCGAAAGTAATTTTCTATTTTCTTCAACTGCCTTCCCGTAATCAGACGATACTGTACCGCTATCCTCAGAAGCATCATCCAAATAGCTAATGCCACGTCTCTTAATAATATTCTTTAAAGCAATAAACAACTCTTCATTAGTTAATTGATTATCCAACCCTTGTACACGAAGTTGATAAGGATTTAGATTAATGGACACCTTAGAAAAATCAGTTAACAAACCAGAGTCTTCAAATAAATCATGAAGCCGAACACTACGATGTTTTTTCCGACGAGTTAATCTTCTCCCACCTCTAAAGTTCCTTCTTTCAACATTATTGTCAGCTGTTGCAGCTGAAAAAAGTCGAGAATTCGAATGGACAATCTCACCAGTTTCTTTTTTTATAATACCTACACCTACTGAAGCAATACCAATATCCAATCCTAAAACCAAACCATTCATAATAAAACCCCTATCCAATCATTATATTAACTACATTTTACTCCTTCACTCCTAAAAAATCAAACCATTATATGCTAAATCTGGAATATTTTACTATTTTTTTTCTAGCTCCAATTCACGATATTTCTTCATCATCTCAAACAAAAAAACACTGGTTATCCAGTGTTTTTATTTCTAGTTCTGCCCCCTGCAGGAATCGAAAAATAGGTTTCAAACCCTTGATTTAAAGGCTTTTCTAACTTCCTTGGTCAATTTTTGGTCAAAAATTTGCTTATTTTTTATTCTGATAAATTCGCTTAACTGCTTTCTTAACTATTTTTATTTTTAAGCTAATTCATCGCTATCAGGGTGCTTCTTTATATAAATAGCTGCATAAATAGCATCTATAACAACAGCTGGGAAAGTCAATGTAAATAGAATTCCCAATAAGACACCCATAATATTTACAACATAGCCAGTTAACAGAGCTGGAATAAACGTAACAACTCCAAAGATTACACTAAAATTGAACAGCAGTTCTTTCTTCTTACTCTTTGCTTTAACACCGTAAGTTTCCCACTGGTTAATCTTCCAAACTTTCCCCTGATTCTTTGGGAGATAATACCAAGCATAGAGACCACATGCAAAGATAAAAAGCAACAACATTGGAATAACATAGAATAGACTCAAATCCGAATCGTAGACAGTTCGTGCACTAATAGAATCTCCGTCGTTTGTGACGAACATCAATAGTGTGATAAAACATAAGCAGACCAACACTGTCCAAGACACTAAAGCAATTAAAATGTAGGTCAAAGACTTAAAGCGGTTTATCAAAGAGTTAAAACGTCCAAAGAGAACACTCACTACATTAATGATGACACAGGTAAGAAATATAACTTTAATAATTCCAATATTATCCTCATAACCACCACCAAAATATAAAAACAAACTAATAGGTAGAATAATCCAAGGGTAAAATTTAATATAACCTAGGCTGACACCATCTTCAATCAACGGCCCGTGGTATCTTTCTCTTTCTATATCAGTAATCTTTGCTTTATTTTTTCTATTTATCTTTGCCATTAACTAAACCACCTTCCTATTGTTTTTAAGCCATCGCCAATTGCATCTGTTGTTTTTATTAAGGCATTCCTAGCAGCATCTGTTACAGATTGATTATTTAATTCATTAGTCCGATCTCATAATCAGGAGAGAAATCTCAATCAAATTAGTACTTATACTTTCTCCTATTATACCACACCATGGATATCTTATGAATGGTTCAAAATTTGGTCAAAAAAAAACACTGGTAATCCAGTGTTTTTGTGACTAGTACTGCACCCTGCAGGAATCGAACCTGCAACTACTCCTTAGGAGGGAGTTGTTATATCCATTGAACTAAGGGAGCTAGAGAAAAACCCTGCCGTATGAGCAGAGTTTTTTATCATCGAATTAACGACGGATTTCTTTGATACGAGCTGCCTTACCTTGAAGAGCACGCAAGTAGTACAATTTCGCACGACGTACTTTACCGTAACGAACAACTTCGATCTTTTCAACACGTGGAGTGTGAATTGGGAAGATACGTTCAACACCTACACCGTTAGAGATTTTACGAACTGTGTAGTTTTCTGAGATGCCAGCACCTTTACGTGCAATAACAACACCTTCAAAAATCTGGATACGTTCACGGTTACCTTCGACAACTTTCGCGTGTACACGAACAGTGTCACCAGGACGGAATGAAGGGATATCTGTACGAAGTTGACCTTCAGTCAAGCTTTGGATTAATGGATTCATTTTATTCTCCTATCTTTGTCAATCTTGAGGAAACTTCCTCAGCGGATAAACTGTATTTTTGTGCGTCCATTACACACAAGATACAGTTTACCAAATTTCATAGAAAAAGTAAAGAAATTTAAAGTAAAATTCCTAAAAAAATCGTCAAAAAACCAAGCAAGTAGGTTAATAATATATAGCTATAAAATGCCTTCTTATTACTAAGTAGTTTTTGGAGTTCATCATTCAAGGTTGAAAATGTGGTCAAGCCACCACAAAAACCTGTTGCAAGGATAAGATAGACTTCTTTTGATTCCACATGATTATAAAATAAGCCAATCAGAAAACAGCCCAGAATATTGGCTATGAGAGTTCCTAGAGGTAGTACTGAACCCTGATTATAACGTGAAAAGAAATAACGGACAAGGGCACCCAGTCCACAAGCAAGTGCTAGATAGATTACTACCATTTCTTCCTCCCTAGACAATAAGCAAATAGAAGTCCACCACCGACACTCAAGAGCAAATACGTAACTAAACTAAGGTACCGTCCTGTGTCCAGCAATTTCACTGCATCTAATAGTAGACTAGAAAATGTCGTTAAGCCACCACAGAACCCTGTGCCAAGCGCTAGAATGACTCCTTTACTAGTTCCTTTAGAAACCAGATATCCTTTCACAAGATAGACTAAGCAGAAAATCCCTAGATAATTGACAATCAATGTCCCCCATGGGAAGTCTGGACTCGCTGGTAACCATTTAGATATCTGATAACGGACTAATCCTCCTAACATGGCAGCTAGAAAGATTCCTAGTGGATAGAATTGTTCTTTTTTCATTTGATTGTTTTATCCTGATAATCACGTGAACGTTTGAGAATATCTGAAAAAGTCTCAACAATTGTTTCTTCGTATTTTTTATTGCTGACGCGATTTCTAACCTTTTCAAAGATAACTTCTTCTCTTTTGGTATCCAAAATTGGTTTTCCTGTAGACTTTTTATAAGCAACTACACCCTCAACTAGATGCATTCTTTCTTCTAAGAGTCTTACGATTTGGTCATCGATTTGGTCAATTTCTTGTCTAATAATATCTAAATCCATTGAGTCTCCTTCTTTATTTGAATCATTGTGTACAAAGCTACTAAATAGGCAAGTTATTTTCAGGCATATCTAACAAAAAACTGCACTGACATCTATCATCAGTGCAACTTCATGCTTATCCCACTTTGGCAGCCAATTCTTCTGCAAATTGCTCCAAGCGTTCGATATCTTCATCTTCTGCTGAAAGGTCTACTTTAACGCACTCTGAACCTTTTTCAGCTCCTGTTGCTACAAATACACGATCAAAGTCGTCAACAGCCTTACAGAATTCGTCATAGAAAGTATCACCCGAACCAACTACTCCGTAGATTTTCCCATTCAAGTTGAGGTCAGCTAGGTCTTCGTAGAAGTCCAGCATCTCATCTGGAAGCTCACCATCACCGTATGTGTAGGTTGCAACGATTGCAAGATCTGCTTCTAAAAAGTCAGAAGCATCAACAGTTGTACACTCATCAACATCGACATCTAAACCTAATTCTCGTAATTTATCTGCTACAATATCAGCGATTTCTTCAGTATTTCCTGTCATACTGGCAAATACAATTTTTGCTAATGCCATAAGGTCCTCCTCAATTTATCTTCCTCCATTATATCACAGATTTTTCATTTTAAAAATAAAAACTCTTGTGCTACAATGATATGAGAAAGAATTGAGGTTATTTATGGAAATTTGCCATCAAATTTTAGAACAAATTAAAAAATACGATACAATTATTATTCACCGTCACATGAGAGCAGATCCCGATGCCTTGGGAAGTCAAGTTGGTCTTAAAGAACTGCTCCAGTATAATTTTCCTGATAAAAAGATTAAAGTTGTTGGCTATGATTTGCCTACCCTAACATGGTTAGCCAAAATGGATGAGGTAGAGGATCAAGAATTTGAAGGAGCACTTGCTATTATTTGTGATACAGCCAATACTGCTCGAATCGATGATAAACGTTATCTTAATGCTGAGACAATTATCAAGATTGACCACCATCCAAACGATGAAGAATATGGAGATCTGGTTTGGGTAGATACGACTTCTAGTAGTGCCAGTGAGATGGTAGCTATCTTAGCAGAGGAAACCAACCTTAAATTATCTGACCAGGCCGCTTACCTCTTGTCTGCTGGAATCATTGGTGATACTGGTCGCTTCCTCTTTCCAGCAACTTCTGCTCGTACGCTTCGTATAGCGAGTCAACTGAGGGAGTATGATTTTGATTATGCTAAACTTACACGTCATATGGATACAATCAGCTATAAAATCGCCAGACTTCAAGGTTATATCTATGATCACTTAGAGGTTGATGAAAATGGAGCTGCTCGTGTCATTCTGACTCAAGAAATCTTGAAGAAATACGACGTTACTGATGCGGAAACAGCAGCCATCGTTGGGGCTCCAGGTCGTATCGATACTGTTATCCTTTGGGGAATCTTTGTGGAACAAGCAGACGGTCACTATCGTGTACGTCTACGTAGTAAATTTGTCCCTATCAATGGTGTCGCAAAAGAACATGATGGCGGTGGGCACCCTCTTGCTAGCGGAGCAAATTCTTATAGTTTAGAAGAGAATGATCTCATCTACCAAAAATTGAAAAACTTACTGAAAAATAGATAAAAAGTCTTGCCAAACTTCTGATAATCTGATAGACTAGTATGGTAACAATCTATGGCTCGCAAAGAGACCATGGCAGAAAGGAAATATTGCAAAATGAAAAAAGATATCCATCCAGAATATCGCCCAGTTGTCTTCATGGACACAACTACTGGTTACAAATTTCTTAGCGGTTCAACAAAACGCTCTAGCGAAACAGTTGAGTTCGAAGGCGAAACTTACCCATTGATCCGTGTGGAAATTTCATCAGACTCACACCCATTCTACACTGGACGTCAAAAGTTCACTCAAGCAGATGGACGCGTGGATCGTTTCAACAAAAAATACGGTCTCAAATAATCAACCGCATCACTTGCATAAGGTTGAACAAAAACAACTTCAATCGAAGTTGTTTTTTTGTTGCTTTCATTAGAATCATCTATGATGATTTCAAATGTAGTTTGACTAGAAATACTAGTTTATCTCCTCCTGCTACTTTCACTCGAAAATATGCAAAAAAACCTGTCAATCAATATGACAGGCTTTTTATAGAATCATTATTTAACTGCTTCTTTAAGAGCTTTACCAGCTTTGAATGCTGGAACTTTAGAAGCTTTGATTTTGATTTCTTTACCAGTTTGTGGGTTGCGGCCTTTACGAGCTGCACGTTTACGAACTTCAAAGTTACCAAAACCGATCAATTGAACTTTTTCACCAGCTGAAAGGAATTCAGTTACTGCTGCGAAAACAGCGTCAACTGCTGCTGCTGAATCTTTCTTAGTCAATTCTGTAGCTTCTGCTACTTTAGCGATCAAATCTTGTTTGTTTGCCATGTTAATGAATCCTCCAAAATTATTTCTAATTAACACTTATAATCATAACCTAAAATTCCTTTTAGGTCAAGTCAAAAACACCTTTTCTTTAATTTTTCTCAATTTTTTTAGGAATTATAATGAATTAAGATAGCCCAGGCGTTTTCTCCGGTATGAGTTTGGATAATAGAACCAGTTTCTAGGACTGAAATTGGCTTTTCAACGTATGGTTGAAGCACCGCTTTCATCTCATTTGCCCATTCGTTAGTACCAGCATATGAAATGCCAATCTCGGCAACTGAACGATGTGACAAAGTCTCTACTAGTTCATCCAACCATTTTTTAAAAGTTTTTGCACCACGTCCCTTCACAATAGGTTGAAGTTCGTTATTTTTCATTTGCATCACTACACGAATATTAAGTAGTGAGCTCAACAAACCTGTTACACGACCAATACGTCCACCTTTAACAAGGTTTTCTAAAGTAGAAACGCCGATATAAAGTTCTGTGTGATTTTTAACGTCTTCTACATGTGCTAAGATAGTTTCTAGGTCTTTACCTTCTTTAGCTAATCTAGCTGCTTCTACAACTTGAAACTTCAATGCTTGGTCTGTATAAGAGCTATCTAAAACAGTGACATCAGCCGATGAAAGGCTTGCTCCTTGGCGAGCTGCTTCTACTGTACCTGATAGAGCATAAGACATGTGAATCGCAAGAACCTGACTACCATCTTTGCCTAAGTCATCAAAAATTTCTGCAAAGAGCCCCACAGGTGGTTGACTAGTCTTAGGAAGATTTTTACTTGCTTGCATCAAACGAAGGAATTCACCTTCTTCAAGATCTGCATCTGAATAGAGGACACTATCAATCATTACAGATAAAGGAACAATCGTAATATCTAATTCTTTGACCACTTCTGGTTCAATGGTAACAGAAGAATCCGTTACAATTTTTACTTTTGTCATAATTCAAATCTTTCTATTTTCAAATTTTGTGATTATTCTACTTAACTATAACAATTATATCAAAAAATAACTAAAAATTCATACTGTTTCTATCTATTTTGATTGCTTATTCTTAATTTATTTTTTAGACGTGTTTGCAAAAAAATAACCGCCTGTTTAAAGGCGATTATTTCGAACATTTTAAATGAGATGATTATACAATTCCTGCATCTGAATATCATCTGGAACTAGGTCAAGATAAGCCTGAATGTATTCTGTTGCTTCCTCTAACTTCCCTAGTTCTCTTAATAAATAAATATACTGTTCCAAGAACTCCGGGTTATCCTTCAATTCTGTAGCGAGTTCTTTATAAAGCTCGTAAGCTACGTCCAACTCCTCAGTTTCCTGGTAGCTACGGGCAATCATCCATTTTGTTAAGAGATTTTCAGGTTCATGCGCTTCTAAGGCTAAAATATCTTCATATCTCTCTTGTTCTTGGTAGATGGTCGCTAAGCGCAATAAAATCTCTTCTTGATCTTCAGCATTCTCTTGTGCTTGCAAAAGATAAGCTTCGGCTTGCTCTGGTTGATGCAATTCGTAAGATAACTGAGAAGCGAGGAGCAATAAACGTGTTTCAAAAGGATTTTTTGCCAACCCCTGTTGAGCAATCCTAAGAGCTTCTTCTGTTTGATGTTCCTTATGGAGTGCCTGGCTATAGCCATACTCATATCCTTCGAAATCTGGAGAAATCGTATCTAACTGCTTAAAGTATAAGGCTGCTTTTTGATAATCTTCTTGATCAAAATAGAGACTTGCCAGTTCATAGGCCGTTTGCTCGTCATATTCTAGTTCCAAGGCTTTTTCAAGAAATTCAAGAGCAGATTCGAATTTTCCAAGTCGTGCATATGCAAGGCCTATTCTCTGATAGGTTGAAATTCCAGTTTGACCATAGATAATGCGGTTATCTAGTTTGGCATAGCCCTGAATAGCTTCTATATCGTTTCCTAGCTCACTATCTAGCTCTGCTAGTCCAAATATCAAGAGAGGATCATCAGAGTAGTTACGAGCTTCTAAAAGCTTCTCACGCGCAACATCTGTCAATCCTTCCATCTGATATAAATCAGCCTTTAAGGCAAGAGCTGATACATACCATTCGCTGTCTGGACCAATATTCTCTAGATAGTCAAAAGCTTCTTCAATCAGTCCATCTTCACCAGCTATTGCAGCTAGATTGATGTAGACTTCTGGGAATTTCGGTGCTAATTTCTCATAAATTTGCCCTGCTTGCGGGTAGAAACCTATTCCTTCGAGATATGCAGCAAGTTCAAGAAGCACTTCATCTGAGTCTTCTTCTAAAGCTTTTTGAAAGAAAGAATCTGCGCTTGTTAAGTCCTGTTGTTCTAAGGCTTCAAGCATTTGTTGACTATTGTTCACGATCAGTCTCCTCTACCGGTTCATAAAGTCCACTAACTTCTTTGTACCAATCAAAAATCTCTGAGATGACTACTTTAGCAGAAGCATAGATTGGAATTCCTAGCAATACTCCCCAGATACCAAACATAGAACCCGAAGTCAAAAGTACAAAAAGAATGGTAATTGGGTGAATATTTAATTGGCTTCCTAAAATCAGTGGTGAAACGAAACGACCTTCAATGGTTTGCTCTACAATAAAGACAATAATAACTTTTAAGAGCATGACTGGACCTGCAATGAGCCCCAACACAAGGGCTGGGAGCATTGCAAGGAAGCTTCCAAGATAGGGCACAAGGTTCAATACACCTGCAGTAACACCTAGCGCTACTGCATAACGAAGGCCAATAATCTTGAAGAAGATAATAAACATGATAGCTACGATTACAGCGACCGTAATTTGTCCTCTAACGTAGTTAGCAAGTTGTTGGTTCACATCTGATAGAACCTTACCTACTGGTTCTCTTAATTTATTTGGTAAAAATTGAGTGATATAATCTCTCAACCCTTTCCCATCTCTAAGGAGATAAAAGAGCATAAATGGCATGATAATCAAAGCGACGATTACTTGAGAAGTTCCACTAATAATAGCACTCACCCAGTTAACAGCTTTGGAAGAGATATTACTTGCCCATGCAGTTGCCTGAGTTGAAAATTGCGCCAAAACCTGTTCCAGTTGAGGTCTAAAATCATCTGGCAAACGCTTGGTTACAAGATCATCAATCACTCTGTCAGCATCTTCTATATAACTTGGTACATTTTGTGCAAAAATAATCACCTGACGTTGAAGGTTTGGGATCGCAACCGCTAAACCGATAATTAAAAGAAAAGCGATTATCACAAAGATAATACTAATGGCTAAGACACGGTTTATCTTGTACTTCTCCATCAAATCTACCAGTGGATTCAATAGATAAAATAGTAGCCCTGATAAGATAACAGGCAACATAACTACAGATAAAAAGTCAATGACTGGTATAAATAAAAAGCTTATTTTACTGAGAATAAAAATATTCAGACCTAACAGTAAAGTCACCAAAAAGACCGTTACGGCCTTATTATCTAAAAACCATTTAAAAAACCAAGATAAGGTAAAGTGTTTCTCTTTTTGTTCCATATCTACTTCCTTTCCTTTGTCCTTTCATTATACCATTTTTTAGAAAAATAAGGGGTTTTTATAGGGTTTTCATTTAGGGTTTTCATTATAGAGAAATAAGTTCTTTCTATGTTGAATTAGCTTACTATTTCTTCTCTAGAATTTTCATGTAGTAAATCTTTTATGATATAATGGAAGTATATTTTCTTAGAGGTATGAATATGAAAGAAACAGTATATTTTGGAACTTATACTCGTCGTATATCCCAAGGGATTTATCAAGCTGATTTTGATACAGAAACTGGGCAACTATCCAATCTTAAACTATTTGCTGCTGAGCCAAGTCCTACCTATCTTGCATTTGATCAAGAAAATCACCTCTACACTGTCGGTAGCAAAGATGGACAAGGTGGAATTGCTGCCTATCAAACAGATGGTACTTTGCTAAATCATGTTGTGACAGAAGGTGCTCCTCACTGCTATGTGGCTGTTGACGAGAAACGTGGCTTAGTATATGGTGCTAACTATCACAAGGGACAAGTTTTGGTCTATAAACGTAAAGAAGATGGTAGTCTAGAATTGGCTGATACAGTTCAACATAGCGGTCATGGTCCTCATGAAAATCAAGCTTCTCCACATGTACACTTTACAGATTTAACACCAGATCAGTATTTAGTCACTTGCGACCTAGGTACTGATGAAGTAACTACCTATGATGTCAATTCAGAAGGAAAGATAAGTCCATTAGCTACCTACAACTGTACTCCTGGTGCGGGTGCGCGTCACCTGGTTTTCCACCACCACTACAAGATTGCTTATCTTATCTGCGAACTGAACAGTACAATTGAAGTATTGATTTACGATGGAGTCGGAGCATTTGAAAAAATGCAGGTCATTTCAACCTTACCAGATGACTATAAAGGGTTTAACGGCACTGCTGCTATTCGTCTCTCTAAAGATGGCAAATACCTCTATGCTTCGAACCGCGGACATGATTCTATCGCAGTATATAGTATTTTAGCGGATGGAAGTTTAGAGTTATTAGAGATTGTTCCAACTCATGGACATAACCCACGTGATTTTGATTTGTCACCAGACCAAGAGTTCCTCATCGCAGTTCACCAAGATTCAGATAATGCAACTGTCTTTAAGCGTAATCCTGAAACTGGTCGACTTGCAGAACTTTCGAATGACTTTCATGTACCTGAAGCGGTCTGCATTAGTTTTCATCACTAACAAAAAAAGAACTTGAATAAAGATCAAGTTCTTTTTTATTTTATAATTTATTTCCGACATTGATACGGTTAATGGCACGTTGCAATGCAATTTTAGCACGACGTTCTTGGTCAATCAAATGTTTATCTTGTGCTTCTTCGATTTCACGTTCTGCACGAAGTTTCGCACGTTCTGCACGGCTAACATCGATATCACGAGCGCGTTCAGCTGAGTCAGCAACGATAGTTATGACATCATTAGCAATCTCAATGATTCCTCCGTTTACTGCTATCCAGTTTACATGAGAATCATCATCAACACGTTTGACTTTAACTTCATCAACTGCTAATACCGCAATCATATTTTGATGTCGTGGCAAGATCCCCATCTCACCATCCAGAGTTCGAACCGATACAAAGCTGGCATGGTGATCATAGACGAGGCCATCTGGTGTCACGATCTGGACAGTTAACTGAGCCATAGGTCACCTCTTAAAATCCCATTTTTTCAGCCTTAGCAATAACATCTTCGATTGAACCTACCCCACGGAAGGCATCTTCTGGGAGATGATCGTGTTTTCCGTCGAGAATTTCCTTAAATCCACGAACTGTTTCAGCTACTGGAACATATGAACCTGGTTGACCAGTAAATTGTTCCGCAACGTTGAAGTTTTGTGAAAGGAAGAACTGAATACGACGCGCACGAGCAACCAAAGTTTTTTCTTCATCAGAAAGTTCATCCATACCAAGGATCGCAATGATATCTTGCAATTCATGGTAACGTTGAAGGACACGTTTAACCTCAGCAGCAACTGCGTAATGCTCTTCTCCAACGATTTCAGGTGCCAAGGCACGTGAACTTGAAGCAAGTGGGTCAACGGCTGGGTAGATACCCAACTGAACTAATTTACGTTCCAAGTTTGTAGTAGAATCCAAGTGAGCGAAGGCTGTTGCTGGCGCTGGGTCAGTATAGTCATCCGCTGGCACGTAGATAGCCTGTATAGAGGTTACAGAACCTTTCTTGGTTGAAGTGATACGTTCTTGCAATTGACCCATTTCAGTTGCGAGTGTTGGTTGGTAACCAACGGCTGAAGGCATACGACCCAAAAGGGCAGATACTTCTGAACCAGCTTGTGTGAAACGGAAGATATTGTCAATGAAGAGAAGAACGTCTTGGCCTTCAACATCACGGAAGTATTCAGCGATTGTCAAACCAGTAAGAGCAACACGCATACGTGCTCCTGGTGGCTCATTCATCTGACCAAATACCATGGCTGTTTTTTCGATAACGCCTGATTCTTTCATTTCCCAGTAGAGGTCGTTCCCTTCACGAGTACGTTCCCCAACACCAGTAAATACTGAGATACCACCGTGTTCTTGGGCAATGTTGTGAATCAATTCTTGGATCAAGACAGTCTTACCAACTCCAGCACCACCGAAGAGTCCGACTTTACCACCTTTAAGATAAGGGGCAAGAAGGTCGATAACCTTAATCCCTGTTTCGAGGATTTCTGAAGAGGTAGACAACTCATCAAAAGTAGGTGCTTTTTTATGAATTGGCTGACGTTCTGCGTCTTCTCCAAAAGGAGCTTCCAAGTCAATGGTATCTCCCAAAACATTGAAGACACGTCCCAAGGTTTCTTTACCTACTGGTACAGAGATTGGACGACCAGTGTCCAATACTTCCATTCCACGAGTTAAACCATCTGTTGATTCCATAGCGATGGTACGAATCATACCATCTCCCAACTCTAAGGCTACTTCAAGGACGATTTTTGTTTTCTTTTCGTCATTTTTGTAGACGACAAGTGCATTGTTAATCTCAGGAAGTTTTTCCCCTGCTGCAAACAAAACGTCTACAACGGGTCCGATAACCTGAGCAATTTTACCTGAACTCATCTCCTTCTCCTATTCTATATAAGATACTGTCGGTTCCTAGTATTGCTAGGTCCTAAGTTCATTCATTTGAGCAGGATGGCTTTATTCTAAAGCGCTAGCTCCTGCCACGATTTCTGTGATTTCTTGTGTAATCGCCGCCTGTCTGGCACGGTTATACTGAATGGTCAAATCATTAATCACTTTTTTAGCATTATCAGTCGCTGTTTGCATGGCTGTCATCCCTGCAGCATTTTCAGCTGTCTTGGCATCAATAATAGCACCATAAATCATACTTTCAGCAAATTGTGGTAGTAATTGATCCAAGATTTCTTCACGACTTGTTTCAAGGTCAAAGGTCAAGCTATAGTTCTCATCCGCTTCATTTGGATCCAAGTCCACAATTGGAAGCATCTGTTCTACACGCATTTGACTTGTCAGTGTATTAACGTGGTGGTTGTAACAAACATAGAGCTCATCAAAAAGTTCGTTTTGATACATTTCAATCGTTTTTGTAATAATCTTACGAACTTCATCAAAGCTTGGTTGGCTTGCAAGTCCACGCAATTCATAGATTGGTTGAATACCGCGTGATTTGAAGAAATCGGCTCCCATACCACCAATACAGATAACCTCAAAGTCATCACCTGAAGGATGGTATTCTTGCTGAAGTTTCATGACTGCTTTTAAGATTGAAGAATTATATCCTCCAACAAGACCACGGTCAGATGTAATGACGATATAGCCTGTTTTTTTGACAGGACGACTGATCAACATAGGGTTAGTTGATCCGTCTGCACCATCTCCGTGGAGGATATCTGTAACTAGTTTACGCACTTTTTGTGCATACACTTGGAAGTTACGAGATGCTTCTTCAGAACGACCTAACTTAGCTGCAGAAACCATCTGCATAGCGTTAGTAATTTGACTAGTATTTTTCGTTGAGGCGATTTTTGTTTTAATATCATTTAGAGATACTGCCATCTGACACCTCTATTCTTATTGGAAGCTTGATTGATTGAGAAACTCAGTAATCGCAGCATCCAAGACTGCTTCATCTGGCAAGTCTTTTGTTTCACGAATGGTTTCCAAAATCTCAGGATGTTGAGCATCAAAGAACATATGGAACTCTTCTTCGAAACGAACGATATCGTCTACAGGAATTGTATCCAAGAAACCATGGGTCAAAGCATAGAGAATAGTAACTTGTTTCTCAACAGGTAATGGTTTGTGAACGGGCTGTTTCAATACTTCTACAGTACGACGACCACGGTTCAATTTAGCCTGAGTAGCTACATCCAAGTCCGAACCAAATTTAGTGAAAGCTTCTAACTCACGGTATGAAGCAAGGTCGATACGAAGAGTACCAGCAACCTTCTTCATGGCCTTAATCTGTGCAGAACCACCAACACGAGATACGGAAGAACCCGCATCAATAGCTGGACGGATACCTGCATTAAAGAGACTATCACTTAGGAAGATTTGTCCATCCGTAATAGATATTACGTTTGTAGCGATATAGGCTGAGATATCTCCGGCTTGTGTCTCGATAAATGGAAGAGCTGTGATAGATCCTCCACCCAATTCATCCGAAACTTTAGCTGAACGTTCAAGTAGACGGCTATGAAGGTAGAAGACATCCCCTGGGAAGGCTTCACGACCTGGTGGACGACGGAGCAAGAGAGAAAGTTCACGATAAGCTACCGCTTGTTTAGATAAGTCATCATAAACAATCAATACGTGCTTACCTTGGTACATAAATTCTTCGGCCATAGCAACCCCTGCATAAGGTGCGAGGAAAAGCAATGGTGACGGTTGTGAAGCTGATGCTGTCACGACAATTGTATAATCCAAGGCTCCGTACTGACGAAGTGTTTCTACTTGCGTACGAACTGTTGATTCTTTTTGACCAATCGCTACATAGATACAGATCATATCTTGACCTTTTTGGTTCAAGATTGCATCGATAGCGATGGTTGTTTTCCCTGTTTGACGGTCACCGATAATCAACTCACGTTGACCACGACCAATTGGAACAAGGGCATCAATAGCTTTCAAACCAGTTTGCAATGGTTGTGATACTGATTTACGTTGCATAACCCCAGGAGCTGGCGCTTCAACTGGACGAGTTTTATCTGTGTCAATTGGACCAAGTCCGTCTACAGGACGACCAAGTGGATCCACAACACGACCAATCAAGCTATCACCAACTGGAACTTCCATGATTTTTCCTGTACGACGAATAGTGTCGCCTTCGCGAATATCTGTAAAGTCTCCAAGGATGATAATACCAACATCAGTTGATTCTAAGTTTTGCGCCATACCATAAGAGCCGTTTTCAAAAATCAACAACTCTCCACTCATGGCATTTTCAAGGCCATGAGCACGCGCAATTCCGTCCCCGATGTATGTTACAACACCAGTTTCAGTCACATCAAAATTGGGTTTGAAATTTTCAATTTGTTGCTTAATTAAAGCGCTGATTTCTTGTGCGTTAATTGCCAAAAGAACACCACTTTCTATTTCAAATTTTCCTTAACAACTTTAAGTTGTTGTTTAATACTAACATCAATTGTCTTGTGATTGGCGATAATGACAAAACCACCGATTAAACTATCGTCGATTTCTTCTTTAATGCTACGCACTTTTAAAGACATCTTTTTCTCGATAATTGGAACCAAACGTTCTTTCTGTTCATCAGTCAGAGGATGAGCAGACACAATCGTTACTTCAAAACGATTCGTTTCTCTCTCAAGACGGTTTAAACAATCTACAATCACATCATAAAAAAGATATGAGCGATGATTGTACAACAGAACTTGAATGAAGTTTTGTAATAATGGCGATGCCGAGTCTTGGAAATAACTAACTGTTTTATCCTTATCAGACTCATCCACATCTACCTGAGCCAAAAAAGAAGGCAAATTTGTTTCTTCAGCGACTTGCTTGATTTGAGTCAAATCTGAGAAGATACGATCTTCTTCTCCTTTTTCAATCACCAATTGGACAAAAGGCATGCTGTATTTTTCAATTACCTTTACTGTCTTTTTGTCCATTAAGCTTCTCCTAGCTGATCGATATACTGATCAATGAGTTCTTTGTGGGCATGACCGTCAAGGTTTTGTGAGATAATTTTTCCAGCTAGATTAACTGTCAAATCTGCTACCTCACCTTTAACGCTTTGTAAAGCTTCAGCTTTATTTTGAGCAATTTCTTGGTTGGCTTTTTCTTTTAAGCGCCCTGCTTCAAGTTTAGCTTCAGCCAAAATATCAGCTTTACTTTTCTCAGCTGTTTCCTTTGCATTCTCGATAATAGTTTTAGCTTCGGTACGGCTACCTGCTAACTCAGCTTCGCGTTTGCTAGCAAGTTCCTCTGCCTTTTTACGGGCTTCCTCGGCACCATCAATATCTGAAGAAATCTTTTCAGCGCGTTCATCTAAGACACTGGTAATATTTCCCCAAGCATATTTCTTCACTAAAAAGATTAATAAAAGGAAGGAACCAGCGATCAGAATAAAGTCACCAATAATGGTACTAATAGTTAAATCCATCTTCTAATCCTCCTCTACTTACTCTTCCCCTTCATTTATTTTTTTACCAATGTACATAGATGACAACATGGTAAATACATAGGCTTGAATACATGAAATGAAAATCGAAAAGGCTGTCCATAACATGTTTGCAACAAAGGCAAAAGGATACCAATACAAGGCATGTTGTGACAAGGCCAATAGCAATCCTGCTAAGACCTCACCGGCAAAAATATTTCCGTATATCCGAATCGCCAAGGAGGCAAAATTGGTGAACTCTTCTAAAATGTTCATCGGAGTCATGAAGCCAGGTGTAACAAATGCTCTCAAATATTCTTTAACGCCTCTACGACGAATTCCTTCTACATGAGCGATCAAGGTGATCAATAATGAGAGGGATAAATCGTATCCAAGGTTGGCTGTTGGAGAAGTCCACAAGTTATAACCGTTTGTTGTTTGTACCTTTGCCATTAAACCAATATTATTGGCAACCAAGATAAACAAGAATAGAGAAAATAGGAACAAGGAATAGTCCTTGATGTATGAATCTCCAATGTTTGGTTTTGCAAAACTAACCACAAAGTCATAAATCATCTCAAGAGCATTTTGTTTGCCCTTTGGACGGATGGTCATTTTTCGACTTGCCCAGTAGACAAAGGCAAAAACCATCAAAACAGTTACAAGAGACATGGCAAGCAGGGTCAAATCAAAGGATATTGGTCCAATATTAACGGTTGGATTCAAACTTTCTTCCATGGTTTGACACCTCCATTTCTAAATAGAGTTGTCTATTTAATGACAAATGACATCGCTAGAGTTACAAAGAATGTTCCTTCGATAAAGGCGATCCCCATGATCATCAAACTACGCAATTGTGGGATGATATCTGGTTGGCGTGCTGCAGATTTGAACAAACCGTTCATCAAAAATCCTTCTGCAAGAGATACACCCATACAGGCAAGACATAGACCGAAAAATGTTAAATTCATGACGAATTCTCCTTTTTTAAATAAATTTACTTCCTTAGTTTAGTCCTAAAATTTGCTTTTGTCAACTTTTTACTAGCATTGAAAGCGTTTCTCAATATTTATTTCTAATTTTGCGATTTTCATGACCATTATCATGACCATTATATAGAAAATTTTAAGGACTTTTTATTTCGTTTTCCCTTTCTTTCCCATTTTTCTGAAAGCAAAAATCCAGGTTTTACAACCTGGATTTTTTGTCCTTATTTAAAATAATAGGAATGGTGACTCTGACAAGCTGGATTAAATGCAGCTTTACAATATGGACAGCTACTTTTCTTTGAATACTCCTCATAAGTTAAGGTTTTCTTACAGGAACCACATAAGATAGGTCTGTCCTCTTTTAGACTTAAAGGATAAGGAGTAAATGTGTGTGTTTCTAATGCATTGTGGCATTGATAACAAGCATAGTATTTCTGACACTCATAGCATTGAAGTGCCACGATGTCTTTATCAGTATGGTAATGAACACATCTACTTTCATCATCTACCAGTAAGCCCTGAGCTTGAACCATGTTTTTTCCTTATCTAGGCACGAACAGTAACGCTTGTTCCATCTTCTTTATAGAGGTTAATCAGACCTTCTTTCAAAGCACGGACCATATCACCTGCTTGTACTGGTTGAGGAACCTTGATGGTCAAGAGTTCCATTGGATTTGGTGCACGGTCGATTTTATTTCCTTTTGAGTCATGAAGGTCTTCGATGTAGGTTTCAAAATGACGGAAACCTGGACCGTAAAACTCAACTTGGTCACCTTCGTTGATAACGTTACGTTGGCGAATAGTTGCTGTTTGTGTCGCATCATCATAAGCTACTACTTCAGCAACAAACTTGTATTCTGGAATCTTACGGCGTGCTCCGAATAGTTGTTCGTTTTCAGATGGTGTTCCATAGTAGAAACCTGTAGCCAATTCACGTTGGGCAACCTTCCACATTTCATCAATCAAGTCTTGCTTGATTGCTTCAAACTTTTCAGGGCTCTCAAGGTAAGCATCGACTGCAGCCTTATAGCAGTTTGTTACTGTTGAAACGTAATGAATAGACTTCATACGACCTTCAATCTTCAAACTGTCCACGCCATTTTCGATCATATCTGGAATATGGTCGATCATAGACATATCAACCGCAGACATGGAGAATTCTTCAGGAATTTCTCCCCTGAGGCTCTTACGCTCTTTACCAAATGGCATATCGTAAAGATCATATTTCCAGCGACAAGACTGTGAACATCCACCACGGTTGGCATCACGCATACTCATGTGGTTAGAGAGCGTACAACGGCCAGAATATGAGATACACATAGCTCCATGAACGAAAGCTTCAATCTCAACGTCTGTACGTTTGCGGATTTCTGCCAATTCTTCCATAGAAACCTCACGCGCCAAAACAACACGCGTCAAGCCAAGTTCTTTCCAGAATTCTAGTGTTTCATAGTTGGTCGCACTAGCTTGTGTAGAAAGGTGAATTTCAAGACCTGGTGCTTCAGTTGCCGCAATCATAATCAAGGCTGGGTCAGATACGATGACCGCTGCAATTCCGATATCACGCAATTTACGGAACCATTCTCCAGCACCTTCTTCATTTCCCTCGTGCATAACCATATTAGCCGCTACATAAACCTTAGCGCCATACTTAGCCGCAAACTGAACTCCTTCTTCCATTTGTTCGAAAGTAAAGTTACCAGCACGGCTACGTAGACCATAGGCCTGACCACCGATAAAGACAGCATCTGCACCGTATTGAACAGCTACTTTTAGTTTTTCTAGTGTTCCTGCAGGTGATAAAACCTCAGGACGTTTCAAAGTTTTTGTCATGTTTTCTCCTATTTGCAATATAAAAGTTTGACACTAATCTTTACCATTTTATAGCAAAAAGGTTCTAAAATCAAGTTTTGATTGATTGTTTAGACAATTTTAATGTTATTCTCGTTCATGAGTTCAGCGAACTGTTTCTATTTGCCAAGAACTCCAGCCTTTAAAACGTATGGCACCCTTTTGGTCCGTTTTGTAAATTGAATTCCCAAGTTCTTGGTTACTTTCCTCATTTTTTTCTTTGAATTTTTTCTTCTTGTCTACCGAAATGATAGTGGCTTTAGGTTGTAAGGTTTTGAGGATTTCTACATCTGTCTTTTTATTTGATGCTTGCTGATGAGTTATCACAATATCTGCTTGGAGTTTTGGATAAGACTTGGTTAAGAACTTATCCTCTATATCTCCAGTAACTAGAAAGGTTTGGTTTAGTAGCTTTCCATACAAGACCATTGAATCCTTTTTATCGCTATTTTGGCTAGTGATTACTTCCAAACCACTCCCAAAAATAAACAACTGCTGTCCTGTTTTGATAGCAGCTACCTTGACTTTGCTTTTCTTCAGCTTATCCATAAATTCTCTTTTAGATAAAGTTTCTTCACTTACTAGAATCTCTTCAAGCTCGAAGGCTTTACTGATTTCTAACACATGATCTAACTGCTTAGTATCACTAGTCGTTAGCACAAGCTGATCAATCTTTGCAGCTCCTCGACTTTTTAGATAAGGGATTAAACTCCGTTCGGCATTGCTAGAGGAAATCCTCTCCTGCCAGGCTTCTTTCTTGTCACGTTCAGATTTTTCTCCGACATCCAGTAGTATGGTCTTTCCTGTCATGTCTCTTAGGAAAATGCTCCGCCCCTGTTCCATATCTAGGACTGTGATTTCATTCTCCAGTGGATGTTTGGTTACTAAAAAGAGCGAGATAGCAACTATGACAAGCATAGATATTTTTTTCAAATTCTTTCGATAATCGTAGATGAGAGCTAAAGTAATCAAAAGAAGGATTAAAATCCAAAGACTCGGCTGACCAAAAACAAGAGGCCTCGTAGATAGCTGAGAAATATAGCGAATGATGTTTTCAAGCCATTCAAAGAGAAAGTTTAACTGGGTGATGGGATATATAAATGACAGACAGAAGAGAATCGATAAGAGCGGTAACAGAACCATATCAAATAAGAATGAAAAGACAAATGTCAAGAGAATGGACCACGGTTGAAATTCTGAAAAATAAAATGATAAAATTGGCAGAATTCCCAAGGAAATAATGCAACTCTCTCTAACCAGACCTTTTATCCCTGCTACTTCCTCACCAGTCATGGTCAGGATAAAGGCATAAGCACAGGAGAGCACTCCACCAGCAGTCAGGAAGAAATTCGGCATGATTATAAACAAGATAAGGATTGTCATGGCAAAGTTATCCAGCCCCTTGAAGCCATGTTGAGCCAAAAGTTTTTGTAACAGACTTCTAATAACAGAAGCTGAGAACCCTGTCAAACCTGCATAGACCAAAGAAAAGGGATAGGCAAGCCATTTGAACTTCTCTTGCGTCAAACCCAATCGTAAGAGTGACTTTTTAAAAGCATTCATGAAGAAACCGACCTGCATCCCTGACAAAGCAAAAAGGTGAATAATCCCTAGACTCGAGTAGAGTTCATTCATTTCCTCAAAGTCCGTATCTAAATGCCCCAATAAAAGACCGGTCATATAGTTGCGCATGGGATCGGGAAAATTCCGTTTAATCCAGACAACTGCTTTTCTCCGCAAACTTGATAGATTTTCTCCAATATCCCAACTGGAAATTTGCTTTAATTCCACAATTTCGGATATGGTTAAGGTCTGATAAATTCCTTGCGTTTTGAGATAGTTTCGATAATCAAAACCAGCAAAATTGTTTGCTCCTTGAGGACTAGCTAACTTGCCTTTCACAACCATTTCATGCAGATCAGACAACTGCTGAAATTTTTCTTTTTCAGCTTCTGATTGGAGCTTATAATAGACCTGAAAGAGTCTACCATCAGCCTTGCCACGAAAAGACAAGCTATCACCATTTACCTTGATGGTGTCCGGTAAGACTCGGACTGTATCAACTGTATTGACTAGATGTTGACTAGCTTCTTCTTGCTGCCATTTTTGAAATACAAACCAACTCCCAAATAGGCTGCAAACCAATAGGACTTTGACTACAGTCTTCCATGGAAATTGAAAAAACAGGCAGATCAGTAAAAAGACAAATCCCAAAAGTGCTAATACACTTGCTGAAAAAATTGCATAGTAGAGCCATAGCAAAAGAAAACTAAGATAGATTTTCGGGATGGGAAAACGATTAATCCACTGTGACATACTCTTTTAACTTTTCTATCGTTTTTGCACCAATACCAGAAACCTTTTTGAGATCATCAACTGACTTGAACTTACCGTTGGACTCACGATGGTCAATAATATCTTGCGCACGTTTCGCACCTAAACCTTTGACTTGTTTAAGTTCCTCTACACTGGCTTTATTGAGATTGACTTTCTTATTTTCCTTGTTGTTAGAAGCACTTGATGGCATTTCTTGACTGGTAGCTTCTTCCTTAGTTGGAACATAGACAAGCGCTTCGTCACTAATTCTCTGGGCAAGATTGATAGACTTACTATCAGCATTATCTGTCAGTCCACCAGCTTTTTGAACAGCATCATTGATACGACTTCCAACTGGCAAATCGTAAATCCCTGGCGATTTAACAGCCCCTTTGATATCGACAGTAATTAGATCTTGCTCTACCACTTCTTCCTTCTGATTCCCATCCTCCTTTTCATCCGTCGAGTCCTTCGAAACAGTTGTAACTTCTGTCTGCAAATTACTTTCTTTAGCAGGTGTTTGAGCGACTGGTTTTAAGAGGAAAAATCCACACAGGATCAAACCCAAACTAACACAGATGACGATGATTTTATATTCTTTTATTTTCTCGATAAATACTTCCATATTTTCTCCTCTCTTAACTTATTCGTAAGAAAAAGAAAAAACAGTCGAAAAATCTTTTCAATTGCTTACTTATTTGCAAAATAGTCTTCCTTGTCAAGATTTCTGAAAATAAGTTTACAAATTTTTCTTGCAATTTAAAGCGGTTTCATATACAATAAAATCATCACAAAAAATCAAAAAAATGTGATATAAAACTGAAACTGTCTAATAGAAAGTGAGTTATATCTATGTTAATTGGAATTCCTAAGGAAATTAAAAATAATGAAAATCGTGTTGCTTTGACACCAGCTGGTGTACAAAGTCTCGTTGGTCGTGGCCACCGTGTCCTTATCGAAACAAATGCTGGGCTTGGTTCAGGATTTACAGATGCCAACTATGAAAAACAAGGTGCTGAGATTGTCGCTACAGCTGCTGAGGCTTGGGCTGCAGATTTGGTTGTTAAAGTGAAAGAACCACTTGCTAGTGAATATCAATACTTGCGTGAGGATTTGCTTCTTTTCACCTACTTGCACATGGCTGCTGCTCCTGAATTGGCAGATGCTATGTTAGCAGCGAAAACAACTGGTGTCGCTTATGAAACTGTTCGTGATACTGAAGGACAACTACCTCTTCTCGTTCCAATGAGTGAGGTTGCAGGACGTATGGCAGTACAAATCGGAGCGCATTTCTTAACGAAACAAGCGGGTGGTTCAGGGGTCTTACTCGGTGGTGTTCCTGGTGTTCCTAAAGGAAAAGTAACCATCATCGGTGGTGGTGTGGTTGGTACACACGCTGCTCGTATTGCTCTTGGTTTGGGAGCTCAAGTAACTATTCTTGATATCAGCGCCAAACGTCTCTCTGTACTTGAAGATGTCTTTGGTCACCAAATCCAAACTTTGATGTCTAACCCATTTAATATCGAAGCAAGTGTGCGTGAAGCAGACGTTGTTATCGGTGCAGTATTGATTCCTGGTGCTAAAGCTCCAAAATTAGTGACAGATGACATGGTTCAACAAATGCGTCCTGGTTCTGTCATCGTAGACGTTGCTGTAGACCAAGGTGGTGTTATTGCAACAGCTGACCGTGTGACAACCCATGATGAGCCTGTATATGAGAAACACGGTGTCCTTCACTATGCGGTTGCCAACATTCCTGGAGCAGTTGCTCGTACTTCTACTATCGCCCTTACAAATGTGACTCTTCCATATATCGAAGCCTTGGCAGGAAAAGGATTTAAGACAGCAATCCTTGAAGATGCTGGTTTGCGTGAAGGGGTTACAACTTACCAAGGTCAACTTACTAGTCAACCAGTTTCTGAAGGTTTAGAACGTGACTATACACCTATTAGTGAGCTTGTTTAATAAGAAATTCAAAAAAATAAGAGCAGTTTTTCAACTGCTCTTTTTCTTTATTCTGTTTCTTCTTGATTTTCTTCAGCTTTGACAGGTCGAGGTTCATAAGCTCTAATAATCTGAGCAACGACTGGATGGCGAACCACATCCTTGGCTGAAAAATGAACGAAGTCAATCTGGTGAATGTTCTTAAGTTTTTCCTGGGCATCAATCAGACCTGATTTAACATTACGCGGTAGGTCAATCTGGCTAATATCACCATTGACAATCATTTTTGAATTAAATCCAAGACGAGTCAAAAACATCTTCATCTGCATGATAGTTGTATTTTGCGCTTCATCCAAAATGACAAAGGCATCATCCAGAGTACGTCCACGCATGTAGGCCAAAGGCGCAATCTCAATAATTTCTCGCTCCATGAGACGAGTTGTTTGGTCCTTCCCAAGAATTTGGTACAAGGCATCATAGACAGGTCGAAGATAAGGGTCTACCTTTTCCTTGAGATCTCCTGGAAGAAATCCCAAGCTTTCTCCAGCTTCTACTGCTGGACGAGTCAGGATAATACGCTTGACTTGACCACGTTTAAGAGCTGTAACAGCCAAGGTCACTGCTAGGAATGTTTTACCCGTACCAGCTGGCCCAATCCCAAAGGTAACATCATGATTCTTAACACTATCAACATAAAGTTTTTGTCCCAGTGTCTTGACCCGAATCGGCTTACCAGTATTGTCTTTGATAATCTCTTCTTCATAGAGGGCAACAAACTTATCGATTTCATTGTTTCTAACCATATTGATGGCTGTCACCACATCCGGAGTTCCGACAGTCATGCCACGATTAACCAAGACCATCAAGGCTTGAATGACTTGCCGTGCTTCTTCACAAGAAGACTCCTCTCCCAAGACCTGTACAATCTCTGTACGAGCATGGATGATAACATCTAACTCATCCTCCATCAAGCGAAGATGGCGTTCATTGGAACCAAAAAGATGAAACAGGTCATCTGGATGACTTAACTGAATGTCTATTGAATGTTCCTTCAAATAAAGAACCTCTCTAACTCTCTAATTTCTTTTTATTATAGCAAAGGCATTTGGAAATTGCTATCCTTAACACCTATGCCCTTTTTAATGTTCTAAATATTCCTGCCAGATACGATCGAAGTCTCCCATATTAAAGGAAAAACTGGCATGTTCTTCTAAAAATCGACTCACTTGATCGAAATCATCCGTATGTTTTGGGAAGGCTGACTCCTCAAAGGCAAGATCCGCTAAAATTGCTTTGGGACTATTACTTTTAGGATTTCGTTCTGTCATGAGCCAAGTATAAAATGATTTTCTCATAAGCCTCCCTAAATTAACTCTGTACCAAACTGGTCTTGTTTAATTTTACCAGCCTTCATCAAACCACCAAGTGCTTTTTTAAACTGACCTTTTGAGATACCAAAAGTTGCTTTGATATCATCTGGTGATGATTTATCATTTAAGGTCATGAAGCCACCATTGCTTTCCAAGTAAGTCAGAATCATTTGTGCATCATTTTCTAACATCTCAAAAGAGCGAGGTTTTAGTGACAGATTAAGAGTTCGGTCAACTTCACGGAAACCGATGACACGCACATCTAACACTTGCCCCAAACGTGGCTCTGCATAGCGCTCACTTGGATGAATAAATCCAAGCATGTTGTTCTCTGGTAGATAGACAAAAGTTCCTGATAACTTAAGACGATAAACGATTGCAGGCCAGTTTTGATTTTGCATGTTGTTGTATGCTGGACGTGCTAAACGTTGGAAGTCTTCCTGATAAGCCAAAACTCCCCAGATACGGTCTTTCTTGTCTACTTCTAGACGAACATAAAGTTTATCGCCCTTCTTAGGCCAGAGCTCTTTCAGTTCAGGCAGGATATCAAGTGACACAACGATCTCCTTGTCAGGAAGCCCTGTATCAACAAAAACACCCAAATCCTTACGAACCTCTGTTACTGTACCCCAACCGAATTGATCCTGAGTTGCAGTCACTTCTTGAGTTGTCAAGCGAAGTTTTTGCTTCATGTCTGTGTAGGCAAAACCTTTAACAGTATCACCAACTGTATGCTGACCTTCTTCCTTAGCAAGAGCGTATGTTTGACCATCCTTTTGAACAAAGTAAAAACGGTCATTTTCATCGATGATAAGTCCAACGATAAAACTTGCAAGATTTGTATTCATGTTTCCTTCTTTCGAATAAAACTCAGCCAGCAATGCCAACTGAGTTTTTCTGTTTATTTCTTAGACTTCCAAGATTTCTTTTTCTTTATTGGCAGTCATCTCGTCGATGTGTTTAACAGCATCGTCTGTGGCTTTTTGAATATCTTTTTCAAGAGTCTTCAATTCATCTTCAGTGATTTCTTTAGCTTTTTCTTGTTTTTTAGCTTCATCCATAGCGTCACGACGGATATTACGGATAGCTACTTTAGCATTTTCACCAACTTTTTTCACTTCTTTAGCGAGATCGCGACGAGTTTCTTCTGTAAGAGCTGGGATAACCAAGCGAATAACAGAACCATCGTTAGCTGGTGTAATACCAAGATCTGAAGCGTTCAAAGCACGCTCGATATCCTTCAATGAAGATTTATCAAATGGTGTTACCAACAAGACACGCGCTTCAGGAATTGTGATAGAAGCGATTTGGTTAAGAGGTGTTTCGACACCATAGTATTCAACAGTAATACGGTCCAGCAAGCTAGCGTTAGCACGACCTGCACGGATACCACCAAATTCACGAGCAAGTGAGTGGTGAGATTGAGTCATTCTCTCTTTAGCTTTTTCTACAATTGCGTTAGCCATAATTTTTCCTATTCCTTTTCTTCGATATTGTTTGAAACTGTTGTACCGATATTTTCACCAAATACAACACGTTTGATATTACCAGGTTGGTTCATATTAAAGACTACCAAGTCGATGTCGTTATCCATTGATAGAGTTGAAGCTGTTGAATCCATAATACCAAGGCCCTTATTAATGACATCACGGTGAGTCAACTCTTCAAATTTAACAGCAGTTTTATCTTTCTTAGGATCAGCATTGTAGACACCGTCTACACCATTCTTAGCCATCAAAATAGCGTCTGCTTCAATTTCAGCTGCACGAAGAGCTGCTGTAGTATCCGTTGAGAAATATGGTGAACCGATTCCTGCACCAAAGATAACGATACGATCTTTTTCGAGGTGGCGAAGGGCACGTCCACGAATATAAGGCTCCGCTACTTGTTGCATGGCAATAGCTGTTTGTACGCGAGTATCAACCCCTACTTGTTGCAATGAATCTGCCATCACAAGAGCATTCATGACTGTCCCAAGCATTCCAGTGTAATCCGCTTGAACACGATCCATACCAGCTTCTGCTGCAGGTTCTCCACGCCAAAGGTTTCCACCTCCGATAACCAAGGCAATTTCAATTCCTAGTTCGTGAACTTCCTTGATTTCTTGGGCCATACTTTGGACAGTTTTGATATCAATCCCGACACCACGTTCGCCAGCAAGGGCTTCACCAGATAGCTTGATTAAGATACGTTTATACTTAGGTTCTACCATTTTCTCTCTCCTTTTTTTATCCTACCTATTTTATCACAATTTCAAAGATTTTTATAGTATCATGAGTAATTCTTTCAAAAAAATTAGACAGATAAAAATTTCTCTAAATCAGACAAGGCACGTTCCGCAATTTTTTCATAACGAGTCTTCTTATCACGGATTCGTTCACCTTCTAATTCTTTGATAATACCAAAGTTTACATTCATAGGTTGGAAGTGTTTGCTATCAGCATGCGTAATATAATGAGCTAAACTACCAATAGCTGTAGTCTCTGGGAAAATAGCTTCGCTTTCTCCCTTGAAAAGACGAGCTGCGTTTATACCTGCTACTAACCCTGATGCTGCTGATTCAACATATCCTTCTACACCTGTCATTTGCCCGGAAAAGAATAGATTTGGCTGTTTCTTCGAACGGTAGGTCTGCTCAAGAAGATTTGGAGAGTCCATGTAGGAATTACGGTGCATGACTCCATAGCGAACAAACTCAGCGTTTTCAAGGCCTGGAATCATTTGGAAGACACGCTTCTGCTCTCCCCATTTGAGGTGAGTCTGGAAACCGACGATATTATAAAGACTTCCAGCCGCATTATCTTGACGAAGCTGAACGACTGCGTACGGTGTTTTAAAGTCGCCATCACGAGGTCCTTTATAGTCTTCTGGATATTCTAGACCAACTGGTTTCATAGGGCCATAAAGCATGGTTTTAATGCCACGTTTAGCCATAACTTCAATTGGCATACACCCTTCAAAGTACTTTTCTTTTTCAAAAGAGTTAAGAGGTGCTTCTTCTGCATTAACTAAGGCTTCATGGAAATCCATAAACTCTTGTTTGGTCATTGGAGCATTCAGATAAGCTGCTTCTCCCTTATCATATCGAGATTTGAGATAAACCTTGTTCATATCGATTGTATTGACATCCACAATAGGCGCTGCAGCATCGTAGAAATAAAAACCATCTCCTCCATTGAGTGCATGAATTTTCTCAGCAAGAGCATCACTTGTTAAAGGACCAGTTGCTACAACTGTAATAGCATCTGTTGGCAATTCTGTGATTTCGTCACGAACGACCTCAATCAAAGGATGATTGGCAATCTTTTCAGTAACCATTTGAGAGAAACCATCACGGTCAACCGCCAGAGCACCACCAGCAGGAACACGCGTTGCTTCTGCTGATTCCAAGATAAGAGAACCTAGACGACGCATTTCTTCCTTGAGGAGACCTACAGCATTTGTAAGAGAATCTCCACGCAAGGAGTTTGAACAAACCAACTCTGCAAAATTATCAGTTTTGTGTTGAGGTGTTGACTTGACACCACGCATTTCATAGAGTTTAACGGGAATACCACGTTCAGCGATTTGGTAGGCTGCTTCAGAACCCGCCAATCCAGCACCGATAACATTGATATAAGATTGAGACACGACACTAATACCTCTTTGGATGTAACATAAGTCCATATCAAAAATCACTGGACTATTTGACACCCACAAATCTTTCTAAATTAATACTTGGTCCATTATACCAAAAAGCTAAGTAAAAAGACAGACAGGAGGATTCCTGAATGTCTTTCAAAAATTATTGTTTATAGAAACTGAAAGATTTATGAGCATACCGATTACTATTGTCTATGTAATCTATGCCAAAGCCTACTTCTGTATTCCTAGGTAGTTTTTCTATTTCAATTATTTGAGCAAGTAAATATTTAAAATCAGACCTTGTCCAATTGTCAATATCTTCATTAGTTACTTGGAGGTTCTGTTTTCGTACCTGATCTATACTAAATAATATTGTAACACTAAAGGTCGAACGATTGTCAGCAACCCTTTTTAAGAGTAGATCTCGATTGCGAACAAGCGTCTCTTCATCGAGATTGTTGACTCTACTTGAGTCTAAATCCTCGATTAAGGGAGTGAGTTCTTCTACATCCGTCTTCAAAATTGCTTCTCTTTTTTCTCTCTCTTTAAGACGGATTTTAGGGTTATCACTATATTCTTCTTTCGGTTCCAAAGAATATTTGGGCCAAAAGTGATAGTGATCCAATTCAACTGAATTTTTAATGTAAAGTTTCCTAAGCGCATCTTCGCTTAAATATGTTGAAGTCAAGCTAGCACTTTGAAGTATCGTATTGTAAGCTTTTTTAAATCGGTCATAGTCGTCATCACCAGTATCATACTCCATTTCTAAACGATAGACTGTTTTCTTAGGAAAAACAAAGAAAATTTTCTTTTCAACTTCTTTAAGCTCCGGATTGTATTTAAGGACTGGAGTTTTCTCAACATAATCTTTTTCAAAATCTACGTAAACATCAACATATTTCTTATTTTCTTTAATGTAAGATGGGTCAGAACCAGCGGATCTAAACGTATTAGCAGTCGAGTATCCTTCTGCTTCTAGTCCTGCAGCTTCTACTACGGAACGGATATTTGAAATAGCTGTTTTAGCTAAATCACGATCGACTCTGTAGTTGTTACATGCCGATAAAATAAATAACGTGAGAATAGGCAACAGTAAGCCAATTACTTTCTTAATCACTTTTCTTTTCATTTCCCCTCCAAATAAGCATTCGTAGCAAAATACTAATGATTGTTAGATTCACTTCAGGAAGAAGGAAAACTTCTCTGTTTAGTCATCCGATTGATTCTCTTCCCATTCATGATAAGCTGCGTAGAGCTGGCTTTTGTTCCACTGATAAATTTTAGCGACTTCCTTAATGGCTTGATTTTTCTTGATTCCTCGTTGGATACGTTCTTGGATTTCTGAGAACAAGTCCTCTTCATCCTTATCTTCTACTTCTTGACTAGCTCCCTCTACAATGAGAAGGCACTCGCCCTTGAGTGGTGTTTGAGAAATACTTTCTAATAACTCTGTAATACTTCCACGTTGGTATTCTTCATAAATCTTAGTCAATTCTCGAACTAAGACAACTGAACGATCACCATAAACTGCTAGCATATTTTCCAAGGTATCTGCTACACGGTGAGGAGATTCATAGAAAATCTGGGTTTCTGGATAATCTTTTTTTGATTCGAAAAATTGCTTTTGCTGGCCTGATTTTCGTGGTAAGAAACCATAAAAAATGTGAGGTTGGGGTGCTAAGCCACTGGCGATCAAGGCAGAAATTCCTGCGCTAGCACCTGGAACTGTGACAACTGCGATATCCTCTTCAATTGCAGCCTTAACCAGATCGTGACCTGGGTCTGAGATGCTAGGAAGTCCTGCATCAGAAACCTGAGCAATACTTTGACCGTCTTTTAAAAGTCGAATCAAATCAGGAATCTTTTCCTTAGCGTTGTGCTCATGAAAACTGATTTGTTTGGTCGAAATATCGAAATGCTTAAGCAATAGGCCAGTATTACGAGTATCCTCGGCAGCAATCCAATCCACCTCTTTCAAAATCTGAATAGCACGAAAGGTCATATCCTCAAGATTTCCAATCGGCGTTGCGACAAGATATAACTTACCATAAGGTGACTGACCTTTAAAACTTTTTTGAATTTGCATGCTTACTCCCTAAACAACAACTCATCACAAAACATACATTCCGCATCTTGTTCACGACGCTGTCCATAAAAATCACGACACACATGAAAGCCATCTTCATAGATTCGACGAACATTTTCTCGAACATGCTTGGTCTTTGCAGGAGCAGAATCCTCTTCCTCTCCTATGCGCTCTCTCAGTTTATCATTTTCCAAGCGAAGAGCTGTATTCTCTTCTACTACACTTTTGAGATTTTTTTTGATGGCTTCGACATCTGCCAAGGTTGCCAACAACTGTTGAGAAAAATCATCTAAGGCATCAAATAATTCTTTTTTGTTCATGAACAGCCCTTTCTTTTTCTGTTTTCATGTTCATTTTATTGTAAAACTAGGTATTCCAAAGCATTTTGGAAAGACACATTTGCTTTCCACATTTTTCTGGCTTCGACAAGGTTTTGCAAGATTGTACGTGCTGCATTTTTTTGAATCTCTTGACCTGCTAAAACTTCTAAAATTCTAAAGATGTGGTCTTGTTTTTCTTTGTCATCTGCTAAACTAGCTAATTTTGCGACCTGTAAATAAGTTTCCTTTTTCCCAGCATCTAACCAAGAATAGAATCGTTCACTTTCTTCAACTAGAGTCCAAAAACTTGTTTGATTTGTCAGTTTTTCAGCTTCTGCTTGCGATTGGCTAAACTCCGCTAAGAGTCTTGCTTTATTTTTGACCAATCCTGCTTTTTCGAGTTCAACCATAAGATTTGCCACTTGTTTCTTAAATTGGAAAATCTGTGTCCGACTTCGAATGGTTGGCAAAATTTGTTCTTGATCATTGGTTAAGAAGAAAATATAGATTTCACTTTGAGGTTCTTCGATAACCTTTAAAAGCGAATTAGCAGCATTAACATGCATTTTTTCAGCTTGTTCAATGATAAAAACCTGACGTTGATTTTCAATACCTGATTGCGAAAATTGTCCAACAAGTTCTCTAATTCTTTCTGTTTTTATAATCTGATTAATCGGGCGAATAACTGTGACATCAGGAAATTCTTCTTGATCAATCAACTTACAATTTCGACAAGACTCGCAGGGTAAGACATCCTGTTTTTCAGTACAAAACAAACTCTTAGACAGAAATAAAGCCATCTCCATACTTCCAAAAAAGCCTGAAAAGAGATAGGCATGATTGAGCTGTTTTTGTTCTAAGATATGAACAAAACGTTCAAATTGTTGTGGTTGACAAGCTTTTAATTGCTCTTGATTCATTCTTGCAGCCCCATTCTGTCAAATAAGACTTTCTTAGTATTCTCAACAACTTGATCTAGTGGTAAGCTGGCATCAATCTTAACAATGCGATCACCTTCTTTTTCAAGAAGGGAGAGATATCCTTGACGGACTTTGCGATGAAGGTCTAAACCTTCCAAGTCTAAACGATTCACTTCACGATTACTATTTGCTGCGATTCGTTCAAGACCTTTCTCAACATCAATATCAAAATAAAGTGTCAAATCAGGCTTAAGACCATCAGTCGCAAATTGATTGAGCCATTCAATAGCATCGATGTCCAAACCACGACCAAAGCCTTGATAAGCAACGGAACTATCAATAAAACGATCCATGATGACCAGTTTCCCTGCTGCAAGTGCTGGTAAAACCTTTTCCACTAGGTGTTGTCTACGACTAGCTATATAGAGTAGAAGCTCTGTCTTGGCATCCATTTGAGTATGACTAGGATCTAAAATAACTTCTCTAATCTTCTCACCAATCAATACGCCACCTGGTTCACGTGTTGTTAAAACCTCTATTTTTTTTTCTTCTAACACAGGAAGGATAGCTTCAAGCACACTCGTTTTCCCAGCTCCCTCTGGCCCCTCTAGAGAGACTAAAAATCCTTTTGACATGACGAACTCATTTCTTTTTTTCTTCCTTCTATTTTATCAAAAAAAGAGGCATTTGTGAAAAGCTTTTTAACCTAATAAAAATTTATTCTGAAAAACTAGGATATACATTCGTTAATAAAGTAGATAATTATTTAATTAAGTTTTTATATTCGTTATCAACTACCATACTGTCTTATTTTGTCTTTGTATAGCTAGAAAAAAAGAACCTTGCTTAGCAAGATTCTTTTAATGTCTGACTTAAATAATTGTTCTTCTGGGAACTAAATCGAATTAAGCTTCGATTTCTGTAACCATACCTGAACCAACAGTACGTCCACCCTCACGGATAGAGAATGTAGTACCTTGTTCTACGGCGATTGGGTGGATCAACTCAACGTCGATTGTCACGTTATCACCTGGCATTACCATTTCAGTACCTGCTGGAAGTTCGATTGAACCTGTAACGTCAGTAGTACGGAAGTAGAATTGTGGGCGGTAGTTGTTGAAGAATGGAGTGTGACGTCCACCTTCTTCTTTTGTAAGGATGTAAACTTCACCTTTGAATTTAGTGTGTGGGTTGATTGAACCTGGTTTAGCGATAACTTGTCCACGTTCGATTTCATCACGTTGGATACCACGAAGAAGCACACCTACGTTGTCTCCTGCAAGACCTTCGTCAAGTTGTTTACGGAACATTTCAACACCAGTAACAACTGCTTTTTGGATTTCTTCTTTGATACCAACGATTTCGATTTCATCGTTAACACGAACAGTACCACGGTCGATACGTCCTGAAGCAACTGTACCACGTCCAGTGATTGAGAATACGTCTTCGACTGGAAGAAGCAATGGTTTGTCAGTGTCACGTTCTGGTTCTGGGATGTACTCATCAACAGTGTTCATCAATTCCATGATGATGTCTTCGTATTTAGAGTCACCTTCAAGAGCTTTAAGAGCTGAACCTTGGATAACTGGAAGATCGTCACCTGGGAAGTCGTATTCTGAAAGAAGGTCACGGATTTCCATTTCAACCAATTCAAGCAATTCTTCGTCGTCAACCAAGTCAACTTTGTTCATGAAGACGATAAGGTGTTTAACACCAACCTGACGTGAAAGAAGGATGTGCTCACGAGTTTGTGGCATTGGTCCGTCAGTTGAAGCTACTACAAGGATAGCTCCGTCCATTTGAGCGGCACCAGTGATCATGTTTTTAACGTAGTCCGCGTGTCCTGGAGCGTCGATGTGAGCGTAGTGACGTTTTTCAGTTTCGTACTCAACGTGCGCAGTGTTGATAGTGATACCGCGTTCGCGTTCTTCTGGAGCAGCATCGATAGACGCATAGTCTTTTGGTTGGTTAACTGATGAAGGCAAGCGACGTGCCAAAACAGTTGTGATAGCTGCAGTTAGGGTAGTTTTACCGTGGTCAACGTGTCCGATAGTACCAATGTTAACGTGTGGTTTACTACGATCGTATTTTTCTTTTGCCATTTGAGTAAAAGCCTCCAATAAAATATATTTTATAGATAGACAGTAGGCAATACAGTCTAACTTTCCTTACTATTTTATCAAATTTTAGCTAAATTGCAAGTGTTTTACAAAGTTTTTATCAATTATTCTTATTCTTATTTGAAGTACTAGATTTATCGAAAAAAAAATAGAGAAACAGTTAAATCTGTTTCTCTATTAATATCGTTACATTTTTTCAACTTCTTGTACTTCTTTGTGTTTTTCGTAAAGTTGTACAAGGAATTTGGATATTTCTTTTAATATAGAATAAGTTGGGACGGCAACAATCATACCAATAACACCATAGATATTACTTGACAATAGTAACAGAACCAGGATAGTAATTGGATGAACATTCATAACACCACCAACAATTCGAGGGTAGAGGATATTGCCATCCACTTGTTGGATAATCAACATATAGATGACAGCAATAATCATCTTTTGTGGATCCGTAAATAGATTTGAAATAACCATTGGAACCAAACCGATACTTGGACCAACATAAGGTATCAAATTCGCCAAACCAGAGAAAATAGCAAAGACCAATGCATACTTGAGTCCAATGACACTATATCCGATAAAGGCCAGACATCCGATTATGAATGCATCAATTGATACACCGCTAATATAACGGGAAATAGTCGCATTCAAGTTTGTTAATAAACCAGAAATATTCAGTCTATCTCTTTTTAAAACAGTTCTTTCTAACATCGGTAAGAACTTATGCCCATCTAGTAGGAAGTATACCAAGAAAACTGGCGTCATAATGATAATTAAAACTGTACTTACTAATGCTGACAGAACACTACCGACACTGTTTGTTACGCTATTTAAGATATTTTGCAGAATATCAACATAAGAAAGATTTAATTGTCGGATTGTTTGTTGAATATCAAGCTCTTGGAAAGTAGGATATTTTGATAATTCTATTACTAAATCTTGGAGTCGACCATAGATTCCTTGACTAGATATAATCAAGCTACTCAACTGGTTGATTAAAATCGGTAAGAGATAGACAACACCAATGACAAGTGACCCAAAGAGAACAAATAGGGTCAACAAAATTCCGATAATACGATTAATTTTACACTCTTTCTCTAAAAAGATAACAATTGGGTTGGTCAAATAATATAAAAATCCTCCTAGTAAAAAAGGAATCATAATAGTATTTATAACACTTACAAACGGTGTAACAATAGCACCCATTTCTCTCCATAGGTAGAAAATTAAGGTTATTAATAAAATCTCAGTTGTCCAGAAGAATAATTTATTTCTTCGAAACATAGGCCACCTCCTCTTTTTCCTATTTTACCATAATTCGAAAAAGATTGATAACCTTCATCATAAAAATAAGAATATTTTTTGTCTTTATGATAGAATAAAGTTACTATGAAGAAATTATTTTTAACATTAATCACACTTATTTCATTTGGTTCTGCTACTACTGCTTTTGCTCAGGATTTTGATGTCACCGCAAAACATGCCATCGCTGTTGAAGCGACTACTGGTAAGATTTTATATGAAAAAGATGCGACTCAACCTGTTGAAATTGCTTCTATTAGTAAGTTACTAACTGTTTACTTGGTCTACGAAGCTTTGGAGCAAGGAAAAATCACCCTCTCTACTCCAGTTGAAATTTCAGATTATCCTTACCAACTCACAACCAACTCCGAAGCAAGCAATGTTCCTATGGAGGCTAGAAACTACACAGTTCAAGAGTTGCTAGAAGCAACATTAGTCTCTAGTGCTAACAGCGCAGCTATTGCTTTGTCCGAAAAGATTGCGGGATCTGAAAAAGACTTTGTAGATATGATGAAGGCCAAACTTCTTGAATGGGGAATCCAAGATGCTACCCTAGTCAATACAACCGGTCTCAACAATGAAACTCTTGGAAACAATATCTATCCAGGTTCTAAGAAAGACGATGAAAATAAATTGAGCGCCTATGATGTAGCTGTCGTCGCTCGTAATCTTATCCTCAAGTACCCTCAGGTCTTAGAAATTACCAAGAAACCTTCCTCTACTTTCGGAGGAATGACCATTACTTCTACTAACTATATGTTGGAAGGAATGCCTGCTTACCGAGGTGGTGTCGATGGTCTTAAAACGGGAACAACTGATAAAGCAGGTGCTTCTTTTGTCGGTACGACTGTAGAAAAAGGAATGCGTATCATCACAGTTGTCCTCAATGCTGATAACCAAGATACAAATCCTTATGCTCGTTTCACAGCTTCTTCTGCACTTCTAGATTATATCTTATCAAACTTTGCTCTCCAAACAATTGTAAAACAAGGAGAAAGCTACCAAGATAGTAAATCTCCTGTCCTAGATGGAAAACAAGATACCGTTACAGCAGTTGCTAAAGAAGATATAAAAATTGTTCAACGCCTTGGAAGTCGAGCTCAGTCATCTGTCACCTACACACCTGATACTACTGAACATACCGCTCCACTTGAAGCAGGTACAGTGGTTGGTCATCTAACCTATGAAGATAAGGACTTAGTTGGTCAAGGTTATATTACCTCTGACAAACCAAGCTTCGAAATGGTTTCTGATAAAAATGTCGAAAAGGCCTTCTTCTTAAAAGTATGGTGGAATCGCTTCGTTCGATTTGTAAATGAAAAATTATAAAAAAATCGCGATTACTCGCGATTTTTTTTATTTTCTTTCTGATAAAGTTGAATGTTTATAGCCATAAGTAAAGTAAATAATAACTCCTATTATTAAGGCTAAACCAAATGCTATCCATGTTTCAAGAGTATATTGAAGCATGAAGGATAGACAAATAAGAATCGATAAGATTGGTAGAAAGGGAACCAGGGGTGTTTTAAATTCTCCCTCTTTAGGCTCTCCCTTATCTTTTCTTAGCTTGATAATCCCATAGGCTAATAAAATAAGATAAGCCAAAGTACAGATATTAAGAAAGGCTGCAATACTAGATAGAGGAAAAATCCCTGCTGCAATCGCTGAAACGACTCCCGTTAAAATAGTAGCATTCTTAGGGACTCGACTTGTCTTAGATACTTGTTTGAAACTTTGAGGCAAGAGGCCATCACGAGCCAAACTATAAATCATTCGAGACAAGGCATAAGTCATTGAAATACATACTGTAATCAAAGTAAAAATAGCAACCAGAGAAACATAATTAGCTGCCCAACCAATACCAATGCTTCTAAGAGCAAAAGCCACTGCATCATCAACATTGAGCTTGCTGTAGTGAACGATACCAGTTAATATCAAGGTAACCAAAGCATAGAGAATGGTTACAATCATCAAGGATAAAACAATTCCACAAGGAATATTTTTCTGAGGATTTTGAATTTCATCAACTGCCATAGAAATGGACTCAAAACCTAAAAATCCAAAGAACATGAGTGAAGCACCTGCCACAATCCCAGTGCTTCCACCGTAAATCTGACCAAAACCAAATGGAGCAAAGTCTGACCAGTTCTCAAGTTTGATATACCAGACTCCAACTAAGATGAATAAAGCAAGAGCAGAAAATTTCAAGACTACTAGAATGGAATTAAAGCGCAAAGCTGTTTTTGAATTTAATAAGACAAGACCAGTAACAAGAAGAATGACTAAAATTGGCAGGAGATCAATATAGCTACCTTGTGCTGGATTAAATGTCCCATTTAGTGCTTGAGGCAGAGAAATTCCGTAATGGCTAAGCAAACCTTTAAAGTAAGCCGCCCAACCTGAAGCCACACCAGAAACTGCTGTCATAAATTCCATAATGGTTAACCAGCCAGCTATCCAAGCTGGAAATTCACCCAAAATTGCGTATAAATAACTATAGGCTCCACCGGTTGCGGGGACTCGTGAAGCAAACTCAGCAAAAAAGAGAGCTGATAATGATACACAGATTGCAGAAATCACGATAGATACCACAAGAGCAGGACCAGCAAGCGTAGCTGCTGCAGTACCAGTGATGGTAAAGATTCCTGTACCAACCATGGCACCAATTCCCAAGAGAATTAAATCCCATAATTTTAAATGGCGATACATTTCAGTCTTACCCAAACTAACATCTTTTGTCCTAAAAATATTCATATTCATCCCCCATTTACTGATTTTTGTATTATTCTACCATATATCGTTTCAAATGTGAATATTTATAAACTAAAAATATTAAAAAAACAGAACAAATGTAACATTCGTTCTGTATTTGTTCATATAGTCTAGCCAACTGATCCTTCCATTTCGTAGCTAATCAAGCGGTTAAGCTCAACTGCATATTCCATTGGAAGTTCTTTGGTGAAAGGCTCTACAAATCCCATGACAATCATTTCAGTTGCTTCTTGCTCTGATAATCCACGACTCATGAGGTAGTAAAGTTGTTCTTCTGAAATCTTAGAAACCTTAGCTTCGTGCTCCAAAGCAACTTGCGAGTTATGAATTTCATTAAACGGAATTGTGTCAGATGCAGACAAGTCATCCATGATAATAGTATCACACTCAATGTGAGAAACAGATTTCTTAGAGTTTTTGTTAAAGGTTACTTGTCCACGGTAGTCTACCTTACCACCACCTTTAGCGATAGACTTAGATACGATAGATGAACTAGTATGCGGTGCATTGTGGATCATCTTGGCACCAGTATCCTGGTGTTGCCCTGCATTAGCAAAGGCAATAGAAAGCATGGTACCACGCGCTCCTTCTCCATCTAAGTATACAGATGGATATTTCATAGTTGTTTTGGCACCCAAGTTCCCATCAATCCACTCAACAGTCGCATCTTTTTGAGCCTTAGCGCGTTTTGTTACCAAGTTATAGACATTATCAGACCAGTTTTGAATAGTCGTATAACGCATATATGCTCCGTCCAAAGCAAAGATTTCTACAATAGCAGCATGCAAGCTGTTGCTTGAATATGTTGGCGCTGTACATCCTTCTACGTAGTGGACACTTGCTCCCTCATCAACGATAATCAGAGTACGTTCAAACTGACCAGTATTTTCATTGTTGATACGGAAGTAAGTTTGAAGTGGAATATCCACTTTAACTCCTTTTGGTACATAGATAAAGGTTCCACCTGACCATACTGCTGAATTGAGGGCAGCTAACTTGTTATCTGTCGGCGGTACTAACTTCGCAAAGTATTGTTTAAACAAGTCTGGGTATTCCTTGAGGGCAGAATCTGTATCTGTAAAGATGATACCTAACTTCTCAAATTCTTCCTTCATGTTATGGTAAACCACTTCTGACTCATACTGGGCAGAAGCTCCAGCAAGATAAGCACGCTCAGCTTCAGGAATCCCAATACGTTCAAAGGTTTCTTTGATTTTTTCAGGAACTTCATCCCAAGAACGAGCTGGTTTATCAGATGGTTTTTGGTAGTAAATCAAGTCATTAAAATCAATCTCTGACAAGTCTGCTCCCCATGTTTGCATGGGCATTTTTTTGAAGGTTTCATAAGACTTCAAACGGAATTCTAACATCCACTCAGGCTCACCCTTAGCAGCTGATAGTTCACGAATGACATCTTCATTCAATCCTTTTCCTGTCGATAGGACAGGCTCTACATCATCATGGAAACCAAATTTATATTCACCAAGGTCAATTGGTTTTGGTTCTACTCTTTCTTCAGCCATAATATCCTTTCTTTCATTCTTCATTACTTATGATTAATAAAACAAAGAAACTTTGTCTTATTTTTTTTATTGGTCTTCAATTGTTTTTTTAAGGGCGTTCCAAGCAAGGGTTGCGCATTTGATTCGTTGAGGAAACTTGGCAACTCCTGATAAGAAAGCTGCATCTCCAAGTTGATCTTGACGCTCATCCTTTTGACCTTGAACCATTTCAGAAAAGATGGTTGCAAGCTCTAGGATTTCTTGCTTGGTCTTTCCTAAGACTGCATCTGTCATCATACTAGCGGAAGCAGTTGAAATCGTACAACCAGAGTTTAGAAAAGCAATATCTTCCAAACGATTATCTGCATTAAACTTAACAGAGAGATTAATCACATCACCACAGGTTGGATTGTTAAGACTGATTTGTTCAGCATCTTCTAGCTTCCCTTGGTGATGGGGATTTTTCGAATGGTCTGCCACCACTGCCATATAAAGGCTATCTAGTTTAGAAAGTGCCATTGAAAAACTCCTTTGTCTTTTGTAAAGCATCGACTAACTTGTCGCAATCTGCCTTGGTATTGTAGATATAAAAACTTGCACGAGCTGTTGCTGGAACTTCTAAATACTGGAGCAAAGGTTGAGCGCAATGGTGACCGGCACGAACCGCTACTCCTTCATAATCCAGAGCTGTCGCAAGGTCGTGAGGATGAAGGTCTCCTAGATTAAAGGCAATAACACCTGAACGTTGAGCCAAATCTTGCGAACCGTAAATGGTCAATCCTTCAATGGCCCGCAATTTTGGAAAGACATATGCGATCAATTCCTGTTCATGAGCTTCAATCGCATCCATCCCAAGATTTTCAAGATAATCTACTGCAGCTGCAAGTCCGATCGCACCTGCCATATTGGGAGTTCCGGCCTCGAATTTCCAAGGCAATTCTTTCCAACTAGCAGATTGCTCATATACGAAATCAATCATCTCGCCACCAAACTCCACCGGTGACATTTGTTCCAGATACTTTTCTTTGCCATAAAGAACACCGATGCCTGTCGGACCAGCCATCTTGTGACCTGAGAAGGCAAAGAAGTCTACATCCAAGTCCTGGACATCAATCTTCATATGAGGTGTAGACTGAGCACCATCCACCACCATAATAGCTCCAACTTCATGAGCCATTTGCGTGATTTCTTTGATAGGATTAACCACTCCAAGAACGTTTGATGCGTGAGCTAGTGAAACAAATTTAACTTTGTCAGTCAATTTAGAACGCAAGTCATCCATATCAAGAGCTCCGTCCTTGAGATAGACATACACAAGCTCTGCCCCAGTCTTTCGACAAGCTTCCTGCCATGGAATAATATTGGAATGGTGTTCCATGACTGAAATCAAGACTTGGTCTCCCTCGGTCAAGACCTCCTCAGCGAAGCGCGCTACCCAGTTGAGACCAGTTGTGGTACCTCTGGTAAAGAGAACTTCCTTTGTCGAACCTGCATTGATGAACTTACGAATAGTTTCACGAGCAGCTTCATAGGATGCTGTCGCTCGTTCTGCCAAAGTGTGAACTCCACGGTGAACATTGGCATTGTCCTGCTCATAGTAGTGATTAATGGCTTCCAGAACTGCTAATGGTTTTTGTGTCGTCGCAGCATTGTCCAGATAGACCAAAGGCTCGTCGTTGACAATCTGGTCTAAAATCGGAAAATCCTTGCGAATCACTTCTACATCTAACATAGGCTTCCCCTTAGCGTTTTGACAATTTTTCTTCGATCGTCGCAATCATTTCATCACGAACTTCCTTGACTGGAATCTCAACGATAACTGATCCAAGGAATCCACGTACAACCAAGCGTTCTGCAGTTGCTTGATCTAAACCACGGCTCATAAGGTAGTACATATCTTCTGGATCTACTTGACCGATAGAGGCTGCGTGACCTGCAGTAACATCATTTTCGTCAATCAAAAGAATTGGGTTAGCATCTGAACGAGCTTGGTCAGAAAGCATGAGAACACGGCTTTCTTGTTGAGCATCTGCTCCCTTAGCACCCTTGATGATGTGTCCGATACCGTTGAAGGTCAAAGTTGCTTTTTCAAGGATAACCCCATGTTGAAGGATATTACCGATAGAGTTGCAACCATAGTTAGTCACTCGAGTATCAATCCCTTGAACCTGACGGCCACTTGAAAGCGCTACAACCTTAAGATCTGCATGGCTACCATTACCAATCAAGTCACTATCAAAGTCAGCAACAACATTTCCTTCATTCATGACACCGATAGCCCAGTCAATACTTGCATCGTTGCCCAATTTACCACGGCGGCTAATGTAGGTTGTGACGTTCTCTCCTAGACGGTCAATCGCAGCAAACTTCACTTGCGCGCCTGAACGAGCAATCACTTCTACTGTGATATTGGCAGTTGCCTTAGCACTACCTTCACCACGTGACTCCAGACGCTCAAGGTAGCTAATCTTACTATTCTTACCAGCGATAATGAGGATATGCTTGTTAAATGGCACATCGCTATCGCTATCTTGATAGAAAATTCCTTCGATTGGTTCAGCAATCTCAACATTATCAGGTATGTAGAGAACAGCACCACTGTTAAAATAAGCAGTGTGATAAGCTGCCAGCTTGTCATCATCGTACTTAACAGATGACATGAAGAATTCTTCTACAAGTTCTGGGATTTCTTCTAAAGCTGAGTGGAAGTCTGTAAAGAGCACTCCTTGTTCAGCCAACTCAACTGGAATTTGTTCGAAAACAGTTTGGGTTCCTACTTGCACCAACTTCAAGTGATTGTCTAGAGCAGTGAAGTCAGGTACATTTGCTGACGGTTCACTTTCTGTAATAGTTCCATCACCCAGATTCCAACGGTGAAATTTAACACGCTCAATAACTGGTAATTCTAAACTCTCAATCTTATCAAAGGCTTTTTGACGGAGGTCAGCCAACCAGCTTGGTTCAGCATGCATTTCTGAAAAAAGTTTAATAGTTTCTTTAGTCATTTACTTCTCCTAAAAGATACGAGCGAATTACAATTCTTCCTTGTAGTCATAGCCAAGTTCTTCAGCTAATTTTGCGTATCCTTCACGTTCCAAACGTGCAGCCAATTCTGGACCACCAGAAAGAACAACACGACCTTCCATCATAACGTGTACTACATCTGGCGTGATATAGTTCAAGAGACGTTGATAGTGAGTAATGATCATTGCACCAAAGCCTTCGCCACGCATAGCATTGACACCTTTAGAAACAACTTTAAGAGCATCGATATCAAGACCAGAGTCAATCTCATCAAGAAGGGCAAAAGTTGGTTCCAACATCAAGAGTTGTAGAATTTCGTTACGTTTTTTCTCACCACCAGAGAATCCTTCATTAAGGTAACGCTCAGCCATTTCTTCTTTCATGTTGAGCAATTCCATTTTTTCGTCTAGCTTAGTGATAAATTCGCGAACTGAAATCTTTTCGTCATCTTCTTTACCAGCATTCATGGCTGCACGAAGAAATTCAGCATTTGTGATTCCAGGAATTTCTGATGGGTATTGCATAGCAAGGAAAAGTCCCATGCGCGCACGCTCGTCAACTTCCAATTCAAGGATATTTACACCGTCAAACAAGACTTCACCTTTAGTGACTTCATAGTTCGGGTTTCCCATAATTGCAGCTGAAAGAGTAGACTTACCGGTACCATTTGGTCCCATGATAGCTGCAATTTCACCTGTTTTAAGAGTCAGGTTGACTCCTTTTAAAATTTCTTTTCCTTCAATTTCAACGTGAAGATCTTTGATCTCTAATACTGACATGATAGTTCCTTTCTTTTCAATCCTTTTTACAGTACCCACTAAAATTCAACTTTTTAAAGTCTTAGAAAATACGGTAAAATGTCAATAAATATACCTTTATAGTATAACAAAAAAAAGCCTAAAAGGCTTTGATTTTGTCTAGAAGCTAGGAGCTACTTCTTCCCTTGAAAATGATCATCTATAGCGCTCACAATTTTACCCATGATATAGCTCACGCGAAAATTTCTCAGGATCAAAATAGCCCAAAGCAAGGCCACGATATACCGTTGCTCCATGATGGATTCATTAAAGAAATAAGTCTCAGCAGCAGTAAATAAGGCCATGATAATAAATTGTTGTCTGTTCATAGTCTTTTACCACAACTTTCTATTAGTCTTCTGCTATGGTCACTTTATCTGCTAAAAATTCAAAGCCTTGAGGAAGTATGGATTCTTCGGGTTCTTCCTTATTGACCTGTTCTTGAGAACCTTTAGCTCTGCTTGAAAATGCAGCTCGAACTTCCTTCCATTCATCCATAGAAATAGCAAGAATCTCTGGAGAAAATCCAGCAGCACGACTAAGAATATTGCCAAACATGGTGTTGAGATTGTCTCGTTTCATGGTTTGACCAGCATTGAAATTCGATTCAAAAGCCAAAATCGCATGGTGTTCATTAGCTGCAACAGGTTGAGAACCAGCCAAGAGTGCCTTATCTGGTCCTGATAAGCTTTCGATGACTTCTCCCCAAGCATTCTGAAGACGGATTAAGTTTTGACGGGCTAAGTCTGGATTTTCTACTGCTTCTTGAAGAATAGACTGTACCTTATTTCGGTCTACACGATAGATGGACTTATTGTTCGTCGGACGACTCGGTGTCGAAACAGATTGTTTTGGGGTAGACCCTACATTAGCAAGAGCTTGTTTTAACCGTGCAACTTCTTCTCGTAGAGAAGATAATTCTTCAGCAACCTCACCTGAAAGTTCTGGTTGAGAATCAATTTCTGCTAAACGAATGGTCATCATTTCAGCATAAATCTTAGGCTGTAAGCTAGCTTTAATATCAGCCAGACTTTTAGTAGCAAGACTAATCATCTCAAACAAGATATCCTGCGGAAGGTCCAAATTTCTCTCAAATCCATCACTATGGTGAGTATTCTCTCCGCCTGCTTGAACAATTAAGATATCACGTAAGTATTGTAGTAAATCCACTACAAACCGTGTCATGCTCTTCCCATTCTCAAAGATTAAGTCCAGATTTTCTAAGGCAGCTGTTACATCCTTTTGAGCTAAAGCAGCCACGTAATGATCTAAGGCACTTAAACTAATGGTCCCAGTGATTTCCTCAGAAACTGCTGTAGTAAGAGTAGTTTCCTGTGTTAAGCTTAATGCCTGGTCTAAGATAGATAAGGCGTCCCGCATACCACCTTCAGCTCGTCGAGCAATAATTTCGACAGCTTCTGTCTCGTAATCAATTCCTTCTTTTTCCAAAATCTGGAAGATATGATCACGAATATCCTGAGTCTTAATAGACTTAAACTCAAATCGTTGAACACGAGATAAAATCGTTGCAGGAATTTTATGCAACTCTGTCGTTGCCAGAATAAAAACGACATTTGGAGTAGGTTCTTCCAGTGTTTTCAAAAGAGCATTAAAGGCACCTGTTGAAAGCATATGGACCTCGTCAATGATATAGACCTTATACTGAGCTATACTTGGAGCATAGGTTGATTTATCACGGATATCACGAATTTCATCAACCCCATTATTAGAAGCAGCATCCATTTCGATAACGTCTTCTAAACTTCCTTCCGTTACCGCTTGACAGATATAACAGTTATTACAAGGTTCTCCCCCTACTTGATTAGAGCAGTTCATAGCCTTGGCAAATATTTTGGCTACACTGGTTTTGCCAGTTCCACGAGGCCCTGAAAATAGGTAGGCGTGACTGATTTTATCTTGTTCCACAGCCTGTTTAAGGGTTCGAGCAATAACATCCTGGCCCACTAACTGTGAAAAATTTTGACTTCTATATTTTCGATAAAGCGCCTGATACATTATGCTTTCTCCTCAAACATTGAAAATATCCATTCTGTTTTTTCCAATAAGATGGTAACAAATTCTTCTAAATAGCGTTGATCAATTTCATCATAATCATCAACATGAGATGAATCTAAATCTAATACTCCAAGAAGCTGTCCATTTTTTACCATTGGAAGAACAATCTCACTACGAGCACTACTATCACAAGAAATATAGTTGGGATAGGTCTTCACATCACCAACGATAACCGTTTGACAACTAGCCGCAGACTCTCCACAAACGCCTTTCCCAAGTGGGATTCTAACACATGAAACTCCACCTTGAAAAGGCCCTAAAATAAGCTCATTTCCGTCATATAAATAGAAACCTGCAAAGACAGTACGAGGAAAGTTCATTTTTAAGAGAGCGCTGGCATTTGATAGATTAGCCAACACATTGGTCTCACCTTCTAAAAGTGCCGTGAGCTGAGCATTGACCATCTGATAAATTGATTCTTTTTCGGAATATAACATAAAACCATTATATCAAAAAATACTAGTTGAAAAAAGAAAAATCCCTTGTTTTAACAACAAAGGATTTGTAATTAAATCTGATTGATTAAAGTTCGATGTCTCCGAACAAGTCAGCCATTGAGAATCCAGTTTGTGTTTCTGGAAGTTCAAAGTCACGTTTTTCTTGACGTTTTGGACGACGTGGACGTGGAGCACGTTTTTCTTCGTTTTGTCCTTCTTCTTGAGCTGGACGTTCTTCAAGAGCCTTGATAGAAAGTGAAACGCGTTCTGCATCAGCGTTAACATCAAGAACTTTAACAGTAACTTCTTGACCAACTGTAAGAGCTTCTTTTGGATTTTCAATACGTTTGTGTGAAATTTGTGATACGTGAACAAGTCCATCAATACCTGGCAATACTTCAACAAATGCACCGAAGTCAGTCAAACGTTTAACTGTACCTTCTACAACGTCACCTTTAGCCAATTTTTGCTCAACGCCATCCCATGGTCCAGGTGTTGTTGCTTTAAGTGAAAGTGATACACGTCCTTCTTCTTCGTTAAGATCAAGGATTTTCACTTCAACTTCTTCACCAACAGTTACTACTGATTTAGGTGAAACGTTACGTTCGTGTGACAATTCAGTCAAGTGAACCAATCCATCAACACCACCAAGGTCGATGAAAGCACCGAAGCTTGTGATACGTGCAACTTTACCAGTTACAACATCACCAACAGCCAATTTACCGAATACTTCAGCACGAGCTGCAGCAGTAGCTGCTTCTACAACTTCACGACGTGAAAGGATGAAGCGGTTTTCTTTAGGGTCAACTTCTTTGATTTTAGCTTCAAATTCTTGACCTACAAAACGCTCAGTGTTACGTACGAAACGTGTATCCAACATTGAAGCTGGGATAAATCCACGCAAACCTTCAAATTCTACTGAAAGTCCACCTTTAACAGCGCGAGTTCCTTTAACTGTAACAACTTCTTCTTCACGTCCTACAAGTTTGTCCCATGCTTTGCGAGCTTCAAGGCGTTTTTTAGATACAAGGTATGTTACTGTATCAGTATCTTTACCAACTACTTGACGAAGTACAAGAACATCAAATACTTCACCTACTTTTACAAAGTCATTGATATCTGCATCGCGATCGTTTGTCAATTCGCGAAGAGTCAAGACACCTTCAACACCAGTTCCTGAGATTGCAACGTTAGCTTGATTAGCATCAACTGTCAATACTTCAGCACTAACAACATCACCAGGTTCAACTTGGCTAACGCTATTTAGCAAATCTTCAAATTCATTCATCTAAAAAATCCTCCAACAATCAAGTTTTTTAACTTGACATACTTATAATTTTTTTCCTAAGCACCCGCAACGACATGAACATCTCGAACGTCCTTCAATTATAAAAATAAAATACCCTAAGATATTTTGCTTTTCATCTTGAATTTATTACCTAAGAACTGGGGTAGCTGGATTCGAACCAACGCATGAGGGAGTCAAAGTCCCTTGCCTTACCGCTTGGCTATACCCCAAAAGTGAAATGGAGAGAGAGGGATTCGAACCCCCGAACCCGAAGGAGCGGATTTACAGTCCGCCGCGTTTAGCCTCTTCGCTATCTCTCCGATAATGAACAAAACCTATTATATCATGAAAAATTGCAAAAAACAAGCATTATTTTGCTAAATTATAGTTTTCAATCAATATTTCCACAGCTTTTTCAAGATTCTTGTAAAAACTATCGACATTTCCATTCTTTATGATTGCAAATTGGTTGTCTAGTTCGGCAATTTTACCGATTAACTTTTTACCAATCATTAAGGTATAACCATCGTAGTTATCTTTTCCAACTGCTACTTTAGCATCTGACAACTGAATCTCAATTTTTTTATCTTTTTTACTCATACCATACCTCTTTTCACTTTCTCTATTTTACAAGAAATTCCCCGATCTCGCAAGAAAAAACTCTCTACCAAGCTAATCTTGGCAAAGAGTTCCTTGAATCGTCTAGAGAAATTTTTTCCTTGAATTTTAGTCAATTAATGGGTTGCTCCACCAACTATTTTCAAGTCCTTATTTTTGTAGTCTACGATAGCACCAATCGCAGCTTCGATACCTCGGACAATATCTCTTAAGCACATGGATGCAGTATTAGGCTTATTTACCACTTGTTCGGTCATATAGGGAATATGCATAAAGCCTGCTCTCATATGTGGAAACTTTTTATCCGCTAAATAGAGAGCCTGATACATTAAATGGTTGCAAACAAAGGTTCCAGCTGTATTGGATACTGTAGCTGGCAGCCCTAGCTCTTTTATGGCTTGTACCATTGCTTTGATAGGGAGCGTGCTAAAATAGGCAGCTTCTCCATCTAGGCGAATAGGTGTGTCAATCGGTTGATTCCCTTGGTTATCTGGAATTCTTGCATCATCTTGATTGATGGCAACTCGTTCAGGAGTTAAACTAGCTCTACCTCCTGCTTGTCCGATGCAGAGTACCACATCTGGTTGATAACGGACAATTTCTGCTTCTAAAACCTCTGCTGATTGATAAAAGACTGTTGGAATCTCTACCCCGCGTATCTCCGCTCCATGAATTACAGACGGCAATGATTTAACTGCTTCCAGAGCTGGATTGACCTTTTCACCACCGAAAGGATCAAAACCTGTAACTAATATTTTCATTTTATTTCCTTTGCTAAAACGCCAAATAGTACATTAAAAATACATGTAGGATTATCATGATAACAGCCACTCCTACTTGCGCTTTGATAACGCCATTTGGATCTTTCATCTCCAAAAGTGCTGCCGGTAATGCATTAAAGTTAGCAGCCATTGGAGTCAGTAAGGTCCCACAGCAACCTGCTGTCATTGCAAGTGCAGCGGCTACGATTGGATCAGCTCCCAAGGCAAATACAAAGGGAACACCAATTCCAGCAGTAATGACTGTGAAAGCCGCAAATGCATTCCCCATTATCATGGAAAATAGAACCATACCAAGGACATAAGCTACTACTCCCATAAAACGACTACCCGAAGGTACTAGACCGCTTATTAAATGCGAAATCAAGTCTCCAACTCCAGCTACAGTAAAAATTGCCCCCAAAGCACCTAAAAGTTGAGGAACTATCCCACTGGTTGAAACTTGCTGGACCATGCGATTGTTTTCTGCTAATAAGCTCTTAGGAGAACTCTTGGTAATCAAAAGAAGAGACAGGGTTGCAAAAAATGCTGCAAGGCTGATAGCTACCTTACTAAACTCAGGAATTACTTTTGCTAATACTAAAGCAATCAAAGCCATTAACATGACTGGGATAAAAATTTTATTCTTTAATCGTTTGGCTTCAATATTTGCCTTGACTTCATCCAGAGACGGCAAGGTTCCGATACGAATCTGTTTAAAGAGCGTCAGTAGGGCTAAGAGCACTACGATTACTCCAATATAGAGAGACGGTAGATAGGAGCCACCAATAAAACTGATACCCAATAAAGCCCAAAACCCAGCCGTTCCAAAGCGAACTGGGTTTGTTTTATCTCTATAGCTACAATAAGCCGTATGAAGGAATTGACAACCAATCACAATATAGGTCAATTCTAATAACTGTCTTGCTAGATTGGTCATTCTTGTTTTCCTTTACTAACCTTTTTTGCTAGCAGTTTTTTATCGAACAGGTAATTGTAAATCCCTACTACAATAAGGGCAACTCCTGCAATAATAAGTGAAGCCGAAGCGATGCCTGCATAATTACTTTCGTAACCTAATTGGTCCAGAGTGCCCCCAACTAAGAGGACACCACCTGCACCAACGAAAGTATTCTGAGCAAAGAAATTTGCAAAATTATCATTTGCTGCTGCACGCGCTTTTAGCGCTTCGCTCTCCTGCTCCGTTAATTTTCTACCTAATTGTGACTCCGCTGCTGCTTGTCCCATGGGTTGAACCAAAGGCCTTACAAACTGCGGATGTCCTCCTAGACGAATGGCAAAGAAACCATCGAGTTCCCGAAAAAAGAAATACACTGTATAAAAACTTCCTACAGTCAGTCCTTTAATCTTTTGAATCAAGTCAATCGAACGTTGCTTGAGCCCAAAAGTTTCAGATAAACCTACCAGTGGCAAAGTCACTATAAAAATCGTCAGAACTCGTTGATTACTAAATTCTTTTCCCAAAATTTCCAAGAACTCAACAAGAGAAACTCCAGAAACTAGAGCTGTAACTAAACTAGCTAAGACTACTGTTGCAATGGTATCTAATTTATAGATAAAACCAACCACAATGATAAGTATCCCTATTAGTTTAATCCATTCCATATAGGCTCCTTTTCCAAAATACTAGTATGGTTTATTTGACATGACTTTCTAGTTCTTTTTGGTATTTATTGTTTGATTCCAATTTCTCTTTTTGCCATTTTTCAAGAGCTGCTTGATATTCTTTAGCCGTTACAATCTCTTTTTGCAATTTCATGCCCTTGAAGATATATGGATCACCCTTGATACCTACTTGTGAGTATGGTTTAGAGAATGGAACGACGTTGCTGACTACTGGTGAGCCTCCTGATGAAGCTGTCGGCATCAAGAGAGAACTATCAGTAAGCCATGCTTGAGCTTTGGCATATTTTTCATATCTCTTGTCCAAGTCATTTGTCTCAGAAACTGCATCATCCAAGAGTTTCTTATATTCATCCAAACCAAGTTGAGCTACTACTTCCTTGTCTTTACCTTTCGTAATACCAAGGTGTTTCATAGCAGAACCAGTTTTAGGATCCATGATATTTAGATAACTTGCTGGGTCTTGATAGCTTGGAGCCCAACCAGTGCTATTCAAGTCATAGTCTTTCTGAGCAGGAACACGTGCTTGAGATGTAATACTTTCCTTCTCGTTATCAGTCATCTGAAGAACATCGATAACGACATTTTCAGAACCAAGAGTTGACTCGATTGATTGTTTAAAGGAATTGCTTTGTTGAACTGCAATTGTATCTGTTTGCTCAACTGGAACATCCAAGTGAATTGGGAAAGTTACACCTTTTGCTTCCAATTCTTTCTTAGCTTTCTCAAACGAAGCTTTGGCTTTATCAGGATTGTAGATGGTATCTTTTCCGTCTACAAGCTCAACGCCTTTCCATTGGTCGCCGTAGTTAACCAATTCTGCTTGAGCGATGTCACCAAAGTTTTTACCGCCAGATTGTACAAAGTTATCTGGAACTAGGCTGTTACGAATAATCTTATCCGCACCATCTTCACCATTGAGCTGTGCAGCATAAGAATGACGGTTGAAGGCAAAGTTGATTGCTTGACGGAAGTCCTTGTTCAACATTGCTTCTTTTGTAGAAGTTTTTTGTTCTTCGCTTGTTTTTGCTGTCTTATTGTATGATTGACGGTTTACGTTAAAGGTAAAGTAGTAACTAGTTGAATCCTGTGGGCTGTAAGTAATTTTGTCTCCGTATTGTTCCAAAGTAGAAGCAAAGTTTGAGCTACTTGGGAAAATACGAGCTGTTGTATAAACACCTGAAGAGAAACTACGGATTAATGATTCTTGGTCTGAACCATCATAATAAGTCAATTTAACCTTCTCGATTTTAACCTTCTCTTTATCCCAATAATTTGGATTCTTTTCGTATTCGATTAAAGATTTTGAAGTCAAAGTCTTCAAGATATATGGACCGTTATAAAGGATACCTGATGGGCTGACAGCTCCGTAATTTTTACCTGAAGCTTTAAGGAATTCTTCATTTACCGGCAACATAGTTGCTGAAGTCACTTTTGAATTCCAAAAACTTTCAGGTGCATTAAGAGTATACTGGACTGTGTAGTCATCCAACGCCTTAACCCCAACTGTTGAGAAGTCGTTAGTCTCACCAGTCATATATTCATTCAAGCCCTTGATGGAGTTTTGAATAAGAGTGACGCCGTCTGATTTACCATCTGCTACGTGTTTTAGTCCAGTAACAAAGTCATGCGCAGTTACTTCAGCGTATTCTTCTCCTTCAGAAGTATACCATTTAACTCCTTTACGAAGTTTATAAGTATAAGTCAAACCGTCTTGTGAGACGCTCCAATCCTCAGCTAGAGATGGAACCAAATTTCCATATTCGTCGTTTTCCAACAATCCATCAACAACGTTACCGATGATATCCGTTGTTGAAGTACGAGTTGCAATACTGTAGTCCAAAGATGATGGGTCTACTCCATAGACATAAGAGAAGGTAGTAGGTGCGTCTGCTTCCTTGTCAGCTTTACCACAAGCCACAAGAAGAACTGCTGTACTCAGGACAACTCCTGTTGTCAACATCCACTTTTTCGTTTTCATAAAGATCTCCTATAATAATGTTTAATCTACTTTTACAATCCAGCCTTCTGGTGCTTCAATGTCACCAAATTGGATACCTGTCAATTCATCGTATAGTTTACGAGTCACTGGACCAACCTCTGTTTCACTGTAGAAAACATGGAAGTCATCACCGTGTTGGATTCCCCCAATAGGTGAAATTACGGCTGCAGTACCACAGGCACCTGCTTCTACAAATCGATCCAGACTATCAATTGGTACATCTCCCTCAACAGGCTTCAAGCCTAAACGATGCTCTGCCAAGTAAAGCAATGAATACTTGGTAATGGATGGCAAGATTGATGGACTCAGTGGCGTTACGAACTCGTTGTCAGCTGTAATCCCAAAGAAGTTTGCTGAGCCTACTTCTTCAATCTTGGTGTGGGTTGACGGGTCAAGATAAATAACGTCTGAGAAATGACGGGATTTAGCCATTTTTCCCGGTAAAAGACTAGCTGCATAGTTCCCACCGACCTTGGCAGCCCCTGTTCCATTTGGTGCAGCACGGTCATACTCATCTTGAATCAAGAAGTTTGTTGGAACCAAACCACCTTTAAAGTAATTTCCAACTGGCATGGCAAAGATGGTGAAAATATACTCCTCTGCTGGTTTTACCCCAATGATATCTCCAACACCAATCAAAAGTGGACGGAGGTAGAGGGTTCCACCAGTCCCATAAGGTGGTACGTATTCTTCATTGGCACGAACAACAGCTTTACATGCTTCTACAAACATTTCTGTTGGAACTTGAGGCATCAAGAGACGATCACAGGTGCGTTGCAGACGTTTGGCATTTTCATCTGGACGAAAGAGTTGTACGCTACCATCCTTTGTACGATAGGCTTTTAATCCTTCAAATGCTTGTTGTCCATAGTGAAGACTTGGAGATGATTCTGAAATGTGAAGAGTTGGGTCCTCGGTTAATTCTCCTTGAGTCCATTGTCCATTTTTATAATAAGCGATATAACGATAAGGTAGTTTCATATAGGAAAAACCGAGATTTTCCCAATCGATTGTAACTGTCATGACAATCTCCTTTATTCTAATCAAGCTTTGTGTTCTATTCTACACTATTCTCCTAAAAATTCAAGTATTATTTGTAATTTTCTGAAAATTTTGCTTATAAAAAATCAGTCACTAGGACTGATTTTTAATTTTCTTTATCTTCTTTAAAGACTTCTTTGAGGTAGGCATCAAAAACTTCTTCATCAGAAATAGTATCTGAGATAAAGCTTCCATTACTTGTACGCTCTGATAGATTCAAATCTTGTAGGATTGCTTCGTAAATCATTCCATTATTTGATTGAATGACAAGCGTTTGTTCGCCATCTTCTACTTCTGTACTAAAGAGATCTCCGATAAATCCTTGTTCTGAGACAGCACCGGCCAAGAAGACGCGATGTGGTTTACTCTTCAATTCTCTCAGAACTTGAAGACCACGCTTAGCGCGACTAGTTGCTGGAATTTCCTCTGTTGATACACGTTTCAAGCTTCCACGTTGCGTTAACAGATAGAAAGATGAAGTATTGCAGATAAAGGCGGCTTGAAGCTCATCATCTGCTTTCAGATTCATAGCTTTAACACCTGCAGCCTTGGCTCCAACAACTGGAACCTCTTCGATATTAAAGCGAAGGGCATATCCATTTTTACTAATCAACAAAACATCATCCAATTTAATCGGAGCTACTGCTACAATCTGGTCACTATCGTCTTTCAACTTAGCATATTTGACCGATTTAGAACGATAGGTTCTCCATGGAGAGAATTCTTTGCGTTCAACACGTTTGATTTGTCCAAGGCGAGTCGCTGCAAAGTAGGTCGTCGCATCATCAAACTGATCCACAACTTCAACATAGAGCACTTCTTCATTAGTTTCAAAGTTTGTAATCGTTTGGCTCAAGTGCTCCCCGATATCCTTCCAACGGATATCTGCCAACTCATGGACAGGGCGGTAAATGACATTCCCAAGCGTTGTAAAGATCAAGAGGTGCTGGGTGGTTTTGACAGATTGGACAAATAGCAATCGGTCATCATCCCGTTTGCCAATTTCTTCTAAGGTCGAAGCTGCGAAAGAACGAGGGCTAGTACGCTTAATATAGCCTGCCTTAGTCACGCTGACGTATGTATCTTCTTCAGCAATCAGACTAGCTGTATCAATCTCGATGACTTTTGCTGTATCTTCTAAAGTACTCAAACGTGGAGTCGCAAATTTCTTCTTGACCTCACGGAGTTCTTTCTTCATGAGATTGTACATGGTTCGTTCGTCACCGATAATAGCTGCAAGCATAGCAATCTTCTCACGAAGTTCTGCTTCTTCTTCTTGCAAGACAACCACGTCTGTATTGGTCAAACGATAAAGTTGCAAAGTAACGATAGCTTCAGCTTGTTCTTCCGTAAATTCATAGCTGACCTTGAGGTTTTCCTTGGCATCAGCCTTATTCTCAGAAGCACGGATAAGGGCAATGACTTCATCCAAAATAGAGATAACGCGAATCAAACCTTCCACGATATGGAGACGTTTTTCAGCCTTTTCCTTGTCAAAGCGAGAACGCGCCAAAATGACTTCACGACGGTGGGCAATATAACTAGACAAGATTGGCACAATCCCAACCTGACGAGGTGTGAAATTGTCAATCGCCACCATGTTGAAGTTGTAGTTGATTTGCAGGTCAGTGTATTTGAAAAGGTAGTTGAGAACAAGTTCCGTGTTCGCATCTTTTTTGAGTTCTATAGCGATGCGAAGACCATCACGATCAGACTCATCACGAACCTCAGCGATACCTGCCACCTTGTTATTGACACGGACTTCATCGATTTTCTTGACCAAGTTAGCCTTATTGATTTCATAAGGAATCTCAGTGATAACGATTTGTTCCTTACCACCTTTAAGCTTCTCAATTTCTGTCTTAGAACGAACAACCACGCGCCCTTTACCAGTTTCATAGGCCTTTTTGATTTCATCACGACCTTGGATAATGGCACCAGTAGGGAAATCTGGCCCAGGCAAGAATTCCATGAGCTTTTCAACCTTAGCAGTCGGGTGATCAATCATATAAACCGTAGCTTCAATAACTTCGGCCAAATTATGCGGTGGAATATCTGTGGCATATCCAGCCGAAATCCCAGTCGAACCATTGACTAAGAGGTTTGGAAAAGCCGCTGGCAAGACAGTTGGCTCTTTTTCAGTATCATCAAAGTTCCAAGCAAAAGGAACTGTCTTTTTCTCGATATCCTGAAGAAGGTAGCCTGCAATCTCAGACAAGCGGGCCTCGGTATAACGCATAGCCGCAGGCGGATCCCCGTCCATAGAACCGTTGTTCCCATGCATTTCAACTAGAATCTCACGGTTTTTCCAGTCCTGAGACATGCGGACCATGGCATCATAGATAGAAGAATCTCCGTGTGGGTGGAAATTACCCATGATGTTCCCGACAGACTTGGCTGATTTACGGTAGCTCTTATCAAAAGTATTGCCATCCTTATTCATCGAATAAAGAATACGGCGTTGAACCGGCTTCAATCCATCACGAATGTCTGGCAAAGCCCGGTCTTGAATGATGTATTTGGAGTAGCGCCCAAAGCGCTCTCCCATGATGTCCTCAAGGGACATGTTTTGAATGTTACTCATATAAGATACAAAGGGACGTTTCAGCTTGCCGAAAATTTCTGTAGAAAAATAGGAAATCGATGCAGGGTTCAATGAACCCTAGACGATTTATCTTTTTTCATAAGAAATTAGTCCCGTGTTCAGTTATTTTATATAACTAAACTATCCTTTCTGTAGTTTAAATTGATAAATAGAGTTCTTTATTTCTTAGTAATTAGGAAGTTTTGACTCAGCATACTGAATCATCTTCTCAGCTACTTCCCTATCGTATTCAAAGCCCATCTTTTGGGCAAGTATTTGAGCTTCTTGTTGGAAAATTTGCATCGTAGCCAATAAAAACTGAGTGATTTTGTCTAAACTTGAGAGATCAAGTAGATTTGAGAATTCCTTCTCTTTCTCTGTAGGTAAATAATGGAAAAGATACTTGTAGTTTTTACCGATGTCGACTGCTTCTCTATCACTTGCTACCTGCCAAGCTAAGATTTTCAAGAGTTCTTGTTGGCAAATACCGTAGAGATGATCCGTCGCATAGATGACTTGCTTACGACAAATTCCTTTGACCACGTAGGCTGACACCCACCAAAATTCATTGCAGGATTTTTCAAAATCCGTCTCAGTAGCTGGGGTTATCCAGTAACGCTCTGGACTAGAAGAATAGGACTCAAACAAGCCCTTATCATCTACTAAGACTGTGAAGTCAGCTTCACTATCCACCCATTCTTGGATATGTGCTTTGGGACAGAGGGTTAGATCAATGCGATTCCCATCTTCAAATAGCATGAGATAGAGACGACGGTTGCCTAGAAGATTATGTTGCTCAATGATACGTGTGCCAAACTGGTCTAACCAAGCAAGGTCACTCGTCAAATTATCTAAGTCGTCCACGACATAAACAACATCATAGTCTTGAAACTCGTCTTTTGGTGCTTTTGTATCAGTTCGTGAACCAGATAGAGCCACAGCACCAACCTGTATCTTTTTAGCTATTTGTAAAATCAGTCCAAGTATTTCCTGGTCAGTTCTCATGTGGTTCATCCTCAGTTGCCTCTAAGTTCTGAATAACAGCATCTTCTTTTCTTTGCTTAAGAAGCTTCTGAACTCTTTTTCTTTCAAGCTCTCCGACTATGAATTGAAAGATAAAACTAATACCAAAAATTGGTAGTAGCAAAATAATTCCCATTTCTTGCGTCAGCATTATAAATAGTAGATTCATCCCTGATAAGATTGCTAAAAACCAGGCATTTATCTTTAGAAGTTTTGAGTAACTACTAGGATAATATCTGAGATGTTTGGTACTTTTATAAATAGCTGTAAAACTGAATGCTAAGCTAGCTGATGTGAAAATATAAAAGTCAAAAACATAGAAGAGCAAACCTGCATAAGGATTGGATCTTAAAGGATTATCAAATAAAAAGACACAGGTAGTTACTATGGTTAATAGTAAAAATTCAAGATAGCGGCTTTGCTCAGGTTTACCTTGTTTGGCAATTATATACATAACTGCAGCTAAAGCTAAGACTATGACAACAAATGGACTATCAAACAATAAACTTATCATGATTTATACCTCTTTTAGAGAGCTAAGATTTTGAAAAAGGAAGATTTACTTAAAATACTGTTGCTTCCTCCAGCGTAAACTTCACGTTATCCTCAATCCACTTTCGGCGTGGTTCGACCTTGTCCCCCATGAGGACATTGACACGACGTTCTGCGCGTGCTAGGTCTTCGATTGTGACACGGATGAGGGTACGAGTTTCTGGATTCATAGTTGTTTCCCATAGTTGGTCCGCATTCATCTCACCAAGTCCCTTGTAGCGTTGGAGGGTAGCACCTTTACCAAACTGCTTACGTAGTTCTTCTAGCTCACCATCTGTCCAAGCGTAGGCCACTTCTTCTTTCTTACCTTTCCCTTTTGACATCTTGTAAAGAGGTGGAAGGGCGATATAAACATGACCTGCCTCAACCAGCGGACGCATATAGCGGTAAAAGAAGGTTAAGAGAAGTGTTTGAATGTGGGCACCGTCGGTATCCGCATCGGTCATGATAATGATTTTGTCATAGTTGGCATCTTCAAGCGAGAAGTCTGCCCCAACACCAGCACCGATGGTATAAATCATGGTATTGATTTCTTCATTTTTCAGGATATCTGCCATTTTAGCCTTAGCTGTATTGATAACCTTACCACGAAGAGGCAAGATAGCTTGGAACTTGCGGTCACGACCTTGCTTAGCAGAACCACCGGCAGAGTCACCCTCGACTAGGTAGAGTTCGTTCTTAGCTGGATTTTTAGACTGGGCTGGGGTTAATTTCCCAGAAAGCAAGCCCTTGTCTTTCTTATTTTTCTTACCATTACGACTCTCATCACGCGCCTTACGTGCTGCTTCACGAGCATCGCGCGCCTTGATAGCCTTGCGAATCAGGTTAGAAGCTAGTTCTCCATTTTCCATGAGGAAGAAGGTCAACTTATCAGCCACAATTCCATCTACAACAGGACGAGCAAGGGGACTTCCTAGTTTATCCTTAGTCTGTCCTTCAAACTGCAAGTGTTCTTCAGGGACTAGAATAGAAAGAACGGCTGCTAATCCTTCACGGTAATCGGACCCTTCAAGATTTTTATCCTTTTCCTTGAGAAGACCTGTCTTACGGGCGTAGTCATTCATGACTTTGGTAATAGCAGACTTAAGTCCTGTCTCATGCGTTCCACCGTCCTTAGTGCGAACGTTATTGACAAAGGACAGGATGTTATCTGAAAATCCATCATTATACTGAAGGGCTACTTCTACTTGGAAACCATTGTCTTCGCCTTCAAAGTAGAGAACTGGTGTCAGGGTTTCCTTGTCTTCGTTGAGGTAGGAAACAAAGTCCTGAACCCCATTCTCATAGTGGAACTCGATTGACTCGTCTGTTCGCTTGTCCGTTAATGACAAGGTTACATTTTTCAAGAGAAAAGCAGACTCATTGAGACGCTCTGAAATGGTATTGTACTTGAAATCAGTCGTAGAAAAGATACTAGCATCCGGCATGAAGGTCACTTTTGTTCCTGTCTTAGATTTTGGTGCCGTTCCAACTTTTTCAAGAGTTGTTACTGGCTTCCCACCATTTTCAAAGCGTTGCTTGTAAACAGCACCATCACGCGTAATTTCTACTTCAAGCCAACTAGAGAGGGCGTTCACGACAGAAGAACCAACTCCGTGAAGACCACCAGAAGTCTTGTAACCACCTTGTCCGAATTTTCCCCCAGCATGAAGAATAGTAAAGATAACCTCAACTGTCGGAATCCCCATAGCGTGCATACCAGTTGGCATCCCACGCCCATGGTCTTGAACCGTTAAACTACCGTCTTTATTAATCGTCACATCGATACGATCACCAAATCCAGATAAGGCTTCATCGACTGCATTATCGACAATTTCCCAGACTAGGTGATGGAGACCAGCACCATCGGTGGATCCGATATACATCCCTGGACGTTTACGGACCGCATCCAACCCTTCTAGCACCTGGATGGCGTCATCATTATAATTGTTAATATTGATTTCCTTTTTTGACACAAGGAACCTCCTATTTGTTCATCTTTTCTATTTTACAGGTTTTCTAGGGATTTTGCAAAGCTTTTCTAGTTAAAAAGCCTATTCCCAAGTCCTTTTTAGCAAAAAATCGTCCATCTTCACTAAAAAAAGAAACCAAGATATACATCTTAGTTTTCTTTTCCTTTAATTTGGCTTGTAGCCACATCTTCGCCAAACCATTTCTGGCTGATTTCTTGGAATTTTCCTTCTTGATAGAGCTCGACAAAAGCCTTATTCAAATTGGCTAATAAGGTCTTGTCCGCTGGTCTTACTCCAACTGCAAAGGATTCACTCTCAAAACCAGCTGGGAAAATCTCATACTGGTCTAAGATTCCTTCAGTTTTAAGATAATAGTTGGCATAAACACGGTCAATTAAAAGAGCATCTATCCGGTCATTTTGTAAGTCAATCAAGGCTTCATTAAAACTTTGATATTGGTTAGCCTTTTGATCTTTTACAATATTTTTCAAGAGTTCAGGCTGAGCTTCAAAATCTAGATAACCCGAAGAACCTGCCTGAGCACCTAAAACTTTACCTGCCATATCAGATACTGATTGGATATTTTGTGATTTCTTAGAGACAAGAACCTGCTGATTTTCCATGTAAGGAATAGTAAAGGCTACTTTCTCACGACGTTCATCCGTCGCAGAATAGCCGTTCCAAATTGCATCAATGGTCCCATTTTGAAGCTCTGTTTCCTTCATATCCCAATCAATGGGTTGAAACTGAACCTTGAACCCAAGTTTCTCAGAAACAGCTTGGGCTAAATCAATATCAAATCCAACATATTGCCCATTCTTTTCTTCAAATCCCATAGGAACAAAAGTATTGTCAAATCCGATAGTAATTGTTCCTTGTTGTTGGTATTTTCCCCAATTATCTACTTTAGGATTGCTAGCTTTTTGCGTGCATCCTACGAGGAAAAAAGCAAGAAAGAATACCAAAACAAGGCTGATTTTCTTTCGATTCATAGACACCTCCTACTTAGGCTCTACTTTGAGAATCTGGTCAGCGATATTCTCTGCAAACTGGAGATCGTGGGTTACGACAATCTGAGTCATACCTAAGTCTCGATTTTGTAGAATCAATTTTTCAACCTCAAGGCGCAACTCTGGGTCAAGGGCTGAAGTTGGTTCGTCATAACCAATCACTTCTGGATCGATCATCATAGCGCGTGCTAAGGCAACCCTTTGCTTTTGACCACCAGATAATGAGTATGGATAAGCATCCGCGTGTGCTTCAAGACCTAGACGAGTTAGTAATTCTACTGCCTTCTTCTTAGCATCTATTTCAGACATCCCAATAGTTTTGATTGGCGACAAAATCAAATTTTCCATAACGGATAAGTGAGGAAACAGCTGAAAATCTTGAAAAACAAAACCTAACAAGTGTCGTTTTTCAAGTTCATCCAAAGGTAATAATTCTCCGTTATAAAAAATCTCTCCTGAATCAATCGTTTCTAGTCCAGCTAACATTCTTAGTAAGGTTGTCTTTCCACCACCAGAAGGACCAACGATGGCCAAAATCTGCTTTTCAGGAATTGTTAAACTGAAATTGGATAAAATTTCTTTTTTTCCAAATTTTTTGCTGATATTTCTTAACTCTAACATGGATGACCTCCTATCTATAGTAGCTGAACTTTTTCTCAAGTTTCTTAGCTAGGATTGTAACAACACCAATCATTAGAAGATAGATAGCTCCCGCTAGAAACATCGGAATCAAGCTAGCATCACGATTGGCTGCAGTTCGACTGGCTAGGATTAAATCTGAAATACCGAGTGCATAAACCAAAGAAGTATCCTTAACCAAACTCATAACCTCGTTAAATACACTTGGTAGGACAATCTTGGTCACCTGGGGCAAGATGATATAGCGAACAGTATCGATAGGATTGAATTTTAAAACTTTCGCTGCCTCATATTGCCCCTGAGGAATAGTTGCAATCCCACCCCGGAATATTTCTGCAAAGTAGGCTGCATAATTAAGCGTGAAGGCAATAATGGCTGCTGGTACTCGGTCGAGTCGAATTCCGATACTTGGCAGGACATAATAAATAAAAATCAACTGCAAAAGTAAAGGGGTACCACGCATTACCCAGATATAGATGTCAATCATGTAATGGAGGGGTTTCCAATGGACCTGTAAGCAAAAGGCAACCAAAATGCCTAAAGGGATTGAAAAGAGTAAGACCAGTGCAAAAACTTGTAAAGTCATTGTCGCACCGCTCAATAAACTTGGTAATATCTCGAATAAGTAAGACATACTCCACCTCCTAAAAATAATTGTTCCCATTATAGCATAAATAAACATTAATTTAAAGCATTTCTGAAACTTTCATGAATTTTTAAAACTTTTCATTGATTTCTAATGACAAAAGTACTCATAAGTATCTTTTTCTACTTATCTCAAGTATCAGATGTCACAGTTTGAGAAAAAATTTAGTTCGGATTCTCTCTCATTTCATGGTATAATAGAAACATGATGACAATAGTATTATTAATTTTAGCTTATTTATTAGGTTCAATCCCTTCAGGACTGTGGATTGGACAAGCCTTCTTTAATATCAATCTAAGAGAACATGGGTCAGGTAATACTGGAACGACCAATACTTTCCGAATCCTTGGGAAGAAAGCTGGTATGGCAACCTTTGCTATTGATTTCTTTAAGGGTACTTTAGCCACTCTGCTCCCACTCATCTTCCATGTGCAGGGAGTTTCACCTATCGTCTTTGGACTCTTAGCAGTCATTGGACATACCTTCCCTATCTTTGCCAAATTTAAGGGTGGTAAGGCTGTTGCAACCAGTGCTGGAGTTATTTTTGGTTTTGCTCCTCTCTTTTGCCTTTATCTAGCAGTCATTTTCTTTGGAATCCTTTATCTGGGAAGTATGATTTCCCTCTCTAGTATTTCAGCTGCTATTGCTGCGATTATTGGAGTCCTTCTATTTCCTCTTTTTGGATTTATCTTGAGTAGTTATGACCTACTTTTCACTTTAATTATTATTGGTCTTGCAAGTCTGGTAATTGTGCGACATAAGGACAACATCAAACGGATCCAAAATAAAACAGAAAATATCATTCCTTGGGGACTTAACTTAACACACCAAGAACCAAAAAAATAAAACGTCAGTTTCAACTGACGTTTTTTTTATGTTATTTAGATTTGATATAGTTGATACCATCTGCCTTCGGCGCAACAGCTTTACCAAAGAAGGCTGCTAGAACGACAATGGTCAAGAGGTATGGCGCAATTTGCAAGTAAACGGCTGGAACTCCTTGCAAGAAAGGAAGTTGAGAGCCGATAACTGCCAAACTTTGTGATAGTCCAAAGAATAGACTTGACAGCATTGCACCAACAGGATTCCATTTACCGAAGATCATAGCTGCAAGAGCGATGAATCCAGGTCCGACGATGGTTGTAACTGAGAAGTTAACAGAGATTGATTGAGCGTAAATAGCTCCACCGATTCCTCCAAGGAATCCTGAAATCACAACTCCCAGATATCTCATCTTGTAGACATTAATCCCCAAAGTATCTGCTGCTTGTGGGTGTTCACCAACTGAACGAAGACGAAGTCCAAAGCGAGTCTTAAAGAGGATAAACCATGCTAAGAATGAGAAGGCAATTGCTAGATAACCAAGTAAACTTGTTGACTTAAAGAAGATATCTCCGATAACTGGGATATTAGCCAAAACAGGGAAATCAAAACGTCCAAAAGTTTGTGTTAAGTTGTCCGTTTGGCCCTTGTTATAAAGAACCTTTACCAAGAAGACTGCCAAAGCTGGCGCCATCAAGTTAAGTACGGTACCACTGACAACATGGTCAGCACGGAAATGAATTGTAGCCACTGCGTGAATCAGTGAGAAGATTGCTCCGACCAATCCACCAACTAGAAGAGCTAACCAAGGAGTTAATGCTCCCAAATCTTGTGCAAATTCAAGGTTAAAAACAACTCCAGAGAAGGCACCCATGACCATGATTCCTTCAAGACCAACGTTAACAACTCCACCACGTTCAGAGAAAACTCCTCCGATACTTGTGAAAATAAGTGGTGCTGAGTAAATCAACATTGAGGAAACCATAAGGGTTAACATTGTTGTAATCGACATCCTTATTTACCTCCTTTAAGTTGTTTTCTTGGTTTGACAAAGCGTTCGATGATGTAGTGAACACTGACAAAGAAGATAATTGAGGCTGTAACGATACTTACAAGCTCAGATGGTACTTGTGCAGCATTCATACCAGGAGCACCTACTTGAAGAACACTGAAAAGGAAGGCTGCAAATAGAATTCCAACTGGTGAGTTTGAAGCAAGCAGACTTACCGCCATACCATTAAATCCAACTGCCAATGATGAACCTTGTACGTAGACGTTTTGGAAGGTACCAAGTCCTTCTACTGCTCCACCAAGTCCTGCAAGGGCACCAGAAATAATCATTGATAGAATAATCGTACGTTTCGCTGAAATACCTGCATACTCAGAAGCATTTGGATTGAGACCAACAGCACGGATTTCAAAACCGAGAGTTGTCTTCTTAAGCAAGAACCAAATAACTGCTACTGCAATGATAGCAAAGAAAATCCCAATATTCATACGAGAGTTTCCTGTTAACTCAGCAAGCCAAGGTGTTTGATAGGTTGCGTTTGCACTTACTCGGATAGATGAGTCTGTACTTTGCATGATATCTTTTGGGAAAGAGTGGATAAAGGCGTTACTTGTATAGAGAACAATATAGTTCATCATGATGGTTACGATAACTTCAGATGTTCCCAGATAGGCTCTTAAAATACCAGGAATAGCACCAACGATTCCTCCAGCAACCAGAGCAATCACAACTGTCGCAAGAATCAACAATGGACGTGGCAAATCTGGATTAGAAAGAGCGAACCAACCACTCATAACCCAACCAGCGAGTGCTTGCCCTGGAAGACCAACGTTAAAGAAGCCAGCACGACTTGCAACTGCAAATCCTAGAGCAATCAAAACTAATGGCCCCATAGCACGGAAGATCTCACCAATCCCACGAACACTACCAAATGCTGTGTAGAACAACTCCTCATAACCCCAAATAGCATCGTAGCCAAAAATCCACATGACGATGGCTCCGAGTAAAATCCCTAAAATAACAGAAATCAAGGGAACAGAAATTTGTTGTATTTTTTTAGACATCACTCTTCTCCTTTTCCAATTCACCACCAGCCATCAAGACACCAAGCTCTTGCTTGTTGGTTGTTTCTGGCGTTACAATACCTTGAATCTTACCATCATGGATAACAGCGATTCTATCTGAGACATTTAGAATCTCATCTAGTTCAAAGCTGACAACAAGGACAGCTTTCCCATTATCACGTTCTTGAATCAAACGTTTGTGAATGTACTCAATGGCACCGACGTCCAAACCACGAGTTGGTTGGCTGACGATGAGGAGATCAGGATTTCGATCAACTTCCCGAGCAATGATAGCTTTTTGTTGGTTCCCCCCTGAAAGAGCTGATGCTGGTACAATCTCGCTAGCAGCACGAACATCGAACTCCTGCATTAATTTTTTCGCATAGTTAATGATGTTGGAATAATTTAAAATTCCCTTCTTACTAAACGGTTCTTTGTAGTAAGTTTGAAGGGCAATGTTTTCAGAAATCATCATTTCCAAAACCAAACCATCACGGTGGCGATCTTCAGGAACGTGACCAACACTCATTTCTGTGATTCGGCGAGGGTGTAAACCTACAATGGATTGACCTTTCAATTCCACACTACCAGACTCAATTTTACGAAGACCTGTGATTGCTTGGATCAATTCTGACTGTCCATTACCATCAATCCCAGCAATCCCGACAATCTCACCAGCTCGAACATCGAGTGAGAGATTTTTAACAGCAGGGACACCACGGTTTTCGTTTACTACTAGGTCTTTAATAGACAGAACAACTTCTTTTGGTTGAGCTTCCTGTTTCTCAGTTTTAAAGGAAACAGAACGTCCTACCATCATCTCAGCTAAGTCAGCGTTAGTCGCACCAGCAATCTCCACTGTTTCGATAGATTTACCACGACGAATAACGGTAACACGGTCAGATACAGCACGAATCTCATCCAACTTATGGGTAATCAAGATAATTGATTTACCTTCTTTAACCAAGTTCTTCATGATAGCCATCAATTCATCAATTTCTGATGGCGTTAAAACGGCAGTTGGTTCGTCAAATATAAGAATATCAGCTCCGCGATATAGTGTCTTTAGAATTTCGACACGTTGTTGAGCACCGACAGAGATGTCTGCTACTTTGGCGGTAGGATCCACAGCAAGACCATAACGATCCGATAGTTCGTTAATTTCTCGAGTTGCCCGAGCAATATCTAGGACACCATTTTTGGTTAATTCGCTTCCTAAAATGATATTTTCAGCAACAGTGAAAGCTTCTACCAACATAAAGTGCTGGTGAACCATTCCAATTCCTAGGCTAGCTGCTTTTGACGGAGAGTCTAGTTTTACAACTTGACCGTTAACCACAATTTCACCACTAGTTGGTTCTAGAAGCCCTGCTAGCATGTTCATAAGAGTGGACTTCCCAGCTCCATTTTCTCCTAAAAGTGCATGAATTTCACCTTTGCGCAGTTCTAGGTTAATCTTGTCGTTAGCAACAAATTCACCAAAAACCTTGGTAATTTCACGCATCTCAATGACATTTTCGTGTGCCATGTGCTCTTCCTTTCAGAGTTTTATTTTGTTTCAATAGAGCTTGTTAAAATAAAATCTTAACAAGCTCTATTGAGACAAAATTAATTTGCCCCAATTCTTAAAGAAGCGGCCCAAGGCCGCTTCCTAAGAAATGACTTCCTTCAATTATTTTTCAGGAACTTTGATGCTACCATCAAGGATTTTAGCTTTTGCATCTTCAACAGCTTTTTTACCTTCTTCAGAAAGGTTAGTTACTGCCAAGTCTACCCCTTTATCCTTCAATGAGTAAACGATAACTTGACCGCCAGGGAATTCACCTTTTTCAGCTTTGTTGGCAAGGTCTTTTACAGCTGTACCAACTTGTTTCAAAGTAGAAGCAAGTACGAAGTTAGCTTCTTTACCGTCTTTAGAAGTATATTTACCTTCTTCAACTTGGTCGCGGTCTACACCGATAACCCAAACTTTTTCGCTTTCGTTTTTGCTTTCATTCAAAGATTTAGCTTCTGAGAAGACACCTGCACCAGTACCACCAGCTGCTTGGTAGATTACGTCTGCACCTGCAGCGTATTGAGCTGCAGCGATTGTTTTCCCTTTAGCGGCATCACCAAATGAACCAGCGTAGTCTACTTGAACTTTGATAGATGGGTCAACTGACTCAACACCAGCTTTGAAACCAGCTGCGAAACGAGAAATAACTTCAGATTCCATACCACCTACAAAACCAACTTGTTTTGTCTTAGTAGTTTTAGCTGCAGCCACACCTGCAAGGTATGCTGCTTCGTTATCAGCAAAAGTAGCACTTACAACATTTTTTTGGTCTTTAATCACATCGTCAATCAGAACATAGTTTAAATCTGTATGTTCTTTGGCAGCATCAGCAACTGCATTTTTAAGTGCAAAACCAATTCCATAGATCAAGTTGTAGTTTCCAGCTGCTTGTTGCAAGTTGTTTGCGTAGTCAGCTTCACTTGTTGATTGGAAGTAAGTGTAACCTTTATCTTTTTCAAGGTTGTGTTCTTTACCCCAAGCTTGAAGACCTTCCCAAGCTGATTGGTTAAAGGATTTATCATCAACACCACCTGTATCTGTAACGATAGCTGCTTTAGTCTTCACATCAGAAGAAGATGAAGCCGCGTTACGAGAAGAGCGATTACCACATGCAGCAAGTCCAAATGCTGCTACTGCAACTAGACCAAGGCCTAGCCATTGTTTTTTGTTCATTACTGAACCTCCTAAATAAGATGCGCAACAAAGTTGCAAGTATGGATTGATTGGCCACAAGGACCCTTGCCACTCAGTGAGTGACACAGACTATTGCAAGTCTGTAAACGAATATGGAAGTAATTCCCCGACCGTCATCTCGACCGTCGTTTTATCTTTGGCGACTAGAGTCACCTTTAGATCTGGTTTAAAAAATTCGACCATAACCTGTCGGCAAGCACCGCAAGGCGAAATAGGTTTCTCAGTTTCTCCATAGACAATCAATTCTGAAAACTCTCGTTGTCCTTCAGAAACAGCCTTAAAGATAGCTGTTCTTTCGCCACAGTTGGTCAAGGGATAGCTAGCATTTTCAATGTTAACCCCTGTATAGATACTTCCGTCCTTGGCTACCAAAACAGCGCCAATAGGAAAATGTGAGTAGGGAACGTAAGCTTTTTTACTAGTTTCAATCGCTAAATCAATCAACTCAGTAGTCGCCATCAGCCAACTCTCCTTTTAAGATTGCTACACCAGAAGATGTTCCGATTCGTGTAGCCCCCGCTTCAACAAAGGCAACTGCATCTGCATACGAGCGAGCTCCTCCAGCAGCCTTAACACCCATATCAGGTCCAACTGTCTGACGCATTAATTGAACATCTGGCAAAGTAGCTCCTCCAGTTGAGAAACCTGTAGAAGTTTTGACAAAGTCTGCTCCAGCTTTCTGGGCTAGCTGACAAGCCAGAACTTTTTCTTCATCTGTTAACAAACAAGCTTCAATAATAACCTTAACAAGTTTGTCTCCGCTTGCTTCAACAACAGCACGAATATCTGACTCAACTAATGCAGCATTTCCTGATTTGAGTGCGCCAACATTGATAACCATATCAATTTCGTCAGCACCATTTTGGATGGCTTCTTTGGTTTCGTAGGCTTTAACAGCTGAAGTTGTAGCACCAAGAGGAAAACCTACAACTGTACAAACCTTGACATCAGTATTTTCTAGACCAGTCTTTGCGCGAGAAACCCAGCAAGGATTCACACAAACACTGGCAAAATCGTACTCTCTTGCTTCAGATAGCAAACGATCGATTTGTTGTTCAGTCGCATCTTGCTTCAAAAGCGTATGATCAATGTATTTATTTAATTTCATTTCGGATTTTCCTTAAATCAGGAGATAATTTCAATTATTTCACGCGTTTTTATCGCTTCATCACTTATTTTAATTTTAACATATTTTTGGAAATCTGTAACTAGTTCCGGAGAAATTTTGCCATTTGCATATACTTTTGCTACAATTTCACCTTTTTTGACTGATTCTCCAACTTTCTTGTCAAAAACAATACCAGTCTCGTAGTCAAGTTGATCTGTTTTTACAGCACGTCCAGCACCCAGTCTCATAGCGTATAAACCAAACTCCATAGCTGGTAGTTCTGCAATAATACCATCTTCCTGAGCAGGAATTTCTAGCACATGATCAACTATTACAGATCGATAAAGATCTTCTAAATCTCCACCTTGAGCGAGGACCATCTCTTCAAACTTCTTAAGTGCCTGACCATTTTCAAGATGTTGCCTTACTTCCTCGACTGTTTTTTCAACATTTGCCAGAGACAGCATAATCTGAGCTAACTCACAGATAAAGTGGCTGATATCCTCGCGCCCTTTACCCTGAAGAATTTCTAGTGCTTCTAGAATTTCCAAGCGATTCCCAATGGCACGTCCCAAAGGTTGACTCATATCCGTAATGACTGCTACTGTCTTACGACCTACAGCCTTACCAAGGTTTACCATGGTTTGAGCCAATTCACGCGCCTCGTCGACTGTCTTCATAAAGGCACCTTCACCAACCGTTACATCCAGTAAAATAGCATCGGCTCCAGCAGCAATTTTTTTACTCATGACAGAACTAGCAATCAAGGGAATCGTATCAACTGTCGCAGTTACATCACGAAGCGCATAGAGAAGCTTATCCGCTTTGACTAGTTGGTCTGATTGACCGATAACTGAAACTCCAATATTCTGAACTTGTTTGATAAAGTCATCTTGACTTCGCTCTACTTGAAATCCCTTGATGGATTCTAATTTATCAATCGTACCGCCAGTATGTCCTAAACCTCTACCACTCATCTTGGCAACAGGCACACCAAAACTAGCGACTAAAGGAGCTAAAATCAATGTAACCTTATCTCCCACTCCACCAGTAGAGTGTTTATCAACCTTTATACCCTCAATAGCTGATAAATCAAATTCTTGACCTGTTTTAACCATATTCATGGTTAAGTCAGAAATCTCTCTCGTGGTCATGCCTTTAAAATAAACAGCCATAGCAAAGGCAGACATCTGGTAGTCAGGAACTGTTCCTTCAACATAGCCTTCAATCAGCCATTGGATTTCACTCGAACTCAGTTCTTGTCCATCTCTTTTTTTCTGGATTAGATCTACTGCTCTCATTCTTTCACACTTCTAAGGATATAATATCCCTTATCTTTTTTTACAACCTCGCAGTTGCCAAATACTTCTTCCATCTTGTTTTTGGCACTTGGAGCTCCTTGTTTTTTCTGGATAACAATGGTTAAATCTCCACCGTCTACAAGATAATCAATGCTTTTCTCGATGATTTCATGAACAACTTGCTTGCCTGCACGAATGGGTGGATTCGAAATGACATGATCAAATTGTCCTTCTACCTGCTCATAAATATTAGACTGGAAAATAGTCGCTTGAACATTGTTTTTTACTGCATTTTGCTGGGCCAAATCCAGGGCACGATTATTGATATCCACCATGGTTGCTTGGGCACCATAAGCTTTGACTAAAGACAAGCCGATGGGACCATAGCCACAACCAACATCAAGGATTTTTTCACCTTTTTCGACATCTAGACATCTTAACAACAACTGACTTCCGAAATCAATCATTTTTTTACTAAAGACACCAGCATCTGTCAAAAATGTCATCTTTTGCCCAAGTAGGTCAACTCTAAGTTCATGAATATCGTGAGCTGCATCGGGGTTTTCTGCATAATACATTTTACTCATAGGATTATTTTACCATAAAATTTAGATATTTTAAATCGTTTACACGGTCTATACCAACTAAGGCCCTAAGAAGAGATAACCTAGGAACATACTAATAAAAAATGAAAATAGACAAGCTAGACCAATCAATATCAGCCACCATTTCTTTAACAAAAATGCTAAGAAAATATAGAGAATTCCTAAAGCTGGTAATAGCTTAAAAAATACAAAATAGAGCCAGTTGATATTAAATCTTCCAATAGAAATATCAAAGTTCCATAAAATTGCCGATATCCATAAAAGGACGACTAATAAAATAGAGCCAGCCAATTTTTTATCAGTTAAAAATTTTGCCATAACCCCACACTCCTTTATTGGTATTCCTTAGCTTTATTTTAACAAAGAAAGCGCTCTGATTCAAATCTTTTATTCCCCGTTTAAATTAGAAATATGTTATACTAGGGGGGTTAATGAGGAAAAATTATGACGAACGAATTTTTGCATTATGAAAAAATCAGCCGAAGAACATGGCAATCTTTACATCGTAAAACAACTCCACCTTTGACTGAAGACGAATTGGATTCTATCAAAAGTTTTAACGACCAAGTCAGCTTGGATGATGTAACAGACATTTATTTACCACTTGCGAATCTGATTCAAATCTACAAGCGTTCAAAAGAAGACCTTGCATTCTCTAAAAGTATTTTCCTTCAAAGAGAAAGTAAAATCCAGCCCTTTATCATTGGTGTATCAGGGAGTGTGGCTGTTGGAAAATCTACTACAAGTCGTCTTTTACAAATATTGCTTTCACGTATTGTTCCTGGAGCTACAGTAGAGTTAGTTACAACTGATGGTTTCCTATTCCCTAATGATACCTTAATCGAACGAGGTATTTTGACTAGGAAAGGTTTCCCAGAAAGTTATGACATGGAAGCTCTCATCAATTTCCTTGATCAACTTAAGAATGGTCAAGATGTTGATATCCCAGTCTACTCTCATGAAATCTACGATATCGTCCCAGAACAAAAGCAACTAGTAGAAGCCGCTGATTTTGTAATTGTTGAAGGAATTAATGTTTTCCAAAATCCTCAAAATGCTCGTCTCTATATAACTGATTTCTTTGATTTTTCAATTTATGTTGACGCATTTGTAGAGGATATCGAGAGTTGGTATTTAGATAGATTCCTAAAATTATTAAGTTTGGCTCAGGATGATCCTGATAGCTACTACTATAGCTACACTCAGCTACCTTTAGGTGAAGTAAAGGATTTAGCTCACCAAGTTTGGACAAGTATTAATCTGATTAACCTCCAAAACTATATAGAACCGACACGAAATCGGGCTGAAGTTATTCTTCATAAGTCTAAAAATCACGAAATTGATGAAATTTATTTAAAAAAATGATTTCCCCTTGTCAAAATAACAGTTTTCAGATATAATGGTATAGTTAGTAAATATGGAGGTAAGAACATTGGCAAACATTAAATCAGCTATCAAACGCGCTGAATTGAACGTTAAACAAAACGAAAAGAACTCAGCACAAAAATCAGCTATGCGTACTGCTATCAAAGCTTTTGAAGCAAACCCATCTGAAGAACTTTACCGTGCTGCAAGCTCAGCTATCGATAAAGCAGAAACTAAAGGTTTGATCCACAAAAACAAAGCTAGCCGTGATAAAGCACGTCTTGCTGCTAAACTTGGTTAATCAAGACTAAAAACAAAATGAGCTCTACGGAGCTTTTTTTGTACCAAATTTTAGAGGGAATAACATGAAAATTTCTATAATTGGATACTCTGGGTCAGGAAAATCAACTCTAGCAGATAAACTTGCCACTTACTACTCCATTCCTAAACTCCATATAGATACTCTCCAATTTCAACCAGGATGGCAAGAAAGTAATCGAGATTGGATTCTAAAAGAAATGCAGACTTTTTTAGCGAAAAACGAGAACTGGGTTATTGATGGCAACTATACTTGGTGTTGCTATGAAGAAAGGATGGAAGAGGCTGACCAAATCATCTTTCTTAATTTTTCGTCCTGGTCTTGTCTTTTTAGAGCCTTTAGACGCTATCTCAAATATAGAGGCAAAGTTAGAGAAAGCATGGCAGCTGGCTGCCCTGAACAATTCAACTGGGAGTATATCCGCTGGATTCTCTGGGATGGTCGTAGCTCTGTACACAAAAATCAGTACAAAAGAATTTGTCTCGATTATACTCGAAAAATTACGATTATTAACAATCAAAGAGAACTAGATCAATTCTTAAATCAAAAATGAGGACTCAAAAATTGAGCCCTCATTTTATATATATTTTTGTATATTTTATTGTCTCAATTTAGAAAAGACTTCTCCAATTTTTCCCTCAATTACTAAATCAGCTTTACTGTCTTGAGGAGTACTTGACTTGTTTATAACAACAAGTTTTGAACCTGAGAAGTAATTAATCAAACTAGCTGCAGGATAAACAACCAAAGAAGTCCCACCAATAATCAATAAATCAGCTTTCTGGATAACTTGAGCCGCTTGACTAAAAACATCCATATCAAGAGGCTCCTCATAAAGGGTCACATCGGGTTTAACAACTTGGCCACAATCTAGGCAGTATGGAACAGGACCTTCGAGAGCCAAAAAACTATCTAAATTATAAAATCGATGACAACCAAGACAGTAATTACGGTCCACAGAACCATGTAGTTTCAAAACCTTCTGCGAACCTGCTATCTCGTGAAGACTATCGATATTTTGAGTTACAACAGCCTTCAGCTTACCGGCCTTTTCTAATGAAGCCAGATAATAATGGGCTAAATTTGGCTTAGCTTCTGGATATACGAGATGTTTTTTATAAAAATCGAAAAATTCCTCTGGATAACGTACAAACATAGTATGAGAAACTAATTGTTCCGCAGAAAAATGCCTACCTAACTTAAGACTATATAAGCCATCTGAACTACGAAAATCAGGGATATTAGATTCAGTAGAAACCCCAGCTCCACCGAAAAAAACAATGCTTTGACTTTGGTCTATCAGTTCCTGTAATTGTTCAATTTTATCCATCTTACTTCTCCTTCAGTCTTCAGTTCGAAAAAAGTTGAAAACCATTAGCTATTACCAACTGGGCTTTCAACTTTATTTGATGATTATTGGATATCAAGCTCACAGCCATTAAAAATCGCAAGCAAGAAGATTAGCTTCAAAGCCAAGATTCTTATTCAGCAATCAATGTTTCCAAACCAACTTTCATCATATCTGTGAAAGTATTTTGACGTTCTTCAGCCGTTGTATCTTCATCTGGATTGACCAAGCTATCAGAAATGGTCATAATGGCAAGGGCATCCACATGGTGTTGAGCAGCAAGGTAGTAGAGGGCTGCTGCTTCCATTTCCACAGCTTTCACACCCCATTTACCAAGCTCGATGTTCTTTTCAAAGTAGTTTGAATAGAAAACATCTGATGACAAGACATTTCCAACGTGGGTCGTCATGCCAAGGTCTTTGGCAATATGGTAGGCTTTATCTAGCAAATCAAAACTAGCGATTTGTGGGAAGTCGTATTGAGGCCAGTCGTTGCGGATGATGTTTGAGTTGGTTGCAGCAGCTTGCGCCAAGACCAATTCACGGACGTGAACATCCTCATTTAAAGAACCAGCAGTTCCGACACGAATCAATTTCTTCACGCCGTAGTCGACAATCAACTCACGCGCATAGATAGAGATTGAGGGCATTCCCATCCCAGTTCCCATGACAGAAACACGGTGACCCTTGTAGGTACCAGTGTAACCAAACATGTTCCGAACTTCGTTGAAACAAACAGCATCCTCAAGGAAATTCTCCGCGATAAATTTCGCACGAAGAGGATCTCCAGGAAGAAGAATTTTTTCAGCAATTTCACCTTGATTAGCAGCAATATGGATAGACATAATATAAGATACCAAACCCGTCAAAAAGCGAAGGGAAAATAGGAGTTGGGCGCAGTGAGCGATGCTCGCTAGACCAACTATCTTTTTTCCACTGCTTTTAGGGTGGGTTCAATTCCTTTCTTTCTTAATTTTGATGATTTAGAGGAGAGTAATCAGTATTCAGTTCAGCGAATACGGTAAACCCATCCTTTCTTTTTTTATTAAGTAATTTGGAGAGCGACCAGAAAGCGACTGAAAAATAGGAATCTGACGAGAAATCCTGATTTCTCAGTCAAATTATCTATTTCCGAGCTTTCCGATCGGGTTCAAATCAGAACACATGCTCTACCTTTCTATAAGATACCATGCCCGTAAAAAGCACAGTTAAAATAGGGGATGGACGCAGCAAGTACTGGACTTGCAAGTCAATCAATCTTTTTCACACAGCTTTTAGGGCGGGTTCAATTGTAATTTGGTTTTGAAAGTTGAGGCTACCCCGGGTTCAATTTCAAACCCGAACTCCCTTTCCTTTCTTTTTTATATTTATTTTGTTAATGAGTCCAAAAATGCATAGAGTTTGGCATTCATTTCTCGATAATCGTAAGCACGAATGGATTCAGGTTTTTGAATAAATGTCAATTTTTGACTTTGTTCTTCCAAAACAGCTTCACTGTCAGCAGCGATCAAGAGATCAACTGCTTCTGAATCAAATTCCAAGTGGGCTTGGAAGGCATAGTGTTTAGGACTGAAGCGAATAATCTGACGTGGACACCCTTGACTGGTCGCAAGAACAACAGCATCTTCTGTCAATCCTGGCATATCGCCATGCCAGTGTCCTGTATTTAGAGTCGGTCCAAGAACTTTGACATGTTCATCTATTAAACCAGCTTCAGTAAGCGTTATTGGATAAACCCCAATCTCACGTTCCGGACTATGTTCATACTCTGCACCATAAGCAACAGATAGGAGCTGGGCTCCAAGACAGACCCCAACAATATAACGATCTGCCTTGATGGCTTTTTGAATCAACTGGATCTCTGCCTGAGGATCGTAGTATGGAAAAGCTTCCCTATCTTCATCTGGTGATTGAGGTCCTCCCATGACTATCAAAAAGTCAATATCATCCACTGACTCAGGTAGGGTTTCATTCTCATAGACTTTTGTCGTGGTCACCTGATGGCCACGCTCCTGCGCCCATTTTAGATAAGCGCCCGGCACTTCAAAGGTTTCATGCAGTACAAAATGTACCTTCATCGTTTCTTCTCCCATCTCTTTCGAATCACGTAAGACAGACTAGCTGCAAGTACAAGCGGGATAGTCAAATTCCAATTTTGGCCTGTAAATCCAAGGCTCAGGGCAATGGCTGTCAGAGGAGCTTTTAAGGTCGTCCCTAAAAAGACGGTCGCTCCTAGTAACATCCCTAGAGCAGGATCCAGATGAATCCCAACTACAGTCAAAAGCAAGGTCACTAGATAGCCAGATCCAATCCCTAAGGCAAATGATGGTGTCAAAGTTCCCCCATAAGCACCATTGCGCAAGAGGAGATAAACTAGAACCCCCTTCACTGCAAGAGTCAGTGGAAGATAAGGAATCGACTGGCTAGACAAGAGGGCTTGCGCTAGTACCTGGCCATTTCCCATAAAGATAGGGAAAAAGGCTACTAGGCTCCCAAGCAGTAGAAAGGCTAGAGGAAGAGCCCAAAGAATCGTCCCATCCTTCCGCCGTTTGTGACTAGCCCGCTTGGCTAGGAAATCAAAGACCAGAGCCAAGGGAGTGACCAAGAAAGCAATCACAATTGCCTGTAAGAAGCCGCTAGCCGACCATGAGACTGCGGACAGGTGATAAACGGCCTCCTGACCAACGATGGACTGAGCGACCCAGGTGGCCAGATAAGTACTGGTCAAAACCAGTAGAAGATTCTGCCAACTGAAGGCGAGCCCTAAGGTCTCAAAGACAAACAAGCTACTGGCAAAGGGAACCTGATATACCGCAGCCAAACCAGCTCCAGCACCGCAGGCGATCAAGACTTTTCGCTCTTTGAGAGCTAGTGAGAACCCCTTCGCCAAGTGACCAGCTAGAAGAGCCCCGACCTCACGTGGGGCTCCTTCTTTTCCGACCGATGCACCTGCTCCGACAATCGCAACCTGCATCCCTGCATGAAGGAGGTGGGCTAAGGGTGCTGGTCCCCTGTCTCCAGCTAAGTCAATTTGCTGGCGAATAGACAGGATCTTATAACGCCTTTGCAGGACAGACCAGAATCCAGCTGCCAAGCATCCAGTCATACACAAGACCAGAAATCTACGGAGACCTCCAGCTTCTTGAAATTGCTGGAGTAAATCCGACTTATTTTGGCCAAAAGCCAGCCCTTGCACCCCTTCAAGTAGATAATGACAGGCAATTCCGACCAAACCCGTCCCTATTCCTAATGATAAGGTGGCTAGAAGCAACCTCAGCCCATAGGGCAGACTTTGGAGTCGTGCTTTCATTTGATTAGAGTTCAGCAAGGATCGCTTTTAGCAATCCTTTGAAGTCGCCTTTGACACGCTCTGTCACTTCTACTACTTCTTCATGGTTAAGCTCTTCTTGGAAACCAGCCGCAAAGTTGGTAATACATGAAATACCAAGAACCTTCAAGCCAGAGTGTGCTGCAACGATAACCTCAGGAACTGTAGACATCCCAACAGCATCTGCACCAAGTGTCTTATAGGCACGAATTTCAGCTGGAGTTTCGTAAGTTGGACCAGTTACACCGATATAAACACCATCGTCAAGTTTAACACCAAGTTTTTCAGCAACTGCATGCGCTGTAGCACGATATTCTGGGGTGTAAGCCTTAGACATATCAGGGAAACGTGGACCGAAGTCATCCAAGTTTTCACCAATCAATGGGTTTTGACCCGTCATGTTGATGTGGTCTGAAATAGCCATCAAGGTACCAGGACCAAAGCCGATACCGCCAGCAGCATTGGTAACAATCACACCTTCACAGCCCAAAACTTTCATGACACGAACTGGGAAAGTCACCACTTCTAATGGATTTCCTTCGTAGAAATGGAAACGACCTTGAAGGGCTAAAACTTTACGTCCTGCAAGCTCACCGTAAACCAATTTACCAGCATGACCTACAACCGTTGAACGTCCCCAGTTAGGAATTTCAGCGTAGTCTACAACGACTGGATTTTGGATTTCTTCAGCTAGTTCTCCAAGACCTGATCCAAGGATTAAGCCAAACTCAGGCGCTTCAATTCCTTTACCTTTCAAAAAAGCAGCTGTTTCATTGATTTTTGCTAATAATGTCATTGCATATCTCCTTATTTATGTTTGAAAAATTGACCGATTTTGTCAAAGGTATTCGCGTTACGAATAGTAATTTTGCGATAAAAAGGCAACTTCAGTAGTTGTTTATGATAAGCTGTTTTAGCGTAGGTTTCTTCTGACAATTTTCCCCAGAAGATTCCATGCTTTCCGAAATGAAGAACTTCATCTAGAAGTTGTAGAGTTTTCACTTTCTCTACAACTGTTTCTACATGTAATCCTTCTGTATAAAAGAGCACATCCTTTCGAGCCATTTCTTGGAACCACCAAGCAGGGAGAGTTCTAAGCTCCTCTTCATAGTCTTCTTGAGATATCAAGGAAAAACTTTTGATAAATGGATAATGCACTTCAAAGAAGCCCTGCAAACTCTCAACTAAGAGAGTTCTAGCCTTACTGCTATCAAAGAAAATGTTGCCACTATTAATGTAAGTTTCAACATTTTCTAATCCCAACTCTGTCAATTCTTGACGAAGTTGCGCCATGACAACTTTATTTTTCCCACCTACATTAATGCCCCGAACAAGTAAAGCATATCGCGTCATCTTATACCAATTTATCTAAGAAACTTTCACCAATCATGGCAGTTTCAACACCAAAGTTATCCGCAACTGTTGCTGAGATATCTGCAAAATGTCCAACTGGAATGACACCATTTCCCTTAAAGCTAGGGCTGTATGCCAAGAGTGGGATATATTCACGAGTATGGTCAGTACCAGCATAGGTTGGATCGTTCCCATGGTCAGCAGTTATCAAAAGTAGATCATCTTCTCTCATTGCTGCCATAATTTCTTGCAATCGCTCATCAAACTCATGCAAGCAATCACGGTAACCATGAGGATCGCGACGGTGACCATAAAGGGCATCGAAGTCTACCAAGTTTGTGAATGAGAAACCTTCTTTAAAGTCTTCAGATTTCATAGCTTTAATCAAATTATCAATACCATGGCTGTTAGATTTATTATGGCCCATGTCATTGTTGATACCAGCACCGTTAAAGATATCATTAATCTTACCAACCGCATAGGTATCAATACCGGCTTCATTCAATTTGTCCAAAACAGTTGGCGCAAATGGTGATACAGCCAAGTCACGACGATTGGCAGTACGTGTGAAGTTTCCTGGCTCCCCAACGTATGGGCGAGCAATGATACGTCCTAGAAGAGCCGGACGTTCCAACGTAATGGAACGAGCGTATTCGCAAATACGGTACAATTCATCCAAAGGAATGATGTCTTCGTGAGCTGCAATTTGAAGAACTGGGTCAGCTGAAGTATAGATAATCAACTCTCCAGTTTCCATTTGTCGTGGTCCGAAATCGTCAATAACAGCTGTACCAGAATAAGGTTTGTTAGCTTCACGAATGACCTTACGACCTGAGAACTCTTCAATCTTGGTAATAATTTCTTCTGGGAATCCATTCCAGAAAGTATCAAAAGGTTCAGTGATATTAAGCCCCATGATTTCCCAGTGACCAGTCATGGTATCTTTCCCAAGTGATACTTCTTCTAGCTTAGTCGCATAACCAGTAGGGTTGCTTTCAGCTGGAACAGTCTTCAATGGTGTTTCGCGAGGAATATTTCCAAGACCAAGTTTTGCCATGTTTGGTACATCTAAACCTACAGCTTTTGAAATGTGCCCAAGTGTGTCTGCAGCTCCGTCTGGCACACCCGCATTGACAAAGTTATTAGCATCTGGTGCTGCACCGATTCCTACAGAATCTAATACTACCAAATGAATACGATTAAATTTTGGCATAGTGTGTCTCCTTATTGTTTTAATTATTTTGCTTTTGTTGAAGTTAAAATCTGAAGGCCATTTTGTCCAGCCACGATGACCTTATCAACCATCTGGTTGAACAAGCCGTGCTCAACGACACCAACGACGTGGTCCAATTCTTGCCCAAGAGCAATTGGATCTTCAATCACTTCCAAGGCCAAATCAATGATAAAGTTCTGCATATCCGTCACAAAACGTTGGCCATCCTTTTCACGGAAGCTCGGTTTATAGCCAGCTCGTTCAAATCGACGAAAGACTTGTTCGGCACCGTACTGAACAACCTCTACTGGCAATTTAAAAGCACCTAGTTTCTCGACCAGTTTGCTCTCATCCACGACCCAGATGTATTCTTTTGATGGGGTTGCGACGATCTTCTCCATGAGAAGGGCACCACCACCACCTTTGATGCCATTAAACTGACTATCTACTTCATCCGCACCATCCACAGTTAAGTCTACAAAGTCCACTTGATCAATCGACTTAAGAGGAATCTGGAGGCCTTCTGCCTGTTTGCTGGTTACACTAGAAGTCGTTACAGCTGTAATCTGTAAACCTTCTTCTTTGATACGACGACCTATTTCTTCGACGAAATAGTAGGCAGTGGAGCCAGTCCCAAGTCCGACAACCATACCATCTTTGACGAACTCGGCAGCCTTAATCCCTGCCATTTTTTTCAGATTTTCCACTTATATACCTCCAAATAGAGCTACTTCTATTATATCATGAATACGCTTCAAATTCATCCAAATATCAGAAAAACCCGAACATTTTATTTCGGGTTTTTGATGCTTATTTAACCATATCAGGGTCGTAGTCGTAAAATCCAGTATCAAGGAAACGATTTTTAGGGTGTAGCTTGCGAACTTCTTCATCTAGCAAAAAGGCTTGGTCATGTGTAAAGTTCCCTTCTTGAATCAAGTTGCGAGCTTGGATAAAGAGCTTGGCAATTTCCACAAAGTTTTGACCTGGAGTATAGAGACCTTCTAATTTCCAGTGGGTAAAGCCATGTTCTACCAATTCAGTTAATTTAGTCATCAAATCTAGGTCATTATTCGCAAAGATATGAGTTCCATGATTATCCTCAAAAATAGAGTAATGACTCTCTGGGTCACTCGGTTCTGCAAGGAACAAATCACGTTGACGAGTCTTTTCATCATCAATCTGTGTGAAGTTATAGTAGTTTTGCAAGAGTGGACGCTTAGAATGGTGGATAACACTAGCACCATAGACCAATACTTCTGCTGGAATTTCTAAAATTTCAGGCATTTTGAAAAGTTCAGCAGACGGGATTTCACGCGCCAAAACAGCTTCTGACGCTCCTGCTTTTTGTCCCCAGAAATTAATCTGACGACTGCTAGTGACCATGGTTGATGCGTCATAGATGGTTTTAAAAGAATAACCATCACGGTTGACCACATAAAATACTCCTGCATCTCCAACAGTAATATAGTCCGTCTTGATTTCCTCTAGAAAGTCCAAGAATGGCTTAATACGGTCCATCATGTCTTGGTGCATGAGGGCATTGACCGCAACGATTAATTCCTTACCTGCATCATGAACGATTTTTGCGATTTCACGCAATTCTTCATGACTAAATGTTGTCGGCAAACGAAGTCCAAAATCTTTTTCACCGACATAAATGCGATCGACACCAGCCTCGAGTAGCTGTTTTACTTGTTCAATACTTTCAGCAGTTGCTGTAATGATAATCTTTTCCATAGAGAAAATTATACCACATTTCCAAAAAATCAGCTATATAGAAAAGTGAGTCTTATGATGCGAAATTTCAAAAAAGTGAACTGCATCAATGGCAGTTCACTTTTTCGTATTATACTTGTGTCTTTTCAACAAGTCGTCCATCATCCATAACATAAACACGGTCAACCTTATCCAGCAAGCGAGTATCATGCGTAATCATGACAACTCCCCTGCCTTGCTCATGGGCAATTGAAGCCAGCATATCTGTAACCTGGTAAGCACGTTGTGTATCCAAGCTGGCTGTTGGCTCATCTGCAAGTACAATACTCGGATTATTGTATAGGGCTCTAGCAATTGCGGCTCGTTGGCGTTCTCCACCTGAGAGAGCTTTGGGATAGTGGTTTTGAACCTTGTCCAAATCCAACAAACTGAACAACTCTTGTCGGTCACTTTTTATAGATTTCTTTTTATCCAAACGGTCAATTAAATCTAATTGCTCCTTGACTGTTAAAAAGGGAATCAGATTTGAAGCCTGGAGGATAAATCCAAATTCACTAAAGCGCAAATCCGTTTTTTCTTTTTCTGTTAGGTTTCCAGTCTCTTTTCCCTTTACCAGAATCTTGCCACTTGAAGCTTCCTGTAGTTGGCCTAGAGTCGTTAAAAAGGTTGTTTTGCCCGACCCAGAAGGCCCCACAATCGCTACAAACTCACCAGCATTCAGCTGAAAATTGGTCTCATGAAGAGCTGTCACTTTCATATTACCTTCGCCATATGTTTTTGTCACTTGAATCATCTCAATTAATCTAGTCATGTCATTCTCCTTATCATTCTGCAATGGCCGTAATTGGATCTACTTTTAGCAGACGAGGAAGCGAAATGACGCCTCCTAGAAGAGCCATCAAGCAGATGACCAGGCTTAACACAAAGTATGCCAACCAACTAGGGTAGAAAAAGAAGGTTGCAGGTAAGACTAAAATGACAGCCCAAATGGCTAGTAAGGCCAATCCGATACCCAAAGCAGATAAAAGAAAAATCTGACAGAAAAGGGACCAAACGATGGATTTTATCTGAATTCCTTGTGCTCGCATAATACCATAGAGGCCTAATTTTTGAATGGTAATGATATAAATAAAAATCCCTACAATCAGACCCGTTATGACTATCATTGCTAGAATCATTCCTGAGAATACATTGACCTGAGGTGTATAACCAGGAATTTTTGAAATCATTTTTTGAATAGAAATCTGCTTCAAGCCATCACCAGTCACTTCTACATCATTTTGCAATACCAATGCAGAGATAGAACGATTGGCTTTTGTCGTTCCTTGTAAATTCCAATACGTTGTTAAGCTCGTAAAGACAACAGGTTCTGTGAAAAATTTATTTCCTTTGGTCAAACCTACAATCTTAAAACTTGTCTCACTTCCGTTGAGTTGAATTGCGTCCCCAAGTTTGATGCCATAATTTTCAAAAGACTGATCCACTACAACTTCTTGGTCATTTTCTGGGTAATGACCTTCAATCAAGGCCGGAGATATAAAACTGTCCCACTCTTGACCGAAAATAGAGACATTAATCTTGTCACTACTATCAACAAGGTTTGTTACCGCAAACATATAGCTTAGGGGAACAGCATCCTCAGAAACCTTATCCTTGTAGTCTTTTTCAGGTATAAAGGATGCAGTCAAATTGTCATTTGCATAATCGGATAGCACAACTCCTGTTGCTTGCCAATTATCGATAGCAGCCCTATTATTTCGAACGAGTCCTAAAGCCAAACTAGTCATAAAAAAGACCATAAAAGCAATTAGAAAAATGGTAGTTAGAATTAAACTGTAACGCAGTTTATTCTGTAAAATTTCTTTGATAGCAAGATACATGCCAATCTCCTTTAAGTATTCTGTTGTCGGGAAAATTCAACTTCCCTCTACACATAGCACTAAAGATAGAAAACTATCTCGTCATGAACAACTAGAATCAATTTAAAAGAATCCTGTCCTTACTTCGAAATTAAATTTATTTGCATCTGTGTATGATTTTTATTCGTTTTAACCATCAAATTTCCCCTCGTTGAAATAAGAGAAAAATAATAAAGTTTAAACGGTTTACTCATCCTATCATTTTCCCATCAGCATGTCAAGAAAACCGAAATTGGCCCTGATAACAGATTTTATGCAATTTGTAACCATTCTGTAATAATTCTCTCTTTAAAAAGTGATAAAATAGTAATGTACTGTTAAGGAGAGAAATATGCCCGCTAGAAAATTACACCCGTATGAGTTTGAACAAGAAAGTGTAAAAACTGCTCAGTTTCAAGATTATGTTCCAGAAAATGCTTCTGTTGCTAGTGTAAAGGAAGTTCTATTTTTTGTAAACATCGCTTGCTTCTGCGTCTTTTTAGCGATTTTTAGCTTTTTGTTCTTATCACTAAAAGTAAACACTGTGTTATCATTTGCTTTGGCTATTGGTCTTAGTCTTGTAGCATTGCAATTTCAGCGTACTTTTATCAAGAAAAAATTCAAATAAAAACCTTCGATGAATCGAAGGTTTTTTTATTTATTCTTTCGTTTAGATGGTGTTGAGATCGCTATCTTGACTTCAAAAATTGTTCCGTTAGGTTTGTTATCTTTTACACTGATGCTTCCTTTAAGGGCATCTACGATTTGCTTAGCCAAAGACAAGCCTAAACCGAAACCACCCTTTTGCCGTGTACGTGCCTTATCAACGCGATAAAATCGATCAAAGATTTTCTTTTTATCGGCTGCAGAAATACCAATTCCATTATCCGCTACCGTTAAATATAGACTGCGTTCTGTCGTTGAAATTTCAAAATAAATATCTCCTTCTTCTTCCGTATACTTGACAGCATTGTCAAACAGAATGGTCATCAGTTGTTTAAGAAGGAGTTTATCAGTGATGATAGTGCGATGAACACGGTTTTCAAAACGAAAGACGCGATTATTTTCAAATGCAATCATTTCATAGTTGGTAAAGATTGTATTAAAGAAGTCGGGCTCGACTTCTCCAAGTTCCGGCTTAATCCCGTCATCTCTACGCGCTAAATTGAGCAAATTCGTCGTTAGGAATCTCATGTTTCGAACTTCTTCCAAACTCGAAGCAATGCTCTCACTAGACTCCATAATAGTCGCTTCTGGTTTTCTAAAAAGTGTTTCCAGACGGTTTTGAAGAACTGCTAGTGGAGTGCGTAATTCATGACTAGCATTTTCCACAAAGCTCTGCTGCTTTTGCATACTTTCAAGCAAGGGCTTAACACTGACACGAGCAAGGTAGAGACTAGCCAAGATAGATAGAATCCAAAAGCTTGCCATGACCACCACAATTAACTGTTCGTGATTTTGACTGGTTTGTTCTAGCTGGCTGGTATTGATTAGGACGGCAGCATACTTGATATTGGTCGAAACCGAATCAATATTCATTTCCGTCAGGACAACACGGTAAACCTCATCTTGACCATAGCTATTGACAATATGAAGCTGACGAATATGGTTTAAATCCTTTTTATTGAAGGTTATTCTATCCAAACCTAAGAAGCGATTACCAGTCATTAACTGATTGAGGTTAGAATCCAGCAAAATGACTTCCGTATTGGAGCTAATTGTGACTCTTTTATCTGGATTTGAGGTAACATTTCCACCATTTAAATCCTTAACATCTTCTGTTGCACGATTGACCGCTAATTGAATGATATCCTGAGGATTATTGCTAAGCGCTAAAAGTTTCTCATCTACAGATGTATAGAGGCTGGAGTGCATAACCTGCAAGATAATCAAGGTCATAGCAGAGAAAATCAGAGTAAATACTCCAAAGTTACGGATAAAGTAGCTGAAATCTTCTGCGTACCAATTCTTTTTAAATTTATTAAACATGTTTTAAAATATACCCAACACTGCGTAAGGTTTGGAGATTCTCAGCAAAGGCTGTCCCCTTTAATTTCTTACGAACTTTTGATACATAAACTTCTACAACGGAAATAGTTGTATCACTATCAAATCCCCATAAACGGTCAAAAATCTGTGTCTTAGGTAAGATAACATTTTGGTTTTGGAGGAAATAGACCAAGAGTTCAAATTCTTTACCAAGTAACTCAACAGAAGTATCGTGAACCTTAACCTCATTTGTAGAAAGGTTAACCGTCAAATCTCCATAAGAAAGAGTATTTTCGTTGAATTTCCCAGAACGTTTGAGAAGGGCTTGGATACGCATCTTGAGCTCTTCCAAATAGAAAGGTTTTGTTAGATAATCGTCTGCTCCAAGCTCAAATCCGTGTCCTTTGTCATCGAGACTTTCCTTGGCTGTCATGATAAGGACAGGAGTCGAAATTCCTTTTTCACGCAATTCTTTTAAAACTTGGAATCCATTTTTTTCAGGCAACATCAAGTCCAATAGAATCAAATCATATACGCCACTTTCAGCCTCATAAAGACCTTCTTCTCCATCAAAAACCTGCATGACATCAGCAAAATCATCCAAAAAATCAAAGACTGAATTTGACAGGCCTAGGTCATCTTCCACTAATAGAATTTTGATCATCAAAAATTCCTCCTTATTAAGCTTATTATAACAAAAATATCTTAAAAAAACTCAACTTTCCTTGTTTTTCTAGGAAAAAGTTGAGTTTTTATCATCTATTTAGACTTGAATGTGTTAAGCCTTGCTATATTGTGCAACTGCTGCTTCAACGGCTGCTTTTTCACGCTTAATCAATTCAACGCGAGCTGCAATATCCTTGATACCCATGCGGATATTACGGCTAAGGGCTAGGTCAGATACTTGTGGCTCAAAGAAAGCTTTGTATTCTGCCAAGCGTTCTTCAGTTTTAAAGATATTAGAAGGGTAGATGACGAATCGATCAAAGCTCATATCTCCACCAAGAGCTCCCTTAACCCAATCCCAGTTTTCACGCGCCCATGTCCAAGCAGTTTCTTGAGTAGCCTTGTGTCCAAGGAAGTGGAGGTACCACAATGCCAGGTCTTGTGGTTTGACGATAAATTTATCCTTCCAAGTTGCAAGAAGCGTTTGGATATTTTCAGCGTCTGTGCTGTATGATAGGGCTGCAGCTAACTGACGTTTAAAGACTGCATCTGTAGCATGAGTATATAAGTCGAGGTAAAGAGCTACCAGGTCTTTAGTCTCATGGTGTTTCATTTCATTGATGAGAACTTGTGATCGAATAGCTGCTGGAAGACCTGCAAGATTGTCCTTATGAGCTGCAAAGATTTGACTTGCGACTTGGCTCGCTTCCTCATCATTTGAGCGAATCATCATTGAGATTGTCAATTGACGAACCAATTCGTCCTCATCTGCTTCTCCATCTTTTGCTTCAAATCCAAGGCGATTATAGTTGTAACGAGCAAGTTTCGCAACAAGTGCTTTAAAGGCTTTCTCAGTCTCAGTTCCTTCATCGATAAAGCGTTCAAGAGCTGAAATAACTTGAGAAACTGCTGCAACAACTAGGTAAGATTCTTCTTGTGCCAATTGATCCACAACTGGAAGCAAGTCCGCAAATGAAATGTGACCAGCTTCAGCCAACAACCGACGTTCTTGGACGATTTGAAGTTTGCTTGTATTATCAAGTTCTACTAATTCTGAAAGGATAGCATCCAGCAACTCACCTTGATAATCTGTAATGTAGTGTGCTGTGTTTTCGGTATTGAGTCGAAGAGCTGTCTTGTTTTCAGCAAGCAAAGCAGCATATCCAGGAATCTCAATACTTTCAGTTTCAAGAGTATCTGGCAAACCTTTCCAGTTACTGTTAAGTGGCACTACCCATAGACGGTTCTTATCTTCGTGCTCACCAATAAAGAATTGTTTTTGTGAAATCTTCAAGACATCATTTTCAACCTTGACAGTCAAGACTGGATAACCAGGCTGCTCCAACCAAGAATCCATAAAGGCTGCTACGTCACGACCTGATGCTTGACCAAGAGCATTCCATAGGTCACGACCAATAGTATTTCCATATTGGTGTTTTTCAAAGTAGGCATGCAATCCTTTCGCAAAATCAGCATCTCCTAGCCAACGACGAAGCATATGCATGAGACGGCTACCCTTAGCATAAACGATTGCAGGGTCAAAGAGAGTATTGATTTCGTCTGGATGACTGACTTCTACGTGAACTGACTGAACACCGTCTGTCGCATCGCGTTTTAGAGCTGATGGGACTCCACTTGTTTGGAAGTCCTCAAAGATATTCCAGCTTGGCTCGATGGCATCCACACAGACGTATTCCATCATGTTAGCGAAACTTTCATTGAGCCAAAGGTCATCCCACCACTTCATCGTTACAAGGTTACCGAACCATTGGTGAGCAAGTTCATGGGCAATGACAAGAGCTACTTGTTGACGGCTAGCAAAGGTAGAGTTTTCATCCACAACCAAGTAAACTTCACGGTAAGTGACAAGACCCCAGTTTTCCATAGCGCCTGCTGAGAAGTCAGGGAGAGCAATGTGGAGAGATTGAGGAATTGGATATTTGACTCCATAGTAGTCTTCGTAAAATTCGATCGAACGAACAGCGATGTCTAGTGAGAAGTCAAGGTTAGAGAGTGGATGCGCCTTGGTTGAGTATACTCCTACAAGAGTACCGTTCTTAGTTGTAGCAGTAACTCCCTGCAAGTCTCCAGCCACAAAAGCGAGTAAGTATGAAGACATACGTGGAGTTGTCTCAAATTTCCAGATACCAGTTTCCTTGCGGTTTTCAACGTCAATCTCAGGCATGTTTGACAAGGCCAATTCGCCTTCTGCCTGGTCAAAACGAAGAGAGAGATCAAAGGTTGCTTTAGCTTCTGGCTCATCCACACATGGAAAGGCTTCGCGGGCAAAGTGGCTCTCAAACTGAGTTGACAAAACTTCCTTCTTAACCCCATCAACTGTGTAGTAAGATGGGTAGATTCCTGTCATGTTGTCTGTGATTTTACCTGAAAATGAAAGAACCAATTCGACTTGACCCGCTTGCGCAAGCTCAATATGAAGAGCTTCGTTTTCATTATCAACTGTAAATGGACGAGCCTGACCAGCTACTTTTACAGAAGCAATCTCCAAGTCTTTTTGGAGAAGGGAAATACGGTCGCTTTTAGCTTGACCAGTGATGGTTACTTTCCCTGAAAAAGTCTTGGTCTCGCGACTCAAGTCCAAAAATAAATCATAATGTTCAGGAACAAATTTTTCAATGTAATGTTCTACTGCTTGCATAATGTTCTCCTATTCTAAATATCAGAGCAGATGCTCTCGTTCAAACATACCTATTTTATCATAATTTAGGACAGAAAAAAGGTTTCAAACTACTTTTAAAAGAATTTTGTCTTTTTGATTCAAATATATAAGAAAAAAGTTTCCGAGATGCTTTCATTTTCTAGGTTTTAAGACGTTTTTTAGAAACTGTCAAAAATAGTAAAAAAATACCTAAATTTATATGAAATTTACATCAAATTTATTGACTATTTACTATTTAAGTGCTAAAATCTAGGTGGTATTATAAATACCACGGTATAATAACCTTTATGTTTTACCTTTTCTTTAATATTTTACAGTTAAATTCTTAGTTTTTTCTGCAAGAATCATATCTATCCAGAGGAGAGATCTGGAGTTCACTTCTGGATAAAATTAACATGTATTCTCCACTATGAAATAAACTAAAAATTTCCAATCTCCGTTTGTTCTCAATCTTACTGTAGTCAAGTTGTTGAATATTGGAGATTGAGAAATGATTGCAATTTTTATATTCCTTGGAGCAGAATTAAAATTGCACTTTTCTTTGAAGTTAAACTGTAAATATTATTAAATGATAAAAGTTAACATTTTGATGGTTAGACCAAACAAAAAGATTTTATATTAGAAAGGATTTAGGGAATTGAAATCTCTTTATAAAAAGATAGTTTCATTTGTAGCTATCATCGGTGTAGTAGCCTTAGGGTTGTCTATGATTAGACCTGTAAGTGCTGCTACTGTTTCACCAACCATATCCAACTTAAAAGCCCAAGCAACTGGACAAAATGTTGTCGTCTCATTTGACTGGGATTTAACTGGTAAATCAGTTAAAGAGGGGGATACTTTCACTATTGATGCTCCAGAAGGCGTCAATTTTACTCAAGTAGCAACGCAATCACTTCAAGCTAATGGTGCTGAAATAGCGACTATTTCAATGACTAACAAAAAGATTACTTTTACATTCAAAAAAGCAATCGAGTCAATGAACGAAAATGTAAAAGGTGGTTTCTCATACAAAGTGACATGGGATAACACCCCAGGAAACCCTGGGAATAAAACAGCTAATGCAAGAGTAGGTTCTGAATCAGTTATCATCACACGTCCTGAGGGTCATGGCGTTTTCGAAGCAATCTTAAATAAATACAACCGTACTGGTGACTATGTTTCAAAACAATTCAAACTCGATGTATCAGAAAATTATGCCTGGATGAACGTTGGAGATGATTATTACTTAACTACTTGGTTCATCCGTATCAATGGAGATGGTAAGAAACAAGCCATCACGAACCCAGTTGTTTCAGATAAAATTCAAGCTCCAACTGTAGATTATTCTAAAATTACTTTTTCTCCTGCAGCGAACCACGCAGCACATGAATTCTTTGTAGGAACATACTTGAAACCATCATTCAAACTTTGGAAAAATGGAAATGAAGTTGCTTCAGGTTGGAATTTCTGGAAACATATTAAATTCGATGCAGATGGCAACGGATTTACTGTAAACTTATCTGAAGTTAGTGATGCATTTAAAACAGCAAATAGCGATGCAATAGTCGTTGAATATCAAACAATCATTCCTAAGACAACAATTAGCGTAGTCAACAACGCTAAATTGAAATCTGACGAAATTACAACTCCAATAGAAGATCCAGCGTTCTGGAAAAACACAGAATTGAATTTCTGGGTGACTGGTGACAAAACTGTTACTGTTCAAAAAGAATGGGTTGGGGATAGCGAATCTGATCGTAAAGACATTACTGTTCAATTATTGGCAGATGGTCAAAAATTGGAAGGTATGACTAGGACGTTGACGAAAGATTCTGGTTGGTCTGCTGAATTTTCTGAATTGCCAGGTATTAAAGATGGTAAACCAATCGTTTATTCTGTAGTAGAAACGAACACACCTGATGGGTATACTTCAAAAGTGGAACCGATCAATGGTTTGAATGTTATCAAAGTTGTAAACACTTCAAATAAAGCAACTACGACAGAAGAGCCAACAACAACTACAACAACAACTCCGGAGCCAACAACAACTACAACAACAACTCCGGAGCCAACAACAACTACAACAACAACTCCGGAGCCAACAACAACTACAACAACAACTCCAGAGCCAACAACAACTACAACAACAACTCCGGAGCCAACAACAACTACAACAACAACTCCGGAGCCAACAACAACTACAACAACAACTCCGGAGCCAACAACAACGACAACAACAACTCCGGAGCCAACAACAACTACAACAACAACTCCAGAGCCAACAACAACGACAACAACAACTCCGGAGCCAACAACAACGACAACAACAACTCCAGAGCCAACAACAACGACAACAACAACGTCAGAAGAACCAAGTACAAGTTCAACAACGACAACAACAACGTCAGAAGAACCAAGTACAAGTTCAACAACGACAACAACAACATCAGAAGAACCAAGTACAAGTTCAACAACGACAACAACAACGTCAGAAGAACCAAGTACAAGTTCAACAACGACAACAACAACGTCAGAAGAACCAAGTACAAGTTCAACAACGACAACAACAACGTCAGAAGAACCAAGTACAAGTTCAACAACGACAACAACAACGTCAGAAGAACCAAGTACAAGTTCAACAACGACAACAACAACGTCAGAAGAACCAAGTACAAGTTCAACAACGACAACAACAACGTCAGAAGAACCAAGTACAAGTTCAACAACGACAACAACAACGTCAGAAGAACCAAGTACAAGTTCAACAACGACAACAGCAACGACTACAACTGAAGAAACAACAGAAGCAACTGAAGGAACAACAGAAGCAGCTTCTGTATCAACAACAGAAGAAGGATCTGAACTTCCATTTACTGGTGAAGCGACTGGTACTGCACTTGTATTGGCAGGTCTAGTAATCTTGTCAGGTACTGTAGTCATGAAACGTAAATTTTCTAAATAATATTAGATAATTTTCTATAAAAAAGAGAGAGCAACGCTCTCTCTTTTTTAAAGAAAAAATAATCAAGCAAAATAGAAGTGACTGAATAGGGATTCCAAAGACAAACATCTTTGAAATACTTTATCCAATAACTTTACTTGTTAGATTCAAAAAAGCGGACATAATTGTCCGCTTTTTGTTTACTCGTTTTATCATTTAAAGTCAGAAAAAAGCTTTGGACGATGATTTCCAAAACTTTCTTCCTGCTATCCTTTTTATAGAGGGTAGACTTTGCGAAATTCTTCAAAAACAACCTTGCTGTCAGGTGTAAAAGTCAGTCCGGCCTCCCTCATCCACTCGGTGAAAACCTCCTCATGAACTTGACGCCAATAGGCCAGAGATTTATCACCCTCACCTTCCTTGTAGGCATGGTCGGCTGACACTTGATGGAAAGGCTGAACAGAAACCTTTGTGACTTCGACGATGCAGACAGCTTGATATTTACTGTCTAAAACGACATCAAAGGTCCCTACTTGTGGAAGAGGTTCGTCCTCTATTGCGTAGAGGTCGTAAGCTGAGGCTGTTGCTGTTTTTTCGCCTTTAAAGACCAGTTCCGCTAAAAGGTCTGGATCCACTCCAAAGGCCCAGGCATCTATCTCATCTCCGATAGAGGGATTGATCTGCTTGTAGGCATTCCACATTTCTTGAGGTGTCATTTGTTTAGCTTCCTTTCTTTCACCTTCCAATTCTTATAGCTTGTCAGTTCTAATTCTGGAAATCCTCGTAACTCTGCCTTCACTTTTAATACTAAAGGCGAGGCATCTTCTTCGGTAATTTCTTCCAAATTCAGCCAAATGACATTTGCTGAATCATTACTTCCATCAAGAACTTCATGAGGAAGGGATTTTTGAAGGCGTTCTAAATCAAGTACGATATCATAAAAGGCCATGATATGATGTACTGCGAAGTCTTGCCCTTCTTCTTGAACCAGCACGTCATACATCCTAGGATTTGAATACTGGCTAAGCGTATAGCCTGTCTCTTCCAGAACTTCTCTCTTGAGGGTTTCTGTCAGCCCCTCACCTGGTTCTTGACTACCACCCGGTAAATCAAAACGATGTTTATAAGGTCCTCTCGTTTTTTCAATACAGAGTAATTTCTCATTCTCAAAGCAAACACCATAGACACCAAAGTGTTTTTTGATTTCCATCCAACTTCTCCTACTTCAAACTCCAACCACCGTCAATCGTCAGGATTTGTCCTTGCATGGCGCTTGCTTTTCCACTAGCCAAAAAGAGGCTGACTTCTGCTACTTCCTCTGGCTCAATCCAGCGTTTGATAGGTGTTTCACTGGCTACCCAGTCTGCTAGTCCGCCTGGTTCAAAGTCTGCTGCGGTCATAGCTGTCTTGACCGCTCCTGGAGCGATACCGAATACCTGGATACCAGCTTCAGCATAGTCTAGTGCCAACTGTTTGGTAAATCCCGCCAAGGCGTGTTTAGACGAGGTATAGGCGTGTCCACCTCCGCCTGCCAGATTTGAAGCGATGGAGCACATATTGATGATAATCCCATGTTTATGTTCCAGCATGTATGTCAAGTAATAGCGGGTCAACTCTACTGGAGTCACATAGTTGATTTCAAAAATCTCTTGGATTTCTTGGCCTGATTGTTCCAGTAAAGGTTTGTAGTCATCCAAAACCCCAGCTGTATTGCAGAGAATATCAACTTGAGGACACCAATCAAAAATAAGTTCCAAGTCTAACGTTAAATCACGTTGTAAAAAGTGAAAATCGCCTTGCAAGTCAGGGTTTTCACCCTGATCCACACCGTAAACTTGATAACCATTTTCTAAAAATAGGCGAGCTTGTGCAAGACCAATCCCTGAGCTAACACCTGTAACTAAGACACGTTTAGTCATGGACTTCCACCCAGTCTGTGGCTAGGACATCACAAGGAGTTGGGCTCCACATGGAAAAGCCTTCCCCTTCACCAGAGACGTTGATGAGGAAATAAGGCGTCACTTCAAGAGCGACACCGTTCTGTTCGATGGTGTCGAAAAGCTGGACATAGTTTTCAGCTCCTCCCCAACCAGTACGCACATACTTCTTTTTTGCCTTTAGTCCCGGCAAGATTTCTTCAAATGTCATATTTTTCTCCTTAATAGTTCTCTTGTTTTATTATAACAAAAAACCGTTTTGCAACGGCTTTTTGACTGTTATTTCTTAAATACAATTTATCTCTACGGCAAATCATTCCCTGCTGCTAGGTAAATCTCATACCATTCTTTTCGTGTTAGAGTCAAGTTACTTGCTTTGCTTGCCTCTAATAGATGTTTGGGGTTTGTAGTTCCTACTACTGCTTGCATCTTAGCTGGATAGCGTAACACCCAAGCGATGGCAATAGCTGATGGGCTTACTCCATATTTAAGGGCTAGTCGATTGAGAACTTGATTCAGTTGTTGGAATTGTTCATTGCCAACAAAATTACCTTTGAAATAACCAAACTGTAAAACTGACCATGCCTGAATGACCATGTCGTTTAGCTTGCAGTATTCAAAGATGCTTCCATCACGTACAGCTGCCTTGTTACCTTCCATATTGACATGGAAACCTGATTCAAAACCAGGCGTGAATGCTGCACTTAGTTGTAATTGATTAATCGTTAATGGCTGTTTGACTTCTTTCTTCAGTAACTCTATCATCATAGGATTTTGGTTGGACACACCAAAGTCTCGAACCTTACCAGAATTGTGCAGGATTTCAAAGGCCTCTGCCACTTGATCAGCTTCCATCAAAGCATCTGGGCGATGGAGAAGCAAGCTATCTAGGTAATCAACCTGCAATCTTTTTAGAATCCCGTCTACTGACTCTAAAATATAATCTTTTGAAAAATCAAAATAGGTAAATTCTTCTATGCGAATGCCACACTTGGATTGTATCCACATCTTTTCTCGTAGGTCAGGACGATTGTTTAACACTTGACCCAGTAATTCTTCGCACCGACCACGACCATAGATATCTGCCAAGTCAAAGGCGTTGATTCCGACAGATAGGGCTGTTTCAACCAACTCCTCCACTTCTTTGACCGACTTGTCACTGATTCGCATCATGCCTAGGACGATTTCTGATAGTTCTCTTTTCTCTTGACCGAATGGAATGTATTTCATGGCTTTTTCCTCCGTTTTTCTTCATTATAAAGCAGAATGCCTCTTTTATCAACTATCGTCATACAAAAGAAAAGAACCAGCTCAAGCTGGTCCTTTTAAAATTTAGCCAATCACACTTCCGTTTGGTACAGCTGGATCAACTGTTAGAAGGGTTAATTTGCCATCATGTTCAGCTGAGAGGATCATCCCTTGGCTGACATATTTTTTCATCATTTTACGTGGTTTAAGGTTAGCAACGATTTGTACTTTCTTACCGACCAATTCTTGTTCGTTTGGATAGAATTTCGCAATACCAGAAAGGATTTGACGGTCTTCACCATCACCAGCATCTAGGCGGAATTGAAGCAATTTGTCAGAACCTTCCACTTTAGAAACTTCTTTGACTTCAGCAACACGAATTTCAACCTTATCGAAGTCTTCAAACTTGATTTCATCCTTGTTGAGTTTGAGTTCAACTTCATCTGGATTCCATTCTTTTTCGACTGCTGGCTTGTTCCCTTCCATTTGTTCCTTGATATAGGCGATTTCTTCTTCCATATCGAGACGTGGGAAAATTGGTGTTCCTTTAGCAACTACTGTTACACCTGCAGGGAAATCAGCCAAGCTCAAGTTTTCAAGGCTAGAAACATCTGCGAGTCCAAGTTGAGTCAAGACTGCACGACTAGTTTCCATCATAAATGGCTCAATCAAGTGCGCTACGACGCGAAGACTTGCTGCCAAGTGACTCATAACACTTGCCAATTGGTCACGATGAGCTTCATCCTTAGCCAAGACCCATGGAGCTGTCTCATCGATGTATTTGTTGGTACGTGAGATAAGAGTCCAGACTGCTTCAAGCGCACGTGGATAGTCAACTGCTTCCATATAGATGTGGTAGTCAGCGATTGATTGTTCTGCTACTTGAGCAAGAGCATTGTCAAAGTCTGTCACACCTTCTACGTAAGCAGGGATTTGACCATCAAAGTACTTGTTAATCATGGAAACCGTACGGTTGAGGAGGTTTCCGAGGTCATTTGCCAATTCATAGTTGATACGTCCTACATAGTCTTCTGGAGTGAAGGTTCCGTCCGAACCGACTGGAAGGCTACGCATGAGGTAGTAACGAAGTGGATCAAGTCCATAACGTTCTACTAACATTTCAGGATAAACGACATTCCCTTTAGACTTAGACATCTTGCCGTCTTTCATGACAAACCAACCATGGGCAATCAAGCGATCAGGCAATTTCATATCCAACATCATGAGAAGGATTGGCCAGTAAATTGAGTGGAAACGAAGGATATCTTTTCCGACCATATGGAAGACTGTTCCATTCCAGAATTTATCATAGTTAGCATGATTCTCTTGACCATAACCAAGAGCAGTCGCATAGTTGAGAAGGGCATCAATCCAAACATAGACAACGTGTTTTGGATTTGATGGAACTGGTACACCCCAGGTAAAGGTTGTACGTGATACCGCTAAATCTTCCAAACCTGGCTCGATAAAGTTTTTCAACATTTCATTGAGACGGCCATCTGGAGTGATGAAGTCAGGATGGGCTTTGAAAAATTCGACCAAACGGTCTTGGTATTTGCTGAGGCGAAGGAAATAAGACTCTTCTGAAACCCATTCCACCTCGTGACCAGATGGAGCAATACCGCCCGTTACATTGCCAGCTTCGTCACGGAAAACTTCTGCAAGTTGGCTTTCTGTAAAGAATTCTTCATCTGAAACTGAATACCAACCAGAGTATTCACCCAAGTAAATATCATCTTGAGCAAGCAAGCGTTCAAAGACTTGTGCTACCACTTTTTCATGGTAGTCATCTGTGGTACGGATAAATTTATCGTATGAGATATCAAGCAATTTCCAGAGTTCTTTTACACCAACTGCCATGCCGTCAACATAGGCTTGAGGCGTGATACCAGCTTCTTCAGCTTTTTGCTGAATCTTTTGGCCATGCTCATCAAGACCTGTTAGATAAAAGACATCGTAGCCCATGAGGCGTTTGTAACGAGCTAGGACATCACAAGCGATGGTAGTGTAGGCAGAACCGATATGAAGTTTACCAGATGGATAGTAAATCGGCGTTGTAATATAAAAATTCTTTTCAGACATAATATTTCCTTTCCAGGCAAATGAAACCTGTTTTTATAACACTTCATTATACCATATTTTTAGTGATTTTCGAAATGGAAATCCATACAAAAAACAAGATAGACAAGTGTCTATCTTGTTTGTCCTGTTGATTATCTTATTCATAGCGAAGGGCTTCAATTGGGTCCAGTTTAGAGGCTTTATTGGCTGGTAGAACACCGAATATCATACCAATACTAGCTGAGACCGCTAGACTAAAGAGGGCGATTGGAATGGATACGCCGACTTCGATACCTGCAATCATGTTTTGAAGTAATACACCAGCAAGCATGGTCACCCCAGCAGCAAGTACAAGGCCGATGATACCACCTAACAAGGTCAAAATCATAGATTCAATCAAGAACTGAACTAGGATATTACCACGTGTTGCTCCTAGTGCTTTGCGTAGACCAATCTCACGGGTACGCTCTGTCACCGAAACAAGCATAATATTCATAACACCAGTACCACCAACAAAGAGAGAAATTCCTGCAATAGCACTAATTATCGTTGTTATAAAGCCGAAGAGTTGTTGTACTTCTTGGAAGGCGGCAGACGCATCTGCAACTTGATACTCGCCTTGTTGAAGACCAGCAATTTCAGTCATTTTTCTAGCCAACTCTGGTCCCAAAGTCTGGGTCAAGCTGGTATCATTGACACGGAAGACAATATTTGAAATCTCATCTGTATTGAAATTATCTGCAAGAGAAATATTAGTCGTAATAGGTAGTCCTCCAACTCCGAAGGCTTTGGCTGCCTTGGCTTCCTTACTTGCATAAACACCAATAACACGGTAACTAATTTCGTTTACTTCAATAATCTGGTTGAGAGCATCCTGTGCTGAACCAAAAAGGCTATTGGCTAATTCGTCATCCAGGATGATTACACTTGCGAAGTCTTTATAATCTTGTTGTCTAAGTCCACGACCTGCAATAATTTCATTTTCAACCGCATCCATATAGGTGACATTCCCACCAGTCATGTTTGCATGTTCGACCTTTTTATCCTTATAGGTCAAGGTAACATTCATGGAGTTGGTCACATAATAGCTATCCACTCCCTTGAGCTTAGCAGCTTCCTTGACCCAAGCTTCTTGAGGTTTTGGTGGTTCAACAAAATCTTCTTCTTGACCACCAGACAAGGTCAATGCAGATTGTCTTTGTGTAAAGGAACCGTCCTTACTCTTTGTAGGTGAGAAAAAGACATGGATATCTTTCTGGGACTTGGTCATGTTTTTATTAACCTGACGAGACATGGAATCACCTAAGGCCATAATCACGACAACCGAGGATACACCGATAATAATCCCAATCATGGTCAAGAAGGACCGCATCTTGTGGGCCATAATGGATGAAAAGGCAAATTTCAGATTCTGCATCTTAGTTTTCCTCCTTTTCTACTAGGCCACTATCAGACGAAATGACACCATCTCGGATGACGATTTGACGCTTCGCATAGGCGGCAATTTCAGGCTCATGCGTAACCATAATGATAGTTTTTCCTTCTTTGTTTAATTCAACCAAGAGTTGCATGATTTGATTTCCAGTTTTGGTATCAAGAGCTCCAGTCGGTTCATCTGCCAAGATGATAGAAGGATTATTGACCAGAGCACGCGCAATGGCAACCCTTTGCTTCTGACCACCTGACAACTCTGAAGGTAAGTGATGGCTACGCTCGGTCAGTTCAACCTTTTCCAGATACTCTTCTGCTAGTTTACGACGTTTAGAAGCCGCAACTCCTGCATAAATCAATGGAAGTTCTACATTCTGGAGAGCATTCATCTTGGACAAGAGAAAGAATTGTTGAAAGACGAATCCGATTTCTTGATTTCGAACTTTGGCTAATTGTTTTTCACCTAAACCAGCTACTTCTTTTCCATCTAGAAAATACTGACCACTTGTAGGGGTATCTAACATACCGATGGTATTCATGAGGGTGGACTTACCAGAACCTGATGGTCCCATGATAGCTACGAATTCTCCCTCGTGAACTTCTAGATTAATGTTTTTAAGGACTTGAAGTTCTTGGTCACCATTACGATAGCTACGGCAAATATTTTTGAGGCTAATTAGTTGCTTCATCAGTCTTCACCTCTTTTCCTTCTTGCAAGGAAGCTGTCGGATTACTGATGACTTTTGCTCCATCTGTCAGACCAGATGTGATTTCTTGGTTTTCTGCATCTGCATTGCCCAATCCAACTTCAACTTTTTTGGCCTTTTGATTTTCATCAAGGATCCAAACATAGTTTTTATCTTCTTTCATGACGATACTGGTAATCGGAACAAGTAATGCCTTACTAGTACTTTTCACTTCGACACTAACTGTAAAGCCTTGTTTCAAGTCACCGAGTTCACTTGTTACATCGACGGTATATGGATATTTAGAACCTGAGTTTGATCCCGCAACACTTGCGCTTGCTTCACTGTTATTTTTTGGATAATTTGAAATATAGCTAATCTTACCATTCCAAGTTTTATCTGGATAAACCTTAGAAGTAAAGGTGACTTCTTGGCCAACAGAAAGGTTTGCAAGATTGTACTCAGAAAGCTCTCCCTTGACCTGCAAGTTATCGTTACTTACGATATGAACCAAAACTTGACTATTTCCTGTTGGAGATTTTGAAACATTACGATTCACTTCAACAACTGTTCCCTCTACAGTACTCAATACAGTAGCAGAATTCAATTGGGCTTGAGCTTTTTCGAGTTGCGCTTCTGCATCTGCACGCACATCACGTGCATCGCTGATTTGAGAATCAATAGCAGCTGTGGCAGAACCGGATGACTGAGCTGGTGCTTGTCCAGTTGCTCCTTCTAGACCTGCTTGAGGAAGACTTGGTGTTGCTGCGGCGGTATTACGTGCATCGTTTAATTCATTGATATGACGGTCAGCTTTAGCTACAGCACGACTGGCAGCATCATAGGCAGCCTGGGCTTCTGTACTACTATACTTGACTAGTGCTTGCCCCTCACTAACCTTATCTCCTACAGAAACCAAAACCTCATCCAGGTCACCTTTACTAGCATCATAATAAACATATTGTTCATTCTGAGCCGTCACAGTACCTGATAAGAGAACCGATGAAGCCACTGAACCCTCTTTTGCAAGAACAATCTTTGCAGTTTCCTCTTTGGTAGCTGCTTGATTTGGTTGTCTTAATAGAAGAACGGCAGCCGCTCCCACTACAAGAACTGAGGCAACACCGATAGCTGTAAATAAAGGCCATTTCTTGTCTTTTGACTTTCTTTTCATATCCATACTCCTTTTTAATTGCATATATTAAGATTATAGCACATGCCCTGAAATTGGACAATTTATTTCCAATTATCCAAATATAGCTGTTTCATCTTTTATTCTTGTATTAGTTATATAATACACCTTCTAATTTGTTTTTGCAAGCACTTACATAAAATCTTTATACGTAGCAGATTTTTGCATTGACCTCCAAAAAAAGATAGAATATGACTAGAAAACAACAAAGGAGCTTTCTATGAGAGAATATGATATTATCGCCATCGGAGGAGGTAGCGGGGGTATTGCTACTATGAATCGTGCTGGTGAACATGGAGCCAAAGCTGCAGTTATTGAGGAAAAAAAATTAGGGGGAACCTGTGTCAATATTGGCTGCGTTCCTAAGAAAATCATGTGGTATGGAGCGCAAATTGCAGAGAGTATCCACAAATATGGACCTGACTATGGTTTCACAAGTACTAATAACAAATTTGATTACGCAACACTTCGTAAGAATCGTGAAGCCTACATCGATCGTGCTCGTTCTTCTTACGACGGAAGCTTCAAACGTAACGGAGTTGATTTAATCGAAGGACGTGCTGAGTTCGTTGATGCTCATACAGTCAGCGTTAACGGTGAGTTAATCCGTGCTAAGCACATCGTGATTGCGACTGGTGCACATCCTCAAATCCCTGCCATTCCTGGCGCAGAACTAGGTGGTAGCTCTGATGATGTCTTTGCCTGGGAAGAGTTACCTGAATCAGTAGCTATTCTGGGTGCTGGTTACATTGCAGTCGAATTGGCTGGCGTACTCCATACCCTTGGCGTACAGACTGATTTATTTGTCCGTCGTGAACGTCCACTTCGTGGATTTGATAGCTATATTATTGAGAGTCTAGTTCAAGAAATGGCTAATACTGGACTAAACCTACACACCCATAAGGTTCCTGCTAAACTTGAAAAAACTGAACAAGGCATTACCATTCATTTTGAAGATGGTAGCACGCATACTGCTAGTCAAGTCATCTGGGCTACAGGTCGTCGTCCAAACGTTGAAGGACTTAATCTAGAAAAAGCAGGCGTTACCCTCAATGAACATGGTTTCATCCAAGTTGATGAATACCAAAGCACCGTCGTTGACGGTATCTATGCTCTTGGAGATGTCACAGGCGAAAAAGAACTAACACCTGTCGCTATCAAAGCTGGTCGTACTCTATCAGAAAGACTATTCAATGGCAAAACAAATGCCAAAATGGACTATACAACTATTCCAACCGTTGTCTTTTCACACCCAGCTATCGGAACTGTCGGTATGACTGAGGAAGAAGCTATCAAAGAGTATGGACAAGAAAATATCAAAGTCTATACTTCAAAATTTGCTTCTATGTATTCAGCAGTGACTAGCCACCGTCAAGAAGCTCGCTTCAAGCTAGTTACAGCTGGTGCAGATGAAAAGGTCGTTGGTCTTCATGGTATCGGCTACGGAGTTGACGAAATGATTCAAGGTTTTGCAGTTGCTATCAAAATGGGAGCTACAAAAGCTGACTTTGATGCAACCGTCGCTATCCATCCAACTGGTTCAGAAGAGTTTGTGACTATGCGTTAATCCCCCAAAGAGACCTCTTGGTCTCTTTTTTGTTTAAATCGGCCGTTACAAGTTTGTAACCTTTGTTTTTGAAATAGGTTGACATTTATATCTCTTCCAGTATAATAGTTACTATAAATCAAAAAAGAGGTTAACTATTATGAAAAAAGCACACATTTATGCTATTCCTGCTATTGGAGCTGCTCTGATTGCAGTATTAGCCCAAATTAGCATTCCAATTGGACCTGTTCCGTTTACTCTGCAAAACTTTGCTATTGGTCTCATTGCTACTGTTTTTAGACCAAGGGAAGCTGTTCTCTCTGTAGGGCTTTATCTTTTGCTTGGTGCTATTGGACTTCCCGTTTTTGCTAGTGGTGGAGCTGGTTTCCATGTTTTAGTTGGACCAAGCGCTGGTTATCTTTGGTTTGACCTAGTCTATGCAGGACTTGCATCTTATCTAACACATACAAATAGCGGTGTTGTACGTATCTTCCTAGCCAATCTCTTGGGTGATTCACTTGTTTTTGTCGGTGGTATCCTCAGCCTCCACTTCCTTGCTGGTATGCCTATTGACAAGGCTCTCGCTGTCGGTGTCATTCCCTTTATCATTCCTGATCTTGCAAAAATTATTGCCATCAGTTTTATCGGACGACCACTCCTTCAACGACTTAGCAGTCAACCCTATTTTTCAAACAAATAAAAAGAGGTCGGGATTTTTTCCCTTCCTCTTTTCATTTATGTTTGCATGAACGCTTATTGATTCTTGAAGGCATCTACCATTACTTGGAACTCCTCGTTTGAGAGCGTGATTCCTTTCCCCATCTTTGTGTGATCAGGACTCCAGCTACGAATGTCAAACTTTGCTGGAGCTCCATTAAAGCTGACACGATTGATTTCCTTGGTCCATCCTTTATCGTTTTCAGATAAAGTGAGTAAGTGTTCTTCAATTTCAAAAGTAAATTCTGCCATGTCCTTCTCCTTTTTGTTCTCAATTGATAATTCGAAAAATCTTGTAGATTTCATAAAATTTTTATATAATGAATAAAAGAAGGGAGGCCGGAATGAAAGATTTCTTGAAACAAGCTTTACAAAAAGTCCATGATTTTGTGAATGGTCATGAAGATTCCATTCCTGAAAAAAGCGATCCCCTCATTGCTAGACTTGAAGAAGCACTAGCCAAAAAAACGGCTGTCCATATCATCTTTGCTGAAACGAGTTTTACAGGCGATATTATCAAGTATGATACTGACCGCCAACAAATTATCGTTAAAAATTTTGCCAAAAATGTAAGCCGTATTATTCGAGTATCGGATATCCGGAGAGTAACATTTGTTCCTTCTACTATCCAAACTGCTCAAAAAAGAAGATTTAAGAAAGAGTGAGATGCTTCTATCATCTCACTCTTTTTATCTTAGCGAATTTGTTCAAAATGTAGGTGAACCGCGATGTGGTCACCATAACCACTTCTTTCCAAATCACGTTGCAAACGATAAGAGATATAGTGTTCTGCGATGGTAATGTATCCTGCTCCAAGCAAGCGGTGTTCAACCATTGATTGGATCATGCTGATGGTTGCACGCTCTACTTTTGCTTCTTCCAAATCTAAAACAACTTTTTTTGTCACTTGAGCTAGGTTTTGGCGCAAATCGTCCGTCAATACATAGACTGTTTGAGCTGCCTTAAGAATAGCTTGGTAGATTTTATCTGGATCAAAATCAGCGACTTGTCCATCACGTTTAATTACTTGCATAGGTTTCTCCTTTTAATTGTTATTTTCTTTTATTTCTGCTAACATTTTTTCTTCTTCTGCTGTCAATTCATACTGTTCCAGCAAATCAGGTCTACGTTGATAGGTTTTCTTCAGACTCTCATAGAGACGCCATTGACGGATATTTTCATGGTGGCCACTCATAAGCACGTCTGGAACTAGCATTCCACGATAATCGTAAGGTCTTGTGTACTGAGGATATTCCAAGAGTCCTGATGAAAAGCTATCATCTTGGTGACTTGCTTCCTTCCCAATAACTTCTGGAATCAAGCGAACCGTCGCATCAATCATGGTCATCGCTGCTAGTTCTCCACCAGTCAAGACATAATCTCCAAGAGATATCTCATCGGTTACCAAGGTCTTAATCCGTTCATCATAACCTTCGTAGTGACCACAGATGAAGATAAGCTCTTCTTCTTGCGCCAAATCCTCCGCATAAGCCTGATCGAACTGCTTCCCAGCAGGGTCTAAGAGGATCACGCGCGGGTTCTTTTTTTCAATGGCATCAAAGGCGTCAAAGATGGGTTGCGCTCTAAGGAGCATCCCTTGACCACCTCCATAAGGTTCATCATCCACATGACGAGCCTTTTCAGCGTAGTCACGAAAATTATGATAGTGGATATCTAAGAGTCCTTTTTCACGAGCCTTACCAACGATGGAATGTTCTAAGGGTGTGAACATTTCTGGAAAGAGAGTTAAAATATCAATCTTCATCGTCTAACCCTTCTAAGAGTTCAACATCCACACGGTTATTAGGAATATCTATATTAAGAACTACAGGCGGGATATAAGGTAAGAGTAAGTCTCGTTTGCCTTTTCGTTTGACTACCCAGACATCATTGGCTCCTGGCTGAAGGATTTCCTTGATAGTTCCAATCAAGTTATCTCCCTCATAGACTTCTAAACCGATAATCTCGTGGTAGTAAAACTCACCATCATCGAGGTCATTAAGGTTTTCTTCCGCAACCTTCAAACTGTAGCCCTTGTATTTTTCGATATCATTGATGTGATACATATCCTTAAATTTTATGATATCAAAGTTTTTATGCTTACGGTGACTTGCGATAGTCACAGCTTTAACAAATTGATCCTTCTCATCAAACAAGGCCAGCTCTGCCCCTTTTTTAAAGCGTTCTTCCGAAAAATCCGTCACAGATAAGACTCTCATCTCACCTTGCAAACCTTGTGTATTGACGATTTTTCCAACGTTAAAATAGTTCATTTGATCTCCTGTATCTATTTCTCCCTTTATTTTATCATGTTACAGGGATTTTCACAAGTTGGAGAAAAATCAGCTATAATCCCAAAAGTGCTAGTAGTTTCCTCTTTAATGTTAATTTATATTTGAAAGAAGAAATATTTATATTCCCGTTATACATATTACTATAAAATGTATACTCCCCGATTTGACCCTGACTTGTCTTCCATTTCATCCTTAAACTAGGTATATTCTCAGGTAAATTTGTATGAATCAATAGACATGTATAATTCTTTAAATTTTTAACTGTATGCAGTTTATCGTTAACAACTAATCGATTACTTTTTGAATCATAGGCTAAAGAATAAAATTCTACAATTTCAATATCAACTTCCTTTGGATAAAAAATCAAATGGTGATAATGTTTATCATTTTCATCATGTTTAAACTCATAAATATGATGAAATCTTGTATGTAAGGAATCAAATTCGATTGGTTTAATTGCCTGAATTTCAATATTATTGATATATGCTTTATTCTGGAAACTAATTTTTAAAATTACACCGATAAACGTCAAAATCTGTACAATTCGCAATAACCAATCAATATACATTGCCCAATCTATTTTTAGAAAATAATCAGTGTCCATTATTTCTCAAATCTCCTTTCAAATATCCTTCCAAATCTCGTTCATGGTGATACTTGATGGCAGCTTTCTTATCTTTTTCAAAAATGGTCTTGGTTAGATCAATATCGTTGATAGCTGCGATTGCAACCGTATAATGTATAATATCAGCAAGTTCTTTAGCAAGTTCCTCATTTGAGTCTTGAACACCCTCTTTTCGTCCAGAACGTCCATTCAAAACCTCGGCTACTTCACCAACTTCTTCAACTAGTTTTATAAAGAGCCCTTCTTCTGTTCTAGATTGCTGGTAATGTTCTAGCAAATAGGCTTGTAGTTGTCTAACTGTCAAATCCTTCATATCCTACTCCTAGCAAAAAAGCGAGACCATGTCCCGCTTTTCTTATTTTTCGTCAATAACGATTCTTACTTTTTTGTCTTCAGTTGGGACAGAGTAGACAATCGTTCTTATCGCAGAAATAGTGCGACCCTTACGACCGATTACACGACCCACATCGCTCTGGTCAAGATCCAAATGATACTCCAAAAATTCTGGTGTATCTTCAATCTTGATAGTTAAGGCATCTGGTTGTGAAATCAAAGGTTTCACAATTGCAATAATGAGATTTTCAATCGTATCCATCTGTCAACCTACTTTAAACTTATTTAGAGAATTTAGAATCGTGGAATTTTTTCAATACGCCTTCTTTTGAAAGGATGTTACGTACTGTATCTGAAGGTTGAGCTCCATCAGCCAACCATGCAAGAACGCGGTCTTCTTTCAAAGTTACTTGGTTTTCTTCAACAAGTGGGTTGTAAGTCCCAACTGTTTCGATGAAACGTCCGTCACGTGGTGAACGTGAATCTGCTACGTTAATACGGTAGAAAGGTTTTTTCTTAGAACCCATACGAGTCAAACGGATTTTTACTGCCATTTTTAATATCTCTTTTCTTTTATTTTTTATTTCGGTGAAATAGCCAAGCTATTTAGCACATGTTCTATTATATCAGATTTCTGAGAGGTGTCAAGAAAAAAACTTGACAGAGTTTAAATATTTTTAATTTTTTTTTGAAATTTGTTAGACTGGTAAGGAAAAAAAGAAAGAATAATTTTATGAACACTATTTTGAGTACCATCTATAAAGACTATCCAGTCAAACCCTACATATCTCCAAATCGTGATATGGAAGCTTGGCTCCTAAATCCTAAACCTGTACCAAAACGCAATATGGAACTCCTTGAGAATAATTTATTAGCAGGTGATATCATCCTTCTCTGGAGAATCAACTTTTGAACTTTCACCACTGAAACTTGGTTTCCAAAATATTTTGAGTATACTTATGGAATTGATGCACCAAAACATTTAGAAATGCTCGTTGAAAAAGGCTATGCTATTATTGAAACAGCCTTTGACTCGCTTGATCATCTAAATGCTACCATGAAAAAGAATATCCTTAAAAAGAAGGGTGTCACCGGAGTCTCTAAGATGAAGGTTGCCGACTTGAATCAAGCACTTCATGATCATTTTTCAGAAGAAGAATTGACCAACTGCTTCTCTATCCGTGGCTATAAACTAACTCCCAAAGGAAAACAGGCACTCAAGGATCATCAAGCAATCATTGACCGCCATCCTAAAAAGAATCTTTAATCAACCAAGACTGGGTGATTTTTTGACTGTAGAAATTCCGTTCCATCATTTTTCCAGTGTCTTATAAGTACACCAACCATTTACATTTGAAATCCACTTCCTTTTAGGGTACAATGGAAAAAATGATTTTTGAGAGGATTAACATGAAAAAATTAGCTACACTATTACTCATTTCTACCTTTGCCCTTGGTGGATGTACAAGCATCCAACGTGCTCTTCGTGGTGATGATTACGTAGATTCTAAAATTGCTACTGAAGAAAGTTCTAAAGCCGCTACTCAAGCAGAAAAAGATTTCAAAGACGCTTTAACCAATGAAAATGCTAATTTCCCCCAACTTTCTAAGGAAGTAGCTGAAGACGAAGCTGAAGCTATCCTTCACACAAGTTTGGGTGATATTCGTATCAAACTCTTTCCAAAGTTAGCACCACTTGCTGTTGAAAACTTCTTGACTCATGCTAAAGAAGGCTACTACAATGGTGTGACTTTCCACCGTGTGATTGATGGATTTATGGTACAAACTGGAGATCCTAAGGGAGATGGAACAGGTGGGGAATCTATCTGGCACGATAAAGACAAAACCAAGGACAAGGGAACAGGTTTCAAAAATGAAATTTCTCCATACCTCTATAATATCCGCGGTTCCCTATCTATGGCCAATACTGGTCAACCAAGTTCAAATGGTAGCCAGTTCTTCATCAACCAAAGTACAACAGACTATTCAGCTAAACTTCCTACAAATAGCTATCCTAAGAAAATTATCCAAGCCTACAAAGAAGGTGGAAATCCAACTCTTGATGGGAAACACCCCGTCTTTGGACAAGTGCTCGATGGGATGGACGTAGTAGATAAAATTGCCAAGGCTGAAAAAGACGAAAAAGATAAACCGACTACTGCTATCACTATCGATAGTATCGAAATTGTTAAAGACTACGATTTCAATAAACAATAACACCATTAACTATAACTATAAGGAGATGTAAAAATGATTCTATTTTGGGGGTCAAAAGGTTACCAAAAAGTGTTGGGACATACACAGACTACTATCGACTGCGGCCATTGTAACAATGTTGATACTTGGGAAATTACAGAATACGGACGTAAGTTTACTCTTTACTGGATTCCACTCTTTCCTTACGGAAAAACTTATTTCGTTTCTTGCCCGATTTGTCACTACGGTAAAGAAATTCAAAAGTCTGAGATCGAACAATATCTCAACTATTAAAAAGATAGGTCATTCGGCCTATCTTTTTTATTTTCACTTTTATGTAAGCGTTCTCTTTTGCTTCAAATATGATATAATTTAGTTAATAGTAACGAGGAGGTTTTCCTATGAAACCATATAAAATAAGCTTAATACGACTTTGCTTGGTCTTATTAGGATATTTAATCTATAATCTAGTTTATTTTGCCCTCTTCTATTCAGCAGGTTATGCTTTTTTCATTCTATGGCCTATATTCTTTTTAGCAATAGGTTTGATTCTTTTAGGTAATTTTTTTGCCTTTAGAGATCCTCTGAAATTAAAATCAAGCTTTAAAGATAATCAGTTAGTCCAAAAGACTAGTACCATACAAGTAATTTTAGCGACTACAGGAGTCTGCTTACAACTATCAAATATGGTATATCTACGTTGGTGGCCAATCAATTATATTGATAATCTTCCAACATTGTTTGGTGTTAGTATCCTGTACTCTACTATTTTCTTTATTGGGAACTTTCAAAAAACGAAGCTCGATCAAGACGACAAGTCTTCAAACAAATCAAGTCTTGTTTTTGGAGCTATAGTCGTTTTCTTATGCAACCTCTTGTTAATCACTAATAGCAAAGTTTCAGTATGGGGCTCTACGGATCAATATGTACAGGACTTTAAAGACTTTGGACTAAAAGGAAAAGTCGAAGTATATGAGAAAAAACATTTAATTGAACCTTACAATGGAACACTTACAACTTTATTCTATAATGAAACTTTATCGAATGGAGAAAGTTTTATCGATTTTATTTATGTTTCTGATGTGCAAAATGGAACACACGTGACAACATTGGATGAAAAGGACAAGGAAGAAATTCGTTCCTATCTTGAAAACGATACGGAAAAAGAGTTATTTGATAAAGTTACACTTGAACAATTTGAATTTGTCTTAAAAGTCTATGAAGAAAGAATATATAATCTAAAATTAGAAGATGATATGGCGACTAAAATAAATGAGGCAGTTGGTGGCAAATTACTAGAGAATTATAATGTCGAGATTAAACCAGCTGACAAAATAAAATTTTATAGTGATCTTATTAAAGAGGCTGTAAAAAACAGAGAAAATGGAGATACAGATGTTGCAGGATTTTACAATATCGATATTAACAAACATATCAACGATAAAACTTTAATAGTTTCTATCGAGCACTTCAATTTTATTGAAATCGAGGATAAACAAAATCATAAAATTGATAATCGTGTAGACTACTTAAAAGATAAATTAACATCACTTCCAGTTGGAACTCTATCAGATGGTATCTATAACTTCACTGTTAGCACATTATCTGACGGCAACATTAAAATCACTATGGTGGTTGAAAATGGTAAGAGTTACTTTGAAAAAGATACTGATTAGCAACTAAATTAGTCAAATAGACTCGGCTTTATCATTTTACACTTCCATGTAAACGCTCTATTTTCTTATTCAATTATGAAATAATGCAGTTAACAGTAACAAAGGAGGTTCTCCTATGAAACCATATAAAATCGATATAACTCGGCTCAGTCTTATCCTGATAGGATACTTAATCTTTAATCGCGTTTATTCGATTACTTATGATTCCGGAGGTTTTGCTTTTATACTCATGTGGCCAGCATTTCTCTTGTCATATGCAGTAATTGTGCTAGGAAATATTTTTATTTTTAGAGATATCTCAAAATTAAAAGCCTCCTTCGAAGATAATGAGTTGATTCAAAAGACATGTACTATACAGTTGGTTCTAGCTACAATTGGATTTTTCATGCAAATAATAGGTTTTAAGGGGGCTCCGCTTAATTACATTGATAATTATCCAGTACTGGTTTGCGCCAGTATTGTGTACTCTATCATCCTCCTTGTCGGTATTTATCAGACAATCAAGTTAGGGCAAGGGAAAGATAATTCAGCCATATTTGGTTTTATCTTTGGGGGGATGATCATTTTTCTCACTAGCCTTGCACTGGTTTTAATCACTTCTCAATCAATTAAATACACTACTCCTTCTTTCGCTGAAGAATTTCAATCACTTGGACTTAAGGGAAAGGTTGAGGTAGTTGATAAACATAGAGAGATTGAAGCATTTTATGGAACAGCCTACAAGCTGACATATACAGAAAATTTATCCGATGGAACTATTTTAAAAGAAACTACTACTGCAAAAATTCATGGAGCAGATGGAGAACATTTATCAAATTTCTTTCTTCTTTCAGGAACAGATCTTGAAACACTTCTTAATGATAAAGAAAAGGCACTGTTTCACACTGTCAAACAAGATGAATTCAGTTTCTTACTAGATGTATACAAAGAAAGGCCGAATTTCCAACAAGAAGAAGACAGTATCAAAAATGCTACTGCTGAAAAAATAGATAAACTCTTTGCGACACCAATAACTTCTAGTTTTAAATTTGGAAAATATCCAATAGAAAACTACTATGTGGCAATTATGGCGCAGGCTGTCAGCAATCGAGAAAAAGGAGATTCTGACGCAGCTGGCTTTTATAATATTACAACAAAAGATCTCATGAAAAACAAGGGTCTTACTCTCGATTTTGATTGTGACATTTCGAAAATCAAGGCAGAAAATGCTAGTCCTGTGGACGCCTTTAAGGAGAGAATCTTATCTTTACCAAAAAATTCATTTTCCGATGGAATCTATAACATCACTTGTTCTTATGATGAAAATGGAATAAAAAAGAAAGTTACTTGCCCATTTGTTGTTGAAGATGGTGTGGGACACTTTGAAGAGGATGAAATCGTGGGAAATCAAACCAATTAGTTATTTTTGATACAAAAACTAGGAGATAGCAGTATGACTTCTACTAGTTGCAATCCCCGTAAAAAAGCCAAGTCACATAGACTTGGCTTTTTATGACTATTTATGTTAGCTCATTGAAATCCCAGATTTGATCCATCCAGCCTTCATAAAAATCAGGTTCATGACAAACCATGAGGATAGAACCCTTGTATTCTTTCAAAGCACGTTTGAGTTCGTCCTTGGCATCCACATCCAAGTGGTTGGTAGGTTCATCAAGAACAAGGACATTATTCTCTCGGTTCATTAAGAGACAGAAACGAACCTTGGCTTGCTCTCCACCTGACAAGACTTGAATCTGACTTTCAATGTGTTTAGTCGTCAAACCACAGCGGGCAAGAGCTGCACGGACTTCTGCTTGATTGAGCGCCGGAAAGGCATTCCAAACTGCTTCCAGTGGTGTCTGGCGATTGCCACCTTCCACTTCTTGCTCAAAGTAGCCAAGTTCTAGATAGTCCCCACGTTCAACCTCCCCAGCAATTGGAGGAATAATCCCCAAGAGACTCTTCAATAGGGTTGTTTTCCCGATACCGTTAGCACCAATGATGGCAACCTTTTGATTGCGCTCAAAGGTAAGATTTAAGGGTTTGGTAAGGGGACGGTCGTAGCCAATCTGCAAGTCCTTAGCTTGGAAGATAAAGCGTCCAGGTGTACGAGCCGTTTTGAATTCAAAGGATGGCTTTGGTTTCTCACTTTGGAGCTCGATGATATCCATCTTGTCCAATTTTTTCTGACGAGACATAGCCATGTTACGCGTTGCAACACGCGCCTTGTTTCGAGCCACAAAATCCTTGAGATCCGCAATTTCTTTCTGTTGACGCTCATAGGCTGCTTCCAGTTGCGATTTCTTCATGGCATAGACTTCTTGGAACTGGTAGTAATCGCCTGAATAGCGTGTCAACTGTTGATTTTCAACGTGATAGACAATATTAATCACATCGTTGAGGAAAGGAATATCGTGCGAAATGAGTACAAAAGCATTTTCATAGTTCTGAAGATAGCGTTTGAGCCAGTCGATATGTTCGGCATCGAGATAGTTAGTAGGCTCGTCAAGCAGCAAGATATCTGGCTTTTCAAGAAGCAATTTGGCTAAAAGCACCTTGGTTCTTTGCCCACCAGACAAGGCTGTCACATCCGTATCCATTCCAAAGTCCATGACACCAAGGGCACGCGCTACTTCATCGATTTTGGCATCCAAGGTATAGAAATCACGACTTTCCAAACGGTCTTGAAGTTCTCCAACTTCTTCCATCAATGCATCAATATCAGCGCCCTCTTCTGCCATTTCCATGTAGAGTTCATTGATACGTGCTTCTGCTTTGAATAATTCGTCAAAAGCTGTACGAAGAACGTCACGAACAGTTTGGCCTTCTTTGAGCACCGCATGCTGATCTAGGTAGCCAGCTGTCACATATTTAGACCATTCCACCTTACCTTCATCAGGTAACATTTTACCAGTCACGATACTCATGAAAGTTGATTTCCCTTCACCATTGGCACCGACCAGACCGATATGTTCACCTTTTAAAAGACGGAAGGATACATCTTCAAAAATCGCACGGTCTCCAAAACCGTGACTTAAATTTTTTACTTCTAAGATACTCATTTTAATTCCTTATCTTGTTTTTATGTAGTAGTTTATAGAGGAGCCAGGCCAGGTAGCCACCCAAGGTATTGGTCCACAAATCATCAATCTCAAAGACCCGATTAAAATCAAAGAAAAAGTCTAAAACTAGCTGTGTACATTCGATTCCTAGACTCAATAGAAAACTGAGAAGAATCACTTTCTTCGTTTTTCTTAGACTAGGCATGAGATAGAGAAGTTGGAAAATCAGTGGGAATAGTAAAAGGATATTTAAGGCATTTTGCAAAAAAATCCAGAACAGTTGTAAAAAGCTTGTTACTTCTCCCAATTTCCACAAAGAGTTAAAAGGCGTCAAAAGAAAAACCAGGTGTCCAATAGTTTGAATACCTGGAGTTCCCACTCCTATCGGAAGTTTTGGCTGGGGAGTAAAACAAAAACAGACGATACAAAGACTGTATAATAGCACTCCCAAAATTAGTATTTTTTTTCGATTCATCTTATGGGTTTACTTCAGCTACTGCTTTTTGGCGATCACGCTTCATGGTATTTGAACGCAATTGTCCACAAGCTGCATCGATATCAGTACCATGTTCCTGACGAACGACGCAGTTGATTCCTTTTTTCTTGAGAGTATCATAGAAGGCCATGACACGCTCTTTGGGACTACGACTATATTGATCATGTTCACTAACTGGGTTGTAAGGAATCAAGTTGACATAAGACAATTTCTTGATATTCTTAAGCAATTCAGCCAACTCAAGTGCTTGTTCAACTCCATCATTCACTTCATTTAGCATGATGTACTCAAAAGTTACACGACGGTTGGTTGTTTCGATGTAATACTCAATCGCTGCAAAGAGTTTTTCAATTGGAAAGGCACGGTTAATCTTCATGATGCTTGAACGAAGTTCATTGTTTGGTGCATGAAGAGAAACAGCAAGGTTAACCTGTACACCTTCATTAGCAAATTCACGAATCTTGTGGGCCAAGCCAGAAGTTGAAACAGTGATATGGCGAGCTCCGATTGCCATTCCCTTATCGTCGTTGATGGTACGGATAAAGTTCAAGACGTTATTGTAGTTATCAAAAGGTTCTCCAATACCCATAACAACGATATGACTAACACGTTCATCTTGTCCACGTTCGTCAAAATATTTTTGAACCAACATAATCTGGGCAACGATTTCCCCGTTATTGAGGTCACGTTGTTTCTTGATCAAACCTGATGCACAGAAGGTACAACCGATATTGCATCCTACTTGAGTTGTTACACAGACTGACAAACCATAGTGTTGACGCATCAGCACTGTCTCAATCAACATCCCATCTGGCAACTCAAAAAGATACTTCACAGTACCATCTGCTGACTCTTGAACAATACGTTGTTTCAAAGGATTGACTACAAACTGCTCATTTAGTTTGGCGATTAAATCCTTTGATAAGTTGGTCATTTCTTCAAATGTCTGAACACGTTTACGGTAAAGCCATTCCCAAATTTGGTCGGCACGGAATTTCTTTTCTCCCTGTTCCAAGACCCATTCTTGCATGCCTTGGCGTGTTAAACTATAAATCGATGGTTTCATCTTTTCTCCTTATTCTCTAATCTTTCTGACGGATGACGAAATGGCGTTGTCCTTTTTCTTCGTTCTGAGGTTTCTGTTCCTTACGACGTCGTCTATTTCTCTTGTCCGTGTTATTTCTTTTTTTATTTTGAGAAGTTTTCTTTCCTTTTCGGGTATCCTTTTCTTCCTCTTTTTTGCGCATTTTTTGGTCAAATGGTGCTCGTTTAGGAGTTTCATTTTCTAGGACAAAATAGGCACAACCATAGCTACAATACTCGAGTAGGTAATCTTGTAAACGACTGATTTTCTCGAGAGACTCTTCAGCTCGCTCATTCTTGTAGAAACCACGTAAGCGCAGCTGCTCATTGCTCCAGTCTCCTACAATATAATCAAACTTACTTAAAACTTCTGAAAAGCGTTGAGTAAATGCTGTTGCATCAAAAGCGTCCTTGCTATTTTCAACCAAAGTAAAGGTAAAACCTTCAGCTTCGACTTTATCTCCAGATAGATGAAATTCAGGACCAGGGAATTTATTGTAATTATATAATTCGGGTGCAATCTCTTTACGCATAATATTCCTTTTTAACGTTTACTTAATACTCTATTTTACCATATTTTTGCCATATTTTCACTTTTAGTTTTAAAATGAAAAAAGTCTGACGATTTAAGTATTAATTGGTTGAGGATCCTTTCATTTAGAAAAAAGAAAAAAACTGGGAATTCCCAGTTTTTTAATGATTACATGTAAAGTAATTTGAAAAGTGCTACTGCTGCAATACCAGCTGCAATCGGTGCAACTACTGGTACCCAAGCATACCACCATTTTGAATCACCTTTATGTTCACCAAGGATTGATTTTGGAAGTACTGCGTGAAGAAGACGTGGTCCAAAGTCACGAGCTGGGTTCAAACCTGGTCCTGTAGGTCCACCTAGTGAAGTAACCAAGGCCATTACGAGGAAGCCAAGTGCCAAGTGTGCAACAGCAAGACCTGGTGACAAGAATGGAGCTACTTGAGTTTTTGCTTGTTCAAGAGCTGCAGTAACTTGTTCTTGAGGAATTGTTTGACCTTGAGCAGTTGCTTGTGCTACTTGATCGTTAATCAATCCTTGAGCTTTAGTAACTAATTCAGCACCAAAGAAGTTCTTCGTCATTGCCATAGCTGCAAAGAAAAGTACGAATGAACCAATAAACTCGTTGATAAAACCGTTAACAGAAGCTGCAAAGCGTGATTCTTTTGTTCCGTGGTCGATACTTTCGATTGTTGAGAAAGTTCCCAAGATGTTGTTTGGGTTTTCTGTTTTCAAGTAGTATGGACGGTGAGCTGCAACAACCAAGGCTTGTCCAAAGATTGCTCCCAAAACTTGAGCGATGATGTATTGAGCTACTTGTGACCAAGGGAAAAGTCCGCTAACTGCAAGTCCAAGAGTGAAGGCTGGGTTGATGTGGTTACCAGAAACATTACCAAACATCAAGGCAGGGATCATAACCCCCATACCGTAACCAACAGCGATAACGAGCCAGCCACTTTGGTGACCTTTCGTACCTTTAAGTTCAACGTTGGCAACTGCACCATTACCCAAGATAATCAAGATGGCTGTTCCCAAAAATTCAGTGGCATATTTGACTGCCCATGTGAAATCCATTGATAGATTCTCCTTAATATTTTTTAGACATTCCCTATTCTATCAATTTTTAGGGCTTTTAGCAACAGATTTTCTAAAAGAATAGCGATGGAAAACGCTTTTATTTTAACTCTTCAAAAAAGACCTAACAAAGAGAGTTTGTTAAGTCTTCATTTCAATTATTCTTGACGTTGTCCAAAGTCCTGAATCATCTGCTCCATTTCCTCACGACTTGATGTCGTTAGCATATAGAGATAATCTCCTTGCAATTCAGCAAAGGCTGCTGGCATAATTTTCTTGACCTTGAACTGGTTTCCATATTTAGCCAGCAAATCTTCTTCTGAATAAACATAATTGGCATTGGCACGACGTGATGTCGCCAAACAGTATAGGGGCTCGAATTGAGAAGCTGGGAATGGTTCACCTGCTACGATAGCAGCATAGCCCTTATACAAGTCAAAAGAATGGGCATAGTTATAGACATCAATTGTGAAGCCACCCGCTGGACGGTTATTGTATTCAATAGCGATATAGTCATCACCCTCACGGAAGAACTCAATATGGAAGAAACGTTCCTTCATACCAAATTCCTTGACAATTGCTTCACCATATTTACGCAATTTTGGATCCATGTCTTTGAGAACATAGTAGGAATTGTCCATCTTATAGATCATGAGATCGAGAGGTGTATGTGCGTAGTCAAAGGTCGTAGAAAAGACGATATTACCATCTCTATCTACCAAACCATCGAAGGTACAGATCTCACTAGAGGTAACAAATTTTTCAAAGAAATAAACGGTTGAGTGGTCCCATTCAGCCTTAAAGTGATTGACATCATCTGCTGTTTCAAGTTTGAAGGTTGCGGTAGCTCCCACTCCATTGTCAGGTTTGGCAATCATTGGAAGTCCGATTTCTTTCACAGCTTTATCAACATCTGCTTCTGTTTCAATAACAGCACCAGGCACAACTGGAACTCCTGCTTTTTTGAAGAGTTTCTTCATTTCAGACTTGAACTTAGTCTTCTTAAGGTCTTCTGGTTTGGCACCAAAGACATGAAACTGTTCACGAAGAGCAGCGTCCAACTCTAGCCAGTATTCATTGTGAGACTCGATGCGATCAATAGGACCATGCTTATAGAAAAGAAAGGCGACTGCACGTTTAACCTCATCGATATTTTCAAGATTATCAACTCGGAAATACTCAGTCAGGCTATTGCGCAATGGTTCATCTAGTTGTTCGTAGGGTTCTTGCCCAATCCCTAGAACTGTAATTCCTTTATTGGCTAGTTCAATACTAAATTGTTGGAAATTTTGTGGGTAATAGGGTGAAATTACAAGATAATTCATAAGCAACTCCTTTTATAGACTCATATGACCAAGGAAATATGGCATTTGTTTTCGCCACCACTCCCAATCGTGGGCAACATCGTGTCCCCATTCTGCAAACCAAGCAGGAATTTGTTTTTGATCGAAGGCTTCTTTGAGCTTGTAGTAAGAAGGTAGGCCATCCTGTTCCCAAGCACCTAGACCTGTACAAACTACAATTTCTGCTTGACGGTAACGGTCGATAAACCAACCATCATTTTGATGCCAGATATAGTCTACTGGTGAATTTTGATAGATGGCATCGTCATTGTAGTAATCACCTACAAAGAAACGCGCATCGTAGACACCACTTAATGCTATGACCTTGGTAAAGACGTCAGGATGTTGGAGGAAGAAATTCAAAGCGTGATAAGCTCCCATAGAGCAACCTGTCGTCATCATACCGTCAAACCAGCCTGTCTTATGTTTGATAAAAGGGATGGCTTCTTCAATCACATATCGTTCATAGGCACGGTGCATCTCAGCTTGATCATGACCATTTTTCCAAGTCGCAAGCCAGCTCTCATTGTCTACACTTGAAAGGGTAAAGAACTGTACTCGACCTTCTTCAATAAAGGATGCACAAGCATCAATCATGCCAAAATCATAGTACTCATTATGGCTACCACCTGAGGATGCAAAGACAACAGCTGGGATACCTGCGTGTCCGTATCGGTTGACATACATTTCACGATTTAGATGGCCACTCCAGTGGCTAAGATGTTCAATATTCATATCCTGTCTCCTTTATACTATTTACCAATTTTCTGCAAAAAAGCGTAGGCAAGCTGGTAGATTTTCTGACCATGGCACTTCATGGTGAATGGCTCCAGCCTGAACCTTGAGAGAGAGATTTTCCAACTCAACTCCTCCTGCTATCAAATCATGATAATAGCGAAGAGAAGAGTCAATATAGGCCTGCTTGATATTACCAGCCATCAGGGTCTTATCTGTATCATCTGCCTCTTCCGTTCCAACATAGATAAAAACTCGCTGATCAGGTAATAGTTTTTTACGCTCGATATAGCGATCAAAAGACTCTTGGTGAAGCCAGTTGGCTGATGAGAAAACTCCCAAACATCCAATCTGATCCTGATACTCCAAGCCAATAAACTGGGTAATATTGCCACCAAGTGAAGATCCTATCATAGCAGTGTGTTTACGGTCTGATTTTGTGCGATAGTTTTCATCAATAAAGGGCTTAACCACTTCCATAACAAACTCTGCGTACTCGACACCTTTACCACCAAATTGTTGACTAGGGATGTTAGACTCTTGGAATTTCCAAGCCGCATACTCATTCATCCGTCCTAAACCATCATTATCAATGGCCACTACAATCATGCGACTGATATCTGGATTCCGTTTAATGGTAGGAATTATCTTCCATGAATGTCCGACATAGGATTCTTTACTGTAAAAGACATTTTGTCCATCATGGAAATAGACAACTGGATAAGTTCGATCTGTGTCTTTCTCATAGTTTTTCGGGAGGAGAACACGTACACGGCGTTCCTTGCCTGTGTATGGAACCTTCAGCTTATGCTCTCGCATTTTTAAATAAAAATAAGATTGATTCATTGTCAGAAAACTCTCTATATTCAAAATTTTACCTAATTATATCATAAAAATAGAAAAAAAGTCAGTTTCCGTCCAAATTTAAGACAATAAACTAACTTTTTTTACTTATTTTATCTTTTCCTCTGGTTTTTCTGATTAAAGGAGATCATCAATCAGCTCATCGACTGCATCCTTCTCAGCCTGAGGTGTGATTTCAGTAATCATGATTCCCGCTACTGCTCTCTCAACCAAGCCGTCGACATCCATACGTGCTTCATATTGCTCCGCATTCTTAATCTTTGGATTTGTTTTTGGACGATCTGGCGCAAAAATGGTACAGCAGTCCTCAAAGGGTTGGATAGAGATTTCAAAGGTATCAATTTCTTGTGCAATATCAATGATTTCTAGTTTATCCATAGTTACAACTGGACGAATGATTGGCGTATTTGTGACAGCATTGATAGCTTGCATACTTTCAAGGGTTTGGCTAGCCACCTGACCAAGACTTTCACCATTGATGATAACCAAACCATTTCGGACCTCACGGATACGGTCTGTAATGCGCATCATAAAGCGACGAGTCAGTGTCATCAGATAGGCTTCTGGCGCTTTAGCCTTGATTTCTTCTTGAATCTCCGTGAAGGGAACCTCGATAAATTGGATATTTCCTCCGAACTTAGTCAATTTACGGGTTAAGTCCTGGGCTTTCTTGAGGGCACCTGGACTTGTGTATGGAGGGCTAGCAAAGTGAACAGCCTCGATATCCACCCCACGTTTCAGGGCTAGGTAACCAGCTACTGGCGAATCAATTCCCCCTGACAACATAAGCATGCCTTTCCCAGAAGTTCCAACTGGCAAACCACCTGCACCACGAATGGTTTCATATGAAAGGTAGGCCGCTTCCTCACGAATCTCCACCTGAAGATTAATGTCAGGATTTTTCATTTGTGCTTGGACATTTGGAATAGCTTCAAATACTGCTCCACCAAGAGTTTGGTTGAGTTCTCGACTGTCTAACTCAAAGTTATGGTCGCTTCGCTTACTTGAGATTTTAAAGGTCATCCCTTCCTTATAGATGTCTTTCATAATCTCTTGAACAACAGACTTAAGAACTTCTACGGATTTTTCAACCTTATACACTGGAGAAAAGTTTTGAATCCCAAAAACTTGCTTGAGAGATTCTGCCACTGGTTCATAATCTGCTCCATTCAGATAAGCATGGGCACGATCGCGATCAGCAGTGACTTTGACTTGAGGATAGATGGATAAAACGTCTGAGATATTATTACGTAGTTTATTGATGAAACGCATACGGTTTTTGCCTTTGGTTGAAAGCTCACCATAACGAATCATAATTTCTGAATACTGCATGAATACTCCTATCTTACTTTTTTAGTTTGATTGTAGATTAATTTCAACTTGGTCAAGAACTGCTCTACCTGACTCATGTCATTTTCTAAATCCAGGCTGATACGAACTGCTGACTGGGCCTTATCCTTTTCAACGCCCATAGCAATCAGGGTTCCAGCAGGTTTTCCAGCCTTGGACGAGCAAGCAGAGGTTGTCGAGATGAAAATATCATAGTCTTCAAAGGCGTGCACAATGACTTCACCACGAACACCCTTAATCCCAAAGGTCAGAATATGAGGGGCAAAGTCTTCCTCACCTGAGAAAACAAAAATATCTGGATATTCAAGAAGAGCTTGACGGATAACTTCCTTCATCTGACTCGTTTTGCTAGCAAACAATTCCAATCTTTCCATAGCTAGACGCAGAGCCTTGGCTGTCGCTGCAATTCCTGCTACATTCTCAGTCGTTGAACGAAAGTCACGCTCTTGGCCACCACCAGTTAATAGGGGGGTGATTTTCTTGCCAGACTTGATATAGACAAATCCAACACCACGAACTCCGTGGAATTTATGGCTGGAGAAGGTCGCAAAATCCACTCGGTCAGTCAAATACTTTTCTGTTGGTATTTTTGCCAAGGCCTGAACAGCATCTACATGGAAAGAAATGGTTGGTTTATCTGCTAAAAGCTCTGAGATAGCTTGAATAGGCTGGATGGAACCAATTTCATTGTTAACTGCCATGATGGAAACTAGTGTGGTATCAGGACGAAGTAAACCTGCTAAGGCCTTTACATCTACAAATCCTTTTTCATCAACTGGTGCAAAATCCACTTCAAAACCTTGAGTCTTAAGCCAGAGGGCTGACTCCTTGACTGCTGGATGCTCAATGTCAGATACAATAATGTGTCTACCAAATTGCGCTTTTTCAAATGCAACTCCTTTGATAACCCAGTTATCCCCTTCAGTACCACCAGAGGTAAAGAAGACTTCTTCACTATTTTTGCCAATCAAATCTGCAATCTGCTGTCGAGATGCATCTAAAATTCTGGTAGACTGGTCTCCTAAACGATGAAGACTAGAAGGATTTCCAATAATTTTTGTAGACACCTGCATATAGGTTTCAAGTGCTTCTGGATAGGGCTTGGTCGTAGCCGAATTATCAAAGTAAATCATGGTTTCTCACGCTTTCTAAAATCACTCCTTCTATTGTAACACGAAAGGAAGGTTGGAACAAGAAAGAAAAAGCCCTAAATTCTGATAGAACTTAGGACAAGTTTTAACATTCGTAAAACTCATGTAGCAAATCAAAAAGTTCTTGCTTCTGGGCAAGTAGCATTTGACCAATACTCGTTGATTTAATCAGAGTTCGTTGCGCAACATTTTCAATGACTCTCTTCAAAGATGTTTGAGCAAAAGGATCTTCAACAACCTTTTGTGAGTCTTCAAAAGGCTGATGGGTTACCAATTGAAAACCGTAAGAATTGTTTAGTAAGGAATAGCCTGCTGTACCTGTCTTCTTTTGATAAGCTTTACAAAGGCCACCGTCAATGACAAAAAGCAAACCACCCCCACGAATAGGAGATTCTCCCTTCACAGTCTTAACTGGAGTATGTCCGTTGACCATTCTAGACTCTTTAGAGGAAAGTCCAAATTCTTCCAAAATCAGCTGGCAGACTTTCTCTGAAACCCGATAAGAAAAATAAGAATTTTCCACTTCTTTGTGAGTATCCTTATCTTCAACAAAATAGCGCTCTAGAGTTGTCATCTTATCTTTACCAAATAGAGGTGAGACTGCCCCTCGCCAACAATACCAAATTAAATCTGTTGAAAAATCATCTCCGATTTTCTTATTCTTAGCAGCTTGTCGAATATGATATTCAAAAAAATCCAATAATTCTCTTCCAGCATAACAAGACTGGTTAATAATTAGAGGTTTCAATTCTCCAGAAGCTTCAAGTGGTATACAACCATGAAAGAGTAGATGCTGATTATAAATTTTATACATGGAACCTTTTTTCATTAACAATTCTATATGCTCGGCGAGTTTAGGAGATCCTTGGAAAGAGGCTAGGAGACTATCAACTGCTTGAGACTCTTCTAAACTTAATTCTGCTGGATTAGCCGGATCAATCGTTTGAAAGCAGGTATTCGTAAGATTATATTTTTTTCCATCAATTGTCACACACTCTTTCAAATAATCAATATTATCCAGTTTAACCTGATCCTCCATTTGAAATTCTGGCCTTCTTTTTATCAGTTGAGTTTCCAGTTTAAACTGGATAATGGAAAGAGCCTGGTGAACTTTTTCCAACTGTAAAATTTCTTCGCTAGTGAAATCATCTTCTCTATTTCCTAGGATAGGCCTAAACTGAGGGTTGGCCTTATAGGTCCTATCAGAAAATAACGTTAAAGGCCGAAGATTTAAGCCGTAAGCTTTCTCAATATCCCATAGATATCCATAGCGGGCAGCAATACGTAGTGCATTTAACATACAGGCTTTTGAACCGAAAAAGCCCCCCATCCAGATAATGTCGTGATTCCCCCACTGAATATCCAAAGAATGAAATTGCAAAAGTTCATCCATAACTTGCGGACTACCAGCTCCTCTGTCATAAATATCACCAACCACATGCAAATGGTCAATCAATAAGCGACGGATACTGCTAGAAACACCAAGAATAAAGGGAATAGCTTCTCCTAACTCGATAACATAGGAGAGGATGTTATCAAAATATGACTTTTTATCTGCTAAAGCTATATTACTGTATACTAATTCTTCGATGATATAAGCATACTGAGGTGGCAATGCCTTCCTAAGCTTTGACCGAGTGTACTTGGCAGCTGCAAAAGTCAGTAGAGATAAAAGTTGAGGAATAGTTTCCTTGTACCAGTCTCTGCTTTTACCGCCTTGCTCCAAGACAAGTTCAGGATATGAAACCAATGCTGACAATCTGTTTTTATCATCTTGCGACAAGGAATCTCCAAAGCAATCCTTAATCTTCTCATTAAGGATACCTGCACAACTTCTTAAAATATAGTCAAAGGCCGCAAATTCACCATGAATATCACTGATATATAGCTCTGTTCCTTTTGGAAGGTTTAAAATTGCTTCAAGGTTGGTCAGTTCTGTGATCACCTTTTGTCGAGAATCAAATTCTTTCAGTAAAATACGCTTGTATTGCTCCATTTTTGACCTCCAGCACACTATCCTTTTACGACAAATAATGCACTATTTATTTTCTTAGTTCATTTTCTTTAAATACTCTTCGATTAAGAAGGCTGTTTCTTCAATTGATTTATCTGACATATTAATGACTCGAGCTCCATATTTTCTGAAGACCTTCTTAGAATAGTCCAATTCCTGATAAATCTTTTCCAGATCTGTGTAGCTGGTTTCCTGGGTCAAACCCAAAGAATCCAAACGATTACTGCGAATCTTAACCAATTTTTCTGGCTCGCATACTAAACCAATTAGGCGGCGAGAATCAATTTTTTCCAAGACTTGAGGCAAGGGAACTTCTGGAATTAGAGGAAGGTTCGAAACCTTATATCCTTTATTTGCTAGATAAATACTGAGCGGTGTTTTAGACGTACGGGAAACCCCTAGCAGGACTATGTCAGATTCTAAAAATCCCTGCGGTGCTTTACCATCATCATATTTGACTGCAAACTCAATCGCTGAAATTTTATTAAAGTATTCGCTATCTAAACGGTGAAGGGTGCCAGGTACTTCTATCGGATCCCTTCCTGTCTTTTCTTTGATAATTTCAAAAAACGGATGCATCAAATCCAAATAGGATAGCCCATGCATCAAGCTAAACTCCCTTGCTACCGAAGCTAGCTTGCCATCGACCAAGGTACTGATAACTAGTGCATCATCCTTGATAGCATCACGTAAAATGTCCAACAATTCATCTTCCTTGTTGATAAAAGGGAAACGATAGCTTTTATTAAAAATGATGTCTGGATATTGAGCTGTAACAGCGGATAGCAATTTTTGGGAAGTCCCACCCAAAGAATCTGAAATACTATAAACAATCATTTCTTTTTTCATATTTATTCCTCTTCTCTATTTACCTCGGTGCTTCGAGCTTGCTGAATAATATAGTCCAACAAGGCTGACTTGGTCACACTACCTAAAATCTGACGTTCATTCTTTTCGTCGACAATCGGTAAGGAATCAATGGCGTAATCTTGAAGGAGTACAGCGGCTTCCAAAATATTCATATTTTGGTGACATGTTTTAATATGTGGCATCCTAGTCATGCAAACCGCAACAGGAGTACTTGCAATATTCGAATTGAGAGAAGCCCTTAGCAAATCTTTACGTGACATGATTCCAAGAAGAAGTTTTTCTTCATCAATGACATAAATAACGTCTGCATCATACATAAATAGAGTAATAATAGCATCCTGAATATAGGAATCACTGGTGACCAGGACTGGCGAAGTCATAATATCAGCCACTTTTTTCCTAAAAGTATCAAAAAAGAAGACCGATTCTAGATCAGAGCCTGAGTAGGTATACCCAACTTTAGGAGTGGCCTTTAGGATTCCAACCAAGGTCAAAAAGGAAAGATCTGGCCGTAGCGTTGCCCTGGAAATATCAAGTAATTCAGATATTTTTTCACCACTCAGAGGCTGCTTAGCTTTAACGATTTCTACAATCTTTTTTTGTCGTTCACTTAATTTCAATTCACAGAAAACCTTTCTAGATTCTATATAGGGTCCAAATAACTATTGCAAGAAGCTAGTTATTTTTACCTATACCAAAACAATTATCGAATAAGCATCATGTATATTAAATATTATAGCAATTATTTGTAATATGTCAATTAATACCCGAAGATTTTTCATTTGACAAATATATATGATGTATATTACAATGGTTTTGTCTTTTATTGTGACGCATATTTAATATTTTGGAGGCGACTATGACAAAATGGATTTATTCCTTCGAGGAAGGAAGCGCAAACGACAAGGCTCTCCTAGGTGGAAAAGGAGCCAATTTAGCAGAGATGAGCAATTTGGGATTGCCTGTTCCTCCAGGTTTTACCATTACAACCGAGAGCTGTATTAAGTTTCTAGAAAATCCGGATTTCTTTGACTCTTATTTAAAAGATGATATTTTGAAAGCGGTTACCGACTTAGAAAGAAAAACCGATAAATCGTTCAGCGGAGAAAGCTCCAATCTTCTCTTAGTTTCGGTCCGTAGCGGAGCAAAATTTTCTATGCCAGGAATGATGGATACTATTTTAAATCTTGGTCTAAATGACCATCGGACAAGAATACTCGCCGAGCAGACGAATCCTGATTTTGCCTATAATTGCTATCGACGTTTACTTCAGATGTTTGCAGATGTTGTATATGGAATTTCTAAAGAACTTTTTGATGAACTATTAGAAGACTTTGAAAAATATCATGGTAAAACTACAAAAGACATGACTCTAGCTGAGCATCAAGACTTGGTTAATCAATATAAAGAAATCTATCTTAAAGAGGACCAATGTTTCCCTGAAAATCCTACAGACCAACTTTTTTCTGCTATCAAAGCTGTCTTTAATTCTTGGAATAATAATCGAGCCAGAGTTTACCGAGATTTAAATAAGATTCCTCACGATTTAGGAACTGCCGTTAACGTCCAGGCAATGGTCTTTGGAAATAGTGACCAAAACAGCGGAACAGGAGTCTGTTTTACTAGAAATCCTGCTAGTGGAGAAAATCAACTATTCGGTGAATTCTTACTGAATGCTCAAGGAGAAGACGTTGTAGCTGGTATACGAACTCCAGAACCAATTGCCGCTTTAGAAAAAGCTCAACCTCAAGTTTTCAAAGCATTTAAAGAGTATGCTAGAATCCTTGAAAACCACTACAAGGACATGCAAGATATCGAATTTACCATTGAGAAAGGAAAACTGTATATTTTACAAACGAGGGATGGCAAACGCACAGCTAAAGCTTCTTTAAAAATTGCTTTGGACTTAGTAGACCAGGATATTATTAGTAAAAAAGATGCCCTGATGAGAGTATCCCCTTCTTCTATTAGTCAGCTCATTCACCCAGTCTTTGAAGAGGCTACAATGGAAAAAGCAACTCTCATTGCACAAGGTTTACCAGCCAGCCCAGGAGCTGCTACTGGGGAAATAGTTTTTACAGCAGAACGAGCTAAAGAATTCCACAATTTAGGAAGAAAGGTTATTTTAGTAAGACAAGAAACATCGCCCGAAGATATTGAAGGCATGGTCGTTAGCCAAGCTATTGTTACCAGCCAAGGTGGTATGACTTCTCATGCAGCAGTTGTTGCTAGAGGAATGGGTACCTGTTGTGTAGCTGGATGTGGGGAACTAAAGATCAGCGAGGAAGAGAAGACACTTTCTTGTGGTAATCTTGTCTTAACAGAGGGAGATATCATTTCTGTTGATGGTAGTTCCGGTTGTGTTTATATCGGAGAAATTCCTACAATCTTGATTGAGAATAATGAAGACCTTCAGCGCCTTCTTTCTTGGGCAGATAAAGTTGCACGTCTTAAAGTCCGTGCTAATGCTGAGACCGTCAAAGATTTGGAAACAGCTATGAAATTTGGTGCCCAAGGGGTTGGACTAGCCCGTACTGAACATATGTTCTTTGGTCAGGATAGAATTATAGAAATGCGGCGCCTTATTCTAGCTGATAAGGAAGCAGAAATGAAAGCCGCACTCAAGAACCTTTCAGACTTCCAAGCAGAAGACTTCTATCAGATGTTCAAAACGGTTGAAGATAAACCTCTGATTGTCCGACTTTTAGATCCGCCTATGCATGAATTTTTACCTAAAGATTCGCAGGAAATCAAGCTTCTAGCTGAGAAACTAAATAAGTCACCTGAGAAACTAGCCCATCAAATTGAGAGCTTACAAGAAAGCAACCCTATGCTGGGCCATAGAGGTTGTAGACTTGGAATCACTCAGCCAGACATTTACAAGATGCAGACTGAAGCTATTTTTAGAAGTGCCATCAAATTATATCAAGAGGGGATAAAAATTAAACCTGAAATCATGATTCCTTTAATTGCTGATAAAAAGGAGTTAGAATTTGTCAAATCCTATCTGACTCAACACATCCAGTATATCTTTAGAGAACATAAACAGGAGCCCTTCCCATATGAAATTGGTACCATGATTGAATTACCACGCGCCTGTCTGACTGCAGATAAACTAGCACGGGAAGCTGATTTCTTCAGCTTTGGTACTAATGACTTAACTCAAATGACCTATGGTTTTTCTCGAGATGATATTGGAAAATTTATAGGTCATTACAAAAAGACGAGCATTCTTTCATTTGATCCATTCCAACATATTGATCAGGAGGGAGTCGGTGAGTTAATGCGCATTGCAATCAGCAAAGCTCGCCGGGTAAAACCAAGCCTATCCATTGGTATTTGTGGGGAGGTCGGCGGTGATCCTGCTTCTATCTCCTTCTTCCAGGAAATAGGTGTCACCTATGTTTCCTGTTCACCTTACAGGGTCCCTGCAGCTAGACTCGCCGTTGCTCAAGCCGTTCTCCAAGAGAAAAAAGACTAGTTGCCTTTATGATATCATCATTTTTGAAACCTAAAGTCACTAATCATGATTCATCACCACACTTCTTGCTTTACACTTTAAAGAGAAAAACCTACTGGTTGCGTTTTCAAAACTAAAAGTTTTATTTTTTTAAGACAATTTAAAATAAAAAACGTATAATGAAAATATGAAATGAATTCAAATTCATATTTAGTTTTGCAAAGGAGTTTTAAAAACCATTATGTCTAACTATTCTCGCCAAAATAAAGAAACAAACAAAGACAGTCAAGAAACTGGCAAGGCTAGCCATCACATCAAGAAAGGTTTATCTGCTTTTCAGAAAACCTTAACCTTAATCGGTAGTATGTTGGGAATTATCACTGCGACAATTACCATTAGCAATGCAATGAAGTCCAATGAACAAAAGAAAGCAGATACTAGTCCTGTTACGCAAACAACCATTATCAAGGAAATTCAAAAGGAAAGCCCTGCTCAATCGAACGCGCCTGCTCAGAATCAAGGAAGTAACCAAGATACTAATGCTGCAACTAGTGGAGTTGATCATAAAAATGACAACAAGGTTCAACCTGAAGAAAATACTCAAGCTCCTAACAATGTTCAACAAAATCAGACTGAAGGAGCTGCTCAATCTGATACAGCTGCCACAGATAATAAAGCAAATCCATAACAAAATAGCTTCTCTCCGATTTCGGAAAGAAGCTATTTTTTATTGTTGTAAGACTTTTCGAGGTTTTGTTCCTTCAGCAGGTCCAATAACACCTGCCATCTCTAATTCTTCCATCAATCGAGTTGCTCGGTTAAAACCGACTGAAAGACGGCGTTGAATCATGGATGCACTTGCTTTTTGTGTTTCGATGACAAGAGCTTTCGCTTCTTCAAAGAGCGGATCTCCGACATCATCGCTAGAGCTAAAATCCCCTTCTGTCTCAGACACTTCTCCTGGGTCAAAGCTTTCATCGTAATCAGCATCAGCTTGAGCCTTGATGAAGTTTACGATACGTTCAACATCATCATCTGATATAAAGGAACCTTGGAGACGAACAGGATGATTTTCATCGATTGGCTTAAAGAGCATATCTCCTCGTCCAAGCAATTTCTCAGCACCGTTTTCATCCAAGATCGTACGTGAGTCCGTACCCGAAGAAACTGCAAAAGCCACACGAGACGGCACATTTGCCTTAATCAAACCAGAGATAACATCAACCGATGGACGTTGGGTTGCAAGTATCATGTGAATACCAGCTGCACGCGCCTTTTGTCCGAGACGGATAATGGCATCTTCCACTTCCTTGCTGGCAACCATCATGAGGTCAGCAAGCTCATCCACAATCACGACGATGAAAGGTAGAGGTACTTGTTTATACTCAGATTGCGCATTAAACTCCTCAACCTTAGCATTGAACCCAGCGATATTTCGAACTCCGACTTTGGCAAAGAGTTCATAGCGGTTTTCCATCTCATCAACAACTTTTTGCAAAGCCTTGCTGGCCTTACGAGGGTTGGTCACAACTGGAATCAAGAGATGAGGAATATCATTATAGACTGAAAGCTCAACCATCTTTGGATCGACCATCATAAACTTAACCTGATCTGGACGAGCCTTCATGAGGATACTTGCGATGATTCCGTTAACTGCAACAGATTTACCAGAACCTGTAGAACCAGCCACTAACAAGTGAGGCATTTTAGCCAAATCAAAACTACGAGCTGTACCATTGACGGCTTTTCCAAGAGGAATTTCTAATAGATTTTCAGGTTTTGTTTGTGATTGTTCCCAAAGTTCACGGAAGGATACCGTTGCAATTTCAGAGTTTGGCACTTCGATACCAACCAAGGATTTTCCAGGAATCGGAGCCTCAATACGGACATCCTTGGCAGCCAAAGCCAGAGCTAAGTCATCTGCTAGGTTGGAAATACGGTTGACACGGACACCAACTGCAGGTTTAACTTCATACTTGGTAACAGATGGACCAATCTCTGCTCTTTCAACCGTTACCTTAATACCAAAACTTGCGAAAGTTTCTTCCAAAATCTTGATATTCTCCCGAACGATTTTCTTTTCTTTAGACTGATCTTTAGGTTTATCGGGTGCAAAAAGTTGCAAGCTTGGGAGTTTATACTCTAAGGCTTTTTTAGTAGAAAAATCGACTTCTACTTCTTCATCATCCTCTTCAGGTAAAACTTCTTCCTCAGGAATTGCAACTTCCTCAGGATATTCAAAATCAGCTTGCGGGAGAATAATCTCAGGCTCTACCCATTCTTCCTCTGGAAGTGGAGGAAAATCGTGCAGTGGCTCTTCTGATAATATTTCTCCAGTTTCCATATCTACAGGAGGCATATCAATCAAAGCCTGCTCTTCTCTTTCTTTCTCAAGTCTTGCTTGTTCTTCTGCTTCTCTTCGTGCCTTTTCTTCTTCACGCTTGATAAAGCGTTCTTGTTTTTTCTGCTCATGGCGCTCCATCCAGATAGCAAATCGAGCTGAGAGAAAATCAGCGATATCGTAGATAGACCATGGACTAATCAAAAGAGCACCGATTAAGACTAAGATTGCTCCGATGAAGTAGGTACCAATGTTTGAGAACAAAAAAGCTACCGGAATGTAGAGGATAACCCCTAGCAAACCTCCACCTGCAAAACTAGTCACTTGAAAGCTGGTTAAATCTTTAAAAATTTGTCCAGCTGTCCCTTGGAAAACGGCGTTTGCCATGCTAAATTTCCAAACCAGATAAGCTTGAAAGATGAGGAGTAAGCCTGCAAAAATAAAGAAGAAACCTGCTAACAAGCCTTCTTGTTTATGAATCCACTTAAATAAAAATAGATAGATTAACAGAGAAAAAATAGCTAGATAAGCCAAACTCCCCACGAGTAAGCGGATTAGGTTATAAACAGTAATTCCGACAGCTCCCCATTTTAGAGCTGCAAAAATTAAACAGATAGCCAAAGCTAAGGAAATCAACATTCGTTGAATCGCTTGTTTTCTTTCTAATTCTGCTTTAGACGGTCTACGTCTTGTTTTACTTGTATTCTTGTTTGCCATGCTTCTATTATACCATATTTCATGAACTTTTCGAGGGGTTAAAAAAATGACTGACCACTTTCGTGTTCAGTCATTTGAATCTATTGTAATTATTTTTCTAATGGTTTACGAAGGTAACCATAAACCACACCACTAACAAGTGCTCCAATCAAGACAAAGACAAGGTAAAGAAGGGCATTTGTTGTAAGGGCGATAACGAAGATTCCTCCATGTGGTGCCATGAGTTTGATATTTGCAAGACCAACAAGTCCACCTGCTACTGCTGAACCAAGGATAAAGCTTGGAATAGCACGAGCTGGGTCAGCTGCACCAAATGGAATCGCACCTTCAGTGATGAATGACAATCCCATAACGATGTTCGTCAAACCTGAGTTACGTTCTTCTTTTGTAAATTTATTTTTGAAGAGAAGTGTTGCCACAAAGATTGCAAGTGGTGGAACCATTCCTCCAGCCATAACTGCTGCCATGGCTACTGAACCACCTGTTGCCACTGTTGCTGCAAGAGTACCAGTACCAAAGACATAAGCTGCTTTATTGACAGGGCCACCCATATCAACGGCCATCATTCCTCCAAGAACGATACCAAGAAGGACAGCTGATCCGCCTCCAAGACCGCCAAGGAAGTCGTTCATAGCAGTGTTAATAGCTGCCATTGGGATGTTAACAGCAAGCATGACAAATCCTGTCAAGACTGTTCCAAGAAGTGGCAAGAGAAGAATTGATTTTGCACCTTCAAGGGAGCGAGGAACCTTCACGTATTTCTTAACCAAGAGTACCAAGGCACCTGCGATAAATCCACCAACAAGGGCTCCAAGGAAACCTGATGATACACCTGCAAGAGCTGAAGTTGCTTCACCACCTTGAGCGTAAGGGATTTTACCAAAGGCAAAACCTTCTTTGGCGATAGCACCAGCTACGAAACCTGCTACCAAACCTGGTTTTTCAGCGATTGAGTAAGCAACATATCCTGCAAATACTGGAAGCATCAAACCAAAGGCTGCACCACCGATTTTCATGAACATAGAAGCAAGTTCATGGTAAGATCCAAGATTTCCGAGGCTATCATTTGGCACACCCATAGCACCATCAATCAAGAAGGCAAGGGCAATCATGATACCACCACCGATAACAAATGGCAACATTTGGGATACACCACTCATCAAGTGTTTGTAGAAGGCACCACCGAGACTTTGTTTTTCATTAGATGCTGTTGAAGCTTGCGCTCCATTAGCAGCACGGTAAATTTCAGCATTACCAGAAAGAGCCAAGTTAATCAACTCTTCTGTCTTACGAATACCATCTGCAACTGGACGATTCACCAATGGTTTACCATCGAAACGATCCATCTCAACTGCTTTATCAGCGGCAATAATGACAGCTTTAGCCTTGCGGATATCTTCTGCTGTTAATTTGTTGCCAACACCGCTGGCACCGTTGGTTTCAACCTTAATACCAACACCCATTTCTGCAGCCACTTTTTGAAGTGCTTCTTGGGCCATGTATGTGTGGGCAATTCCTGTTGTACAAGCTGTAACTGCTACGATAAAGTCACCAGATTCATTTTCAGATGCTTGAACTGGTTCTTGAGCTTTTTCTGAAGCTTGGTCAAAGAGTTCAATGACTTGATAAGCTGATGTTACTTGACGAAGCTTATCAGCAAATCCGTCTTTCATCAAATATTGTGACAATTCTGCTAAGGCAGCCAAGTGAGTATCATTGGCACCTTCTGGAGCAGCAATCATAAAGAAGAGGTCAGTTGGTTGCCCGTCTAAACTTTCGTAGTCAACACCCTTGTTTGACTTAGCAAAGAGAACAGTTGCTTCCTTAACAGCAGCATTTTTGCTGTGAGGCATTGCGATACCGTCACCCAAACCTGTAGAAGTCAAAGCTTCACGCGCCAAGATTCCTTCTTTGAAAGTTTCGAAATCTGTCACATATCCGTGCTCTACCAAGCTATGAATCATTTCTTCGATAGCTGCTGTTTTTTCAGTTGCTTGCAAATCAAGCAACATCACATCTTTTCTCAGTAAATCCTGAATTTTCATCTTTTTTCTACCTCAACTTTTTCATAAGTCTCTTTAATAAATGCTGCAGTCGCCAAGTCATCTGAGAAGGTTGTTGCTGTTCCACAAGCCACTCCCCATTTGAAGGCTTCCACTGCGTCTTGTGATTTAACAAACTCACCAGTAAATCCAGCAACCATAGAGTCACCAGCACCAACTGAGTTTTTCACGGTTCCTTTAATCGGTTTAGCAAAGTATGCTCCCTCTGATGTTACCAGAAGGGCACCATCACCAGCCATAGAGATAATCACGTTTTGAGCACCCTTAGCCAGTAATTCTCGAGCGTATTTCTCTATTTCATCAAGGCTTTCAAGCTTGACTCCAAAGATAGCTCCCAGTTCATGATTATTTGGTTTGACCAAAAGTGGTTGATAATCCAAACTATCGATCAAGGTCTGACCTTCAAAATCACAAACCACTTGAGCGCCTGTCTGACGCGTCAAAGAAATTAATTCTTTGTAAACAACATTACCCAAGTTTTTAGCACTCGAACCTGCAAATACAACTGTATCTTCTGCTGTCAGACTTGAAAGAATGGCTTTTAACTCTTCAAGTTGTTCGGGCTCAACATTAGGTCCTGTCCCATTGATTTCTGTTTCTTGGTCGGCTTTAATCTTAACATTGATACGCGTATCTTCTGCCACTTGGACAAATTGCGTTTCAATTTGTTCTTCAGCTAAAGTATCTGTGATAAATTTTCCAGTAAAGCCTCCGATGAAACCTGTCGCTGTATTTGGAATATCCAAACGCTTCAAGACACGGCTAACATTGATACCTTTACCACCAGCAAACTTATCATCACTATCCATACGATTGACACTACCAACTTCCACTTTGTCCAAACGGACAATGTAGTCTATAGATGGATTGAGTGTGACTGTATAAATCATACTTCGATTACCTCCGTTTTCTCTTTGATAGCTGACAAGAGCTCATGACCCTTGCTTGTAATCACAATAGCACGTTTTATAGGAGCTACCTTAGCAAAACTAGACTGGCCAATCTTAGATGAATCCGCCAAGACATAGGTTTGTTTAGCATTTTCTAAGATAGCACGCTTGACGGCGCCCTCCTCCATATCTGGAGTTGTAAAGTAACCTTCATCTACACCATTCATTCCAATAAAGGCACGATCAAAGTGCAGTTGGTTAATCTGATTGAGAGCTACTCCTCCGATACTGGCATCCGTTGTCATCTTGACTCCACCACCGATAATGACTGTTGGGATTTGCTTATCCACTAATTGTACCGCATGGTGAATGGAGTTAGTTACAACAGTAATGTCTTTTCGCTCCAATTCCAAAATGAGAAAGGCTGTCGTACTTCCTGCATCCACAAAGATAACATCTTTTTCTTTGATGAGGGAAGCTGCTTTTTGCGCAATCAACTTTTTCTCTTGAAGGTTTTTGACAGATTTCTCTTGAATAGTTTCTTCTTCTTGCAAGGAGTGAGGCAACTCTGCTCCCCCGTGCACTCGACGAAGTTTATTTTCAGACTCTAACTCATCTAGATCACGTCTAACTGTGGATTCTGAAGTATCTAGCAAGCCTACCAATTTCTCTAGAGAGACGATTTTATGCTTACTTAACTCTTCTAAAATCAACTTTTTTCTCTCGCTTTTTAGCACGAACCCACCTCCTGTTAACGATTACAATATTCATTCTATCATAAAAAATATCAAAGTCAAGCATTTTTTATCATTTTCTCTCATTTTCTGTCAAAACTTCTTCAGTTTTTAAATAAATTTGCAAGAATGAATCCTTTATGATAGACTATTTTAGTAAGTGTGGAAGATTACTCAAGAGGCTTAAGAGGCCGTGTTGGAAACGCGGTAGGCGTGTTAAAGCGTGCGTGGGTTCGAATCCCATGTCTTCCGTTTATTTTCAAAAAAGATACCCAAGAAATCTTGGGTATCTTTTTTCTTATATGTTTGTTTTCTAACTTGGGTGAATTTCTTAGAAAATATCAAATAACAATTTCACATTGAGGATTGTTAAGATAATGGAAACGATATAACCAAGAATGGTATTCCACTTGGCATTGGTAAATTCTCCCATCAGTGATTTCTTAGAAGTTAGATAAATCAGAGGAAAGATTGAAAATGGAAGAGCGATTGAAAGAAAGACCTGTGAATAGACCAACAACTGATCCAAGGTTTTTTCCTGATAACCAAACAAAACCGCTACTATCATAACAGGTAGCAAGGCAAAGAGGCGTGTCGCCAAACGAATAAACCATTGTGGCAATCTCATATGTAAGAAACCTTCCATAACGATTTGTCCAGTCAAGGTACCCGTAATTGTCGAATTTTGACCACTGGCTAATAAAGCCAAGGCAAACAAGGTTGATAAGGTCGAGCTAGCTATAGCTCCTGCAATAGTAGAATCCTGCAAGGCATTATACATTTGAGAGAAGGCAGAAATCTCAGATGCATGGCCGAAAAAGAGAGCCGCCCCGAGAATTAATAGAAGGGAGTTAACCACAAAGGCCAAGGATAATTGGAGATTTGAATCCCAGGTCATAAAGCGCACGGCTTTTCGAACATCATTCTTGTCCTTGTGATTGATTTTCCGAGTTTGAGACAAGGAAGAATGCAAATAGAGGTTATGGGGCATAACCGTTGCTCCCACGATTCCTAGTGCCAAGGTTAATTGACTTTCATGTCCTGGCAAAGGACTTTCAAATAAGGTTGCATTCGGTAGATAACCCTCAACGATTCCTTGGAAGCTTGGATGTGACAAAGCTACCAGATAAGTAAAGATTGCTAAGATTGTTAAAATGAGTGTTGTAACAATAGCTTCTATCTTCTTAAAGCCAAATTTCATCAAAAGCAATAAGAGAAAGACATCTAGAACCGTCAAAAGGATGGCTATCATAATTGGAATCTTAAAGAGAAGATTGAGAGCAATGGCTGAACCTAGAACTTCTGCCAGGTCTGTCGCCATCAAGGCCAACTCCAAAATCACCCATAGACTATAACGAAGCCATTTAGGTGAATGATGAGCCGTTGCTTGAGCCAGGTCCATCTGGGTTACAATACCAAGCTTTCCTGCCATCTGCTGAAGTTGCATGGCAATGAGAGATGAAATCAAGATAACAAACAAGAGACTATACTTATAGGAAGCACCACCGACTACACTGGTAATCCAGTTTCCTGGATCCATATAACCAACTGCGACAAGAGCACCCGGACCTAAAAAGGCCTTTAAATTTTGCCAGAAATGATTGTTATTTGGAGTATCGATAGACTGATTAATCTCAGAGAGTGACACTTTTTTATGAGAAGACATAGATACTTACCTCTTTCTAAACCTACTTTTTCATTATTTTCTAGTAGAGAAAAATAAGATTGACTTTAAACTATTAAAACAATGAAAACTATATGAAAAACATTTAGTTTTTTCATTATTTTTCTTAAGGCACCTTAATATTTTTCTTAAGGCACCTTAATTATAACACAAAAAATGAAAACTATATGAAAAACATTTAGTTTTTTCATTATTTTTCTTAAGGCACCTTAATTATAACAGAAAATATGATAAAAACTTAAGAAAATTCAGGACTTGATTTAATATTTAGGATACAACAAAATGTTGTATTCTTTTTTTGCAAAAGAATACCAAAGAATAAAATAAAAAACGTTGTAAAAACAACGTTTTAGAAAGATTTACAAAACAATGTAAATTATCAATGGAGCCGGTGGGAGTCGAACCCACGTCCAAACACCTGCTAACATATTTGTCTACAACCATAGGTTATGTATTGTTTTAACAATCCCTCGACACATAACTCAAGCCTAGGAACTGCGAGTCTATAAATCTCTTACCAAACTGCTAGACAAAGCTTGATCGTATCTCGCTAATAATAAGACCCATCATCAGACACGAGCAATCCGAATTGGGTCACGCCTGCTGGTTTTTAGGCAGCTAGAGCGTAAGAAGTGTTATTTTTTGCAGTTATATTTAACTGAGCGTTTACGTCGCCACACGAGTTGCAAAATATGCCTCATAATGCCTGTCGAATCCGTAACGACCCCAAAGACTATAAAGATATTATACCTTATCTAGGTTAAAAAAGCAAAAATGCAAGTAGATGTCTAGAAAAGTCTAGTTTTCAAGGTTTCTGATAGAGCCTGATAGCCAGAAACGCTAAGGTGAAGCCCATCTGTTGTATAGTCAGATTTGAGTTGCCCTTCCTGATCGAGTAGCTCTTCAAAAGCAGACACATATTCTACCTGCATATAGGCTGAAGCTAGCTCTTGATAGGCTTGGTTCCAGGCCTTGATTTTCTCATTTGTGCGAATATAAACTGTCTGTTTGTATTCTTCCCCTTGATGAACTGGCAGAATAGAAACTAGCTTTATTTGTGACAGCGGATAGTCACGAGAAATACTTTGAATCACGCTTTCAAGATTGTTTAGTGTTTCCGTCATTGGAACATCTTTTCCAATGTCATTTGTCCCAATCAAAAGCACAATCTGATCCACCGCATCACCATAGAGATGAGCATCCAGGTTATCTAGCAAAAGTCCAGTCTGATAGCCTCGAATCCCTCGATTCACAATAGTCTTGGTTGTCCCTAGCAATTCCTGCAAGGGATAATACTCAACAATAGAATCACCGATAAAAATGATATTAGGTTCAATTACAGAAATCTGATTGAGTTCACGATACTTGGTTTGGATTTTCTCTTGCTCTTTTAAGAGCCAGTTTTCTAATAGTTGTACTGCCAAGTTATTCTCCTCTTTCTAGCCAGTTTTCTAAAACTTGGTAAACACCCGCCTGACTGTTAGCTGGGGCTATTTTTGTAGCTACTTCTTTAACAGCATCTTCTGCATTTTCCATGGCATATGAAATACCTGCCAACTCTAACATTTCAATGTCATTTTCACTATCACCAAAGGCCATGATTTGTTCAGGTTTTAAATTCCAACGTTTGAGCAATTCTTCTAGGCCCCACGCCTTATGAATCCCATCTTGTAAGATATCAATACAACCATAACCGCTGGAAACAGCTCGCACATGCCCATCAAATAAGTCATTAATTTCCTGTAAGACCAAATTAGTTCGTTCTTCACCAACAACCATACTCATCTTGAGGACACCACCGAAAAGGCTTGAGTCAAATTCATCAACAAAATGCATGCGTTGGTAGAGCTTTTCAATCATCTCTGGAGTCATAAATTTATCAAGTTCTGTAAAAACAGTGCCTTTCTTAACAAAACCACCATTCATACCTGTTACGACAAATTGATTCTGGCATTCTCTGCCTTTAAAATGGTCCAAAGCCCTATCAACCATGGCATCATCCCAAGTTTGTGCTTGTAGCAATTCATCATTTTCGAATATACGAGCACCATTAGCAACTACGAGAACGACTCTTTCTACAAGATACTTCAGTAATTGTCGCATGCGATGAACTTCATTTCCCGTTGCAATAACAAAACGAATACCACGTTGATCCAGCTGATCCAAAATTTTCTCTAGACGAGGTAGGTCCAGTTGTCCTTGAGGATCTAACAAGGTTCCATCCATATCTGTTGCTATTATCTTAATATCCATCTTGCTCCTCTTTTTTAGTCACTACCATTTCAAACCTACATGCTCATTCATTTCTTTATAGGCTGTATCAATCCGTTCCTTGGTCGCCTCGTCTAACTGACTACGGTATTTCCCACCCTCTATAAAATCTTCCAAGATATAGGTTTGGTATAGATAGAGTGGGTATCCTTCTGGAGAATAACCTCCCTTAGGAGTCCGACTCACCCAACTTGGATGTGCTTGAGCCGTCTCGATAGTTGTTTTACCAGATTTTTTCTTAATGGTCACATCCATGAGGACTCCACGTTCCGTCCACTTAGCATTTTCAACATCCTGCATGGTTTCAATTCGTTGATTTGAGATAAAATTCCCCATAGAGTAGATGATAAGCTTTTTATCACCGTTTTTTTCAACCGTTTCAGCTGGTTCAACAACGTGAGGGTGACCACCAAAGATAATATCTGCTCCCCAATCAATCATTTTATGGTAAAGTTTCTTTTGCTCCTCAGTCGGCTCAATTTGATACTCAACTCCCATCTGAGGCATGATAATTGTAATATCCGCCTCCTTCTCTGCTCGTTCAATTTCAGCCTTCATTTTATCTTCATCTAAGTCTGAAAGATAACGATTATAATCCTCTTGAGAAATGCTTTGTTCAATTCCGTTAAAACCATAGGAATAAGCTAAAAGGGCAACTTTAATCCCATTGACTTCCTTGATGACAATAGGTGCTTTATCTCGTGGTTCATGAGTGTAGACTCCGATTGGTGTCATTCCAGCTTTTTCAATCGCATCTGCGGTTGAAACTACTCCCTCAATTTGTGAATCCAAGATATGATTATGAGCCAAGTCTAGCACTTGATAGCCTGCATCTTTTATAGCGTCCATGACTTCACCAGGTGCATTAAACAAGGGGTAACCTGCAAGATAGTGATCTTTATTTACAGTTCCTTCAAAATCACCAATGACCAAGTCAGCTTGCTTAAGCCAAGGCTTTACGTATTCAAAATTTTCATGGAAATCATAGGTACCATCTGATTTTTTGGCTGAAATATAGATAATGTCATGATAGAGCAAATCACCATTGGCCATGATCCGAGCACTTGTTTCTTGCTCTGTTGCCGTAGTTTTCTCCTTAGAATCAGCTGTCTGACTTACGACAGTTGTACTACTACTGGTCAATGGAAATCCCTTTAGCCCCTCGACTAATAAAGTCAAAGCCATTGAGATTGCAACGGCAATCAACAAAACAGCAATAAAGGTTTTATTACTCCATTGGCGATAGTTTCTAAAAAATCGAATCAATTTCTCGACAAGCCGTAAGATAGGACCATTTTGATTTCTACTACTGCGTTTTTCCATCTTTTTTCTCCTTGCTTTTTGATGCAAGTCTCCTTATCTTATTATACCACAGACAAATAGGTATTTCCTTTTATTCTATTATTTTTTAACGGCTTCTGTCACTTTCTTTCTCATCTGTTTTGTGTTATCATGTAATTGTAATGGAAGGAAGGAGAGAACATGTCTGCTATAGAACGTATTACAAAAGCTTCTCATTTGATTGATATGAAAGATATTATTCGCGAGGGCAATCCAACCCTACGTGCTGTTGCTGAGGAGGTCACTTTCCCATTGAGTGATCAAGATATTATCCTCGGTGAGAAAATGATGCAATTTTTGAAACATTCACAAGATCCAGTTATGGCTGAAAAACTTGGACTACGTGGAGGAGTTGGACTTGCAGCACCACAATTGGACATCTCAAAACGCATCATCGCTGTTTTGGTTCCAAATATCACTGAGGATGGTGAAACACCTCAGGAAGCCTATGATTTACAAGCTGTTATGTACAATCCTAAGATTGTTTCACACTCAGTTCAAGATGCTGCTCTAGGCGAGGGAGAAGGTTGTCTATCAGTCGATCGAGCTGTACCTGGTTATGTTATCCGTCATGCTCGAGTGACTGTTGACTACTTTGACAAGGATGGCGAAAAACATCGTATCAAGCTAAAAGGCTACAACTCAATCGTTGTCCAACATGAAATTGACCACTTAAATGGTATTATGTTTTACGATCGAATTAACGAAAAAGATCCCTTTGAAATCAAAGAAGGCCTACTCATTCTCGAATAAAGAAAATCCCGTTGCAAGACGGGGTTTTATGTTATAATAGAGCCATGAAAACAAATGATATTGTCTATGGCGTTCACGCCGTTACGGAAGCACTTTTAGCAAATACTGGAAATAAACTCTATCTCCAGGATGATCTACGAGGAAAAAACGTAGAAAAAGTTAAGGAACTAGCTACAGAAAAGAAAGTATCTATCTCTTGGACTTCAAAAAAATCACTTTCTGAAATGACTGAGGGTGCTGTTCACCAAGGTTTTGTTTTGCGTGTTTCTGAATTTGCCTATACAGAACTTGAGCAGATTCTTACAAAAACACGCCAAGAAGAAAACCCACTACTGCTAATTCTTGATGGTTTAACAGACCCACATAATCTCGGTTCTATCTTGAGAACAGCGGATGCAACCAATGTTTCAGGTGTTATTATTCCCAAACACCGAGCTGTCGGCGTCACTCCTGTCGTAGCAAAAACAGCAACAGGTGCGATTGAACATGTTCCTATTGCCCGAGTCACTAATCTTAGTCAAACCTTGGACAAACTCAAAGACGAGGGATTCTGGACTTTTGGAACTGATATGAACGGAACACCTTGCCATAAATGGAATACAAGTGGCAAAGTTGCTCTCATTATCGGAAATGAAGGAAAAGGTATCTCAAGTAACATCAAGAAGCAAGTGGACGAGATGATTACTATTCCAATGAACGGACACGTACAAAGTCTCAATGCCAGTGTTGCTGCTGCTATTCTTATGTACGAAGTCTTCAGAAATCGATTATAAAAAGAGTGAGGTTGGGACAAAAGATCCCGACCTCACTTTTTATTAGCAATCAAACTTTGACGCGGTAGCTGATTGAACTTTTTGTTCGTCTTTTAGACTCCAAAAAGCTCCTAATCATCCTCGCGGGGCTGGGACTACGAAATCGAGACTTCGTCTATTGATTTCTGTCCCACCGCCTTTTTAATTATGTTCAGTAATATATTTATAGGCTTCTTGACCTGCAATGGCGCCATCTCCAACTGCTGTTGTAACTTGACGAAGGTCCTTTTGACGAACATCCCCAACTGCAAAGACTCCTGCAACCCTTGTTTTCATATGGTCATCTGTCACAATCCAACCTGATTCATCTTGGATTTGTAAATCCTTTGTAAAATCACTAACTGGATCTAAACCAACGTAGATAAATACACCACCAAAGGCATGTTCAGTCACTTGATTTGTTTTAACATTTTCAATGACAACTGACTCCACACGGTTTTCACCCTTGATTTCTTTTACGACAGAATCCCAAATGAATTTGATTTTATCATTAGCAAAGGCACGGTCTTGCAAGACTTTTTGGGCACGAAGTTCATCACGACGGTGAACGATGGTTACAGATTTGGCGAACTGAGTTAAGAAGATAGCTTCTTCAACAGCCGAATCTCCTCCACCCACAACCAATAAATCTTGGTCACGGAAAAAGGCTCCATCACAAACCGCACAATAAGAAACACCACGGCTATTTAGTTCTTCTTCACCTGGAACTCCCAAGAGATGGTGCTTAGAACCAGTCGCAACGATGACTGTGCGAGTTTCAAATTCTTGATCATCAGTGATTACTTTTTTAACATCACCATGGTTCTCAATATTTTCTACAAAGCCATATAGATGTTCAACTCCTAGATTTTCAAGAGGTTCAAACATCTTTTCTGCTAATTCAGGACCGCTGATATTGGCATATCCTGGATAGTTTTCAATGTCAAAGGTGTTGTTCATCTGACCGCCAGGAAGCCCACCTTCAATCAAAGCCACTTTGAGATTACTGCGTGCTGCATACAAGGCCGCAGTCATCCCAGCAGGGCCTGCACCTATAATAATCGTATCGTACATTCTCTTTCCTTCTTTCTTGTTGTAACTACTTTTATTCTAACGAATCATAAATCATTTGACAAGTATTATGCCTTGAGAACCAACAAGATACTCATGGTTGCAAAAGACAATACTGGAATTGTTAAAACTCCAATCATAATCATATCGTAAAGATGAGCTTGACGCTCCTTGGCAGTTTTATCAGCGCCTGATAGAGCTCTAAAACCGATCCAAAGTCCTAAAACAACCAAGACTAGTAAAATCGTCAAAACCAAACTCTCTAAATACAAAGCAAATAGCTGAACTAACATGCTCTCTCTCATTTCTATTATTTTTAAAGAGTAAACCCAGTTAGCTTAGCCAACTGAGTCTTTCTTATCTTCTATTATATCAAATATAGGTTCGTTTGTAACTAGCAAAGAATTCTTTTGTTCGTTCTTCTTTTGGATGATTGATGATTTCATCTGGTGTTCCAGATTCGATAATCTTTCCTTTGTCTAAGAACAAAACCTTATCAGCCACTTGAGAGACAAAGGACATATCATGACTCACCAAAATCATGGTTTGGCCTGATTTAGCGGCATTGGCGATAGATCTTTCTACCTCACCAACCAATTCTGGATCCAGTGCTGAAGTTGGCTCATCCAAGAGTAAGACGTCCGGTTTCATAGCCAAAGCACGCGCCAAGGCTACTCGTTGTTTTTGTCCACCTGACAAGTGGCGAGGATAGTGTTGTTGACGATCAGATAAACCAACCTTAGCCAACTCTTCTTTAGCTATCTTAGTCGCCTCTTCATCGGATAGTTTTTTAACTACTACCAAACCTTCCTTGACATTGTCTAAGGCTGTTCTACGCTCAAACAGATTGAACTGTTGGAACACCATAGATAGTTTGCGACGAAGAGTCAGAATTTCTTCTTGCGTAATTTGAGAAAAATCCACTTTGAAATCATCAATCTGAATACTTCCACTATCAGGAGTTTCCAGGTAATTTAGGCTACGAAGAAAGGTCGATTTTCCTGCTCCTGATGAACCAATAAGAGCAACGACCTCTCCTTTTTGAATATCTAAGTTCAGATGGTCCAAAACAGTCTGACCTGAAAAGGATTTGCTTAAATTTGAAATTTTAATCATTAGCGAAGCTCTCCTTTCACATCTGTCTCAACATTATCTGGTGCTGAAATCGCCATTTTTCTTTCAATGAAACGACCAAGATTTTCAATAGCAATATTTACAACCCAATAAACTAGAGCTACTGAGATAAAACGTTCGAAATAACGATAATCTGCACCACCTAAGATTTGGGCTTGGGCAAAGACCTCTACGACACCCGCGCTGAAGGCTAGGGAAGTTCCCTTGGTCAATCCAATGAGGGAGTTAATCAAGGTTGGTGTCGCAACTACTGCAGCATTTGGAATAATCACACGACGGTAAACTTGTGCACGTGTCATTCCAAGACTGCGAGCAGCTTCAATCTCACCAGGATTTACAGAAAGAATGGCTGCACGGATGGTTTCACTAGCATAGGCTGCCTCGTTAAAAGCAAAGGCTACAATTGCAAACGCTGCAGCTGGAATCGCATTGATATTAAATGCAGTTCCCCATTGTTGATTCAATGCTTTAAGTGCCAAAGGAATTCCGTAATAAGTCAACATGAGTTGTACTAAAATAGGAGTTCCTTTTAAGAAACTAACAAAAAAGGCTTGTAATGGATAAAGAATTCTAACGCGATTGATTTTTACAATGGCAAAAAGCAGGGCTAGCATAATTCCAAAAAAAGCACCAAATACTGTCAACATCAAAGTTGTCGGTAATTGCTGTACTATTCTTGGAATCCCATCAAAGACTGAACGCCAACTAAAGAGTTTGCCGTCTGGGATATATTGCATCAAATTTTGATACCAATCAGATGCTAAAATCGTTGTAACATTCATAGAAACATCCTCTCAAGATAATGATTCATTCTATCATACTTCTGCCCTAATATAAAATATTTGCTACGGCACATCGTACATTATCTACCTTCTAGTTTATCATACTTTAAAAGTGGGAGGTTATATATTTTACCTATCAAAGAGATAGAAAAAAACTAATTCAACTCCAACTTATCGTATGTTTGTCGGTAACCAATCTGTTTCACCATCCCATTCTCCACTAATATTGGACGTTTTAACAACATACCATCACTAGCTAAAAGTTTGGCTGCTTCTTTGTTTGATAAAGTTCCAACCTTATCTTTTAAGCCAAGCTCACGATATTTGATACCACTAGTATTGAAAAATTGCTTCAATTCAAATCCCGAAGTTTCGAGCCAGTTTAAAATGACCTTTTCACTCGGAGTCTCTTCAACGATATGAACGTCTTTATATTCTAGTCCAAGTTGATCTAATTCTTTCTTAGCTTTTTTACAAGTTGTACATTTTGGATATTCGATAAATTCTAACATTTTTTCTCTTTCTATTTTTTATTTTCTTGATAACTTGCACCTTCATGATTCAAGAGCCAAGCCTTCTTATCAAGTCCCCAAGCATAGCCTGTCAGACGTCCTCCAGCACCTAGCACACGGTGACAGGGAACAAGAATAGACCAGGGATTGCGCCCTACTGCTCCTCCGATTGCTTGGGCAGAAGCTACCTGCAAGTCCTTAGCTATTTGTCCATAAGTAACTGTCTGACCAAAAGGAATTCCACGCAAGTAGTTCCAGACTCTTTTTTCGAAGTCACTACCGACAGGAGCTAAAGGCATCTTAGATAAGTCTTGATCTTGCCCCTTAAAATAAGTCTCTAAATAGGAAGTAATTTGATTTAAAATGGGATGACTTTCAACAAGAGTTACATCATTTTCAGATAATCCCTTCTCAAAATCACTCTCTTCTTCAATCCATATCCCAAACAGATAGTGGTCATCTGCAACCAGAGATAAAATCCCAACCGGAGACTTGTACAGCATTTTTGCATACTTCTTAGGCATTTGATTTTATTTTTTGGTAGGCCAAGCGTTCCCCATCTACTGGAACTTTACCGACCTGTTTAAAGCCAAGTTTTTCAAAAATATGCTGCATGGCTTTGTTTTTAGCGTGCGTATCTGAACGAAAATCTAGGTAATCAAAACCTTCAATCAAGCCTTCCAAAAAGGTCTGAGCAACACCTTGACCTTGCACATCACTGGCAACTGCGATACGATGAAATACTAAGTATTCTGATTCTCTTCCTTCCCAGTTTCCATCATAAATGGCTTCATAAGCTTTTTCTGGACTCTTAGTCACTGCTGCATAGGCTAAGAGTTCTCCTTCCTCTAAGGCTACATAAGCTTGACCAGATATAATATCTTCGATAATGGTATCTGCATCTGGATAGCCGTTTTGCCACTGAGTGCTACCAGCTTCTGCCAAACATTTCTTGGCTCCCTCAATCACTTGCATAATTGCATCAACTTCGTTTGGAAAGGCTAAACGAATTTCCATGCTATCTCCTCTTTTCTGACTAGTTTCTCTCATCATAGCATAATTTAAGGCTTTCTACAAGCAGTTAAAACTTGACTTTTAATTTCTATTATTTTATAATCTAGTTATCAAAACTAGATAAAAAGGAGTTGGAAATGAAATCTGTTTTTTCCTACCCAAAATGGGAAGAAATTCCAAATATCAATCTCTATCTGGACCAGGTTTTACTCTATGTCAATCAAATCTGTCCTCCAGTTTCTCCTGATAAAGAGAAAGGTTTGACAGCTTCTATGGTCAATAACTATGTAAAACACGGCTATCTGACAAAACCTGAAAAGAAAAAATACCAACGCAAACAAATTGCCCGTTTGATTGCTATTTCGACTCTTAAGTCTGTTTTTTCGATTCAGGAAATTGCTCAAACACTCAATACCCTACAAACAGAAACGAACTCAGAAGAACTTTACAACGCTTTTGTAAACTATATGAATGAGGACATAGACCCAGCTAATCCTATTATCCGAGCAAGCTGCCAAACGGTCAAACTCTATCATCAAACACTAGCACTAGTCTATACAGAAACCAAAGAGGAGAAAACAAATGAATACTAGCTTAAAACTTAGCAAGCGACTTAGTTTTGGAGAAGAAATAGCTAACAGTGTCACCCATGCTGTCGGTGCAGTTATCATGCTGATTTTACTTCCTATTTCATCAACCTACAGTTATGAGGCCCATGGATTTTTATCATCCATTGGTGTTTCGATTTTTGTCATCAGCCTGTTTCTCATGTTTCTTTCATCCACTATTTATCATTCTATGGCTTATGGTTCGACTCATAAGTATGTCTTGCGAATTATTGACCATTCCATGATTTATGTGGCAATCGCTGGATCTTATACTCCTGTGGTTTTAACTTTGATGAACAACTGGTTTGGTTATCTGATTATTGCTATCCAGTGGGGAACAACTATTTTTGGTATTCTTTATAAAATCTTTGCCAAAAAAGTCAATGAAAAATTTAGTCTCATTCTATACCTTATCATGGGATGGCTAGTTGTAGCAATCTTACCAGCAATTATCAGCCAAACAAATCCAATGTTCTGGTGTCTCATGGTATCAGGAGGTCTATGCTATACAGTTGGTGCTGGGTTCTACGCTAAGAAGAAACCATACTTTCATATGATTTGGCATCTCTTCATCCTAGCAGCCTCAGCTCTGCAATACATTGCCATTGTTTATTATATGTAAAAAAAGAAGTTGGGAAAATCCCAACCTCTTTTTTATTTGCACATATTGATAAAATACTGGTGCAAGCGAAGATCATTTGTCAATTCCGGATGAAATGAAGTCACTAGCATATTCTTTTCTTGAGCAGCAACGATTTGATGATTCACTACTGCCAGAACATCAACACCCTTACCAACTTCACTAATAATAGGTCCACGGATAAAGGTCATGGGAATTTTGCCAACACCTTTACAGTCTGCCTCAGTATAAAAACTTCCTAGCTGACGCCCATAGGCATTACGCTCTACTACTATATCCATAGTCGCCAGATGACTTTTCTCTTGAGAAGCGATTTGTCTCGCTAGCAAAATCAAACCAGCACAAGTCCCAAAGACTGGTAACCCATCAAGAATAGCATCTCTTAGAGGGAGTAGCATATTCTGGTCACGTAGGAGTTTTCCCATAGCTGTCGACTCACCGCCAGGTAAAATCAAACCTGACAAGTCACTCTGATGTTGTTGAAAGTCTTCAAGATTTCGCAATTCAATACTTTCAACTCCTAGTTCAGCAAGCATTTTTTCATGTTCTACAAAGGCTCCCTGCAAGGCTAATATTCCGACCTTCATCTATTTTCCTCGCTCAGACATGAGAATTTGAATCTCGTTCTCGTTGATACCTACCATGGCTTCTCCTAAATTTTCAGATATTTCAGCCAGAATTTGAGGATTTTGATAGTTGGTAACAGCCTTGACAATTGCTGCCGCACGTTTGACAGGATCACCTGACTTGAAAATCCCTGAGCCGACAAAGACGCCTTCCGCACCGAGTTGCATCATAAGAGCAGCGTCTGCTGGTGTTGCCACACCACCGGCTGCAAAGTTGACAACTGGTAATTTCCCATGTTCGTGGACGTATTGAACCAATTCTACTGGAACTTGGAGTTCTTTTGCTGCGACATAAAGTTCATCTTCACGGAGATTTTGAATGCGGCGGATTTCTTGATTCATCATACGCATATGGCGGACTGCCTGAACGATATCTCCTGTTCCTGGCTCTCCTTTTGTACGGAGCATTGATGCTCCTTCAGCGATACGACGCAAGGCTTCTCCTAGGTCTTTTGCACCACAAACAAAAGGAACTTGGAATTCTTTCTTGTCCACATGGAAACGATCATCAGCTGGAGATAACACTTCACTTTCATCGATATAGTCAATCTCGATGGCTTCTAAAATCTGAGCTTCAACAAAATGCCCAATACGAACCTTAGCCATAACTGGAATGCTGACCGCTTCTTGGATTTCCTTAATCATCTTTGGATCACTCATACGAGAGACACCACCGGCCGCACGAATATCAGCTGGGATTCGTTCCAAGGCCATAACTGCTGCTGCACCTGCAGCCTCAGCAATTCTTGCCTGTTCAGGATTTTGAACATCCATGATGACGCCACCCTTAAGCATCTGTGCCAAATTCTTATTTAATTCATAACGATTTTCAGTCATTTTTTCTTCCTCAATAGATGTATTGGTAGCTACATGTTTATTTTAAAATAGAATTAACTCGAGGACAAGATAAAAAAAGTTAAATTGTCCGGGTACAATTATCCAAGCATAAAAAAGTACCCACAATGGGGTACTCTTATTTCTTAGACTTTTTAATACTTTTCACAAGATAAAAGAGATATCCTGAAACCATATAAGCAACAAAGATAGTGGCTGCCCATTTAAAGACAAAGCCCCAACCATGTTTGGTAGCATTCAAAAAGAAATAAGGGAAGGGACTATCCTTAGCATTAGGGACATCCATCTTTAGAACAAAACCGTTTAAGATGGCAAAAATCATATAAAGCAAAGGAAGACTTGTCCAAAGCATGGGATCAACCAACTTATATTGGCGACTCTTGTCAAAAATAATTGTATCTGCTAAAAACCAGAGAGGGACAATATAATGACAAAGGAAATTTTCCAAACGGTAAAAATCTGTCGTCAAAGGAGCTAGCATGAAATGATAGATGACACAAGTAATCATAATACTCATAGTGACGCCACCTTTGAGACGTAGAATACCAGGACTCTGCCAACTATCACCACCACTACGCATCTTTAACAAAAGATAACCTGTAAAGAGTACAACCAAAAGGTTAGAAAGTACTGTGTAGTAAAGCAACATCCCTAAACCACCGCGTTTGGTAATCTCCAAGTATACACCGGTAAAGGCTGCTATAAATAAAAAGATACGACTATAAAATATTACTTTTTCGTTTTTAATCATGATTAAATCTTCTTCACAAATTCTGATTTAAGTTTCATAGCGCCAAAACCATCAATCTTACAGTCGATGTTGTGGTCACCTTCTACAATACGGATGTTTTTCACACGAGTTCCTTGCTTGAGGTCTTTAGGAGCACCTTTGACCTTAAGGTCCTTAATCAAAGTGACTGTATCTCCATCAGCTAGTTTGTTCCCATTTGCATCGATGGCAACAAGACCTTCTTCAACTTCTGCTTGATCAGCAGGATTCCACTCGTAAGCACATTCTGGACAAACTAGAAGTGCGCCATCTTCGTAGACATATTCTGAATTACATTTTGGGCAATTTGGTAGTTGACTCATTTTATCTCCTTAAAAAAATGTTGATTATTTGATTGTCAAATTTTCTTTAACAGCAACTATTATACCTTAAAAAAGGCTATTTGACAAATCATGATAAAAAAACGATCAACCGAAACCCGGTTCATCGTTTTTTTAGTTTCTTATAAATGTTTTTGTGCTTCTGATTTGATTTTTTCAACAACCTCTAAAATAGAGAGTCCAGTTGTATCCAAATAGATTGCATCCTCAGCTTGTTTTAGAGGCGAAGTTTCACGATGACTATCTTTGTAGTCACGCGCAGCAATCTCTTCCTTCAAAGTTTCCAAATCCGTTTCGATTCCCTTTGAAAGATTTTCTTTGTAACGACGTTCTGCACGTTCATCTACAGATGCTACAAGAAAAATCTTCAATTCAGCCTTAGGCAAGACCACTGTACCAATATCACGACCATCCATGACAATACCACCTTGCTGGGCAATCTCTTGCTGGAGAGCTACTAATTTTTCTCGAACAGCTGGAATAGCAGCAAAGGCAGAAACAGCATTGGTTACTTCATTTTCACGGATTGGATTTGTCACATCGACATCTCCAACAAAAACAAGCTGTTCTCCTGTTTCAGCGCGACCAAAGCTAATCGGATATTGTTCCAGTAATTCAAGAAGTCGTGAAGACTCTTCTGGACTAACTTGGTTGTTCAAAGCGATGTAAGTCGCAGCACGATACATAGCACCCGTATCCAGATACGTATAGCCAAAGTCCTTAGCGATAATCTTAGCTACCGTACTCTTACCACTGGATGCTGGTCCATCAATGGCAATCTGAATTGTTTTCATCGTCACTCCTATCTTGTCTTAAGGACATCACCAGGATTTGCAAACCAAGTCCCAGTAGACATATGACCAGGATTCAAAGCTTCAAGTTGAGCAATAGAAATCCCCGCTCGAGCTGCAATCGCTGCTTCCCCTTCTCCTGGCAAAACTGTAATAGTTCCTTCAGAATCAGTATGCGCCTCTGTACGTTCTTGTTGAGTTGTCTCTGCTTCTGTTGACTGAGCAGTAGTAGCCACTGTTGTAACTTCTTCTACTTTTGGATCTGAAGAATCATAAAAATCTTTCAATGTCGAAGTGCGGTCACTTCCACCAGATGATAAGTAAACTAGTACGACTATCATCCCAACAACAATCACAAAGAAAATAATTGCTAAAACAGTTAAAATATGATTAGCCAAGATACCTGAATCATATTGATTACGATGGCGACGTTCTGTTCTTGTTTCTTCTTCCTGGTTTTCATAAATATCTTCTTGCCACGGTTCCTTTTCCATACCTTACTCCTTGAGTTTTTTTTAATTTCTTATTACAATATAAATATGAAAATTACGCTTATACCTGAACGTTGCATTGCCTGTGGGCTTTGCCAAACTTATTCGGATTTATTTGATTACCATGATAATGGCATCGTCCGTTTTTTCGATGATCCTGAACAATTAGAGAGAGAAATCCCTTCTAGCGCCAATATTTTAGAAGCCGTTAAAAATTGCCCTACTCGTGCTCTAATCAAAGATGAATCTTAAATTGTTGTGGAGTATAGACTTCTATTTTCCACTCCCTCTAGTTTAGCATATTTTTATAGAAATTTATAGTCTTTTTACAGACTTATTTTATTCTATTTTAATTGTTCGTTAAACATTTTTATAACTGATGGATTTTTAGTTGCTATTTTCTATTGATTGTTAAAAAAGAGGAATTTCTTCCTCTTTTTTCTATAATACCTCTTTTTATTTAATCTTCAAATCCATTTGGATGCTGACTTTGCCAACGCCATGCATCCTCACACATCTCTGTAATACCAAGTTCTGCTTCCCAACCGAGCTCTGCCTTAGCTTTTGCTGGATCTGAGTAGCAAGCTGCAATATCACCTGGGCGGCGTTCAACAATTCGGTAAGGAATTGGGCGACCAACAGCTTTTTCCATATTTTGGATAATTTCAAGAACAGAGTAACCTTTTCCTGTACCAAGATTATAAATATTTAGACCTGAACCCTTTTGAAGTTTCTTAAGTGCTGCAACGTGTCCTTTCGCAAGATCAACAACGTGGATATAGTCACGTACACCTGTTCCATCTTCAGTATCGTAGTCATCTCCAAATACTTGAACTTGTTCCAACTTACCAACTGCAACTTGTGTCACATATGGCAAAAGGTTGTTTGGAATACCGTTTGGATTTTCACCTAAGTCACCACTCTTATGGGCTCCAATTGGGTTGAAATAACGAAGCAACACAACGTTCCATTCTGAATCGGCTTTATAGATATCTGTCAAGATTTCTTCAAGCATTAGCTTGGTACGACCATAAGGGTTAGTAGCTGAAAGTGGGAAATCTTCTAAGATTGGAACTGTATGAGGATCTCCATATACTGTTGCTGATGAGCTAAAGATGATATTTTTACAATTTGTCTCTTCCATGACTTTCAAGAGACTGAGAGTACCTGCAATATTGTTATCATAGTATGCTAGTGGTATACGTGTAGATTCCCCTACAGCCTTCAAACCAGCAAAATGAATCACTCCTGTTGGTTCTTCATTTCTGAAAATATCACGAAGAGTTTCAGTATCACGAATGTCTGCTTCATAGAAAGGAATTTCTACGCCAGTAATTCTTTCCACCACTTCTAAGCTTTTACGGCTACTGTTTACCAAATTATCCACGACAACTACTTGGTGTCCGGCTTGAACCAATTCAATAACAGTGTGAGTTCCGATGAAACCTGCTCCACCTGTAACCAGAATTTTTTCTTGCATTTTATTTCCTCAATTCTTGGATTATTTTTTTCATTTTACCATTTTTGATAGGGAAAGTCATTTACTTTCCTAAGACTACCGTAAAAACTAGGTAAAAGATTTACGATTGTTTCTCTTTAATATATCTCTCAGTTGGATAATCTGCTGGATCCAATACTCCACTTCTTCCTTGAAGCATTTGAGCTAGGTGATAACCGATAATAGGACCAGTCGTTAACCCTGAAGATCCTAGACCACTTGCTGTATAGACTTCTGATAAATTTGGGACCAGTCCGAAAAATGGAGAAAAGTCACTCGTATAAGCTCGAATTCCTACACGTTCTCCACTAATCATTGCACCTTTTAAGCTAGGATAAAATAGACTTGCTGCTTCTTCCATTTGAAGGAGTAACTTCTCATCAACAGTCAAATCAAATCCCATGTCATTTTCATGGGTAGCCCCTAAAGATAATTTACCGCCTGGAAATGGTATCAAATCCCACTCTCCTTCTGGCATAACTACAGGGTAGGCTCCCATGTCTTGTGGCACTTGATAATCTCTAAGTTGTCCTTTTTGAGGACGAACATCAACCTCATAGCCTAAAGGCTCTAACATGTGTCCAAGCCAAGCTCCTGTGGACAAGATAACTTGGTCAAACACTTGGTTGCCTATTTGATAACCCGATGATAGAGGTTTTAGACTGACCTCTTTCTTTATGACCTTAACCTGACTTGCTTCAAGTAAACGACTGACTATAAGTTGCCCATCTACTCGAGCTCCTCCAGAAGCATAGAGCAATCTCTCAAATCCCTCTAATCCAGGGAATAGGTTACTTGTAGTAGCTTGGTCCAAAATGGCTAATTCGCCAATTAAGGGAGATTCATCCCTACGTTGCAAGGCTAAGTCATAGAGTTCTTCGAGCTTGGAATCATCTTTTTTGAGAATTAAGACTCCTGAGCGCTGGTAGAAATCAACCTTTTGACCAGATTTTTCTAAATCAGCCAATAAATCCACATAAAAATCCGCTCCCAAGCGAGCCATCTTGTACCAAGCTTTATTACGTCGTTTAGAGAACCAAGGACTAATGATTCCTGCAGCTGCCTTGGTCGCTTGGCCGTATCCATGATCAAAGACAGTTACTTCGATATCTGCTTCTTTAGAGAGGTAGTAGGCGGCCGTTGCCCCTACAATCCCTGCTCCTACAATGGCAACTTTTTTCATTTTTTATACCTTCTAATTAGATATGGTGGAAAGGATTGGTCGATGCCTGACTTGCGATAACTTCGAGAGACCAAGCATTCTCTTTCTTCCATTCGTTCAAGAGCTCTGCAATTTTTTCGATAAAAAGCACTTCGATATAGTGTCCCGGATCTAGAACTAACAAACCATCTGACAGCATATCTTGGGCAGTGTGGTAGTATATGTCTCCAGTAATGTAGACATCCGCTCCTTTTGCTAAAGCATCAGGATAGAATGATTGACCACTTCCACCACAGATAGCCACTCTTGAGATGGTTTTTTGCAAATCGCTCTCTTTATAATACACCATACGGAGACTATCTAGACCAAAGACTTCCTTAACATAGTCAGCAAATTCCTTAAATGTTTGAGGTCTAATAGCTCCAATACGGCCAATCCCACGTTCAGGATCTGTTTCCTGCAGATAAGTTGTATCCTCAATACCCAATAGTTGGCAGAACCAATCATTAAGACCATTTTCAACAATATCTATATTAGTATGACTGACGTAGACGGCAATATCGTGCTTGATGAGATTGATGTAAATCTGATTTTGAGGACGACTAGCTACCAAATCCTTGATCGGACGAAAGATAGGGGCGTGCTTAACGATAATCAAATCAACACCCATTTCAATAGCTTCAGCGACTGTCTCTTCACGGATATCAAGAGCAACCATGATTTTTTGGATATCCTTATCTAGAGTGCCAATTTGCAGACCACGACTATCACCTTCCATAGAAAATTCTTGTGGGCAATAGGCTTCATAACGCTTAATCACTTCACTTGCTTTCATGGAGCACCTCCTTGATGGCTTGAATTTTATCTGCTAGAACCTGACGTTCTTCTTGATTTTTTTCTGGAATTTGACTAAGGGCAAACTCAAGCTTAGCAGCTTCTTTTTTCCATTTTTGGATGAAGACTGGACTGCCTTCTTTGGACAAGAAGAGGCCAAACCGAACATCAGTGGCTGATAGCTTCATTTCGCCAGCTTCTGCAACTATGATCTCATAGAATTTCCCAGCTTCTTCTAGGATACTTTCTGCTATGATTTGAAAACCATGCTCTTGTAGCCAACTACGTAACTCGTCTTCACGATTATTCGGTTGAAGAATCAAACGCTCAACATTGGCTAGTTTACCTAATCCCTCTTCCAAAATCGTAGCAATCAAACGACCACCCATTCCAGCAATAGTGATGACAGAGACCTGGTCACTTTCTTCGAAAGCTGCTAAACCATTGGCTAAACGAACCTGAATTTTCTCAGTCAAACCATGACTTTCAACATTTGTAACTGCAGATTGATAGGGACCTTCTACAACTTCTCCTGCAATAGCTCGTTCGATATGACCCTTTTCAACTAATTCAATCGGTAAATAAGCATGGTCGCTCCCAACATCAAGTAAAACGGCTCCTTGCGGAACAAAAGAAGCTACCGTTTCTAACCTCTTTGAAATCATCTTCTCTCACTTTCCAAAAGTCTATTTCCCTTTATTATACCATATTTTATCTAGCAATCCTGTACCTAAAAAAGACCGCAATCAAGGATTGCAGCCTTTCTTTATCTTCTAGCTTGATAACGACTTGTCAGGATGAAAATGACAGCAAATATGACCATCATAATGCCATAGACAGGTAATGTTTGTCCTGTAAGTGTTGAAATTTCAAGCAATTTTTGGATTCTTGGGAATAGAGCTGTTCCAAGGAAGCCACCAACTGACCAAATAATCAAGAGAACACGCCACAGACTAAATGGCAAGCAAGCTCTAACTACTGACATGAAACCAATCGATGCTAGTAGATAATACAGAAGAGTCGAAATTTCAATGGCTGACCAGCCTTGACTTGTTCCAAAAATTTTAATAAATAGAACGCTAAAGACTACCATCAAGGCACTTGGTAAAGCACGAAGCATGGACTTTCTGAGGAAGTTTTGTTCCACAGGTTTGATATTTCGTTCAAAGGTCAATACGAACGGCGGGAAACCTTCCACAAACTGGTCAATCATGGTAATCTGAATCGGGATAAACGGGAAAATCAAAATCCATTCAGTACGACCTAACAATGCACTTGCAATACAGATGATTGCCAATAAGAATGAATAGATGGTCTTAATCAAGAAAATTGGAGCAATGTGAGCAATATTATTAACTACACGACGACCCTCAAAGAGTATCTCAGGAACATCATTAAAGTCTGAGTTCAAGAGAACCAGATTTGCAATCTGACGAGTCGCTGGATCTCCTTCAGCCATCACGATGGAACAATCTGCCTCGCGGAGAGCAAGGATATCATTGACACCATCTCCTGTCATGGCAGTCGTATGACCTGCTTTTTTCAGAGTTTGAATAATCAATTTCTTTTGATGAGGAGAGACACGTCCAAAAATCGCTGTCTCCTCAGCCATGGCAACCAACTCTTCATCAGTAATTTTCGAGCAATCTACATAGCTGTGGTAATCTGCAAAACCAGCTTTTTGAGCAATACTTGAAACGGTAACTGGATTATCACCAGAGATAATTTTCAGCCCAACTTCCTGAGAACGAAGATAGTCTAAAGTTTCAGCAGCCCCTTCTCGAATTGGATCCAGAATCTCAAGCAAAGCCAAGGCCTGCATATCCGATGGTTTCTGCGGTTTATGGTGATCAAGTTTTTCTTGACTGAGGGCCAGAACCAAGACACGAGACCCGCGTTCAAGAGCTTCCCTAGCTTCAGGAACTTCAGCATCCAACAACATCTCAGGTGCACCTAGGAAAACAGTTCCGAGACCTTCCAATTCCATCGCTCCCCATTTTCGATCACTAGAAAATGGAAGACTAGAAATCATCGGATAGGCTACCTCTCCCGCAAAACGCTTTCGAATAGCTTGAGCAGTTGGATTTTTATCCTCACTGTGTGCCATATAGCTGGTTAGTATTTTTGCAATAGCATCCTTGTCATAAGCCTGGGTCAGAGGAAGAACAGTCTCAACCTGCATCTTCCCTTGAGTAATGGTACCTGTTTTATCCAAACAAAGCATATCCACGCGTGCAAGGGTTTCAACAGAATACATCTCCTGCACCAAGACCTTCTTCAAACCTAGCTTGATAACAGCGGTTAAAAGAGAGGTAATGGTCAAAAGTGCGATTCCCTTAGGCAACATCCCCAAAAGAGCTGTAGAAGAATTCACTACAGAAGATTTAAGGGGTAAACCTTTTAAGACCAAAGCTTCAAGCAAGAGGGCAATTCCAAATGGAATGATGATTTTCCCAGTAAAGCCTGCAAGTTGATCAAGTGATTTCATGATACGGGAATTGATTGGTTTAACGGTCTTAGCTTCAAGCATGAGTTTAGCAGCATAGTTGTCTGCTCCAACATGATGAACCTGTGCAAAGACAGACCCACTTGCAAGAAAGCTTCCTGACAGTATCAAGTCTTCGACTTCTTTTTGTACCAGGTCACTCTCGCCTGTTAACATGGCTTCATTGACTTCTGCAAAGCCTTCTAATACAATCGCATCACTTGGAATCTGATCCCCTGCAGACAAGCGTATCACATCATCCAAAATAAGCTCTTCAGGGTCCAAAGCGATCTCTTGTCCATCACGAATAGTCGTAATCTTTTCTTTATTCAAGAGATTGAGTTTATCAACCATATGCTTGGCACGTAATTCAGTTACAATTCCTGAAAAAGCATTAAAACAGATAACCGCAAAGAAGACCAAGTTGCTCCATGCTTGAACAAAAGCGAGTGCTAAGGCGATGGCAAAGTTTAATGCATTGAATAAAGTAAAGACATTTCGCTTTATAATCTGCCAGGTACTCGTACTAGCTGAAGCTTTGAAATCATTGACCTGTCCCTGTTTCTGACGATCTTTAACTTCTGATTGGCTTAAGCCCAACATTTTATTTTTATCCATAAATTCTATCATATCATTTTTTTTTAAATAATTCTAATTTCAAATAAAGAGCTTTTCAGCCTTTACAAAAAACATTTGCCTGTCCTACTATGATAGGGTATAATAAAAGAAAGAAAACTGAAGGAGACACCATGTTTTATACTTATCTACGTGGGCTAGTTATGTTGATTTTATGGTCGATCAATGGAAATGCTCACTTTCACAATACTGAAAAAATTCCAAGTTTAGATGAGAACTATATCCTTGTTGCCCCACACCGTACTTGGTGGGATCCAGTCTACATGGCTTTTGCAACAAAACCGAAACAATTTGTCTTTATGGCCAAAAAAGAACTCTTTTCAAATCGTATCTTTGGTTGGTGGATTCGCATGTGTGGCGCCTTCCCGATTGACCGAGAAAATCCAAATTCTTCTGCCATCAAGTATCCAATCAATGTTCTTAAAAAAAGTAATCGTTCACTGATTATGTTTCCAAGCGGTAGTCGTCATTCCAATGATGTTAAGGGTGGTGTAGCTCTCATTGCAAAGATGGCCAAAGTTCGCATCATGCCTGTTACCTATACTGGTCCTATGACTCTAAAAGGGCTTGTCAGCCGTGAACGTATTGATATGAACTTCGGAAATCCTATTGATATCTCTGATATTAAAAAGATGAATGATGAAGGAATTGAGATGGTTGCAGACCGTATCCAATCTGAATTCCAGCGTCTAGATGAAGAAACAAAACAATGGCACAATAACAAAAAACCAAATCCACTCTGGTGGTTCATCCGTATCCCTGCACTACTTCTCGCAATTATTATCGGAATTCTGACAATTCTCTTTACCTTTGTAGCAAGTTTTGTTTGGGACCCAGACAAAAAGAGAAAACAACTACAATAATCCAATCTTCACAAGCCTAAGTTGATTACTTGGGCTTTTTTCAATGAGTTAAGATACTCTTCAACATATTGACAAAAGCCTAAATCTATAGTATACTTTCTAGGTAAGCTGATTTAGCTCAGTAGGCAGAGCGCATCCATGGTAAGGATGAGGTCGCCGGTTCGATCCCGGCAATTAGCATTATTTATCAGTTCCTTTTTTAGGAACTGTTTTTTCTTGACAAAGTATTGCCCCTATAGTAAAATAAAATCTGCGATGAGTCGATATGTAGCGAGAGCTACAATTGCGCAAAGGAGGTCATTAACGCAGGAGCGGACCTTGAGAAATTGTGTGAACCGGTTTCTCACATGGAGATGCCTCTCATGCTTTCTGGTTTTCCAGAAAGCTTTTTTTAAAATCTTTTATAGTTCAGATAGAAAAAAAAGCCTATCACCCAAGCGCGAACGCTTGATGTGATAGGTTTTTATTTTTTGATTAACGTACAGTACGGATACGCATAGTGTTTGTACGAACTGCTTCACCAAGTGGCACACCTGCTACGATAACGATATCGTCACCAGATTGTACAAGACCTGCTTCAACTGCTTTACGTTCAGCAATTTCAAACATGTCATCAGTTGATGATGGAGTTTCTGTCAACATTGGGATAACACCCCAGTTCAACATCAATCCACGTTCTGTCAATTCGTCAAATGTCAATGCCAAGATATCAGCATTTGGACGGTATTTAGAAATCAAACGTGCTGTGTGACCAGTCTTAGTAAGAGTTACAACCAATTTGATGTCCATTGAGTTTGTAGCATCTTTAACTGCTGAAGCCATAACTTCTGTCTTAGAGTTACGTTCAAATGAATCTGAGTTCAAACGTCCGTATTCGTTAAGAAGAGTTTGAGCGTTCTTGTCGATTGTAGCCATTGTACGAACAGACTCAAGTGGGTATTTACCATTTGCAGACTCACCTGAAAGCATAGTAGCGTCAGTTCCGTCGATAACAGCATTAAATACGTCTGATACTTCTGAACGAGTTGCACGTGGTTTTTCAGTCATTGTTTCAAGCATGTTTGTTGCAGTGATAACAACTTTACCAGCAGCGTTTACTTTAGTGATGATCATTTTTTGGTAAACTGGAACCATTTCGAATGGTACTTCGATACCCATGTCACCACGAGCGATCATGATACCGTCAGCAGCTTCAATGATTTCGTCCAAGTTATCGATACCTTGTTGGTTTTCAATTTTAGCGAACAATTGAACATGACCGTTACCAGTTTCTTCACAGATAGCACGAACTTCGTTCACGTCTTTTGCAGTACGTACGAATGAAATCGCGATGAAGTTGATACCTTGTTCAAGACCGAAGCGGATATCAGCGTTATCACGTTCAGCAAGAGCTGGGAAAGGAATTTTTGTGTTAGGGATGTTTACACCTTTTTGTTTAGCGATCACACCGTCGTTTTCAACTTCAACTACAAATTCACGAGTTGCATCGTCTTTTTCTACAACACGAAGACCAAGTTTACCATCGTCAACCAATACTTGGCGACCAACTTCAACGTCATCATAGATGTCAAGAGCTCCAGCAACGTTCAAAGCAATCACTTCACGAGTTGATTTGATTCCTTGTTTAGTTGCAACACGGATTTTTTCACCAGTTTTGTATGAATACTCTTTTGCATCGCCTTCGAACAATTCTGTACGGATTTCTGGTCCTTTAGTATCAAGAAGGAAACCAACTTTTTTACCTGCAAGTTTTTCTGCGAGTTTAACAGTTGCCATACGGTCACCTTGTTCTTGGTGGTCACCGTGTGAGAAGTTGAAACGGAAAGTGTTAGCTCCTGCTTCAATCAATTGAGCAATATTTTTAGCTGAAGCTTCAACGTCAAGTTTTTCACCCCAGTATCCGTCATCACCGAATTTTTTACCACCACGGATTTCTACCGCAGGACCCAAAGTTGCAACGATTTTTACACGTTTGTTCATGATTTTTGTGACTCCTTTATATAATTCGACCTTTTATGGTCATTTTACCAGATTAGTTAAAGTTGATTATGACAAGCTCTTGTTCAAGTCAGAAAGCTCAATATCAGCTTTGTGAGGGTTATTGACAACAATCTTACCATCAGCTGTTAAGCTAAACAAAGCTCCTTCTTCTGCTGTTCCTAGAATTGGATTTTCAACCATTTTCTCGTTACGAATACCGACAGCGACACCACCGATTCCTTGTTTAAGGAGTTTAACAGCGTGTGCACCCATACGTGACGCCAATACACGGTCACGAGCAGTTGGTGAACCACCACGTTGGATGTGACCAAGTTCTGTTACACGAAGGTCACTTGTATCTCCAGCTTCTTTTAGTTTTTGACCAAATTCAGCCGCTGACATAACACCTTCTGCCAAAACGATAATGTTGTGTTTTTTACCGTGTTCATAACCAGCTTTGATACTTGCTACGATATCTTCAAATTTGAAACCTTCTTCAGGGATGATGATTTCGTCAGCACCAGTCGCGATACCTGCCCAAAGAGCGATATCACCTGCGTTACGTCCCATTACTTCAACTACGAAAGTACGACGGTGACTTGATGATGTATCACGAATCTTATCAATCGCGTCCATTGCAGTCGTAACTGCAGTATCAAATCCGATTGTGAAGTCAGTACCTACGATATCGTTATCGATTGTACCTGGAAGTCCAATAGCAGGGAATCCATGCTCAGTCAAGCGCATAGCTCCATGATAAGAACCATCACCACCGATAACTACGACACCTTCGATACCATGTTTTTTCAACTGCTCAATCCCTTTTAGTTGACCTTCAAGTTGTGCAAACTCAGGGTAACGAGCAGAGTGAAGGAAAGTACCACCACGTGAAATGATGTCTCCCACTGAAGCAGCATCAAGTGGATAAATCTCACCAGCAACCATACCAGCGTATCCATCATAGATACCAAATACTTCCATTCCTTCTGAGATTGCTTGACGAACAACTGCACGGATAGCAGCATTCATACCAGGGGCGTCTCCACCACTAGTCAAAACAGCAATACGTTTCATTTAGTTTTGCTCCTTTTTCTTTTAACATTCTAACTGATTATACCATATTTAAAGTTAAAATTCTTTTATTTTCATTGATTTTTAACGATAAATCGTTTTCATTGTCATTTGACTTAAAGATTCTTGTAAGCTTGCGTCTTTTGCTACAAAATAACCTGGCAAAAGGACATTTTTTTGTTCATCCTCATAGCGAATAACGACAGGAATTTGTCCCTTGTATTGCTCTAAAATATGATAAATTTCAGAATCATGGTTATGATTAGCAACTTGAATCCAAAAACGTTCACTCACTGCTTCTTTTAGATTATTTAACACTAATTGAAGACGACCATCTCTTGCCTGTACTTTTCCATTTAGGTAGTAAAATCTTCCTTCATGTAAGAGATTTTTAAATTGGCGATACTGATCAGAAAAAACAGTAACTTCCAAATTTGTCTTACTATCACTTACTTTCAAAAAGGCCATATTTTCACCTTTTTTAGTTCGAATCACTCGGATAGATTGAACCTCAACAAGCACTGTGGCTGTCTGTCCTTCAGAAAGTTCAGCCAAACTCACAATTGGATACAAGGGATTCTTTGCTAAGACCAACAATGGATGTTGACTAACTCCAACTCCTAACCATTCTTGTTCTTTTTTGAATTTTTCAATATTAGAGAAATCCTCTGTATCTGTCCAGCTATAGCTAGAATCAGCAAAGAGGCTACCTAACTCTTCTACAAAAATAAATAGAGTTGGTAGATTTGCTAAAATCTTTTGCCGATTTTTATCAAATCCATCAAAGAGGCCAACTTCTACTAAAGGAGTTAGGAGGCTTAGTTTCTGATAATTTTTGGGGAGTCGTGTGACAAAATCTTCGACACTGCTAAAAGGACGATTCTCGATTATCCAATAAGCAAAGTCACGAGGCATTCCCTTAATACTTTTAAGCCCCAAATACACCGTCTTATCTGTCAGTTTATCCTGATATGGAATTGTATTGATCGAAAGAGGAACCAGTTCAAATCCCAGTTCAAGCGCATCGAGAATATAATCTCCACTCGCATAATTGAGCATGACCTGATAAAAGATAGCAGGGTAATGTGTTTTAAAGTAGGCAAGCTGAAAAGCTAAAGCTGCATATGCATAAGCATGCGAACGGTTAAAACCGTAACCAGCAAATTTTTCCATGACAGCAAAAACTTCTTGAGCCTGTTCTTTGCTATGCCCATTTTCAAGTGCACCTTGGATAAAACTCTCCTCCATTCGATGCATCTCGGTAGCATTCTTTTTTCCCATAGCACGACGCAAGATATCGGCTTTTCCAAGACTGAAACCTGCATAGCGTTGAGCTACTTGCATCACCTGTTCTTGGTAAAGCATGATGCCATAAGTCGGAGCCAAAATATCTTCTAGCACAGGGTCCAGAACTGTCACCTTTTCTTTACCATGTTTTCGAGCCACAAAGTTATCGATATAGTCACTCGCACCTGGTCTGTTGAGGGAAGTCGTTGCCACTACTTCTTCAAAGCTTTCTGGTTTCACGCGCTTCAATAAGCGAATGGCACCAGGTTGTTCAAACTGAAAGATCCCCTTAGTTTTGCCAGCTGCAAAGAGGGTTAAAGTTTCTTTATCCTCAAGGTCTATATCCTCAATCCTTAGCTGAATTCCTTGAGTTTCATATAAGAGCTCCTGCATTTTTTGAGCAAAGGTTAGGTTTCGAAGACCCAAGAAGTCCATCTTGAGCAAACCATTTCCTTCAACTCCATGGGCATCATACTGGGTAATCAGCATATCCTCTCCATACTTGAGCGGAATATAATCTGTTAGATTTTTATCACTGATAACGACACCAGCTGCATGGATAGAAGTTTGTCGAGGATAGCCTTCTATCTTCTTAGCAATTTCAAAAGCCTTTTGGTACTCCATCTTACTCTGAATAAGTTGTCTAAAACCTAGATTGCCTTCATAAGCTGTAGTAAGAGTATCTTTAGATCCTATTTTTTTCGTAATGGCCGTCAATTCGTACTCAGGGACACCATACCGTTTAAAAATATCTCGTATGGCCTGCTTAGCACCAAAGGTCGAGTAAGTGACAATCTGCGCAGCGTGGATACTACCATAACGATCACGAACATAACGAATAAACTCAGGTCGATAGATATCTGGAATATCAATATCGATATCTGGCATGGTATAACGTTCTCGATTCAAGAAACGTTCAAAGATGAGATTCTTAGCTACAGGATCAATCCCTGTAATATCTAAAGCGTAAGCTACTAAACTTCCTACCGCAGAACCACGTCCCATTCCCATGTAATATCCCTGAGACCGACCAAAACGCAATAGGTCCCAGACAACTAAAAAATAGTCATCGAATCCCATATCATGAATCACAGATAGCTCTTCTTCTAAACGATTCTGATAGACAAAATCTAGCAAGCCTTTTTGCTCCAAGCCCTTAACAGCTCTCTCCCTTAATTCCTCAACAGCTGGTCTCTCCGGATTAAAACGAGGAAGCTTGAGACTACTATCAATCTCGTAGGAAGTCCCCTTGGTCAATCTTGCTAGGTTTTCGAGTGCTTGTGGAAACTTCTCCTGAAAAACCTGTTCTAAACGGTCAGCAGGCAAAAACAAGCCCTGTTGAGATTGAACATCAACCTCCCTCAAGGTCACGTTTTCCTTAATCGCTTTAAGCATCTGTAGGGCTTCCAAATCCTCAGGTTCGAAAGAATTAACACGATAAAGCGGGAGGATGGGGTGAGAAAAATTGGATTGAGGTGTATCTGGATAAACTCCGATATAATAGCCATGCTCCAAATCTAAGCCAACAATCTCAGGATAATAGGGAACAATGACACAGATATCCTCCAGGTAAGGAGAAAAGTCAGTCCAATCTTTTTTACCTGTCATCTTTAAAGACGACAGCTTCATCAAGTTTCGATAGCCACGATTTGACAGGGCTAGAAAACGTAGATTGATCCATTCATCTTGATGATGAACAGTCATCTCAAGACCTAATAAAGGCTGAATCTCCTGTTTCTGGCATTCTTTGATAAAATAATAGGCTCCATAGAGATTGTCTTCATCCATGATTCCAAGTGATGAATAACCATATTCCTTCCCTTGACTGACATATCTCTTAATCGAAACCATGCTCTCCATGAAACTATAGACAGTTTTGGTATCCAGTTGGGCAATCATTCTTTCTCACCTCCCTTATTCTTTCTCTATTATACCATTTAAAAAATAGAAAAACAGATACTTTTGTTCTTATCAAACTAAAAAACCACAGCCTTAAATGCTATGGTTTTATGATATGAAATAAGTTCGAAGAAGAGTTGCGCCTAGCTTTTTTAATTTAATTACTTGTATCTTTCGTTAAAAATATACCGATTAAAACTAGAACTAGGGAGAGAAAAGGAAAAATCCTAAAAATCTGCCAATCCGGGTCGAATGCCAAAAGTCCTGAAAGCAAATAAAATCCTGCACTTGTATACAAGACAGTTTTATTTACTTTCTTGATTCCTATCTGTGTTAAGACAGTTGCTATAGCGTAAGCAATTAAATTAGGACCTAGAAAAATCAAGAATACAATTCCCCATGGACCAGCAACTAAAGCAATAGATATAAATAGAAGAATATAGGTAAGAGCCAAATAAAATGAGAAAGATAGAAGAATCGAGGGTTTCTTGACTGCTTTTGGACCATTCTGCATATCTTCCACCGAATTATTTTCTACAATTAGTTTATCTTCTTCTTTGTTTAGCTCTACATTTGGTTTTTGGTCTGACATCTTTTTCTCCCTCTAATTTGTTAAGTTATTTTTATTATATCCCAATTTGTCAAATTAAGCTAGATAGAAAAAGCCATCTATATTAGTCTCAGATAAACGCTCACATTTGTCTGAAAGAAACTAACATAAATGACCTACACTACTCCCTATCAAGTTTTTCTGAGACAGGTGAAATTGTCTCGCTCAATTTGACAAATGAGGAGTTTTTATTATTTTTCACGAATCACTTCTACCTTGTATCCATCTGGATCTTTGATAAAGTAATAGTTTGGTTGAGTACCTGGAAGCCCTTTAGGTTCCGTTACTTCATAACCTTTTTCGCTATGTTCTTTGTGAAGAACTTCAAGGTCAGGTGTACTTAGAGCGATGTGAGCAAAGCCGTCACCTACAACATAAGGCCCATGATCATAGTTGTAAGTCAACTCCAATTCATAGTCATCACCGTCAAGACCTAGATAAACAATCGTAAAAGCATAGTCTGGAAAATCCTTACGACGCAATTCCTTAAATCCAAAAGCATCTTGGTAAAAAGCAATTGATTTTTCAAGATTTTCTACTCGCAAGCAAGTATGTAACATTTTTGAAGCCATTTTTTCTCCTTTGTTTAAAAAAGACTGGAACAAACTTGCACCAGTCTTATGAATAATTATTTACCAAGTTTTGCTTTAGCTGCATCTGCAAGAGCTGTGAAAGCTGCTGCGTCGTTAACAGCCAAGTCAGCAAGCATTTTACGGTTAACTTCGATCTCAGCCAATTTCAAACCATACATCAATTGTGAGTATGAAAGTCCGTTCAAACGAGCTGCCGCATTGATACGTGTGATCCACAATTTACGGAAGTCACGTTTCTTTTGACGACGGTCACGGTATGCATAGTAATAAGAGTTCATTACTTGTTCTTTTGCAGTACGGAACAAGATATGTTTAGCTCCATAGTAACCTTTAGCTAATTTAAGAATACGTTTACGACGTTTGCGTGATACAACGCCACCTTTAACACGTGCCATTTATATTTCCTCCAAATATTTCCTAGAATTGTTTACTTACAAATACGCGATTATTTCAAGCGAGTAAGCATTGCTTTGATACGTTTGAAATCTCCTGCATGCACCATAGATGCTTTACGAAGATGACGACGTTGTTTTTTAGTTTTTCCGTGGAAACGGTGAGATGTATAAGCACGGAAACGTTTAAGTCCACCAGAACCTGTACGTTTGAAACGTTTAGCTGATGCGCGGTGTGTTTTTTGTTTTGGCATGATTTTTTCTCCTTTTTTTAACTTTCTGACAGATTATTTCTTGTCAGTTGCTGGTGCCAACTGCATAAACATTTGACGACCATCCATTTTAGCACGTTGTTCGATGATAGCAATATCTTGAGTTGCTTCAGCGAAGTCTGCTAAAACTTTTGCACCAATTTCTTTATGGGTAATCATACGTCCCTTAAAGCGAATAGATACCTTTACTTTGTTTCCTTTTTCAAGGAACTTACGAGCATTGCGAAGTTTAGTTTCGAAGTCACCCTTGTCGATAACTGGGCTCAAACGAACTTCTTTCACGGTCACAACGCTTTGTTTTTTGCGTTGTTCTTTTTGTTTCTTCTGGTACTCAAATTTGAACTTACCGTAGTCCATAATTTTCGCAACAGGAGGTTTAGCTTGAGGCTGAATGAGAACCAAGTCCACGTTAGCTTCATCCGCAAGTGCTTGCGCTTCGCTTAGTGGTTTGATACCCAATTGCTCACCTTCAAGACCGATTAAGCGAACTTCGCGTACACGAATTTCATCATTGATGAATAAGTCTTGCTTTGCTATGGTTTTCACCTCTTTTTTTAGTTTAGAGAAAAACAAGAGCGGACTTGCTAACGCAAATCCGCACTACATGATTATATTTCATTCCTGAAACTTGATCTGTAGGGGCCAGACAACGTTAGTCGCAAGGCGAGAAGTTCTCACTTCTGCTTTTCTCATCTTGTATATGATATCAAGTTTTCCCCTACTTGTCAAGATAAAAATTTATCTTTTTTATTTTTTCTCGATGGAATTTTGATTCAAGTCAGATCCTTAGGTATTGACTCTACTGATTCCGTGAATAGTAAATCTCATGTGGTTTCACATGGTTACCTAGCAATTCAGATACTGTCACAAAGCTATATCCTTGTCCTTGCAGATACTCAATAACTTTTGGCAATGAGTTAACGGATGTTTGATGGATATCATGCATGAGGATGATAGATCCATTTGTCGCTTGACGTTGAATCTCAGTTAAAATAGCAGCCTCATTCTTGCTCTTCCAGTCCAAACTATCAACATTCCACATAATAAAGCTCAAATCCAGGCTGTTGCGGATATCATCTGAAACAGCACCATATGGAGGTCGCATCAATTTTGAACTTGTTCCAAGCACACTAGTAATTGCTGATTCTGTATCCGTAATTTGCTTCTTAGCATCTTCCAATGATAGCTTGGTTAGAACTGGATGATTCCAACTATGGTTTCCAACTTCATGGCCTTCAGACTGCATACGTTTAAGGATTGACTCATTGCCTGCAATATTCTTTCCTTGTACAAAGAAGGTTGCTTTTATTTTGTACTTAGCTAAAATATCCAAGGCTTGTGGTGTTGTATTGCCATCGGGACCATCGTCGAAGGTGAGAGCTACAACTTTTTTATGTTTTTCCTCTTGAACTTTTTTATAAAGTTCAGCATCTTTTTCTGTTAGATATGATGTTTGAATAAAATCAAAGAAATTTGAAATAGGCATTGCTATTTCTTCTATATTGTTAGTTGCTTTGACTGGATAAAGAACCAATTGGCTATCTTTATAGGCAAACTTCCAAGTTGATAATTCTGCCGCTGATAAATCAGCTGAAACTTGATCAACCACTGATTGCTCAACTTGTTTATCCTGAAGAGTAGACTTAAGATCTTCGAGTAATTTTTCCTTAGCTTTGCTTGTATCTGTGAAAAGTTGGTCCAGTGTAAAGACAGAACCATCTTCTTTTAGATAAAGCTGACTGAGTGTGGTATTTTCTAATTCGACAACATTCGAATTTACCAAATTAAAAGCTTGCTTTTTAATCAATCGATTTTCAACCCCAGTTAAAGATGAGTCCCCTTTTTCTGGGTAATAAAAAATCAACTGTTCTTTTCCTTCTACTTTGTCAGTGATATCCTTTACAATCTCATTCTTAACAGAGGAGATAACACTATCTCCAACCATTGGATAATAGGTGATAATCTCTGATTTTTCCTTGCGAAAATGTTCCTTTTGAGTGCCTTGTGAGTAGACTTCATCTTTTTCCTTCTTGAGACTTTCAATCTTTTGTTCGAAAGCATGTTTACTCATCACTTTATAGGTAATTACACTGCCAAGTGCTAACATTGTTATAAATAAAAGCAAGACAAGAGTGCCAAGCTTTTTATTATTTTTCTTCTTTACTTTATTCTGGAGTAATCTCTTTTTTGTCATAGTTTTATCATATCAAATCAGAGCTATAATTTCAATGAAAACACAGAAGAAAGTCATTTTTAATAGGAAAAGAAAAGTAAAAGAACCCTAGCACATTCTAGGGTTCTTTTTAAAATTAGAAGCGAATACTTTCTCTTGTTTTCTCATAAGAAGTAACAAAACGGTTGGTTACTCCTGGCTCTGCAACTTCTAATGCTTGAGAGATTTTTTCGAAAGATGCTTGGTAATCAAAGGTCGTTTCAAAGATATACAAAGCTTCTTGGAAAGCTTGTTGAATACGATCATCAAATGATCTGTAACGGTTAGAATATTGAAGCAATTGTTCTGTCAATGTTGCATTTTGAACAATACTGTATGTTTCTTCTTCCAACATATTCATATCATTTGTCGCAATCTCAAGAATACGATTGACAGATTCGATATTCACTTGTGCTTGTTCCAACTCAGCCATTAAGTCTTCTGTACTGTGACTTGCATCAAAGAAGAGCTTCAAGAATTTTTGTGGAATCCCTGGAAGATTTCTCTTCTCCATATAGCGTTTAATGGTATGTAGACGGTTGACGTATACATTTGCTTTTTGACGAGCATTGATGTCATCTTTTTCAATCTGAACAAGGCGTTCGCTGACACCGATTTGGTCATCTTCAATATCTTTCAATGTAGATTGGAGATTTTCCAAACGTTCTTGCAAGACAGAGTATGCTTCTGAAACTTCTGATTGGTCGTTTGTCAATTCCTCAATTGTAGTATTCAAGGCAGAAATATCTGCTTGAAGGCGACGAACTCGATTCACATCGCTTTCTGAAATCAAGTAAGTTTTACCAAGACGTTCGATATCTTTAACCAAGACTTGATTGTTTTCTTTCAAGTGTTGAAGATATGTAGGTAGGGTTGTTACCAATTTCTCGAAAGCTTTATGAGCGTTAATTTCACGAGTGAAAATATCATAAAGCGCATTGATTTCTTCTTGGATTTGAGTATTTTCATACTCTGCGTTATCCAATTCTAACTTACGAATATTCTCGTGATTGTTTTTCAAGGCTTCATATAGAAGTTGAAGTCGTGATTCGATATCAGTTTCTACAAAATGGTAGTTCTCATCTAAGAGTTTACGATATCCTGCTTCTAAATCTTCAAGTTGATCTGGCAACTCAGTAGTAAGTTTAGCCACAATCGCTGGAATTCTTTCAACGATATGTGTCAACGCAAGAATATGATTTTCTGCGTTATCCAAAATACCTGCTGCTTCAACTGGGTCACCTGAAGAGTTCAAGGTTACAAATTGAGAAAACTCAGATTGAATATTCTCCAATTGTTTTTCAATTTCTGGAAGAGCTTGACCATATTTTTCAGAATCTTCGGCTACAGTATTTTGTAGTTTTTCAAACAAGTCTAAGGCATGCAATACGCGTCCGCTATTTTTTGATTCTTGTTTTTCCAAATCTGACAAAGCATTACGGATGGCTGCGATGTCCTCTTCTACGAGTTCGATTTGACTCTCAATTTGATCAATTTGGTGTTTAGCCTTCAAGAAACGGAATGAGCTATTGTAACCTTCAGCTTCAAAGAGGTTATTCTCAATATCCGCAAATGAGTTAAGAGATAAATCAACCCATTTTTGGTTCCATTCTCTAAAAGCAACCTGACTTTGACCAATCAGATGCATGTTTTTAACAACCTCTACCTCATCATTAACGGGGAGATTATATAGTTCTTCTTTTCTTTCTTCTAAAGCTGCAAGTCTACTCTCATTACGTTTACGAAGCAAAATTGCTACTGCAAAGGCAATAAGAAGCAGAACTGCGATTCCAATCAAGGTAATAATCAACTGATTATCTGTCATATCTAACTCCTTTTATACTTGACACAATTGTAATGATTATATCATATTTTTAAAGCCTTGGGAACTATTTCCTAATTTTTTTAAACGTCAAGAGTACTGTACACAGCGTTTTCTTCGATAAATTCACGACGTGGTTCTACTCGATCACCCATAAGCATATCAAAAATTTTATCTGCTTCAGCAGCGTCATCCACTGATACACGGGCCATAAGGCGATGTTCAGGATTCATAGTAGTTTCCCAAAGTTGGTGGTCATCCATTTCTCCAAGACCTTTATAACGTTGAATGGTTGGTTTTGAACGACCTTCACTGTAGCGAGCCAAAGCTTCTTGCAAGCGAGTCTCTTGGTCTACACCTGGCTGAATATATTCTTTAATCTCACTACCAACTTTAACACCGTAAATAGGTGGTTGAGCGATATAAACATAGCCTGCCTCTAAAACAGGTTTCATATAGCGATAAATCAGAGTTAATAAGAGGGTACGAATGTGAGCTCCATCGACATCGGCATCAGTCATGATAACCAGTTTTTGGTATCGAGCCTTGCTGACATCAAACTCTGCACCAAATCCTGTTCCCATAGCTGTGAAAAGGCTACGGATTTCTTCATTGGCAAGAATTTTATCCATACTTGCCTTTTCAACGTTAAGGATTTTCCCACGAATAGGCAAGATAGCTTGAAATTCACGGTCACGCCCTGATTTTGCAGAACCTCCCGCTGAGTCTCCTTCGACGATAAAGAGTTCCGTTTCAGCTGGATTATTTGATGAACAGTCAGCTAGTTTCCCTGGTAGATTTGAAATTTCTAAACCTGATTTCTTACGAGTCACTTCTCGTGCACGTTTTGCTGCCACACGAGCCTTAGCTGCTAGGATACCTTTTTCTACGATGCGCTTAGCAATCTGTGGATTTTCCAAAAGGAAGTCAGAAAATGCATCACTGAACAAGCGGTTGGTAATCTTGACAACTTCACTATTCCCAAGTTTAGTTTTCGTTTGCCCTTCAAACTGAGGGTTTGGATGCTTTACAGAGATAACGGCTGTCAATCCTTCACGGACATCCTCACCTGTTAGGTTATCTTCGTTATCTTTTAGAAGTTTGTTTTTACGAGCATAGTCATTGATGACACGAGTTAAGGCTGTACGGAAACCTTGTTCATGTGTTCCACCTTCATGGGTATGAATATTGTTGGCGAAACTCATGACATTCTCGTGGTAACCCGTTGTGTACTGCATGGCGACTTCCACTGTAATATCATCCATTTCTCCATCTGTGTAGATTGGTGTATCAAAGATAACATCCTTATTTTCGTTGAGGTACTCAACGTAGCTCGCAATCCCACCTTCATAGTGATAATGCTTAGTCTGCTCTAGTCCTTCACGTTTGTCAGTGATAGAGATTTGAAGCCCACGATTCAAGAAGGCTAACTCTTGAATCCGTTTATTTAATTTGTCAAAGTCAAATGTTGTTGTCTCTGTGAAAATTTCTGGGTCTGGAGTAAAGTGAACGATTGTTCCTGTTTTATCTGTATCCCCAATTACCTCTAGGTCAGCCACAACATGTCCACGACGGTATTCTTGGTAATGAATTTTTCCGTTTTTGTGAACGCGAACATCCAACTGAGTTGAAAGAGCATTTACAACGGATGAACCTACACCGTGGAGACCACCAGATACCTTGTATCCGCCACCGCCGAATTTACCTCCGGCGTGAAGAACAGTAAAGACTGTTTCAACGGCAGGACGACCTGTTTTTTCCTGGATATCAACTGGAATCCCACGACCATCGTCAATAACTGTAATTGAATCATCTGGTTCAATAAAAACTTCGATATGACTAGCGAATCCAGCCAAGGCTTCGTCGATAGAGTTATCTACGATTTCCCAGACTAGGTGGTGAAGACCCTCTTTCGAAGTTGAACCAATGTACATACCTGGACGCATACGAACAGCTTCCAGACCTTCCAAAACTTGAATTTGACTGGCATCATAATCTTGTGCCTGTTGGTTTTTAATATCTTCTGTCATGTTTCCCCTTTTTCTTACATGTCTATTGCTTGTTTTAACGCTACAACGTTCTCAAAGAGATAGGCATCTAAGCCTGCAGCAAGTCCTGCCTCTACATCAATAGCACGGTCACCAATGACCAGACCAGATGTAATTTGATACTTATCACGTAAATAAATCATCGATTCAGGATTTGGTTTACGTTTAAATCCTGAACTAGCTGTCACTACTTCTGTAAAGTATGGTGCTATCTTTGTTTTTGAAAGAATCTCCAATACCTGATCATTTCGATGAGAAACCAAGAAATTACGGCCACCTTGGTCTGATATTTCTTCCAAGAGCGCAGGAATCCCATCAAACAATACTGGGTGTTCAAGATCGCGGGCTTCATTTTCTTTATATTTCTCAAGAAAGTTTTCAATACCTGGAGCATACTTTTCGATGGCAAAGGCAGTCGAAACCTTCAAAGCTTCGTAGACACTGTCGTGCTCCTGCTCAATCCCAAACTCTGCTAATGTTTCTACAAAAGCTGCTGTAGAAGTTTCATAATTATCAAGCAGGGTTCCACCTAAATCCCAGATGTAATCGTGATATTTCATACCCTTCATTATACCATTTTTTTATAAAAAATGCGATGTTTACCTTGGTTTTGACCTTAAAAAAGAGAAGAATCTTCTCCATCAAGAAAGATTCTCCTCAATTTGTTCATTATTTTTCAAATAGGTCTGTGTAGAGCATGCCATTTCTTAGAGATTCAGCATCTCCGCCCAGTGTTTCAACCAAGTGGTAAGCAAAGGCTAAAGCTGTTGCTGGCCCACGGCTAGTGATAACATTCCCATCCACTACTACTATTTCTTTATGGTAGTGGCCGTTAGCAATTTGTTCCTGGACTCCATCATAGCAGGTGAAGTTTCTACCTTCTAGTAGACCTGCCTGATTCAATGCAATTGGAGCCGCACAGATGGCTGCTACCTTTTTACCGATTTTCTCAAATTTTTGAAGTTCAGTGATCAATTGTTCATTGTCCCGCAAGTGGGCAGAGCCAGGCATACCTCCTGGAAGGACAATCATATCATACTCTGATAAATTTCCATCAAACACTCGATCGGCTTGAACTTGAATGGCATGTGAACCTGTCACTTCTTCACCAAATCCGACCATATGGCAGGTGATATTTGCGCGACGCAAGACGTCTACGACAGTCAAGGCTTCAATTTCTTCAAAGCCATTTGCTAGGATAACTGCAACTTTAGGCATAGCGACCTCCTTATTTCACTTTCTTCAGTACAACTTTTTTACGTTTAAATCTTGTTCGACCACTCTTTTCATCGGCGAGATGTGTTTGGTAGCTCATCGATAAAAGAAGACCGACACCGATGAGATTACTGATAATGGCTGATCCCCCTTGGGAAATAAAGGGCAAAGGAATCCCCGTAAGAGGAAGGAGTCCTGTGACGGCACCAATGTTCTCAAAGATGTGGAACAAGAGCATCATGATAAATCCAGTGGAGATATAAGTATAAAATTGATTGTTAGATTTCAGAGTAATCTTTAACATACGATAGATGAGGAGTAGATAGAGTGCAATCACTACTACTGAACCTATAAAACCAAAATCTTCAGCGATAACTGTGAAGATCATGTCACTCTCACGGACTGGGATGAGGAGATTGGACACGTTAAAGCCTTGGCCAAATACTCCCCCACTACCGATGGCAATTTGACCTTGAGCCTGTTGATAGGTAGTTGTTTGAGCATAATCAAAGGGATTGAGCCAAGCCAAGATACGATTAATCTGATAAGTCGGCATACCAAGTTGGTGCATAAAGGCACGCCCATCCTTTGTAATGAAGATGGCTAAAAATCCTGTAATGGCTGATACAACTGTTACAAAGACTGGGATGATAATCTTCCAAGAAACACCTGACAACAAGACAAGACCTGCAAAGATCGCAACAAAAACCATTGCCGTTCCAAGGTCACTTTGTAAGGCTAGTAACACTAGAACCGGAATCGTGAAAACAATCATCCAAAGAATCAAAAGGAAATCTAAACCGATGGTACGTGCTTTGTCCTTGTACTTTTTAGTGAAAGTTACAATCACATAAGCTAGCATCAAGATGTAAGATATCTTCATGAATTCAGACGGTTGAAAAAGTGTATAACCACCGATTGATACCCAGTTTTTAGCACCTGTTGCAGCCACTAAACTTGGATTATAAAAAACCAAGGGTAAGACCATCAAGGCTAGACCAAGACCATATAGATAGGGGGTAGACTGCCATAAAAACTTGGTGTTAAAAAACATAACTACAAAACTAAAGATAATCCCAAGTGCTATCCAAGCCAGTTGTTGTCCAAGTATAGGCCAAACATTGTTTGGGTAGTCATGACTAACTGCTATATAAATCGCTACAACTCCAATTACCAACAAACAAAACACTGGTAATATTAAACTATAATCGACCCTAGAGTCGAATGAACGTTTCATAATGGCCTCCTTCATTCTTTCTGATATTCATTTCATTGTTTATTTAAAAATTCTTGAACGTTGACAAACACTTGCTCTCGGCTAATATTCCTTACTCGACTAGTGCGAGACAAGGCCTTGCTGATTTGCTTGCCATATCGTTTGCTTGACATGCGGCTGTCTAAAATCAAAACTGCGGAGCGTTGACCAACTCGGCGCATGGTCCTACCTATCGCTTGCTTGAGACGAATAATCGCCATAGGAAGTTGGTAATCATAAAAAGGGTTCTTCCCTTCAAGACGGAGTTCTTGATTCATCTTTTTGGTAAATGGATCCTCTGGATTTTGGAAAGGCAAACGTGTCACCACTTCAATCACCCGAGGATGTCTGGAAAAATCGACTCCTTCCCAGAAACTCCCCGCACCAAGTAAGAGCTCACGCTCTCCTTTTTCAAAGCGTTTTTTCAATTGAGCTGGTTCCCCATGCTTATATTGAGCTAAATGGGGAATTCTTAAAGTATCAGATACCTGCAGCAATAAATCTTTTGCAGTAAATAAGACTAAAATCGGTTCTTCCAGGTAGGACAAATCTTCTAGAACTTCCACAACTGCTTGTGCATATTCCTCAAGCGAAACTTCAGTCACCAATGGAAAATCATTCACCAAGAAAATTTCCTGATTTTCCTGAAACTGTTCATCTTGGTAATAAATATTTGCTTGCGGGAATCCTAACAATTCTGGCAAAGAAACTCTGCTACTAATTTCTAGGGTTGCAGAGATTCCGAGAAGCTGGCAGGATTCTGGAAATATCTGAGAAAATAACAAACGCTGATCGCGACTAGAAGTAATCTCGATTTTTTTACTAGAGAGTTCTGAAACTGATAACCAAAATTCTCCTTCAGACGAGAAAAATCTCTGATAGTCTTTAAATTCTGGAAGATTCAACTCTGAAAAATCCTGTTGGAGCTTATCAATGCTACTAGCTGGGCACATCTTACGTTTGCCAGATAGAAACTGCTCCAGCAGATAAGAAAGCTCAAAACGAACACTCTCTAGCAAGCGTCTTTCAAGCATGCCTTCTTCTTTAGATAGAGCTTGATCTAATTGTTCTAGCAAATCTGTAAGCAAATAAGATTTTCGAGAAAGATTTTCCAAGGTCAACAAGATTTTCTGGGATTCATCCAAAATCAAGAAACGTCCCTCTAAAAGACTCGGATCATCTTCAAGTCGAGTAACGAGGTAAGCATGATTGGTCACTAGCAACTTACAAGAACGCGCTTTTTCCTGACCACGTCTCCAAAAATCCTCTAACCAAAAGAGAGAATCTTTGTGAAGATTTCCATCATGCACCAAGTTTGGTAAAAATTGCTGGTAGCGATAAAGCTGACCAATTTCGTCTAAGTCTCCAGTATCTGTCTCAGTCAGCCAAACTAGGAGTTGCATCTTGAAACGCGTATACAAACGATTGGATTCTTCTTCCTCTAGCACTGCATGAAAGGCATCTAACTTCAAGTAATTCTGTGGTCCTTTGAGACTATGAATAGAGATATGGAAAATCTCTTCGAGTTTTTTAGCCTCCTCATGCATTACCTGATTTTGAAGGATTTTAGTTGGAACACTAAGTAGGATCCCACTTTCATTCTCAAGAGACAAGGCTGGCAGGAGATAGCCATAGGTTTTTCCAATCCCAGTTTGAGCCTGAATAAAAGAAATGTCTTCCCCTTGCAAGCACTCTTGAACCTTTTGTGCGAAGCGTTCTTGCAAGTTTCTCTCCTCCAACCCCAACAAGGCAATATTGGTTTGGAAATCTTTAGATAGTTTTCGTGGAGAAAGGGCTGATTTTTCTTTTCTCAAAAATAGACCTTGCACCTCGACCAAGTCATGTTCAACTAAGAGAGACTGTTTCTGATAAACTTCCTCGATGACCATGTATGATTCGTACAATAAGCTATCAGCCAGACTTAATAAGCGCTCCAACAAACCTTTTGGAAGTTGAAACATCTTTTGTCTCATACAAAGAAAGAGTTCTGCCGTTGCTTGGGCATCTGATAAGGCTGTGTGAGCTTGCTCCAAGGGAATTCCCAACTCTTGGCAGAGAATTCCAAGATTATACTTTTCAAGCTGAGGGAAAAAGACTTGAGCCAACTCAACCGTATCGATACGAGGGGTGCGTAATTCATAACCTTCAAAAAATAGGAATTCTGCCAACAAATTGGCATCGAACTGAACATTGTGCGCAACAAAAATACCGTCTTTGACCAACTCAAAAATCTTTCCAGCTACCTGGGAAAACTCTGGTGCCTTTGCTAAACGCTTATCAGTCAAACCCGTTAATTCTTTGATATGAGAATCCAAGTGTTCATGCGGATTGATATCAGTGGCATATCGCTCAACAATCTCACCATCTTCAATGACTACAATTCCCACTTGGATGATTTTTGCCTTGCTTCCGGTACTTGTTGCTTCTAAATCTACAACCACATACCGATCATTTCTAAAATTCATCACTAAAAATTATATCAAAATTTACACCATTTGACACCCATGAACTTTATTTGAAGAGTCAAGTTTCTTGCAAGATTTAAACAAAAATGATTGAATAAAATGGTAGAAAAGGAGGAAATTCATGAACCCATTGGATTTGTTTAATCAAGTAAAAGAACTCGTCGAGAAAAAAGATTTTTCTGCAGCAAAAACCTTTGTTGAAGAAAACAAGGATCAACTAGGGGACTAACTTAGCCAAGCGCAAGCATTGGTTTCAGGCTCAGAAGGGCTTGACGGTCTTGTAGATAAGGTCAAAGGCCTCTTCTAATAGTCAAAAGACACCTGAAAAATTCAGGTGTCTTTTTGTATTTTCTTCATGAATGCAGGAATATGTTGACTAATCGTGGTTGGCAGAACTACATAATTGTCCTCAGCTAGTTCTTGGGCAATTGCTGAATGCAGATATGTCGCTACTGTCACTCTTTCATAGAGACTAACTTGGTGAAATTGACCTACAAAGCCAGCGATCATCCCAGCCAGAGTATCCCCCATACCCCCAGTCGCCTGATAAGGACCCCCAACCTCTAACTGATAAAAATCATCTTGACCAGCTTGCCAGATTCGAGTCGCAGGACCTTTTTGAACCAAAATCGTTCCTGAAGGAAAACTCATCAAAGCCTCTCCTGTTTCCTCAGCTCCTTGAGAAGTCAAATCTAAGCCTGACAAGACTTGCCATTCCCTTTGATGTGGAGTTAAAACAAGGTGGGCTTTAGGAAATTTCATCCCCCTCTTAGCAAAAATAGATAGGGCACCACCATCCAGTATGAGAGTCTGGTCTTGATTTGAATGATGAAAGACTGTTTTAATTAGCTCCTCTCCTCGCTCATCATCCACTAGTCCAGGGCCAACTAAGACAACATTCGCTTTCTCTAACTGTTGCTCCAGTAATTGCTTATCGTCAAGAGCAAAAGCCATAGCCTCAGGCAAATGGCTATGTAGCGCTGGAATATTCTCTTTATCCGTTGCTACTGTAACCAAGCCTGCGCCACTTTTAACAGCCCCTAAGGCAGCCATAATAATGGCTCCCCCATAGGGATAAGCCCCTCCAATCAAGAGAAGACGCCCGTAGTCTCCCTTATGACTAGAACGAGGACGTTCAATAATAACTTTTTTCAGAAGAGCTTGATCAATTTCCTTCATTATTATTACTTCCTTACTACTTCTTATCTCTCATTATACTACAAAATAATAGATAGAAGTATCATTACAGCAAATAAAAAGCCGAGATATTACTATCTCAACTATTTTTCATAGTAAACCTAATCTTTATCCAGCGTTCTTAAAGCAGCCTGATAAGTCTGTTCCATTAGCATGGTAATGGTCATAGGCCCAACTCCACCAGGTACAGGTGTGATATGGCTAGCGACTGGTGCAACAGCATCATAGTCAACATCTCCACAAAGCTTGCCATTTTCATCTCGGTTCATCCCCACATCAATGACAACAGCTCCAGGTTTGACAAAATCAGCAGTCACGAACTTAGCACGACCGATTGCTACTACAAGAATATCGGCTTTAGAAGCTACTTGGGCTAGATTGTGGGTGCGAGAGTGGGTCAAAGTTACCGTTGCATTCTTAGCCAAGAGCAACTGGGCCATGGGTTTCCCAACGATATTTGAACGACCAATAACAACTGCATTTTTACCTTCTAACTCAATCCCATACTCATGGAACATTTCCATAATTCCAGCAGGAGTTGAAGGGATCATAACTGGGTGACCAGACCAAAGACGCCCCATATTGAGCGGATGAAAGCCATCTACATCCTTTTCAGGGTCAATAGCTAGTAAAACAGCTTCTTCATCGATGTGTTTTGGTAATGGAAGCTGGACCAAAATCCCATGCCAAGCTGGATCTTGATTGTATGTAGCAATCAACTCCAACAATTCATCTTGTGTAATGGTCTCCGGAACTCGCACAACTTCACTTTGAAAACCTGCTGCGATAGCTGAACGTTCCTTGTTGCGTACGTAAACTTGGCTGGCTGTATTTTCTCCGACTAAAATAACGACCAAGCCTGGAACCAAACCTGTCTCTTTCTTTAACTTGGCTGTTTTTTCAGCCAACTGTCCCTGTAGCTTGGCTGCCAAAGCCTTTCCATTAATAATCTGTGTCATGTATTTTCTCTTTTCTAACAAATATTTTCTATTATAACAAAAAATCGCTCGACCTTCTAACACTTCTTACCTAAGATACCCTATAGTCTGAAACTATAAGAAAAAGCCCCCTTGGAGCTTTTCTAATAAACAGTATTTTACAAAACCTTACTCAAGAAATCCTTGGTTCTTTGTTCTTGGGTTTGTTCAAAGACTTGCTCTGGAGTTCCGTCTTCAACAACAACACCATCAGCCATAAAGATGACACGATCTGCCACCTCACGAGCAAAGCCCATTTCATGAGTTACGATAACCATAGTCATTCCTGACTGAGCAAGTTCTTGCATAACTGCTAGTACTTCTCCTACCATTTCTGGGTCTAGAGCAGAAGTTGGTTCATCAAATAGTAAAACATCTGGCTCCATGGCTAAACCACGGGCGATAGCGATCCGCTGTTGTTGACCGCCCGACAAGCTTTGTGGATAAGCATCTGCCTTATCTGGTAAACCAACCTTTTCTAAGAGCTCATGCGCTCTCTTCTCAGCCACTTCCTTACTTTCTCCCTTAGTCTTAATCGGAGAAAGTGTAATATTTTCCATGACTGTCATATTTGGGAAGAGATTAAATTGTTGGAAAACCATTCCCATCTTTTCACGCATGGCAAAGAGGTCGTTTTTCTTATCCGTAATGTCTACACCTTCAAAGATAACCTTTCCTTTAGTAGCTTCTTCGAGAAGATTCATAGAGCGAAGGAGGGTTGACTTACCACTACCAGATGGTCCAATAATGACCACTACTTCCCCTTTTTTAATTTCAAGATCAATCCCTTTTAAAACTTCATTCTTTCCAAAGCTTTTATGAAGGTTTTCAATTTTAATTAGCGTTTCAGTCATTATTTCTTATCTCCTTGTCCCATACGATTTTCAAAAGCTTTCAAGGCAAGCGTCAAGATAGAGGTCATAATCAAGTAGTAAAAGGCTGCAAATAAGAGCGGAGTTAAAGGCAGGTAAGTGGTTGTTGATACTGTAGTAGCTCCATTCCACAACTCCATAACCCCGATAGCTGACAAGAGCGAGCTATCCTTGATAATGGTAATAAACTCATTCCCCAAGGCTGGTAAAATATTCTTGATAGCCTGTGGCAAAATAACATAGCGCATAGCATTTTTAGGACGAATACCTAGTGAATACGCTGCTTCTAGTTGTCCCTTTGGCACTGCATTAATCCCAGCACGAACTGTTTCTGATACATAGGCACCACTATTCATAGAGATAATCAAAATCCCTGGAATCAAACGAGTAAGATCAACATCTAAAATCCCGATTTGAATAGTCGGAGCACTAATATGCATTAAGGCAAAAGCAATCATAATCTGCACCATCATTGGAGTCCCACGGAAAACCCAGATATATAGATTAGCAAACCAGGCAAGCGGTTTAAACTTTGAACGTTGTGCAAAGGCCAACAGCACTCCTAGAATAGTCCCCAAGAAGACCACCAAGATAGATATGATAATTGTTACAACGGCACCATAGTTAAAATATGGTAGATATTTTGGTAAAAAAGAAAAATTCATGGATACTCTACTTTCTGTTTTTAATATTTAAACTTAAAACTTGTATAAGGATAACATATTTTGCATAAAAATGCAACATTTTCTCCTAATATTTTCAATAATTTTTCAAAGACGATAGAAATAGCGAGAAATCTTAGTTTTTTTCTAGTCAAGTAGAGTCTGTTTATGGTAAAATAGTAAAGATAAGAAATGGAGGAGAATCAAAATGGAATCACATTTGGTTAGAATCATCAATCGCTTAGAAGCAATGACAAAAGATGGTGGTAACTTAAAACGTAACTTTGAACGCGAAGGAGTTGTTGTCGCAGAGGTTGCTTTTAACCACGACGAAGAAAACGGACCACTCTTTACACTTCGTGACGTTGAAGCTCGTGAAACATATACATTTGATAGCATCGATCTTATTGCGATGGAAATCTACGAACTTTTATACTAATAGTTGAATATGGGCTGGAGAGTACTCCTGCTTTGACCAATGAAAATCCTTTTTGCATGACAAATGGGATTTTTCTTTTTATCATTAAACAACTATATTAGCATTTTATCATGAATTGTAACAAGCAATCTTTTTGCTTGCTTTCCCCTTTAATCATGATATAATGAGACTAAAGAACTTTGACTATTTTTGACCTTTCTATTTTAGTCAAAGCCAAGAAAGAAACGAGGTAGAGGTATGCTCTGTCAAAATTGTAAAATCAATGACTCAACAATCCATCTTTACACTAATCTTAATGGGCAACAAAAGCAAATCGATCTTTGCCAAAATTGCTACAAAATTATCAAAACAGATCCTAACAATAGCTTATTCAAAGGCATTACAGATTTAAACAATCGTGATTTTGATCCATTTGGAGACTTCTTTAACGATCTGAATAACTTTAGACCATCTTCTAATAATAACAACACTCCCCCTACTCAGTCAGGTGGTGGATACGGCGGTAATGGTGGCTATGGTTCCCAAAATCGTGGACCAGCTCAAACACCTCCTCCTAGCCAAGAAAAAGGACTCTTGGATGAATATGGTATCAATGTTACTGAGATTGCCCGTCGTGGAAATATCGACCCTGTAATTGGTCGTGACGAAGAAATCATCCGCGTTATTGAAATTCTCAACCGTAGAACCAAAAACAACCCAGTACTGATTGGGGAGCCTGGTGTTGGTAAGACAGCAGTTGTCGAAGGCTTAGCACAGAAAATTGTAGACGGTGATGTTCCCCATAAACTCCAAGGCAAAGAAGTCATCCGTTTAGATGTAGTAAGTCTTGTCCAAGGTACTGGTGTTCGTGGTCAATTCGAAGAACGCATGCAAAAACTCATGGAGGAAATCCGTAAACGCGAGGACATCATCCTCTTTATCGACGAAATTCATGAGATTGTCGGTGCTGGTTCTGCTGGAGAAGGAAATATGGATGCAGGAAATATCCTGAAACCAGCTCTTGCTCGTGGCGAACTTCAACTTGTTGGTGCTACTACTCTCAATGAATACCGCATCATTGAAAAAGATGCTGCTCTCGAACGACGCATGCAACCTGTCAAGGTTGATGAACCAACAGTGGAAGAAACTATTACTATCCTCAAAGGTATTCAAAAGAAATACGAAGATTACCACCACGTTCATTATACTGACGGGGCTATCGAAGCGGCTGCTACTCTCTCTAACCGCTATATCCAAGATCGTTTCTTGCCAGATAAGGCTATTGACCTTCTAGATGAAGCTGGTTCAAAAATGAACTTAACCTTGAATTTTGTGGATCCTAAGGTCATCGACCAACGCTTAATCGAAGCGGAAAATCTCAAGGCTCAAGCAACTCGAGACGAAGATTTTGAGAAAGCAGCCTACTTCCGTGACCAGATTGCCAAATATAAGGAAATGCAAAAGACCAAGGTAACGGATCAGGATACTCCAGTCATCAGTGAAAAGACGATTGAACACATTATTGAACAGAAAACCAATATTCCAGTTGGCGACCTTAAAGAAAAAGAACAGTCTCAACTGATCAATCTAGCAGACGACCTCAAGGCTCATGTCATTGGTCAAGATGATGCAGTTGATAAGATTGCTAAGGCTATCCGCCGTAACCGTGTTGGGCTTGGAACACCAAACCGTCCAATTGGTAGCTTCCTCTTTGTTGGTCCTACTGGTGTCGGTAAAACAGAACTGTCTAAACAACTAGCTATTGAGCTTTTTGGTTCTGCTGATAGCATGATTCGCTTTGATATGAGTGAATACATGGAAAAACACAGTGTTGCTAAACTCGTCGGTGCTCCTCCAGGATACGTCGGCTATGACGAAGCTGGTCAATTGACTGAGAAAGTCCGTCGCAACCCCTACTCACTGATCCTCTTAGATGAGGTTGAAAAAGCCCATCCAGATGTTATGCATATGTTCCTTCAAGTCTTGGACGACGGCCGTTTGACTGATGGGCAAGGGCGTACAGTTAGCTTCAAGGACGCCATCATTATCATGACCTCAAATGCAGGTACAGGTAAGGCAGAAGCTAGCGTTGGATTTGGTGCTGCTCGAGAAGGTCGTACCAACTCTGTCCTTGGAGAATTAGGCAACTTCTTTAGCCCAGAATTCATGAACCGTTTTGACGGCATTATCGAATTCAAGGCTCTCAGCAAGGAAAATCTCCTTCAAATCGTTGACCTCATGCTAGATGATGTGAATAAACGACTCTCAAGCAATAATATCCATCTTGATGTCACAGAAAAGGTCAAAGAAAAACTTGTAGACCTTGGTTACGATCCAAAAATGGGAGCTCGTCCACTCCGTCGTACCATCCAAGACTATATCGAAGATGCAATTACAGACTACTACCTTGAAAATCCAAGTGAAAAAGACCTCAAGGCTGTCATGACAAGTAAAGGTAAAATCGTGATTAAGTCCAAAAATAAAATAGAAACGGTCGAGTCAAACGACTAGTTCCTCACATACAAAAGAATGTTCTTGCTTGACAGCGAGAGCATTCTTTACTATTATAGAAAGAAAGCGCACTCACGAAGGAGAAATTTATGGCAAATCCAACATTTGGAGACAAAAAAGAGGGAGTAACCTACAAAAATAGATATGGCGTTTATGCAGTCATACCTGATGCAAACCATGAAAAGATTATCCTCGTACAAGCTCCAAATGGTGCATGGTTCTTACCAGGGGGCGAAATTGAAGAAGGTGAAAATCACCTCGAAGCTCTCAAACGAGAATTGATTGAAGAATTAGGATTTACAGCTGAAATCGGTACCTACTACGGACAAGCGGATGAATATTTCTATTCCAGCCATCGTGATACCTACTACTACAATCCAGCCTATCTCTACGAAGCCACTTCTTACCAAGAAATTCAAAAACCTCTCGAAGACTTCAATCATCTAGCTTGGTTCCCAGTCGATGAAGCTATCGCTAACTTAAAACGTGGAAGTCACAAATGGGCGATCGAAGCTTGGAAAAAACAACATCAAATTTAAACTATCTCTACCAAATTTCCCAAAAAGTGCTATAATAGACATAGAAATACAGGAGGAAACCCTATGAAGCTTATCAATACTACTAATTCACACTCACAACTTGTTAAAAGTCAGCTAGAAAGCACCGACGCAACGCTTGTAGAGGTTTATTCTGCAGGTAATACAGATGTTATTTTTACTCAGTCACCGCTTCATTACGAAATCCTCATTTCCAATAAACACCGTGCAATCCGTGAAAAAGAAATCGAGAAAATCCAAGAATTCTTCTTAAATCGTAAAATTGATAAACAAGCTATTGATGAAGCAAATATCAAAACCCTCTATTCTGATAAATTGATTGAAATTTCAATTCCAACAAAATAGATTCTAACTAGACTTTAAATCTACCCCGCAAGGTTAAACCGTGTGGGGTCTTTTCACACCTACTTTTCTAATAGAAATTTTAGAAAAACTTCATTTCTTTATACTTTTTGTGAATATTTCACATTAAAATCGAAAAATGAAAGAGATTTCGTTATAATAGTTAGAGAGACCTAATAAAGGAGTTTGATATGAAAGAAATAGTATACAGAGAAGCCAGACTAGATGAATATCAAAAAATCGGGAAAGTGTTGGCTGGTGCCTTTATGGACTATCCTTTTATGACTCTTATCAAAGATGATTTAAAGAAACCAGAATACTACCCAGCCTTTCTAGAATTGTTGGATAGCATTCTGACCAGACTCTATATCAAAGGAGAGACCTGTCTGATAGCTGAACAAGACGGGGAAATCCTGGCCGTTGCCCTCTTGCAACAAAAGGATTTTTCCATTCTATCTTATTTGCTGAATGGTATTGTCAAGCTTTTCCGTTTTATTGCTCCGCGCAATCTCTTGAAATATCTTGATTTGGTGGAACGTTCCGAACAGCATTTGAAAAGATCAGGAAATTTTGACTGGTATTTGATGATGTTAGGAGTCAACGCTTCTAGTCAAAACCAAGGAATCGGGAGTACTTTTCTACAAGAAGGTGTTGAACCTTATCTTAAATCCAAAGGCTGCAAACGCTTGGGCTTGATTACTAGTACTGAAAAAAATGTTTGCTTCTATGAAAGAAACAAGTATGAATTACTAGATTCGATGATGTTAGAATACGGAACAAAATCTATTGGAAACTGGGCTTTTGTAAAAATCTTGGATAACTAATTTTAAACATAAAAAGATTGGTCCTTAGACCAATCTTTTTCTTTTTTATTTCACTGCTTCTTTCAAGGCTTCTACCTTGTCCAAGCGTTCCCATGGAAGATCAATATCTGTACGTCCCATATGTCCATAAGCCGCTGTTTGACGGTAAATCGGACGTTTGAGGTCCAGCATTTGGATAATCCCTGCAGGACGAAGATCAAAGATTTGACGCGCTGCTTTTTCAAGCTTACTTTCAGCTACTGTTCCCGTACCGAAGGTATCGATACGCACTGATACAGGTTGAGCTACACCAATTGCATATGCCAATTGCACTTCTGCTTTCTTAGCAAGACCTGCAGCAACAATGTTTTTAGCAATGTAGCGAGCTGCATAAGAAGCCGAACGGTCAACCTTTGTCGCATCCTTACCAGAGAAGGCACCACCACCGTGACGTGAGTAACCACCATAGGTATCCACGATGATTTTGCGACCTGTCAAACCTGAGTCTCCTTGAGGCCCACCGATAACGAAACGACCTGTAGGATTGATGAAGAATTTTGTCTCATCATCCAGGTAAGAAGCTGGAATCACTTCTTTGATGACCTTGTTAATCACATCTTCATGGATTTGCTCATTGCTCACTTCTGGATCATGTTGGGTTGAAATAACAACTGTATCCACACGCACTGGACGGTCATTTTCATCATACTCAACAGTGACCTGTGATTTGGCATCTGGACGAAGATAGCTAATTTCACCAGACTTACGAAGCTCTGCTAAACGACGAACCAATTTGTGACTAAGTGAAATTGGCAATGGCATGAGTTCTTCTGTTTCATCCACCGCAAAACCAAACATGAGACCTTGGTCACCTGCTCCAATCAAGTCTAGTGGATCTTGATCTGCGTTTCCTCGAACTTCCAAGGCTTCATTAACCCCTTGAGCAATATCAGGAGATTGTTCTACCAAAGATGGGTGAACTCCAACCGTCTCCGCAGAAAAACCGTACTCAGTATTGGTATAACCAATCTCTGCAATGGTATCACGAACTACTCGGTTAATATCGACATAAGCATTTGTTGAAATTTCACCGAAGACATGGACTGAACCTGTATAAACAGCAGTTTCAGCAGCAACGTGCGCCTCTGGATCTTGCTCTAAAATAGCATCCAAGATAGCATCTGAAATTTGGTCTGCAATCTTATCTGGATGCCCCTCAGATACAGATTCAGACGTGAATAATTTACGTTCTGACATAAAAATGTCCCCCCTTAAAAAATATTCGTTATAGAGTTACAAAGAACTGGTAGGAAGTTAATTTACAATCAAGTCCGACCACCTTATCGGGACCATATAACCTAACTATTATAACACGAATCTTGTAAAAATACTCGTATGATTACTATTTTTCTCAACGGGAAAATGTTTTCTACTTTAAAGCAAATAAAAAACTCTTAAAGTAGATATGATTTCCTACTTTAAGAGAGATGTTACACTTAATTATTTTCTAGATAAAACTCAAAACGTTCCCCGACATATTGACTCTTTACATACTCAAAAGCTGTCCCGTCATCAAAGTAAGAAACCTGAGTCAGACCTAAAATAGCATGCCCCTTTTCTACTTCCAGATAATGAGCAATTTTTTCCTTGGCTAAGCGAGCATAAATAGTCTGGTGCGATTTCCCAATTCGATAACCATGTTTCTGTAAGGTTTGGAAAAAGTGTTTGGTTACTTCTTCTTTTTTGAAATTTTTGATAAATTTCTCAGGAATGGAAGCTACTTCATAAACAACTGGTAGTTGATCTGCATAACGAACACGTTCCATACGAATAATATTCTCAGTTGGCTCCACGCCTAGTTTTTCAACTTCTTCCTCTGTTGGGATTGTTCTGCGGTAAGAAATCAGGTGACTAGATGGCGTTTTACCCTGGGCCTTGACGATTTCTGTAAAACTAGTTGTTCCACGCATTTTTTCCTGAACTCGAGTACTAGACACAAAGGTCCCGCTACCGACGCGACGCTCCAAAACCCCCTCTTCGACTAGGAGAGAAATAGCCTGACGTAAGGTCATGCGACTAACCTCAAATTCCTCAGCTAGATCTCGCTCGCTAGGAAGCCTCTCTCCAATCTTCCAATGTCCATCATCGATGTCTTTTTTGATTTGGTCATGGATTTTCATATAAGCTGGTAACATGCTTGCTCACTTCTTTTCTTTATTTTTTCCATTGTACCGTATCTGATATGTAAAAGTCAAACATCACTTGTTTAGTTGGTAATTACGATTCATTTATGATAGAATATTCAAGAAGATATTTCTTTTAAGAAAGGGAAAAGATGACCAACATTTCAACTGATTTGCAAGATGTCGAAAAGATCATCGTACTGGACTACGGAAGCCAGTATAACCAACTTATCTCCCGTCGAATTCGCGAGATTGGTGTCTTTTCAGAACTAAAAAGTCACAAGATTTCGGCTGACGAAGTCCGTGCTATCAATCCTATCGGGATTGTACTTTCAGGTGGTCCAAACTCTGTTTACGAAGAAGGATCGTTTGATATTGATCCTGAAATTTTCGAACTCGGTATTCCGATTTTGGGAATTTGCTACGGTATGCAGCTATTAACTCACAAGCTTGGAGGAAAGGTTGTTCCTGCAGGCGATGCTGGTAACCGTGAATACGGTCAATCAACATTGACTCACACAGAATCTGCTCTTTTTGCTGGAACTCCAGAAGAACAACTTGTCTTGATGAGCCACGGAGATGCTGTTACAGAAATTCCTGCTGATTTCATTCGTACTGGTACATCAGCTGACTGTCCTTATGCATCAATCGAAAATCCAGACAAGAAAATCTATGGTATCCAATTCCATCCAGAGGTTCGTCATTCAGTTCACGGTTATGATATCCTCCGTAACTTTGCTTTGAATATCTGTGGTGCCAAAGGTGACTGGACTATGGATAACTTCATCGAGATGCAAATCAAACAAATCCGTGAAAAAGTTGGAGACAAACGTGTCCTCCTCGGACTTTCTGGTGGTGTTGACTCTTCTGTTGTTGGGGTCCTCCTTCAAAAAGCCATCGGCGATCAATTGATCTGTATCTTTGTAGACCACGGTCTTCTTCGTAAAGGAGAAGCCGATCAAGTGATGGATATGCTTGGTGGTAAGTTTGGTTTGAATATTGTCAAAGCTGACGCTGCCAAACGTTTCTTGGATAAATTGGCAGGTGTTTCTGATCCTGAACAAAAACGTAAGATTATCGGTAACGAGTTTGTCTATGTCTTTGATGACGAAGCAAGTAAACTGAAAGATGTGAAATTCCTTGCCCAAGGAACTCTTTATACAGACGTTATCGAGTCAGGTACTGATACTGCTCAAACCATCAAGTCTCACCACAACGTTGGTGGACTTCCAGAAGACATGCAGTTTGAACTCATCGAGCCGCTAAATACTCTTTACAAAGATGAAGTTCGTGCCCTCGGTACTGAGCTTGGTATGCCAGATAATATCGTATGGCGCCAACCATTCCCAGGTCCAGGTCTTGCCATCCGTGTCATGGGTGAAATCACTGAAGAAAAACTTGAAACAGTTCGTGAATCAGATGCGATCCTTCGTGAAGAAATCGCTAAAGCAGGTCTTGACCGCGACATCTGGCAATACTTCACTGTTAACACTGGCGTTCGTTCAGTAGGTGTTATGGGAGATGGCCGTACTTATGACTACACTATCGCTATCCGCGCTATCACTTCTATCGATGGAATGACAGCTGACTTTGCGAAGATTCCTTGGGAAGTTCTCCAAAAAATCTCAGTACGTATCGTAAATGAGGTTGACCACGTTAATCGCATCGTCTACGATATTACGAGTAAACCACCTGCAACTGTAGAGTGGGAATGATTTATAAACATGATTTGAAGTGAAATGGTTGATTTAACAGCATTTTCAGTTATTATAAAAGGTTAAAAATAAATCAAAATTGATTGGTTCCCCACCAAAAACCCCACCAGAATTTTTCTGGTGAGGTTTTTTTATATTAAATTTTATTTTTCTATTATTTGATGCTTTATGAGCTTTCTTAAGACCTGGTTGGAAACATTTTTATTTGAATAAGTTTCAATATCCGCTTAAAATCAATGTTTTTCCATGTTTTTAGAAAGAACAATTTCATCTAATTTGAATAACTTTCATTTGAATGGTGTGAATTTTACCCTAAAAATACACAAATTGAGCTAGATTTTACCAAAAAGTTCACACCATTTGAATTATTATTGTTTTGTACATTTGATATACGGAATACAATATAAATTATCGCAAATATCTTTCAATATACTCTATGAAGATACAAGGTTCTATACTGCTACAACTTAACCAGTTATGCATCAGATAGATAGTCCAATTTCTGCAAAAAATTGATTCATAGAAATACATCTACCTACTATTTTAATATTTTATCAAATAAAAAATCGGTATTTTTTACCGATTAAAAGCTTTGTCTTCTAATAATTTTTGAAGATATTTCAACGGATTCTATATTTTCACCGTTAATAATTGCTAAAACACCTTCTATCATTTTTTGAGCTAACATAGCATAATTAGGAGAAATAGTAGACAGAGCTGGAGTATAATATTGCGAAATAGGAATATTATCGAATCCAATTATTGAAATATCATCAGGAATGGTAATCTCCTTCTCATAGCACGCACGAATCAGCCCTTGAACCTTCTCATCCCCAGAAACAAATATCATATCCGGATGATTTTGATTAGATAAATTATTTATTGCATATGAATAAACTGAATCAATTGTAGTTAAGCCATAAATAACTTGCAAATCCATTAAATAATTTTTATCAGTCAAAAAAGTACGAATACCTTTTTCACGATCCTTATTAACAAGAGATTCCCCTCCCATAAGTAACAACATACTTTTAATATTCTCTTTTGTTACTAATTCCATCATATCATAAGTGGCTTGAAAATTGTTATTAGATACATAAACAACATCAGGTGTTCGAGATTCTCCAAAAACTATAAAAGGCATATTATTCTTCTGTAAATAATTAATCCGAATATCGTCTTTACTTTCATAAAATACTATTACTCCATCTATTAAGCTTCCTGTACTTGAAATTATTGAATTCCTGATCGTATCTTCTTCACCAAAGTATTCAACAATAGCGTTTACACCAAACTCTTTACAAGTTTGTAGAACTCTATCTAGTAAAGTTTGAAACCAAATCAAGGGAAAAGAATCAATCTTTTTAACGGAAATCAAAATATTTGTAGTTTCTTTCTTAGTCAAATTTTTTGCATATGCATTTGGAACATACGACAACTCATCAATGACTTTTTGAATAGCTCGATAAGTTTCTTCTTTTACCTTTTCACCACCGTTAATAACACGTGAAACAGTTTTTGGAGAAAAACCTGATAAATTCGCAATATCATAAATAGTTACCTTTTTACCGTTTAAATTTTTCACTTTAGTCCTCCATTTATGATTTATCTAATATTATTATACAATATTTACTTTTTTTAACAAGAGAATTTAGTAAAACATTTTAATGTATCTTAACAAAAACTTTAATTTCAAAATTTTCTATTTTATACTCTATTCTTCCGATTCAAAAAAATAACATTGACAATTAAAATTTTTATTCTTTACAATTTTTTCTACTTCACAACTGATAAACTTGTATGAAAATAACTTACCACGAAAATATAAAAAATCATTTTCGGTAAAATCAATTGAAACTATAAAAGTATCTAATAACATTTGGACATAGCAGTCTAAGATCGGAATAATCTTTTCCTTAACAATAACTTTTGCTAATATATCATCAGCTGGTAAAGAAGACGAAAATACAATTTCACAAATATCATAAAAAGAATGAAATTTATATACTTGCACTAAAGAATTATATTCAGAATACGTTATTCTTCCACAGTCAAAATTAATATTATATACCTTCATTTATGTTAATCCTTATACTTTGCAAATAATTTCAAGTCAATTATCACCTAAAAAACAAAGGGACAAGAATAACTGCCCCTTTGTTTATTCTATATCAACTAACTTCTTCAACATAAATAACACCAACAATATTTGCTATTTCTTCCATAAGTTTAAGATGCTCAAACTTACCTGAAAGTTCTAGAGTTATAAATGATGCTATTCTTTTGTCTGGAACATCAAAGTATTCAATTCTGTCAGAATTAACATCTCCAAACGCTGTTCTTGAATCGGTCATTCTGATACCATTTTCTGCACAATAAACCAATACACGATTATAGGCTTCTGTAGATTTAACCACTATATACAATTCAATCATTTTAGAACGATTTTGTAGATATTTTTTTAGTGGTTGGAACATGGATATCACACCCCAAACAGAAATGGCTCCTAAAAGAGCACCCTCATAAAAACCTACTCCAATAGCTAATCCAATTCCTGCCGAAGCCCAAATGCCTGCTGCAGTTGTCAGACCTGTAATTTTCTTTTTATCAGTAATAAGAATCGTTCCAGCGCCTAGAAAACCCACACCTGATATAACTTGAGCTCCTAATCGTGTAGGATCTCCTGTCCCAAACTTATAAGATACAAATTCATTCGTCATCATAATCAAACATGAAGCTAGACAAACAATACCATAAGTTCGGATGCCTGCAGGCTGGGATTTGCTCCCTCTCTCTAAACCAATTATACTACCAATGACCACTGATAAAACAATCCTGACAACTATTTCAATATTTGATAACCCAAAACTAGTGGCTGTCATGATTATTTCCTTACTTTACGCCCCGGTCTTTGTGTGAAGTATAATACCGTTCCAGAAATAATCATCAGAACAATTGTATAAACAAATACCAGAGCTTGTGCATTAGATGTTGCTGTTTCATCACCTGCAGATCGAATCGTAATACCTAATGGTTGAGCTAGGGGATGGTAAAGGAATACAGATAAGTCGAAGTCAGTTAATAAAGAGTTAAAGTTTAAAGCAATAACAGAGAGAACAACCGGTAAAATATATGGAATGATAACCTTCATCATAGTATAAAAAGGTGAAGCACCCATACTTCTTGCTGCATCTTCCATCTCATCATCAACACTAAATAAAATAGCACGTACCATTCTATAAGAGAATGGAATTTTTACAACAATATAAGCGATTAGCAAAATTACTAAACTACCAACTAGAATCTGGTTAAAGACTAAAAGTTGAGGTTGGTTGAAAGTGAACAATAAACTAACTGCTAGAAGTGTACTTGGTAATAGCCAAGGAAGAAGAGCTCCGTATTCGAACAAGAAATCAAATCGAGCTTTATGTTTACGAACTACTCGCGCAAACACAACAGCAAGAACTGTTGCAGTAGTTGCTGCAATGATAGAGTATATAAAGCTGACTAGGAATGGAGAAAACGCAGCACTATTACTAAAGAACAATTTGTAATTATCAAGAGTAAAGTTTGATAATGATAAGTTTCCTGTCTGTATTGCAACTGGGTCAGTAAATGAATACAATACAATGAAAATCAATGGTAACATGAAAACAGTGAACAAAGCATAAGCTACAATATGTGCAATGATATTCCATGGTTTAGATGTGATTTTTTGTTTTTTCAAAGGTGCTTTCGTTTTAGAAATAGAAATATAATTTCCGCCTTTTTCGATCTTGTTCATAATAGTAAGCAAAATCGTAGTGGCAATACCCAAAATAATTGCTAGAAAGGCGGCTAAGTCACGAGAATTTCCCATTCCAGCAAATGTTATAATCATTGGGTTAATAGTTTGGAATTCTTTCCCACCAACAATCATAGGTGCTGCTACTGCTGATAACCCACTTAGAAAAATCATAATTGTCAGAGCGAATAAAGTAGGAATTAGAGTTGGCAATACTACTTTTCTAAACACTGTAAATGGTTTTGCACCCATATTACGTGCAGCTTCAATAGTATGATAGTCTACACTACGAATTGTATTAGTTAGGAATAAGGTGTGATTAGCAGTACCAGAAAATGTCATAATAAATAGAACTGCACCATAACCAATAAACCAGTTAGGATCTAAAGATGGAATAATACTTTGTAAAAATTTGGTAATCATTCCATATGGTCCATAAACGAATTTATAACCAGTAGCCAAAACTACTCCACCGTAGATTAGTGACGTCATGTATCCTAGTTTTAATATTTTAGCTCCTTTAATATCAAAGTATTCTGTAAACAATACACAAAGTACACCAACAACATTAACAGTTATAATCAGTGAGAATGCTAACTTAAAACTGTTCATAATACTCTGAATCGCACGTTGAGATTTAAGAGCTCGTTGTACGACATCAAGTGAAAACTCCCCACCTTTCACAAATACATTAACTACTAAATCAAGGTTTGGATAAATGATGAAAGTTACCAAGAACCAGATTAAGCCTAAACGAATGAGCCAATCTTTCCAATTTAATTTATGACGCATACTGCACCTCCTTAAAATTGCAGAACGTCTGATGGTGTGATAAATAATTCCACACTTTCTCCGACAGATCTAATAGCTGACTGACTATCTATACTTGTTACATTAAGAATTTGATTTTCAGATACCTGAACAGTATAGCGAATTGTAACTCCTGAAAATTCCACATCAATAATTGAACCTTTTAAGACAAAATCCTGATCCGTTTCACGTTTGAAGCGAACTTTTTCTAAACGAATGTAACCTTTTTTATCTTCCAAAAGAACATGAGCATTATTTAGAAGAATTCCGTGAACAGTTTCATCTGTAAGTACGTTAATGTCTCCAATGAAATCACATACAAATTCTGTTTGAGAATTATGATAAATTTCTACTGGTGTTCCAACTTGTTCAATAAAACCATTATTAAAGACAGCAATCCTATCAGATAGCGTTAACGCTTCCTCTTGGTCATGTGTAACATATAGAGTTGTAATTCCCAATTCTTTTTGAAGACGTTTCAACTCTTTTCTTAAATCCACACGTAATTTTGCATCTAGGTTTGACAAGGGTTCATCCAAACATAGGATTTTAGGTTCCAAAACAAGAGCACGAGCTAAAGCTACACGCTGCTGTTGTCCTCCAGATAATTCTGAAACGTTACGTTGCAATTGTTGATCTGAAATCTTAATTTTAGCAGCCACTGCAGAAACCTTGGCTTTAATAACATCTGGAGCAACTTTTTTGACTTTTAAACCGAATGCAATATTATCAAAAACTGTCATTGTTGGAAATAGTGCGTAAGATTGGAATACGATCCCGATTCCACGTTTTTCAGGATCCAAGTGCGTAACATCTGTGCCATTAACCTCAATACTTCCAGATGAAGGGTCTAGAAAACCTACCAAAGCTCTCAAAGTTGTTGATTTACCACATCCAGAAGGTCCTAGAAAGGTGAAGAATTCTCCTTCCTGAATATCTAAATTAAGATTATCAATCGCGATAAAATCACCATATTTAATTTGAATATTATCAAATTTAATCATATTATTAACTTCCTTTACTAATATATAAAAAGTCCCTCTTAATTTCTTTTGTGTGTACAGAAACATTAGAGAGACTTGGAATTTTAAAAATTACACTTATGCCCTATTTTACATATTCTAATTCAGCTTTTTCAACCCATTGGTCTAAGTATTTACCAACAACTTCCCAATCAATACTTTGTGGTTTAACTTGATCAACAAATTTCTTAGTTGCTTCTGGTAATTCTTTTACAGCATCTTTATTCGCTGGAATAGAACCAAATTTTTGGCTGTATTCAGTTTGGATGTCTGTTTGACCAAACCAATCAATAAATTCTTTAGCTAAAGCTTGTTTCTTACTAGTATTCAAAATCATTGTTTGTTCAGTTACAAACGGAACACCAATTTCAGGAGACATTACTTTAAATACAACATTGTGTTCTTTCTGTCCAACTAATGCACCAGAACCCCACATCATTCCATACTGGATTGGGTCATCCTTATCCAACATTTTAACAATTGAACTTTCACCCTTTTGAAGAGTGTACGCATTTTCCAAATATTCTTTAGCTACTTGCCAACCTTTTTCAGAAACACCCAATTCTCCTTTATCATCTAGATAACGAACAAGGATACTTGCCAAGATAGCACGCCCTGTTCCACCTGAGAGCCCAGAAATTGAATATTTACCTTTATACTTGCTACCTAACTCAGTCCAATCTTTAGGCATTTCAGTAACATCAGGAGCACCAATCAAAACTAATGGTTGAACAATTACAGGATTGTAATAATTATCTTTATCTGATAAAGATTGGTCAATTTTATCTAACCATGTTGGTTTATACTGTACCAATAATTTTTGATCTCTAATTTTATTTGAATCAACAGCTCCAATACCAAATACCATATCAGCAACTGCATTATTTTTTTCAGCAATAACACGATCTGCCAACTGAGCTCCTGGAATGTCAACCATTTTAATATTGAAACCAGCTTCTTTTGCTTTAGCAGTTAGCCAATCTCCACGTCCGTTTGAAACAGAGTTAGAATAAATTACTAATTCTTGGCTCTTATCAGCTTTTTCTTCTGATTGAGTTGTATCGCTCGAAGAATTTGATGAATTAGTTGAACCACCTGAACATGCTGCCAATGTTGTAACCGCAACCCCTGCAGCTAAAAGCGATAATAATTTAGATTTTTTCATATGAAAACTCCTTTATATTTTTAATTATAATTTTTTTTTAAAATTTTTCACAATATGGAACAAAGCGTCTCATATCTTCAAATACTGTGTAATCGATACGATTTACTGTAATGACAGGAATCTTTTCAAGCAGAACTTCGGTTAATTCCTTTTTCACTTTAGTAAACTCTTCATTTTCTTCTTCAGTTAATGGAACTCGAAGATATCCAATTGAGATATGGAATTGATAGCGATCATGATTAGGGAATCGAACACCTGCTTTTTCAGAAACATATGTTCTAATTTCTTCTAATCGTTTAGCTGATTTTTCATCGGCTGGTTCTACTAAAATGTTTTGATTTCCCATTTCAGTCACACGCATATGAATATCTTCGTTTAGCAATGGGAAAATTTCTAGTTGTTTTGCAAAGTAATCATGAATTTCTTGTAATGGCGTATCCAACGGTAGATGGCTACTCCAAAATTCAGGCTCACGATTTTCATGGCAAAGCAATTCAATTACAGTCATATGAATAGAATCTCTTGGAGTTAATGTGAATTTATCTATAAATGGTAACTCTCTATAGCGTGATTGAATGATATCAACAACTTCCATCAAATCTGAATTAGTATAAAGATTTGCTACAACTGTATTTCCGGGAAAATGATTAAATTCCCCGTTCTCTTTGAACTTAATTTTTGTTAAGTTTTTCATAAAAAGACCTTCTTTTTTATTTTTGACATCGGTGTCATTCATGTTTACATTATACAATGTAAACGATTACTTTGTCAAGCGCTTTCATAATTTTTTTTTGATTTTTTTTATATATACATATCACAAGACTATTGTGCTTTATTATTTATTGTATCCATTAGGATTTTTGGATTGCCAATTCCATGTATCTCTACACATGTCTTCAACCGTTTTCGTAGTCTTCCAATTTAACTCCTTATACGCTTTGTCTGCATTTGCATAACAAGTCGCAACGTCTCCTGATCGTCTTGGTACAATTTTATACGGAATTGGAACCTTATTAACACTTTCAAATGTGTTTACAAGTTGTAATACACTTGTGCCTTCTCCTGAACCAAGGTTATAAATATAAACATCTGTTTTTTCAGATACTTTTTCTAAAGCTTTTATATGCCCTATCGCTAAATCCACTACATGGATATAATCGCGAACACCAGTACCATCTATCGTATCATAATCATCTCCAAAAACACTTAGCTCTGGTCGCTTACCTACTGCTACTTGTGCAATAAAAGGCATTAAGTTGTTAGGAATTCCAGAGGGATCTTCTCCAATCAACCCCGACTCATGAGCACCAATCGGATTGAAATAACGAAGCAACGCAATACTCCACTCTGAATCTGCTACATGAACATCTTTTAAAATCTGTTCAAGCATCACTTTGGTGTATCCATAAGGATTTGTTGCACTTGTCGGCATTGTCTCAACGAGGGGTGATTGATTGTGAATACCGTATACAGTTGCACTCGATGAAAATACAATCTTTTTAACATTAAACTCTGACATCACTTGAACAAGAGCTAATGTACTCATAATATTATTTTCGTAATACATCACAGGCTTTTGCACAGATTCTCCGACAGCTTTATAGCCTGCAAAATGAATTGCAGCCTCAATAGATTCTTGTTCAAAAACTTTTCTCAATCCTTGTTTATCACAAACATCTAATTCGTAAAACGCAGGACGTTGCCCTGTAATTGCTTCAATACGATCTAATACTAAAATGCTTGAGTTTGAAAGGTTGTCGACAATAACGACTTCCTTACCTAAATTTAGTAATTCTACTACGGTATGGCTACCAATATAACCAGCTCCGCCTGTTACCAATATTGCCATTTTTACTTCCTCCTAATTAATTCCAACCGATTTAACAAATCTCATAAATGCTTCATGTCCGGTTTGAGTATTCTTATAAACACCTGCATCTTCGAGAACTCTCGCAAATACTTGCCCTACTTCATGTTGAACTACGCTATGAACTTCCTCCTCTTTAAGTCCAGCATATTTTTCTTTCAATTGAACGGCCCATTCTAAATGATAATCAGCAATTGCATTATCTTTTCCTAAAAGATATTTCTCAACTTCTTCTAACTCTGTTTTCAAACGAGGTGGTAAAATCGCAAGTCCCATCACCTCAATTAACCCGATGTTTTCCTTTTTAATATGTTGTACATCTTGATGAGGATGGTAAACACCATCTGGGTATTGTTCAGTAGTATGGTTATCTCTCAGAACAATATCCAATTCATATCTTCCATCCACTTTACGAGCAATAGGAGTCACCGTATGGTGTGGAATATCTTCAGTCTTAGCAATGATGTCTACGTCTAAATCTGAATATTCTCTCCAGATATTTAGGATTTTAGTAGCTAATTCTACCAAACGATTTTTATTTTCACCTTGTAGCCTAATCACTGACATCGGCCATTTTACAATACCTGCTTTAACATCCTCAAAGTCTTTAAAAAGAAATTCTCTCTCAAATTTTGCTTTTTCCATTGGGAAAATATGTTTTCCTCCCTGGTAGTGATTATGACTAAGAATAGAACCTCCTGAGATAGGAAGATCAGAATTTGAACCAGCAAAATACCCTGGTAAAATATCAACAATCTCCAATAATTGTTCAAATGTTTTGGACGTAATAGCCATTGGTACATGTTGACTATTCAAGAATATCGCATGCTCATTAAAATATGAGTATGGGGAATACTGGAAACCCCATTCTTCGTCTCCAAGTTCCAACCGAATAATTCTATGATTAGCACGTGCTGGATAATTTATTCTCCCCTGATAACCTTCATTTTCCATACAAAGTAAACATTTTGGATAATTAGATGATTTTACCAATTTCTCTGCCGCGATTGTTTTCGGATCTTTTTCCGGTTTTGATAAATTGATTGTAATTTCAAGTGAACCATAATTAGTTTCAGTATGAAAAGCTATATTTTTAGCGATAGCTGACAATTTAATATAGTCGCTATCTTTACTTAACTGATAGAACTCTTCAACTGCTTCCTGTGGCGAAACATCATATGAACTCCAAAAAATATCATTAAGGCGACTTGGTAATGGCACGATAAAATTCATCAGCTCTGCACCTAAACATTCCTTTGCCTCAGCTAAATCAGCAATTTTACCATTCTTTAAAGCTATTTCTACTAAATTGTCTTTTAATTTTTTAAGATCACTATCATTTGAAATCTTATCAGTTCCTTCTTCACCGATTAAAGCCAATATTCTATTTTTTATATATGTTTGGTCCATCGGTTTATAAATTCCATATTCAATAACTTTATTAGCAAAATTATCTACTATTGTCTGCATATATACTCCTCTTTAACTATAATACTCCAATTTCCTGATAATCTAACCATTTATAAATAGATTGTGTTGTATGGGATATCTTATCAAGAATATTAATAACTTCTAAAAATACAATAACTTCATCAACATTTTTGGGTTCAATAAGAAAATTCTCTACTGCTTTATCTCCTAGTTTTTGACATAAATTAGATATTAAATGATATTTTTTATTATAGTCATATACGTCAGGTTCATAGTTTCTATTCTTATACCATGTTAGAGTTTTCTTTAAGTGATCCCCTAGAATAAAATGTATTTTTAGCATTTCATAAAATAATGGTCCCCATTCATGCATTGTATGAATATTTTTTAATTTCTTAACTATTTCAATGATTCGATCACCAATACGTTCAATATCTGTAGATAATTTTACTATAGTTATAATTTTTCTCAAATCAACAGAAACAGGATGTTGTAAACAGATGAGTTCAATACCTTTCATATCTATTGTAACAACTGCTTCATTAATAACTAAATCATTATCTATAATACTTTGTTTTTGAACTTCGGTTAAGTCATCAAATATAATTTCATATTTTTTTATTATAGAAATCCATATATCTTCTAGATTATTAGACAACTCAATAATTTCATTGTCAAAATGCTTTCTCAACATTATCTAACCTCAATAATCAATTGCACTATAAAGAACTCGTATAGATAACTGTCTTTATAGTTCATCATATGATGAAATTATTTTAAACATCAATTATCAAAATACTTGCATCATCTTTTTTACCATAAATAGGATCAATATTTGTAGATTCTTTTCTCATTTCAATTAACTCTCCAAAATTGTAGCCTGAATTTTGAGTATAAAAATCGTAAAAACCATCAGTCATTAAAACAATATGATTACTAGTTACTTCCAAACTACCATTGATAACATGATTTATACTACTTTTGTCTAGTGAGCCTATCCAATATCCATCTGGTTTATTAGCTAGCTTCCTAATATTTTGTAATATAGTCTTTTTATCAACTTCATCATTAGATTTGATTGAAAATTTTCCTTGTTCAAAAAGGCAATCTACTCTATGGTCTGTAATAGTTTGATTGTTGACTATCATAACACAATCGCCAATCATTATGTATTCTAATTTTAAACCAGATAATTTCGCAAAAATAAAGGCAAAAGTTGGTAACTGGTAATAATCATCAAACTCACACTTATCTATCTCAATTATTTTTCTAACGTCATCCAAAACAAGTTCGAAAATTTTCTTCAATGATAACGAATCGTCACAATACTGCTTGAGACATTCAGAAATAAGGTGAGATACTTCTGAAACTGAATAACCTATAGAGTCTTTTGAATTAAATAAATCTGTTGCTCCATCTATGATCCAGAAATATTGATTTTTGTAATCTACGCTATCTTCGTTCTCTATAGCGCTACCTTGTATTGAGCATATTCTATCTATCTTCATAATGACGTTTAAAACTCCATTGTCCAAATAGAAGGCAAATTCCAATAATAGTTAAAAGCAACTCAACCATTTTATTTAATCCAGTTTTTGGCAATGCATGTTGATTATTTTTTGTCTTAACTACTTCACTAACATTAGTTACGTCATATTGTTTTTGTGAAATTTCTCCTGTTACTACATTACCTGAATCATGATTTGATTTTTCAATTTTATCATCTACACTATTTACTGAGTAATTATTAGCTAAATTATTTTTGTCTTCAGCTACAGGTTTTATTTCCTCTACATGCTTATCTGAGTGGTTGTCTGAGTGATTACCTGAATTTTGCGAAAAGATTTTATAACTTTCATTCTCAGTTATAATATTAAAATCACCGACACTATTATTTGTGTTTGAACTGGTCCCATTAAAATCAGTTTTAAGTAAAGAAACAGGATTTCCTGTTAAATTGGAAAGTTGGTTATTTAAGACAGTGATACTTCCAGCGGATTCTTCAATTACGATTCCGTCTTTACCTCCTGAAATGATATTATCAGACACTACCAAATTGTCGCTGACTCTTAACATTTCAATATTTGGCTGTTTAGTATTTTTCGAATTATTACGAATGATATTCTTTGTTACAGTAATATCAGTTACTTTTCCAAGATAATCTGCACTATCTTTTGCAACTCGTATTGCTTTTGTTTTAGCGTCAGCAATATTAAATACATTTTCAGTAATAGTCACATGTTTATTCAGATCTAATACGTCTTTAACATTTTTATAACTATAAGCGTTAACTAAAGCAGCACCATTTTCACGATAGTGTCCACTTTCCTCTTTAGTTTTCTTATCAAACCTATTTCCTTTTATTAAAATGTCAGTAAATCCTGTAAAGCGAATACCCGCATACATCATATTATCAAAATGATTATTTAGAATTTTAATATTGGAAGGATTTTCAGTTGTTGCAGTTTGATAATGTGTCCCAATTGCAGTTACTAATTCGCCTGATTTTTCACTTTTTCCAAAATAGGAATTTTGTATTGTTACATTTTCAGATTTTTGACCATTATCATTTAATGCATATGGAAAGCCTTTTCTGGTTAATGGCTCTATTTGAATAGACTCCTTACTGATGATCTGACCATCCTTCATAGTCTTAGGAAGAGCTTGTCCCAAAAAACGAGAGTTATCTACTAGTACGTTTTTTGAACCTGCAATTTGAATGGCATGCCCCTGATAGCTATCTTTAAAGGTAACATTACTTATTGTTACGTTTTTTGAATTTCCTATAGCAAAGGCTCCTGAAGAATTGATCAAAGGGAGATTCTTAGCTTTTGTCCCCTCTTCATTCAAAGCTCCATTCATATCAATTGTTCCACCAGAGTAACTGATATCTTCAGTTGGTTCCCACTCAACTTGATCTCCATCATCAGTGAATAAACCTGTCATGAATACAATAGAAGGATGATTTTTGATATTGATACCATTTAATATTGTAGCTTTTTCATGTACTTCTAGGTGTGTATGACTTCTCAAAAAGACAATTTCTTTAACTAAATAAGTCCCTTCAGGAAAATATACTTTTCCTCCACCTAATCCTTTAGCAGCTGCATCTATTGTATCTTGAATTGCTTGTCTATCATCTGATACACCATCACCCACTGCACCATAATCTTTTACACTTAAAGCCGAAATTTCAGTCCCTTTTTCTAAAGCAGTGTTACTATCTCCCACTTCATTACTATTAGAAGTATCTGCAGCTCCGTTCTCAGAACTAACTGACTTTGAATAAGTAGTAATAAAATCAGTCAAACTGTCATGATTACTAGTTAAGGAACCTTCTAAAGTTTTGATAGTTGAATTAGAAAGGGCACTATTAGAAACTAGAGGAGAATCTTTCATTTGATCTTCAAAAGTTCCAGTATTTACCCCATCTTCTTTATATTCTTTATTAGGTATCAAAGGAGAATCAACATTACTATCGGTTAATTGTGAAGTAGAAGAGTCAATCCCAGTAGGTTTATCATCATTATTAGTTGATGAGCTTTCTAAACTATTGGTTGTTGAAGTATAAAGCTTATTCATAGATATCTGTGAAGTACTTGTAACAGCTTCATCAGCAAAAACACTTTGTACCCCCAGGAATGAAATCGCTACCAAAACAGAGCACAATCCAACCTTAAGTTTCCGAATACTAAAAACCTCATTGTGAACAAAATGCTTCATAAAACACCTCCAAATTTTTTATTGTTTTTTAATATTTATTACTAATTTTTTTCATCAGACAAAATGACACCGCTGTCATTATCCTTATCATATATTTTCTAAACAAAATTGTCAAGGGATAACTCAATAAAATACAACATTTTTGAAAGCGTAATCATATTTAAAACTATATATCTAATCTATACACCCAAAATATTATTTAATTTCTTTCAACATTTCTAATTAGACAGAAAAATTCCATAGTGAGAATGATAAAATATTTTTGAATTACTCTGAATACTATTTCACAAAAAAATAGACCAGTTTCCTGATCCACTTTATTCTGTATTCATTCACTAAAATATATTTTTTTGGTCAAATTTTGGTCATGATTTGGTCAAAAAAACAAAAAATACTAAATTATTTTTAAAAATTAACTTGTGATGATTGCCTTAAAATAAACACTTTGCATATTCTTTGCTTTTCTTTACATTACTTAAAATGCCCCTATTCATAATCTCTTAAATTCCCTGTTTTATACTGTTCAACCAATTCCCATAGATTATGAGTAGTTAAATCTGGTACAAAAATAAATTACTTTTTTAATGTACTCATAAATTAGCCCTTCGTCACTTATCAATTTTCCTCCAGTTCTCTTAACCGTTCCTGTCCCAACTTCAACATCTCTTTTTCCACCTTGTTCCATTTTCCAAATAGGCATTCGTGTAAAACTTCTGCTGCTGAGATTTGATCTATTTCCGAATCGTAAACACACGATTGATCTCTTTGATAAATTTGAATTTGATTAAAAATTTTGTCATTTTCTAACTCTTGTAAGTTATCAACTAAATGTTCTACAATTCCATCATGGTGCTCTTTGGGAGTCGCTCTCGCTTGACTAGGATCTATGGCGTAGAGCTCCTCATAACGTATCAAGGTACTGAGATAAGACAATTCTGGCTTGGTCGCAATCAGTGCAAGTGAGACTTGATATCCTCTAGTTGCCAATAATTGGGCCGTTTTTCGGGGGACTTCTGTTGTTCTCAAGGTACCCTCGATTAATAAATGATAACCTTTTTTACTCAACTCATCTACAAGATATTCAACCATTTGTCCCGCGAATACTTTGGTATAATCCACACTATCTTTGCCATACTTTTCCTGTAGGCCAAGGTAGTTCGGATGAAAAGAGCGATAACTATCCCCATCAATGATAATGATATTACCTTGAAATTCCCTTTGTTTAATACGATGAATCGTTGTTTTCCCAGCACCACTCTGTCCACCGAGCAAAATAGCCTTAGGATGAGATGAGCTTGTTTTTCCACGAGTTAAAGAACGGATAAGCCGTTTGGAGGCTTGTTCAAAATTATCTTGACTAAATTCTTCTAGTTTCATTAAGCCACCACCAGATGACTAGCTTGTTCTAGCATACGTTCAATACCATCCAAATAGCCATTAAATCGCTCTATATCCTCAAACGTTGAAACAAGATAAATCCTCGTATTAATCAAATCAGACAAATCATCGCTCATTAGAACCCAAGGATTCAAAGTATCATCAAATGCAATTCCTTGTTCATCTTGAAAACGAAAAAGTTGCGCTAAGATATTCGCCCCTCGTTCTTTAATCACTTCAATTTTCAGAGTTAATTGATAATCTTCTACTGGTGTGAGCATTTTTTCCTCCCCTACGATATCGATATACGAAACATTAAATTTCTTGCAGATACGATCTATTAATTCTGTCGAAACTCGACTTGTTCCATTTTCATAACGACTCAGACTATTTCTAGAAATACCAACAATCTTTGCAAACTCAGGCTGGGTTAATTTATGTGTTTTACGTAACGTTTTTATATTTTCTCCAATCATGTAACTCCTCCTTTTATTTCTATTATAGCACAAAAAATATAAACGCACCAAAAATGGTGCGTTTTTATCCAGCTCTAGCTGAATGAAATAATTCATCTGTTACATTGTTGGCAAACCAATCATCTAATACAATGGCTTTATCAAATAATCTATCTTATCTATTTTAAAGACAAATTTACCACAAAAACACACTGAGATACTCGTCCCAGTATGTTTATTTCACCTTGGATAACTTCATCAATAAACTTAAGCGTTCATCATTTTTGAGCTCTGATAACAAGCAAATCAACCGCTCATATCCAAGTTCTTTCTTCTGCTTGATTAATGAATTCATCACAGCCACCAAATCATCTGGCGTAAAATTCCTTAAGTAAAGTGTAATATAACTTCCACTATTAGGAAATAGGCTAACATGAATTGCATTATGTTCTTTTTGTCTAATTTTCATACCTCCTGTAGACTCCCTAATATGGAACTCATACACTGTCTTTTTGGGGTAGCAATCAAATGAGTTTTCGAATTCTCTGCGATTTTTATAGAGAATATAGTTAATGAGTGAATAATATTTTAGAAACATAGTTGTTTCCTCCTAAAATGTTTTTACAGTTATAGTATGCCACAAATCCCAATTTATAAAAAAAATAATTAAGAAAAAACGATAAAGATATTGTTTCACTTATTGAATTTTTTGTAGTTTTTCCTCTTTCTCTCATCCCTCAAATATTTTGCAATTCTAATTTTTCTGTGTGTTTAGCGTTGACAGAAACGTATGTGTAAGTCACGCTAAACACACAGTACTAGGTAAAAGTGAATAACGTAAAAAAATCTTATCCTAATTTTTTTATTTTATGATTTATGGCATACTAATATTATAGAAATAATTGATTGAGTAGAGACGTACTATTATAGCTACGTTTTTTATGTTTGAAAGGAGGTAGCTATCGTGGAAACAGTAGGTTTAAGCTGGGTTAGGAAAGAACCAGTTTTGTATTTCATTTACTAATAAAAAATAAATGTATAGATAATAAAAGAAATGTCAATGGCATTTTTAAAAAAAATTTTTGTATTTCATTTACCAATAAAAAATAAATGTATAGATAATAAAAGTAATGTCAACAGCAGTTTAAAAAAATTTTTTGAGTATAACAAAGTAAAAAATCAAAGTATAAAAACTAAAGTAAATAACAAAAGTCTAAAAATCAAATACAAAAACTAGCTTAGCTCAGTCGCTAAATTCAGAGCAATTAAACCTGAAAAAGACTAACAAGAAAAAACAACAGATTTTTATCTGTAGGATGGAACTCTACATCTTATTTGAATTGAGTCAACTTGTCATGTTGTAAAATGACTTGGTTATCTTCTTAGCCATCAATTAAGAAGCGCCCTCAGCAAAGGGAAGATACTACATCAGTGAATATAAGCTTAAGTCACTGCACTACTTCAACTTGAATTAAAAAGACCTTAAGAATTTTCTTAAGAACTTCTTTAAAAGTAGACAATATACATATAGAAAGGAAAGAACTATGGCAAAGAAGAGACGTAGTCGTGCTGAACGACGAGAAGCTAAAGAGAAAGCCAAGAAACAACAGATGGATTCTCTAACTACTTTCGAAGGCCGTAAACAATTCGTCCAATCAAAAGGACTAACTAATCTAGTCACGCGCTTTAAAAAAGGAAAGGGTATCAAACGAAATGAATCCAAAAAAACGGGAGAGGACATTCATTTAATCCATACCGACCGAACTCTTCATAACTACGCTGGTTCCTGGAGCAGATTCGCTTCCTTTGTTGCCTCAATAACTACTGCCAAAGATTTAGAAGCTCTTGATAAATCTAACGATATTGAGGGATGGATTGACTTAGTAAATCAATATTTAGAACATTGTAAGAAATTAGGGCTTTCTGCTCCAACCCAGTCAACCTACAAAGCAGCATTAGCCAAAGTTTTAGGTGTATCTTCTACTGCTTTTATTGCAACGGATATTCGATATCGAGCCGACAAAAAGAATAATCGTTTGAAGTCTAATGACGACAGGATGTCTGAAGAAACAAATAATCGCTGGTTTTCAATCGTCTCTGCTACTGGACTACGAAAAAATGAATTAAAGGCTATTACAGGTGATTCTCTACACCAACGTGAAGATGGTCGATACTATCTTAAAATCATTGGTAAAAAGCATAAAACAAAAGGAGCTAGAGACCGTTGGGTTCCGATTATTACACGTGACAAAGAAGAATTAGAAAGGCTTGTTGAAGAGTTTAAGCTAGCTGGTAAAAAGCGTGTGTTTCAAGTTCCATCTGCTTTAAAACCTCATAAATATCGTGCAGAATACGCAAAACGTCTTTATCTTCTTGTCGCCCGAGATCCCAAAGATATCAAAGATAAAAAAGAAAAAATTTATCTACGAGGCGAATTAAAAGGTGTTGTCCTTGATCGAAAGGCTTGTTTAATTGTATCACGCGCTCTCGGACATAATCGACCAGAAGAGTTTCAAAAGTCCTATGCTTATAAGTTAATCGCACAAGCAAACTAAAGATTTTCAAACATCATTATATTTTCTCGAAAAAAATAGTTCTATAATTTCTACAATTGATAAAATAACTGTAGAAATTATAGAACTTTTTATTTCAAACAAAAGAGATCATAAAAACAGGCATAGAACCACAATACTTTAAAAAATCACTTAAATAAGAACTGTTTAAAGGAAAAACTTAAATATTTTTATTCTTTTTTAGAAATGTGATAATAACAACTACAGATAGCAAAACGATTGAAACTATAGGAATAATGATTTTAATTTCATTGGATAGTTTTTTGTTACTATAATCATGTTCTTCAGTTTTATCAATTTCCTCTATATCTGCCTTACTCTCTTTTTGTTCCGTTTCTTTATTAGTCATATTTTCTGTAGTTTCTAGCTCTGTAGTAATAGTATTTTCTTTTTTGGAACCAAACATACCAGTCTGAGTTCCTATAGCTTCCTGATATAACTTGTCCAGTTCATCATTAGTATAATTTCCCTTTAAGTAGCTTCCGTCTTTTCTCTGAAAATCAACTAGACCATAATAAGTAGATATAAATTTTTTATCTCCCTCTATAACAACAAAACAAGGTTTCTCATGTACTGAAGGATTCTTTATAACTTTTTTAACCATATATGTTGCCTTAAGTTGTGTTATTGATCTAGCAACTACCCCTTCACCGTATACTCTCATTTTATATTCGCCTAGTGGAACATTAGTCTCTTGAACCCAATTATTATCTTTATTGATTTTTAGAGTCTTTACAACTTCTTCAGTATCTGGTTTTACTAAAAGTACCGTAATCTCTTGCGTGTAATTTTCTTGAACAATTGCTTGCACTACCACAGGGCCAGTTTCGTCAGCGTATACATTAGAAATATCGATAGCAAAGAATATACTTAAAAAGGTTATGAACATCTTCAAAAAAATTTTCATTCTGTTAATCTTTCTCTTTATTCGAAATCTCTCAATTGTTCTATAGAAATATCAATTTTATGTATTTCTTCAATTAGTTCTGCAAAAGGATCATCTAATCTAGTTTCTCTACTATTATAATATGCATTGCCCAATGCTAATAAGAGTTTTTCCCGTTTCTTATTCTCTGTATAAATCTGTGTATTTGCTTGTAACGATTTAGTTAATTCTTTGGTCTTTTTTCCAGCTATAGAACTAACTGTGAATAACTTTTCTGAAACATCTGATATAAAAGAATTCTTAGTGCTAGAATTATTAACTCTAGAACCACAAGAAACACAGTAATCGCTTGTTCTAAAATTCGGTTTACCACATTTGACACAAAAAATCTTATCTTCTTCTATTACTTTTTTATGTTCTTGCACATATTCCTCGTTGACAGTGATATTTTCAGAATTAGTTTTCTCTAAATCTTTTTTATCAAGATAAGTTTCAGATAACTTTATCTCACTATCAAGTGCATCTACTGATATGGAAGAAGATCCGACATTATTATACTCTATGTCTTTAATATTTTCTACATTAAACTCATTATTCTTCTTTGCTTCAATGAACTCTGCCGGGCTTGGCTTTCTATTGTATTTCTCTTCAAACTGATATAGCCATTCTTCTTTATTCATAACCTCACACCCCTGTATATCTTACATTATAATTCTCTTGCAAAATACTAATTCGCTTATCTTTATTCGGATAACCTAAAGAGCATATACTTTTAGCTATTGAATCATCAATCTCTGATAAAGTATCTAAATATAGACAATGAGCCTCACCAAGGCCTATAGAAGCCATATATTGATCCGAAAGAAGTACATCGCGTTTTACAATTGATTTCACAAACATGTAAAAGAAACTTGTTAAAGCTATTATTAATAGTATAGAACCATAAAATAGAATAGCTCCCTCTTTTGCTTCCGAGCTTCCTGTCCAAAATGAGTTTCTGCTGTCTCCATAATTTTTTCTAAAACCTCCGAATAGTGTTGTTATTACTAAAATTATGAAAACAAAAATTAAAATAATATTTGAGCCCACTACCACAGGTAATAGATTTGGAGCCATATTATGGATTCGATGAAGCTCAAACATTATTTTAGGTTCTAAAAAATAAGGATTCTCTATTAAACTATCAGTAACGATAATTTTGTTCATACCTATTGCATAAGCTCCCGGAACCTCATTATGAATGATACGAATTTCAATATCCTCTGGTAAGTTTAATCCCATCTGTCTCGCTTTTTTAATAATCTCGTTTATAGGTTGTTCAACTATTTCTTTATAGTCTGCTCGTTCTATTTTTTTTGCTCCGACTATCCAACAAATTAATGCTTGGCCCTTTTTAGATAATAGGAATATTAGAAAAGGTATACTTATTAAGGATATAGTAGTTTGTATCAACGTTATAGCACAGAAATAAATTAAAATGCCCCATCTCTGAGTATCAAAACAGTGTTTTAGATATCTAAATAAACTATTATTTTTAAATGTAGAGTATAAAACATTGTCATTTGTCTGTTTTGAAGCTTTTTTACAATTCATGCATCGTTCATCATTAACAGAATTCCTTGTTCCACATGAACTACAAAAAACAGAGTCACTACTGAACCCTTGCTCACCTTGTGCATCTTCAGCTTTTTGCAATATATCTTCATTATTTCTTGTTTGAGAGTCAAATTGTGTAGATTCAAAAGAATCATTTGCTTTTTCTAACTCTGTAATTTCTCCTGCCCGAATTCCAGCTTGAATCTCTTCTTCTGTTGGTACACGGCCATTAATTTCTGTAAATATTTCAATCCATTGCTCTTTATCCATCGTATACTCCTATTTTTATTATTAAATTAAAAGGCTGAAGTTTAAATACTATTTAATATTTATCTCCAGCCTTATTATCTGTTTATATTTTACTACTACATTTATTCACTTTTTCTACGTAATTTTGTTGTAAACAATCCCATAATCATGGTTCCTAAACCAATCAAGAATAAACTATTCTCTGAACCTGTATTTGGTAAAGTCGTATTGACACCATATTTAGGTTTGTTTCCAACATAGATATAAGCTGGATTACTTAGAGCAGTTCTAAGTTTATCTGTTACCAGTTTATGTTCTATATTTGATACCTTAGTATCATGTCTATGGTTCAATGATTCTTGAGGTTTATTATATGCCTTCTGATAAGCAAGTAGAACAGCCTCATACTGAGCTTTGGCATCCAATTGGTTTTGGAGGAGAGTATTTAGTTTAGCTTGTTCTGCTTCAAGTGTTTGAAGAGCTAGGCGGTGAGCCTCAAGAGCTTTTTCGTACTCATCTTTTGCGACTTCGTAGTTTTCAGAAGCATGGATGAGGCTATCAAGGAGAATTTCCATCTCTTTGATGCTGTCTTCGATTATAGCAATCTTCTCACGAACAGCTTCTTCTTGAGCTTTCAAGTCGTCTAGTTGAGCTTGAATAGTTGCTAGAACTTTTTCCTCTTCGGCTTGTTTTGCTTTGAGTCCTGCAAGAGCTTTTTCTTCTTGTGCAAGTTCAGCTTGTGCTTGTTCCAAAGCTTCTTGTTTAGTCTTCACATCAGCAGTTAGATTTTCAACTGCCAATTTAGCATCTGACAAGCGTTTTTCTGCAAGTTTTTCAGCTTCAAGAGCTTGGTCGTAAGCTTCTTGGGCATCAGGAGTTAAGTCCTTAGTTGCTTCTAGTGTCGCAATCACTTTACGAGTAGCTGTAAGTTCCTCATCGGCTTTCTTGTAAGTAGCCTCGGCAACTTTAAGGTCAGCTTGTGTAGCTTTCGCAAGAGTCTCAGCGTCTTTCAAAGTTTGAATCGCATCTGCCAAAGCTTTACGTTTTTCTTGCAATCCTGCATTTAGGTTCTTAACGGCTGTTTCCGCATTTTCCAAACGAGTTTGAGCAGCCTTGTACTCTACTGTTGCTTGGTTGAATTTAGCTTCTGCATCAGGTGTCAAGTCTTTAATCGCAAGGAGTGAAGCAAGAGCGTTTTGGATGTTTGAAAGCGTATTTGTTGCTTTAGCGTGTGCTTTTTCTGCGTTAGCTTTCTTAGTTTGAGCAGTAGTGTTAGCTTTTTCAGCATTTTTAAGTGCTTCGATAGCATCTGCCAAAGCTTGGCGTTTCACTGCAAGGTCAGCGTTGAGGTTGTTGACGGCTGTTTCCGCATTTTCCAAACGAGTTTTAGCTGTGTTGTAAGCTAGTTCTGCTTGGTCAAATGTAGCTTGAGCATCAGGTGTCAACTCTTTAATCGCATTTGCTTTATAAAGAGCGTCTTTTGCGGCATCAAGTGCGTTAGAAGCATTGTTCTTAACAGAAGTTGCTTCTTTGAGAGTAGCTTGTGCATCCTTGTCAGTTTGTTCTGCTTGGCGCAATTCTGACTTAGCTGTGTCGAGAGCTTCACTATTTGCCTTGATTTCGTTATTAAGGTCAGTCAAGGCTTTTTCAGCTCTTGTAAGTCGTTTTTCAGCAGTTTGATGTTCTGCTTGTGCAGTATCAAATTTAGCTTGAGCATCAGGAGTCAAGTCCTTGATTGCTTTTGTGCGTTTGATAGCGTCTTTAATGCTGTTTAGCTTATTAACCGCATTGTCGTGTGCAGTCGTTGCTTTTTCAAGACTTTCTTGTGCAACTTTATTTGCGACTTTTGCTTTAGACAAAGCTTTTTCTGTCTCTTTGTGAGTAGCACGTTTATCTCGAATCTCTTTTGTGAGATTTGCATAAGCAGTGCTTGCGTTTGTATTACGCAATTCAGCTTGGCTTAATTCTGATTTAGCAGTATTAAGAACACGCTCTGCATTAGGTGTCAAGTCTTGCGTGTTAAGCAAGGTGTTAAGACGGTTTGTAGTAGTTGTAAGTTCAGATTTTGCAGTTTCGTCTGCACGTTTAGCAGAAGCCAAACGATTTTGAGCGTTGTTGTGAGTCGCAATGGCAGAAACTTTAGTCTTCTTAGCTTGAGCCAAGTCTTGTTCCATCTTACTGGTGTCAAATGGAGTTGGAAGCGGTTTAGCGATACCATTATCAAAGTATTCATCCACATAAGTTTCTGTGCGTTCTCCAGTTTGTGGGTTGCGTGAGATAATAGTACGAGCATTTGTTCCTGCAAAGCGAACGAAGTGCATACGCCCAACATTATTTGCAGTATAACTGATGTTGCCTCCAACCGCATTTGGAGTACCTGGTTTGACGCGTCCCACCATTCCTTTCATGTGACCGAAATTCGCATGGATGTCATTGGTCATAAAGGCAATAACTGAGTCATAAACTTCACGATAAAGTTGAGACATGGTAGCTTTATGAGTTTTCTCAGTGTCAATGGCTTTTTCTAAAGGTGAAGTGCTACTTAATGTATTTGTGTAGTTCATAACTTCGCCATTGAAACGAACCCCATCTACTCCGTGATTATTGAGCGCTGTGTCACTATGCCCACTGTTATACGGCTTGTTTTCTTTTGCGTAATTTTGGGCAATTTTTTTAATTCCTTGAATAGACTCTTTTGTAACCACAAAATTATGTGTCCCCCAAACTTGGTCTTGGAGGTTATTTGCCAAAAGAACGTAGTAATGACTCAAAGCTTTAATTTGTTCGTCAGTTGGGTTATCAAGATTTACAACTGTGTCATCAATTGGCAAAACGATATTTTTATTCGCCCAACCTTTAAAGACAGTTGTTTGTAAGCTATCAGACCATTCGAATTGACGAGTGCCAAAATCATACTTGCCACCCTTGTACCATGCTTGAATAGCGTTGTTCAAAGCGTGTTTATTTGCTTCACTAGCATCATTCAAGTAAGTCTTATAAGCCGCAATGACATTTTGTGGCAATTGAGGAATAGTCAAGTTCTTGATGGCAGAGATTTGTTTTTCAAGCGTATCAACAGCTTTTTCTGCTTCTTTCTTCGCATTTTCAGCGTTTTCAGCGGCAGTTGTTGCATCAGACAATTCTTGAGCAGTTTTACGCTTAGTATCTTCTTGTTGACCTTTAAGAGTTCGCAACTCTTGGATGTCAGAGCGTTTTTGAGCATCTGTTCTTTTCGCATCTTCTAACTTGCGTTCAGCATCCTCTTTTTTAGATTGCTTAGTTGCTAAGTCAGCTTTAGCATTGTCACGCTCTTCTGTAACACCTGGCAAACGGTTCTCAGATGAAGCAAGACTATCTTTTGCATTTTTTTCATCTGCGGTAGTTTCTTGAAGTTTAGCGGAAGCAAGGTTTGCGCCACCTTGAGCTTTTGTTTCAGCTCTTTTAGTTTTAGCTTCTTCATCTTCAGCTTGAGTTTTAGCTTCATCCAACAAACGAAGTTGTTCAGCTTTTTCAGCATCTTTGCCTTTTGCATACTCCAAGTTCGCAGTAGCATTTGTAAGAGTATTTTCTTTGGTTGTTAAGTCAGACTTGGCATCGTTACGCTCTTTTGTAACCCCAGCCACTTTTCCTTTAGAAGCATTTAGAGTTTCTTGAGCTGTCTTTTCAGCCTTTTTCTTATTCTTCAAGTCATCAGAAGCTTGGTTTGCGGCAGTTTGAGCATCAAGCAAATCGCCTTCTGCTTGTTCAAAGGTAGCATTAGCTTGGTTCAAAGCAGTTGTTGCCCCAGCAATTTTTTCTGCACGTTTAGCATCTGCACCTTTAGCATTGTCCAAGTTTGTAGTTGCATCTTCAAATTCTGACTTTTTAGTTGCCAAATCAGACTCGGCATCATTACGCTCATCAAGGATGGCTTTTGTACCAGTTCCGTCAAGAACAGTTTGAGCATTATTCTTGTTTTGTTGGGCAACATCAAGTTTAGAAGAAGTTTCATTTGCTTCATCAGTCGCATCTTGAAGTGTCTTAGCGGTAGAAGCACTTGTACGTTCAGCATCTTCCTCGGATTTTTTTAACCCAGCAATATCCTCTGCCTTTTTAGCATCAGTCTTCTTAGCATCATCTAAAGTTTTAGTAGCGTCTTGAAGAGTTGCTTCTTTAGTAGCTAAATCAGCTTTTGCATTTTTACGCTCATCTAGGATAGCAGTTGTCCCTGTTCCATCAAGAACAGCTTGGGCGTTATCCTTGTTTTGTTGAGCAACATTGCGTTTAGCAGTAGCTTCGTTGTTAGCTTTAGTTGCATTTGAAAGAGCATCAGTCGCTTGGTCAAAAGTATTCTTTTGTTTTGCTTCAAGCTCTTTTGCATCATCTAAATTACGAGCTTTTGCGGCATCCGCATCTTGTGCTTGAGTCAGAGCCTTTTTAGCCCCTTTAACAATGGCTTGTTTCGCTTCTAAGTCTTTCTTGGCATCTTTTTCTTCTTTGATGACTTTATCAGCACCAGTTCCATTTAGGACATCTTGAGCGTTTTGAACTTTCTTTTCTGCTCCAGCAACTTTTTCAGCTTGCTTATTTGTAGCTTCCGTAGCATCCTTAACAACAGTTTCTTGTGCATCTTTCTTTTTTTGCACTTGATTTTGTTGTTCTTTCAAAGAATCAATCTTTTGAGTTTGATTAGTCACTTCTTTCTTAGAAGCGTCAATCGCATTTGTTGTCCCTTCGATTGCTTCAGGAGTTGCAGCCTTTTTCTTTTGTTCAGCTTGTTCAAGAGCTTGTTTAGCAGAGTTTTCTGCCCCTGAAGTTGTAGCTTCTTGTTCTTTAGCCTTTTCAACAACAGGAGTCTGAGTTTCAACCGCTTGGTCAGCTTGGTCTTTAATTTCTTTTGCTTGTCCAACAACTTCTTGAGTTGGAGTCTTAGTTACAAGAGCTGTTCCGTTTGAAACCTCAACACCCTCGACTTGAGTGATAGAAGTTGTAGGCGAAGTTTGTACATGTTTTTCTTCAGCTACTGAATTGTCCGTTGTTTTTACATCAACTTGTTCATCTGCTTGTACAGATAGTGTTGAAAAACTTGTTAAAGCAACTCCTGCCGCTAGAGCAAGGGTTATTTTTTTCTTATTATTTTTACTTTTTCTTGATTTCATTTTTACCCACATAAAATTTGAAGCGTATCTGCCCCAAATCCAAGCCCTTCTTATAATATTACAAACGCTCTCATTATACCATTTTTATTTACTATTGTAAATGAAAACGTATATTTTGAATACTATTGTTTATATAAATATCAACAAAAAATATATACAATAATTAAAAGGAGAATTTGTAAATGAAGATTGGAGAATTGGTCAGGGAATATCGACTAAGTAAAGAGCTAACACAGCAAGAGCTTGCCGAAAAAAGTGATCTTAGCTTGCCTTTTATTAATTTAATTGAAAACAATAGAAGAAACTTATCTGTCGATACTCTACTAAAAATTTTATCTGCTATGGATATAGATCCTTCTGATTTTTTTAGACCACTTTCTGAAACTTCAGATGATAATCTTCAACTTTTAATCGAAAAAATTCAACTAAATAAAAATCGTACTGAAATTATTGATCTTTTTCTCAACATCCTAAATTTAAATGAAAAATAAAAAAATTTTTTTAAAAATAAATAAAGTAGATAAAAACTTACTTTTTCCTTCAAAACCTTGTCACATCAATAAAATATCGTACTGAAAGTATTGATTTCTTTCTTAACATTCTTGTTCTAAACTAAAAAAATTAAATTAGGTAAGAGCCTACTTTTTTTCTTCAAAACCTTGTTACGACGCGTTTTTTAAGCACTCATAATTGAGTGTTTTTTTTGTTTTTAAAAAAAAAATTCCATTTTTTTTTTTTACAAGCGTTTTTGGAAAGATTTATGGCATACTTCTAATACAAGAAATAGGAGGTAAATAAATGGAAACTTAAAAAAATTAACTAATCTTTAGAAAAAGATGTTGAACTTAGTTCAAATAACATACTTTATCAAAATACCATATGAAAGGAACTTAATAGAATGGCTGGAAGAAAATTAACACCGGAAGAAAAACAAAGGCGTTTAGAAGAAAAAATCAATAATGAAAATAGTATATTAGAGGTTTTCTCATCAAAGTCTTGTTTTGCTGGAATAGATAAATGTAAAGTATCCCTACAGGGTTTCTCTGTAAAGGGTATAGAAATGAAGAGTTTAATGAATTATAGTGCTTGTAATCTAAAAACCACTATAGATGGAAAGTTACTTAATTTAGAAATTAAATCAGAATTTTTCGGGAAAATCACTATTTCTTTTGATACATCAGATTATAAAACACCCTATTGTTACATTGAATTAATTCATGGAGGATTAAATTTCGAGACGGTTGGTATTAAGGAGATTAAAAATAGATTAGCATATGCAATCGATTTTATTAAAGAAATTTACGGTATTACCATTACATACTCGACTGCTCTTTTTCTCGAAATTGAGCTCGCTTATACTATTGCCTTTGATAAAACTCCAAACCTACAGCTCAGAAGTTTTCTACACAAATGTCTTTCATCAGGATACCCTCCAAATTTTGGAAATGAGAAAAGTAAAAAGAACAACTATGACTATCCAATTTTGAGTTCTAAGATTAGTAATGAAGAATTAACTGTTACTTACGATAAAATTGAAAAAGCAAAAAGAAAAAGACAAATCAGAAGAAAAGGTTCAAAACTAGATAATATTAATGTCCAAAGATTTGAACTAGTATTAAAGAAAAAAAAAATAGAAAAATTTTTGGGAACCAATTCCTTAGATTTACTGAATGATGCACAATTGATAGAATATCTGGAATCAAAACTTCATTCGACAATAAATGTGTATATAAAGTTAATTGAAGAATCAAGTACAAAAACTAAAAAAGTGATTAAAGATGTATATAACAAATACGGTTCTAAAAATTATATTAAAGAACTATTAAATCAAGTAAATAATCATTCTCTTAGATTTTTGTCTCCTTTGGTCTTAGACGAAGAAATTATAGCATTGACGAATATTTCTCCTTTCAAAAATAAAGGTAGAACCAAAAGAACAATAATAGACTCCTTCCAAAATAGTGAAAAAAAATATTCTGAAAAAAACGAGACTGGATTAATGATTACTTGGCACGTTCGAGATATATTTAAACTACTTTATGAATCACTAGAAGTTGCTAGAGAAAAAGGGTTAGGATGTCATAAAGATACTACATCAACTCATACATATAAACACGTTTTAAAAGATTATTCATTAGATTATAGAAATAACATTTTCGATGAAATTATAAAAACTAATACTAGAAATCAAAAAAATAAAATTAGAAATCATGTTTTAAAAGAATTCCCTGATAAATATTTAGATATCAATAAAAATAATAAAATGAATAAAAAGAATAAAAAAAAATAAAGTAAATTAAATAATAACTTTTTTATATTTATGGCTGTAAACCTTGATATAACAACAAACATATATTTATATGTAAACAGTTTGAGTTTATTATTTGAGAAAGGAAATAGATATGTGTAAATTTTTTAGAACAAAAAAAGAGCTTGTTTCCAAACTTTGGTCGGTGTCAGAAACAAACTCAAAATATACTAGTAATAATATCTATTACCTATTTCTATTATCGCAATAAAATTTAGAAATTTCAAGAGGATTATTAATTATGAAACAAACAATGAACAAAGAAGATTTAATTAAAATGGGTTACAATCCCTATACTGCCGTTACAATTATTAGACAAGCTAAGCAAATTATGGTACAAAAGGGATATGCCTTTTATAATAATCGACGTTTAGGGCATGTCCCTATCGTTGCTGTTGAAGAAATTCTTGGTATTTCACTTAACAAGGAGGAATAATGCCACAAAATCAACAGAAAACTAAATTTCCTGGAGTCTATACTGACAAAAACGGAAAATTTTTTATTCAAACCGAATTTGGTATAGATAGAGTAACCGGGAAACGTGTACGAAAGAAATCAAGGAAAGATCAACACGGAAATCCATTTAATTCAGCTTCAGAAGCATATAAGGAATTAACTCGACTGAAACATGAATATCATCAATCTCAAGGTTATTCTAACTACCAGATGAAATATCGGCAATTTATGGAGGAACATTACATTCCTTATTATAGAACAACAGTTGAGCACAGCACATTTTTAGTTCGAGAGAAAAACCTTTTACAGCTTTGTGATCGTTTTGGTGACATTACACTTCGTTCGATTACCCTCGAACAAGTCCAGAAGTTTCGAACATGGTTACTGACTAGTCAAGATGAGGATGGTGCCGGATATTCACAAGGATATGCTAGCCTCATCTTTGGCATGTTTAGGAAATCATTGGACTATGCTTTGCAAATGGGATATGTGGAAAAAAACATTTCTAAGCAATCTAATGCAATTCCTAAAGGGAAAAGTAATGTCCCATATTGGACTAAGAGCGAATTTGAAGCTGTTATTTCGCAAATTTACATTGAAGATGTATATGAACATTTAAACTTCGTGATGATTTGGGTATATTTCATGACTGGCGTACGTGTAAATGAAGGTTGTGCTCTTCAATGGAATGATGTTGACTTTGATAAGCAACGCTTACGAGTTCATCATATGCTTATTGTTAAAAACAAAAAAGAATGGACTCGTAATTCCCATTCGAAAACTAAAGACGGCAAAAGGATGATTAGTTTAGATAAAGATACAATTGATGTGTTAAAAAAATGGCGTGAAGCTCAAAAAAAGATTGGACTAGGACACGAGAACGATCTTATCTTTTCATACGATGGCTTGCCTATGCTGAAATCTACAATTTCAAGGATTATTAAAAGATACGCCAAGATTGCTCACGTAAAACCTATCCAAGCGAAGGGATTTAGGCATAGCCACGCCTCACTTCTAATTAATGAATTAAATGCTTCTGTACTTATTCTATCAAAACGTTTAGGACACTCTTCTCCTGAAATCACCTTGAAACACTACTCGCATCTATGGGATGGCGCTGATGAAGTTATCACTAATGAAATGGTAGGAATTATTAATGTTTCTTTCCCATCTTCTAGCTTAGTAAATTTCAATGGGAACCAATCAATTTCAAAATAACATTCCCACCAAAAACCCCACCAAAGAATTACTAACTCCTTAAAAAGCCTATTATATAGCAATTCTCAAGGAGTCTGCAACCGTTGAGTGGGAATAGAGTAACAAATATGTTTCTGTTATAAAACTGTTGAAAATATAGCGTTTCAGCGTTTTGCGGGAGCAAAATACTCCTAAGTGATACTGTTTTGATACTAAAAATGAGAAAAAGCAGGTCTAAAAGGGAGTTGTTGAATTTAGATAAATTGTTTAGAAAGCCTTCCATCATTTTGGTGGGAGGCTTTTGTGGAAATAGTGAATGGTAAATTGGTGTAAAGCGTATGGACAATAAATATATCAAATTAAATATCTTTCCAATTATTGTTGAGGTACTGTTTGTATTAGCATGTTTGCTATTTCAGGGATATTATATATACATCAATTTTCTGTTTTATGTAGTATTAGCAATTTATTTCCGGTTAAGAAAAGATTTTTCCATTCAAGAATGGTTGAATGCCATTAAGGGAGGAAATGCTTTTTGGAAGCATGTTATGTTGACGATATTGTTCTTTTGTCTTGCTTTCGTATTTACAAATATCTTAGAAAATATGTTCCCATATCTTAATACGGGAATGACAAATTTAAAAGCGGATAATTGGTTGAAGCTTGTTCTGTTTATAAGCTCTACAATGGTCTTCCCCCCAATAGTAGAAGAAGTATTTTATAGAAAAAACCTTATATCCTTTAAAAATGGAAAATTTTTAATTTTAACAACATTATGTAGTATGTTTTCATATGCTTTAGAACATACATTTACAATTTGGGGAATCTTCTTATGTATGATATGGGCTTTGCCATTAAGCATTTCTTACATTAAAACTAAAAACATGTATGTTGTAATGACAGCACATTTTATATGTAATTTTGTTATAAACGGGATTGCTGTTGTGAAAATATGTAATTATCTGTTGACTTGATTATCTGCACAAAAATAATATTGAAATTGTTAAAGCACATAACTTTAAGACCTAAAAATCTTTTAGCTATGTGCTTTTTCTGTGCTTATTTTATATCCGGTGGAACTTTTGCTCCGATACTGCTCTTATAGAATTTTACATTGCTTTCTTCAAAAGGAATGTAATCTTTTTTCAGACTGTCAGGGTAGTTAGCTTTCCTATTCGCCCTGTTACCTTACACGGATTTTGCCTTAATCCGTAATATTAAACTGCATGATTGAACATACAGCTTTTCTTTAACAGATTTAATATTTTTTAAAAATCTGTTTTTTTTAGAATAACATAAATTAAGAATGTTTTCAAATATTTTCTGGAATCAAAATTTTGATTAAAAATCCTATATCATCAGTCTCTATGACATTTTTTTTTGCTATTCAAATTAATTAGCGATTCTTACTTATACTATCTTAGGCTTTAAGAGTCAAAAAAACAGTAAAACCACTTGGTTCTACTGTCTCAATTCTAAAATGTTTGACGCTTGGCTTTACGTTCTGCACGTCCACGGGCACGATTTTCAGCACGCTTGGTTTTACGGCGTTTTTCATCGACAGCCCATTGAATTTTCTTCTTATAGCCTGGTTTGACTTTTTTCTTTTTCTTTTTAACCAGCCCAATCATTTCAATGTCCAGTTTTTCCTGTTTCTTCTCACGATTGGCACGACGATCGCGGTCATAGGTATCTTGGAATTCTCCGTCTTTAACAACCTTAGGTACAAACTTAATTCCTAATTTCTCTAACTCACGAATATCAGTGTCATCACTAGGCTGGTAAAGGGTAATAGCTGTACCTGGCAGACCATTACGTCCAGTTCGTCCGACACGGTGAACAAAGAAGGACAAGTCCTGTGGAATAGCATCATTGATAACATGGCTGACACCTTCAATATCAATCCCACGCGCAGCTAGGTCAGTCGCAACGATGTACTCAAAATCAAGATTTTTCACCTGATTCATGATCCGTTTGCGTTCACGAGGAGCAATATCTCCATGAATCTTAGCTACCTTTAGACCTTGCGCAGTTAAGTAAGAATGTAATTCATCTGCACGTGTTTTTGTATTGACAAAAATCATAGCAAGATAAGGTTGCATCAATTGAGTCAATTCATAAATCTGAGCATTCTTGTCACGCCCCTTGGTCGAAATCAACCAGTTATCAATGGTATCAGAGATAACGGTTTTGGTCTTGATTTTCTCCATGACAGGATTTGACAAATATTTCTTCAAGAATGGTTGCAGTTTTTGTGGGATAGTCGCTGAAAAGACCATAAACTGCAAGTCCTTAGGAAGACTTCCTGCAATCTTATCAACTGTCTCCAAAAATCCCATATCCAAGGTCATATCTGCTTCATCGACAACAAAAATCTTAGCCTTGTGGATAGCCAAATCACCTGATTTTACCAAATCATAGATACGACCTGGAGTTCCGATAACGATATGGGGCTGATTGCTGGCAAGTTTTTCAATCTGACGCGCCTTGTCTGTTCCACCAACATAGTTGGCAACACGAATTTCTACTTCAGAATGTTCCGCAATCTGGCGAGCTGCCTGGTAAATCTGAGTCGCCAACTCACGACTAGGAGCTGTGATAACGGCTTGTACACTATCACTTTCTTCATCTAGCTGTTGGAAAATCGGCAACAAGAAGGTATGGGTCTTTCCTGAACCTGTTTTTGATTCACCGACCAAGTCACGACCTGCCAAGACAATAGGAATCAACTTTTCTTGCACTTCGGTAGGCGCCGTAAACTTCAACTCTTCCAAAGCTTTTTCTATATATTTCTTAAATTTAAATTGTGTAAATGACATAATTTCCTCGATTCTATCTATCTTCTCATTATACCATAATTTAGTTTATTACAGGGGATGGATTTCCGTCAAGGGTAATCGCTTGAAAATTCCAAGGACAAGCATACAAGAGAAACACTCCTAGTTGCGATGAACAAGGAGTGTTATAAGATCACTTGAGAACCCACTGCTCTCTTAGCCAATCACAAAACTGATGATAGCGTTCGTTAAGAGCTTCATGATGCCCATAAGCATCAAATGTAGAATATGTTGTGGGAACTGCTTCTGAAATCAGGTTATGTAGTTCCCTTGCAAACATCGGAGCCTTAGACAGGCGATTGGAATGATTGGCACCTTCTATCTGACCATTTTGCAGATAAATAAGACTTTGACTCTGTATCAGGTCATGTTCCCTACAAAATTCTGTAAAGTCTGGATACCAGAAAGAACCACAGACAGAAAAGATACAGGTCACAGGAAGATAACTACTATAGAGACTATAGATAGCAGCTAGACCACCCAGTGAATAACCACCATAAGCAATCTTGTTTTCATCTATCAAGTAGTCTTTTTTTAGACTTGTTAGAATTCCTTGAAAGAGCTTCTCATGATAGGCTTCTACCTTCCCACCAAAATCCGGAGCCCCTTCTTTTAAAGCACTAGCTTTCCAAGGTGTAAAGTCGTCCAGACGATTTTCTGGAATTAAACCTACTAAAATTACAGATTGGGACAGGTCTGACAAATAGTCCAGTTCCCCATCATTTAAAAGCACAACTGGATAGGCTTGTTGAGGTTCATAGTTTGAAGGAAGACTGACCCTAACCTGAATCCCTTCCCAGTTAAACTCCTTATTTCTTGATGAAGTCATTGATTTTTTCAAGTGAATCAATCACTGCAGGACCGTAGTCCATCAACTCATCGTAAGAGATGGTCATGATTTTTTGATTCTTGATTGCTGGGACATTTTCCAAAACAGTATTTGCCTTCATCAAATCCACTGCTTTTTCATCCAATTTTTTGTTGCGATCGCTAGTTACATAGATAATCAACTCTGGATCCATTGATACTAGATTTTCCAAGGTCAAGCCAGATGTTCCTGTTGCAACATTGGTATAACCAAGTTGGTTAAGCAAGCTTTCTTGAAGGGCTGACTTGTAGGCACCAAAGGTTTCGTCATTGTAGGCAACCATAATTAAAGCTTTTTTCTTTTCACCCTGTGTTTCTGGGTTGGCTTTTTTAACCGCATCGATTTTAGCTTGCAATTGCTCTGCGTATTGGTTGGCCTTGTCTTGAACATTGAAAATAGTACCAAGATTTTTCACGTCTTCTACGATATTTCCCAAATCCTGTTGAACATTTGAAAGTGAGGCTTTTTGCGTATAAACAGGGATTTTATTTTCATTCCAAGCACTAATCGTTCCCATTGACTTTTCAGAGAACATCATGTTGCGCCCCATCAAGGCATCAGGTTCATAAGAAAGAACCGTTTCTTGTGAGACTGATTTCTTATCCCCAATATGAGGGATAGCTTCAATGGCATCCTTGTATTTACCAGTTACGGCATTATCAGGATTGAGCATGCCGGCAATTTTATCTTTCAAACCAAGTTCAAGTAGAATTTCAGTTGTTGAAAGGTTGTTGGTGATGACCTTTTCAGGAGCCTTTTCAAAGACTTGCTCGACTTCGTTTCCTTTGGCATCGTATGTTTTGATGGTTACAGGATAGCTTGTTTCTGTAGTAGTTTTTTGACTAGCTTCTGTTGTAGCTGGTGCAGTTGCTGTTTCTTTAGATGTGTTGCTACAAGCTGCCAAAGTTAAGGTAGCTACTGTTACGAGCAAAATACTGAGTGATTTTTTCATGTTAATTTCCTTTAAATCTTATAAATAGTGAATCATGGCTTGCTGATCTTCTGTCCAAGTAACCTTACTTTGGACACCATAGACAACCTGCAAAGACTCAGGAGTGATGGTCTCTTTTGGTGTACCTTGGTAAACTATCTCCCCCTCTTTCATCAGATAGAGATAGTCTGAATAGCGACAAGCTAGCTGAATATCATGCAAGACGGCTAACACATTGATCTGGAGATTTTTAACAATGGTCAACAAGTCCAGCTGGTATTTGATATCCAGATGATTGGTCGGTTCGTCTAAGATCAAGAGTGAAGGTTCTTGAGCTAAGGCGCGTGCTAACAAAACCCGCTGCTTCTCTCCACCCGAAAGTGAAGAGTAAAGTCGATTTCTCTTTTCAAACATATCTACTTTGACCAGAGCATCCTCAACCAGGGCAAAGTCTTTTTCTTTTTCCTTTTGTAAGAAAGAGAGATGGGGTGTTCTGCCCAGCATAACGATTTCTTCAACCGTACAATCAAATTGGAGTTGATTGAACTGGGTGATGACTGCCATCTGTTTTGCCGTTTCCTTAACGCTCATTTGTTCCAAGGGTTTCCCATCAAGGGAAATCAGGCCCTGATCAGGCTTTTCCTGTCGATAGAGGAGTTTCAACAAACTAGTCTTCCCACTTCCATTGGGTCCCAAAATCGTATGAAATTGGTTGCCCTCCAGTTTGAGTGAGACTCCTTTGAGAATCTTTTTTTCTCCGATTCCAAAGTGAATATCCTGACACATTAAGTCCATATCAGACCTTCACCTCCCTTCGTCTACTTGCAACCATGTAGATAAAGAAAGGTGCACCTACTAGGGCCGTGAAAATACCAATCGGCAGCTCAGCATTTTGGATTAAAACACGAGCAAGAACATCTGCCCAGATAACAAAGAGGGCGCCGAGCAAGGTTGCTATCGGAAAAAGCCTTCTGTAGTTTGTACCCACCAAACTTCTCGCCAAATGTGGGGTAATAAGACCAACGAAGCCGATAATTCCACAGGTTGATACCAAGATAGCTGTCAGCACAGCCACAATAGCCACATAGAGATACCAGTAAAAACGTAGAGGAATCCCCAAGGTCAAGGCTGCCTCATCTCCCATCATCATGGCATTAAAAACACGGTATTGGGTAGAGAAAAATAAAAAGGCTATTCCCACGACTACTGCTGGCAGGGTTAAGTGAGCCCATGAGATCCCTGCTAGAGAACCCATGGTCCAAAACTTGATGGTCATGACACTGTCAGCATTAGCGCCAATTGAGATAATAAAGTTTGAAAAAGCCAAAAAGAGTGCATTGACCACAGTACCTGATAAAATGAGGCTAGAAGTTGTCATTCTTCCTTGCATGGAAGCAATGACTAAGACTGCAACTGTTGCCACAAGCGCTCCAAGGAAAGAGCCGAGACCAATCATGACTTTAAACCCAAGAATGATACTCAAAGTCGCACCAAAGGTTGCCCCAGCAGAAATTCCTAACACATAGGGCTCTGCGATTGGATTATTGACTGTTGACTGCATGACACTACCACACATGGAAAGGCCAGCACCAACAATCAAAGCAAGAAAAACCCGTGGCAATCTCATATTCCAAACAATAGCAAGTGTTGACTTCGAAAGGTTTCCTATATCCAGCGGAGCTCCCATCTTACTCAAAATTATCCGATAAGTATCGCTCAAACTAATTTGAACAGACCCCATCGAAACAGCTAGAAATAGAGAGACTCCCAATGCTACAAGCAAAAAAGCTAGCAGAAAAAAATATCGCAGGTTTTGATGGCTTCCAGAAAATTTGGAAAGCATGAAACCCTCCCTTTATCAAAGATTAAAAATTTAGACAATTTTCATAATTAGTATACCACATTTCCAAATCAGGAACAAGACTAGAAAAATATAGAAAAAAGCCCTCTGAAGTCAGAGAGCTAATTTGAGCTCAAGCTAAAATCCTAGTGAAAAAGATGAAACTCCTTGTATTCATCGAACACTGTGTCGTTTCCCTATTTTCATACGGATTTTTGGTGCCCTTAGCATCATGATTCCTGCTGGATAAAACGTTTATAGACTGACTAGGTGGCAAGCCGAAGATCGAACAAGAATTTTAGTGAAACAAAAAATCTCCCCAAAGGGAGATCTTTCTGGTTTATTTTACCTTACAGTGCTAGGAACCGTAACCGAAGATAATACTTGAGTATATCGAGGTAAGGTGACAACGCAATGTAAGTGGAAAATAAAGCAGATTAGCGACGAAGTCCAAGAGAGTTGATTAACTCACGGTAACGGTTAACGTCGTTTTTACGCAAGTATGCAAGCAAATTACGACGGCGACCGATTTTCTTCATCAAACCACGGTAAGTAGCGTGGTCTTTTTTGTGTTGTTTGATGTGTTCGTTAAGGTGGTTGATTTCCCAAGTAAGGACAGCAACTTGAACCTCTACTGAACCAGTGTCACCTTCGTGACGTGCATATTGTGCGATGATTTCATTTTTTTTCTCTTTTGAGATTGCCATGATGTTTCTCCTTTTTATTTGGCTTCATCCGAGTGACAGGTTGGCATGCCTGTAACCAAGAAGAAGTTATTTGTCTTTACGACAGTTCTTATTCTACCAAGAACTAGCTTCTTTGTCAACTGATTTACTATTCTTACCGCAAAAGTGCTATAATAGTTATAGGAAGGATATCTAAGGTGATAGTTTTATAACGAGGTGATTGACCATGCGTAAATTCTTCAAATATCTCCCCTACTATCTGGTCGTATTTTTCTTTTATTGGCCACTTTATGGATTATTTATACTACTATTACAGAATCCAAAACTAACGGAGCTCTATCTTTTAAATATATTCATCATTTCGCCTGTTGTAGTTTTTATAGTCTCTCTTCTTTATAGCTACCGATTTGGTTTTTCACTGCGTTGGCTTTTAGGTAGTTGCTTACTCTATGGATTTACTATCATTCCTTTCAGAGAATTTATCATTGTTTATTTCCTAGCCTATGAAATTCTTATTTTGCTAGGTATGGCTATCGGTATCATTATCAAGTATTTAGTGCAAAAACTGAAAAACAAAAAACTTTCACAAAATCCTTGAAAAATCTCGCAATCATGCTATAATAATGCATAGAGACAAGTCACTTAGAATCTTTCTTTTAGAGAGTGCGTGGTTGCTGAGAACGCATAGGAAGTCTAAACTGATACTACTCTACTAACTTTTATGCAAACATAAAACGGTGGCCACGTTAGAGCCAATCAGAGGTGTCCCTCTTTTTTGAGGAACATAAATGAAGGTGGAACCACGTTGCGACGTCCTTTCGAGGAGGTCGCTTTTTTGTTTGGAGAATAGTTAATCGCAAAAAAGTGAAGATGGAGATTGATATGAAGAAAACATTGTTCTGGGTGATTGCCTGTATCTACCTTATCGTCTATGTATGGCTAATGAAAACTCTTAGTCTATGGGGTTCAGCGTCCATTGTTTTCTTTGCATTTCTTGCATTTATCCCTCTTATACCATTTCTTGCTCCTTTTCTCGGTATCTTAATGTTTTTTAAGAAAAAGGAACTCGTGATAGCAGGATATCTTTTTAGTCTTACTGCTAGTTTTTATTTGGTTAATGCTATAAGAAACTATCCGCTCAGGATAAACATGAGTGGTCAAATGACTGATGAACAATATATGTCTTTAATCCTTTCCTTGGTAAGTTATTTACTTATTTCTACAGTTTGTTTTGTTTATAGAATGAAAATGTTAGAACATCATTCAGTTAGATAAGCAAATATTATTGTTCTTTATAACTAACCCTTTGCTATTTCTTCAAGCCTCAATTTTAAAATACGATAAATTTTTAAGGAGAAAACCATGATTAAGATTACTTTCCCTGATGGCGCTGTTCGTGAATTCGAATCTGGCGTTACTACTTTTGAAATTGCCCAATCCATCAGCAATTCCCTCGCTAAAAAAGCTCTTGCTGGTAAATTTAACGGCAAATTGATTGACACTACTCGTGCCATCACTGAAGATGGAAGCATTGAAATCGTGACACCTGATCACGAAGATGCCCTTCCAATCTTGCGTCACTCAGCGGCTCACTTATTTGCCCAAGCTGCTCGTCGTCTTTTCCCAGATATCCACTTGGGTGTCGGTCCAGCTATTGAAGACGGCTTCTACTACGATACGGACAATCAAGCTGGTCAAATCTCTAACGAAGATCTTCCTCGTATCGAAGAAGAAATGAAGAAAATCGTGAAAGAAAACTTCCCATCAATTCGTGAAGAAGTGACTAAGGATGAAGCGCGCGAAATCTTCAAAAACGATCCATACAAATTGGAATTGATCGAAGAACACTCTGAAGATGCAGGTGGCTTGACCATCTACCGTCAAGGGGAATACGTAGACCTTTGCCGTGGCCCACACGTGCCATCAACAGGTCGCATCCAAATCTTCCACCTTCTTAATGTGGCAGGTGCATACTGGCGTGGTAATAGCGACAATGCCATGATGCAACGGATCTACGGTACAGCTTGGTTTGACAAGAAAGATTTGAAGGACTATCTTCAAATGCGTGAAGAAGCCAAAGAACGTGACCACCGTAAACTTGGGAAAGAGCTTGACCTCTTCATGATTTCTCAAGAGGTTGGTCAAGGTCTTCCATTCTGGTTGCCAAATGGAGCGACTATCCGTCGTGAATTGGAACGCTACATCGTCGACAAGGAAATCGCTGCTGGCTACCAACACGTCTACACTCCACCAATTGCCTCAGTTGAACTTTACAAGACTTCTGGTCACTGGGATCACTACCGTGAAGATATGTTCCCAACTATGGATATGGGTGATGGTGAAGAATTCGTTCTTCGTCCAATGAACTGTCCTCACCATATCGAAGTCTTTAAACACCACGTGCACTCTTACCGTGAATTGCCAATCCGTATTGCTGAAATCGGTATGATGCACCGTTATGAAAAATCTGGTGCTCTCACAGGGCTTCAACGTGTACGTGAAATGTCACTTAATGACGGTCACACTTTCGTAACACCTGAACAAATCAAAGATGAGTTCCAACGTACGCTTCAATTGATTATCGACGTTTACGAAGATTTCAACTTGACTGATTATCGTTTCCGTTTATCATATCGTGATCCTCAAGATACTCACAAATATTTTGACAATGATGAAATGTGGGAAAATGCTCAACGTATGTTGAAATCAGCTATGGATGACATGGGACTTGACTACTTTGAAGCTGAAGGTGAAGCAGCCTTCTACGGACCAAAATTGGACATCCAGGTCAAGACAGCTCTTGGAAAAGAAGAAACACTTTCTACTATCCAGCTTGACTTCTTGCTTCCAGAACGCTTCGACCTTAAATACATCGGAGCTGATGGTGAAGAACATCGTCCAGTTATGATTCACCGTGGTGTTATCTCAACGATGGAACGCTTCACAGCTATTTTGATTGAAAACTACAAAGGTGCATTCCCAACATGGCTTGCACCTCACCAAGTTACTCTTATCCCCGTTTCGAACGAAAAACACGTAGACTACGCTTGGGAAGTAGCTAAGAAACTCCGTGACCGTGGGGTCCGTGCAGATGTAGATGAACGCAATGAGAAAATGCAATTCAAGATCCGTGCTTCTCAAACTCAAAAAATTCCTTACCAATTAATCGTTGGTGACAAGGAAATGGAAGAGCAAGCCGTAAACGTTCGCCGTTATGGTCAAAAAGAAACAGAAACCATGCCGGTAGATGCATTTGTAGAATTGATCCTTGCAGACATTGCAAATAAATCTCGTGTTGAGAAATAAACCATATAATCTGGGACAAAATCCCAGCTACTAAAAAAGCAACAACTATTTCAGTTGTTGCTTTTTATACTTTATTTGCCTGACTAGTAGTGATTGGTCAAACCATCACAAATGGCAGCCTCGTCAATAATCCTTTCTATCCACTAATTTTTGGGTGTAGGATATCCTCCCAAGACTTGCTTCCTCGAGTTAGATAAGTTCAATATCCTCAATCCTTGTCTGCTTCTTTTTCTTTTACGAAATCTTTTTGTGAATCTTTTTCAGAGAGTTTTTGATCGATATACTTGTTAATGGTTTCATAAAATTCCTTGGTCATCTCACTATCTAATTTTGTCGAATTATGGACTTGATTGACTTTCAATTGAACAGTTTGAATACCGTAAGAGGCTTGTTTTTGGCGGATTGTTTCTAATTCTTCTTCTGAAATCGGATCTCCAACAACTGTCAAGACTAATTCATTGTTACTTGACTTGTAGACTTGATTAATGATCGTATGATTAGAAAACTCTTTTCCTACAAACTGTTTGATCCCTTCTTTTCGTGCTTGATCCATCGTCAGAGTGACTGCTGAATAGCTGGCTGGAAGAACCAATAATACAATCAAGGATATCAAGCCAATTTTCATTTTAATGTTTAGCTCTTTAAATGAACTTAAGGGAGTTTTTCTCATCAAAATTCTTGTTCCAACAATGTTGGCTAGCATGATAAAGACACAGTTAATCAAGAAAAGATAGAGAGCCCCAGATAAAAACCGTACATTTCCATTAGCTAAACCATAGCCTGCAGTACAGATAGGTGGCATCAGAGCTGTTGCAATAGCTACTCCAGGCACGATATTGTTTGCTTCTTTTTTCCTTGAACCAATTACTCCTGCTATCCCACCCGCAATAGCAATGAGAACATCCCAAATGGTTGGAGATGTTCGTGCAATCAACTCGCTACTTGCATAAGATAAGGGAGAAATCCAGAAATACAGAGTCGATACAAGCAAACTGACCAATACTTGAGTAAATAAAACCTCTAGAGATTGCTTGATTAAACGCGTATCAAAAATAGCTAAACCAAACCCCAATCCAACAATCGGTGTCATAAGAGGGGAAATCAGCATGGCTCCAATAATGACAGCTGTTGAATTCATATTTAGACCTATAGAGGCAATAAAAATCGAACACATCAAAATCAATGTATCTCTTAATCGAACATGAAGATCATCATATAATTTTTCACGGTATTCACGTGTTGAATAGTTTCCGGTCATTGGTTACTCCTTTTATTTCATATAATCTTGTTTCTGCATGGATGATGGTAGAGAGACTTCTGTCTAAACTGACATATTTTTAATTCTCACTTATAATTCTTATGAACATTATCTTTTAAATATCCATCAATCCATCCTACACACTATATCAAAAATTTTACAGTCTTTCAAGGAAGGACTCAATCAATTTGACAGATAGTGAACGGAAAAATTCCAGTTACTTTTTTCTTTGTTCTATCCTATTTTCTCACTACATAGAAATCTAAAGAAGAGCTTGAAAGATATCTTCCAAGCTCTTAGCATTTCTTTTTACTCAATAAGTAGGTTCACTTCCGCAAACTTAATTCGCACGGTTGTTCCTCGACCAAGTTCAGATTCGATACGGATTTGATGACCTAATTCTTGGCTAATTTTCTGGGTTAAATAGAGACCAAGTCCAGATGACTGCTGGGTCATACGACCATTGTAACCTGAAAATCCGCGTTCAAAGACTCGAAGAACATCACTATTTTTAATGCCGATTCCTGTATCCTTGATACAAAGGTCCTGACCGTCCATATAGATTTCAATTCCACCTTCATTCGTATACTTGAGGCTATTTGAGAGAATTTGTTCAATGACCACCAACAACCATTTTTTATCCGTCACAATGCTTCTATCCAAGTCATGCATATTAATACTCAGGCTTTTCTGGATAAAGAAAATAGCATATTTGCGAATGACTTCCTTGACCAGATTTTCTATATTTTCTTTTTTCAAAACCAAATCATCATGGAAACTTTCTAAGCGTAGATATTGGAGCACGAGATTGGTATAGGAATCAATCTTAAAAATTTCCTGCTCCAACTGCTGTTTCAGTTGGCGATCCGTCACCTCACTCACGAGAAGTTTACTAGCTGCAATTGGGGTTTTTATCTGATGAACCCAGAGAGTATAGTAGTCCACCAAATCATTATAGCGATTTTCCGCATCTGATTTCTTTTGATAAAGCTCAGCTTCGCGTTCGTCCAATTTTTCTGCTAGAGCACATTCCAAAGGAGATTTTGGTTCTCTTTCAGAATAAAGCAATTCCTTACGATAAACTTCTGCTTCTACTAGGATATCCCAGATGAAAAATAAAAGGGTTAGAAAACTACAAAGCAGAAAGAAGTAAAGAAAGTAAGAACCTAGATTTGTAAATAAAATGTGAAAGGCGAGGGCAAGGCAGCTAATCAAAAAAATGAAGACTAGAAGGCGAATCCGTGAGCGAAGATAGGCTAGAAAAAATTGTCTCCAATTAAGCATGTTTTAACCCGTATCCTATTCCTTTCTTAGTTTCAATAAATCCTACCAAACCTTGCTCTTCCAGTTTCTTACGCAAACGCGCAACATTAACAGAAAGAGTGTTATCATCGATGAAAAAGTCACTATTCCAGAGTTCTCGCATCAGGTCATCACGCGCCACGATATTACCTGCATGTTCAAATAAGACACGCAGGATTTGAAATTCATTCTTTGTCAGCGTGATTGCCTGCCCCTCAACATGCAAATCCATAGACTTGGTATTGAGGATTACTCCTGCATATTCTAATAGACTCTCATCCCGCCCAAACTCATAAGAGCGTCGCAATAATCCCTGTACCTTGGCTAAGAGGACCTGCTGATCAAATGGCTTGGTCACAAAATCATCTGCTCCCATATTAATAGCCATCACAATGTCCATAGCCTGGTCTCTGGAGGACAGAAACATAATAGGAGCTTTGGAAATCTTGCGGATTTCCTGGCACCAATGATAGCCATTAAACAAGGGAAGACCAATATCCATAAGAACCAGATGAGGTTGAGATTGAACAAATAGCGTTAGAACTTCCATAAAGTCTTCTACCATGACTACTTCAAAACCCCATTCGGAGAGCATTTTCCCAACTTGTTGACGGATTACTGGATCATCTTCTACTAGTAAAATCTTATGCATCTGCTCCTCCTTTTTCTATATTATAGCAAAATTCTCCTGACTACTAGCGAAATTGATGCAAATCTGATATGATAAAAGTTAAGAAAGGAATTCCCATGGCCAATATTTTTGACTACCTAACTGATGTTCAATACGATTCTTTTTATGATCTCCCCTTAAATGAACTAGATGTACTAGCTTTAACAGAGCTGACTTATCTTCCTTTTGATAACCTTTTGGACCAACCTGTCAATCGTTTAAGCGATGTCGCAACACGTGTCCCGCGAGAAAGTACCATGCTGACCAATAAAGAACGTCTGCAACTTTTAGACCAACTTGCCCAACACAAACGTTTTAGAAATTGCAAGCTATCAAACTTTGTCAACGAGATTGATACCGAGCAACAGAAACAGTTTGCTGCTATGACCTATCGTCTTAACTTAGATACTTATCTGATTGTCTTTCGAGGAACGGATGATAGTATTATTGGTTGGAAGGAAGATTTCCACATGACCTACATGAAGGAAATCCCTGCCCAAAAGCATGCTCTTGAGTATTTGGAAGATTTCTTTACCCAATATCCAAAACAGAAAGTGATTGTTGCTGGACATTCCAAAGGCGGGAATCTAGCCGTCTTTGCTGCTAGTCAAATCCAGCCTGAATTGCAAGAAAAAATATCTGCAGTTTATACCTACGATGCTCCTGGTTTGCAGGCTCATCTGACTGAAACCACTGGTTATCAAGATGTTATTCCAAAAATTCACCGTTTCGTCCCACAAGGTTCTGTCATTGGCATGATGCTGGAAGTTCCTGATACTCCTACAGTCGTCAAATCTACGGCTCTCGGTGGCATCGCTCAACACAATACTTTCAGCTGGCTAACTGAAGGACACCACTTTGTCCAACTAGAGGCAATCAGTAGCGAAAGTTTACAAATTAAAGACACTCTTAAAGAATGGGTGGATAGTGTTCCCGATGAGGAATTAGAGCTCTACTTTGATCTCTTCTTTGGAACCATCCTAGAGTCCGGAATTAGCTCTATTAATGAATTATCTTCTAAAAATGCCATCGAGCACATTCGTCAACTAGTTTCTCAAGCACAGACACTAGAGCCCGAGCAAGTTGAAATCTTAAAAAATCTGACACAACTCCTACTGGATGCCCGCTTCCAAGCTTGGAAAAATCATTTTTAATGAATTAAAAAGTCCCTTCCTTTATGGAGGGACTTTCTTGTTGATTTCTTATTTTGCGCTTCTGTGTTATACTAGAAACTGTAAATCTTTGAAAGAGGAAATCCTATGAAAATCCATAAAACTGTAAATCCTGTTGCCTATGAAAACACTTATTATCTCGAAGGAGACCAACACCTGATCGTGGTTGATCCTGGTAGCAACTGGGATGCTATTCGCAAGATTATCGAGAACATCAACAAACCAGTCTGTGCGATTCTATTGACCCATACTCACTACGATCATATCTTGAGTCTGGACTTGGTCAGAGATACTTTTGGAAATCCTCCAGTCTATGTGGCTGAGAGTGAAGCTTCTTGGCTCTATACTCCTGTCGACAACCTCTCAGGCCTTCCTCGTCATGACGATATGGCAGATGTCGTATGTAGACCAGCTGAATACACCTTTGTTTTTCATAAAGAATACCAAATCGAGGAGTTTCGTTTTACAGTACTCCCAACTCCAGGTCACTCTATCGGTGGTGTTTCACTCGTTTTCCCAGATGGACACTTGGTCTTAACGGGAGATACCCTTTTCCGAGAAACCATTGGTCGAACAGACTTGCCAACTGGTAGTATGGAACAACTCCTTCATAGTATCCAAACCCAGCTCTTTACTCTTCCTAACTACGATGTCTATCCTGGACATGGTCCTGCTACGACCATCGCTCACGAAAAAACCTTTAATCCATTTTTCTAAAACATAAAAACCAAGGACAATCATCCTTGGTTTTTTGATTACCAAATAATCACACGGTCTTCTGGTGCACGCCACATTCCGTCGCCTTCTTTGACATCATAGGTTGTAAAGAAGTCATCAAAGTTTGGCACTTGGACATTGACACGAAGTTTAGCTGGCGCGTGTACGTCAACACTGGCCATGAGTTTCATCAACTCTGGACGACCTTTCATACGCCAGATACGAGCAAAGTTGTTGAAGAACTCTTCAGCTGAGAAGTCCGGTTCTCTCTTTGCAGCTTCTAGTGCAGCAGCAATTCCTCCAAGGTCCGCAACGTTTTCGGATACAGTTAATTTCCCATTGATTTTTGCACCGTAAGATTCTTGACCATCAAACTGGTCGATAACCTTCTGTGTTTTTTCTTTAAAGGCTGCATAGTCGCTTTCTGTCCACCAATCCTTGAGGCTTCCATTTTCATCAAAGGAAGCTCCATTAGTATCAAAGGCGTGAGAAATTTCATGGGCAATAACCGCACCAATACCACCATAGTTGGCAGAAGATGACTGATGCAAGTCATAGAAAGGTGCCTGTAAGATAGCAGCAGGGAAGACAATCAAGTTCTTTTGTGGATTGTAGTAGGCATTGACCATATGAGCAGGCATTCCCCACTCCTTGTAGTCAACCGGCTGATTCCACTTGCTCCAACTGTGCTTGATTTCAACACGCGCAAAGGCAAGAGCATTCTCAAAGAGACTAGCAGATTCATCCACTACCTTGTCCTTGTAGCGAGCTGGTAGTTCTTCTGGGTAACCAATATAAGGCTTGATCACATTGAGTTTGACGATGGCTTTTTCTCGCGTTTCAGGAGTCAACCAGTCATTCTTAGCCAAGCGTTCCTTATAAACATCAATCATGGTTGCCACTTTTTTCTCTACATCCGCCTTGGCTTCTGGAGAGAATTTTTCATGTGCATACCAAAGACCGAGCGCTTGTTTGAATGGTCCTTGGGCTAAGTGGTAAGCAGCCTTGCGCTTGTCTTGGGCTTCTGGAACTCCTGAAAGGGCACGGCCATAAGCACCTGACAAAATACGGATTTCGTCTGTTAGATAACTAGTTGAAAGATTGACCACACTCAAGATCAAGCTTGCTTTTAGCAAAGGCCAAGCTTCCTCACTATAGAATTGCTCTGCTGCTTGCCAGAAACGTTCTTCATCTACGATAACCTTATCTGGAGTTTGACCAATCACAGTTTGGAAGAAGTCATCGAGAGGTAAGGCAGGCGCAAACTTCTTGAAATCTTCATAAGAGTATGGATGGTAGAGTTTGGCATATTCTGAACTCTCTTCGTTTGAAAGTACGACTGCTGCGATACGGCGATCCAACTCCAATCGTTTCTGTAAAAGATCTTCGATTTCTTCATCTGAGAAGTCATAGGCTTTAAGGAGATTAGCAGTACTTTCTTTCCAAAGGTTCAATAATTCCTCGCGCTGTGGATGGTCTTCCGCATAGTAGGTTGTGTCAGGCAAGATTGTTCCTGGAGCACTAGCCCAGAGAACATTGGTTCTAGCATCCATAAAGTCTGGTGATACTCCAAATGGAAGGAAGTTTGGTTTCCCTGCTAGCTCAAACTCTGCTAGCTTGCTTGTAAAGTCTGCGAAGCTCTCTAAATCTTGGTATTCCTTAAGCATAGGAAGGACTGGCTTGATGCCATCAGCTTCTCGCTTATCGAAATCTCTGACCATACGATGGTATTTGACAAAGTTTGCTAAGATGGCATCTTCTGGAACATCTTCTCCAACCAACCATTTGTCAGTTGTCGTTAACATTAAGTCTTCGATTTCTTCGTCAAGGTCGATAAAACCACCTGTTCGTGATTTATCAGCTGGAATGACTGCAGTCTTTTCCCATTCACCATTTATAGCATCATAAAAATCATCTTGATAACGTGTCATCTTGTTCTCACTTTCCTAATTTCACTTATTCCTAGCTTAGCAAAAATCCCTGGGGAATGCAATTAAAAATGCCGTTTCCTCCTATTTGATTTCATTGTTAATATTTTAAATTTTTACCAAAATTAACTTGACTTAAAAATAAAATTAATGTATATTAAAATTAGGAGGAATACAACTGTATGATACGTATCGAAAACCTCAGTGTCTCCTACAAAGAAACTTTGGCACTAAAGGATATTTCACTAGTGCTCCAAGGACCAACGATTACCGGGATTATTGGTCCAAACGGCGCTGGAAAATCAACCTTATTAAAAAGTATGCTGGGCATTATCCCACATGAAGGACATGCTTTTATCGACGATAAAGAAATGAACAAATCTCTTAAGAAAGTTGCCTATGTCGAGCAAAAAATTCATATCGACTACAACTTTCCTATCAAGGTAAAAGAATGTGTCTCTCTGGGACTCTACCCATCCATCCCACTCTTTCACACTTTAAAAGCAAACCACTGGAAAAAGGTAGCTGAAGCACTCGAAATCGTAGGTCTTTCTGACTATGCAGATCGTCAGATTAGTCAACTATCTGGAGGACAATTCCAGCGTGTTTTAATTGCCCGCTGTCTAGTTCAAGAGGCTGACTATATTCTCTTAGACGAGCCCTTTGTTGGGATTGACTCAGTCAGTGAAGAAATTATCATGAACACGCTGAGAGATCTTAAAAAGGCTGGTAAGACGGTTCTTATCGTCCACCACGATCTCGGTAAGGTTCCCCATTATTTTGACCAGGTTCTCCTTCTCAACAAGGAGCTAATTGCCTTTGGTCCAACAAAGGAGACCTTTACCAAAGCCAATCTCAAACAAGCTTATGGTGACCGACTCTTTTTCAATGGAGGTGACCTATGATTGGAGAATTTATAGATGGATTGCAGAATTTCCACTTTCTACAAAATGCCTTGATTACAGCAGTTGTCATCGGTGTTGTAGCCGGAGCTGTTGGCTGCTTTATCATTCTACGTGGGATGTCTCTCATGGGCGATGCCATCTCGCACGCTGTTTTACCTGGTGTAGCTCTTTCTTTTATTTTAGGAATTGACTTCTTTATCGGGGCTATTATCTTTGGACTACTTGCTTCTGTCATCATCACCTACATCAAGGGTAACTCTATCATCAAGAGTGATACTGCCATAGGGATTACCTTTTCATCTTTCTTGGCTCTGGGTATCATCCTGATTAGTGTGGCTAAAAGTTCAACGGATCTCTTTCACATCCTCTTTGGGAATATCTTGGCTGTGCAAGACTTAGACATGTATATTACCATCGGTGTGGGAGCACTCATTCTCTTGATTATCGGGATTTTCTTCAAACAACTTTTGATTACATCCTTTGATGAACTTCTGGCCAAGGCTATGGGCATGCCAGTTAATTTTTATCACTATCTGCTCATGGTACTCTTGACCTTGGTGTCAGTGACTGCCATGCAAAGTGTCGGAACCATCCTTATCGTAGCCATGCTCATTACCCCAGCTGCGACAGCTTATCTCTACGCCAATAGTCTAAAGAGCATGATTTTTCTTTCATCAGGCTTGGGAGCTCTAGCTTCTGTCTTGGGACTTTTTATCGGTTATAGTTTTAACTTGGCTGCAGGTTCAAGTATCGTGCTAACATCTGCCAGTTTCTTTCTCATCAGTTTCTTTATCGCACCAAAACAACGTTATCTGAAACTGAAAAATAAAAAAATCAAACAATAACGAGGGAAGCCCCTCTGGAGGAATCTAATGAAAAAATTAGGTGCATTGCTGGTTCTTTGCCTTTCTGTCATTGCTCTTGTAGCATGTTCTACTGGAAAGAAAGATGCAGCTTCTGGACAAAAATTAAAAGTCGTTGCTACAAACTCAATTATCGCTGATATCACTAAAAATATCGCTGGAGATAAGATTGATCTTCATAGTATCGTGCCTGTTGGACAAGATCCACACGAGTACGAACCTCTTCCTGAAGACGTTAAGAAAACTTCGCAAGCTGACTTAATCTTCTACAACGGCATCAACCTTGAAACAGGTGGAAATGCCTGGTTTACAAAATTGGTTGAGAATGCTAAGAAAACTGAAAACAAAGACTACTTTGCTGTCAGTGAAGGCGTTGATGTCATCTACCTAGAAGGCCAAAATGAAAAAGGGAAAGAAGACCCACATGCTTGGCTCAACCTTGAAAACGGGATTATTTATGCGCAAAACATTGCTAAGCAACTCATCGCTAAAGACCCTAACAACAAGGAATTCTACGAAAAGAATCTCAAAGAATACACTGAAAAACTAGACAAGCTTGACAAGGAAGCCAAAGAGAAATTTAACGCTATTGATGCGGACAAGAAACTCATCGTAACCAGCGAAGGATGTTTTAAATACTTCTCTAAAGCTTACGGTGTCCCAAGTGCTTACATCTGGGAAATTAACACTGAAGAAGAAGGAACACCTGACCAAATCAAGACTTTGGTTGAAAAACTTCGCCAAATGAAAGTTCCATCACTATTTGTTGAATCCAGTGTCGATGATCGTCCAATGAAGACTGTTTCTAAAGACACAAACATCCCAATCTACGCACAAATCTTTACGGACTCTATCGCTGAAGAAGGTAAAGAAGGTGATAGCTACTACAACATGATGAAATACAACCTCGAAAAAATAGCTGAAGGTTTGTCTAAATAATCATTTTAAAAACGTCATTCTCCTTGAATTGGCGTTTTTTGATTCAAATTCCGGTCAAATTATTGGGAAAATCTGACGTTTCAATGTAAAATGAAAGAAAAAAGATTGGAGTAGCTTATGACTACATTCCTTGGAAATCCTGTAACTTTTACAGGAAAACAACTACAAGTGGGTGACAAGGCCCTTGACTTTTCTCTAACAACAACGGACCTTTCTAAAAAAACACTGGCTGACTTTGAAGGCAAGAAAAAAATCTTGAGTGTTATCCCTTCTATCGATACAGGTATCTGCTCACTTCAGACTCGTCGCTTTAACCAAGAATTGGCTAGCTTGGACAACACTGTAGTCCTAACAGTATCAATGGACCTTCCATTTGCTCAAAAACGCTGGTGTGGTGCTGAAGGAATTGAAAATGCTATTATGCTTTCAGACTACTTTGACCACTCCTTTGGACGTGATTACGCCCTCTTAATCAATGAATGGCATCTTCTAGCACGCGCGGTTTTTGTTCTCGATACTGATAATATCATCCGTTATGTAGAGTACGTGGATAATATCAACAGCGAGCCAGACTTTGAAGCCGCTATTGCAGCTGCAAAAGAACTCAACTAAGTCCAGCTCTTGTAGCAATAGAGAGTGGAACAGAAATCGGTAATTCGTTAGAATTCGATTTCGTTGTCCCACCTCCGCACAGTTGAGTAGGGCTGTAAAAGCTGATGAAATCAGCGTAGTAGAGTCCACTCAACCACTGCGTCTTGCTCGTCAATCCAAAGACAATTGAGAGGCTAGGACTTTTGTCCCAGCCTCTTTTTTGGTATACTAGATACAGATAATAGACAAGGAAATGCGAATGACACCAAATAAAGAAGACTATTTGAAATGTATTTATGAGATTGGCATGGAATTTCCGAAGGTTACCAATAAGGAAATTGCTGCTCGAATGCAGGTATCTCCTCCAGCTGTAACCGAGATGATCAAGCGCATGCAAGCTGAAAATCTCATTCTTAAAGACAAGAAAAAAGGCTATTTAGTCACTGATATTGGTTTAAAACTGGTCTCTGAGCTGTATCGTAAACATCGCTTGATTGAGGTTTTCCTGGTACATCATTTAGACTATACCAGTGATCAGATTCATGAGGAAGCTGAAGTATTAGAACATACCGTTTCAGACTTTTTTGTGGAAAGATTAGAAAGTATGCTAGGATTTCCAAAAACCTGTCCACATGGTGGAACCATACCAGCTAAGGGAGAGCTTTTAGTGGAAATCAATAACCTTCCTCTGGCGGAAACTAAAGAAGCTGGAACTTATCTTCTGACTCGGGTTCATGATAGCTTTGACCTCCTCAAATATCTGGAAAAACATGACATCAATATCGGAGACAAGCTTCAAGTTCAACAGTTTGATGACTTCTCTAACACCTTTACTTTGATTCATAAAAATGAAGAACTCTTGGTAAGTCTAGAAATCGCCAAACAGCTCTATGTTGAAAAACTGAACTAAATACGTCACAAAAAAACCAAGCATACAAGCTTGGTTTTTTCTTATCTATTTTTAGTATCTAGGATAATGGTGACTGGGCCATCATTGACCAGTCCGACCTGCATATCTGCTCCAAAAACTCCCGTCTCAACAGGAACTTCCTTGGCTAGCTTTTGGTTAAATTCTTGATAGAAGGCCTCAGCCATATCCGGTTTGGCTGCACCTGTAAAGGCTGGACGATTTCCTTTTTTGGTATCCGCAAACAGAGTAAACTGTGAGATGGAGAGAATTTCTCCTTGGATATCCTTGACAGATAGGTTCATCTTGCCTTCGGCATCTGAGAAAATCCGCATATTGACAAGTTTTCTAACTGCATAATCCAAATCTTCTTGCTGGTCTTCGGGTCCAACACCCACTAAGAGCAGGAGCCCCTGTTTGATCTGACCATGAATTCGCCCATCAATAGAAACCTGAGCTTCCTTGACGCGCTGAACGATAATTCTCATAGAAATCCTTTCTGACTATCTCAACCAATTTAGCCGTTGGTACGTTTGACTGAATAGACTTCTGGTACACTCTTAATCTTATCAACTACAGTTGTCAACATTGAAAGGTTAGAAATCCCAAAGGATACATGGATATTAGCAAATTTCATATCCTTGGTTGGTTGGGCATTAACTGACGAGATATTCTTAGTTGTATTGGATAGGACTTGCAAGATATCATTCAAAAGGCCAGAACGGTTGAGTCCATAGATGTCGATATGAGCCATATATTCCTTGCTTGAGAATTGGTCTTCCCACTCAACATCTAGCAAACGTTGCTCATAGTTTTCCTGTGAACGAAGGTTCATACAGTCCACACGATGGATAGCAACACCACGACCTTTGGTAATATAACCAACGATATCATCACCTGGAACAGGGTTACAACATTTAGCAATCCGGACCAAGAGCCCAGAAGCACCTTGGATGACAACTCCACCTTCATGCTTCACCTTAAGCGTATCCTTGTTCTCTACTTTTACTTCGCCACCCTTGACCAGTTCTTCTGCTTCTGCCTTAGCCTTGGCACGCTCTTCTTCACGACGTTCTTTTTCCGTCAAACGGTTAAAGACGGTAATGGCTCCGATTTCTCCAAAACCAATGGCTGCAAAAAGGGCTTCTTCTGTCTTGTAGCTGGTTTTTTGAAGGACTTCATCCATGTGGCGCTTGTCCATGAATTTATTAGCCACATAGCCATTTTCTTGGAGCTGACTAATCAGCATTTCACGGCCTTTATTGATGGACAATTCTTTATCTTGGTTTTTAAAGAACTGACGAATTTTGTTACGGGCCTTGCTGGTCTTAACCATATTGAGCCAGTCACGACTTGGTCCAAATGAATTTGGATTGGTGATGATTTCAACCTGGTCACCCGTTTTTAACTTAGTCGTCAATGGAACCATACGGCCATTAACCTTGGCACCTGTTGCTTTTTCCCCGATCTTGGTATGAATCTCATAGGCAAAGTCAATCGGTCCAGAATCCTTTGGAAGAGAACGAACCGCTCCATCTGGAGTAAAGACATAAATTTCTTCTGCCAGATAGTTTTCTTTGACAGTATCTACAAATTCCTTGGCATCATCTGCCTGATCTTGGAGTTCCATCATCTCCTTGATCCAGTTCATTCCGATAGCAGATTCTTTACTATTAACCTGACCTTTGATTCCTTTTTTGTAGGCCCAGTGAGCCGCAACCCCGTACTCGGCAACCTCGTGCATCTCCTTAGTACGAATCTGGAACTCAATTGGTCCTTTTGGTCCATAAACAGTCGTATGAATAGACTGGTAACCATTGGCCTTACGATTGGCAATATAGTCCTTGAAACGGCCTGGCATTGGTTTCCAAAGTTCATGGACATACCCCAACATCGCATAGACATCGCTCTGAGTATCTAAAATACAGCGAATGGCAATCAGGTCATAGATTTCTTCAAAGCGTTTTTTCTTATCCTGCATCTTGCGGAAAATAGAGTAGATATGCTTAGGACGACCGTAGATTTTTCCTGTAAGGTGGCGCTCAGATGAATATTCCTCTAGTTTTGTCACAACTTCATCGACCAAGGCTTCCCGTTCTTGACGTTTTTCCTTCATCATGTGACTAATCTTGTAAAATTCAGTTGGATTGAGATAGCGGAAAGAGAGATCTTCCAGTTCCCACTTCACGCTTGAAATCCCCAAACGGTGAGCAAGTGGGGCATAGATTTCCATTGTTTCTCTGGAAATACGCTCCTGCTTGTCTTTACGAAGATGCTTGAGGGTGCGCATGTTGTGCAGGCGGTCAGAGAGTTTTACCAAGATAACACGGATATCCTCTGACATGGCCATGAGCATCTTGCGGTGGTTCTCGGCCAATTGCTCCTCGAAAGATTTATACTCGACCTTACCAAGTTTGGTAACACCGTCTACAATCACTCGAACATCATGACCAAACTCGCGTTCTAAATTGTCCAAAGTAGCATCTGTGTCTTCGACAACGTCATGCAAAAAACCACAGGCAACAGTGACAGCGTCCAGCTTGAGCTTTGCTAAAATACCTGCTACCTGAATAGGGTGGATAATGTAGGGCTCGCCCGATTTACGATACTGCCCACTATGACATTCTACAGCGTAAACCAAGGCCTTGTGTACAAAAGCCACATCTTCTTTCGATAAATATTGTTGCGTTAAAGCGACGACTTCATCGCCTGAATAAATTACTTCTTTTGGCATGCATACTCTCCAGTTCTTCCTACCATTTTAACACTTTTTGGTCAATATGAAAACTAGAAGAACCTAGAGCTTTATAAGAAAAACACTGCTAGAAAATTTCTAGCAGTGTTTGATCATTTCTTATATCTTAGTAAACTGTTTTTTCAGTTTCAACGTCGAAGAAGTGAGCTTTGTTCAAGTCAAATCCAAGTTCAACTGTTGCACCAGCTTGCAAATAGTCACGTGCATCAACTTTAGCAACGAATTCATCTTTACCAACTTGGCAGTATAGGTGAGATTCTGAACCGAGCAATTCTGATACAGAGATAGTTGCTTTCACAACTGATTCTGGGAATGTTTCAAGGAAAGCAGGTTCTGCATTCACGTCTTCTGGACGGATACCGAAGATCAATTCTTTACCTTCGTAACCTTTATCGCGAAGAACTTTCAAAGCACCTTCTGGAACTTTCAAGTTGAAGCCGTCACCAACGATGTGATCACCGTTCAATTTAACGTTGATGAAGTTCATAGCTGGGCTTCCGATAAATCCTGCTACGAATTTGTTAACTGGGTTTTTGTAAACTTCTTGAGGAGTACCGATTTGTTCAACACGTCCGATAGTACCAGTACCAGCAGGGTTTTTAGTTGCTGACATGATAACGATACGGTCTGCAAGTGTCATCGCTTCTGTTTGGTCGTGAGTTACGTAGATAGTTGTAGCTCCGATACGACGGTGGATTTTAGCGATTTCAGCACGCATTGATACACGAAGTTTTGCATCCAAGTTTGACAAAGGTTCGTCCATCAAGAATACTTTAGCATCACGGACGATGGCACGACCCATGGCAACACGTTGACGTTGACCACCTGAAAGGTCAGCTGGTTTACGATCCAAGAATTCTTTCAAGCCAAGAATTTCAGCTGCTTCTTGTACACGTTGGTCGATGTCTTCTTTGCTGTATTTACGCAATTTCAAACCAAAAGCCATGTTATCGTATACAGTCATGTGTGGGTAAAGAGCGTAGTTTTGGAATACCATGGCGATGTCACGGTCTTTTGGAGCTACGTCGTTGACAACCACGCCATCGATAGATGCAGTGCCTTCTGTGATGTCTTCAAGACCTGCAATCATACGAAGAGTAGTTGATTTACCACATCCTGAAGGTCCTACGAAAACGATAAATTCTTTGTCTTTGATGTCCAAGTTGAAGTCTTCAACTGAGTAGTGTTCGCTATTTGGATATTTTTTGTAAATGTTTTGAAGATTTAATTCTACCATTTCGGTGAACTCCTTTTATTTTTGATAGCTTTATTATAAATGAAAACGCTTTACATTTCTATGGCAAGGTGACCAAAAAAATAAAAAAGTTCTGTGCAACTTGCACAAAACTTTAAATAATATCTGGTAAAATCAACTGATAACACAAGGTCAAGTCAGTCAATTCTTTCAACTGAATCCCTGTCAATTCTTCCCATTTATCAATCTTGTACTGAAGAGAATTGCGGTGCAAATAGAGTTGCTGAGCTGTCTTAGTCAGAACTGCACTATTTTCCCATAAAGAGAGAATGATTTCCTGAATCTGATCTTGATCCAAAATCATCTGGTGTAGATAATCTTTGATCAAACTAAGATCCACCATTTTTTCACCCATACTCCAAAGGTAAAGTTGAGAAAACGTATGGAATCCTTGATGGCCTTGACGCCACCAGTTTTTAAACAAGTCACGTTCTGCTTTGATCAAGTCTGGCAGCGCCTGATGTCCAGTTTGTGACCATACCTGACCAAGCATGATGGACAGGCGCACCCCAAAGTCGTATTCTACTGCTTCCAAGGTATCCATCAAGATTGAGCGAACCGAGGTATACTTGTCCTGTTGGAGAACAAAAAGGTAATCCTGAGCGCCAACCTGAAGCACTGTCTCGCAATTAGGAAAGAGGGTTTTCATCATATCCAACCAAGAAGTCAAGTTTTCCTGTTGGTAATAGGAAAGATGGCAATAGACAACTTGTAGCTTTTTAAAGCTCTGTGGCGCTTGTCCCTTGCCCTCAATCAAATAGCTATACCAGGGATTTAGAGAGATCGTTTGTTCCTGCTGAGTTAAGAGAGCCACCAACTGTTTCTCACGTTCACTAAGTCCAGCTTCCTCTAGTAAAACCCACTGATTTGAGGATACTGGAAGCGTCAGATAGCTTTCCTTGTCGACTGGTTGGTCTACGATTTGAGCTTGTGGAAACCAATCTAGTAATTCTTTTGCAATCATTCCTAGCCCTCCACTTTTTGAATACACCAAGAAATCAAGGTTTCAAGGCGCTCTACGTTTTCAGTCATATGAAGATAACCCATGACCGCTTCAAAACCTGTAGACATACGGTAGGTCACTACATCTGCATTCTTTGCCTTGGTGTGACTATTGGTATTGCGACCACGTTTATAGATTTCTTCTTCTTTTTCCGTTAGGACTTGCTCCTCCAACATGAGGGAAATAAAGCGTGCTTGAGCCTTGGCTGATACATACTTAGTGGCCTCTTGATGGAGTTTATTGGGCTTGGTCATGCCTTTAAGAATGAGATGACGGCGAATATACATTGAATAAACCGCATCTCCTTCAAAGGCTAGCGCAATCCCGTTAATGAGATTGACATCAATCACGTGTCCACCTCACTCCATCCTTGGTATCAAGCAATTTAATCCCTTGCGCAGCTAGTTGGTCACGGATTTGGTCAGCTGTTGCAAAATCTCGGTTAGCACGCGCTTCTTGGCGTTTTTGAATCAAGGCTTCAATCTCTTCATCCAAAACTTCTTCGACAAAGACTACTCCAAAGACTTCTAACATGGCTGCAAGAGCTTCCTTCACTGTTGCATCATAGTTGCCTGAATTAATCCATTTGGCCATTTCAAAGACAACTGTGATTCCATTAGCTGTATTGAAATCCTCATCCATAGCAGCTACAAACTTATCTTTAAATGCCTGTAACTCCCCCGCATCTACAGTTCCAGAAAATGGTTGCTCGTAAGTGTTCTTTAGATACTTGAGATTGGTCTCGGCATCGCGAACAGATTTTTCCGTAAAGTTGATAGGCTTGCGGTAGTGTTGAGTCGCAAAGAAGAAGCGAAGCACTTGACCGTCAATCGTTTTAAGGGCTTCGTGTACCGTAATGAAGTTCCCTAAAGACTTAGACATCTTAACATTGTCGATATTGACAAAACCATTGTGCATCCAGTAGTTGGCAAAGGTCTTGCCTGTTTTAGCCTCTGACTGGGCAATTTCGTTGGTGTGGTGTGGAAACTCAAGGTCGGCACCACCACCGTGAATATCGATGGTATCTCCTAAAATCTCAGTTGACATGACCGAACACTCGATGTGCCATCCTGGACGACCTGGTCCCCATGGGCTATCCCAAGAAATCTCATCTGGTTTGGCAGCTTTCCAAAGGGCAAAGTCTACAGGATTTTCCTTGCGGGCTGTCTCCTCATCAGTGCGACCTGAAGCACCTAACTCCAAGTCTTCCAGTGTTTTATTAGCCAATTTACCGTAGTTGTGAGATTTTTCCACTCGGAAATAAACATCTCCTTGACTTTCGTAGGCATAGCCTTTTTCAATCAAGTCTTCCACAAAGCGGATGATGTCAGCCATATAATCCACCACACGAGGATGGTAAGTAGCAGGTTTGACTCCCAAGGCCCTCACATCCTCACGAAAGGCAGCAATGTACTTGTCTGCTACTTCCTGAGGCGTGATACCTTCTTCCTTGGCACGGTTGATAATCTTATCATCCACATCCGTAAAGTTGGAAGTGTAGGTAACCTCATAACCACGGTATTCAAAATATCGACGAATGGTATCAAAAGCTACTGTCGAGCGGGCATTTCCTACATGGATATAGTTGTATACAGTTGGCCCACAGACATACATCTTGACCTTGCCGTCCTCGATTGGGACAAATTCTCGCAAATCACGAGACATGGTGTCATAGATTTTAATCACTTACTGATTCCTTTCTGTGTCTTACAATAAGCTTACAAACCAGACGACCTGTGGCTGGCTTCTCTCGCTTGCTCAAGTTTATTGACGTAGTATTCACGTTTTTCTTCGACTTCGTGAATGGTTGGTTCATCCTTTTGTCCATGCACTCTGACAATCTTGGCTGGAATACCGACAACCGTCACGTCGCTAGGAACATCTGCTACAACAACTGCTGCAGCACCGACCTTGGCATTTTCACCGATTTCTACAGGCCCGATAACTTGGGCATGTGCAGATATGAGAGCTCCCTTACGCACGGTCGGATGACGTTTGCCAACATCCTTACCAGTCCCACCAAGAGTCACTCCGTGATAGAGAAGAACTCCTTTTTCAACGATAGCCGTCTCCCCAATAACCAGACCCGCCCCGTGGTCGATAAAGACACCAGAGTCGATCTGAGCTCCTGGGTGAATCTCTATCTGTGTCCAAAAACGCCAAAATTGGCTGTGCATACGAGCTAAGAGCTTAAAGCCATGTTCCCAGAGAAAATGAGAGAGGCGGTGGGCAGCCAAGGCTTTCACACCAGGATAGGTCAAAAGAACCTCCAAAGTGGTGCGAGCCGCTGGATCATTTTCTTTTACGATATCAATGGTTTCACGCCACCATCCCATACCGTTCTCCTTTCTTTTAAATGCTTATTCTTTCGTTGCTTCACCTGGATCTTTGGTAAAGTCTTTTCTAGGTTTATAATCTTTGTTGTGGTGACGAGGACGATCGCCATGACGATGACCCTTATCCCCTTTGTCTTCTGAATGTTCTGGTTTTGGAGGACGAGGAAGAAGTGCTTTCATAGAAGCATCGACACGACCTTTTTCATCGATCTTGATAATCTTAACATCGACTTCATCACCGATGGCTACCAAGTCTTCGACACGGTTAGTACGAGTCCAAGCCATTTCAGAGATGTGAACGAGGGCATCTGTCTTGTCAAAGAGGTTGACAAAGGCACCAAATTTCTCGATACGCACAACTTTGGCATGGTAGACTTCGTCCACTTTAGCTTCACGAACCAAACCAGCAATGATTTCTTTAGCACGGTTGATAGCATCTTGGTCGCTAGAGTAGATAGACACATTTCCTTCTTCGTCGATATCAATCTTAACGCCTGTTTCAGCGATAATCTTATCGATGGTTTCTCCACCTTTACCGATGACAATCTTAATCTTGTCCACATCAATCTTGATAGTATCAATTTTCGGTGCAGTTGGAGCCAATTCTGGACGAACTTCTGGAATCGTTGCTTCAATCACGTCAAGGATTTCAAAACGAGCTTTCTTGGCTTGAGCAAGAGCCTCAGTCAAGATTTCTGCAGTGATCCCTTGGATCTTGATATCCATTTGAAGGGCTGTAATCCCATCACGAGTTCCTGCAACCTTGAAGTCCATATCTCCAAAGTGGTCTTCCAAACCTTGGATATCTGTCAATACGGTGTAGTTGTTTCCATCTGAGATGAGACCCATGGCAATACCTGCTACTGGGGCCTTGATTGGCACACCACCAGCCATAAGGGCAAGTGTTCCCGCACAAATAGATGCTTGAGATGAAGAACCGTTTGATTCCAAGACTTCTGCTACCAAACGAATCGCATATGGGAATTCTTCCAAGCTTGGCAATACTTGAGCAAGAGCACGCTCACCAAGAGCACCGTGACCAATTTCACGACGACCAGGCGCACCGTAACGACCAGTTTCACCAACAGAGTATTGTGGGAAGTTATAGTGGTGCATAAAGCGTTTCTTGTACTCTGGATCCAAACCATCGATGATTTGCGTTTCACCCATTGGCGCCAAAGTCAAGATAGAAAGAGCCTGAGTTTGTCCACGAGTGAAGAGACCTGAACCGTGTACACGAGGAAGGAAGTCAACAACCGCATCCAAAGGACGGATTTCATCGACCTTACGGCCGTCAGGACGAACCTTGTCTTCTGTGATCAAACGGCGTACTTCTGCGTGTTCCATTTGTTCCAAGATTTCAGCTACATCACGCATGATACGGTCAAATTCTTCGTGGTCTGCATATTTTTCTTCGTAAACTGCTGTGACTTGGTCTTTCACTGCTTGAGTTGCAGCTTCACGCGCCAATTTTTCTTCAACTTGAACAGCTTTTTGAAGATCGCTGTTGTAGGCTGCAATGATTTCAGCTTGCAATTCAGCATCCACATGAAGCAATTCTACTTCTGCTTTTTCTTTACCGACTGCCGCAACGATTTCTTCTTGGAAGGCAATCAATTCTTTAACGGCTTCGTGTCCTTTGAGAAGAGCTTCCAACATGATTTCTTCTGACAATTCTTTGGCACCAGACTCTACCATGTTGATAGCGTGCTTGGTACCAGCTACTGTCAATTCAAGAAGCGATTGCTCTGCTTGTTCTTGAGTAGGGTTGATGATGATTTCTCCATCAACATAGCCTACTTGAACCCCAGCGATTGGTCCGTCAAATGGAATATCTGAGATAGAAAGTGCCAAGGATGAACCAAACATAGCTGCCATTGGTGCAGATGCATTTTCATCGTAAGAAAGGACAGTGTTGATGACTTGCACTTCGTTACGGAAACCTTCCGCAAACATTGGACGGATTGGGCGGTCAATCAAGCGCGCTGTCAAGGTCGCATCTGTTGAAGGACGTCCTTCACGTTTCATAAAGCCACCAGGAAATTTCCCAGCTGCATACATTTTTTCTTCGTAGTTGACTTGAAGTTGGAAGAAATCCCCAGTTGCCATCTTCTTAGACATAACGGCAGCAGTCAAGACAGTTGACTCACCATAACGCACGACAACAGAGCCATTTGCTTGCTTAGCAACCTGACCAGTTTCTACGATCAACTCACGACCCGCAAAAGTCGTTTGAAACACTTGTTTTGTCATTGTAATCCCCTTTGGATTGATAAAATTATACGCCTTGCCTACAAAAATCAGGATACAAAGAGCGTTAAGAATCCCGTATGAAAATAGGAGATTGACGCAGTGTGCGATGCACACCAGGAAATCTATCTTTTTCACTAGGGATTTAGCCCGTGTTCAACTCCGAAATTATTTTAGATCTGATTCTTTAACTTACATCTCTTTGACATAAGATTAAGACTGCTTAAATATCGTTTATACCCTCATCTTTGTATCAAGTACGTACAGAGTCTATTTTATCATATTTTTCTTAAAAAGTACGGTCTTTTCTATCAAAAAGGAACCATTCCTCTATGAAAAGAAGAATGGTTTGCTTTTGTTTATTTTAAGATTGGTGATTGAACAAGGCATGGGTTGCTTGGTGGATGTACTGAGCTGTGTCTGCATTGTTCATAGTGTAGAGATGTACTCCTGCTACATCTTGCGTTACCAAGTCCACGATTTGGTCTACGGCATAGGCAAGTCCTGCCGCTCTGAGTGACTCGGGGTCATTCTCATACTTGTCCAAGATAGCCTTAAACTTACGTGGAAGATGGATATTCTCGCAAGTCTTCAAGAGACGAAGCGCTTGGTTACGATTGAGGATTGGCATGATACCAGCATGAATAGGAACATCAATCCCAGCCAAGGTACATTTATCTTGGAAATCGTAGAAACGCTCGTTGTCAAAGAAAAGCTGAGTGACAAGACTTGAACAGCCTGCATCTACTTTTTTCTTGAGATTTTGAATATCTGAGATTTGGTTTGGCGAATCAGGGTGTCCTTCTGGATAACAAGCACCAATAATTTCAAAGTGCGGTGCCTGTTCATTGATAAACTCAATCAAGTCTGTGGCGTAACGAAAATCCTTTTGTGGCTCCACATCCGGAATAATATCTCCACGCAAAGCCAAGATTTTCTGAACCCCAACCTTATCCAAATCTGCAATAGTCTCAGCCACCTTATCCTTGGTCAGATAGATAGCTGGCAAGTGAGCAATGGTCGGAATCTCCAAGTCATTTTGGATATAGTCTGCCAAACGAACCGTCGTCTCTTTGATATTAAATTTATTATTGCTGGCAGTCACACTGATAAAGTGTGGTGCCAAGCCCTGCATATCTTTTAGGGCTGCAATAATTTTGTCATTGCCTACTGCTGGGTTTGGAGGGAAAACTTCAAATGAGAGGGACGGTGTTTGACGTGACATATTTATGAACCTTTTCTAGTTGATTTCTTACTGATCAACCGTGTAGGGAGAACTGTCTTTTCTTACAATTTCTCACGCGCAGCTTTGGCAGCTTCTACAAGGCGGATCAAGCTTTCTTTCGTTTCTGGAATACCACGTGTTTTCAAACCACAGTCAGGGTTGATCCAAACTTTCTTGCTTGGAACTTTAGCAAGGATAGCTTCGATTGTGTGGTCGATTTCGCCTTCATTAGGCACACGAGGTGAGTGGATATCGTAAACCCCAGGTCCAACTTCTGTTTGGAAGTTTTTCGCTTTGAGTTCGTCCAAGATTTCAAGGTTTGAACGGCTAGCCTCAAATGAGATAACGTCTGCATCCATGTTGTCGATAGCTGGGATGATATCTGTAAATTCTGAGTAACACATATGAGTGTGGATTTGTGTGTCTGGTGCTACTGTTGAGTGTACCAAACGGAAGGCTGGAATAGCCCAGTCAAGGTAGTCTTCGTACCAGTCGCTACGACGAAGTGGCAATTTCTCACGAAGAGCAGCCTCGTCGATTTGGATGATTTTCACACCTGCAGCTTCAAGGTCAAGAACTTCATCCTTGATAGCAAGAGCAATTTGAAGAGTAGAATCCTTGATAGAGATGTCTTCACGTGGGAATGACCAGTTAAGAATTGTAACAGGTCCAGTCAACATACCTTTAACAGGTTTGTCCGTACGGCTTTGTGCGTAGCTAGACCATTTCACAGTGATAGGGTTGAGACGAGTCACATCACCCCAGATGATTGGTGGTTTAACCGCACGCATACCGTATGATTGTACCCAACCGTTCTTAGAGAAGAGGTAACCTGACAAGTTTTGACCGAAGTACTCAACCATGTCGTTACGCTCGAATTCACCGTGTACAAGCACGTCAAATCCAACTTCCTCTTGCCATTTGATCCATTCGTCGATAGTCTCAGCAAGGAAGGCATCGTATTCTTCTTGTGACAATTCACCCTTACGGAAGGCCAAACGTTTAGCACGTACTTCCTTAGTTTGAGGGAATGAACCGATGGTAGTTGTTGGAAGAGCTGGAAGTTTGAAAGCTTCTTCTTGGATTGCTTCACGTTCTGCAAAGGCTGGCAAACGAGTGTAGTCTGCGTCAGTCAATCCAGCGATACGAGCACGAAGTTCCGCATTTTCACCAACACGTTCAGTCGCAAAGAGTTCTTTGTTTGCTGCAAGAGCCTCTGCACCTTGACCATTGAGGATAGCATCCAAGTCACGGATCTCATCCAATTTTTCAACTGCAAATGCAAAGTGGTTCAAGATAGCTGGTTCAAATTCTTCATTAGCAGTTGTAAATGGCACATGAAGAAGTGAGCATGAGCTTGTCAAAACGATATTTTCAGCTGGGATTTGCTCAAGAACAGCCAAGCTCTTTTCGTAGTTGTTGCGCCAGATGTTCTTACCATTGACGATACCTGCATAAAGAGTCTTGTCAGCTGGGAAACCACCTTTAACGAGTTCAAGAGTTTTCTTACCTTCAACAAAGTCAAGACCGATCGCATCTACTGGCAATTTCACAAGGTCAGCGTAAACGTCACGAACGTCTCCAAAGTAAGTTTGAAGCAAGACTTCAAGACCTTTCTTGTCAGCTAAGAGTTTGTTGTAGATGTTCAAGAATAGGGCTTTTTCTTCTGTCAAGTCTTTGACAAGAGCAGCTTCATCGAGTTGGATACGAGTTGCACCAAGTTCAGCCAATTTCGCAAAAACATCTTGGTAAGCAGCTACTAAGCTATCTACGAAGTCTTCTGCTTTCACGCCTTCTTCATAGTCTGATAATTGAAGGAACGTGAATGGACCTACAAGGACAGGACGAGTGTTAAGACCCAATTCTTTAGCTTCTTGGAACTCATCAAAGATCTTGTGACCAGCCAATTTTACTTGAGTGTCTTTTTCAAATTTAGGAACGATATAGTGGTAGTTAGTGTTAAACCATTTTTTCATCGGAAGGGCACGAACATCCCCTTTTTCACCTTGGTAACCACGAGCCAAAGCAAAGTAGCGCTCAAGTTCTGATAATTCCAAGTTTTGAACAGATGCAGGAACTACGTTGAAAAGGAAGGCAGCATCTAGGAAGTTGTCATAGTGAGAAAAGTCATTTGATGGGATTTCAGTGATGCCTTTTTCTTTTACAATGTTCCAGTGTTTAGCACGTAATTCTTTAGCCGCAGCCAAGAGTTCTTCTTCTGAGATTTCTTTTCTAAAGTATTTTTCAGTTGTAAATTTTAATTCGCGGAATTCACCTAAACGAGGGAAACCGATAATTGTAGTTGACATGTTTTGTCCTCCAAAAATTGTTGTTGAAACTATCTTAACAGAAAAGAAAGCGTCTGTATAATTGTAAAAAATTAGGCTTTGATATAGTTTGAAACTATATCGTTGTTTGAAGTACAAAAAAAGATTTGGAAAAGATTCCCCAAATCCTTTGGTAAATATAGATTGATAGCCTTTTAAGGATGCTACATTTATTGTAAAATTCCAGTAATCTGAAAGCTGACTATGGCTTGCTATTAGAAAAGACTATAGGCACTGATTCTCAACTATTTTCCTGTTCAAGTGGGACGACTGCTAGTGTCTTGCCTAAACTGGCAAGAACTTTTAAGACGGTATCTAACTGAGGACTGGTCTTGCCAGTTTCCATCCTGGCTATGACAGGCTGGCTCACTCCACTGAGTTCTTCTAGTTTTTTCTGACTGATACCTTGCTCACGTCTAGCCTCGATTAATTCACTCATGATAGCTACTCGCATATCACTTTCAAGAATTTCCTCCTTGGTAAAGAGTTGAGACCGAACATCCTTCCAGTTACTCCCAATGGCACTATTTTTCATCACTTACTCCTCTTTCTTTTAAGTCCTTCAGTTCACGCTTGGCTTTTTCAATCTCTCTCCTAGGGGTCTTTTGAGTCTTTTTGACAAAATGATGTAAAAGAACAAAACTCCCATCAAGCCAAGCTACAAATAAAATCCTATCCCTAAGAGGTCTTAATTCCCATATCTCATCTTCCAAATGTTTCATATAGGGTTCACCAGCTCTAGTCCCATGCTGACTAAGCAACTCAATATAGTCGTTTAGTTTATTGAGTTTTATGCGACTATCTTTACTTTTACGACTAGCCAGTTCTCTCATATAATCCAAGACTGGCTCATTTCCATTTTTGTCCTTATAGAAGTAAATTGTGTGCACCAAGCAACCTCTTTTCAATTAAATTATAACTTAAAAGTTATTAAAAGTAAATCCAAATACTTATAAAAAGAAGACCTTAGAATCATTCTAAAGGTCTCATTTTTATTATTCGAAAAAATACGAAAAGAGTTCTAAATTAGAGTTAATCCTAACTCTTACTCTAGCTCTATCCCCTTGTCTCGAAGATTAGCCAGACACTCTTCATAGTAGGTAGCATCATGTTCGCTATAGATAGGACTATTCAGCTTTTCCTCTGCTAAGTCTTCATAGGAAGGACAGGTCTTGCCACGGTAGTTCTTATCCAATCACTCTGGACTGACATTGTAGCCACGGCTAGCCATCTCCTCCATGATCAAACGATGATAGGCATAGAGACGATAGGGCGAGTGGGTAAAGACATAGTCAACCGTCGCATGCTTTCTGCCCCAGCCATTGCCACGCAGGGCGCAGCACTCTCGATGTTGTCCCAAGAGCTGCGGACGGGGAAGTTGTGAAATCAAAGCCTCATGCCAAAGTCTCATGGGAGTCTCCTTTCAGCAAGGTCGAATCTTGCAGATAAGCATTTGGGTAACGCTCAAGCAAATCTCTAGTCCTAGCAATCAAGTCTTGCTTGGAAGCCTGACCAAAGCGGTAGCGATCCAGCAAGAGCATATAGTCTTTGCGCTCGTCAAGGCTAGCTTGCTTTTTAAAATAGCCCCAAATATGCTGGAAGGCATTGCAAACCTGACCCCTGTGCTCTGGAATCTGGCAGGCACGGTCAATCATCTCCTGAACCTGACTTAGCTCCACCACTTCTTGCTTGAGATACTGGCGAATGTCCTTGTAAATATTGCTGGAATGGCTCAAAACAAGGTATTTGTTTTCCGCCCAGAGTTGCTGACAAAGGGCACGTTGGTTGTTGTTATTCATAATTGACATTATACTATGTTTGAGTCAAAAACATTATTTCTTACATTATGTACTTATAAAATTGCCTCTTTTAAAGCTTCTTGAAGTTCTTCATCTACTGCGTATATATAAAGTCCATTTACTCCTCTAGTTAATAAAACATTTAATTCATTTTTCAAAAGATCTTCACCAAAGTTCTTCATTTCACCATTTTCGAGTTTTCTATTTTGAACCGCACCTTTATTTTTACTTTCAGAAATATCAAACATGATTTTACCATTTCTGTATTTAACTGATGGACCAATAATTACCCCAGCGTAATTCAAATCAAAACCTTGCACTGTAAAGGTCGAACCAACTTCATTAATAGTTTGTGGTTGCTCAATCCAAGATAGTTTCGAGGATTTTTTATCTCTAGGTAATTCTCTGTTCCACGGGCATGACCAATCATCTATTTCCACACACCAATAATCTTTATCTTTAGGTTTAGATTGACTACTATATTCCCAATCATAAGTTGCTGTCAATCTAGAAATCCCTAAATGTTGATTCTTGTCTTTTAATTTAATAGCATCCTGTAATTCCTTCGGAGAATTAAATATTTGTATATCATAGTTCTTGTCTTCTTTTAATTTGGTAATTTCTCTTTTATCAATGATATTTCTAATCCAACTAATTGTTGATTCACTAGCTTTTATACGCATTTGATTATTTAATTCAATTAAATTACCAGAAACCATTGCTTGATGTTGTAAAGTCAAAAATGAATCATCTACCCATATTTGGGATTTATTCATTATTTGATTATCATCATAAACTAGAACGACTACTTTAGATTTTGAAAGAATATCCTTTAAATGATTACCACCTTGATAAGCTTGATTTTTTGCTGTTAAAAGTAAGTGTCCTTCGTCAATAACGACTACACCAGCATCTACATTTTGTTTTTTCAATGCATTTAAAAACTGGGTTGGTTTCATAGCAACATCAAGAGTTGAGCCACTTTTCCACTCAAGTTTTTTCTCAATTTCTTTATAGACACTTAATTGGTCGTCATGATTGACAACTAGATTTATTGCATTATTTTCTCTTATAAATTCTGTATCGTCAGAATTCAATAAATCATCAATTAAAGAACTCATTAGTACCGTTTTACCAGCACCAGCTTCTCCTTTAACCAAGATTAAAGTTCCAAACTCGCTCTTACTCAGTGCTGAAGTAATTTTAAAAATGATTTCATTTTTTGCTTTTATTTGCTCATTGGTTAATTTATGGAAAGGAGAAGATTTAAAAATTGCGGAATTTCTAACAATACTTTCAGCTGGAAACAAATACTGATTTTTCTTATTTAATGAACGCCAAATCTTGGTAAAAATTTCATCAATCTCATTAGAAGTATAATATTTATTTTGAGGATTTCCTCGCCTATTTTGAATACTTGAAACCTTATCAACACTTGACAAATACAACATTAGTCTATTCTCTATATCAAGTGTCAAAGACTTATTAAAGTGACGATGACCTATAACAAACATTTTAGTGGTATTCGATTTTGAAAATTTCATCCAATCTTCTCTGATTTCACCTAAATGTTGATTTGTACGACGTACAATATCTGTGGTTTCACCTACATAAACACTATATCCATCTGAATTTTTATCATTTACGATATACAGAGTTGGATATTCAAATAAAAGCATCTTGTTTTCATCACGAAAACTGATTTTTAAAGTTTCCTGTAAAGTGTCTAATGAGCCACTTTCATATTTTACTTCTTCAATTACTGGTTTAGATATTTTACTCATATTAGTTACTTAACACTAGAATTCAGTATATTTTTTATTCGTTCCTTTACTACGAGAAACTGGATATTTTTCATTATTTTTTTCTAATTTCTCTTCAATTATATTGTCTATATTCAAATCTAAATTATCAGCTAACATCATTGAGTATATTAGTACATCTGCTAACTCTTCTTTAATTCTTTCAAGAGATTTGGCTGTAACTTCTTCAGGTTGTTTCCATTGGAACAATTCCAAAAGTTCACTTGCTTCTATCGAAATTGAAATCGCTAAATCTTTTTCGTTATGAAATTTTCTCCAATCTCTATCATCTCGAAATTTATTTATTTTATCAATGGTTGATTGCATATTCACTCTCCACAATCTGTTAATCTTAATTATTTACTATTATATCATATTCCTACTTCAAAGCACTTTTGACCTTTTTCTTGGTGATGATGCGGTCGTTTTTGTTGGCTAGGGATTTGAGTCTGGCTTCGAGCAGGATTTTTCTGCCTGCTTCGTTGCGGGTATAGACGAGTTGGTAGTTGCCTATGTTTGGTGCGACGGCATTTTGGAAGAGCTGGGCATCTTCCTTGCGTTTTTCAAAGAGACTAGGGACTACGAAATATTTGGATTGGCCGGCTGGTGCTTTTTTAGCGACTAAGAGGTAGCGTTGATTGTCCACTGGCGCAAAGAATTCTCCTAAAACCCTCGAAAAGAGTTCCTTGTCTCGCATGCTTCCACCTTTTAGATAGGCAAAGACGTTAAAACTTTCCTTGTCCTCATCGACCTGCACGCGCGACTGGTTATCTGACAAATGCCCTGCAGTCACCATGACCTTGCGAATAGCTTCACCGATTTGGCGCAAGCGTTTATAAGGACTCTTGTAGTTATAATAACGAAAGGCTGTGATAGCTAGAAAGAGAACACAAAGAGCGGTCAGCCATGGCAAGGTAAAGAAGGTTAGTCTAAAGACATAGGTTAGGAGACTAATGGCAAAGACCATCAATGCATAGCGAAGCCACTTTTCAGCATCCGCTAGGGCAAGCAGAGGAATTCGTTTACTGTCGGTCGCAACTTCATTAACAATCTCAATCTTATCCGCAACGATGAGAGATTCCTGCCATTTTTTACTAAGAGAGGCGCGATCCTTGGATAGTTCCTTGATCTTCTCGTTGTAGTCTTCGAGTTTCTTTTTCTTAAATGGGAACTCAGGAAAGTTCAAGCGATCCAGACCTGTTTCAATGGTATCTTCCTTATAGGACAAGCCAAGGAAATGGTCCATTCGACGGGCAAGGGTTTGTAGGTCCTGATATGGATTGAGGTCTTGTTCTTCTTGATTTTCATTTGAAAAGGCTGGGTTTTTGTACGGTTTGATGGCTACTAGATGCCAGATATTGCTGGTCTTATCTGGATGTCCTGGCCAGATACGGATAGCACGGCCTCGCATCTGATTACTCAGCATAAAGCTTCCGACAAAACTTCCTAGGATGAGAGAGTTGACACAAGGCGCATCCCACCCTTCTCCCAAGAGTGACTTAGTGCCGACCAAGACCTGGATAGAACCACGTTGGAAGAGCTCAGTCACTGCTGCGACCATCCCCTTAAAGCTAGATGGAAATCCTACTTGGAGATAGGCGCCTTGGTCGAGTTTTCCGATGGCAGAGAAGGTCAAGCTAGTATTTGGGATGAGCGCTTCGAGTTCTTCCTTGACACTGGCCGGTATGATAACGACACTACCGGAAAGGACTGCTATGGGGACAGAAAGACCTTGTTTTTGCGCACTTCGGCGAATGGTTTCAAAGTAAGGGAGGACACCTAATTGCGTGATTGGCGCTTGGTCATCTCCCAGATAACTGGCAAAATCCTTGCGGATATAGTCCGCTAAGACTAACTGTCTCAAGTCCTGACCTAGACTGGCATACTCGGTTTCAAAGATAGATGCGATGCCAGCCAGTTTTCCTAGAGATTGGTTGAGGATTTGGTCATTGGCCTTTGATTTTACCAAGAAGACCTGACGTTTTTCAATCAGTCCTCTTGATTTCAGTTCTGCTTCTATCTTTTTCTTTGTTTCCTCCGGATCCTCATACCAATCAGGTGTCTGATAGAGAAGGCCTTGCAAGAGGACTTCGAGCCAGTAGTAATTAAGAGCAGGCAAGCCTTCCGCCCCCAGTAAATCTCGTAAGTGCTTAGGAATTTCCAGTTTTTGAGACTGTAGATATATGAGGAGCGCTGAGAGATACTTGGGATCTTCTAGGAGCATATCCGCAGAGATTTCCCCTTTGAGAACCTTGGAACTCCGAATCAACTCTTGGAAGTCAGGATCAACGACTAGTTGGCTGACATATTGCCACTTGGTGTCCTCAAATTCTTCCAGGCGCTTGTCTTCTTCCTTGGTCGGAAAACAGATATAGACAAAGTCCTGGTGAGGGCAGAGGGTGTCTTCCTTGACCAGTTCTGGCACCGTGATTTCTTGGTCGATCTCACCACACATCTGGAGATAGCGATCCCAGAGTTCTGGTTCACTGTCATAAGGTGGTGTCGCAGTGAGAGAGATGACTTGCAGTTGTTGGTAATTTTTACGGAAGTCTTCTAGGCTTTTCCACCATTCATTTCTCAAGTGATGGCATTCGTCCAGGCAGAGGGTTTCGACGCCTTTTTCCTTGAGTCTAGCAAGCAGGTCAAAGCCGACAAAGTCCTCAACCTCGCCATTATCTTCTTGAGATTGTAGCTGTTGCATAGCGCTGTGAAAGGCTTGATAGGTGGCGATGGTGATTTGCTTCATGTCCTTGAGATTTTGAGACACGAGACTTGTGACCTGGTTCTCATCCTCTAAAAAGGCCTGGCGAATCCTATCCACCCATTGTTCCCGGATGGTCACCGTCGGTACCAAAACCAGGGCAGGCTTATCAAAGCGAGCAATCAACTCGATTCCTATGGTTGTTTTACCAGAACCTGGCGCTGCCACCAAGTGGACATGGCCATCTGCTTGGTATTCCTGAAAGTTGTCCAAGACTTGTTTTTGGTAGTTGCGCCAAGTGCCATTAAACTTCAATCCTAACATGATTTTCCTCATTCTAAGCTATCATTTTCTTATTCCCATTTTACCATACTTGAGGCAAAGTCACACGAAGTATCCCATGTAGTCTTTCTCCCTAAAATATGGTATAGTAGAATCATACTACACAAGAGGAGTTTACATGTCACACGAGAAAGAAATGAAAGCTGTTTCTCCCCTTCTACAGCAAGCAATCAATATTTCATCCATCGTCGGTGGAGTTGGTACTTTAATATTCTGTATCTGGGCCTATCAGGCTGGAATTTTGCACTCCAAGGAAACCCTATCTGCCTTTATCCAACAGGCGGGTATCTGGGGGCCACCACTCTTTATCTTTTTACAGATTTTACAGACGGTTGTTCCTATCATTCCAGGTGCTCTGACCTCCGTTGCAGGTATCTTTATCTACGGTCACATCATCGGGACTATTTATAACTATATCGGTATTGTCATTGGTTGCGCCATTATCTTTTACCTGGTGCGTCTCTACGGAGCGCCCTTTGTCCAGTCTATGGTCAGCAAGCGCACCTATGACAAGTATATCGGTTGGCTGGATGAGGGCAATCGCTTTGACCGTTTCTTTATCTTTATGATGATTTCGCCAGTCAGTCCGGCTGACTTTCTCTGTATGTTGGCTGCTCTGACCAAGATGAGCTTCAAACGCTACATGACCATTATCATCTTGACCAAGCCTTTTACCCTGGTTGTTTATACCTATGGCTTGACCTATATCATTGATTACTTTTGGCAAATGGTTGGCTAATAGACAAAAAACTCAAGGATTCATCCTTGAGTTTTTCTTTGTTAAGCTTCTTTTTTCAATAAAAAGGAAACAAGCACAGATGTAGCAATCATCCATGTCCCTAGTATGATAAAGGTCATTCGACCATCCGTAGTTATGAAGCCAATCCCTGATAGCACAAATGATGTTAAAGATGCACCAGAAGAGCAACCCAAAACCGCATAGGAAGTCGCTTTGTTAAGGAGTTTTGCTGGGATTCGCTCAGATATCAACTGAAAGACTGTCGTCAGAGCGATGCTGTAGGCAAATCCTCCCAGGATAGAACCTGCAACCACCACCCAGAGTGATGGGGAAAGAGCAATGATGATTTGCCCAATACCGAAGGTAATACCAGCGACCAATAGAAGTTTCTCCTTGAAGGCAGAAATCAGGAAAGAAAAGCTGATTCCGGCTAAAATCCCAATCAACTGCATGGCACTAAGGACTAGACTGGATAACTGAGCATCTCCAAAGCCTGCCTCAATCATGAGACTAGGAATACGGAAGGTAATGGCCGTATTGGTACATACAATGACCGCAGCTGCAATGGCAAGGAAGAAAATGAGCTTTTTCATAGAAGCAGTCAATCTCACTGCTTCCTCTGTCTGATGCTTGGACTCATGAGTTTCTGCTTTTCCATAAGGGACAAAGAGAAGGAAGAGTACAAGAACCACTAGACCAGCTGCATAGGCTAGGAAGGTTGCTGTCCAGCCAAAGGCTAAGAGCTGACCGACTGCCAGCGTCAAGATAGAGGCTCCTACGACCTCAGCCGATCCACGAAAACCAAGCATTTGGATACGAGTTTTTCCGTGATAACGTTCACTGATGATAGAAATAGCCTTGGCGTTGAGCATCCCCACTCCAAGTCCAAATAGCAAGCGGGTCGCAAAGACAAAGTAATAGCCCTGATACCAGAAGGGAGCGATTCCGCTGATTGACAAGATCAAAAGTCCCAGAGTTAATTGGAGACGTTCAGGGAAAATACGCTCGAGAACTCCGTTCAGTAAAAGCATAGCCATAATTCCAAAGGATGGAAGGCTGACCAAGAGCTCGACCTGGCCTTTTGAGTAGCCCTGATAATAGTCAAACATGGCTGGCAGGGCACTCGAAATTGAAAACGATGTGATCAATACTAACGATAGGGAGAGTATACTCACTTTTTCCAAAAATTGTTTCATCTTTTCCTCATTCATTATTCATATTAGTAAAAAAGGTCCTTTCCTATCATACACTCTTTACCCAAAATTGGCAAGCGACTGAGCCCCAAGACCGAAAGAAAAAGCGGGGCATCAAGATCTGTGAAGTCTTGATGACATCCCACTTTTCTATGTGTTTTATCAAGTTCTTTGACTTAAATTTTCAAGAATCGACGCATTGAGATTCCTGAACCAAGTGAACCGATACAGATTCCGATGAGGAACAAGAGACCAATCATCACTGGAATAAAGATATCTGGTGTAATCAAAGATAGGTTTTGTCCAACCAAGGATGGGTTGACTGATTGGAATACTCGGTTATAGATAAAGTAAACCAGAACTGCTGGAAGAGCTGCTCCCAACAATCCGATAAAGGCACCTTCTAGCAAGAATGGGCCACGGATATAGCTGTTCTTAGCACCAACCAAACGCATGATTTGAATCTCACGACTACGTGAAATGATAGTGATACGGATGGTATTTGAAATCAAGAAGACTGCGATGAAGATCAAGAGTCCTGCGATGACCAATCCCCAAACACGGATGAAGGAAGCCAACTTGAAGAGACGTTCGGTATTGGCACCACCGTCTTGAACTTCAGAGACACCTTCGATTTTCTTAGCTTCTTCAGCTACTGGTTTTACATCACTTGGTGAATTAGTATCTACGATATAGGCATCATGAAGAGGGTTTGCATCTCCTTCAAACACCTTCCACTCGTCACCCATAGTTTCAGTCAGCTTTTGGTACTGTTCTTCTTTACTTGAGAAGGTTACATTTTTAACAGCTGGCAAGGCTTTGAGGGCATCGTAGACCTTGTGGTAGTCATTGTTCGTGACTGTTTGACCTTCTTTTACAATGGTTTGACTGTTGTCTTCAACGTCTTTACGAACATAAACCATGACGCGGACGTTGTTTTCGATATCAGTTGCCAATTTTGCAGTATTGAAAATAACTGACGCAAAAATAGCAACCAAGGTCAAGGTAATCATTACTGAACTGATGGCAGCAATGGTCATCCATCCATTACGCTTTAAACTTTTTAAAGCTTCGAATAGATGGCGGAAAAATCTACTAATCATCGTATCCGTACTCTCCTTTCGCTTCATCACGTACCACGCGACCATTTTCGATGGCAATAACGCGGTGGCGCAAGGTATTTACGATTTGGCTGTTGTGGGTCGCCATCAAAACAGTTGTCCCTTGAAGATTGATACGTTCCAAGAGGTTCATGATTTCCCATGAGTTATCTGGGTCCAAGTTACCTGTTGGTTCGTCGGCAATCAAAACCTTAGGATTGTTTACGATAGCACGCGCAATGGCGATACGTTGTTGCTCACCACCTGAAAGCTCATTTGGGAATGAACGAACCTTGTGTTTCAAACCGACAAGGTCCAAGACTTCCATAACACGTTTTTTGATGTTACGACGGCTTTCACCGACAACCTCCATTGCGTAGGCAATGTTCTCATAAACGGTTTTCTTTGGCAAAAGTTTGTAATCCTGAAAGACTACTCCGACATTTCTACGCAAGAACGGAATATCTTTCTTTTTGATCTTAACCAGGTTATAACCTGCAACTTGCAAGCTTCCTTTATCGATTTTGACCTCACGATACAAGGCACGGATAAAGGTTGATTTACCAGCACCTGAAGGTCCTACGATGTAGGCAAATTCTCCTGCATCGATATTTACAGTGATGCCACGTAGGGCTGTTGTCCCGTTGTCGTATTTTTTGACAACATCTCTCATTTCAATGATTGACATGTGACTTCCTTTCTTTTAACTAATACGCCATTTCAGATAAGCATCGATGAAACCATCTAGGTCTCCATCCATAACCTTATCTACTTGCGCTACTTCAAAGTTTGTACGATGGTCTTTCACCATTGTATAAGGCGTAAATACATAGGAGCGGATTTGGCTTCCCCATGTAATTTCCTTTTTCTCACCCTTGAGCGAGTCTACCTCAGCAGCTTTCTTTTCCTGCTCCATCTGGTAGAGTTTTGCCTGAAGCATCTTCATAGCACGGTCACGGTTTCCGTACTGAGTACGGTCGACGGTTGATGCTACGACGATCCCTGTCGGAATGTGAGTCAAGCGGACACCTGTTGAAACCTTGTTGACGTTTTGTCCACCTGCTCCACCTGAACGGAAGGTATCCATCTTGATATCATCCTCACGGATGTCAACTTCGATGGTATCATCCAATTCTGGCATAACTTCTACAGAAGTAAATGAGGTGTGGCGACGTTTAGCAGAGTCAAATGGTGAGATTCGGACCAAACGGTGAACTCCCATCTCTGACTTGAGAAGACCATAAGCATTTGGTCCTTCAAAAGACAAGGTTACTGACTTGATTCCTGCTTCATCACCTGCTTGGTAGTCCAAAACCTCAACCTTGAAGCCTTTGGCATTTCCATAGCGAGTATACATACGAAGGAGCATATCGCCCCAGTCTTGAGCCTCTGTTCCCCCTGAACCCGGATGGATTTCAAGGATAGCATTGTTGTGATCATAGGGTTCTGACAAGAGAAGGGTCATTTCGTAGCTAGTCATCATCTGATCTAACTCATCGAGTTTTTCGACCAACTCATCCTTAACGGATTCATCCTCTGCCAAAAAGTCCAGTAAAATCTCAACTTCATCCTGCAACTCATCCATCTTGTGGAAGGTATTATAGGTATTTTTAAGTTCGTTTAATTCTTGCGACGTTTTTTGGGCCGCAATATTATCGTTCCAAAAATCAGGTTCTGTCATTTTGTTTTCCAAAATGGCAATTTCTTCCTCTAAACCTTCGAGGTCAAAGAGACCCCCTGAAAGAAGCTAATTTTTCACGATTGGCGTCAATTTTTTGACGAATTTCTGAAATGTCCATACATACTCCTTTAATTGTATCGTTTTATTATACCACAATTTTTTTTATTTATCTAATCGGTGTTTCTCCAATTTATTATCAATATATTTCTGTAAGAGGTCTACTCGCCTGATTTCTAGCAAAATTTTAAAAACCTCACAAGAAATTTCCCATGAGATTTAGAGAATTTATACTACTTTTTACAAGTTAACTGTCAACACTTGACCGTCTTTCACGACTTGGTGACCAGCAATATAGACGTCAGCAACATCACTGGATTTGACAGCGTAGACAATGTGAGACAGCATGTTTTCTTGAGGTTGGAGATGGATTTTTCCTTGCGGTTGGATGACGAGAAAATCACCTTGCTTACCGACTTCTAGGCTACCAATTTCATCTTCCATTCCCAACACCTTAGCACCCTCGATGGTCAGTGCCTTGAGGGCTGTTTCGATTGGAAATTGACTGGCATCTCCACTCTTCATTTTCTGTAAAAGGGCTGCGGTGCGTCCTTCCTCAAACATATCAAGGTTGTTATTAGAAGCGACTGAGTCCGTTGCGATACCGACTGGCACTCCAGCTTGTTGAAGTTGAACAACTGGTGCAATACCTGAAGCTAGTTTGAGGTTACTGATAGGATTGTGGGCGATGGCAACTTGCGAATCTGCCAAGCGGGTAATTTCTGCTTCATTCAACTCCACACCATGGGCAAAGACAGCCTGATGATCTAAATAGCCAAGTTCATCTAGAAAGGCTATTGGACGTTTGCCATAACGCTTCAGGATAATTCCTGACTCTTCCTGTGTTTCTGCAACGTGGATATGAAGGGGAATGTCTTCTTCTTTTGCTAGCTCAAGACTTGCCTCCAGCAAATCTCGACTACAACTGTAGGGCGAATGCGGAGCCACCATCACCTTGAAATTGGGATCCTGATATCCTTTGATTGTCTCGATAACAGCACGCGTTCTGGCTATAGTCTCGTCTGTCGTCTCCACATCTGAAGAAAAGAGGGTTGGAGAAAAATAGCATCGCATCTTGGATGCCTTGAGCACCTCATAAATCTTCTCTATCTCCACTCCATTGGGATTGTACATATCGTTGAATGTTGTCATTCCTGACTGGAGCATCTCTGTTAGCGCCTCTTTGACAGCCTTTGTGGTCATCTCTGGTGTGAACTGAGCTTCTGCTGGCCAGATATAGTCATTGAGCCATTCGTGGAGATTGCTATCATCACGAATCCCTCTCAAGCCTGTCATGGCAGAGTGGGTGTGGCAGTTAACCAAGCCAGGCATAATCCAAGCACCCTGATAGTCTATGATTTGATCTGCTTGTTTGAGAATCTCTTGATTTTCCTGACCGACATAGACGATTTGGGATTCTTTAACAGCTAAAATCCCATCCAGATAAACGTGGAAATCTTGGTCACAAGTCACGATATTTACATGCTGAAAGACTTTCATCAATAGGCCCCTTTTCTAAATGGGAATTCATACTGGATAATTTTTCTAGCTATTGTAACAAAAAAGTCACCCGAAGGCAACTTTTCTTTTTGTTTATTGGATTAAAAACGTTTTACGATTTACTCTAGACTAAAGGCTGTTGCTTTTTGCATTTGATAGTATTTGCCTTTTCTCGCCATGAGTTCCTGATGGCTACCATGTTCGACAATATCTCCATCCACCAAGACAAGAATCAAATCAGCATCCTGAATGGTTGACAAACGGTGGGCGATGATAAAGCTTGTCCGTCCTTTCATGAGTTTGGCAAAGGCATCCTGAACCAGAACCTCGGTACGGGTATCGATGGATGAGGTTGCTTCATCTAAGATAAGAATCTTAGGAATGGCTAGAAAGACACGAGCAATGGTTAAGAGCTGAGCCTGACCGACAGACAAGGATTCACCTGCATTTTCAAGCTTGGTATCATAACCCTGTGGCAACTGCTGAATAAAGAAGTCCGCATTTGCTGCCTTAGCTGCTGCAATAACCTGCTCTCGACTTGCTCCAGGATTTCCAAAAGCAATATTGTCATGAATGGTTCCTTGCTTGAGCCAGGTTTCTTGAAGCACCATCCCAAACTGCTGTCGAAGAGAAGCTCGGGTATAGTCATAAATCGAATGACCATCCAATAAAATATCTCCAGAGTTAATCGGGTAAAAACGCATGAGGAGATTTATAAGAGTGGACTTACCTGCACCCGTTGGTCCAACGATGGCAACCTTACTACCAGCTGGAATATCAATAGACAAGTCCTTAATCAAGATTTTTTCTGGAATATAGCCAAAGGAGACATGCTTAAAGGAAATAGCTCCCTTGACTTGGTCGCTGTTCAATTCTTTAAGACCAGTTTCTATAATCTCAGGGCTTTCTAAAACAGTATAAACACGTTCTGCACAAGCCAATGCACTTTGCAACTCAGCTAAGACCGATGAAATATCGTTAAAAGGCTTAGTGTACTGCTGCACATAGTTCAAAAAGGTCACTAAACGCCCAACCGTCAAAGTAGAACCCGCCATGATGCGCAAGGCCCCAACACCTGCAAGAAGGGCATAAATAAGGGAATTGACAAATCGTGTCGAAGGATTGACTGTTGATGAATAAAAGATAGCCGACTGAGAATAACTTGCGTAGTTGTCATTTGCCTCATGAAGTCTCTCGATAAATTCTTCCTGAGCATTGAAGGACTGGATTATAGTCTGTTGGGTGAGCGATTCTTCTATCAACTGAGTCTGAATCCCCCTAGTCTCTGTCTGCTTTTGAAAGAGATGGTAGGATTTCTTAGCGATAAAGCGTGAAATGACCATAGATAGAGGTGTTAAGAGCAGAACCAAGAGAGTCATCAATAGATGGATTTGGAGCATAGCAAGGATGCTGACCAAAATCATCAAAACTCCTATGAAAAATTGGTTGAAAATCATATTCAGACCCGCTGCCAACTGCTCGATATCTGTCGTCACACGGCTGACCATTTCCCCACTACCTTGTCTATCTACAAGGGAAATCGGAAGACGATGGAGCTTTTCAATGATTCTTTCGCGCAAATCTCTGGTATAGGAGAAAATCAGTCGATTATAGAGGAGAGGATTGGCCCATTGTACCAGCGTATTCCCAATGACCACCAAAATCATCTGGAGGAAAATCTGCCAAAATAGCTGGGATGAACCATCGACTAGGACTTGGTCAATCACCTGTCCTATCAAGATTGGTAGATAGATCGATAGGGCTACCTGAGCAATGGTACCCAAGAAAGCCAGGAAAAGAAGGACGGGATGGCCAGCTAAATCTTTTGCTAATCGTTTAAGGGTTTGACTTGCATGTTTGCCTTTCATTCTAGTCCTCCTTTCCATGTTGGGATGCATTGATTTCACGATAGACTTGGCTAGTCTCCATCAATTCCTCATGATTTCCAAGTGCTAATTGCTGACCTTTCTCTAAAAGAAGAATCTGCTCTGCAATCTTCAAGGTTGAAGTCCGTTGGGAAATCAAGATTAAGCTCGTATTTGGCAAGTTCTCCTGAATGGCCTTTAGAAGACTGGACTCGGTGATGGTATCAAGGGCTGAAGTCGCATCATCCAAGATGAGAAAAGGTGCTCGATGCAAGACTGCTCGAGCGATAGACAAACGTTGCTTTTGTCCACCTGAGAAATTTCGGCCACCCGCTTGGACCTCTGCGTCCAGCTGACCTTCCTTTTCACTGACAAAGTCCTTGGCCTGGGCAATTTCCAAGGCCTGCCAGAGTTCTTGGTCCGAGACTGTTTCTTCCATACCTAAAGTCAAGTTGGAACGGATGGTTCCCTTAAAGAGTTCAACTTTTTGAGGGACATAGGCCATCCAAGAACGCCATTCAGAAAGATCGCGAGGACTACGTCCATCTCGATAAAGGGAAATTCTTCCCTTATCTGCCGGATAGAGCCCAAGTAGGACTTGTACCAAGGTTGACTTACCAGAACCAGTTCCCCCGATGATACCAAGAATCTCCCCCTGCTGCATATCAAAAGAAATATCACTTAGCGAAGGTTGGGCAGCATCTGGGTAGGTAAAGGATAAATGTTCAACTCGTAAGGACTGGTTCGAGGAAGTTTCTTTTTGCGCAATTTCTGCCAGTATATCTTCAGGTTGTTCAGCGAAGACTTCTTCAATCCGCTTGGCAGAAATATAGGACTGGTTGAGTGAATTAATGAGCATAGCTAGTTTTATCAACTCTACCAAGATTTGCAGGAGATAGTTGATTAAGGCAATCAAGGCACCTTGACTGAGCCAGCCTCCCTGGATATAAATATAACCATTCCAGATAATCACCAGCAAAGTTCCGTTGACAATCAAATAGGTCAAGGGGGTCAATAGACTAGACCAGTAGCCTGTTTTCATTTGGATAGCCGTATAAACTTGGTTTAGTACTTGGAAATTCTTGATCTCTCGTTTTTCTTGACCAAAAGCACGAATCACGCGCATCCCTTGTAGTTGTTGGCGCGTTTCCTGAACCAGCTGGTCTGTTTTCTTTCTCAAAATGCTATAAAGAGGATTGACCAAGCGTGATAACACGACAATGACAAAGGTCAAAATGGCAACCATGACCAAGAACCAGAAGGTCAATTCAGGCGAGAGGCGATAAGCCATAAAAATGGCACCGAAAACAATAATAGGCGCCCTTAAAAATAAGCGCAAGAATTGATTAATACCTGTTTGAATCTGATAGGTATCTGAAGTCAAACGCGTCACCAAACTCGAAGTTGTCAAACGGTCTCTACTATCCTTAGGCAAAGAGAGAATATGACGATAGAGGTCATTGGTCAACTCCTTGGTAAATCCGACAGCTGCCTTGGCTGAGTAAAACTGAGCAACTAAGGCAACTAGGACGCCAATAACTGCAAACACAAAGAGGAGTCCCATTTGCATCCAGAGGTGACCCTGATCTTTTTGAGGGATAGATTGGTCAACAATCCCTGCTATTACCATGGGAACCAAGAGTTCAAAAACAGCTTCTAGCAGCTTAAACAAGGGTGCTAGGAAAGACTCTTTGATGTAGGATTTAAAGTAAGAAAGTAAGTATTTCATAAGTCCCTTCTATTTTCAAAATGAAGAAGGTGGAAAAACCACCATCTTTTTTACTTGTTCAAATACGGAAGTAGGTAGCCATAACCAGCCTCTTCCATTTCATCCTTAGCAATGAATCGTAAAGAAGCAGAATTAATACAGTAACGGAGACCACCTAGTTCACGAGGGCCATCTGTAAAGACATGTCCCAAGTGAGCATTTCCTGAACGTGAACGAACTTCGATTCGCTCCATACCGTGACTCAAGTCACGATAATAATGGATCAGCTCTTTAGAAATCGGTCTACTAAAACTTGGCCAACCACAGCCTGAGGCAAACTTATCCTTGGCAAAGAAGAGAGGTTCTCCTGTCGTGATATCGACATAAATTCCTTCCTCAAAAGTTTGGTCGTAGGCATTGCTAAAGGGAGCTTCCGTCGCAGCTTCTTGCGTGACTCTATAGGACTCTGCAGACAGTTGTTCTCGTAAAGCTGCCTGACTAGGTTTTTCATAGTTGGCCGCATCAATCAGTGGTTTCTCAGCATCCCTCACATCAATATGGCAATAGCCTTCAGGATTTTTCTTGAGGTAGTCTTGGTGATAGTCTTCAGCCAGGATATAGTGACGAAGCTTCTCCACTTCTACCGCTATTTTACGACCGATGAGAAGCTCTTGTTCTCGAACGACCGTATGAATGGTTGGCAAATCCTCTTCATCTTGATAATAAATCCCTGTGCGATACTGACGACCACGGTCGTTTCCTTGTTGGTTGACAGATAATGGATCAATGACTCGGAAATAATAAAGCAAGATCTCACGGAGAGATACCACCTTTTCATCGTAGATGACTTGCACAGTCTCTGCGTGATCTGTTTCTTTGATCAGTTGATAATTAGTGGTTTCAACTTGACCATTAGCGTAACCAACACTGGTTTGCAACACTCCAGAAATACGGGAAAAGTATTCCTCTAAGCCCCAAAAACAACCGCCCGCTAGATATATTTCTGCCATTTCAAATCCTCCTTGACCGTCCATCGGTCGCTAAACACGGGAAACATTTCATACTCTTCGAAAATCTCTTCAAACCACGTCGGCTTCGCCTTGCCGTACTCAAGTACAGCCTGTGGCTCGCTTCCTAGTTTGCTCTTTGATTTTCATTGAGTATCAATTCCCATGTTTCATTTTCAAAAAAAGGACAGGAAGCCCTCTAATAGAGAGTTTCCCCATCCTATCGCTATATTTATTTTTCTTCGACGCGAACGCCTTCTGTGTCTACTTGTAAATCATGAAGCTTGCCTTTGAAAGGTTGCTTTTCAAGCTCTGCCTTAATCTTCGGCATCTTGTCAGGGTCAGCCAAGACCATGACAGTTGGACCAGCTCCAGAGAGGTAGGTCGCATAAGCACCATTTTTCTTGGCAACTTTTTTGATGGTCGCAAATTCTCGCACCAGTTCTTGACGGTAACGCTCGTGGAAGAGGTCATTCTCGATAGCTTGGCCAGCTTTGACCATGTCTCCAGTCAGTAGAGCTGCAATAGCTACATTGGCGATAGAACTTGCTGCAACGGCTTCCTTGTATGATAGTTTCTTAGGCAAGACACCACGACTATCTCGAGTTCGCAATTCATAGTTTGGAATATAAGCTAGGAAAGCACACTCTGGAAAAGGCGCAACAACAGCTGAAACTTGACCTTCTACTGAGCTCGCAATGACGAGATTTCCATAGATAGCAGGTGCAACATTATCAGGATGCCCTTCAATCTTAGTCGCCAATTGCAACTTCTCGTGATCACTTAATTTAAGATTTCCTAATTGATTTGCCAGTTCAATCCCAGCAACAATGACTGAACTAGAGGAACCTAGTCCGCGCGCAAGAGGAATATCACTGACCATCTTCAAACGTCTTGGTTGTAGGTCTGGAGCAATTTGTAGAGCAATCTTCAGCAAAAGATTACGCTCGTCACGTGGAATCCATTTGCCTAATTGGTGCTCAATCATCCATTCTTCACGTTCCTCACAAACCTGAATTTCTAGATACTTAGTTACAGCTACACCAACCGAGTCAAAACCAGGACCCACATTGGCACTTGTAGCAGGTACAATAATCTTCATCTTAGTCTCCTAAAACCTTGAAGGTATTGAGGAGTTCAAACTCAGCCACACCCTTCAAAGCTGCTGTAATATTTTCAAGCTGCGCCTTGTTGATCTTATGACTGATAATGACAACACGAGCCTTGCCTTCTTGCTTACCATCTTGAAGGATTTGCTTGAAGGAGATATCTTCTGCATTAAAGAGTTCAGCCAATTTCAAGACTTGACCTTTTGAATCTGGTGCCAAGATTGAGAAATAGTAGTTAGCTTTGACATCTTCTGGCTGAGCCAAAACAAGGTTACGATGATATTCGTTAAAGGCTTTTCCAATGGTACCGTCATTCAAACGACGAACGATACGAACGATATCAGCTACGACACTCGTTGCTGTTGGTTTTTGTCCAGCCCCTGGTCCGTAGTACATAGACTCGCCGATACCGATAGATTCCACAAAGACAGCATTCATGACACCATTGACACTTGCAAGTGGGTGAGCTTTAGGAAGGAAGGTTGGAGTAACCTCAGCAGCGATTCCAGAAGCTGTTTCTTCGATAGAACCTACTAATTTAACCACATACCCAAGATCTTGGGCAACTGCCACATCCTCTGGAGTGATATTGCGGATTCCTTGATGGGCAACATCTTCAAACTTAACATTCATCCCAAAAGCAAACTGGCTAAGGATGACCATTTTGTAGGCTGCATCAATCCCGTCAACGTCATTAGTTGGATCACTTTCAGCAAAGCCAAGTCGTTGGGCTTCAGCAAGGGCATCTGCATAGGACCAGCCTTCTTCTACCATTTTGGTCATCATGAAGTTAGATGTTCCATTGACAACACCAAGAACACGTGTGATTTTGTCTGATGCTAGTGAGTTAACCAAGGTACGAAGGATTGGAATCCCTCCCGCTACAGCTGCTTCATAGTAAAGAGCAACATTATGAGCTTTGGCAACTTCCAATAACTCTGCACCATGAACAGCCAAAAGGTCCTTGTTGGCTGTCACGACATGCTTCCCTGCTTCTAAGGCACGAGTAATAAAAGTTTTAGCAGGCTCGATACGTCCCATCAACTCAACAACGATTGTGATGTCTTTATCTGACAAGATTTCATCGATATTTGTTACAAAATTAAAATCATTTCCTGCTTCAAGCAAGCGTGCTTTCTCTTCATCGTCTTTGACCAAAACCTTGGCTACTTCAATTTCTGAATGTGCTGCTTGAACGATTTTTTCCCCATTTTCCTTTAGCAAGAATGGTACACCACTGGCTACTGTACCAAATCCAAGTAAAGCAATCTTAACTGACATGTTCGTCTCCTCGAAATTTTCTAATAGTCCTATTATACCAAAATTGTGCGAAAATTCCTACCATTCTAAACTAAAAATAGAAAGGCCAAATCCTAAAAAGCCTGCCCCGATACAACCTAGGACAGACGCTATTTTCAATCTATTTTACAAAAACCAATTCCTTGTCACTAGACAGATCATTTCTATAGTTAAAACCTGCAAAGCTAAGCTTTTTGATCTCTTCTACCGAAGTTACCTGATTTTCCATCAAGGCTGTTAAGAAGGCGCCTCTAGCTTTCTTTGAAATGGTTGAGTGGATTTTTAGTTTTCCATCTTTGTCTTCCATAAACTTGAAGGTCACCATTTTCTCTCGGATTTCTTTTGGAAAGACATTTTCAAACTCCGAAGACAAGAGTGAAAAGATGCAATCTTCCTCCTTCACCGATTCTTCATAAGCTGACTGCCAGTGACTTTTCAGGCTTTTCCCAGCGATTTTAAGTTTCATCAAAAAGTCTAGTCTGTGAGGTGCAATCGGTGAAAATGCTGGAATGACACCATAGAAAGCAGACGTTATCATGAGGTGTTTCTCCAGATAGGCTTGTTCAGCCTTGGTTAGATTGTCCCGTTTGATGTTGCGATACATAAGTCCATCAAAGAGTTGCAAAGCAGGATAAGAGTTTGCAGTTCCATTTTTTAAAGCTTGGATGCGTTCATACTCTTCTTGTGCTTTTTCAGCAGAAATTTTATAAAAATTTTCCAGTTCTTGGGCAGAATATCTAGCTAATTCATCCAGAACAGCCTGACTATCAGTACGTAAAGGTCTAGCCTCTAAACTAGGGATTTCAGTATTCATTTCTTTTGCGGTTGGGATTAGAATTTTCATAGTCTTAGTGTAGCATATTTTTCTAGGACTACCAAGGATTTAAGTCTAAATAATGCGACCTTCTAAATGGTCGAGTTCATGCTGACAGATCTGAGCCGGAAAGCCTATCAGGGTAATAGTCTGCTCTTGCCAATGAATATCTCTGTAGCTTACGGTAATTTTTTCATACCTGGTTGTCGGTCTTACACCCGTCAGAGACAAACATCCTTCCTCGGTCTCGTAAGGCCCTTCAAAAGACTTGAGAACCGGATTAAACATAACCATGGGAATCATGCCAATATTAAAAATAATCACGCGCTTTTGCACCCCAATCATATTGGCTGCTAGTCCAACACAGGTTTCACGATTAGCCAGCAAGGTGTCTTGCAAATCCTTTGCTAGGGGTAAATCCTCCTGACTAGCAGGCTGGGATACCTGTGATAAAAACATCATATCTTTGACAATTTTCTTTTCCAACTACTATTCCTCCATCTTTATCATTCCACTTGATTATAGCATAAAATCTATCTCTGTTTGTCAAATATAAAAGCAAAAAAGCCATCCGAAGATGACTTTTCATAGTGCTTAAATGGCGTTTTTATCTTTTCCAAGTGCGCGTTGGATTGCTTTAACAATTTCAACAAGAACAACAATCAAGAGTGAACCTACAATAACCGCCATCCATTGAGTCAAGCTCAAATGGGAAACGTGGAAGAGGCTGTTAAATCCTGGAACCACAATCGTAGCCATCAAGAGGATGAAGGCAACTGGGATTGACCAGTTAAAGGTTTTGTTCTTGAAGAGTCCAACCGTAAAGATTGATTGGTAAACAGACTTGACGTTAAAGGCATGGAGCAATTGGATCAAACCTAGAGTTGCAAAAGCCATAGTAAGGGCATCTGCGTGAATCTCAGTTTGAACTTGATGCTCTGGGAAGAGGATTGCCCAACCATAGACACCAAGAACCAGCATGGTTTGGAAGATACCTTGATAAAGGATAGCTCCGAAGACACCACCGTCAAAGAAGTTAGACTTGCGTCCACGAGGTTTGTGGGTCATCACGCCTGGCTCAGCTGGTTCAACACCAAGGGCGATGGCTGGTAGGGTATCTGTTACCAAGTTAATCCAGAGAAGATGTACTGGTTGTAACACATCCCAACCAAAGAGGGTTGCAAAGAAAATGGTGAATACCTCAGCCATATTGGCAGACAAGAGGTATTGGATTGATTTTTGGATATTTGAGAAGACCTTACGTCCTTCTTCAACTGCTACGATAATGGTTGCGAAGTTGTCATCAGCAAGGACCATATCAGAAGCTCCCTTAGAAACCTCTGTACCAGTAATCCCCATACCGATACCGATATCAGCTGTCTTAAGTGATGGTGCATCGTTGACTCCATCACCTGTCATGGCAACAACTTTACCTTCTTTTTGCCATGCTTTCACGATACGAACCTTGTGTTCAGGTGATACACGAGCATAAACAGAGTATTGTTTGAAGACCTTTTGGAATTCTTCATCAGAGAGTTCATTCAACTCAGCTCCAGTGAAGACATGGTCTTCAGTATCATTTGGATCAATGATTCCAAGACGTTTGGCAATAGCTTCTGCCGTATCTTGGTGGTCACCCGTGATCATGATTGGACGGATACCCGCTTCCTTAGCGACACGGACAGCTTCTGCAGCTTCTGGACGCTCAGGGTCAATCATGCCGACCAAACCTGAGAAGATGAGGTCAGACTCAACAATTTCAGATTCCAAAGTTGGAATTTCGTTACTTGTCTTATAAGCCATCATCAAGACACGAAGGGCTTGTTTAGCCAAATCTTTGTTGGTAGCAAGGATAGCTTTCTTATCTTCATCCGTGATAGGACGAACTTCCCCATTGACTTCAATACGCGTCACACGTTTGAGCAATTGGTCAGGGGCACCCTTAACAGCGATAAAGTAAGTACCGTCTGCTTCCCTATGAATCGTAGACATGAGCTTACGTTCTGAGTCAAATGGCAATTCTGCTACACGTGGCTCATCCTTCAAAACTTCACGAACGTCAAAGTTGTGATCCAAACCAAACTGTACAAGAGCTGTCTCCGTTGGATCTCCAATCAATTTACCAGATGGGTCCACCTTTGTATCATTGGCAAAGTTCATGATGCGAAGCGTATTGTTGTTCGCAGTAATTTCAGCTGCAGAACTTTGCAATTGACCCTTTGTATAGACTTTTTCAACCGTCATTTGGTTCATGGTCAAGGTACCTGTTTTATCAGATGCGATGATTTCTGTTGAACCAAGTGTTTCAACGGCTGGCAATTTACGAACGATTGAATTACGTTTAGCCAGAGTTGTAGTTCCCAAAGAGAGAACGATGGTTACAATGGCAGGAAGACCTTCTGGAATCGCCGCAACCGCAAGGGCTACTGCAACCATCAAACCTTCTAATGGATGTTCCCCACGGACGAAGACACCAACCAAGAAAGTGATAATCGCAATCACAACGATTAAGTAAGTCAAGGCTTTAGATAATTGTTCCAAGCTTTGCTTCAATGGTGTTTCTGTCTCATCGGCATTGGCCAACATATCTGCAATCTTACCAACTTCAGTATACATACCAGTGTTAGTCACGACACCAATACCACGACCGTAAGTTACGTTTGAGTTTTGGTAACCCATATTAACGCGGTCCCCAATACCAGCATCTGCTTCTACCACTTGAGTAATATCTTTTTCAACTGGTACAGACTCACCAGTAAGAGCAGCTTCTTCGATTTTAAGAGACGCCGCTTCCAGCAAACGCATATCGGCCGGCACCACATCTCCAGCTTCTAGCAAGACGATATCCCCAGGTACCAATTCTTTTGAGTCAATCTCAATGACATGACCGTCACGACGAACACGGGCCATGGGGCTAGACATATTTTTTAGTGCTTCAATCGCTGCTTCTGCTTGCCCTTCTTGGTAAACACCAAAGGCTGCATTCAAGACAACAACGGCCAAGATGATAATGGCATCTGTTAAACCATCCATCCCTTCTGTAATCACAGAAAGTGCTGCCGCCGAAAGCAAGATGATAATCATCAAATCCTTAAATTGATCCAGGAATTTAGCTAGCAGGCTACGTTTTTCGCCCTCTTCTAACTCATTACGACCATAAGTCGCTAAGCGTTCTTGAGTTTGAGCAGTTGACAAACCTTCGACAGATGAATCCAGATTCTTTAGGACTTCCTCAGAAGATTGCGTGTAAAACAAATCTTTATTTTGTTCTTTTGACAAAACAGTCTCCTCCTTTTTGGCCTCTTTTTACAAAAAAAGAGACTTGTTTTTTTAAAAAAACAAGTCTCGCTGTTTAATATAGTGCCGGAAATAATTCGTAATGACGACACTATCGCGGTTAACCGCCAGCTACTCCCTTGAGTAGTTCTATTATATCAGAATTTCAAAAGTTTTCAAGTTTTGAGGTGTAGTTAACTTACTTCCCACATTTGAATTTTCCTTGGAAAACCAGTATAATGAAAGAATACTAAAATGCTAGAAAGGGAGTTAGATGAATCAATCGGTTTCAAACTTAAAATTAGCTGAGCGTGGTGCCATTATCAGCATTTTGACTTATCTTTTCTTGTCTGCAGCTAAGCTAGCGACCGGACACCTCCTCCATTCATCCAGTTTGGTGGCTGATGGTTTTAACAACGTTTCAGATATTGTTGGAAATGTTGCCCTTCTAATCGGGATTCGTTTGGCCCGCCAACCGGCAGACAGAGACCATCGCTTCGGTCACTGGAAAATCGAGGACTTGGCAAGTCTCATCACTTCCATCATCATGTTTTACGTTGGCTTTGATGTTCTACGTGACACCATCCAAAAAATACTCAGCCGAGAGCAAACCGTCATTGACCCACTTGGTGCGACGTTGGGAGTCATCTCTGCAGTGATTATGTTTGGAGTCTATCTCTACAACACTCACCTCAGCAAGCAGTCTAAGTCCAAGGCCCTCAAGGCTGCAGCTAAGGACAATCTGTCAGATGCCGTGACATCTCTTGGAACTTCTATTGCTATCCTGGCTAGTAGCTTCAACTATCCAATCGTGGATAAGTTGGTCGCTATTATCATTACTTTCTTTATTCTTAAAACTGCTTATGACATCTTTATCGAGTCATCCTTCAGCCTTTCTGATGGTTTTGATGAACACTTGCTTGAAGATTATCAAAAGGCTATCATGGAAATCCCTAAGATTAGTAAAGTCAAATCACAACGCGGTCGTACCTACGGTAGCAATATCTATCTGGATATCACACTTGAGATGAACCCAGACCTCTCTGTTTTTGAGAGTCACGAAATTGCGGACCAGGTTGAATCTATGCTGACAGAACGCTTTGGTGTCTTTGATACTGACATTCACATCGAACCAGCACCGATTCCTGAAGATGAAATTCTTGATAATGTCTATAAAAAATTGCTCATGAGAGAGCAATTAATCGACCAAGGAAATCAACTGGAAGAGTTACTGGCTGAGGATTTTATTTATATCCGTCAAGATGGACAAGAACTAGACAAGGGAGCCTATAAGGCTGAAAAAGAATTGACCTATGCTATCAAGGAGCTTCATTTAACTTCTATCAGTCAAAAGACTAAACTCATCCGCTATCAAGTCGGTGATACCATTCATACCAGTATCTGGCGTCGTCACGAAACTTGGCAAAATATTTTCCATCAAGAAACCAAAATAGAAAAAGACTAAAGAAAGAGGCCGGGATAAATCCCGACCTCATTTTTTTGCTTATTTTGCTACACTCTTAGCAAGAACGAAGTTTCCAAGTGTTGCTGAACCATTGCCAGCTACAGCTGGTGTTACGATATAGTCACGCACATCTGGAACTGGTAGGTAACCATTGAGAAGAGCTGTGAATTTTTCACGTACACGATCAAGCATGTGTTGTTGGGCCATAACCCCACCACCAAAGACGATCACGTCTGGACGGAAAGTCACGGTCGCATTAACTGCAGCTTGAGCGATATAGTAGGCTTGAACATCCCATACAGAGTTGTTAAGTTCGATGTTTTCACCACGAATTCCTGTACGAGCTTCCAAACTTGGACCAGCTGCCATGCCTTCCAAACATCCTTTGTGGAAAGGACAAACACCCTTAAATTCTTTTTCCTCGTCCATTGGGTGTTTAGCGACATAGTAGTGACCCATTTCAGGGTGACCAACACCACCGATAAACTCACCACGTTGGATAACACCAGCTCCAATACCTGTACCGATTGTGTAGTATACTAAGTTTTCGATACGACCGCCGGCATTGTTACGAGCTACCACTTCACCGTAAGCAGAACTGTTTACGTCTGTTGTGAAGTACATTGGTACGTTCAAAGCGCGACGTAGAGCACCAAGCAGGTCAACATTTGCCCAGTGAGGTTTTGGTGTAGTTGTGATAAAGCCATATGTTTTTGAATTTTTATCGATATCAATAGGACCAAATGAACCGATTGCTAGTCCTGCAAGATTATCAAATTTTGAAAAGAACTCGATCGTTTTATCGATTGTTTCAATAGGAGTCGTTGTTGGAAATTGTACTTTTTCTACAACGTTAAAGTTTTCATCACCGACAGCACAGACAAATTTTGTACCGCCCGCTTCCAAGCTTCCATATAATTTTGTCATGATAAACCTCTTGTAATTGTTTTTTCTATTATAGCATATTTCCAGAAGGAAAGTTGCTCAATATTTTAGTTTTTCCTCTGTAAATTTTACCATTCAAGCAAAAACGAACAAACATGACATTTGTTCGTTTTTTTGATTTATTAAGCTTTAACTTCGATGATTGCATCACCCTTAGCAACTGATCCAGAAGCAATTGGATTTACTGAAGCAAAGTCTGCAGTGTTTGTTACGATAACCATTGTTGTGTTATCAAGACCTGCAGCAGCAATCTTAGCTGAGTCAAATGTTCCAAGAACATCTCCAGCTTTAACCTTGTCACCTTGAGCAACTTTATGGTTGAATCCTTCACCATTCATTGAAACAGTGTCGATACCAACGTGGATCAAGATTTCAGCTCCGTTAGCTGTTCTTAGGCCATAAGCATGTCCTGTTGGGAAGACAATTGTCACTTCAGCATCAGCTGGTGCGTAAACGACATCTTCACTAGGTTTTACAGCGATACCTTGTCCCATAGCTCCACTTGAGAAGACTGGATCATTCACATTTGAAAGAGCAACGACATCACCAACGATTGGTGTTTGAATAACACCTTCGCTCGGTGCAACAACAGCACCAGTAACTGCTTCTTCAGTCAAACGATCTGTTTCAGCTTCAGTAATAGCACCTGCAGCTTCTTCTACTTCATCTTCATAACCAAACATGTAAGTAAGAGCGAAACCAAGTGCAAATGATACAGCTACCATAAGAAGGTATTGTAGAAGTTGTCCGTTACCAATGTAAAGCATTGTACCAGGGATGATTGTGATACCATTACCAGTACCAGCAAGTCCAAGGATAGATGCCAATCCACCACCGATTGCACCAGCAATCAATGAAAGGAAGAATGGCTTACGGAAACGCAAGTTAACCCCGAAGATAGCAGGCTCAGTAATACCTAGGAAGGCAGAAAGAGCAGCTGGGAAAGCAAGTGTTTTAAGTTTAGGATTTTTAGTTTTCACACCAACGGCTACTGTCGCAGCACCTTGAGCAGTCATGGCAGCTGTGATGATAGCGTTGAATGGGTTAACATGGTCAGCAGCAAGCAATTGAACTTCAAGCAAGTTGAAGATGTGGTGAACACCTGATACGACGATTAATTGGTGAACTCCACCAATCAAGAAACCACCAAGTCCGAATGGCAAGTTAAGAATAGCTTTTGTTCCAATGAGAATGTAGTTTTCAACAACGTGGAAGACTGGTCCGATAACAAACAATCCAAGGATTGACATTACAAGGAGTGTTACAAACGGTGTTACCAAGAGGTCAAGTACATCTGGAACAACCTTACGAACTGCTTTTTCAAACTTAGCTCCGACAACCCCGATGATGAAGGCTGGAAGAACTGAACCTTGCAAACCTACAACTGGGATAAATCCGAAGAACTGCATTGCAGTTACTTCACCACCAGACGCAACAGCCCAGGCATTTGGAAGTGAACCAGAAACGAGCATCATACCAAGAACGATACCAACAGCTGGGTTACCACCGAATACACGGAAAGTTGACCAAACAACCAAACCTGGCAAGATAATAAAGGCAGTGTCTGTCAAGATCTGAGTATAAGTTGTCACATCTTCTGGAAGTGTCATTCCAAGAGCAGTCAAGAGACCACGAACACCCATGAAGAGACCAGTTGCTACGATAACAGGAATGATTGGAACGAAGACGTCACCGAAAGTACGGATGGCACGTTGGAACCAATTTCCTTGTTTAGCAGCTTCTGCTTTCATTTCAGCTTTTGTTGAAGTTGGCAAACCAAGGGCTACGACTTCATCGTACATCTTGTTTACTGTACCAGTACCAAAGATGATTTGGTATTGACCTGAGTTAAAGAAAGCACCTTGAACTTTTTCCAAGTTCTCGATAGCATCTTTGTTAATTTTCGCTTCATCTTTAACCATAACGCGAAGGCGAGTCGCACAGTGCGCAACACTGTTAACGTTCTCACGTCCACCTAAGGCTTCGATGACTTTTTTTGCAATTTCTGTATTCGTCATTTGCAAAAATCTCCTTATAAAAAATTTGTAAAATGTTTGAAAGCGATTTTATCCGCCCTACGCATATAATTCTATCATGTTTTTAAAATATGTCAAGCGTTTTGCAGAAAAAATTTTAGCATTTTGAATTTTTTGATTGTTTTTGATGTTTTTGAAATAAAACAAGCAATATTTTACCTATTATTGTGAGGTTTTTAAAGATTTTTTTGCAAATTCTTTCATTTTTTCATTTATTTTCATAAAATTCTTCAAATAGTTTCTGTCAATCGTTTGACATTTTTTTCTTAATTTTATGATAAAAGACTTGCTTTTTTAAAAGGAAACGTTTACTATAAAGATAGTAGAATTTATGGAGGGAATATAAATGGAATGGACTACTGAACGTCGTTACAGACGTTATGAAGATTGGACTCAAGAAGAAAGAAAAGAAATCCAAGAAAAGATGGCACAATCCCCATGGCATGTCAGCTATCATATAGAACCAAAGGAAGGGCTCCTTAACGACCCGAACGGTTTTTCTTACTTTGATGGCAAGTGGGTTGTCTTTTACCAAAACTTCCCCTTTGGTGCAGCTCATGGATTAAAATCTTGGGTTCAGCTTGAAAGTGACAACTTGGTTCACTTTACTGAAACAGGTGTAAAAATCTTACCTGATACTCCACTTGATAGCCACGGTGCTTACTCTGGATCTGCTATGCAGTTTGGTGATCAATTGTTTCTATTCTATACAGGAAATGTCCGTGATGAAAACTGGGTTCGCCACCCTTATCAGATTGGTGCCTTGATGGATAAGGATGGAAATATTAAAAAGATTGATAAAATCTTGATTGATCAGCCTGCTGACGCTACCGACCACTTCCGCGATCCACAGATTTTTAACTTTAAAGGACAATACTACGCAATCGTTGGTGGACAAGACTTAAAGAAAAAAGGATTCGTCCGTCTCTACAAAGCTGTCGATAATGATTATACAAACTGGCAAGAAGTTGGTGATTTGGACTTCAACAATGACCGTACTGCCTATATGATGGAGTGCCCAAATCTTGTCTTTGTCGGAGAACAACCTGTCCTTCTCTACTGCCCACAAGGTTTGGATAAAAAGGTTCTTGACTATGACAATATCTATCCAAATATGTATAAAATTGGTGCTTCCTTCGATCCTGAAAATGCTCGTTTGGTAGATGTGTCTGAACTACACAATCTAGACTATGGTTTCGAAGCATATGCTACTCAGGCCTTCAATGCTCCTGATGGACGTGCCTTAGCAGTAAGTTGGCTTGGTTTACCAGATGTTTCTTATCCATCTGATCGCTTTGATCACCAAGGAACTTTCTCATTAGTCAAAGAACTTACCATTAAAGATGGCAAACTCTATCAGTATCCTGTAGCAGCCATCAAGGAACTCCGTGCTTCAAAAGAGGAATTTTCAAATCGTTCTGAAACTAAGAACACCTACGAACTTGAACTGAACTTAGAGGCTAATAGTCAAAGTGAAATCATACTTCTTGCTGATAAAGACGGCAAGGGGCTCTCTATCAATTTCGATCTTGTCAATGGCCAAGTAACCGTTGACCGCAGTCAGGCAGGTGAGCAATACGCTCAAGAATTTGGAACTACTCGCTCTTGCTCAGTTGCTAATCAGGCAACTACTGTCAATATCTTCATTGACAACTCAGTTTTTGAAATTTTCATTAATAAAGGAGAAAAAGTATTTTCTGGTCGTGTATTCCCTCATGCGGATCAAAATGGAATCCTCATTAAATCTGGAAACCCAACTGGAACTTACTACGAATTAGAATATGGTCGCAAAACTAACTGATGTCGCAAAATTGGCTGGCGTCAGCCCTACTACCGTTTCACGTGTCATCAATAAAAAAGGCTATCTGTCTGAAAAAACCATTCAAAAAGTCAATGAAGCTATGCGTGAGCTGGGATATAAACCTAATAACTTAGCTCGAAGTCTTCAAGGAAAATCAGCCAAGTTAATCGGTTTGATTTTCCCAAAAATCAGCCATGTTTTCTATGCTGAATTGATTGACAAATTGGAACATGAACTCTTCAAAAAAGGTTACAAGACAATCATCTGTAACAGTGAGCACGATTCGGAAAAAGAACGTGAGTATCTTGAAATGCTAGAAGCCAACCAAGTGGATGGCATCATCTCTGGTAGCCATAACTTAGGGATCGAAGACTACAATCGCGTCACAGCACCAATTATCTCTTTTGACCGTAACCTATCACCGGACATTCCTGTTGTTTCCTCTGATAACTATGCTGGTGGAGTCCTTGCAGCTCAAACTTTAGAGAAAACTGGAGCTAAGTCTGTTATTATGATTACAGGTAATGACAACTCCAATTCACCAACTGGACTTCGGCATGCAGGCTTTGCTTCTATCTTCCCTAAAGCTCCCATCATCAATATTTCCAGTGACTTTTCACCCCTCCGCAAGGAAATGGAAATCAAAACTATCCTAACTAAACAAAAACCAGATGCTATTTTCGCATCGGATGATTTGACAGCCATCTTAGTGATGAAGATCGCTCAGGAACTTGCTATTTCTGTTCCAGAACAACTTAAGGTTATTGGATACGACGGAACTTATTTTATCGAGAATTTCTATCCTCACCTTACTACCATTAAACAACCCTTGGAAGAAATTGCTCGCCTGACAGTTGATTTACTACTCCAAAAAATCGAGGGGAAAGAAGTTGCCACGACTGGTTATTTCTTACCAGTTAGTCTCTTACCAGGTAAAAGTATTTAATACTCTTCGAAAATCTCTTCAAACCACGTCAGCTTCCATCTACAACCTCAAAACAGTGTTTTGAGCAACCTGCGGCTAGCTTCCTAGTTTGTTCATTGATTTTCATTGAGTATAAACAAAAAACTCAGACTAGTTTCGTCTGAGTTTTTCTTATGATCTTAATTTTTTCAAAAGAGTCTGTGCTTTTTCTAGATTAAAAGTTTTTTCTGCAATCAAGCTTTCTACCAACTTAGGCACTTCTGCCTCAGTCGCACCTGCTAAAAGCGCTAACGATTTTGCCTGAAGTTTCATGTGTCCATGCTGAATACCTGTACTGACCAAAGCCTTAAGGGCTGCAAAATTCTGTGCAAGACCAATCGAAACGATAATTTGAGCCAATTCTTTGGCAGATGGATGACCTAGCAACTCATGGCTGAGCACGACTCGAGGATTGAGACCAATTGATCCACCCTTGGTAGCAACCGGCATCGGCATGGTCATCTCTCCAATTAGCTCTTCTGTTTTCAAATCCATAGTCCAACGACTGAGACCTCGATAGGCGCCATCATGGCTTGCATAGGCATGCGCTCCCGCTTCAATAGCACGCCAATCATTTCCAGTAGCAATCAAGAGAGCATCAATGCCATTAAAGATACCCTTGTTATGAGTGGCTGCTCGATAAGGATCTGCTTGGGCAAACTGACTGGCTAATACCATTTTTTCTGCCAGTTCACGCGCTTCATCCTTCTGGCGACTCAAATAATGAAAGGCAATCCGACAAGTTGCAGTTACTAACGAATCTGTGGCATAGTTGGATAGGATCCCCATTAAGCTTTGTCCTTGACTGATAGCCTCTAGACTAGGTTTTAAAGCTTCAAGCATGGTATTGAGCATATTGGCGCCCATGGCTTCCTGAGTATCTACATGGAGATAAACCACTAAAAAGTCAGCCTCACCAGAAATTTTCTCAACTTTTAGCTCTCTCGCTCCACCACCACGTTTGACAATAGAGGGATAGGCTTGGTTTGCTTGTTCGAGTATCTCTGCTTTTTGACTCAGAATAGCCCGACAAGCCTTATCCCTATCTGGAACCTGATAAAGAGCTACCTGACCAATCATTTGGCGTTGATGAACCTGAGCAGTAAAACCACCCGCACGTTTGATAATCTTACTAGCAAAACTAGCTGCAGCAACTACAGATGGTTCTTCGGTCACATAGGGAACTGTGTATTCTTGACCATTTACCAGAACTTCTGGAACGATTGAGTATGGAAGCGAGAAGGTTCCTACCACATTTTCACTCAATTGGTTAGCTACTGCTAGACTGAGATTTTCATTCTGTTCAAGACTTTCTTGGGCTTCGATAGAAGTAAGCGCCTGAGACTTAACGAACTCTAGACGCTCTTGAATTGATTTTTTAGCAAATCCATTCCAATTTTTTTTCATTATTTTTCAACCTTGCTGTAGCGACGTTGGTGGTCTACAATCTCAACAAGGGCATAGTCTTGCCCTTCATAACCTGACATCGTTGCAGATCCAGACTCATCCAATTTCGCTTCTTCAAAGAACATTCGTTCATAATCAGCTACGCTCAATGCTTGACGTTGGTCTAGCAACTCTAAGCGATTATTCTGCAATTGTTTTTCATAGCCTTCAACTAATTCCACACTAAAGAACTCAGATACAGCACCACTACCATAGCTGTAGAGGGCAATCTTATCTCCAGCTTTCAGGCTATCAGAATTTTCAAGAAGAGACAAGAGACCTAAGAAGAGTGAACCTGTATAAATGTTCCCAACTTTTTGGCTATAAATAATAGATTCATCAAAGTGCTTTCGAAGCAAGTCCTTCTTCTCTTGAGGCAAGGATTTGTCGAGAATTTTCTTCAAACCCTTGAGAGCTAGCTTCGGATAAGGCAAGTGGAAACATACAGCCTTAAAATCGTCCAAGTTACAGTCATAACGCTTTTGATACTCTTCCCAAGTCGTTTTTAAACTATCAAGATATTGTTGCGTTGAGTAAACCCCATTTACAAATGGTGTTGTCGAATAGTTTGGACGCCAAAAGTCCATGATGTCACGAGTTTGTGCAACATTATCATTATTGAAAATCATCACACGTGGATTTTGGCTAATCAACATAGCAACACATCCTGCACCTTGAGTTGGTTCTCCAGGAGTTTCGACACCATATCTTGCAATATCGCTAGCCAGCACTAAAACTTTTGATTTAGGAGAATTTTCTACATGTAACTTAGCATAGTGAAGGGCCGCTGTTGCACCATAGCAAGCTTCCTTGATTTCAAAACTACGAGCAAAAGGTTGGATTCCTAACAAACCGTGTACAAAGACTGCTGCAGCTTTACTCTGGTCAACCCCAGACTCTGTCGCTACGATAACCATATCAATCTCTTGCTTATCTTCTTCAGTCAGGATAGAATTTCCTGCACTTGCAGCCAAGGTAACAATATCCTCTGTTAAAGGAGCGATACTCAATTCTTTTAAAAGGAGTCCTTTACTCAATTTTTCAGGATCAATTCCTCGGGTTTCTGCTAAATCTTGTAATTTCAAAACGTATTGACTGGTCGCAAAACCAATCTTATCAATACCGATTGTCATATTTACCTCTATTTTTATCATTCATTGTAAAAATTTGTTCACCTCTATTTTATCACAATTGAGGTCAAATGAGCGAAAAAAGACTTGATTCCCCAAATCAAGTTCATTTTTAAAAGTTTATCTCATTTTAGGATACTCTAACAAACTGAACTGAAGAGCCATAAAAAATCGAGTCTTAGCTAGCTCGATTCTTTTTGAGATAATGATACAATTTCAACAAAACTGTTCCACTGGCCATTCCAATGGAGATAACAAGGGCCAACATCATGACTAGCATGGCACTAGAAATGGCATGGCCGTAGTCGCCTGTCACAAAGAATGACGTTGTTCGATAAGACAGATAACCTGGTACTAGTGGTGCCAGAATAGCTAGGGCAAAAACCACTGCTGGTGTTTTGTAGAGAATACTCATAATCTGGCTGACACAAGAACCAATCACCGCGGCAATAAAGGTAGCCAAAATAACATTGGTTGGTTCCTTGAGTAGCAGATAGAGTAGCCAGATAGACATTCCCAAAACCCCACCAGGGATGAGCATGGAACGCTGGACATTTAAAACGATTAAAAAGGTGATAATGGCAAGCAAACTTGCTAGAGCTTGTAATAAAAATGTTGTTACTGTCATATTAGTTCATGAGTACCAGGGCGACTGATGTTCCAGCCCCTAAGGCAAGGGTAATTAGCAAGGATTCAAACATCTTGCTCATACCAGAGTTAATGTGATTAGTCATAATATCTCGAACAGCATTTGTCAGAGCAATTCCAGGTACAAAAGGCATTACCGCACCTGCAATCACTAAATCCGCCGTCGACGGCAAACCAGAATAGCGTGCCCAAAATTGTGCAATTAAACCGAAGACAAGAGCACCTGCAAAAGCTGTCATAAAAGGAATACGAATAAATTTTTCTACATAGAGAGAGAAAGTAAAGGCAAATAAGGTCGCCACTCCTGCTCCGATGGCATCGTAGACATTCCCACCAAACATAATAGAGAAGAAAGGAGCACTGAGAGTCGCTGCAGCAGTCAGTTGAACATTGGTGTAGGGAGACGGCTTGGCATTTAATTCCTTTAGTTGGATAAAGGCTGTTTCCAAATCAAGTTGTCCTGACACGAGTTGCCGCGAAATCTGATTGACATCACACACCTTCTCAATATTATAAGCAGAAGAGGTTACTCGCTTCATACGAGAGATATTTGTATTTTCTATGGAGAAAAAAATAGCTGCAGGCATGGCCAAAACATTACAATCTATAATGCCCTGTGAATGAGCAATCCGAATCATGGTATCTTCAACACGATAGATTTCAGAACCATTGCGAAGCAGTATCGTTCCTGCTAGCATAATGACATCGATCACTGCATTCAGTTGTTTGACTTCGTCCATGTTTTCCTCCTTTTAAAACTCCTTTTTATTTTATCATAAATTTGAAGGAAAAAAAATCTTTGTCACAAAAACTGTGACAAAGATTGACTAGTTATCCCCTCGATGCAAATCTGACGTTGTAGTGTTTTGATTAGCCTGTGGTTCTCTAATCTGTGGAGATGTTTCTGCACGACTAGGATTGCTTATTGTAGGTTTTGTTGTTGTAGTTATTTTCGGTTTATAGATAGAAATCTTGATACGAGTTGTATTCAAATCTACACTTTCACCTGGTTTTGGACTTTGACTAACAACTGTATCCTCAGCAGTTCCTTCTGGAGCTGTAGAAACCTCTACTACTTCAATATTGGCTTCTTTAATACCGACTATCTGGATCAAGTTATTCTTGGTGAATTCAAGACTAGAACCGATATAACTTGGCATTGAAACACTGGTTACCTTTTTAGCTACAGTCAAGACAATTTCTGTCGCCTTACTAAGATCATATGTAGTTCCTTCTGGCAAGCTTTGTTTCATAACGAGACCTGCCTCTGTTTCACTTGATTCTTCTTCAACAACCTTGATGAGATTTTCAGGAACCTTTTTCCCTTTCAATTCTGCTATAACATCTGTTGATTTACGACCAACATAATTTCCAAGCTTGAAGGATTGTTGACCTGAAGAAATAATAAGATTAACTTTTGTTCCTTCTTTTCGTGCTGAGCCAGCATCTGGATCTGTTCGGATAACTCGACCTTCTTCTACAGTATCACTAGCTTCGGTCTTCTCCTCACCAATCTCAAAATTCGCTTTTTTCAGGTTTTCCTTAGCTTCAGCTACAGTTTGACCCGCAACTTTTGGAATCTCAACAGTCGCTGGTGTCTTTGAAATAATCCAGAAGAGAGAAGCCAAAACAAGTATAAAGCTAGCTAAAAGCACCAAATATCTTGCTTTGAAACGGCGTTTCTTGACTGGTTTTGGAGCAGTTTCTTTACTTGCTACCTTTTTATTTGGCTTTTTAGTCTGAGGATTTTCTTCCTTCGGTTGAACTTTAGGAATCGCAGTAAGAGTAGATTGGGACATCTTTGGTAAGGTTTTTGTATCAACCTTACTTGTATCGTCAAATACTAGCTTTGGTTCATTGCGACGATTGTATGAAAGACTACTCAATAAGTCAACATACATCTCAGAAACTGTTTGATAACGGTCTGTTAATTTTTTAGCTGTCGCTTTAATGACCACATTTTCCAATGATTGTGGCACCGATGGATTTTCTGCGATGACTGAAGGAAGTGGTTTTTGGAAATGCTGAAGTGCAATCGTAACAGCACTATCTCCATCATATGGAATATGACCGGTCAACATTTCAAAGAAAATAATTCCCATCGCATAAATATCACTCTGAATAGTTGCCTTAGAACCACGCGCCTGCTCAGGTGATAGATAGTGGACAGAACCCAACATAGAGTTGGTCTGTGTCAAACTGGTTTCTGCGAAGGCTACTGCAATCCCAAAGTCTGTAACTTTCGCAGTACCATCAGGAGTCAAGAGAATATTTTGAGGTTTCAAATCACGGTGAACAATCCCCTTTGCATGCGCCAAACGCATAGCCAAGAGAATCTGTCCCATGATACGAACTGCTTCCTCGTTTGATAGAGGATAGTGTTCTTTGATATAGCGTTTGAGGTCAAGACCAGCTACATATTCCATAGCTAAGTACTGTTGACCATCTTCTTCACCGATATCTGTAATTCGAACGATATGAGGATGATCTAGATCTGCCATCGCACGAGCTTCACGCTGAAAACGCGCAACAGCGATTGGGTCAGTCTGGTAGTTGGTTCTTAAAACCTTTACAGCAACTTCTTCCCCATCCAGAATCAAATCTTTGGCCAGGTAGACATCTGCCATCCCTCCGCGGCCAATTTGTTTGATAATCCGATATCGTCCGGCAAATATCTTGCCGATCTGGATCATTCTGATTCCTCCTCAATCGCAATCAAAGCAACAGTAATGTTATCAAGCCCTCCGGCATTGTTTGCAAAACGCACTAAAGTTGCCGCCTTGTCGTCAAGTGAGATATCACTTGTCACGATGTCATAGATTTCGCTACCTGAAATCATGTTAGTTAGACCATCACTATTCATAACAAGATAATCACCCGGCTCCAAGCTTACGATTCCTAAATCTGGTTGAATCTCATCTTTTTGCCCGATAGACTGGGTAATGATATTCTTTTGTGGATGAGCTTCAGCTTCTTCAGGTGTTAATTGACCTGCCTTAAGCAATTCATTCACCAAAGAATGATCACTAGTTAATTGATGATATTCTTCACCACGAATCAAGCCGATACGAGAATCTCCAATGTGGGCGTAAATAGCTTGATTATCAATAATTGCAAGGGCTTCTAAAGTTGTTCCCATTCCCTTGTAAGCATCATCACGCCCCATTTGATAAATTTTTTGATTTTCGATTTCTAGATGTTCTGCAAACCATTCACGAACTTCATTTACGGTATCGATATGAGTATCAACCCAGGCTACACCTAAATCTGTTACTGCCATCTCACTGGCAATATTCCCTGCTCGGTGTCCTCCCATCCCGTCAGCCAAGATAATCATCGTGCGACCGGCACGGTTGACAAAAAGATTGACATAGTCTTGATTATTTGTACGTTTCTGACCCACATCTGTTAATAATGAAATCTCCATTGTGTCAGTTCCTTCCTAATCGGATATCTTGCGAAATTGGCTGATAAAGAATCCATCACTTCCATACAACTCTGGAGTAATGAGGATGCAGCCATCTTTCAGGATATCCTTGCATTCGTGTTCTAGTTTAACCTGCTCGAACTCTGGATGACTTTCTAAAAACGCTTGAACAACTTGAAAGTTCTCTTCAGAGACAATAGTGCAGGTACTATAAGTTATTATACCACCTTTACGTAGCGTTTGACAAACACTACCTAATATTTCCAACTGAATTTCCTGTAATGACGCGAAATCAGCAGTGTCTTTGTTGTATTTGATATCTGGTTTCCGACGTAAAAGTCCAATCCCTGAACAAGGGGCATCGACTAGAATCTTATCAAATTGATCCTTGCCAAAAAACTCATGCACTTTTCGAGCATCCAGTTTTTGCGTTTGCACACGATCTGCTACACCTAAACGCTGAGCATTTTCTTGAATCAAAGTGAGTTTATGGTCGTAGAGATCCAGAGCTGTTACCTGACCTGTCGTTAGATAAGACGCCATATGGGCTGTCTTGCCACCAGGAGCCGCACAGGCATCTAAAACCTGCTCATCTCCTTGCAAATCCAATGTTGGCGCAACCAACTGACTAGACTCATCCTGGATGGTAATAGCCCCTTTAGCAAACAAATCATGGCTTGCAAAGTGCCCTTGCTCCTTGACCAGACCAGAAGCTGATAAGGCAGAATCACTTGCATCAAGCAAAGCTTTAATTTCCTCTTTGCGGCTCAAATCTGTCACTCGAATACTAGCTTTGTTGCGTTTTAAAAGACTTTCAAAAATCGCTTGAGCTCGCGCTTCTCCATACTCTTCCTTGAGTTTAGAAATCAACCAAACTGGAAGAGAGTAAGCAATGGAATCACGCTTATTTTTACGTTTGATAGTGGTGATATCTGGCAAACCCTCACGCAAAATACGGCGCAGAATAGCATTGACTAGTTTTTCACTGCCTTTCTTACGAGATTTTGCAATTTCTACGGCTTCATTGACTACTGCATGATCAGGAAGCTTATCCAAGTATTGGAGTTGATAGACGCTCATGAGAAGCAAAACATAGAGCCAGCTGTCTAGCTTGTCTCTATCCTCAATAAAGTGAGACAAATACCATTCTAAAGTTAGTTTACGAGCTACGGTTCCATAAACAAGCTCAGTCACCAAACCTTTGTCAGTTGCTGATAGTTGACTTCCCTTGAGGTGTTTATTTAAGGCGATATTGGAGTAGGCTTGATTGACAAGAACGTCCTCAAGTACATTCAAGGCTACACTTCTAGCCGTTTCTACTTTAGTCACCAAATCGTTCTCCTACTGCTAAAGTTCGTCCCACACCGTTAAGGAAGGAAGCAATGTCCATCTTAGGTTTTCCTGCTGGTTGAACCTGTTTGAGAGATAGAGCTCCTTCTGCTGTTGCGACGATCAACTCCTTCTTACCGATGGAAAGTATCTCACCTGGAGTTCCTTGACCTTCTACTGGCAGGGCTTCATAAATCTTAAAACGATCTCCCTTGAGGAAAGTATGAGCAACAGGCCATGGATTCATCCCACGGATTTGGTTAAAGAGTTGACGGTTGGTCTTGTTCCATTCCAACTTTTCTTCCTCAGGTTTGATATTTGGAGAAAATGTAACCTGGTTTGGATCTTGTGGTTCTGGCTGAATTTCACCAGCTATATAAGCAGGAAGAGTATCTAAAAGCAGATCACGACCAACAATCGCCAATTTTTCAAACAAGGTTCCGACATTGTCCTCATCTGTAATCGGAATGCTACGACGAGAAATCATATCTCCTGCATCCATTTCCTTGACCATTTCCATAATGGTCACTCCTGCTTCCTTATCACCTTGAATCAAGGCATAATGAATGGGAGCACCACCACGGTGTTTAGGAAGGAGTGAAGCATGGACATTGACTGCAAAATCCATACTATCAAGGAGTTTACTTGGGAGAAATTGTCCAAAAGCTGCAGTCACAATCCCATCAGCCCCCAAATTCATGATAGCTTCCATCTCTGGACTACCCGATAATTTTTCTGGTTGGTAGATAGGAAGCCCTGCTTCTTTAGCTGCTTGCTTTACTGGGGTTTCTTGGATGACTTTTTTACGTCCGACAGCACGATCTGGCTGAGTTACAACTGCTAGAATCTCATAGCGATCATCTGACAAAAGTCCCTTCAAAACGGTCGCTGAAAAATCGGGCGTTCCCATAAAGATTAGTTTTGTCATCTTTTCTCCTTTTTACAAAAATTGCTGCGGTTCGTGATCAATACTGAGACGAAGCTCACTATTTTCACGTTCTTGAGTTAGGGCCAAGACCTGATTAAGAGTCGAAGCCAACTCATCTTCTAAACGGTATTTAATCAGTATTTGGTAGTGATAGAGGTTATGCGTACGAGCGATAGGTTTAGGCGTTGGACCAAGGATGATACTAGCATCCGACAAACCTGACCGCAAAATTTCCATTACCTCATAAGCTCTTCTAAGAACCTCTTCTTCTTTCTTATGAGACAAGGTAATCCCAATAGTGAAATAATAAGGTGGATAGCCAAGTTGACGTCTGATGCCCATTTCATAGGCATAGAAACCTTCATAATCCTGATCCTTGGCAAAACGAATGGCATAATGATTAGGATTATAGGACTGAATCAAGACCTGACCTGCTTTTTCAGCGCGACCTGCACGACCGGCTACCTGGGTCAAGAGTTGGAAAGTCCTCTCAGAAGAACGAAAGTCAGGCAGATTCAAGGCTGTATCCGCATTGAGAACACCAACCAAGGTTACATTTGGAAAATCCAAGCCCTTGGCAATCATCTGGGTTCCTAGCAATATGTCCGCTTCACCATTGCCAAACTGCTCAAGTAAAGCTTGGTGGCTACCCTTTTTGCGAGTTGTATCTACATCCATGCGTAGAATGCGTGCCTCTGGAAAGAGTTCTGCTAGCTCATCGTAGGCCTTTTGAGTCCCTGTCCCGTAATAACGAATGCTGCGACTCTGACAGTTTGGACAGACATGAGGAATTTCTTTCGAAAAGCCACAGTAATGGCAGTTCATAGTTTTGGTATCCATGTGGAGAGTCAAGGAAATATCACAATTCGGACAGGTATCCACGGTTCCACATTCTCGACACATGACAAAACTTGAATAACCACGGCGATTGAGCATGAGAACAACCTGCTCTTTTTTATCCAATCGATCTTGAATGGCCTCAATCAGTGGTGGTGTAAAGTTTGATGTTTCATTCTGCCCGATATAATCTCGGAAGTCAATCACTTGAACTTCAGGAATACTTGCTAAAGGATTGGCCCTTTGCGTCAGGCGCAGATGTTGATAAACACCCTTGCCAGCACGCGCACGACTTTCTAGACTCGGTGTTGCAGAACCCAGAACTAGGGCAGCTTGATTGTACTGAGCTCTTAAAATGGCTACATCTCTAGCATGATAACGAGGATTGCTGTCTTGCTTGTAGCTGGCCTCGTGCTCCTCATCGATAATGATTACCCCTAGATTTTTCAAAGGTGCAAAAATGGCAGACCTAGCACCAACAACTACCTGTGCTTCTCCTCGCTCCACCTTGCGCCATTCATCATACTTTTCACCATTAGACAAACCTGAATGGAGAATGGCTACTTTATCACCAAAACGAGCAATGAAACGCTCTGTCATTTGAGGTGTCAGAGAGATTTCTGGAACTAAAATGATAGCTGTTTTCCCCATATCCAAGGCTTCTTGGATAATCTGCAAGTAAACCTCCGTTTTCCCACTTCCTGTAATTCCTTGAAGGAGAAAGGGAGGGTGTTGCTTTCCAATTGCTCTCACAACTGCCTCACAGGCTTCTTTTTGCTCTGGGTTTAACTCTAGGGCTTGATTCGACTCAATCCCTTCAAAGTAGGCAGCTGAACGTTGGACTTCTTTTTGAAGGATCGTTAAAGCACCCTGTTCTACAAAGAAGTTAACTTGGTCGCGTGAGTAATGTTCTAACAAATCAGCCAAAGGAACTGTTTCAGGATGTGCTAATAAATATTCTCGCAGTTCCAATTTCTTCTTGGCACGGTTTGAGATTTCTAGCTTTTCTAATGTGTCAAGATTGACTTCAACCCATGATTGAGTTTTGACCTTCTTTTGGTCTACAGCCTGATACTCTAACTTCAAAAGTCCTTTTCGGGTCAATCGCATCATCTCAGCCTGCTTTTCTAGGTCAAGTGATGAAAAAGCTAGGGATTCCTGCGAACCAAATAAGCGTTCTCTATCTTCTTGACTTAAGCCTTCCAGAGGATAGAGGATCTTATCATAGCTAGAGTTCAAAAATCCAGGGAGCATAGCTTTTAGAATGGAAATCTTGTATGAAAAAACTGACTTACGTAGTTCTTCAGCTAGCCAGAGTTGTTCCTCCGTTAAGACAGGAGAAAAGTCCAGCACCTCAGCAATCTCTTTCAAGTCCTCGTCTGCCACATCTACATCAGATTCTTGTTCCATTCCAAGAACAATTCCCTGAATCAAGCGATTAGCCTTCCCAAAGGGTACATGAACTCGCATGCCAACTTCCAGCATCCCTTCAAATTCCTCTGGAATCTTGTAACTATAGGGTTGGTCCGTCTGCATCAAAGGAACATCGACAATAATTTTTGCAATAGCCATATCCTCACCTCCTTCTCTTCTTAAATCGTTTCAATTGATTGAGTATTCTTGCAATAGAAAAAATAAGATTGAGTCCCCCCAACCTTAAATTTTTTCACCTTCTTCTTTTTCTTTCGCGATTTGCTCTTTGATTTTCTTTTCTTCTTCTTCTCTCAAGCGTCTTTCTTCTTCGATACGACGACGAACTGCTTCGCGTTTTCCTTCTGGATCTGGGTGGATAATGACATTTCCAGATTCAATTTCTTCTAAAGCACGAAGCGTAGATTTTACAGATTTGAATTCTTGTGTTGGAGTTGCTCCAGCTTCTAATTCGTGAGCACGTTTTGCTAACAAGATTACGAGTGAATATTTTGATGGTACCTTGTCAAGTAAGGTATCAATAGAGGGTTTAAGCATCATTTGTTTGTACCTGTTTTCTATAGTTTATCGAATAGTCGGAGACTTTGGTAGCATATCCTGATAGTGACCGATAACACGATCCACACGGAAATGTTCAGCTTCAATCACACGTTTGACACGTTCTGCAGCAAGAGGAATATGGTCATTGACAATAGCATAGTCATACTCACGCATCAAAGCAATTTCTTCTTTGGCTTTTTCAATACGCTGTGCAATCACTTCTGCGCTATCTGTACCACGACCAACGAGACGGTCTTGCAATTCTTCTAAATCTGGTGGTGTCAAAAAGATAAAGACAGCATCTGGAACTTTTTTCTTGACCTGGAGAGCTCCCTGCACTTCAATTTCAAGAAAGACATCGATTCCTTTATCAAGGGTTTCATTGACATAAGTCAGAGGAGTACCGTAGTAGTTGCCCACATACTCTGCATACTCTAACATCTGTCCTTGACGGATCAATTCTTCGAATTCTTCACGCGTACGGAAGAAATAGTCAACTCCGTCTACTTCACCTGGACGTTGCGCCCGTGTTGTCATAGATACAGAATATTGGAATTGATTTTCAGAACTCTCAAAAATTTCTCGTCTAACCGTTCCTTTTCCGACTCCAGAAGGACCTGAAAAAACGATTAGTAAGCCACGGTCTGCCATGATGTCTCCTTTGGATAGTTTGTGAAATGACTTGAAAATTCATCTGAATTCACTATGTAAAGCCATTTCTGCTTACTACAATCTTTCTATCTAGTGTAACAAAAAAGCAGTAATTTTTCAACTGCTCTTTCTTATTTATTTTGCATAATCAACTGCGTTGCAAAAATTCAAATTCATTAGGAATAAGCTTGCTATTTTTTTATGTTTAAGAGATAATTAAAATAATAATATTAAAAGGAGTTATTTATGACAATTTTTAAAGGAAAAAATGTAGATGAAGCTATAGAGAAAGGCTTAGCGACACTAAATCTTAAAAAAAATGAAGTCCACATAAATATAATTGAAAAGGGGCAGGCCGGAGTATTTGGTTTTTTCGAAAAAGAAGCTGAAGTAGAAATAACACCACTGACCGAGCAAGAACTAAAAATAAAAAAATATACTCCATATTTAATTGGCGCTGCTCTATTACTTTCACTTTTTATTGTGCTGATACTTGCTATATTTCAAGATAATAAGACACCTACAACTTCACCATCTAGTACAAGTACTACTATTGTCGAAAAAACAAGCGAACAAACTGATGAACTATCACCTAAAGAAACTTCAACTGTTTCAACTAATATAACAACCTCATCTCCTAGTACAACTGAAGCGCCAGCAACTTCTTCATCTAATTCAACTACAGTCATCACGATAGATAATAATGAAGAATTTAAAACATTTCTTCAAACTGAGGATTTAAATACAATTAAGGATTTTATTCAAAAATACAAAGGACAAACGATTGAATTTGATGGTCATATTGCAAACTTAGCTAAAATTAAGTCAAAATATGATATTTTAATTTATTCTGGGGACTATCATCCTGATGAAGTAGCTGGTCCTAATTTTAAATTTGTCGAAATCAGCCTTATCTCTAACCCAGTTTTTAAACCATTCAACGGCGAAAATATCAAAGAAGGACAAAATGTTCGTATAAAAGCTAAGGTTGGAAGCTATAATGAAAAACAAGATTTAGTCTTTTTATCTCCAATTGAGGTATCTCCCAGATAATTATATACTAACCACTCAAGAAATAGTAGATACAAAAAACTGAAATCAGAAAAAGTCTGATTTCAGTTTTTTTATTTTGCATAATCAACTGCACGAAGTTCACGAATCACGGTTACCTTGATATTTCCTGGGTAATCGAGATTACTTTCAATTTTCTCACGAACTTTGTGAGCTAAAATTGTGACTTTGTCGTCCTTGATTTGACCTGGGTTCACCATGATACGGATTTCACGACCAGCTTGAAGGGCAAAGCTATTTTGAACACCTTCAAAGCTATTAGCGATTTCTTCTAAATCATGGAGACGTTTGATGTAGCTTTCAAGCGATTCGCTACGAGCTCCTGGACGGGCTGCACTTAAGGCGTCCGCTGCAGCAACGAGAACTGCAATCACACTTTCAGGCTCTACATCGCCGTGGTGACTAGCAATCGTGTTAATCACGACTGGATGCTCTTTGTACTTGCGAGCCAATTCAGTACCGATCTCAACGTGGCTACCTTCTACTTCTCGGTCAATGGCTTTACCGATATCGTGAAGGAATCCTGCACGACGGGCAAGGGCTGCATTTTCACCAAGTTCGCTAGCCATGATACCAGCCAACTTAGCCACTTCGATTGAGTGTCGCAAGACATTTTGTCCGTATGAAGTACGGAACTGTAAGCGACCCATGATTTTCATCAAGTCTGGGTGAAGGTTAGGTGCGCCGATTTCATAGGCTGCGGCTTCCCCATATTCACGAATACGATTATCAATTTCTTGACGGTTTTTCTCAACCAACTCTTCGATGCGAGCTGGGTGAATACGTCCATCCTTGAGCAAGGTTTCCATCGTCATACGGGCAATCTCACGGCGGATAGGATCAAAACCTGACAAGGTTACCACTTCTGGCGTATCATCAATGATGACATCAACCCCTGTCAAACTTTCAAAGGTACGGATGTTACGCCCTTCACGACCAATGATACGACCTTTCATGGTATCATCAGGCAGATGAACTGTTGAGTTGGTAGACTCAGCTACATACTCACCAGCAATTCTCTGCATGGCTTGGGACAAAATATCCTTAGCAAGTTTATCAGAACGTTCCTTAACTTCTTGCTCCGCCTCACGAATACGGCTAGCAATTTCCTTGGTCAAGTCTTCTTCTGTTTGAGCTAAGATAATATCTTTTGCCTCTGACTGAGTCAGACTTCCGACACGCTCAAGTTCAGCTTGCTTTTGCTTTTCAATTTCCTCTAGTTGCTCTTCACGTGCATCAAGGTTTTTTGCTCTATCAGAAATACTTTGTTCTTTTTGTTCAAGTGTTTTTTCTTTGTTCGTCAAATTATCGTCTTTACGGTCAAGGCTCGTAGCTCTCTCCGTCAAACGACTTTCGATTTGCTTGAGTTCTTGACGCTCTGACTTAAATTCAGCGTCCACTTCTTCGCGGTATTTTCTGGCTTCTTCTTTAGCCTCCAATAGTGCTTCTTTTTTAAGGGATTTGCTTTCGCTTTTAGCTTCATTGAGTAATAAATCTGCTTCGCGTTCAGCTTGTCCTCGTAAATTAGTTGCTTCTTGTTCAGCATTTAAAAGCATCAACTCTGCAGCCTCTTGTGATGATTTCATCTTGACTGAGATGCTGACATATCCAATGACTAAACCAATGATGACGGCAAAAACAACTATAACAATTGTCATAATTTCCATGTTTTTACCTCAATTTATTTGTTTATCCGAATGACATGCATTCTTATACATTTTACCACAAAAAACTATTTTTAACAAACCTTAAATGGAAGATATTTTGGTCATTTTTTGGGTTGAAATTGTTATTTTCCCTAGTAAAATAGGCTTCTTTAACGAACCCAATTTTTTATAGAATTTTTTACAAAAAAATAAGTAAAAAGCCTACCTTTCAGTAGACTTAGTTTGTTTCGATTCTGATTGGCACTCTGCCAAAATTTTGTTCTGCGATACTTGAGTGTCCTAGTTGGTAAATCTGGTCTGCCTTTTGAGTCATGGCATCCCAGGGCTCTTTGCCGATTCGACTGACTAGATGGACCTGCTCTTTCAGAGACTTGAGATGTTGCCTGCCTTTTTCGGTGAAACCAAGGACGTGAATGCCTTCTGGCAAGGCATTTTCTCTGGCTTGTACCAAGATATAAGTCAAGAGTCGTCTAACTCGTGCTTTTGTGTATCGTTTGGTAGCAACCGCTTCGACCAATTCTTCTATAGACTGAGCTGTCTTGATAGCATCTTTGATACGAACTGCCATTTCTTGATTGACCTGATAGATAGTGGTTAGGTCAGAATTAGACAAGATTTGGTAGCGAAGCAAAGGATAATAATCTTCCCAGTTTACCTTGCTAGCATTTTCAAAAAGAGCAATCGAAGGCATAAAGCGTTCTAAAAAATTTTGATCATTTTGATGCTGACGAAGAGCTGTCGCCGAGGCAAAGTCCACATCCTTGTCCAGAGAATGGTATCCCGCTCCCTGACGTTGAATTGGATGAAGTTTAATGTTACGTCCAACAACTGCTTTGGCATAAGCAAGAGCAAGGACATGATTGGGCGTATCACCTGAAAAATCAAGGTCTGCAAATTCCTTCCACATGGCTTGAGTTTTCTGTGGGTAAGATAGAGAATTGGGTAAGTTTTCCATGAAAAGTTCCATCTCTTGACCACGCTCTGTATATAGGTTAGCAATTTGCTGATAATCCAGAACTTCTTCTGTCCCAAAGGCTAGGGTATCCATCCCCAAACGAGCCAAGATAGCCACTGCACCTTGACCAAAAAAGTCCGCCGCTTGGACACTGACTAAAAAGGGCAATTCTACAACTAAATCCGCCCCATTCTCTAGTGCCATTTGAGCCCTTATCCACTTGTCAACGATAGCCGGCTCGCCTCGTTGCATGAAATTCCCAGACATAGCCACAATTTTCAGTCCCTCCGCCTGATCCAGCAGGTATTTGTGGCCATTATGAAAAGGATTGAACTCTGCGATAATACCTGTAATGGTCATGGTAATCTCCTACTTCTGTGCGACGAAAAACCAACGGGTACTAGTCTCTGTTGGCTCCTTGTCCTCAAAGTCCGCAAAGAGTTTAAAGGACTTGAAACCAGCCTGTTCCAGCAGAATATCATAGGTTAAGACCTCGTAAGTGCGCTCCTCATGCACTTCATCATGACGACTAAAGGAACCGTCCGCTTCCTTGATAAAGAAGGTCAACTCATGCACGATAGAGTGAGGAGCATCATCCTCATAGGTATCCCAGAGCATGGCAAAATCTTCTGCATTTTCATGATAAGAATAACCTGGGAAGACCTCATCAGTCTGGTAGGTCGAATGCACATCAAAGATAAAGACTCCGTCCTCATTGAGGGCATTATAGACTTCTTTAAAGACGTCCCCGACTTCCACCTCGTCCTGCATATAGCAGATAGAATCAGAATAGCAGGTCACAAAGTCGTATTTACCAGCCTTGGACAAATTCAGCATATTGCCTTCAATAAAATCAATCTTTTGCTTGGCTGAAGCCGCTCTCTTTTCAGCAATTTTCAGCATATCAGCACTCAGGTCTAATCCTGTCACATCAAAACCAGCTTGAGAAAAGCGCACAGACTGAATCCCTGTCCCACAAGCCAATTCCAAGAGTCTCTTTCTCTCCTTAGTCTTAGGCAGATGACGGAGGGAAAAGTCCGTCCATTTGTCATATAAACTATCATCCATGACTGCATCGTAAACAGCCGCAAAAGTTTCATAAGTAGCCATAATTAAGATACAAAGAGCGTTAAAAGCAAGGAGAAAATAGGAAACTTTCTGCTGTATCGTCAGATACAAAGGAAGTTTATCTTTTTCTAGCAGCTTTTAGCTCGTGTTCAATTAAGAGACCAACTAAACACAAGGCCCTATCCTTTCTTTCCATAGAATTTCAATTTAATCAACAAAACTCAGTTGCTGCCAACTGAGTTTACCTGCTTAAGCTAGAGCTGTTGAAAGATCGACAGCACTTGCCTCATGCCATAGTTTTTCTAGGTTATAGTGGGCACGTATTTCTTCTGAAAAGATATGCACAACGACACTGCCAAGGTCTAGCAAGACCCAGCCTCCAGCTGCATCACCTTCGACATGACTGCCTTTAAAGCCTGCTTCCGCTACTTTTTCACGAATATTGTCAGCGATAGCGTCCAACTGACGACTGTTCATAGAGCTAGTGATAACAAAATAGTCTGTCACACTGGTCAATTCTTGTACGTCAAGTGCGAGAATGTCCTCCGCACGTTTCTCATCAGCCGCTTTCACGACTAGTTCTAGTAATTCTTTTTCGTTCATTTAGTCCTCTTTCAAATAGTGCACATAGGCGTTATAGGTTTCAAGGGTTTGGGGATAGATGGGAAATCCCTGGTGAGCTAAATGCTCTACTGTGTGAGCTGTCTCGTAGGCCACCGCCTTATTTAGCGATAGTTCAGCAATTTCACGCGCCTCATCCACTCCTGGAAAGGCACGATTGTGCTCGATATAGTCTGCGACGTAGATAACCTTGTCAAGGTCCGTCATCTGAATCGCTCCTACTGTATGAATTTCAATAGCTCGTAGGATTTCAGGATCTTGTAAATCCAAATCTTCCTGAATTTTGTAAATACCGACCATACCATGCCAGACATTATTGCCCCAGTTTTTGAGGTCAGAATCTAGCTGATAACGGTCAATCAAGTCTAGAAATTCCTGGTCTGACAACTTTTTAGCATAGTCATGAAGGAGACCTGCTAGACCTGCTTTCTCGGCATCCACTCCGAATCGTTCTGCAAGTTCAATGGCTGCGCGCTCTACACCCAAACAATGGGTCAAACGCTTCTCAGGTAGAAGCTCTGCCATTTTTTTCAATAATTCCTCACGGGAACAGTTGATATAGTCCTGGTATGCCATCAATAAAGTCCTTCTTTCTCGATATAGTCTAGCACTAGCTTAGGTAGGAGAAAGTTAGGTGTGCGTCCTTGGGCAATGAAATCACGCACCATGCTGGATGAAATATCCATGAGAGGTACATCCACCCAGATAACTGGATAAGAAGTCCCTGCCTTGTAACGTGGACGTTGAACCCCTACAAACTGAACTAGTTCCACCAACTCATCAATTCGGTACCATTTAGGCAGATAGTCCACCATATCTGCACCGATAATGAAATAGTAATCTGTATCTGGATTCTTCTCTGTTAGAAGCTTCATGGTGTCGTAGGTGTAAGAAATCCCCTTACGCTCTAGCTCGATGGTCTCAATAGCTAGACCCTCAACCCCATCAATCGCCAATTCTAACATCTTGAGGCGATGGTGTTCAGGAATGGTTTCCTTTTTATCTACGTGAGGTGGTTGGTATTCGGGCATGAGCAGAACCTGATCCAATCCCAACTGTTGGCGCACTTGATCTGCAACAATCAGATGGGCATTGTGAACAGGGTTAAAATTTCCACCCAAAATACCGACTTGTTTCCGTTTTTTATCCTTGATTTCTGGCTCTAACTCCACTTTTGTAAAGGGAGTTAATAATTCGATTGCCATAGGTTAATCTCCTTTACTCTTCTGTAAAAACAGTCTTGGGAGTATCGTTCTTAGATTTCTTTGACTTTTTTAGAAATCTTGCGATTTTCTTTCTTGCTTGATTGTTTATACAAAATCAAGATGCGTCCGATTTTTTGAACTGTATCCACACCGATTTCTTCTTCCAAGATTTCAGCTACTTCGTGGATGTTTTCATCTGTGTTTTGCAAGAGAGTAACCTTGATCAATTCACGAGCGTCAAGAGCCTGACGAACACTTGTTTTGATTTGGTCGTTGAGACCATTTTTCCCGATTTGGATGATGGGCTTGAGTGTATGTGCCTGGCTGTTGAGGAAGGCACGTTGTTTTGATGTTAATGACATATTTCATTTAAAAGAGTTTCTTTTTATACTTTTCTGAAGTGGTGACGGACGTCAGCAAAGTCCTTCGGACTTTCATGACTAAAATTTGAGCCTAAGGTCTCAGATTTTCCGTTGTTGGTACAATTTCTTGTACCAACTGCCACCACGGCGAAAAGTATTCGTTATGGGCTCGCAATGCTCGCCTTTATAAAGATAACTCTTTCCTTTCTGTGTTTAAATAATTGCTTTTCGTGTGACGACGGCGACGCCTTCTGGTGCCCAGACGGCGACTTTAGCAGTTCCTGTTACACGGATCCAGCCTAGTCCTGAGATAACTAGGTCTGTCTTGTCCTTGATAGTAAAGACATGTTGGACCAGTTTTGGAAAATCTTCTTTTTCCTTGCTATTTGGCGGTGTGAGAAGGGTTCCCAGGTGCTTTTCGTAAAAGGCACTGGCTCCTTCTAGCTTGGTGCGGTGAAGTTTGAGTTCATTGTCAAAGAAAGCTGTGAAACCTTGCTTTTCTCCTGCAATAAAGTCAAAGCGTCCCAATCCACCTAAAAACAGAGTTTGTTCAGGGTTTAGCTGATAGGTTTTTGGTTTGATTTCCTTTTTAGGACTGACATACTTGAGATTTTTAGCCGTCAAGTAGTGAGCCATCTGGTGGCGGTGGATAATCCCCGGTGTATCATAGATATAAGAACCATCATCGAGTGGAATTTCAATCTTATCCAAGGTTGTTCCTGGGAAGCGTGACGTTGTGATGACGTCCTGGTCACCCGTAATCTCCTGGATAATGGCATTGATAAGGGTTGATTTCCCAACATTGGTCACGCCGACCACATAGACGTCACGTCCCTTACGGTATTGCTCAATCTTGTCGATTACTTCTCTAATAGCATGCTTGTTTTGTGCTGAAGTCAGGACAACATCCACAGGACGAAGACCTTCTTCGTGAGCGCGCTCCATCAGCCAGTGTGTTACCTTGCTGTCCTTAACAGACTTAGGCAAGATGTCTTTTTTATTTCCAACCAAAAGCACATCATTACCTGACACAAAGCGTGGCAAACCTGGGATAACAGAGCCGTTGAAGTCAAAAATATCAATGACATTGACCACCAAGGCATCACTGTCTCCTACCTCGTGCAAGAGTTTGAGGAAATCATCATCCGTCAACTGCACATCTGTAATTTCATTGTAATGACGAAGACGGAAACAACGCTGGCAATAAACTTCTCCAGTTTCCAAACCTTTTTCAAGTGCCGACTGAGGGGTAAAACCCAACCCAGTCTTATCTTCCGTCTGAATGGTTGCTCCACAACCAATACAGAGAATTTCTTCCATAGTTAAATTCCTTTTTTATAAGTAATAGGTCCGTACTTTTCAGTGATTTGCTTCATAACACGACGTTCACGAGCTCGGTTGATTTGCGTTTTGATGGAATCGTGCTGAACCAAGGGTTTAACTAAAATCGAGCGAACTCCTGCACGGTGAGCTGCACGAATATCTGTCATGAGCTGATCCCCAACCATGACCACTTCGTTTTTCTCATAGTGGAATTCTTTCATCGCTCGATCAATCCCGAAAGTAAAAGGCTTCAAAGCCCAGTAAACATAATCAATTCCAAATTTTTCAACTGCTCGTTTAACACGTTTCTTAGAATTGTTTGAGACTACGATAATGCGAATTCCTGCATCACGAAGGTCATGCAACCATCGTTTCATCTCTGGAGTCCCGTCAGGGTTATTCCAAGCAATGAGAGTATTATCTAAATCCACCAAAACAGCTTTTATTTCCTGTTTTTGCAGGCTTTCTACTGTCAAATCATAAACTGCTTCCACAGCAAAATCTGGCATGTAATGTTCAATCGCCATTCTGGCTCCTTCTCTTTTATTTCCTAGTAATTTTCTTCAGCCATTGAGATAAGGCTGCCCATAAAATCAAGCTAGCTATTAAGATATAAATCCAAGCATTGGGCTCTTCTGTAAATGGTAGAGGAACATTCATCCCGAAGAAACCTGTAATAACCGCAAGGACTGCTAGCAATACTGAGATAATGGTCAAAATTGTCAAACTATCATTCAGGTTATTGTTTAGGATGTTGTTGTAAGAAGCAGAGAGTTGTTGTAAGACTTGAGAAATCAAATCTGTCATAGACACCAACTGATGGGCTTCAATCATCGCATCATCAAACTGCTCTCGTTCGACTTCGTTAAATCTCCGATAAAGAGCATGACCTTGGATATGTTCCAATAGAAGTCGATTTTGTTTTGCCGCTGCTGTCAAGTAAACCATACCAGTCTCCAAGTCAGAGAGAGCAAAGAGATTTTTCTTTGTCGTGGTTTGACGTAGCAAGGCACTAATCTCATCCTTACTTTTATCCATTTCTTCGATGACGGGATAATAAGCGTTACTGATAAGCTCTAAGCTGGCAAAGAGAAATTTGTAGATCGAAATCGTTTCATGAGTTTTAAGATAAGTCAGTAGACGTTCAATCACGTAAGCATTCTTATGGTTACTAATCGTGATGATTCGTTGTTTTTCAACAATAAAGGTCATGGGAATAGCTTCATAGTATTCCTTGTCCTTTTCTAAGTCAAGAACATTATAGATAAAAGTCACAGTCCCATTCTCACGGTTATAGTCCATGTGGGCTCGTTCATTTCTATCCAGAGCATATTCGATAGTTTCTTTATCCAATCCATAGATTTCTGATAAATCTTCAAGATTTTTAATTTTTTCGATATCAAGATTTATCCAGGTACAACCATTTCCTAATTGTTTATCTAAAACCATCATTTCTCCTCTGTCAAACTCCCTCTATTATACCATAAATCAAGGGAAATTTCAGTTCTACTCTTCTCTTGAAAAATTGCTAACCACAGTGATATTACGGTTAGGAACAAAATGGAGAGCTTGGTCTTCGCCTCTTAGTTGAGTAGTTCGAATTCCAACACTAACTACTTTCCCCGATACAGTAATGGGACCATTTGTCAAAACGACCTCATCTCCCACATCCAACTGACGTTCAAAGAGAATAAAGAAACCATTGATGACATCTGAAAGGAAACCTTGTGCCCCCATACCAATCGCAACCCCAGCAATCCCAGCACCAGCTAGTAAACTTGATACAGGCAGTCCTAGGATAGATAAAATGCAGTAGACTAAGAAGAAATAGAGAATGTAATTAAAGACATTTTCAAGCAAACGCGAAATTGTCTTCTGTCTTCCCGCGTCCCGATTTGAAAATTTTAGCGATGGTTTCACTATTTTCTTTACAGCCACATGAAGTAGCTTTTTAGCAATATAAAATAGTACAAATAAAATTAAAAGAGAAATCACTTTGGTCAAGAGATTCTCAAATACTGAGGTTAAATCTAGCTTATCAAAATAACTTTTAAAAAATTCTTGCATGTAAAACTCCTTTCTAATTATTATACCACAAAACGATATCTGAACCAGTTTGGCAAATATTCATTCTGCCAATATTATCAATAGATCGACTTGATTTCAAAACATATTTATACTATAATCAAACCACTACAAGAAGAACTAATTATTTTCTTAATGATTCTATTGGAATAGACTTTTTTACCATACCGACCATTAAAATATTAAATCATTTATCTCAAGGAAGTATTCTATGTCTATCACACAACGTACTTTGAAACTAGTCCTAGCAACCTGTTTCGCTTGTTTGCTAGCCTACTTTTTTGATTTATCATCTGCTGTATCAGCTGGTATCATTGCTATTTTGAGCCTTTCAGACACTCGAAGAAGCACTATCAAACTAGCTCGAAATCGCCTTTTCTCAACTCTCCTTGCACTACTGGTTGGTGTCATAGCATTCCAACTGACTGGATATCAGATCTGGAGTTTTGGACTGTACTTAGCAATCTATGTTCCCCTGGCCTATAAACTAGGTTGGGAAATCGGTATTACCCCTAGTAGCGTCTTGGTCAGCCATCTCTTAATCCAGCAATCAACCTCACCAGAACTTTTAGTGAACGAACTACTACTATTTCTAATCGGTACTGGCTTTGCACTGTTGGTCAATCTCTATATGTCTTCGCGTGAAAAAGAAATCCAACGCTATCATATTCTTGTTGAAGACAAACTCAGAAATATCCTTCTACGCCTAGCTTACTATCTAAAAAGAGGAGACGGTCGTAATCAAGCACAACTCGTAAATGAACTTGACCAGCTGCTTGAGGAGGCGCTTAAACTGGTTTACCTCGACCACTCTGATCATCTCTTTCATCAGACAGATTATCATATTCATTACTTTGAAATGCGACAAAGGCAAACTCGTATCTTGAGAAATATGGCTCAACAGATTAATACTTGCCAATTAGCCGCAAGTGAGAGCCTTATTGTCGCACAGCTCTTTTCAAAGACAGCTAGTCAGCTGAGTCAAACTAATCCAGCCTACGATTTATTGAATGATATCGAGAGCTACCTACAGGTATTTCGCAATCGTAGCCTTCCGAAAACTAGAGAAGAGTTTGAGACACGGGCGACTCTCTTGCAACTCTTCCGTGAATTAGAACACTTTATCCAGATAAAAGTCGATTTCTACCAGCGATATTCAAAAAACAAAAAGAGATAATTGTACAGATAAAAAACACCTTTCGGACTATAGAGACTTGCAGTCCGAAAGGTGTTTTTCTTGTCTTATTAAGTACTCAAAACTACTTAGAAAAATGATTCTGATCCGGTTGAAATTTATCTCAGCTATCAAGATTTATAGATCGATTCTTTAAATTCATTTGATTCCTTAAGATAAGCTTTGTAAATGGCTTTTTTCAACTTCTGTACCGGAGTTTCAATAAAGCGATATTGTTTCGCACTTGTGTTACCAGCTTTAATCTCAGCAAGTTCTTCTTTTACCGCTTCTGCCATTAACTGCTTCATTCTTTCTGGGCTAGCAATCACTTCCTTCTTGCCTTTGTAGTCAATCGTTATCGGTTTTAACTTGTTCAGGTTATTGATTCGTTCATTGACTTGTTCTTTCTTAAATTGAGCATAGCTTTTTCCAGCTAAAATCTTATCAAAGATATATTTGTCCGACAATGGACGATTGGCTTTCTCAGCATCTTTCTTGTATTGATTCGACACATAAGGGACGAAACCTTCGTAGTAACCAAGTCCTGCCATTAACTCAAAGGCTTGTTTTCTAAAGCTAATATCACCACTCATTCCTTTATCATTTTGATTAACACCATAAATCGTATCAAACATATCGACCGTGTAATAGCCATTGGCATCTACTTTCCCAGTTGCTGTTAGCCCTTTAATAATATAGCGATTTACCACGATATGATTATCAATCAAACTATTGATGTCCGTCAACTTACTTGCGTCTACCTCCGTCAAAGCCTTAATTTCCTCACTCTGATGAGTCGGTTGGGCAGATGGATTGTCGTAAGAAACTGGAGTTCTAGAACCTGAAGTTGGACTTGGCAAGAGCTGTTTGAAGTAGATTGCTTTTTCAGCTGCTGACAATCCTCGACTAGCCTCAGCTTCCAAATAATCTAAACTATAAAGTACATCAAAACTACCATGCATGTATTCTTTCAAATCTGCAGCAGATTTAAAGCGATCCGGTTTCTTATTGTAGAAACTATCTTTCTTACTTTCATCAAAGACAAAATTCAAGTTAAAGTATGTATCAGTTTCAGGTGTATAAGAATTTTCAAAGATTCCACGAGCATAGAACTCTGCTCCCGTACCATCTCGTCGTCCATGGTTGTTAAAGAGTACTGTACGATCCAACAAGTGAGTCATTTCATGAGAGTAGGTTGCTGAACCACGATCATCTAAAACTCTATCAATAAAGTAACGCACACCAGAACCATTGGCTTCAGCTCCAACGGTTTGAGACGGAGAATACATACCTAACGGAGACATAAAGTCCTTGACTCCTTTATCAGCCTCTGGACCAAACTCCTTAGACCAAGTTTCCTTGATACCTGCATTTTGCTTGTTAGTATACTTTTTCATAGTATCCACAATCAAACGGTTGGTTATCAGTTTTGTTTGGTTCTCTTTTTTAGTAATTCTGTACAGGGAATCAACATAAGCTGCCTGACGATCCGCTGTTAACTCAACCAGAGCCCTCGCCTTTTCTAAATCAGCCTTGTATTGGGCAGGGTTACTTTTTGCAAGTGAAGAATCAATGTAGGTTCCGATATTTCCATAAGAAACAGTTGCCATATTTGTAATAGCATAAATACTTGGTTCTTTTATATTGACCAGACCTAAAAGAGTTGCCATATTATACTGTTTATGATGTGCAACTTGTTGTGGCTCAGTCCCATACTTGGCAGGATCAGAGGTCAATTTTGTATATAGAGCAACGTTTTCGTCAGGCTTCTCTTTTGATTTTTTCTCAATAACAATGGCCTTTGTAGCATCCTTCAACCAAGTATCACCATCCATATCTGTAAAGGTAGTCCGGTTGTAGTCAAGGAAGTCTTTCAATGTTCCTTTGTCAGTAATCTTCTCAAAATACTTTTCATAGGTATTAGGACTATTGACCAACTTCATCTCACTATAGTTCATGGAACCTAGATGCTTCAACCAATCTAAGGAAGTAACTTTTTTACCAAAAGAGCTTGGATTAAAGGCTAGAATATCGCGAATATTGGTCTTACCAAAATCAATATTGTAAAAACGATTGATATAAGTTAGACCTAAAAGAATTTTTTCTTTATTTGCTTCTAGTTCACTTTGGACTTTTGCCCTAGAATCTGGAGTATTTCCTAGTATGCTAAGGGTATGAGAAGCAATCTTTTTTAGATCTGAATCTAAGTTATTCTTTGTTTGTTCAAAAGTATCTTTAATCGATAATCTTTCAAGGTATTCTTTGCGCAGGACTTCTTTGACTTCTTCATCAGTGATAGCTGGATTTGTCTTTTTGAGTTCAATCTTCTTACTAATCACGTCACGCCCAAGGATGCTTGGTTTCAGAGCATTCACTAAGTATGTGTTAGTAAATAAATCTATCCCTTTCATATCTCGGCTTACTCGATTTGTATCAATCGCATTTTCTAGATCCTTGTTATCTGGGAGGAGATGTGGTTTATTTTCTTTGGTTCCTACCAGGATTACCTTCGGTTTCATAGCTTTCGTCTCAGCACTAGTTTCTTTATACGACAGTAATGCCCCAGTGTGAGTGTTCACTTCATAAACTCGAGTAGCCGTCAACTCTCCTGCTTGACCTGGGCTCTCAATTTTTTCAGTATCCTTGTCAAGTGATGGATCCTTTCGACGTTCTTCCTTGATCGGAATTGGAGTCACAATCTTTTCGACATTCCCAACTTTAATAACCTTATCAATTGGGGCCGTGGTTTGCTTCTGTTTATCTTTTTCAGTTACAAGACCTGACTGACTGTCAACTTTGTAACTAGTCATCGTTTTCTCACTACCTTCCTTCCCTGGAACAGACACTTTTTGAGTCTGGTAAGGTAGTGTAGAGTCTGCTTCAAAAACCGTCTTATTTGCAATAACCTTCGTTTCGATACTTGGTTTTATTCCTACAAGAATAATTTCATCTACCTTCTCAACCAAGGTTTTTGTAGTACTAGACTCTTTGATTGCACCGCTGACCTTATCTCTCGTATAGTTTGTAGTCGTTTCTAGCTTTCCATTAACGCCAGAAACTTTTGTTTTTCGGGTCCCAACTGCTAGAGTTTCATCTGCTTGGTAGATAATTTTATAAGGAACCGTTTGGGTTTCAATTTTTGGTTGGGGGAGTGGGAGAAGCTCTTTTTTTGTCCCGATAGCAATGATTTCCGGAATGGCTTCTGTCGTTAAAGTATTCGAAATAATCTTACGTTTTTCCTGACCATTAAGCGTGCTAACTTCGGTTAGGATGGTACGTTTCCCGTTGACACCTGCTTGAATTAGTTTAACTTGGTCTTCTGCCATATTCGGATCTTCTTGACGAATGGTCTTATACGGAACCACCTCTGTTGTTACTTCCAATTCTGGTTTCACTTCTACTAAACTTGGACTACCTTCTTGCGGAATAGCTGTCGCTTCCACCTTGCTACCAACTGCAATAATTTCTGAAACTGGTTCTTGAGTCACAGTATTTGAGCGAACTTCACGACTCTCCTTACCATCAACCCTTGTAACTTCTGTTAGAATCGTACGTTGCCCAACCACACCTGCTTGGATTATACGAGTCTCACCTTTTAGTAAATCCGGATCCTCTTGATGAAGAGTATTATAAGGTATCTCTTCTGTACTAGTTTCCAACTCTGGCTTCACTTCTACTAAACTTGGACTACCTTCTTGCGGAATAGCTGTCGCTTCCACCTTGCTACCAACTGCAATAATTTCTGAAACTGGTTCTTGAGTCACAGTATTTGAGCGAACTTCACGACTCTCCTTACCATCAACCCTTGTAACTTCTGTTAGAATCGTACGTTGCCCAACCACACCTGCTTGGATTATACGAGTTTCACCTTTTAATAAATCTGGGTCCTCTTGATGAAGAGTATTATAAGGTATCTCTTCTGTACTAGTTTCCAACTCAGGTTTCACTTCTACTAAATTTGGACTACCTTCTAGAGGAATTGATGTGGATTCCACCTTGCTACCAACTGCGATAATTTCTGAAACTGGTTCTTGAGTCACAGTATTTGATTTGACTTGACGGCTCTCCTTACCATCAACCCTTGTAACTTCTGTTAAGATGGTACGTTCTCCTACTACTCCTGCCTGGATAACTCGAGTTTGACCCTTAGGCAAATCTGGATCTTCTTGGTAGAGTCGATCAAAAGGAACTGACTCTGTGCTTGTTTCTAGCTCTGGTTTCACTTCCACCAAGCTTGGAGAACCTTCTAGAGGAATTGATGTGGATTCTACCTTAGTACCGACTGCAATAATTTCTGAAACTGGTTCTTGAGTCACAGTGTTTGAGCGAACTTCACGACTCTCCTTACCATTACCCCTTGTAACCTCTGTTAAGATGGTACGTTCTCCTGCGACTCCTGCTTGGATAACTTGCGTTTGTCCCTTCGGTAAGTTTGGATCTTCCTGACGAATGGTATCAAAAGGAATGGATTCCTTGCTAATTTCCAATTCCGGTTTCACCTCTACTAAACTTGGTTGACCCTGAGGAGGGATTGATGTAGACTCTTCAGAAGATGGTCGGCTTGGAGTTGCTGGAGTTTCAATTATACCTGGATGACTTGGAATTAAAGCTTGTTCAAGCAGACTTCCCTGAGTCGTTTTTGAAGGTGTGACTAGGCTTTGAGATATCTCTTCATTGCATCTTACAAAATAGTAACCCGTAAATTCATAACCTTCAATCTTTTCAGGTCTTGGCAAAAACTCCCCTTCTACCGTTTTAACGAGGGCTGGACGAAGCTCTACTAAGTTTTCTAGGGCAGAGACTGAGACTGCTGTTCCCCCAACTGCCAAAACTGTCACTAGAAAAAGACTTCTACCTTTTTTCTTCTTGATTAACGTTAACGAAACCAAAAGAATTCCCATTCCTAGTACTGGCACTAAAGGATTAGAAAAGAGTCCCGTATTGGGTAAGCTTGCAGCTGATTTACGATAAACGAAGTAATAGTCCTTACCCTCTTCTAGCTCGATTGTATTATCTTCAAACCACCGCAATTCTTCCTTTATTGCTTCAGGTAAATCTTTATCCTCAACATAATGAGAAACTAATTGTGGCTGTCTCTCCTGAGCTCCTACGATTTCAATCGGTGAGGTCGCAAAAAACAAACTCGTTCCTAATAAAACAGAACAAGTTCCTATTGCATATTTTCTTAAAGAAAAACGTTGCTTTTCCTTAAATAAATGTCGGTTCATATCAAACTCCAATCTTGTAATCGTTTTCTTTCATTATATCAAAAAACGTACTTCTATTCAAAAGATATAAAAAATAAATGAAATCGCCTCTTACCTAGTTATCTCGTGAAAACAAAAAGCAAAACCTGCATGAATCTGATTTTGCTTCAATCATTTTACATTTTGACTCTAATGGTGTAGAGGAATGAGGGTAAATCCTACCTCTTTTTAATCGATATTAAGGAAATATCTCTCAAACTAAAGTAAGTAAGAGCCAGCATTCCCAATGTAATAAATATTTCTGCTGGAAGTTGGAAAATCTGTAGGGCAGACAAGAGCAACAAGATTACGAGGGAAACAAGTCCAAAGACTAATATTACAACATTGACCGTCCCCTTGATACTTTGAGGTGTCGCAAATACATAGAGTAGTAATAAGAGTATCCCTATGATTAAATAGACCATCTTTATCTCTTTCTAGCTCTTATTCAGCTGATTTTTTCTTTTTGTTTGCTTTTTCGCGCTCTGCCTTATTCAAGATTTGTTTACGCAAACGGATTGATTCAGGTGTTACTTCCATGTATTCATCATCGTTCAAGAACTCAAGTGATTCTTCAAGCGTCAAGATACGAGGAGTTTTGATAACCGCTGTTTGGTCTTTAGTAGCTGAACGAACGTTGGTCATTTGTTTAGCTTTCGTGATGTTAACAGTCAAGTCATTTTCACGAGAGTTTTCACCGATGATCATTCCTTCGTAAACCTCAGTACCTGGGTTAACAAAGATGGTTCCACGTTCTTCGATAGACATGATTGAGTATGTTGTTGCCTTACCAGTATCGATAGAAACAAGGGCACCACGGTGACGTCCACCGATTTCCCCTGGAATCAATGGCAAGTATTGGTCGAAGGTATGGTTCATGATACCGTAACCACGAGTCATTGACAAGAACTCAGTTGAGTATCCAATCAAACCACGCGCAGGAACAAGGAAGACCAAACGAGTTTGACCGTTACCTGTTGCAACCATATCCAACATTTCACCTTTACGTTCAGAAAGACTTTGGATAACAGAGCCTTGGTATTCTTCTGGTGTGTCAATTTGCACGCGTTCAAACGGCTCACATTTAACACCATCGATTTCTTTGATGATAACTTCTGGACGAGATACTTGAAGTTCGTATCCTTCACGACGCATGGTTTCGATCAAGATAGACAAGTGCAATTCCCCACGTCCTGAAACGGTCCATTTATCTGGTGAGTCCGTTGGGTCTACACGAAGAGAAACGTCTGTTTGCAATTCTGCTTGAAGGCGCTCTTCAACCTTACGTGAAGTAACCCATTTCCCTTCACGACCAGCAAAAGGTGAGTTATTAACCAAGAAGGTCATTTGAAGGGTTGGCTCATCGATGTGAAGAACTGGAAGAGCTTCAATAGCATCTGTTGGAGTAATGGTTTCACCAACGAAGATATCTTCCATACCTGATACGGCAATCAAATCACCTGCTTTAGCTTCTTGGATTTCACGACGTTCCAAACCAAAGAAACCAAAGAGCTTCGTAACACGGAAGTTCTTCGTTGTGCCGTCTAGTTTAGAAAGGGTTACTTGGTCCCCAACTTTTACTGTACCACGGAAGATACGTCCGATACCGATACGTCCTACGAAGTCATTGTAGTCAAGAAGAGACACTTGGAATTGAAGCGGCTCATCTGAGTTATCAACTGGAGCTGGGATGTGATCGATAATGGTGTCAAAGATTGGCGCCATGGTCTTTTCTTGATCTGCTGGATCATCTGACAAGGAAGATGTTCCGTTGATCGCTGATGCATAAACAACTGGGAAGTCAAGTTGGTCATCATCCGCACCAAGCTCGATGAAGAGTTCCAAGACTTCGTCTACTACTTCTGCTGGACGAGCAGATGGCTTATCGATTTTGTTAACTACAACGATCGGCACAAGGTCTTGTTCCAAGGCTTTTTTCAATACGAAACGAGTCTGTGGCATGGTTCCTTCGTAAGCATCTACAACTAAAACAACACCATCAACCATTTTCATGATACGCTCAACTTCTCCACCGAAGTCCGCGTGTCCTGGTGTATCCATGATGTTGATACGAGTTCCGTTGTAGGCAACGGCTGTATTTTTAGCAAGGATGGTGATTCCACGCTCTTTTTCAATATCGTTTGAGTCCATTGCACGCTCAGCTAATTCTGTACGTGCATCAAGAGTTTCAGATTGTTTCAACAATTCGTCAACGAGGGTCGTTTTACCGTGGTCGACGTGGGCGATAATCGCGATATTACGGATATCTTCTCTTAATTTTGTCATGATTTCCTCTATTTATTTCAAATTTATTTTCTAACTGAACGATTATACCACAATTTTAAGCAAATGGCATAACTCAAGTAAGTGTAAATGTTTTCAAAAGAAAATTCATTCCTTCTCTTTTCTTTTCAAAAATCCTGACTTGTGATAAGATAGGCTGGTATGCGTTTAGATAATTTATTGGCCCAGGAAAAATTCAGTCGGAAAGCCATGAAACAAGCTCTTCTCAAAAAAGAAATCTTAGTAGATGGACAAGCTGCTACTTCCCTTGCACAAAATATAGATACTGGTCTTCAAGAGCTGATTTTTCAAGGTAGAAAAATCCAAGGATATGAGCACACCTATCTCATGCTCCATAAGCCAGGTGGTGTTGTAACTGCAAGTAAGGACAAAAAACTTCCAACTGTCATGGACCTCCTTCCTCAACATCTCCAGTCGGATCAGCTATACGCAATTGGTCGATTGGATAGAGATACGACAGGGCTGCTTCTTCTAACAGATAATGGCCCTCTAGGTTTTCAACTCCTTCATCCTCAATATCATGTCGATAAAACCTATCAAGTTGAGGTCAATGGACCACTGACTCCTAATCATATCCAAGAGTTTAACGATGGGATTGTCTTTCTTGATGGAACTGCCTGTAAACCTGCTCAGCTTGAAATTCTAGCCTCAAGTCCTAGCCACAGTAGAGCCACCATCAACATTTCTGAAGGAAAATTTCACCAGGTCAAGAAAATGTTCCTATCTGTCGGTGTCAAGGTCACTGCCCTCAAACGAGTTCAGTTCGGGGATTTTACATTAGATTCAAAGCTAGCAGAAGGTCAATATCGATCCTTGAATCAAGAGGAATTGAAAATCATTAAAAACTACTTAGAGAAAAGTGGATAAAACAAAAAAGCTTTAAAGATAAAGCTTTTTTGTTTTAATGAATTCCAGAAAGTTGTGAGATAAGAACGATACAGAAAATTGCAGAAATCATAATCCCTAACACAATCCCTAAAATAGAGAGAATTTTTTCTGTCTTATAGTCTAGTCCAGATTCTTTTTGATGTGAATGAGCCAAGGCCAAACCAAAAACACCAAAAATAATACTTAAAACTGGAAATCCAAAGGCAACTATAATAGATAGAATACTCAAAACAATTGGGGCTTTTTTCTTTTCTTCTGTATTCATATTATAAAAACTCCTTAAATTTATTACAGATTCATTATACCACACAAAGAGATTTTATCTAATGTGCAATAAATAACCTTTCCCTTGAGCCGGGAAATATTAGAAATGATTGATACCTACTTCGAGAAGATTGGGTAAAATAAAAAAGCTTTAAATATAAAGCTTTTTTTGTTAGAATCCTGATTAGTGCATCATCAAAACGACTCCTGCAATCCAGTTAAGGACTGAAATGACAATCCCTACGATATTGAGAATTTTTTCTGTTTTATAATTTAGTCCAGATTGATTTTGGTGTGAATTACCCAATACTAATCCAATGATACCCAAAATCAGACCTACGATTGGAGATAATAAACCAAGGACGATAGATAGGATACCTAAAACAAGCGATGCTTTTTTCTTTTCTTGCATAATAAAAACTCCTTAAAATTTATATAAATTATTATACCATAAAAAATCGGTATCTATATTAAACATATGTGACAAGTTTTTTTCACATTGTTAATTAGATTTCACCTTTCCTGTCCAAGAATCCAACCCATAAGAGAGGATATAGATTTCTGAGAAACCTTGTTTTTTCAAGAAAAGCGCTGCATTTGTGACACGTTGCGCACGTTGATTTTCATAGAGAAGAACAGGCTTATCCTTGCGAAGCGCTGCAAGACTTGTCTTCAATTGATTTGAAGGGATATTACGAGCTCCGAGGATATGTTTTCTGTGGAAGTCAGCTGGATCACGCAAGTCAATCAACTGACCTATACGAATCAAAGACTCAAACTCTGCATTGTCTACGATTTTCGCTGCTCGACGAATGCGAAGATAGTTGTATCCCATCCATGCCAACATCGCTACGACAAGTCCCCATAATACCCAAGTTACCATAATACTTAATCTCCATTTTTTTCTAAATAGTCTAATTCTAGTTTGTGCTCTCTACGAAGAACAGCTTCCGCTTCTAAATAATCCAGCTTGTCCATCAAGCCAGCATCATAAATTCGAGATAGTTCAATCTTCATTAGCTCAATATCATAGAGACGTTTTCCCATATAAACAATAATGCCGAACTGTTTGAGAAATTGTTGCACATCGTAGAGTGTTTTCATAGCTTTCATTTTAGCAAATTATCAGAGTTTTTTCAATAGTTCCCATGGAAGACTATTTTTACTGCTTACTAATTTTCTTGATACTCTGATATAGAAGATACCCAACAATCATTCCAACAAAATTCTGCAACAAATTATGAGGAATATCTGTCAGGGCTACCCCCCAACCTTTCATCCAAGAGGTCGCACATGCATATCCAGCTACCATGAGAAAAGTTGCCAAAACTAATCCAAGCCACCGCCATTTTCCTTTAAAACCTGCAAAGTAACCCTGCAAGCCATGGAAAAGCAAGCTGAAGAACATCCAATGAGGATAACCTGAGATTAGGTCAATAATGAAACCTCCTAGACCTCCGACAATAGCTCCTTCCCGTTTTCCATAATAAAAAGCAGTGAAGAAAACACCAGCATCTAAAAGAGTTAAAATTCCTGTTTGGGTTGGGATTTTGACAATATAACCTAAAACTACTGATAGGGCAGTCAGTATTGATAATAGGGCGATTTTACTTGTTTTGGTTTGCTTCATATTGTCTCACTCCATATTGATCTGCTTGTGCAATGGCACGGTAAACAAAGGCTTTAGAACTTTCAATTGCTGGCAAGAGTTCCTCTCCCTTGACTAACTGACTAGCAATGCTTGATGCAAAGGTACATCCTGCACCAGCATTTTGTCCTTGGATGACTGGATTTTCAAGGATTGTGTAATTTTCTCCGTCATAAAAGACATCCACAGCCTTATCCTGACTGAGGCGATTTCCACCCTTGATAATCACAGCTGGCGCACCCAAATCATGCAGTTTTTTGGCTGCAGTTTTCATGTCTTCCAGACTTTTAATCTTTTGGTCTGCAAGCAACTCTGCCTCAGGAAGATTCGGAGTAATCACTGATACATAAGGGAAAAAGCGAATCAACTCTTGACAGAGCTCACTGACTGCAACATCGTGCGTTTCCTTACAAACGAGAACAGGGTCCAAGACGACAGGAACTCCTGATCTTTCCTTAATGAAATTCAATGCTTTTTCAGCAACACCCACTGTCGGCAAGAGACCAATCTTAATCCCTCCAAAGTCTACACTTTTCAGGCTATTCAACTGTTGTTGGAAAATAGTCTCATCCGTCGGAAAGACTTCAAATCCATTGTCTGTCAAAGCGGTTAAACAAGTCATAGCTACAAAACCGTGCAGACCATTCAAAGTATAGGTGGCAAGGTCAGCAGCTAATCCACCACCACTAAAAATATCATTTCCTGAAAGTGCTAAAATACGATTATTCTTCATAACGAATCTCCTTCAAATACAAACCATTAGGCCCTGCAGTTGGTCCTGCCAACTGTCTATCCTTTTGCTCCAAGATGAGGTCAATCTGTTCAATCGGCATCCGATTGTTACCAATTTTCAGCAGGGTTCCGACCATATTTCGAATCTGCTTATAGAGGAAACCATTGCCAGAGAATGTAAAGGTCAAAAACTGCCCTGTTTCATCAACCCTAAGACTGGCTTCCGTGATCGTTCTTACCTTGTCTTCCACACTAGTACCTGATGCCGTAAAACCAGTAAAGTCATGTGTTCCCTCTAGTTTTTTTACAGCTTCTTGCATCCGCTCCACATCGAGTGGATAGGGATAATGAGTCGCATAATGGCGACGCATGGGATTTTTAGGACGCCCTCTATCTACGATAAACTCGTAGGTCTTGCTATGCTTGACATAACGGCAATGAAAATCGTCAGCCACTATCTCAATCGAAATCACATCGATATCTTCAGGACTTTGGGTATCGAGAGCAAAGCGAAGCTTTTCCTCATCCATCTGATAGGGAAGGTCAAAGTGGATGACCTGACCTAAAGCATGAACGCCACTGTCCGTTCGCCCAGCGCCATGAATGGTAATGGCTTGTCCTTTATTTAATTTGGTTAAAGTTTTTTCAATTTCCTCTTGGACACTACGCGCGTGAGGTTGCCGCTGGAAACCAGCAAAGGCGTGGCCATCATAGGAAATTACAGCTTTATATCTAGTCATGTATCTATTTTATCAAGAAAATTTCTCTGCAACAAGTTTGAGAATTAAAAATTGTAAGGGGACAGTTCCTAGTGTAATTTAGTTCTTATCTAGATTTTTTCATTCTGTATTTTCGTTCAGGAACTTCAATGGTTTGAATAATTCAAATCCCTCTTTGTGGTAGAGGTCTCTAGCTATTTGATTTGACTCAAAAACCGTTAGGGAAATACTCTCAATTTCTTCATTTTCAAATATTTCTTGAACGAAGCCTTGGAAAGCTTTTCGACCTAATCCTTTTCCCTGCTTCTGTGGAGCTATGAGAAATCTTCCAATATGAAGATTTTTATCTTCTAGTTTGATTTTCTGGATGATACCTACAAACTCTTCTCCAACAAAAATGGAAAAAATCCCTTCCATCTTTTGCAAGGATTGGGTAATCAAGGGATAAGACATCTTTGGTCCCATCCATTGCTTCTGGAAACTTTCTCCCAAAGCATTAGACCACTGACAAATGAGTTGGGCATTTTCTATCTGAAGTCCTTTTTCAAAGTGAATTTTCATATTTGCTACTATAACTTCTCCTATATCCAACTATTATACTCTTTCTCTTATTTTTTCCGAATAAATAAGTATGATTCATCTTTACTTTTTTCTTGTTGGAACGATTCTTGCTTCCTTTCTAGGTTTAGTCATCGATCGTTTCCCTGAGCAATCCATTGTTTTTCCTGCAAGTCACTGTGATTCTTGTCAGACTCGCTTGAGACCACTGGATTTGATTCCGATTATCTCTCAAGTAATTGGGCGCTTTCGTTGTCGCTACTGCAAGGTTCACTATCCCTTCTGGTATGCTTCCTTTGAGTTGTGCTTAGGACTGCTCTTTCTGGCTTTTTCTTGGGAAATTCTAACCTTAGGTCAAGTCATCCTGGTAACTGCCGGCTTAACTTTGGGAATTTATGACCTTCGTCATCAAGAATATCCCTTGATCGTCTGGCTAATTTTTCACTTAATCCTCATGATTTGCTCTAGTTGGAATCTAATCATGGCTTTCTTCTTGATTTTTGGAATCATTGCTCATTTCATCGATATCCGCATAGGAGCAGGTGATTTTCTCTTTCTTGCTTCTTGCACCCTTATTTTTAACCTAACTGAAATGTTGATTTTAATCCAATTTGCCTCCACAACCGGCATTCTAGCCTTTCTCCTGCTAAAGAAAAAGGAAAGACTTCCCTTCGTGCCTTTCCTATTGCTTGCTGCTTGTATGATTATTTTGGGTAAGCTTTTGCTTTTAGGATAGTCAGGCCCTCTATAAGGGCTTTTATTTTGTCGTCCTATTCCTTAGATAACCTTTTCAATGAAGTTTCGTATGGTTGATAGTCCATCTGGTGTCCCTATACTTTCTGGATGATATTGAAAGCCATAGATAGGGAGCTTCTTGTGTTGAAAACCCATGATAACCTGATCGTCTATCGTACGAGCGGTAACTTCAAAGTCTGCGGGTAATTCCTCCATTTTCCCAGCATCAGCTGGCCAACCAGGTCCAGGAGAAAAGACAAGAGCTCTTGCTTTTTCTGCTACTTGATAGAGACGAGGATCGTCGTTTCGCAAGACCTCAACAGGAGAAAAGGTTCCGATATATTGAGCTAGATTGTAGGTAAAAGAATCATAATTATCAATCAATAAAATCACAATTTTCTCCCTTTAATCTTGGAATGATTAGTTATTCTTTGCTTCAAGGTAGTCTGCAATAGCAGCTACGTCCTTGTCTCCACGACCAGAGACATTAATGATGATAATCTCATCTTTACTAAGTTTTGGTGCTCGTTTGACTGCTTCTGCGATAGCATGGGAGCTTTCAATAGCTGGGATAATTCCTTCAGTCTTGCTAAGTAAAAGCAAGGCTTGGACAGCTCCTTCATCAGTCGCTGCAACATATTCTACACGACCAGAGTCTTTAAAGAAGGCGTGTTCTGGTCCAACCCCTGGATAGTCTAAACCAGCAGAGATAGAGTAAACAGGTGCAACATTTCCATCTTCACCAAAGACTGCATAGGTCTTCATTCCATCGACAATTCCTACACTACCCTTGGTCATTGTTGCCGCGTGTTTGTCGGTATCTAAACCGTGACCAGCAGCTTCTACCCCAACCAATTTAACTTCTTCATCAGCTACATACTGTGAAAAGGCACCGATGGCATTAGAACCACCACCCACACAGGCAATGACGTAGTCTGGCAAACGTCCTTCTTTTTCCAAGATCTGACGTCGAGACTCTTCACTGATTACTTTTTGGAATTCATGAACAATCGTTGGGTAAGGGTGCGGACCTACAGCCGAACCTAAAACGTAGAAAGCATCAAGGTCGTTCATCCATGCTCCAAAGGCTGCATCAACCGCATCCTTCAGTGTACGAGTTCCCGTTTCAACTGAGTGAACAGTCGCTCCCATCATCTCCATACGGAAGACGTTGAGACGTTGACGTTCCACATCTTCTGCCCCCATGTAGACATCACATGCCATACCAAATTTGGCCGCCGCTGCAGCTGTCGCAACACCGTGCTGACCAGCTCCTGTCTCTGCAATCACACGTTTTTTACCCATGCGTTTAGCAAGAAGAATCTGTCCAAGGACATTGTTAAGTTTGTGTGACCCAAGGTGGTTAAGATCTTCACGTTTGAGATAAATCTTAGCCCCACCTAGATAATCCGTCAAACTTTCTGCAAAATAGAGCGGAGTCTCACGACCTGAATAATCCTTCAAGTAATGACGATATTCTGCCAAAAATTCTGGATCATCCTTGTATTTATCAAAAGTCACTTCCAACTCATCTAATAAAGCCTGAATTGGTTCTGGTACAAAACTACCACCAAATTGTCCAAAATAACCTTTAGTTGTCATAAATTTTTCCTCTTTTCCATTGTTCCAAAATATGAAAAAGCCCACACACGGAATTTACTTCCATGTGAGGGCGTTTGTAACGCGGTACCACCTCATTTGTAAAGAGAATATCCCCTTTACATCTCTGCCTTGTCTAACAACAAGTTGCACTGTAAGGTGTGCCTACCGAATTTTCATTGTTTCAAATTCACTTTTAAAATCAGCCCAATTTCACTAGTTCCAACCACCTGTTCACAGTAACCACAGGCTCCCTGAAGATTAAAAATAATTACTTTTCTGATTTGTTGAGTTAATTATATGTTATTGTTTTTTCTTTGTCAACCGTTTTCACTAATTTTTTACTAATTTTTTTAATTATTTTTGTGAAGCGCCTAGAACTTCTTCAGAAACTCTGACAAAAGTTTCAATGATATAATCTACTTCTTCATCCGTTAATTTGGTATGAAGCGGTAATGTAATCTCGTTTACAAAGTAGGCATAGGCCTTAGGATAGTTTGCCATTTCAAAGCCAAGATTCTTATAGGCTGTCAAAAGCGGAAGCGGTTTGTAGTGAACGTTACTTGCGATTCCAGCTTTGGCCAATTCTTGGATAATTTGATTGCGTTGTTCAAGACTAGCACCTTCTACATGGGTAACGTAAAGGTGACGACAAGATTCAACAGTATCTGTCTCATGCGCCAATGGGTAAATACGAGTTCCTGCAAATCCACGGTCATAGCGAGTTACGATTTCTTTACGACGTTGAAGCAAGCCAGGATAACGATCCAATTGTACCAAACCAATTGAAGCCATGATATCCGTCATGTTGCACTTGTAGGCAGGAGTTACGATATCGTATTCCCATGAACCTAATTGCATCTTGGCAAGCGCATCTTTTGTTTGACCATGAAGAGATAGGATTTGGAATTCCTTGTACATTTCTTCATCATCAATAGCTGGATTAGCTTTCCAAGTTGCACTTCCCCCTTCAGCAGTTGTGAAGTTCTTGACTGCGTGGAAAGAGAAGGACGTAAAGTCTGCAATGGAACCAGCTGGTTGCCCTTTGTATGTTGAACCCAAAGCATGGGCGCTATCTGAGACAACAACGATACGGTTAAAGACTTTTTGCCACTTGCTAGTAGCTGTAAAGAGGTCACGTTTCTTCTCAACAACTTGGAACAAACGGTCATAGTCACAGACAATCCCTGCAAGTTCAACTGGGATGATAACCTTTGTCTTCTCAGTAATTGCTTGCTCAAGCTTGTCATAGTCCATTTCAAAGGTATCACCTTGGATATCAACCATAACTGGTGTAGCACCTACGTGAGTGATAACGCTACATGATGCTGTATAAGTCATAGCCGGAACGATAACTTCATCGCCAGGACCCACTTCAAGCACGCGCAAGATTAATTCAAGAGCTGCTGTTGCAGAGTTGAGGCAGACTGTCTTAGGTGTCTGAGTATAGGCAGATAGACGACGCTCCAATTCTTTTGTCTTTGGACCTGTTGTAATCCAACCAGAACGGAGGGTATCTGCTACTTCAGCAATTTCAGCTTCGGTAATATCAGGTGGTGAAAATGGAATATTATACTTTGTCATTGTTTTACTCCTTTGATCGGTTTCAATCTTGCGACTACTTATTTTAAAACTTCAACTACAGTCTGGAACATGATCTTAATATCCCCGAAGAAATTAAAATCACGTAGGTAGGCTAGATTATAGTGCATCTTTTCTGGTAGAACTCTTTCGACATAAGCTTGGTCGACCGTCATACCTTTTGCAGTCATTTGACTGATAATGGCATCCTCGTCCTTATAGTTAATGCTGGCAAGCGATGTAATCCCAGCAGGCAAGAGCAAGGTAGCCATCATTTCAGGGCTATACTGCTCTGTGTAGCGTGGTACTTCTGGACGAGTTCCCACAAAGGACATCTCTCCTTTGAGAACATTGACCAATTGCGGAAGTTCATCCAAACGAACACGGCGAATGAAATTTCCAACCTTGGTGATGCGGCTGTCATTCGCAGAAGTTACTAGACTTCCTTTCTTGTCCGCATCGGCCACCATGGTCCTGAATTTCCAAATCTTGAAATGTCGGTTGTACTGGGTTACCCGCACTTGCTTGTAAATGACTGGGCCCTTGCTATCTAGCTTGATCCAAATACTTAGAATCAGAAATACGGGTGAAGTCAAGATTAACAAGACCAAGGCTAGAAACAAGTCTAGACAACGCTTGAGAATCAGTGAACCTTTTCTTCCAGAGACGAGCTGGTAGTATGGTTTCACCTCGCTCAATTGCATCTCCTGAGGTAGTTCATCCCATTTCAGCATGCACATTCTCCTCTGTTTTTTAATATGTAATCTTTAAACATTCTACATTATACCACAAAATGAAAGAGGCGGTGCAAGAAATCTGTATTTTGAAGGAATTCTTCCCTAGGAAAGAGCACCTGCCTGCAAACTATACATCTTGTGATAGGTTCCTCCCAAGGCCAAAAGTTCCTCGTGTGTGCCGCTCTCGATAATTCGTCCCTTGTCTAGAACATAGATACAGTTGGCATCTTGGATAGTAGAGAGACGATGGGCAATGGCAATGGTGGTTCGACCCTGTCTCATCTTGGCTAGGGAATTTTGGACCAAGGCTTCTGTTTCAGAGTCGATATTGGCTGTCGCTTCATCCAAAATCAGAATTTTCGGTTGACTGGCAACGGTTCTAGCAAAGGCAAGAAGCTGACGTTGACCAGTAGAGAAACTCGAACCACGCTCAGACACAGGGGTATCATAGCCTAAAGGAAGATCTTGAATGAAGGAATCTGCATCCACAAACTCTGCTGCTGCCTTAACCTGGTCATCGCTGATATCTTGGTACATGGCGATATTGGACTTGATGGTCCCATGATAGAGGAAAGGTTCCTGTAGGACCAGACCGATATTTTTTCTCAACTCCTCTTGACTATACTTACGAATATCCACACCATCAAGTAAAACCCGACCAGACTGGAATTCATAAAAGCGCATAAGAACATTGATGATAGAGGATTTCCCAGAGCCAGTATGTCCGACAAAGGCGATGGTTTCACCTTTATTGACTGTAAAGGAAATATCATCTAGAATCTGGTGCTTCCCATCATAGGAGAAGGACACATGTTCAAAACGGATATTTCCTTCTTTAATCTCGGCTTGTCCATCTTCTTGGGCCGGTTCATAGTTAGTCTCATCGATAAGTGCAAAGACGCGACCTGCTGACACCATAGATGTCTGAAGGGTAGAAAAGTTTTGCGTTACCTCGATGAGGGGATCAAAGAGGCGATTGATGTACTGGATAAAAGCATACATGGTTCCTGCTGTTATCCCCAGATAAAGACCACGATAGCCAAAGTAAGCCATCAAAACCGCATACCCCAATAGCTTCAACAAGCTCATGGCCGGCCGTAAGAAGAGGGAATCTAGGGCAACCGAACGGTTAGCGTAGACCAGATGTTCCTGATTTATATCATCAAACTCTTCTTGCAGGCGCTTTTCTTGATTAAAGGCTTGAATGATGCGAATCCCTTCGATGTTTTCTGCAAGTTTACTGTTGATATCTGACAAGAGACTTCTGGTTTTTTCGATAACCTTGACCGATTTTTTACGGTAGAGATTGATCAAAAGGAAAATCAAGGGTAAAAAGAGTAGAACCAAAGCTGTCAGACGATAGTCCAGAACAAGCATGGTATAAAGGGTTGTCACAAAGATAAAGACTGCTGAGATAAAGCTGGATAAGATTCCTGAAAACATATCACTAATAGTCTCAGTATCATTGGTCAAACGCGAGACGATAGAACCAGCAGGCGTTTTATCAAAGTAAGACATGCCTAGCTTCTCCATATTGGCAAAGGCATCACGTCGAATATCTCTAACGATACTGTAGGACACGCGGGCAAAGAGGCGATTTCCCACATATTGGACAGTGGTTTGAAGAATGTAGAGACCATAGTAAACTAGCAAAACTGTAACAGCAAGCTGATTGAGATTGTTTAGATACTGGTCGATAAAGTGTGAAGCCACCAATGGAATAACGCTCTTAATAACAGTCGTCGCGAGGAGAAAAGCAAGGGCTAAAAATGTGAGGAGACTATAGGGCTTAAGATAAGACAACAAACGCTTCAATACAGCCCATTGTTCTTGTTTATTGCGCATCTTCTTCTCCTTTCATTTCTAACTGTTGAGACTGGTAGGTTTGTGCATACCAACCATCCAAGGCGAGTAAGTCTTCGTGTGTCCCTCGCTCAATGATACGACCATCCTGCATGACCAAAATCAAATCCGCATGAACAACTGCACTGAGACGATGGGCAGTGATAATGGTCGTTTTATCTCTGCGAGTTTCCTTGAGATTATCGATGATTGCGAACTCCGTCTTGGCGTCTACAGCTGACAAGGAATCATCTAAAATCAAGATATCAGGATTTAAAATCATAGCCCGACTCATAGCCAGACGTTGCTTTTGTCCACCAGATAGACTGACACCTTTTTCGCCGATAACCGTATCAAATCCCTGGGGCATGGCTTGAATGTCTTGATAGACTTGAGCCAGCTTAGTTGCTTTCTCTACTTCTGAGAAAGGTAGGTCGGGATTCCCAAAGCGGATATTATCTAGGATAGAGCTAGCAAAGAGAAATTGATCCTGTGGGACGTAACCCATCAAACTACGTAAGTCAGCTAGTCGATAGTCACGAATGTCATGGCCATTTAGATAAATAGCTCCTTGGTCAACATCATACTCACGTAGGAGCAACTTAATCAAAGCTGTTTTTCCTGAACCAGTTTGCCCAACCAAGCCTAGAGTTTGCCCTTTTTCGAGACTAAAATGAATATCTTTCAGCGTCTCCTCGTCTTCAAAGGCAAAACGATCAATAGCATAGTCCAAACGCCCATTTTCAATCCCGTCCAGTGGAGATTCTGGATCTTTGACAGGTGACTCTTGGGACAAGAGGCTCTCAATACGTTGGTAGGAAACTTTTCCTCTCTGAGTGATATTAAAGAGAAAACCAATCGCCATCAAAGGCCAGACCAGCATATCCAAGTAAGAGATAAAAGTGACCAGATTCCCGACAGTTACTTGTCCTGCTTGCACCATAAAGGCACCCACTAAGAGAGTTAAGGCATAAGAAGAACCAACAAAAAGCAGAACCATAGGGTCAAAGAGACTATCGTATTTCATGGTTTGCAGATTCTTTTGGAAGGTCAAATCATTAACTTCCTGAAAAGATGCCAATTCATCAGACTGATAGCCAAAGGACTTGGTTACCTTAATACCTGCTACAGACTCCTGAACCTTATTGTTGAGTTCAGAAAAGGCTGCTTGCGATTCCCCAAAAGCTTTATGGGTCTTTCTCCCCAGACGACTAGTCGCATAGGCCATAAATGGCAAAGGAAGAATGGCAACCAAGGTCATCTGCCAAGAAATACTAAAGAGCATGGTTAGTAAAGTCACCAAGGCTGTGATAGAAGCATCTACCGCAGACATAACACCACCACCGGCTAGACGAGTCAGAGCATTGATATCATTGGTTGCATGAGCCATCAAATCCCCTGTTCGATAATTCTGATAAAAAGCAGGCGACATTTTTGTAAAGTGTTCAAATAGTCTTGAACGCATGATTTGCCCAAGTCGATAGGAGGTTCCTAGGATATACATGCGCCAAACGTAACGCAGATAGTACATCCCGAAAGCTGCTAGCAGGAGATAAAAGAGATGAAGCAGGAGCTCATCCTGTGTTAATCGTCCCGAAGTGATGGCATCAATCACGCGCCCCATAACCATAGGTGGGATGAGGTTTAGTACAGAAACTAAGACCAGAGCTACAATTCCGACTAGGTAACGACGTTTTTCTAACTTAAAAAACCACCAAAGTTTTTGGATGATGGACATAATATTCCTTTCTAATAACAAATGGAAACCTGAGGCATGAACCCCAGGTTTTTCTTATTCATATGTGACGACACTCACTTGAACTTTGTCATACTCAGCGATAAAAATATTCATAGGAGTAAAATTTCATTTAATTTCAATCCTTTACATAAAATCAATCTTTATTATAAAGGAATGACCTTGATTTTTCAAACTATACGCTGGGGAATTACTTCTTTTTCTGGTATAATATTGTCTATAATCTGAATGAAAAGGTACACACTATGAAACTAATCTCATGGAACATTGATTCCCTCAATGCAGCGTTGACGAGTGACTCTGCGCGTGCGAAATTGTCTCAAGACGTTCTCCAAACTTTGGTCGCCGAAGACGCTGATATCATCGCTATCCAAGAAACCAAGCTTTCAGCTAAAGGTCCTACTAAAAAACACCTTGAGGTGTTGGAAGAACTCTTCCCAGGCTACGAAAACACTTGGCGCTCTTCTCAAGAGCCTGCCCGTAAAGGCTATGCTGGAACTATGTTCCTCTATAAGAAAGAACTGACTCCAACTATCAGCTTCCCAGAGATTGGCGCACCTTCTACTATGGACTTGGAAGGCCGCATCATTACTTTGGAATTTGATACATTTTTCGTGAGTCAGGTCTACACTCCAAATGCTGGGGATGGCCTCAAACGTTTGGAAGAGCGTCAAATTTGGGATGTCAAATATGCGGAATACTTGGCTGAACTAGATAAGCAAAAACCAGTCCTTGCTACAGGTGACTACAACGTTGCCCACAAGGAAATTGACCTTGCCAACCCAGCCAGCAACCGTCGTTCACCAGGATTTACAGACGAAGAACGTGAAGGATTTACAAACCTTTTAGCCAAAGGATTTACTGACACCTTCCGCCATGTCCATGGCGATGTTCCAGAACGCTACACTTGGTGGGCACAACGCAGCAAGACTTCAAAAATCAACAACACAGGCTGGAGAATCGACTACTGGCTCACAAGTAACCGTGTGGCAGATAAGGTTACCAAGTCAGATATGATCGACTCAGGCGCACGCCAAGACCACGCACCAATTGTTTTAGAGATTGAATTGTAAGGATTTTCTTTATGGACTACAATGCAGTTATTCCCGAGTTTATGGTATCAAATATAGAAAAGTCACGTTCCTTCTACTGCGATTTGCTGGGTTTTACAATCGAATACGAGCGACCAGAAGAAAATTTCCTCTTCTTATCTCTTGAAGATTGTCAGCTAATGCTAGAAGAGGGGACAAAGGAGGAGCTAGCTGAACTGGCCTACCCCTTTGGTCGTGGAATCAACATTTCCTTTGGCATAAAGGATGTCCCTCGACTCTATCAGAAAGTAATCGAGTCTAACTATCCTATTCATCGTCCTTTGACTAAAAGAGAATTTCGAGTTGGCGAACAATATATCTATCCACATGAATTTGCAGTTTTAGATCCAGATGGCTATTTTTTAAGATTTAGTGAATAAGATAATTGAGCACTAGACGGAAAAAGTAAATATAAAAAAGAGGCATAAGCCTCTTTTTTATATTTCTAAATTCTAATTCTTTTTTCTTCTGAGCGCTCACCTGTTATAAACATGGTAAAGGTTGCTTTGCAGACATTTTTCCCATCTTGGTTGATGAGGTCTACGTCGACGACACAGGTGGTACGTCCTTTATGGACACACTCTCCCTTGATGGTCAATTCATCTCCGAGATATCCTGCTTTTAAGTAATTGATGGAAGACTGTAAGGTTACAACATCTAAATCAAGAGAAATAACGACTAAGCCACTGATTTGGTCACACAGAGTATAAAGATAACCTCCGTGGGCATTGCCATAATAGTTAAGAGAAGAGTTCACGACCTTGGTAGTTACGGTGACACGACCATCTCTCATCTCCTTGATTTCATAATTTTCAAATGCTGATATGGCATCAAAGTGAAAATCCTTCATACATTCCTCCTAGTCTTTCAAACGCTATCATACTACTTTTTATACTAGTATGCAAGAGGAAGGTCCTGACACTATGGCATAAGTCCAACATGATTTACAAAGCGCATAAAGGCTGCCTGTCCTTCTTCTGTTTGCTTGTAAACCCCTGCATCTTCCAATACCCGAGCGAAGATTTTACCAACAGATTCTTGGACGATTTCAAGAGCGTGGTCTTTATCAGTCAATCTAGGATTGGATTCTTTCAACTCATCTGCCCATTCTTGGTGATAATCTGCTACTAAAACATCCTCTCCAACCAGGTAAGCTGCTACTTGCTCCACTTCTTCCTTCAAGCGTGGTGGCAAGATTGCTAAGCCCATAACCTCAATCAAGCCAATATTTTCCTTCTTGATATGTTGAACATCCTTATGGGGATGATAGATGCCGTCAGGATGCTCTGACGATGTCTGGTTGTCTCGCAAGACCAAGTCCAACTCAAACTGCCCATCTCGTTTACGCGCAATCGGTGTGATAGTGTGATGCGGTGTTCCATTACTTTCCGCCAAGACCTGAACACTTGGATCTGAGTATTGACGCCAAGAAAGTAAGATTTTCTCAGCAAGATTGGTCAAATCGTCTTTAGAATCTGAGGTCAATCGAATCACAGACATAGGCCACTGAACAATTCCTGCTTTGACAGATTCAAAACCTTCAAAGGTAAAACTTTTCTGTAAAGGCGCCACTTCCATTGGGAATACATGTCGCCCACCTTGGTAATGATCATGGGTCAAGATTGAACCACCAACAATTGGTAGGTCCGCATTCGAGCCTGCAAAATAGCCTGGGAACTGCTCTACGATTGCTAACAAACGCTCAAAACTTTGGCGACTGATAGCCATAGGACGGTGTTGACTGTCTAGGAAAATACAGTGCTCATTAAAGTACGCATAGGGAGAATATTGGAAGCCCCACTCCTGCCCAGAAATATCAAAACGAATGATGCGATGATTGCTTCTAGCTGGATGATTGACACGACCATGATAGCCTTCGTTTTCCATACAAAGCTGACATTGAGGATAGTTGCTCGACTTGACCAACTTGGCTGCCGCAATCTCCTTTGGATCCTTTTCAGGTTTAGATAGATTGATAGTAATCTCGAGTTCATCGTAGTCAGACGGAACACGATAAGCAATATTCTTTGCGATGGCCTTTAGTTTGATGTAGTCATTCTTCTGACTTAGTTGGTAGAAGTCTGCAATTGCCTGCTCTGGTGACTGGGCATAGGTTGTCCAAAAATCTCGATTAACCTGACTTGGACAAGGGGTTACCAAGTCCATAAGTTCAGCACCGAGAATTTCACGCGCAGCCAGACTATCTTCAATCGTTTCCAAGCGAACTGCTTCCTCAACAAGCTGATCTTTTAGTTCAATCAAATCATCTTGGTCAGTCTCAACTTCAAGAACTCCATCTCCCACCAGTGCCAAGACGCGATTGCTCAGATAAATCCGATCCAACTCTTCAAAGGTGCTTTCTGCAATGACTTTGGTAACAAATGTTTCTACTAAGGTCACTAGAAAACCTCCTTCTTACTTTCTAAATAGTCTCTAACAGCATCCAAATCCTGAAAAACTTGTTCTGTTTTATTTAAGAAAGACTGTGCTGGTATTTTTAAATCTGGAATACAAATAACTGGAATCCCAGCTCTATACGCCGCTTCAATCCCTGCTTCACTATCCTCTAGTACCAAGCAATTCTCTGGTAAAACGTTCAAATCACTACAAGCCTTTAAAAATATATCAGGGTAAGGTTTGCTTCGCTTCACATCTTTTGCAAAAACTAGATGGTCAAATAGGGATAGTATCCCATTGCTATCCAATATCATTCTAGCTCGAGGTTCAACACTTGAAGTTGCTAAAGCGATTGGAATGCCTTCTTTTTGCAAATAAGTAAGCAAATTTTTAGCACCTTTTTTTAAATTTACACCTTGAGCTAAGATTTGAGCTTCCAGTTCATAAACTTTTGCCAAGGTTTGGTCAAAGTTCCAAGGTAAATCATAGGTGTCCAAAAATCGTTGAACATTCTCCTCTTCCCTATGTCCACTGTAGTCTCTAGAATAAGTTTCTTCTGTGAAAGGAATTCCAAAATCTCTAAGCAATTCTTGATAAACTTTTAGAGAAATGATTTCAGTATCGGCTAATAAGCCATCTAAATCAAATATTACAGCTTCCATATCCTTCTCTCCTAGTCTAAAACGCGAGTACCACCTGCAACTTCAGCGATATAGAAGCTTGGAGCATAGCCAACGATTTCTTCATAGTGCTTGCCTATAGCTTCTTTAAAGGACTCAACAGCGTCTTTTTGAACCAAGGCAATAGCACAACCACCAAAACCTGCTCCTGTCATACGAGCACCAAGAACACCTTCTTGAGCCCAAGCCGTATGAACAAGGGTATCTAATTCCAAGCCAGTCACTTCGTAGTCATGTTCCAAAGAAATGTGAGACGCATTCATCAAACGACCAAACTTATCCAAATCTCCCGCTCGAAGTGCTGCTTGCGCTTTAAGGGTACGTTGGTTTTCAAGAACTGCGTGGCGAGCACGTTTCAAACGATTTTCGTCTTTGATCAGGTAGCTATATTCATCAAAAGCCCACTCATCTAACTCGCCTAAAGTCTGGATATCCAAGGCAACTTGAAGTTCTTCCACTGCTTTTTCACACTCAGCACGGCGTTCATTATATTTAGAATCTGCAAGTTCACGGCGTTTGTTGGTATTCATAATAACAACAACATTGTCTTTCAAATCAAGAGGAACCAAGTCGTATTCTAACGTATTAGTATCTAGGTAAATAGCACGTTGGTCTGCCCCCATACCGATAGCAAACTGGTCCATAATCCCAGAGTTAACACCGATAAAGTTGTTTTCTGTTAGTTTTCCGATTTTAACTAAGTCTAGACGGTCCAATTTTAGGTCAAAGAGGTATTCTGCTACGACACCTGTCAAAAGCTCCAAAGATGCTGAAGAAGACAAACCAGCTCCATTTGGGATATTCCCAAAGACATAGAAATCAAACCCTTTATCAATCACATGCCCAGCTTCTTGCAAGAAATGAAGGACACCTTTTGGATAGTTGGTCCAGTTGTGCTCTTTCTCAAACTTAAGGTTAGCTAGAGGCACTTCGATGATGCCTTTGTCCTCAAAGTTTGCTGAGTAGAAACGCAAGACTTGGTCATCACGCTTACGAGCAGCTCCATAGGTTCCGAGTGAAATAGCTGCTGGAAAAACATGACCACCGTTATAGTCAGTATGTTCCCCAATCAAGTTGATGCGGCCCGGTGAGAAAAAGGTTTGGTCTGCTTCTTGACCAAAAACAGCAAGGAAATCCTTGCGAAGTGCTTCAGCAGTAAGATGTTGTGTCATATGAATTCTCCTTTTACGAAATATTAGGTAAAAAAGTTTATCCTGTAATCGTTTTCTTCTATTGTACCCAAGGGTTTTGCTTAGGTCAATATTTTTACCGATATTTTACTAAACTATGAGTAAAAAGGAAGAAAAATATGCTATAATAACCTAAAAAGGAGGGGAATTATGGCTACACTCAAAGATATCGCTCAGCTAGCCTCTGTTTCAATCGCAACTGTATCCCGTGTCCTCAATCGCGATCAGAGTCTATCTGTCACAGAAGAAACCCGACATCGTATTTTAACTGTTGCCGAAGAACTAGGCTATACCAAACATCTCAAAACAGGTGAATCTCATAAACTCAAACAAAAGATTGCCATCATCCAGTGGGTCAGCGAACAAGGTGAGTTGGAGGACCTCTACTACTATCAGATTCGACTAGGAATTGAAAACAGAGCCCAAGAGTTAGATTACGAGATCTTGCGCTATTTCAATGACCAACCATTCACGCTTAGCGAAGAAGTTATTGGAATTCTTTGTATTGGAAAATTCAGCCAAGCACAGATTGCCTCATTTGAAGAATATCAAAAACCTCTAGTTTTTCTTGATAGTGACACCATCGCCTTGGGCCATACCTGTGTCATTACAGATTTTAATAATGCTGTTAGACAGGTGGTTGATTACTTTACAGACCACGGACTTAAGAAAATTGGTATCCTATCCGGTCTTGAAACTACTACTGACCAAGAAGAAGTCATCGCAGATAAACGCTTAGATTACTTTAAATCCTATACACAAGAAAAGGGAATCTATAACGAGAAATTCGTTTTCCAAGGTCTATTTACTGCCCAATCTGGATATGACTTAATGAAAGAGGCTATAGAAAAATTAGGAGAGAAGCTTCCACAGGCCTTTTTTGCAGCCAGTGATAGCTTGGCCATTGGTGCCCTTCGCGCCCTTCAAGAAGCCAGCATCAGCATACCGGAGCGCGTCAGTATTATTTCCTTTAATGATACCATTCTAACCAAGCAAGTGTTCCCACCACTTTCCAGTATTACAGTCTACACCGAGGAAATGGGACGAACAGGAATGGATATTTTGAACAGAGAAGTCCTTCATGGACGTAAAATTCCAAGCCTTACTATGCTAGGAACCAAACTAACTTTAAGAGAAAGTACCTTGCATTAAGCACAATAGCTGAACATAAAAAATCCTAATAGAGATTTCCATACTCTATTAGGATTTTCTTTTTTATTCCATCACAATCATAGACTTGATAGTCTTACGTTCATCCATGTCCTTATAAGCTTGGTCAATATCTTCTAGTTTGTAGCTTGAGGTAAAGACACGGCCTGGATTGATATCACCATCAAGGACAGCTTTTAACAAAACTTGTTTGTCATAAGTAGTAACTGAGGCTGCTCCACCTGCCACTGAGATATTTTGGGCGAAGGTCGAACCAAGGGCACGGTTATTGTAGTGTGGCACACCGACAAATCCTATGCGCCCTCCATTATGAAGCACTCCTAAAGCTTGGTCAATGGCCGCTTCTGTTCCAACACATTCGAGAGCCACGTCTGCTCCACCACCAAGGATTTCACGGACCTTGGCAATCCCTTCTTCACCACGCTCAGCTACAACAGCTGTCGCACCTGACTCCAAGGCCATCTGTTGACGGTCTTGGTGGCGACTCATGAGGACGATTTGCGATGCACCACGCATTTTGGCTGCGATAACTGCACATTGACCCACAGCACCATCCCCGATAACGACCACCTTGTCACCTTTTTGCACATTAGCCACACGCGCTGCATGGTAACCTGTTGGCATAACATCTGCTAGACTTAAGAAAGATTTGAGCATAGCCTCTGTATAGTCAGAAGGTTGCCCAGGAATTTTGACTAGGGACCAATTCGCATAATGGAAACGAATGTACTCTGCTTGAACACCAGTAGACCAGTTGCTATTACCCAAATGACGATCACAAGTTCCATCAAAGCCATCATGACAGGCATCACATTCCCCACAACCATGTGTAAATGGAGCAATGACAAAATCTCCTGGTTTCACTGTCGTGATAGCCTCTCCAATTTCTTCGACAATTCCGATAGCTTCATGACCACTGTTCAAACGGCCTTCTTTTATATTAGGATTACGATATGTCCATAAGTCCGAACCGCAGACACAAGTTCTAACGATACGGATAATAACATCATCTGCTTCCTTAATTTGTGGACGCTCCACTTCAACAAGACCAATCTGTCCTGCTTTACCATAAACTGCTGATTTCATAAAAACAATCCTCTCTGTTTCTTACTACTCTAAGTATACACTTTTTATCAAGCTTTCGCTTATTTATACTACGCCTCATCAATGATGATGTTCATGTCCATGACTTTGACCTACTTCCAACTCCTCAATTTTTCGCTTATGGGCTTGGTGAGTTTCTAGGTCTGCATCAACCTCAATGGTGATATTTTGAAAACCAAAATCTTTGAGTATGCTTCGAATCGATTCTTTGCAAACCTCCATCTGTTCAATCTCTTTTAAACAAACATGCACAATGGCATTTTTTTCCAAACCATCCATGGTCCAGAGGTTTAGCTGATTGATACTAGCAACGTGGTCCAGTTGCTCCAAATCACTCTTGACTTGCTTGATATTCACTCCTTCTGGCACGGAGTCGAGGAAAATCTTGAGCGTAGACCAAAAACGAGGAATAGTTTTTGACAGAATAAAGATAGAGATGACAAGAGATAAGAGCGGATCCAGAATATACCAGTCGGTAAATCGCAGAACAATGGCCATTAGGATAACAGCCACCCAACCCAGAGTATCTTCCAGAAAATGCAGGCTCAAAATAGACTCATTCTTGGTTTTTCCCTTACGAACTACTAGACTCGCCAATATATTGATACTGACCGCTATGATTCCTAACCAGAGGATTCCTTCATCATTGACAGGTTGTGAATGAAAGAGTTTCGTTATATTTTCTAAGATAACCAGAACAGAGCCTGTCATGAGAATCACAGCCGTTACCAAGGCACCTAGAAGGCTAAACCGTTTGTAACCCAAGGTGTAATGACTATCTTCTTCACGATTGGAGATGGTTTCAAGAAAAGCTGATATCCCAATTGCGATTGCATCTCCAAGATCATGGACAGAGTCAGCAAGGACCGCACTAGAACCAAAAATCCCTCCTGCGATAAATTCAACAATAGCATAACTCAAATTTAAGAAAAAAGCTAACCAAACTGCATGTTTTGTCCTCATAATCCTGTTTCCTCTGATATAATAGATTCATGAACATCTTGTTCATTATCATTATCTAACATTCATTACAGAAAGGATAGGAGCAAACTGTTTACTTTGTAAGTTACTGAACAGTTTGTTCAAAGTGTCCATATGACTAGTCAAGATCGTCGCATTACCAAGACACGAAAAGCTATCTATACTGCTTTTTTACAATTACTAAACCAAAAAAATTTTGAATCCATCACTGTTCAGGAGATTATTGACCTAGCAGATGTCGGTCGTTCCACCTTTTATAGCCATTATGAAAGTAAGGAATTACTCCTAGATGAGCTTTGCCGCTATCTCTTTCATCATCTTTTTGAACGCGAGGAAAATATAACTACAGAAGCTTATTTGTCTCATATCTTTTCACATTTCAAGAAAAACCAGGACCACGTCACCAGCCTCCTTTTCTCAAAAAATGACTACTTCCTCCGTCAATTGCAGAAAGAATTGGAACACCACGTCTACCCCATGGTTATAGAGGACTTGCAAGCTTCTTATCCTAATATTCCTGCTTCTTATCTCAAGCATTTTGTGGTAACTAACTTTATCGAAACATTGACCTGGTGGCTCAAAAAAGGAAAATCTTATAAGGAAGAGCAAGTCGTGAGATTTTACTTAGACGTCATGGAGATGACAACCAAACAAAAATAAATTATCATTATTCTAGCTAGAAAGTAAATCCTATGAACATCGTTATTATTCTTGTTATTTTTATAATCTTCTTAGCTCTTGCTTTTCCTCTTCTTCATTTATTGGCTAGCCTTTCAGAATTAAGAAAAGGCAGGAATCTCCTAGGAAATCGGCTTCTCCTCATCGGAAGTAGCCTTGCGACCTTATCTATCTTCCTCTACTTCTTTTTGCCGATTATCGCACTATCTCTTTGGCTGATTGGCTGTGGATTAATTTGCTACGGAGCCTATTGGAATGGCAAACAAAAAGAAAACTTCCATCCAGCCCACCATCTGATTCGAATTGGAATTGCACTGGTGCTTACCATCTTGTTAGCATTGGTACAATAAAAAAAAAGGATCTTTTGATCCTTTTTTGTATACTCATAAACTAATACTCCTTTGATTATTGCTTAAGTATTCCTTCTTGAAGGAGAAACTCATGCGCTACTTCTTCAGCAGACTTGTCTTCGACACCGACTTGATAGTTAAGCTGGCTCATCTGGCTTTCTGTAATCTTACCAGCTAATTTATTAAGCACCGTTTCCAACTCTGGATGTTTCTTGAGAAGAGCTTCTTTCATCAGTGGAGCTCCTTGGTATGGAGGGAAGAGTTGTTTATCATCCTCCAAAACCACTAAATCATAGCGAGCAATTTCAGCATCTGTTGAGTAAGCATCTGTAATTTGAATGTCACCTGACTGGATGGCTTGGTAGCGAAGAGCTGGCTCCATGGTTGCCACATTGAGATTCAATCCATAAACAGACTGCAAGCCCTTGTTTCCATCCTCACGGTCATTAAACTCCAGAGTGAATCCCGCCTTGAGCTGTCCTTCTACTTTTTTCAAGTCTGAAATCGTCTTAAGCCCATATTCTTGCGCAATTTTTTTGGGAACTGCTATAGCATAAGTATTTTGATAAGCCATGGGTTTAAGAAAGGCTAGTTGGTCCTGTTTGGCAATGCCATCACGAGCCACCTCGTAAACCTTTTCTGGGTCATGCCCAATTTGTGGAGATGGTTGAAGGAGACTCTCTGTCACTGTTCCAGAAAATTCTGGATAGATATCAATGTCCCCTTTTTTCAGCGCTTGATAAAGAAAGTCTGTCTTCCCAAAGTTAGGTTTGACCGTCACCGTCATATCCGTATTTTCCTCGATGAGAAGTTTATACATATTCATGAGAATCTCAGGTTCAGGTCCCAACTTTCCAGCTATAACCAGATTTTCTTTCTCTTTATTTGGAATCATGCTTGGAGCATAACTTGCTCCCAAACCAAGCACCATAACAGCAAAGGCTGCAACAATTGTACGCAACTTTGCCTTTTCCAACCATTTGAGAACAACATTAAAGAGAATGGCCAAGATGGCTGATGAGATTGCACCGATTAAAATGAGACTAGCATTCCGACGATCAATTCCCAAAAGGATAAAGGAGCCCAATCCACCAGCTCCCACAAGAGCAGCTAAAGTTGCTGTCCCAATGATCATAACAGTTGCTGTACGAACCCCCGATACAATGACAGGCATGGCAAGTGGAATTTCAAACTTCTTGAGTCGCTCCCACTTGGTCATTCCAAAAGCAATCCCTGCTTCCTCAAGACTAGGATCAATGCCGTTCAAGGCTGTAATCGTATTTTCTAAAATCGGGAAAATAGCGTAAATGACAAGGGCTGTGAGGGCTGGTAAGGTACCAATTCCCATGAAAGGAATAAAGAGACCCAATAAAGCCATTGAGGGTATGGTCTGGAAGACACCCGCAACTTGTAGCACCCAATTCGCCACTTTTTTATGACCATTTAGATAAACCGCAAGTGGGATAGTCAGAAAAATAGCAACCAATAAGGTCAAAAGAGACAATTGTAAGTGTTGTCCTAGAGCTGTTACCCATTCCCCAAAACGCTCTTGAAATGTTGAAATCAAATTAGACATGAAGGCTACCTCCAAACAAGTTTGCTACAAAGTCTGTCGCAGGCGCTTGTAAAATTGTTTCAGGGGCTGCCACCTGACGAATTTCTCCATCCTGCAACACTGCAATTCGGTCGCCTAATTTCAAGGCCTCATCCGTATCATGAGTAACGAAGATGGTCGTCATGCCGAATTCTTTATGTAAATCTTTTGTAAGAGCCTGCAACTGCTTGCGAGAGATGGCATCCAAGGCTGAAAAAGGTTCGTCCATCAATAGAATTTTTGGTTCCCCAATGATGGCTCGTACAATGCCAATCCGCTGTTGCTCCCCACCCGATAATTCACTAGGCATGCGATTTGCATACTCTGCAGCAGGCAGGCCAACCTTGTTCAAGAGTTCTTCTGTTTTAGAAGCAATTTTCTCCTTGCTCCAGCCCTTCATCTCAGGAATGAGAGCAATATTTTCCGCAACTGTCAAGTTAGGAAATAAGGCAATGGCTTGGAGGACATAGCCGGTACTGAGACGGAGCTCACGCACCTCATAGTCCTTGATACGCTTCCCATCCATGTAGATATCACCATCTGTTGGCTCCAAAAGACGATTAATCAATTTAAGCATAGTGGTCTTCCCAGATCCTGAAGGACCCACTAGTACCATGAATTCTCCATTGTCAATGCGGAGATTAACATCTTTTAAAATATCCTTTTCTGTATAGCGCAAGGCTACATGTTTGTATTCAATCATTTTTTTCCTCAATAAGTTTTCTATCTCTAAGAATATCCAAAAGGCTGCTTGCTGGATGCCTTAGAACTTTTTCGATATCTGTTGAAACCCCAGCCTGTTCGCCAGCTTTAATCGCTGTATAGGTACTGACCCATGCATCGTACTCCCAAGTTTGTGCTGGCCATTTTTTTCGTGACTCATAGGCTTCTTCTACTGATTCATCTAGATACGTGATGTCCTTACCGGTCTCCTTTGAGAGAAGCGCTACGATTTTTTCCATGGAAAGATCCTCTGGCCCTGTCAGATTCAAGCTTTGATTTTCCCACTCCTTAGGATTTAAAAGAATTTCTGCTGCAACCCTAGATGTGTCCTTACGGGCAACAGCTGATACCAGGCCATTGCCGGCCGGACCACGAATTTCTCCATTTTCAAGCGCAAGATCAATCAAGAAGTCCAAGTAAAAATTATCTCTCAAAAAAGTGTAGGTGAACCCTAACTCCTTGATATAGGCTTCCGTCTGGGCATGATCTCGAGACAAAGTGAAAGTTGCCTTCTCATCTGCCCCATAAAAGGAGGTATATACGATATGTTGTATCCCTGCTAGTCTTGCAGCATCTAAAAACTCCTTGACACGCTCTGGATTTTCCCGAGCAGAGACCATCAACAAGGTATCGATACCCTTTAAGGCCTCAACCATCTCTGGAGTATTGGCATACACTATTTTACGGATTTCTGCAGACGCGTAGACTTTTGCACGCTCTGGACTTCTTGCCAGATGGATAGAAGCAATTCCTTGCTGATCTATAAGATCAGCCACATAAGAGCCTAATTTCCCTGTTACACCTGTTATTCCAATCATAACTGTTACTTCCTTTCCCTAGATTTCATTTTCTTTAGCTTTTAGATTTGAGATAATTCGCTCTTGATAGGCCTCAAATTCTCGGATCTCTTGATCCGAAAAGCCTTGATAAAAAATCTCTCCTAGTTCTTTGCTGACACGGTCTCCAATTTCTTTTTGCGCCCAACCGAGGTTTGTCAAAGAGATATATTTTTTCCTTTTATCCTGCGTGCAAGGTTGAATAGTGACCAAGCCTTGTTCTTCCAATTTCTTAACCATACTGGTCAATGTATTATTGGCTAGACCCGTCGCAAGAGCGATATCTGTCGCAGTAGCGCACCCCAACTCTTGCTTCCACAAAATCGTTAAAATTTTTCCTTGCTCACTTCTGTATTGAGCATCTGGTTCCTTGCTCAAGAGTTTTTGAAAGATACGCCCATTTAGCAATCGAATCTGTAGAGCTTGATAGCCTCCTAACATCTTGTCCATTTTGTCTCCTTTTTGTTCTATATCGAACCTTTTGAATTATTGTAACACCCTGAATTACATCTGTCAACTATTTCGATATCGAAATATTAACTTTTAAAAAAAAAGAGTTTAGCCAAGGCTAAACTCTTTTTTCATTACTCTTCTTCAACCAAGCGTTTGAACTCTGCTTGTATTTCTGTATTTTCGGTTGGTTTCAAGTACATAATCCCACCATTAGTTGTCGGTGAATGAAAGACAATCGCTTCTCCTGTGTTAGTAATCGCAAAGAAGTAGCTGTGCACTTCCGGATATTTATCCCAGTTACTATAGCGCTCCACGATTCTGTACTTAGCGTTCCCTAAACCTGTATCCGAGTATTCCGCATTTATTTTTTCACTCGGCCCATCACCAAAGGTATAGAGATTATCAGCACCGACATCTCCACCAGCAATTCCTTTTTTGTAATTAGGTTGACCAAGTCTTTCTCCCCAGCCTTTAATAAAAGCTTCTAATTTAGCAGATTTATTGGCATTCCAAGGAGCTTTTTGCTTTTCTCCCGAAATGGTCGTACTAGTAGAGTTTTCAAATTTCTGCCAATCAAAACCTCTTAGATCAATTTGATCAGATTCAGTTTTTCCAAAATTAGATCCAATATAATTAGATTCTATTTGAAATTCTTTTTCCTGAAGTTTACTAGCCCCCTTTTGCTTTTCATTTAACTTATAAAGAGTTCCATAACCTTTACCAGTTCCTGACGACCAACTTAATTCAAGAATCTCCCCACCTTGATAAATAATTGCCGCATTCCTAGATCCACCATGTCCTGCAGCAAAACCTTCTGCTAAGAGAACAGGTTTACCTTCTTGTAAAGAATACACCCCAGTCAAAAAATATTTTCCACTTAAATTAAGATCTGCTATAAGTAACTCCTCGACGCCATCATCATTTAAATCAACAAAGGAATAACGCATATCATCTGAACGATTCATGGCATTTTCAAGAGACCAACTATTGATAGGACGTTCAGTAGCTTTTAAACTTTGATAAAGATTTGAAATTGCAGTTGGATCTTGAGAAGTAGAAAATATCTTTTGGTAATCATCAAAAACTGACTTGTACAAATCTTTATAATCTTTCTTAGACTCCCCAGACTTTATCTCGTTACTAGTAATTGAAGTAGATAAACTAATATCTTTACTAGAAAGCTCAGAATTTTGATTACTACAACCAACTGTAAAAAAAAAAAAATATAAGAATAAACAGACTTCCTACTATACTTCTATTACCCATAAAAATCTCCTCATAAAATTAATGGTGACCATAGCTTTGCTTACATTATATCAAATATTTGAGAGTTGCGGTAAGATAACGAAATCTTATATATACAAATACTAAGTAAATATGTTCAATAATTCTTATATTCGATACACCTTCAATAAATATTATATAGCTAAATATATTGTAGAGAAATCCTATAGGACGTATAACAAAAGAGATTAAACCATTATTTAAAGCTAACCAATAATAGAGTTAAATTATTATAAAAGCTTACAGAAAATTAAAGAAAAGACCATTAACGCATTGAAAGAATAAAATATAAATGAAAGATAAAAGCTAGGAAAAAGCCACGAAATCATTAAAAGATACTTTTATACTCCGTGACTTTAATAAAATTAAACCTAGAATCTCCCTAAATTTGAAAACAAAAAGAGCGAACCATTTTGTTTCGCTCCAGATAGTAAGAATTCATCACTCAACCACAGTCGTCAAAGAAGGAAAATTTGATAATTAAAGACACAAAAAAAGAGCCAACAAGCTCTAATTACGGAGAATAAGGGATTCGAACCCTTGCGCCGGTTACCCGACCTAACGATTTAGCAAACCGTCCTCTTCAGCCTCTTGAGTAATTCTCCTATTAATGGGCACGAGTGGACTCGAACCACCGACCTCACGCTTATCAGGCGTGCGCTCTAACCACCTGAGCTACGCGCCCAAGTCAAAAACTTGGTACTTGAACAAAGTTCAAAGCGGGTGACGAGAATCGAACTCGCGACAACAGCTTGGAAGGCTGTAGTTTTACCACTAAACTACACCCGCATGATACTTAATAAAAAATGGCGCGAGACGGAATCGAACCGCCGACACATGGAGCTTCAATCCATTGCTCTACCAACTGAGCTACCGAGCCAATATTGCGGGAGCAGGATTTGAACCTACGACCTTCGGGTTATGAGCCCGACGAGCTACCGAGCTGCTCCATCCCGCGTTAATAATAAAGGAGGATGTGGGATTCGAACCCACGCACGCTTTTACACGCCTGACGGTTTTCAAGACCGTTCCCTTCAGCCGGACTTGGGTAATCCTCCATCATTTCAATGGACCTTGTAGGACTTGAACCTACGACCACTCGGTTATGAGCCGAGAGCTCTAACCAGCTGAGCTAAAGGTCCAACAAGATCATTATAGCGGCGAAGGGGATCGAACCCCCGACCTCCCGGGTATGAACCGGACGCTCTAGCCAGCTGAGCTACACCGCCATCAATCGGGAAGACAGGATTCGAACCTGCGACACCTTGGTCCCAAACCAAGTACTCTACCAAGCTGAGCTACTTCCCGAATTAAATTGTTAATGCACCCTAGAGGAGTCGAACCTCTAACCGCCTGATTCGTAGTCAGGTACTCTATCCAGTTGAGCTAAGGGTGCTCATCATTATATGCCGAGGACCGGAATCGAACCGGTACGATCGTTACCAATCGCAGGATTTTAAGTCCTGTGCGTCTGCCAGTTCCGCCACCCCGGCCTCTCTAAGCGAACGACGGGATTCGAACCCGCGACCCCCACCTTGGCAAGGTGGTGTTCTACCACTGAACTACGTTCGCATCGACTCTGCTTTAACCTAAAAAAAATGCCGGCTACATGACTTGAACACGCGACCCTCTGATTACAAATCAGATGCTCTACCAACTGAGCTAAGCCGGCTGATTTCTATTATGCGGGTTAAGGGACTTGAACCCCCACGCCGTTAAGCGCCAGATCCTAAATCTGGTGCGTCTGCCAATTCCGCCAAACCCGCAAATATGACCCGTACTGGGCTCGAACCAGTGACCCATTGATTAAAAGTCAATTGCTCTACCAACTGAGCTAACGAGTCAAATAACTTTCGTTATTACGGTCCCGACGGGAATCGAACCCGCGATCTTCGCCGTGACAGGGCGACGTGATAACCGCTACACTACGGGACCTATGGGAGTTAACGGGATCGAACCGCTGACCCTCTGCTTGTAAGGCAGATGCTCTCCCAGCTGAGCTAAACTCCCTAGAGCTAAGCGACTTCCATATCTCACAGGGGGCAACCCCCAACTACTTCCGGCGTTCTAGGGCTTAACTTCTGTGTTCGGCATGGGTACAGGTGTATCTCCTAGGCTATCGTCACTTAACTCTGAGTAA